>NC_019566.1 GCF_000319385.1 Candidatus Endolissoclinum faulkneri L2 | reverse complement strand
TAGAAAGTTCAAAATTTATGTCAAATGTCCCAATTTTAGATACTTTAAACAAAACAATTAAATCACCACCACCCATATGGTTTATGCGTCAAGCAGGACGCTATCTACCAGAATACAAAGAGATAAGAAAATTAACAGGAGGGTTTATTGAATTATGTCTAAATCCCCAAATGGCCTGTGAAGTAACCATGCAGCCTATTAAAAGATTTAATTTAAATGCAGCAATTGTATTTTCAGATATTCTTTTGGTAACATTAGCTCTAGGATATAAATTAAAGTTTATAGAAGGGCAAGGACCCGTAATATCCCCAATAGAAACTGAAAAAGATATTACATCATTTAATGAAGATAAATTTCATACTAGAATAAAAAATGTTTATGAAACTATTAATCGATTGAAAGAAATTTTACCTAAGGAAATTCCAGTAATAGGATTTGCAGGTAGTCCTTGGACAGTAGCTGCTTATATGCTAGAAGGAGGGAGTAGTCGTGATTATACAAAAATAAAAATTTGGGCTTTTACACGTACAAAAAGTTTTCAACTTCTTATTGATCTGCTTATTGATGCTACGATCGCCTATCTAGATAAGCAGATATCAGCAGGAGTCCAAATTATTCAGCTATTCGATAGCTGGGCAGGAATAGCACCAGAAAGTATTTTCAGAAAAGCGATAATAGAACCAACCAAAAAAATTGTGAAACAAATTAAAAGTTTACATCCTTCTATTAAAATTATTGGCTTTGCTCGAGGTGCAGGGGCTATGATTAGAGATTATGCATCATATACAGGGATTGATGCTGTAGGGCTTGATAGTACTATTCCTCTTAGTATAGCTTCCGAATTACAGAACATTATACCTGTACAAGGCAATCTTGATCCTATTGCTTTATTAGTAGGAGGCAGTGCTTTAAAAACAGAAACTAATCGTATAATGCAATCATTATCATCAGGACCATTTATTTTTAATTTAGGACATGGTATTTTACCAAACACCCCCGTAAATAATGTTATCGAATTAATAAAACAAGTTCGGAGCTAAGTGTTTTATGGAATGGTACGGTATTATCAAATCATTACACTTGATTAGCGTAATAGCTTGGATGGTGGGTTTGCTCTACTTGCCTAGACTATTCGTATATCATGCAAATGAAGATACAAATACTTCTACCTCGGAAACATTTAAAATTATGGAACTTCGCCTTTATCGTTTTATTATGAATCCAGCCATGATGGCAACATGGGGGTTTGGGATTACTCTGTTGTGTATGAATTGGTCATTGGCTAGTAATACTTGGCTGCATATAAAATTTTTTTTAATTATCCTATTAACTGTTATCCATCACATTATGGGATACTGGAGAAAAGTTTTCGAGATTGATAAAAATAAACATTCTGCTTCATTTTTTCGAATTATGAATGAAATTCCTACCATTTTGATGGTATTTGTGATTTTTTTGGTTATTACAAAACCTTTTTGATAGTTATTTTCCATAATTAACTCTCTTGACACTATTTAATCAATTACCATAAAAAATGCTGAGCTTGTTGCTCAAGCAACTTATTTTTCCGATAACATTGTATGTATTACAAGGCGGTCGTCTGCAGGCTGTCCGATGCATAAAACCACCCACATTTCTATTTACAATTTTAGTGTCAATTATTTGAAGGCAATCCACCACAGATGAATCTTCAAGAACTTAAAGCTAAAACGCCTGCTGATCTCCTCGCTTACGCGGAAGAGCTTGAAATTGAAAACGTAAATACCTTGCGCAAACAAGACATGATGTTTGCTATTCTTAAGCAACTAGCAGAAAACGATCTGCCTATTTCAGGTCAAGGAGTACTTGAGATTATTCCTGACGGATTTGGCTTTCTTCGTGCTCCGGAGTCTAATTACCTCCCTGGTCCAGATGATATATATGTTTCTCCTAGTCAAGTACGCCGATTTGGTTTACGTACTGGAGATACAATTGAAGGACAGATTCGTTCGCCAAAAGATGGCGAGCGTTATTTCGCTTTACTTAAAGTAAATCAAATTAATTTCGAGCATCTAGAAGCTATTCGTCATAGGATTAATTTTGACAATCTGACTCCGTTATTTCCGAATGAAAAATTAAATTTAGAAAATGCATTTAAAACTGAAAATAAAGACTTTACATCAAGGGTGATTAGTTTAATCTCTCCTTTAGGAAAAGGTCAGCGTGCATTGCTGGTAGCACCTCCACGTACCGGTAAAACAGTAATGCTACAAAACGTTGCTCATGCAATTTCAGAAGGCAATACTGGGGTATACCTTATTGTATTGCTTATAGATGAGCGTCCAGAAGAAGTGACAGATATGGTACGCTCTGTACACGGAGAGGTAATATCTTCAACATTTGATGAACCAGCTTCTCGTCATGTTCAAGTCACTGAGATTGTTATAGAGAAGGCTAAGCGTCTTGTTGAACATAAGCGAGACGTTGTAATTTTGCTAGATTCTATTACACGCCTTGCTCGTGCCTATAATACCGTTGTGCCATCTTCTGGAAAAGTACTGACTGGCGGCATAGACGCTAACGCCTTACAACGTCCCAAGCGTTTCTTTGGTGCAGCTCGTAATATTGAGGAAGGTGGATCTCTTACTATAATTGCTACAGCTTTGGTCGATACCGGATCAAGAATGGACGAAGTTATATTCGAAGAATTTAAAGGTACTGGTAATGCTGAAGTTATTCTTGATCGTAAACTCGCAGATAAACGAACTTTTCCAGCAATTGATATTACTAAATCGGGTACACGTAAAGAAGAGTTATTAGTAAATAAGTCTACTCTATCAAAGATGTGGGTTTTGCGCCGTATTCTCATGCAAATGGGCGCGATTGATGGAATGGAATTTTTGCTCGATAAGCTCAAACATTCTAAAAACAATCAAGATTTTTTTGATCAAATGAATTCTTAGCTTTAGTGCTTTGTTACTAAATTATTTATAATTTGCTATTATTCTTCGTTTAATTTACTAATATGCTTTAGATGATGAAATAAGAATCATTCTTGAGTAAAATTTTATGATAAATAATTACAACGTTTTATTTTCTTGCTTATATAGGCCAATTGCTTGAATTAATTAATCGGTCTTATTTGTCGAAAACATCTATGAAAAATTTAACTATTTCTGTTAACAATGTAAGTGAATCAGGTCATGATCATCTAATTTTAGTCGATGGATCTGGCTATGTTTTTCGTGCGTATTATGCTATTCCTCCAATGAAGCGTGCGGACGGAATGCCCGTCAATGCTGTGTTTGGCTTTTCCAATATGCTAATTAAGCTTATAGAAGACAGAGATATTAATCGTATGGCGGTTATTTTTGATAATTGTCGATTTAGCTTTCGTCACAGAATTTATCATCACTACAAAGCCAATCGTCCAGAGCTTCCTGAAGATCTGATTAAACAATTTCCCTTAATTCGCGAGGCCATTATGGCTTTTAACGTGCCTTGCATAGAAATGGAAGGTTTTGAGGCGGATGACGTTATTGCAACATACACGCGGGAAGCTGTAGAGAAAGGATGGCAAGTAACCATATTATCTTCTGATAAAGATATGATGCAATTAGTTCGTTCAGGAGTTAGCATTTATGATCCTATGAAAAAAGTGCAAATTAGCTCAGATCAAGTGATGGAAAAATTTGGTGTATTTCCAGAAAAAGTAGTTGATGTTCAAGCTCTTGCTGGAGATTATATTGACAATATACCAGGGGTACCAAGCATTGGTATTAAGACAGCTGCTCAGCTTATAAAGCAATACGGAGACTTAGAGACATTGCTTGGCTGCTTAAAGGAAATCAAACAGCCTAAACGTCGTCAAAAACTTATTCAAAATGCGCATTTAGCTCGAATATCTAAACAATTAGTTACCTTGAGGGACGATCTTCAATTATCTGAAGATGTTGAAGATCTGATTATACATGATATTGACGTGAATAATGTATTATCTTTTCTATATGATCAAAATTTTAAGAAGTTAATTTCTCGCTTTGAGAGTAATTTTGTGCAGAATTCTTATGAAAAAATAGATGATAAGAATATCCTTGTTGCTTCTACCAAGAATGATCTTAGATATGAACTTATAACCAGCATGGACAATTTGCGTCTTTGGATAAATAATGCCGAAGCTAATGGCATAGTATCTTTTAGTATAGAAACTACTTCTTTGAATGCCATGCGGGCAGAATTATTAGGAATATCACTAGCTTTATCTTCTGGTAAAGCTTGCTATATTCCCTTACGTCATATGAATAATAGAATTTACCATGAAATAAATGCTACAACTTCGTTTTTAGTTGAGGAAGTTAAGCAAATCCCGTTCAATGAAGCAATTCCCGCTCTTAAAGAGCTTTTTGAAAATTCTTCAGTTCTTAAGATAGCGCACAATGCCAAATACGACTGTTTAGTCCTGAGTCGAAGTATTAATGGAGAAATCAGTGTATCTCCTTTAGACGATATTATGTGCATTTCATATGTACTGGAGGGTAAGATGCATGGCCATGAACTTGATGAGTTAACTTTTTTGCATTTTAAGCATGTCAAAATTTCTTTCGAAAATATTTGTGGAAAAGGGAAAAAGCAAATCAGTTTTGCTGAAGTCAATTTAGATAAAGCAGTGAGCTATGCTGCAGAAAATGCAGATATGATTTATCGTTTGCACAAAGTGCTGCATCCTCGTTTGATCAAAGAACATATGACTACTGTTTATGAGGTATTGGAGCGACCGTTAATTCCAGTTTTAGTAGATATGGAACGTAATGGTATTATAGTTGATCCTAAAATTTTAGGCGATATGTCTAGAGATTTTGCTAGACGTATTATGCAACGCGAGAATGAAATCTATTATCTTGCCGGCGAAAAGTTTAACGTTTCTTCACATAAGCAGCTTGGCGAGATTCTTTTTGACAAGTTGAGATTACCTTGGGGCAAAAAAAGCAAAACAGGTTCTTATAGCACAGGCGCAAAAGTACTAGAAATAATGGCAGATCGAGGCGTTGAGTTAGCAGCTAAGATACTCGAATATCGTCGTCTTGTTAAGCTTAAATCTACTTACGTTGATGTTTTATTAGCTAAAATTAACCCTGAAACTAAGCGTATTCATACTTCATATTCGATGACTGGTGTCGCAACTGGCCGGTTGTCATCTAATCATCCAAATTTACAAAACGTGCCTATACGTACAGACGATGGGCGTAAAATTCGTACCGCCTTTGTTGCAAAGCCGGGTAATGTTTTACTGTCGGTAGATTATTCGCAAATTGAACTACGTCTATTAGCCGATATAGCGGGATTAGAGGGAATGCGTATGGCATTTAATCGCGGTATAGATATTCATGAGCAAACTGCTTCAGAAGTTTTTGGTATATCGCTTGACAAGATGACTTCTGATGTTCGGCGTAAAGCCAAGGCAATTAATTTTGGTATCATTTATGGCATTTCTAGTTTTGGTTTGGCTAGTCAGTTAGGCATTTCGAGAATTGAAGCTCAGCGATACATTAATGATTATTTTAAGCGCTTTTCTGGAATTATCGATTATATGCTTGAAATGAAAAGACTAGCTCATGAGTATGGCTATGTACAAACTCTTTTTGGCCGTAAGATTTATATTGATGCAATTCATGAAAAAAATCTAGTCAAAAGAAATTTTGGCGAGCGGGCAGCTATTAATGCACCAATTCAAGGTACTGCTGCTGATATTATCAAGCGAGCTATGGTTCGTTTGTCAATTGCTTTGCATAAGGCAAACTTTAAAGCAAAAATGTTATTGCAAGTGCACGACGAGTTATTGTTTGAAGTACCTGAAAGTGATATTGAGGCTACAGCTGATTTAATTAAAGAAGTGATGGAGGGAGCTGCTACTCCATCACTTAATATATCCGTACCGTTAGTTGTAAAGGCTGGCTGGGGAAATAGTCACGGAGCAGCACATTAAGTGAATAATTAATATCAATTATTAATTTATTTATTTTTAGTAAAAAGTAATTTATTATTTTAATATCTTAAATAAGATAATTATCCAAAAATACACTTAAGGTAAATATATTGCATATATATAATATCTAGCGCTCTATTAAAAGCAATATAGTATTCTTGTTAGTTTATTATCGATTATTTAATAAATAATCGATAATAAACTCTTTTAATGGTTTGTTGAATTACAAGATACAAATTTATTTCTTGTTTATTATAGCGTTACATTGTGTGATGTAATGCTAATTTATTTTTAGAGCAGTTATGCCCGGTAGATCCTTACCTTCGAGTTGCTCTAAGAAAGCTCCACCTGCTGTAGAGACATATGAAAAGCGATCGATTACCCCTGCCTCAGCTAAGGCAGCCATAGTATTTCCACCGCCAGCGATAGATATGATTTGTCCGCGATCAGTCATATCAGCGACTGTCTTAGCTAAAGCGATTGTATTTTTATCAAATGGCTTCATTTCAAACGCTCCTAAAGGACCGTTCCATACTAACGTTTTGCATGCTTCTATTCGCTTCGTAATAAGCTCTAGTGTTTTAGGGCCTATGTCAAGAATCATTTTGTTCGAGGGAACTTTAAGAATATCTACAGTCTTAGTTTTTACATCTGCGACTAAAGCATCCGCCACTATTGCGTCAATTGAAAGCAATATATCACAGTTTGCTTCTTTAGCTTTGGCCTGTATGTCATACACTGTATCTATAAAATTTGGCTCAACTAGTGATTTACCAATACCTACTCCGTTAGCAAATAAAAAAGTGTTAGCCATACAGCCGCCAATAGCGAGTACTTCAACCTGAGAAACAAGATTAATTAGTATGTTCAGTTTTGTACTGACTTTATCGCCACCAATGACAGCTATCACTGGACCTTGTAAAGTGTAGTTTAGGGCATTTAATTCTGCTTCCATCAAACGTCCAGCAAATGCAGGCAGAATGTCCGCGACTCCTTTTATAGAAGCGTGAGCACGATGAGAGGCGGAGAAAGCATCGTTTACGTAGATATCCGCAAGCTTAGCGAGACTTGATGCAAAGTTAATGTCGTTTGTTTGCTCACCATTGTGGAAGCGTAGGTTCTCTAGTAGCACTATTTCCCCTTCTAATAAATTAGCAACTGCATTTTCAGCAACTGCACCGATGCAATTGTGCACAAAGTTAATCTTGCGCCCACTAGCTTTTGCTAGCGGTTCAACAATTGGCTGCATTGATAACTTGGCATCTGGCTTTTTTTTAGGTCTACCATAATGGGAAATAATTATTATTTTAGCACCTTTATTGGATAGTTCTATGACAGTAGGAGCAGACCGTTTAAGTCTATTAGTATCTTTTACTATGCCATTATTCATTGGAATATTTAGGTCAAGTCGTAGTAATACGCGCTTACCCTTGACTGTAATATTATCCAGTGTACGGTAATTACTCATCTAAGCCTTTCCTATTACGAAAAATAAATTTTATTTATGGTAGGTATGAGTCTATCTTTATGCTGCAGTCAGCATAATAAATTGTAAATAATACTTTATCCTGCGAGCATTAATTAAAATCGTCTAGCAATTAAAATTGATTTTCCCAAGTAGAGCATTACTGTTCTAGTTTGATTGTAGATTAATTTTTAAATAAAAAAGACTATAATATATCTAAATGTAATCTATTAATTAGATTATAGAGGATAATTTATTAGTATTGGAGCGGGCGACCGGTATCGAACCGGCATCATCAGCTTGGAAGGCTGAGGTTCTACCATTGAACTACGCCCGCATTACTACGCTGGTATAAGTCTTAATATGCATATATTAAGACTTAATCTCAAATTTATTAATGGTCGAAGATTAAAAATCTGCTTAATTTTAGCTTATTTTTTATAATCCATCTCATAGATCACAATTTTTTTTTAAAAAAATAATTATAATTCTAGTTTAGAAGAGGATTATTGATTAGCATGTTAATTAATTTCCGTGATAATAGATTGATTTAATTGTGATATTCATAGATTATTATTTTGCTCATAATTAATTATGATGACGAATGCAATTTTCTAATCTGAATTATTTATAGCATTATATACCAAACTAGTGATATAAATAATTCAGATTAGAAAATTGCATAACAAACACAGACTAATCTTAAAATAGATTTATTTTATCATTAACCCATAGGAATTTTATTTTAGTAGCGGAGTTTTTATGATTACAATTAATCTACTTATCCGCCTCCCTATTATAGGATGTATGCTAATTTTTCCTTCCTTAGCATTCGCCCAAGATGGAGATCCGGTTGCTGGTAAAAATGTTTTTCGTAAATGTCAAGCATGTCATACAGTGCAGCAAGGTCAACACCGTCAGGGTCCTTCTCTTTATGGAGTTATAGGACGACGTGCGGGTACTGCTGAGGGCTATAAACGTTATTCAGAAGCAATGAAAAATTATGGAATTATCTGGGACGCAAACAACTTAAATATATATTTGGAAAATCCTAAAAAAGCATTACCGGGTAATAAAATGCCTTTTGTTGGTTTGAAAAATATCAAAGATCGGCAGGATGTAATATCTTACTTGCAGCAAGTAGTTAAATGATAATTTAGTTAGGTAAATTTATTACAAGTAAAAATATCTTCCTAAATTGTGATTAAATATATTAATAATCTTTATCTAAAGAGATGCAGTGTTTTGCTAATAAGAAAGCAGTTAACGGTGAATTTAGTCATTTTTGTCATACACTTGCGGTGTAACAATGGTATAATTTAAATAAAGGTTAGGTTATTTTTAATTTTTTATTTAATTGCTTTTTTACACAAAGGCTTTTCTAAAAAAAATTAGGATAGCCTTTGTGCCGTGTTGTAGTACATAAAAATAAACTTTACAATATATTAATAGCTTGCATTTAGTTAATTGATTATTACAAATATAATTTGTTACTAAGTGTTACTTTAAGTTAAAATTAAATTTTGTAGATTAGATTAATGTATCTATCTTTTACAAAAGTAAATTTATCGCAATATTTAATTATTAACAATTTGAAATTAATTTTTGTAAATACTATAATTTTGTAATTAAAGTATGATTACTAATGAAGTATGTAATAATTCAATTTTAGTTTCTGTGGTGTACTCTTTTAATATCAATTGTACTAATCGAGTTTTGCTATGGTATAAATAACTATTGGATATATGATTTTTATTTTAATCATATTTAAATAATTTATATTAATTTATTAATAGGTTAAAAATTTTTTTACTTATGATAAATGTATTGTTTTTACAATACAATCCGACTTAGCTATAAGTCTAGAAAAATAGAAAATTAACTATTGTAATTGCTAGCATGATTTCATCTGCAGTGGTTACATAAATTTTTATGATCGAGATTATCTAAATATCACAAATTACTTTATCTGATGATAATAGGAATTACTAAATAAATAATCACTTGAATTAAGACAAGACGGTACTACTAGTACTTAGAGCTTTATTTAAATCAGGTTTTATGATCTAGATCTGTTTGGATTAAGTTGTGCTATTCTTTTTTTGCACTTGAACAATGATAAAAACAGCGAAGAACCAAGATGATATGTCTACAAATTTATACATAATTAGCAGTATATTAAGTAAGTAGTTATTTAACATGTAACAAAATAAAAACGATTTACTCTATAGATTTTATTATATTATTTCATTCTTTTTTAATGAAAAATCCATTGTACTGTGGAATACTTTAAATTTGATGATTACTCTATCTTTATTATCAAATTAATTTAATTTTAAATTTTATGATACAGTCAAAGTTTAATTATCCTAATACTAGTATAATAAGCAGAATGATTAAACTCATTCTTGCCCTTTCAGATTAATATCCTATCTATTTTATGGCTGTTAGAATTAACTATCATCTCTTGTCACAACGATGCAATATGTTTTATTTTGATAAGTTTATAAATGTATGGAAATGGCGGGGGATTGTACTGTTATTGAGTGTGCATATTAAGCGGGTGGATAATCCTTGTTTTATCCTAAGGACATAACATTTATGGGATCTAATTTTCCACTTTTTGAGATTATTATTTATGCTATGATTGCTGGCTTTTTGATCTTGAAGCTGCGTAGTGTATTAGGTCGACGAACTGGTAACGAGAAGAAGCGACCGGATCATTTTATATCGACATCCACACAAGAAACTGATAGTGGTAATACAATTTCACTTTCTGATCGCGTGATCAAGGAATATCCTGACATTAATGAAATTGCTTCATCAAAGGTTAGCTTGGATTGTATTAAACAAGCTGATAATAAGTTTGATGAGAAAAAATTTCTCACCGGCGCTCGCGTTGCCTTTGAAGTGATTGTTCAAGCTTATGAGGCAGGCGATGTAGATACTCTAAAATCTCTCGTTTCAGTTCCTCTTTATAGCAGTTTTATGCAGGCGATAGAAGAACGTGAAGAAGCTCAAGAGATTCAAAAAACTTCTATTGTAACTTTTCGTTCTATTGATATTACTGGTGCGGAGCTGATTGGTTACGAAGCCATAATAACTTTAAAGTTTGTGACTGAACACGCAATAGCAAATATAAATGATTCCAATAAAGAACTTGCAAGTGATCAAGATAGCATTGATACGCTAATCGATATTTGGACTTTTAAGCGTGATGTTCGTTCCAATGATCCCAATTGGGAGCTTATCGCAGCCTGTGTTCCTGAAGAATAAGCGAGATTTAGCGCTAATCGCTGTATTATTGTTGTTGAGTAATTTAACTGCATGTTCAGTAAATAATTTTTCTACAGCAGAAAAAGGAAAAACTTTATTTTTATCCAGGTATAGCTTTGCTAACCTTCCCGGATGGTTAGAGGATAACGTTGATGCGGCTGTGCCAGCTATGTTGAGTTCTTGTTCTTGTATATTGAGGAAGAATGACGATAAGTATATAAGTTCTGCAGTGCCGCGTTTTGGTACAGTTGGAGATTGGCGTAAAGCTTGTATGGCATTGAAGCATAACTTTAAAACTAATAGTTCTGCTGCAACATTTCGAGCGGTGTTTGAAGAATATTTTGCTGTTTGGCGTGCCTCAGATGAAATTTCCAGCGATGATCTTTTTACTGGTTATTATGAGCCGACAGTTCGCGGTGCACGTAAATATGATGTCAACTATACTGTACCGCTGTATTCTCGTCCAGATAATTTGATTATGGTAAATTTCGGTAATTTTCGTAAAAATATGAAAAGAGAGTCCATTGCTGGACGATCTGAAGAATTCCAGATAAAACCTTATGACAGTCGTGCCGAGATTGAGGGTGGATCTTTAAAAAATAAAGTCAAGGCGATTTTTTATTTATCTGATCCTATAGATGCATTTTTTTTACATATTCAAGGTTCTGGTCTTATAATTTTACCGGACGGTAGTCATACTCGCGTTGGTTACGACGGGCAAAATGGACATGCTTATTTTCCAATTGGACAGTATTTGATCAAGGAAGGATACGTTGAGCATGATGGGATATCGATGCAAAAAATTCGTACATGGTTAAAGAATCATCCAAAACAAATGCATTCTATAATGAATCTTAATGCTTCTTATATTTTTTTTCGTGAGATCAGTGGAGAAGGGCCTATCGGAGCTCAAGGAGTGGTATTAACTGCTGGACGTTCTTTGGCTGTAGATCCCACTAAGCATGCCCTGGGAGTACCAATTTGGGTGGATATCGATTATGATTATTATAACAGCAGGATTAGGAGGTTAATGGTTGCTCAAGATACCGGAGGTGCAATTCATGGCCCGATCCGTGGTGATTTTTTTTGGGGATCTGGAGAAAGTGCTGGAGAAATGGCTGGCCCTATGAAAGCTAAAGGTCGTATTTGGCTTTTGCTTCCGATTAACGTTAACCCAAATTCTATGCACTAGGGGTGTATTTATATATTAGGTAAACTGACATTTATTTTAATTCGTTAAATAGAAGTTGCTTTATATACATGAAGATCGTGAAAAGAAATATTTATTTTTATCAATTGATCTTATCGTAGAACGCTTACTAGTATTGTAGTTTTAATTTGATTGGTGATAAAAGTATAAAAAATTTTTACGTTGTGGAATAAAGGTAATTAATTTTCATATTAAACTTAGTTTATGATTGAGCCTGAAAGTGTTATTATTAAAAGAAAAACTGTAAATAGTTTAATGGTTTGTCATAGCCGGTTGTTTAGCTATTTAATTGATTTTATATATGTTGTTATTCATTAAGCGATAAAATTTATATCTAAAAAGGTTAATCTAGCTACAATTACATATCAATTAGGTTATTGTTGCATGCTAAAGTTTAACTTTTCTTTGCGAGCAAAGAAAAGTAGTGTAAGCTCCAGACTATGCATAAATTTTTACTATGGTTTTGCTAATTATAATAAGCGTAAAAATAAGCTTATTCTTAAATATAGCGAAATGCTGCTATCTTGTTTATAAAAAAAATGCTGTAAAAATTACATCTATAGATTATAAGTATGATTACTTGTTTTTGATGAAGTAAATTACGCTATTACATCTAATACATGAGATTAGATTATTAATCGAAATCACTTTATGGTATGGAAATTAGTTTAATGTAACAATACTCATTGTAATCGATTCAAGGCAGCAAGTGCGGCATTTGAATATGTTAATATTTTTTGCCATAGTATGGCTATTAAATTTACTCTTGCCGAAAAATTAATAAGTTTATTTTTGTATAGTATTGATAAATTAGGTAATTTAGTTATTGTTATCGATCATTATATATGAATTAGCATATTAATATTTGACTGGATCAGGGTTATGTAGCGCACAAGAAAAGTTTGATTATCCTCTTTGCTGATAATTAGTACAAAATGGTATTATAAAAATTAATTTTTCACCAAAGATTAACTAAGAAAATATTGATTACATAGTGTATACTAGTAAGGTTGCGTAGTGAGGCAAGATACAATATTCGCTCCTGCTACAGCACTTGGGCGGTCTGCTTTATCGATTGTTCGAATTTCTGGTCCAAAGTCTATGGATGTGCTAATTGATTTAACTGGCGATGTCCTTCCTCCGCGTCAGCTTTCGTTAAGATTGTTGCATGATTCACAGAATGGGGAAGTTTTAGATAAAGCAATGGTTGTCGCTTTTCCAAAACCTATAAGTGCTACTGGCGAGGATCTAGTGGAGCTCCACTTACATGGTGGTTCTGCTGTTTTGAGCGCAGTGTGTAACTATTTGTCGTCAATGCCTGGACTACGTATTGCTTATCCGGGAGAATTTACTCGTCGAGCTTTTCTTAACGATCGAATTGATTTAACGAGTGCTGAAGGAATTTTAGATCTTATCGATGCGGAAACTGATAAACAAAGACGTCAGGCGATTGCGCAAGCAACTGGTAATCTAGAATTAGCCTTAAAAAGTTGGCGAGATAAACTTCTTTCCGCTATGGCTAAAATTGAAGCATTTATTGACTTTCCGGATGATGGCTTGCCTGACACTATTCAACAAGAGATCAAAAATAATCTCATCTCTTTACGAGCTGAGATGAATCTAGCTTTAGAAGACGCTAGTCACGCTGAGAGAATACGTGAGGGAGTACAGATTGCAATAGTTGGGGCTCCTAATGCAGGCAAATCATCTCTTCTCAACTGGTTAGCTAAACGGGATGTTGCAATTGTTAGTTCAATACCTGGTACTACTCGAGATATTTTAGAGGTTTATTTAGATATTGACGGGTATGCTGTTACACTAGCTGATACTGCTGGCTTACGAGAAGCAACTGATGTAATTGAGGCAGAAGGAGTGCGGAGAACTTTAGCTCGCCTTGAGAATGCTGATATTACTTTGATTCTTTCTGATGCAAGCGAGGGTGAGATGGGACGGACCGCTGTTAATCATTATTTGTCGCAACAGACTACGCTAGCACTTGCTACTAAGATTGATTTAATTGATGACATCCCTCCCCCTGCACCTTGGATTGGCATATCTATTAAGACAGGCGCTGGCACTAAAGTATTTATTCAAATGCTTAGTACTATAATTGCTGATTGTATGGAACGAACTGGATCGATTACTCTTACACGGGCAAGACATATTAATGGAGTACGAGTCGCATGTGACGGATTGCAAAGAGTGCTAGAGGCATTTGATGGGAGTGAACCTTTAGAGGTTGTAGCTGAAGATTTGCGATTATCTACATGCTCTCTTGAGCGGATACTAGGAGTGGTTGATGTAGAAAATATACTTGACCAAATTTTTGAAGAATTTTGTATCGGAAAATAAAGTTAAATCAATTTTTACCAAAAATGTGGGCAAATCAAAAATGTCAAACATTTGATGCTTGAGCAATAGTTTTACGGATTTTATTATAATGAATGCCTTTGATATTATTGTTGTTGGTGGAGGTCATGCTGGGTCGGAAGCAGCAGCAGCCGCTTCTCGTATGGGAGCTCGTACATTACTATTTACTCACTGTCGTGATAATATTGGCTTGATGTCATGTAATCCTGCGATTGGCGGTATTGGGAAAGCTCATATCGTTTCTGAGATTGATGCGCTAGACGGGATAATGGCTAGAGCTATTGATCGATCAGGCATTCAGTTTCGAATGTTAAATCGCTCTAGAGGGCCGGCTGTACGAGGCTCTCGAGCACAGGCTGATCGAACACTTTATCGTATGGCTATTCAGAGCATATTAGATGAATACGATACTTTATCTATTGTTGAAGGAGTGGTCGAGGATTTATTGGTTATTAATGGGCGTTGTTGTGGTGTAATTTTGGGCGATGGGTCTGAATGGATGTCTGCTGCTGTTGTTTTGACTACAGGTACTTTTCTTCGTGGTGAAATTCATATAGGTAAAGAACGCTGGTCAGCAGGTCGTCTTGGAGATGCTCCTGCAATTGGGCTTGCATTAACTTTGGAGCGTTTAGGTTTACCGATGGGGCGTTTAAAAACTGGCACACCACCACGCCTTGACGGTTTAACAGTAGATTGGAATGGTCTTGAGCTTCAGCCAGGCGATGATCCTCCAACACCATTCTCAACCTTGACTGAAAAAATTAATATTCATCAGGTACCTTGTCATATTACTTATACAAATCCACTAACACATACGATTATTCGGGATAATTTAAGCCTTGCAGCGACGCATAGTGGACAGATTAGTAGTTTTGGACCACGCTATTGTCCATCAGTAGAAGATAAGATTGTCCGATTTCCCGATAAGAGAATGCATCAAATTTTTCTAGAGCCAGAGGAAATTGACGGTTTAACTATTTATCCAAACGGAATTTCAACTTCTTTGCCACGGCCTGTTCAAGATCAGGTAGTTGCGTCAATTCGGGGACTTGAGCGGGCGCGTATTGTACAATATGGTTATGCTATTGAGTATGACTATGTTGACCCACGTGCATTATCTGAAAGCTTGGAAGTCAGAGCATTGCCTGGTCTTTATTTAGCTGGTCAAATTAACGGAACTACTGGATATGAAGAGGCTGCAGCACAAGGAATTGTCTCTGCTGTAAATGCAGCTTTAACAGCCAGCGGCTCTAATCAAAAATTTTATATAGATAGGGCTGACGGATATATTGGGGTAATGATTGATGACCTGATTTCTCGCGGAGCTCCAGAGCCTTATCGTATGTTTACTTCTCGTGCCGAGTACCGGTTACGATTGCGGGTTGATAACAGCGATGTTCGTTTAACCCCTATGGGAGAAAGTATTGGCTTGATTGGATCGGTTCGAAGTAAAGCATTTACGGCACGCCGAGATGCAATATCTCTTGCACATAAAACATTAAAAACTCTTGGTGGTTTTCCTCATATGCTCTCAAAACTAGGCTTTAGCGTCAATCAAGATGGTAAACATCGTTCTGCAATGGATTTGCTTGCTAATTCTGATGTGAACTGGGATAAATTAGTTAATGCATGGCCTGAAAAATTGTCTGAAATTCCTCAGTTTATTGCAGAACAGATTACCATTGAAGCAAAATATGCAAGATATCTTGATCGACAGGAAGCAGATATTAAAGCATATCGTTATGACCATGCATTAGAACTACCCGCAGATCTCAATCCATCATCTATCGGCTCTCTTTCTGCGGAAATTTGTAATCTTCTTATGATTAAACGGCCAAGAACGCTTGGTCAAGCGAGTCGCTTGCCAGGAATGACACCAGCAGCAATTGTAGCTTTACTTCATCATTTAAAAAAAATTGATAAAACGCTTAATATATGACACCTAGTGATCTTCAGCAGCTTCTTTCTCTTACTAATAACCAACGCAAGGATTTGGAAAAATATGCTGAATTATTGGTAAAATGGCAGTCACGCAGTAGTCTTGTATCATATAATACGCTTACTAATCTGTGGTCTCGTCATTTTCTTGATTCTGCTCAGCTCCTAATACACATGAAAGATTTACCTGGACCAGTTCTTGATTTGGGATCAGGAGCTGGGTTTCCTGGTTTAGTATTATCCATTATTGGACGAGAAGATATTGTTATCGTAGAATCAGATAGTCGTAAAATAGCCTTTTTGCAAGCAGTGCTTAGTGTCATTGGTGTTAGTCCGATTATTAAAGCTTGCCGTATTGAATCATTACAGTTTACTACGGCTGGCATTATTACAGCACGAGCACTTGCATCGGTTGATAAGTTATTACGCTATTCTGAGTCATATTCTTATGCAGAAACGGTATTTTTATTTCTAAAAGGAGAACGTGTTGATGAAGAGTTAATAATTGCACAAAATACTTGGAAAATGTTAGTAACTAAATATTCAAGTATTGCGTATCCTCGAGGAGTTGTGTTGAAACTTGAGAAAGTAATCCGTGTTTGACGGATATATTTAGATAGTTAATTTATGTTTAATGTTGTTGTTATTTGCTAAAATACTTTAGCTAAAGAATATGGTATGATATTGGCTTAGAAAGCTTGAAGGGTTTAGCAGATAGTAGGAATATTTATTTTTAGCTATCGGTAATGTATAGAAAATAAGTATTTTCATTATTTATATAATTTATTTTGTTCAGGATAGGACTTGGATTTAATCAATAAATTAATTTATGCGTTTCTTTTTCAAGTAAGAGATGGGGGTTTTACAGCTTTGTACTATGCTGAGTCCTGTCCACTATTGAATTACTAGCAATTAATATTGGATGTTAATTAAGTGAATATAATTTATTTTAATCTGTTTATAATCATTATGGAAACTGACTCGGTATTTTTGAGAAAAGTAATTAATATTATACTCATTCGTTAAGATAGTTTTGTATACTATATTAAAACATTTTATCTTAATTTTGTGTATATTATTCACATCAAACTAGTTTAGCTATGAATTTAAATTCAAGTAAATCAATTAAAAATTTATCGTTATCGAAGAATTGATTTTAACTTAGTGATAATCATTAAATAGATTTATTATACACTGACTTTATCTGTGGCTTTACGTTTAAAGCTAGTAACGATAAGTATCTGACTTAAAAGGCCCTTTAGTATTTACGCCAATATATGCGGCTTGTTCTTCAGACAGCTTGGATATTTTTGCGTTAATCTTTTTCAAATGGAGTTCTGCAACTCTCTCATCTAGTTTTTTGGGCAAGAGATAAACTTGCTTATCGTATTTATTATGATTTTTCCAAAGCTCAATTTGAGCCATCGTTTGATTTGAAAAGGAGGCACTCATTACAAAACTGGGATGCCCAGTGGCGCAACCAAGGTTTACCAACCGACCTTCAGCAAGCAATATAATACGCTTACCGTCTGGAAATACAATCTCATCGACTTGTGGCTTTACTGGTTCCCATTTAAGATTACGTAGGCCATCAATTTGGATTTCATTATCGAAGTGACCAATATTACAAACAATTGCTCTATCCTTCATTGCTCTCATGTGATCGATAGTAATGATATCCTTGTTGCCAGTAGCGGTTACAAAAATATCGGCGCTTGAAGCTGCATCTTCCATGGTTACGACTGCAAAACCTTCCATAGCAGCTTGTAAGGCGCAGATTGGATCTATTTCGGTAATGATGACACGTGCCCCAGCATTGCGAAGAGATTGTGCTGAACCTTTGCCAACATCACCGTATCCTGCAACACAAGCAACTTTACCAGCAAACATTACGTCGGTAGCTCGACGAATACCATCTGCTAAGCTCTCGCGGCAGCCATAAAGATTATCAAATTTTGACTTGGTCACACTGTCATTAACATTAATAGCCGGAATCATTAGTGTGCCTTTTTTTACCATCTCATATAGACGATGCACACCTGTCGTAGTTTCTTCAGAAACACCTCGTATATTATTGAGTAACTCGGGATATTTCTCATGCATTATTTTTGTCAGATCCCCTCCATCATCCAATAACATGTTTGCATGCCAACTATTTGGACCTTCAATAGTTTGACGAATACACCACTCATATTCTTCTTCTGTTTCACCTTTCCAAGCAAATACAGGAATATCGGACGCAGCAATGGCTGCAGCAGCATGATCTTGGGTAGAAAAAATATTGCATGATGACCAGCGAACTTCTGCTCCAAGCGCAATTAGTGTTTTAATTAATACAGCAGTTTGGATGGTCATATGCAAGCACCCAATGATTTGCGCACCTTTAAGTGGTTTGTAAGATATATATTCTTCTTGAATTGCCATCAAACCAGACATTTCAGTCTCAGCAATTGCTATTTCTCGCTTTCCCCATTCCGCTAAGGAAATATCCGCTACCTTATAATCGTTAAATTTTGCCATTAAATATTCCTCATTATTATTTATAATCTTAAACTTATGCATATAATAAGCAAAATCCGTCTTTCTCCTAACCATCAATAGTTAGATATCAAAATATCAATAGTTAAACCAAAACCTAACGATATCTAGGTATCTTGACAGCAAAATAAAGCTTAAGCTTGTTATTTTGCTATACTCACAAGAATAAATTTATCATTTTTGATGTAAATGCTGTGATGCAAACTATCAAAATTTTTATTTGCACGCATTACTTTATTTAAAGTAGCTACAGTCTATCGATGTTAGTATAGCCAAATAAACTTTTATGTTAAACATAATTAATCTTTGCCTGTTCAAGGTGTAGAACCATGTTTCTAAACTAATTAATTTATTTTAAGATTTTTTTGATGTGTAGCTACCAAGTCTTACCATATAATTAAAAATTTTTATGCTAAAAGTAACTAGAGCGTTTTTTTCTTAAAGTGCTTGAGCTAATTAAAATTTAAAAAATTTTTTAAATTCTTCTATTGACTATACTTATGGTTAATTTATTGTTTTTTTAATTTGTGAAAATAAAATTTAATTTTAAATAAATCTGTAAAGAGATTTATTATTCTAATAAATAAGATGTGTTATCCTTATATTTTCTACGAGAGAAACTCTATTTTATATAGTCTTTTAATTAAGACCAACTAAAACGATAAAAATAGTTCTGTATTAAAATAACATTAGTAATGAAATTATTATATAATTATAAATTAATATCGCAGCAAAATGATTAAATAATATCTATTATTGTATACAGTTAATTAAATTCGCTAACGCTAGTACTAGTTAAAATAATTTACAAAATTAGTGATTTAATGTTTATTTAGTATTATTGATCGCTAATACACACAAAAGGATATTTTTATTAATTATAAAGTTAAAATTATTATATTAATTTAAGCTATAATTATCTTAGTATAATTTGCTTATTTCTTTAAGAAAGTCAATTCATAATAATGAAAGATTAGTATAAATTACTTTTATTTTATTTAATATTAAATATTGTTAATTCTTATTAAGCATTGTTTTGTTAGCGATTTGTTTGTGTTAAACAAATTTAATTTGAGGTTATTTGTTGACGATATGTACTTATAATATAAATTTCATAATTTACCGAATATTTTTTTTTTCAAGATGTTATCATCTGAAGATGATCTTGATTTAATTTATTTTTTTAAATTTATGATCAATTCTACCTAATAGATGTATAGGTATATTTAAATTTACTGTATTTGATGATCATTATTAAAAATTGCCTAAAATAGTATAGCAAATAATGTTTTATTAAGTTTGATTTGAGAATAAAACTCAATAGTTTATGATAAAGATATAATAATTAAGTAATGATTTTTAAATTTAGATGCATAAACCAGTACTAGCTATATATACTTATATGGACGATGTAGTGTATGACTGCTTGTCTCTCTTTGTTTATCTGCCCAATAATTTTCAGAGCACTCCAAAGATTATAGGGTACAATATTAGTAACCGCGATTGTACTGATATGCTCGATTAAATTGAATTGATAAATAGTTCTTGTTTTCCTAGTGTTTGCATTAGCTCAAAGCCGATGTATTTACTCCTGGTGATTTAGTTGATAATTACGTGGAAATTAATAACTAGACTTTAAGTTATTATCTCAACATTTCTATTCAAGAATAATTACTCGCTTTAATATCTTGGCTTAAGAGTTATTATGGTAGATGATACTATATGATTGATAATTGCTAACTAAATAGATTTATTATTCAAGAAGATTCTCAAAAATCTATTATTCTTTATAATTATTTAAGTTTTATAAATTTACTAAATATGAGAATTTTATTCGCTAATGAATAATATCATAATATATAGATATCTTGCATATCGAATAATTTAAAGAATTAATATTGCAATTATTGCGTGATTACAAAAGTGCAAGTACCTCACAAACAATTAGTTTAAAAATGTTAATTTAGGACAGGTATGTGGGTCTTTACTACTCTTATGATTATAGGATTATTGTTATGTTAGTATTTTAGTAAAGTCCATAAGAAAACTCCTGAACCAGATGGGCAGCAAATTGCAATAACAATACTAGTATTATTGCTGATATATCAATTCCTCCAACTCTAGGAATGACTATGCGAATTATTTTCAATATAGGCTCAAATATTCGAGATAAAAAGTTAATTACTGACAAAACCAAACGATTGTAAGTATTGATTGCATCAAACTTTACTAATAGATCAATTATTATGTAAATAAATAGCGCAATCGTTAAATAGTGAATGATCGTGTTAACAAGCCAAACTAGTGAATTCATTATCATAATCAGCTGTTGTTTTCGACAAAGTTATAGTTCAAGACAAAGTTATAGTTCAAAGAGTTTATCAATTAACTGTAAGGAACACACTGCTAGTAGCATTTAGAGGCTAATTACCAAAAATCAAGCTTTACATTTGACAAAGATCACTACAAACAATAAGGAATATCTTCGCTGAATTTTCAAAGAAAATTTATGTTATTTACAATAACATTAATGTGCATCATATTTTTGTACCATGGGGCCGTAGCTCAGACGGGAGAGCGTCGCGTTCGCAATGCGAAGGTCGGGAGTTCAATCCTCCTCGGCTCCACCAATTATTAGCAGTTTTTAGTAAAAGTAATAAAATGGTTATATTAATGTAACTAGTATTTCTGGTCAGATTATGTGATTATGAATTATCATTAAGAATAAGAAAATATTTTTATCAGCAAAGCTGCAAATTATTCTATTGCTTTACTAAGTAGAATAATGATAAATTTATTTAATAAGTTGATTGCTATAGTATAATTTTGTACAAATTACTCAATACGCGATAAAATTTACCTTGTTTAATATTGCGCTTATTTACCTTGTTTAATATTACGCTTATTATATATCTTGTTGATGTAATTAATAAATTTGTTTTAAAATAATGGTAAGTAACACTAAGTTATAACTTAAAAAGTTCATTGTTAAATAACACAAATAATATTTTTTCTACGAAAAATACGATTTTTATTTGTCGATATGGTTATTTATTATAACTATTTTAAATAATGATAAATTAATCAAACTTCGTTCACGCAATTGAGGCAAGTTTGTTATACAACTTATTCAGCAAATAAAATATTGTTTATTTAATATTTTGGATGAACAATCTAGCGCTAAATCAACTATTGATTTTTAGAAGTTATTCCTTTAACAGTTCTTTTTATAAATATTAACATTTTTTTGGATACTTTAGATGCTTATGAAAAAACTAACAAAAGTTTTGTCAAAAGCGTCGCAATTTACTAAAAAGTAAAGTTGATTTAATCAAAAGTAATCTTAAGAATAAAAATTTTACTATATATCTTGCAAACTTAAGACAAATTTTATAAGTAAAAATCTACTTTTATTAGGATTTCTATCTGTTGATTAGCTAAAATAAATCCTTGTTTACACAGAATATCCATTGTTCCAGAATGCTTGGTTTTTAATTGACGATTATTTAATTATAATTAATTGCTACTATGATTATGAGTCAGGTGAGTTAGGAAAATTATACAATTATAGTTATCTTCTATTCTAGCCGATGATATGTTTAATATTAATTAATTTTTTTAAATTTTACAGTCTACCTTGTGCAAATTAAGTTATTGTGTTTAAATCTAACGTCCTTATCTTTATAATTAAGATTTATTAAACAGAATATTTAAAGTAAAATTGTTTTTATAATAGTTAAATAACTAATTTCTTAATGTAGAGTGAGCATTTAATTTTGCTAAATGATATTTTTAGTCTAAAAATGATACTGAATGATTTTATAATTATTTATAAAATCATTTAATGTTCAATTTTTTTAATTAATTATATCTTTAATTAAAAGCTTTCTCTTTCGGAGAAAGATCAAGTATCTTAAACTAATAGTGCTTTATTGTATTTTAATTATTGTGTCTTTGTATAGAAAAGTATAATAGTAACAATTATATAAGAAGCTGTTGCTTTTTGTTATTAGTCGACTATCACCTTGATAGGTGTAGTTTTTTTGTTTAAAATGACCCTGCTAATTTTTGATTAGCAAATAAAATAGTGATATTAATTTAGTCGATCATTTCTTGCTATTAATGATTATTCACTCGCTGGCTTGGCGTTTATAAACGCAATTTGCATCCTTTAACTAATAAAATATTCCAATGTAATAGAATTAATTAGCTTAAGCTTTTTATGATTGTTAATTTTTAACTAAAAGAACAACTTAATGTAATTTTAGAGACATCTAATCAATAATTAGAATATTATTCATAATAAATTTTAGTTGTATTATCTTTTGTTTATTTTTTACGCTAACTATCTATAAGTTAAGTAGCTTTATAGGTTAAAGCTTTCCCCCAAGTAAAATTGCCTGACATTTTGATTTCCAACGATTTCACTTGGCGAACCCTCCATCAAAACCATACCGTCATGAATTATGTAAGCTCGATCTACAATTTTTAATGTTTCGCGAACATTATGATCTGTAATCAGTACGCCTAATCCACGATTTTTTAGCTGAGAAATTAGATCACGAATTTCACTTATTGCAATTGGATCAATGCCGGATAATGGTTCGTCTAACAAAATGAACTGAGGACTTGAAGCAAGTGCTCGAGCGATTTCTACACGACGACGTTCACCTCCCGATAGAGCTAATGCTGGTGTATTGCGTAGATGAGTTATAGAAAATTCAGCTAATAATTGTTCTAGTATTAAATTTTGACGGTTCGGACTTGATTCTACTAACTCGAGAACGGCGGCTATGTTTTGTTCTACATTAAGTCCGCGAAAAATTGAGGAATCTTGAGGCAAATATCCAACACCTAATCGAGCACGGCGGTACATAGGAAGATCAGTTATATTCTGACCGTATAAGCTAATAGTTCCTGCATCAGTTGCTATAAGCCCTATAATGATGTAAAAACATGTAGTCTTGCCAGCTCCGTTTGGTCCAAACAGCCCAACTGCTTCATATGGCTGCACATAAACAGAAACATCTCGCAAGACTATTCTCTTTTTGAATTGCTTGCTAATGTTATTAGCGTATAGACCATTATTGTGTTCAATGTTTTGGCACATAAAACGAGTTGTGATTTGATTGGTTGATTTACAATTCGACGAGATTTATTTCATCCTACATTACTACAATAGTATGTTTGTTGCATAGTAGTTTTTAATATAATAAAATTAACTAGCTTATTGGTTTGAGCATTTTGGCTATTCTTTAGCGAATAAACCTTGTACCCGTCCTCCACTTTTTAATCTCGGCAGTATATAGCTTAGGCCAGTCTTTAAGTTAATTTGAGCTCGTTCACCACTAATCTGGTTACTACCTCTAGTAATCCTAACATTGCCTTCCATTTGAGCTATTTCATTAAATACGTCGTAATGTCCTTCGTTACTTTGTAAGATCTCTTGTGGTGTGACAATTATGACATTGCCAATAGCTTTTAATTCTTTTATTTGGTTATCACTACTTGGACTATGTTCAAAATAAGCTGTCAACACATCCGCTTTAATCGTTTGTTTATTCCGCCAAACTGCAGCTGCACCACTAGCTATTGCTATTCGACAAGACTTTAAGTATTTTATACTATCGCGCGCAGTAATAGTATAGAAGCCGTTTTTAAAAAACAAATTATTTCCTGTAAGGGTAATAATTTGTTTATCTATATCATAGATTGCATGCCCGCCTGCAGCTCGATTTTCAGTAGAAGTGATAACTACATGGCCTAGTGCTTCTAAGCGGTAAATTTCACCTTTATTAGAATTTTTTGACCGATATACAGCAGTCAAAGTATCAGCACTGATTGTAAATGTATCGCGCATAGCTTTGACATTACCGCGTGCTATATAAATTTTTTTATCACGATTCCACTCTATAATATCAGCGGCTTCTACAGTAACTTTATTTTTATTTTCTCGCTCTAAAGAGTGAGCATTAGAGGTATACCAATTTACATTAAAAGCAAAGAGTAAAACTACTGCAAGTATGTCACTAATGTAAGCCATATATAGAAAAGCCATAAGGCAATCATTGTCAATCGCCAGTTTTAGTCTTGTAATAAGACTACTTTAGTTTCACCGATAAAGATTATCCGTGATCCGTGGCATAGTATTTGCATACCTTGGCTTTGAATGTTAGCATCCTGGCTATAACCCCATGTTGGCATTCTACTACAGATCTTACCATGTCTTAAGTCAATTGTTGCTTTCTCAGTGAATAATTGATATCCAGCATTGTGTGATAATATTACTCCGTCTGTTAGATTTATAACATCAGATTTTCTAATCAATGTACCTGCAGCAGATTTCATTGTGAATGAAGTTCCATCTTTGTTTTCGATATCTGCCTGTGGGTGATCAAGTTTGACAACTTGCTTATCATTACTAGGCTGGGTAGCAGAATGTGCAACGATCTTAAATAGTTTCTTGTTTTCGTTAACCCCAATTAATCTCGGATTAGTCATCCGCATAATAGCAACATCGTCCTGCTTTATTAAGTCTTGTTTATTGTGAATGTGTGAAGCTTTATGGTCGATTTTTAGCCAAATTAGCACCATAAAGACTAGTCCTATTGCTATAATTAGCAACAACACTTTTATGATTATCACAAAACGGTTAGTTTGAGATTTAGGATAAAGAGGTCGAGCTTTTTTAATATGTTTACTGGAGCGCTTAGCGTTTAACACTACTAACCTGAGCTGATAGCATCTTGCTACAAAATTACACCTAATTTGCTTAGCTCAAACTATAAAAGCAAAATAGCGGATAATTATCTGTCTTAATGGCAATAAGTAAATAATTTATAGCTCAGTGAGCAAATATATCTTCTTCGCTAAACCCAATAAGATCAAGATGGGCACGAGTTGCAAGAAAATAAAAAGCAGCTTGGGCTATTTCTACTCGATCTTCGCGTGCTAGCATTTCATCCAGACGGGATTTAATTTTGTGCAGATGCAGCACATCCGATGCAGCGTAAGATATCTGTTCTTGAGTTAACTCATTTCTCCCCCAGTCAGAGGATTGCTTTTCCTTAGAAACTTCTATACTTAATAAATCGCGGCAGAGGTCTTTTAAGCTATGTCGATTAGTATAAGTTCTGACAATCTTAGAAGCGATTTTGGTACAATAAACCGGAGTAGTTACTACACGAAGGTAAGCTTGTATGATTGCTATATCAAACCGAGCGTAGTGAAATAATTTAAGAATGCTAGGATTATTTAAAAGCTGACACAGATTCGGAGCTTGGTAATTATTCTTAGTAAATTGTATGAGGTGTGCTTCACCATTTCCACTAGAAAGTTGCACTACGCATAAACGATCTCGTTCTGGTTTTAAACCCATCGTTTCGATGTCTATGGCGACTTCGTTACCGAGATCTAGCCCTGTTGGCAAATCACCTTGGTGTACAGTAGCAATAATTTTTAGAATTCCCGATAAATGTTATTAATAAAATGGTGCCTAGGAGAAGACTCGAACTTCCATGACAATAAAGTCACTAGCACCTGAAGCTAGCGCGTCTACCAAATTCCGCCACCCAGGCAGACGGCAAAAAATACAACAGAACAAATACCGATGTCAAGATTATAATTTTAGTTTAAAAAAGTTACGTAATCTTGTATTTATTTTTTGATATTGAGCTAAATTTTCTTTTTCTTTAGTCAAAAGAACTTTTTTCATTAAGAAATGTTTTATCTTTCGTTTAGGAAAAAATTGTCATGGATGGCAAAGTAGTCACTGTTTTTGGAGCTTCTGGATTTATTGGTCGTAGCGTTGTGTATAAGTTAGCTAAGTGTGGAGCAAGGGTAAATTCAGTATGTCGAAATGTAGAAAAAGCAAAATTTTTAAAAACTATGGGTGCAGTTGGTCAAATTACTTTAACAAGCGTAGATGTTACTTCTGTTAAAGCCATTGCGCAAGCGATCAAAGGTGCATCGATTGTTATTAATTTAATAGGTATTTTAAATGAGCATAGACGCAATAATTTTAACGCTGTGCATTGCGCTGCGTCGGGGGCAATTGCTAAAGCTGCTAAGTTACTTGGTGTGAAAGCTATGTTGCATGTTTCTGCGCTCTGTGCTGACGAGCATTCTTTGTCTGAATATGCTCGTAGTAAGTTTGCGGGAGAGAAGTTAGTGCGTACTGCTTTTTCTGAAGCAATAATTTTACGACCATCAATAGTGTTTGGGAAAGATGACAGTTTTTTTAATAAGTTTGCCTATATGGCGCAGGTATTGCCAATATTGCCTTTAATCGGCGGTGGGACAAGTAAGTTTCAGCCCGTATACGTTATCGATTTAGCTGAAGCTATTATTGCTGCTCTTAATACACCGGCTGCCTATGGTCAAACTTACGAAGTGGGTGGTCCTTCTGTTTATAGTTTCCGAGAGTTGATGGAGATTATATTGAAAGAGACTAATCGTAAAGTTCTTCTTATAAGAATACCTTTTTGGTTTGCATCGTTAAAAGCTTTGTTATTGGAATTAACCCCTAATCCAATATTAACTCGCGATCAAGTAGAATTACTCAAGATGGATAATATAGTATCTCATGACGCCAAGACAATTAATGATCTTTTTATAAAGCCTACGCCAATTGAGATCATTATCCCCACTTATCTAAATAAGTATCGACCAGGTGGAAGCTATCTATTTAATTCTTGATCAGTTATTTATTAAAGTAATATTTTTATTTGTGCTAAAAAATTAGCAATTGTTTTTTAACACAAATAAGTAAGTATAATTTATAGTTTACTAATATGGTCAGTTTGTGTATTAACTATTTTAATAGATTTTTTAATTTTAAATCTATTGTATATTTATACATAGAAGTAATTAATTTTATACTAAATACTCTTAAGTAAACTAGTTATATTTAAATATCTTATAAACTAATCTTCGTTTTTATTACATAAAATCAGCATAAAAATAGTAGCTTCATACTAAAATACATTATCATTATCGATAAAAACTTACTAAAGATTTAACATTAAAAAAACTCTGTTCTTGTAATCTCAAGTAATATATCTTGATTACAAAGATATATTCAAAAGTTCAGCTTATTATATGAGCTTTTAATTTATTGATAGCTCATATAAAATAAAACGTTATAAATTTTAATGCTTATTTATTTAATTTACACAATAATGATATTAATAATATTTAAATCTTTTCTTTAAATATTATTAATATCTGCTGTATGTTTATATCATTTGATGTTAATATTAAGATATTAATTTAGGTAATTACAATTTTTATTTGATCTTCAATGATTATATTGCTTGTTTATCGTCCTATTTTTGGTAAATAAATTAAAGTAATTATTGTTTTATGCTAAGATAGCAATAATTACTTTAAATATCTTGGCATAGGATTTGGTAACAATTTTTGTATTAAAAACTATTCCTAATTAGGATTTGCCGTCAGTTGGCAGAATAATCTATTTGGTGGATTGATTGACAGAATAATCGTTAGTTAATTAATTGCTTAAACATCAGTGACGATAGGGATCTACGTATAGTGAATAATATACTGAATAATAATATTGCTGGATCTATTATTTATTTTAACGATATTTCTTTTAATTTCAAGCGGTTAATCGAAAATTAACTCAACAAAACATATATATTATCTTTGCTATATTGCTACTAAAGATTATCTAATAAACAGATTATAACTAAAATATTATTTGTTATATTTGTTTTTTTGCATCATTAATAATTGCAGCTTTGCTTGCCTTTAATTGATTCGTTTTAGCAAATGTGCGAAGATAATGTTATTATGTAAATTTAGCATAAGTGATTTACCAAAGCCTCTATTGCCTAGAACGAAGTTAAAGTAACAAAGAATATTTGTGCACTGCAGTACGCAATATAACAATCTATTTTATGCAAATATTATTACTTTAGTTTTTAATTTTATAAGTTTAAAGATACGGTAGCGCTCATTGATTTGATAGCAGGTGGAGACGTGTAAATACCTATCAAGATACCAAAAGTAATTTATTCTGATTATTAGAGCGGTCATAAATATTAGTGTAAGCTAGCGCGAAGTTGACTTTATCGATAATTAGAAGCTAGAAAATTAATTCTATTTTTATTATTTATGCGATTGTTGGATTTATGTTTTATAGGAAACCTATATTGCGTAGGAGCATGAATGAATTTTGGCTCGTCGCTAATACTAAGTTTATGGTTAATTAGATATGTTTTTCATAAAACCTACAAGTAGCTTGCTTGATAACTGAACAAAAGTTTTTTTAAAATACTTTAATGATCTCTATAATATTTTAGTCGCTAGCAGCTACTCTATAATTTTGTCCGATAAAAATTCTAGTGTAGGGTTAATGCTTTTTATCTAGATTGTTAAATTTTAATTCTTTTTCACGCGGAATGCCTTAATATTAATTATTTGGAAGTGTAAATTAACATAGAATACGAGATACTGGGTAAGAACTAGCAATTATTATTTGATTAGCTAACTGATGTTTGTGTGAAATGCACGACTATAAATCAAGTCCACTATCTTAATTGCTAATTTAGTCGTAGATTAAGAGCATTGATGATAAATGATTTTTAGCAAAAAATTCTTCCATTATGTAATGGATAATCTATTTCAATAGGACGAGCTTATCGCGTAAGATTAAGCTGTTAATTTTTTATTATTATCGGTTTTTTTTGCGCTCTTTATGGATTATCCAAAGATTGCGAATATATATCAATATTCCAGTTCCTTGACCAAATATGAAAACTAGATCTTGACGCCACAAAGCATACATAAACAATAATACTCCGCCACTTATTGACAAGTACCAAAATGATAGAGGTATCACGCTCTTGCGAATGATTTCGCTTTGTAGCCATTGCACTAAAAATCGCAAGGTAAAAATAGTTTGACCGATACACCCAACAGTAACCATCATGGTCTCTGTATTGGATATGTAGGAGCATGCTTCTTCAATTTTATTTAGAATAAAATTAATCATGAATCTTTAACTACTTTTATCATCATCGTGCACAATTTAAATTCGTGGAGGCACGTTTCATTACTCTTATTGTTCCAAGCAGGTCGGAAATACTAACGGTTAGTCATTTTAGTATTTGAATGTTGTGGAAGCATCAGCATGATAGGGATGTCATGACTTTACTTAATACAATGCAATTATCCTCCTCCCTTTCGTTTTTTAGAGCTGGTTATGAATCGGTAGATATAATCAAAATAATGCAATTGTAAGAAGACTGTTCATTCGAATAATTTTTATAGAGCAGCCAGTGTTGGATTTACATCGTAAAGGATAGAGCTTTGTAGATTATTAATAATTTCCGATGGTAATAGTTTAATTTTAACGTTATATTTAAGTGTCTTATCGATGTTTTTTCAAAAATTATCATCAAGCTTACTAAAGCAAAAAATTACTTTTGTATTTATAATTCCACTTTAAAGTAGAAATTAAATTAGTTAGCATATTGCTGGCAAACGGAGGATATTGATTATTTTACTTAGATTAAATATCAATGCTATTTATTGTTCATTGTGCAATATTAGGCAATAATTTTTTTTTCTTTCAATTAAGTTGATAAGTTATTTAATTATATCAAATAAGTTTTATTTAGTAACAGATAAAGTTTTTTTTTCTTTTACTCTTTAGGCCTTTAGTTAAAATCCTTTTATATTTTAAGATCAAATCAAAAAAATAATGTATATGTTTTAGTGTTATAATGTAAAAACTATTACTAAATTTCCTTAACTTAGCGGATAATCAAGCAAAATAAAAAAGCTTATTTGCTATGATACGATATAAATCGTTTTTATTAAACTATTAATTTAATTGCTATTTTGTCGTCTCGTAAATAACCAACCAAGTTAAGTATTTGTTTTCTAGCTTAAACTTTTTAATTTAATTATGTATTAGATTGTGTTACTTGCTATTGTTTTAAACTTTTTGTAAAAATTTATTAAGATAAGAAAAGTGGTTTTTACATGATAAAAATTAAACTTTTTAAGTTTTTCAAGTAATATAATTTATTAAATTTGATCTCTTAATAATCAGTACGCGAAAACGTAATAGCATTGTTGCTTTGGCTGTTGTTAACTAATATAGCATAAATTTTTGCTAGTTATTTTATCATAGTCTATTATTCGTTAATATGATAAATTCTTATAGAAAACTTTTGTGAGTAACTTATAGCGTAGAAATAATTTATTTCGTTTGTTAGTATAAAATATGCATTTTATGTTAGTGATCTGAGTGCAATAATGCTCTTTATACATTAAAACTAAAATTTTTAATCCTGTGTGTAGATTTTTTAGAAATGTTGTGACTGGCACAATAAAATAGTGCAATTTTGCACTATTAATTATTTCTCTATACTTGATAGAGCGAACACTCAGTATATTATGAACCTAATAACTTCATAATATACTGAGTGTTCGCTAATAATATTCAGAAGATGACAAATTTTTGTTTATTTTTTGAGATATTACTGCTATCTTAATAGTATAAAAAGGGAAGCAAAAAAAAAGTCTATCATAGTGATATGGAGTTATTTTATTATATTTGAAAAATAGATATTTATGATTTTTTTCTTTAGAAAAATCACCATGCTTGATTTTCATTCAAATGTTTTATTGGAAATCTTTGCTTTACTGTAAAGTAAAAATACTAAATAGTATACCATTGAAATAAAAAAGATAATCATTTTTGATTAATATCATGTATTAAATAAAATATTGTATGATAACCATTTTACGTTTACAAAAAAAATCAATAATGTAAAAACTATGTAATAGTCGATTAATTTATTATTGTTCTTGACGCAAAGTATAAGATTTAAATTAATCAAATTATAAGGTAACTAGCAAATATCTGTGGTGTAGATTAATATTTCTTTTCAGTAGGGCTTGATTGGTAGCTATTTTTTATTTAAAAAAATTTGAATAAAGCGTTAAACTATAAAATTACAATCATTTTATAATTAAGTAAAATTATTTTTAATAAAAAATCATTAATAAAACATAAGCGTGATATTTGTTGTAAATAGTTTTTACAATTGTGACTATTATTTTTTTTGCAGACGTTGCCATTCATCGAATGCATTAATCGTTATTTCTTGATTAGGAATTTTTTTCCAAAATAGTAGTCTTTCTATGGGATGTCGCATTTTATAAGCATAGTTTGTATTATCATTGTCTAGAATCCTGCGAATATTTGGCATTGCTTGCTCAAGACCAAGCTGCTGGCGAAATTTTTTTTCATTGATCGAATACGCTGTTTTTTGATTATTCAAACTTGACATAAATTTCGAACCATAAAGAATGCGCTCAGCAATATTATTCGTGAATAAGCTCTCTTGTGGTGCTGGCGGATGCAATTCATAATTTGGCGGAAGTGAAAGAGGTGGACGGGAAACAACTTGAAATTCATCTGGCGAACTCTTGCTCTCTCCGAGAGCGTCTCTTAGTTGAGTACAACCGCCTAGACAGATTAAGGAGATGGATAATATACTAATTGCTGCAGCAGCACTAATGGGACTTCGCGCTAAGTACTGCTGTTTGATGATATTATCTTTTACTTTTATATTTTTTTGGGTTTTCATGTTGAGATTTATCAATGTTAAAGGAATTAATCAGCAGGAAGCTGACACCTAAGACAATAGCACAATCTGCGATATTGAATGCTGGCCAATGCCATTTTTGATAATGCACGTCAACAAAATCTAATACTGCACCATATAATAAACGATCAATGATATTTCCTATCCCTCCGCCAATCACTGCACTTAAACTAACAATCGTGGATAATCTTGTTGTTTGCATCATTACTGCTATCATGAAACAGCATATTAGTAACGCCAAGCTGATAAGTATCCATACTTCCCAATCAGAAATGGCAGAAAGCATTCCAAAACTAACACCTTTATTCCATACTTGGATAAAATTTATCCCTGGGAATACCATAATGCACTCAGGAAAATTACACAACTTTGAGATAATCAATAATTTGCTGACTTGATCAACGGCAATTACTAGAGCACTTATGCCTATACTACAAATAATCCGGGTACATGTTAGCTTGCTCATTCAGTTGTATTTACTAGATCGTATATCGCATCTTGGCATCGTACGCAGATCGGTTCATCACCTACTACCTCAGGTAGAATTCGCCAACATCGCTCGCATTTTTTACCCTTAGCTAATAGACTTGCTTCGCAAGTTATGTCTGGTATTTCTGGTAAACGATAGGCTGTTATTGGACCTAAGCTGTCACTTAGTGTAACGTCAGAAGTTATAAAAATTTCTGCTGCGCTAAGACCATCAAAAGCCGCTTTATCACTTGATGGCATGTAGACGATTGGCGCGGCCTGAAGAGAAGATTTAATGCGTTTCTCCGCTCGTTCTAATTCTAGCGCACCTGTTACTACGCGTCGGACCGCGCGAATTTTTAACCATTTTTTTGCTAGTGTTTCATTTTGCCATTCAACGGGAACAATAGGATACTCCTGCAAGTGAATAGAATCATACTCTCCTGAATTGCGTGATCTCCAGGCTTCTTCGGCGGTAAACACACAAATCGGCGCTAGCCACTTGGTCAAGCATTCAAATAATATATTCATTATCGTACGCATAGCTCTACGACGTTTGCTTCGTTTAGTATCACAATATAATGAGTCTTTGCGAACATCAAAATAAAAGGCGGATAGGTCAACTGAGCAAAAATGTTGTATAGTTAGAAACATTTTATGATAGTTAAAATCTTTAGTGCATTGACGGATTATCAGATCTATTTCGTAAATTCTGTGTAGTACCCAGCGCTCTAGCTCGGGCATATCATTTGGTTCGATAGCCTCTGCGTCCGAATAATCGTTTAATGCGCCTAACAGGTAACGTAGTGTATTGCGTAGACGCCTATAATGATCGACTGAGTGTTTTAATATTGATGGGCCAATCCGAAGATCATCTGTAAAATCGCAGCTAACCACCCAAATGCGTAAAACATCAGCTCCGCTTTTGCTGATTACTTGTAACGGATCTATACCGTTATTTAGCGATTTAGACATTTTGCGTCCATGTTCGTCATTAAGAAAACCGTGGGTCAGTATCGCTTTGTAGGGCGCATGTCCACGAGTACTACAACCAATTAGAAGCGAAGAGTGAAACCATCCACGATGTTGATCAGAACCTTCTAGGTATAGGTGAGCTGGGGAGGATAGATCGGCCCAAGCTGGTTCATTAGATTCCAACACAAATGCATGAGTGGATCCACTATCTAACCAAACATCAGCAACATCAGTAACCTGTTCATAATCGTTCGGATCATATTCAGGCTCTAATAATTTAAAGCAATCTTTAGTAAACCAAATGTCAGCTCCCTCAGTTTCAAAGGTATTAGTTATTCTATCAATTACTGCTTGGTCACGTAGTGGTTCTCCAGTTTTTTTAGATGTAAAGACAGGGATTGGCACCCCCCAAGTGCGCTGGCGGCTAATACACCAATCCGGCCTGTTTTCAACCATTTTGCGCAAACGCTTATGACTAGAATTTGGGACAAAAAGCGTATTATCAATCTCCTTCAGTGCGGTATTACGAAGTGCGTTAGTTTCCATCGAAATAAACCATTGAACAGTATTTCGGAAAATTAATGGCGTTTTTGAGCGCCAGGAATAAGGATAAGGATGTTGGATTTCACTAATGGCTATTATGCCACCGTAATCACGCATGATAGATAAAATTTTTAGATTATCTTTTAGAATATTCATACCAGCAAAGATTGGTACGTGATCATAGAACACGCCGTCATTAGCGATAGTTTGTGGTACTTCTAGTCCATTTTCTGTACAAAGTATAAAATCATCAACGCCATGGGCAGGCGCAATATGCACAAAACCTGTCCCTGCATCTTCTGTAGCAAAATCGGCAGCAATTAAAGGTACTTCATATTCATAACCGCATCCGCTCAATGGATGTGCGCAAATCGTTCCTTCAATGTCCGAGCCTTTTAAAACTGCTAATTCATTAGTTGCTTCTATTTTTGCTTGATTTTTAAACTTATCGAGCAATGAACGCGCTACCACCAATTTCTCGCCAATCTTGGCAAGGCTATTCTTAGCAACGGCGATTGGCATGACGACTACGTAGTCAATGGTATTACCATAAGCAATTGCACGGTTTCCATGTATAGTCCAAGGGTTGGTGGTCCAGATAACAATCTTTGTATTTGCTAGTTTGCGATTGTTGGTTTTGATTACCGAAAAACAAAAATGTGCAGTAATTGATGTGTGATCCTGATATTCAACTTCTGATTCTGCTAGTGCTGTCTTTTCAACCACAGACCACATAACTGGTTTTTCTCCTTTGTACAGACTACCATTCATTAAAAGCTTGCCGATTTCTCGAGCTATTTGTGCTTCTGCTTTGAAATCCATAGTGGTATAGTAATTATCCCAGTCTCCAGTAATTCCTAATCGCTGAAATTTTTCACGTTGGATATTTATTAATTTGCTAGCAAATTCTCTGCATTTTTGACGAAAATTAATTATTGGTACTGTATCTTTGTCTATTCCTCTAGCTCTGTATTTTTTCTCGATCTTCCATTCAATAGGCATGCCGTGACAGTCCCAGCCTGGAACATAGTGAATTCGTTTGCCATTCATGTGTTGGGTACGGTTAGCTAGATCTTTCAAGATTTTATTTAGCGCGTGTCCCATATGAAGGTCGCCGTTTGCATAGGGTGGCCCATCATGCAAAATAAATGGTTCGGAGTTTTTATGTATCTTAAGTATGCGTTGATCAAGCTTGATTTGTTTCCACCAAGCAAGAATTTTAGGCTCAAGCTTAGGTAATTCGCCTCGCATAGGAAAGTTAGTTTTTGGTAAAAAAATGGTACTTTTATACTTTGTAATCATTGCGAGTATCTATATAATTTAAATAGTTGTAAAAGGTGAAGAATTATTGCTTTAGTATTTTTCTTGCTTGAGATGCATCGGAATTGATTTGTTTTGTTAAGTCATCTACGCTTATAAATTTCTGTTCTGGACGAATAAAATCAACTAATCCTACACGTAGATCACGACTATAAAGTTGTATTTTTTTGTCGAACAGATACACTTCAAGTATCACACCTTTATCGTTTACTGTCGGACGAATGCCGATATTAGCAACGCCTGGCATCCATATTCCAGATTCTTTACCACTGGTTAGCATAGCTGTGACTGCGTAAACGCCAAGCCTCGGGCGTAATAGATCGCCTAGGCGTAAGTTTGCTGTAGGAAAGCCTATAAGTCGCCCACGCCTATCTCCCTCTTCAACAGTTGCAGTAATTTCCCATGGCGCTCCAAGCAAAGACGCTGCTTCTCGTGGGTCGCCCTCTACCAGGCATTGGCGTATGCGAGATGATGAATAAACTGCACCATTATTCTTCTGTACCGCAGCTACCTTTGTAACGCCAAACCCCTTATGTGTTGCGCATTGTATCAGCATATCTGGGGTACCACGGCGTCGATAGCCAAAATTAAAATCGTATCCAATCACAATATGACGTAATCCAAGATACTTCAGCAGTATCTCGTCAATAAATTTTTCAGGGCTCAGCTGTGCAAATTCTTTGTCAAATGGCAACTCAAATAGCGTATCAACACCTAAATTTTCTAGATGCTTTGCTCTACTTCTCGATGTGCTAAGCCGAAATGGGTCTAGATTTCGTTGAAATAACTGACGCGGATGAATGGCAAAGGTAACAACTGATAGTGGAACCCGTAGTTTATAGGCAATCTTCGAAGCCTCACTGATCACTGCTCGGTGTCCAAGATGCACGCCGTCGAAATTTCCGATAACTGCTACTGACCCTCTATGACGTTGCTTTATTGCCTTCAGTGAATGCATGGTTTCCAAGGCTATCCCTCCCCGTCGATCGGCTGATTTGCTTTTACAGGCGAAAAGCAAAGGCTAGACAGCAATAAATTTAGTATTGTCACTATTAAATAATATTTGCTGTTGTTTTCATTTGCTCGAAAACAAAGCATTTTTCATTTTATAACTGATCGGCCTCTCATTAATCAAACTCGTTATGTAAATAATTGTATAAAAAACATGAAAGATTTAATGTTTATTGCATGAAATTAGTCCATATAATGTCAAATTGACGATTGCAATAAAAATAAAAACAGTACAAATACTGCTGGATTATAAATAAAATGGGATTTTTTAAATTTTTTAGCTCTAGTGTAAGCTCATTGCAACAGTCAATAAGTTAAAAACAAAATGACTCAAAAAGCGAAATAATGTAATGCTGTTACTTTCTATTAAGACCTTAAAATACAATAAATTTTTATTATTGTTGCGACGAAAGTAAAAACATTATAATAAACGATATAATCGTCTGCTAGTATCCGAAAAGATTATAATGTAGCCCATTTAAGACATTCTTAGCAGAACTATAAAATAATTTTACAAATTAACAATTTTTTTAACAAAATTTAAAAAGTGCTATTTTTTTTTGTATAATAGAGTGTGATTGCTAAAATTTTTTAGAGTTTTAGTTGCATGAGCCAGCAGTAAAAAATAGTCAAGAAATATTGTATGTATTAAGTTACTTCACGGTTAAACATTAAATTTTAACCGTGAAGATGTCGATTTGATGTAATTGAGCTCAGCTCACAGTAGAATCATTACTGCTTTGCTTATAACTAAAAGCAAGCAAGCTATTTAAAAGTTTGGTGTTTATCTCCTTCGTGTGCTCAGGTGGGATATTTCCAAGTTGAAACGGCCCGTATGATGTTCTTAGCAGTCGGTTGACATGTAGTCCTAAATATTTCATTACGCGTCGGATTTCTCGGTTTTTTCCTTCCTTAATCTTAATTGTTAACCAAGAATTATGGTTTAATATACGGTCAATATTGACATTAATAGGTCCGTAGGTAAAACCGTCAATAGAAATTCCATGCTTTAGTTTAGCTAAAGCATTACTATTAATCCTACCAAATACTCGTGCTCGATAGGTTCGAGTCAAACCAGTTGATGGTAGTGCTAAATAGTGGGCAAGTGAACCGTTATTAGTTAATAGTAACAAACCCTCACTATTTATGTCAAGGCGACCCACAGTAATGGCTCGCTGCATATCTCTTGGCATTGTATCCAATACAGTTTTTCTACCTTCCGGATCATGGGCAGTTGTTACCGTTCCTCGAACTTTGTGATAAAGCCATACACGCGTTTGCTTAATCTTCGGCAGTGGCTTACCGTCAACCATAATTTTTGCGTTTTTGGTAACAGTGATTGCTGGTGTTTTTAATATTTTACCATTCAGCTTAATGCGACCATTCACTATCCAATTTTCAGCTTCGCGGCGTGAACATAGTCCAGCCCTAGCTATTCGACGAGCGATTCTTTCTAAGCTGCTTTGCTCGTCAAGTAATATCGCCGAAGGTTTGATTGTTATCGGAGTAAGTTTTTTAGTTTGATTAAGATGAAGATTAAACTGATTACTAACAAGTTTGCCGGTTATTTTCATGCAAAACACTTCATTCTCTACAGAATAATGTTTTAGAAATTATATTGGGTAGAATTTTATAGAAATTCACTGCGAATTAATTTTATTATGAAGATTCATAATAAACAGCAGCTATTTGGTTATGTATTATTAGGGGTACACTTTCTTTTAAAAAGAACCCTATACAAGTTAAAGTAGTATTTTTGAGCGCTCAACTCAAAAGTATGTAGCATATACCCCGCAACAGTTTACGTTATTTTTATTTGTTGATTTAAATTGAGGCTTAACTAGTAATTTTGTAATTAGCATTATCTAAACTATGTAAGAAGAATTTGTTTGGTATATCAATTAGTTAATTATAGAATAATCCAATTTGCTTATAACAAACCATATCAGCAATTCTAAGAACATTAGCTTGTTACTTCAACACAGTCATTTAACTTTTGCATAAAAATAGCATATAGTATTATCGATTGTTTATTTCATTAGTGATCGGTATCTTACACGACCTTTGATGCAATAGTATAAATTATTTACCTGATATAATGCTAATGAAATATGTAATCTATAAATTAACAATCAATCTGCAATTTTTTACATATTTAAAATATTTCGATTGTTGTATCCACTGCAGTCGTTCATTTAGATAGAAATCTATATTATATTTAATAATGCAAGAATCTGACATCGATCTTGTTATAGTAATCATTGACATTTCAGTGAATAAAAATAAGATTACTCATACGCTTCAAGACAAAGATTTATTATAAATCAAATAAAACCTTATTTTACTTAAAGCCTTATTTTACTAATTTTTAAAAATTATCCTTGCGTTTGCGTAGATCGGCAAAAATTTCAACTGGATCGGCGCCTGGTCTATCAAGAGCTAAGGCGATCGTCGGTTCCTTGACACGCAGAAAAGGGTTGGTAGCTTTTTCTAGATTGAGAACAGAAGGCACTGTCGGTTGATTTTTAGCTAACAATTCATGCACTTCCTTGCTTCGCTTTTTTAAAGCGGCATTATTATAATCTATCGAAAGGGCAAAACGAGCATTAGAAGATGTATATTCGTGTCCGCAATAAATTTTGGTTGAATCCGGCAGTTTGCTTAACTTGAGCAGGGAATCTAAAAACTGTGCTGCTGTACCTTCAAACATCTTCCCACAACCAAGCGAAAATAATGTGTCACCAGTAAACAAAACCTGGCTATCTGCTAAATACAGCGAAATATGACCACTAGTGTGGCCAGGTGTGTCTAAAATAGAAACGATGTGTCCAGCGAAATTATATGTGCTACCTTCGACTAAGGTAATATCAAGATTTGGAATCCGATTAATTTCTGCCTTAGGTCCTATCAAAATAGCATTATAATTTTTTTTTAGAATTAAATTTCCATTGATATGGTCCGGATGATGGTGTGTGTTTAGAATGTGAGTTAGCTTCCACTGACGTTTAGCCAAAGCAACTTCAACAGCAACTGCTTCTCCTGGATCTACTACAGCAGTAGAGCCAGACAATTTATCATGCAGCAGATAGCAATAATTGTCTAAAAGCGTTGGCAAAACAACAATTTCGAGAGGAAAAACTTGCATTTTTATGGTGATTTTGCAATCCTTTGGCTTTGGCAGTGATTACAGCAATTTGTAGCTGTAAAATTGATGATAAGTAATCGCCTTTATTTAGTACAAATACAACATATACACACATTTTTCAATAGTTTTCAAATAACTTTAAAGACTTTGCGAACGACTGGTCGCAGACTACTCCTACAACAATTCAACCAAGCATCATAGTGCTTATTTGTACCAAATTTTATAGTCTACGATGATTCATTAAGGAGTTTTATTAGCTCAGCATGCCTACTAATAACAAAAGAGAGATTGCTTCAATAACAAGCATATTCGGAACAAATGCAGATTAATATTAAGTTTTTAAACTATTTTGGTTGACAACATCGTTTATTGCTCCAAAATAATTTATGAGAGTAAGGGACTAAATTTTAATGAAGGCTTGGCTTTACCATTGGCGAATCAACTAGTTCTGCGGTAAAATACATTTTTTCTTGCCTTCCAGCTTAAATTTTTTGGAATTATCTCCAATTAGAATCTCAACTTTTTTTTTGAGTTTGAGATTAACTCCATTATCCATTAACTTACTTTTTGAGATTAACTTCATAATATACTTAACTTTTTGAGAACCAAAGTCTCGTTGAAATTTAGTTTTAATTAAGTAATTTATTGTTTAGGAACTATCAAACATAAACTGTTAATTCTTTATTTTATATGGAGCTGAGGATCGGCATGTCGAATAGCAACCAGATCACAAGTGAAACCGCTATCGCGGTGATCGGGCTTGATTGTCGTTTTCCTGGAGCGATTAATGCAGGGGAGTATTGGCAAGATATCGTCAATGGTCGCTCCCGCTTAATTGCTCTTCCGGATGAAATTATTAGAGAATTTGGTCTTGGTTCTGCCGATGCGCTTGATCCAGCGACGATCAAGGTATTTGGTGTTCTACAAGATGTGGATCGCTTTGATTCTGAATTATTTGCGATTCCACCGCGACGAGCTGCTCGACTAGATCCGCAGCAGCGGATTTTGCTGGAGCTGGCTTGGAATGCTATGGAGGAAGCTGGATACGGTCCACAAACTTCGGATTTACTTGTTGGAACATTTATTGGTCTAGCCCAGTCTAGTTACTTCCCGGCGGAAAAAGGATTGCCAGAAGATGCAGTTTTTGATCTTACCGCTCAGGAAAAGGATTATGCTGCCACACGAATTGCACACAAACTTGGGTTGTTGGGACCAGCAATGGTAGTGCAGTCAGCTTGTTCCAGCGCTTTGCTCGCTGTTCATATGGCATGTGAAGCATTAATTAGTGGGCAGTGTGATATGGCTATAGCCGGAGGCGCGTCGATAGCATTTCCCCAGGGAGCTTATCGTCATGTACCTGGTTTGATGTTATCTCCAACTGGACATTGCCGAGTGTTTGATGAGCGTGCTAATGGTACAGTGCCCGGTAATGGCGCTGGACTTGTGGTTCTTAAGCCACTTGATCGTGCGCTTGCTGACGGTGATCCAATTCGTGCTGTAATTCGTGGATCCGCGTCAAATAATGATGGGGCAATTAAAGCTGATTATTTAGCGCCTAGTGTAAATGGTCAAGCATTGGCAGTTGGCGAGGCCCTAGCAGTTGCTGGTTGTAAACCTGCAGATATAGGGCTGATTGAAGCACACGCTACTGGCACGAAATTGGGTGATCCCATAGAAATTAAAGCGTTATCACGCATTTTTACTGGATTGCCAGTGGGAAGTATAGTGATTGGTTCAGCCAAGGCATCTATCGGACATCTGAATGCTGCAAGTGGCATTGCCGGACTAATTAAGGCTATTCTAGCATTGGAAAATGCTAAATTACCACCATTAGCAGGTTTTCAAAGCCCAAACCGTAATATTCCGTTTGGGGATACCCCATTTCGCGTTGCTGTCTCGGCTGAGCCTTGGCTGGCACAGGAAAAAAAACGAGTTGCTGGGGTAAGCTCGTTTGGTTTTGGTGGCACCAATGTACACGTAGTATTGGAAGAAGCCCCAATACGTCTAGTACGCCCAGCTATAAAACAGGTTGGTGTGGCATTGGCTTTATCAGCAATGAATCCTGATCAATTAGAAATGCTTGGCCAGCGAATAGCTGATGCTCTAGAATATGATCCTTTGCTTAGACTGGATGACGTCTCTCTTACATTATTGGTTGGTCGCGCATCACTGCCCGTAAGAAGAGCGGCGGTAGTGACGACGAGAGAAGAAGCTATTGATTGGCTCCGTGGGCGTGACTCTTCCGGTAATCTGCCAGAAAATCTGGCAACTTGGATTGACGGAAAACCCAGTAACGTTTCGAAGATTATTCCGGAAGAGGGGCAGCGGGTTAGACTACCAGGTTATCCGTTTAATGCACAGCGTCACTGGACTGAGCTTGTTGGGTTGATGCCAGCGCCTACTGGACTTGCTTGGAGAGACGGTCAGACGTATGCATCGTTGAACCTGGGTGAGGTAACCAAAGAATCTGAGCGATCGTCAGTTGATATGATTGATAATCTAATTCGTGAGCTGGTGGGCGAGGCTTTGGGTGTGCAGAGTACTAGTATTGATTCGACAGCTCCATTAGCCTCTTTTGCTTTGGATTCGCTTTTGACTGTTGGGATTACCAATCGTCTGAAGGAAAAGTTCCCAGATCTTCGTGATACCATTTTATTTGAACAGGAAAGCATTGCTAGCCTGTGTAAATACTTATTAGATACTTTTCCAGATGAAATAGCAGCACTGACTAAGGTTAATGTTGCTACGCATCCGATAAAGGATTCAGCAGTCTTTGCTGCAACACCAAAAAATAAAGATATTTCAGTTCAGCGCTCTATTGCGATTATTGGTATGGCCGGTAGATATCCGGATGCTCCTAATCTTGAGCAATATTGGAAAAATTTGCGGCAAGGAGTGTGTTCATTGCACGACGTTCCACCTGAACGTTGGCGAGTTGAAGATTTTACTGATCCTTCTCGTCCCGATCGTACTACTGTGCGCAAGGGCGGGTTTATAACTGATGTTGATCGTTTTGATTCGATGTTTTTTGGGATTACGCCGAAAGAAGCTAAGCTAATGGATCCGCAGCATCGGCTATTTCTTGAAGTTGCTTGGCAAGCCATTGAAGATGCCGGTTACACTCCTGCGGAGCTAAAGCGTTCTGCTGGAAATGGTGCTGTTGGCGATGTTGGTGTTATTGTTGGCGCGATGAATCAGCCGTATAGGCTAGTCGGATTACCTGCTACTGCTTCTGGAAAAGTGGTGCAGAATGGTCATTGGTCTATAGCTAATCGTTTAAGTTATCATCTTGACTTAACCGGTGTTAGCATGGCAGTTGATACTGCTTGTTCTGCTTCACTTACTGCGGTACATTTAGCGTGTGCGGCTTTGACACAAGGTGACTGTGGTGTGGTTGTTGTGGGCGGTGTGAATCTCATCCTACATCCCCTACAATCCTTGGAATTAGCCCGTATCGGGATGCTTTCACCAAGTAATCTGTGTCGTCCATTTGCTGAGGGAGCTGATGGCACAATACAGGGAGAGGGCATTGGTGCAATGGTGTTGAAGCCACTTGATCGTGCTCTTGCCGACGGTGATACTATCCGGTCGATAATTCTGGGCTCTGCAATTGACGCTGGTGGACGCACTTCGGGTTACACTGTGCCTAATCCAAACGCTCAGCGTCGTGTGATTCAGGCGGCCATGGCTCAGGCTAGGATTGATCCTGCTAGCATTGCTCATGTTGAATGTCATGGAACTGGTACTGATCTTGGCGATCCTATCGAGGTCAATGCTTTAGCAGATGCGCTGAAGGATAGGCACGAAAAGATTTTAATTGGATCGGTTAAGGGTAACATTGGTCATCTAGAATCTGCTGCTGGTATTGCTGGGTTAAGCAAGCTAATTATGGAAATTGAAGCAGGGGAAGTTGTTCCTAGTTTAGGCGCGGAAAATCTAAGTAAACGTATTGATTTTACTGGTCAAAAGCTAGAAGTTGCGACTACACTACGCTCTTGGCCATGTCGATTTGATGTTGCTGGTAAGATACAACCTCGACGTGGAGGAATTAGCTCATTTGGAGCTGGTGGAGCAAATGCTCATTTGGTCATTGAGCAGGCACCGAAACCACCTACTAGATCTGCTGCACCTGCTGGTTTAATTCCGTTATTGTTAAGTGCAAGAGATTCTGATCGATTATCGGCGATTGCTTTACGCTTGGCTGATCGAATTGCGGCAATGGCTGTGAATGAGCCCGATGGACGAGCTCTATTAGCGGATATATCTTATACACTTGCAATCGGTCGAGTAGTATTCGATCATTGCTGTGTAATTAATGTAGATGATATACTTGATGCGGTTGCTCAATTGCGCTCCTTGTTGCCATCTTCTGCGCCTACAATTAAACCTGGTGAGATTATAAAAATGCTTGGATTAGGGCGTCGACGAGTGGCATTGCCAGGTTATCCATTTGCTGGTGAATCTTACTGGGTGGAAGGAGCTACTCGACCGATTATAATCCCGGACAAAGGTCCGGTACTGCCAGTTTCTTCTTCAGTAGAAGATTCAGTAATTTCTTCCCGATTAGGAGATCTCGCTTTGAGTAAGTCCCTGCATATTGCTGCGGATGATCCGCTGATTGACCAACATCGGGTTCGCGGTTTGCCTACTATGCCAGGTGTCGCATCAGTTCTAGCTGCTTTACGTATCTATGGCAAACTAGCTTTTGGGGTTCGTAATGTTGTTTGGTTGCGGCCGTTAGTGAGCGAGGGTTCTGGATTAGATTTTAAAATTTCTATTACTGAAGATGTATTTATCTTGGAAACCTGCAAAGGTGTAGCTTGTAAGGGTTACTTTGCGCCTTCTGACTTATTGGTTTCTCCTAGCATACCTCAAGGTGGTAGTGTTCTGGATGGTAAGGAATTTTACGATCGACTTCTGGATACTGGACTTGAATATAGAGGCAATTATCGTTTGATTGATGTAGTGCGAATGGATCATGACTTTGTTGTAGCTACAGTGAATACTTCTGTGATTCGTGATAGATATATTGATTGGCCGTTACCTCCTCCACTCCTAGATGCTGCTTTGCAGGTTGCCGCCGGAATGACTTTGCCGCCAAAAAGGGGTCAATCACGCACGTTGGTGCCTTTTAGCGTGGAATGTATTGATTTAGCGCCTAATGCTGCGGATTTCTGGCAAGAAGCTACTCAGATATTTGCCCAACGTCGCCGTGTAATTGCAGGTGCAAGAGGAGATCGTACAGAGCGCTTTGATGCATCAATCATCACCTCGAATGGTAACGTATTAGCTTCAATTTCTGGCCTTGTGGCTCGTGATGCGAGCGGACGTGCCAACAAGCGTGCATTAATGGCTCCGGTTACAGACATTGGCGATTGGGCATTCAAGCCGATTTGGCGAGCAGTTTCTGTTCCTGCTACCTCATTACCTGAACGAGTATTGCTAGTAGTTGGGCCTGGAGGCGAACAATTAGCTGGTTTGTTGTCTGCTCGTTTCTCGGCTTATGATAAACGTTTACTCAGTAAGGAAACGCCCGAAGTATTAGCTCAGTTAGTGATGCAAGGTAGTGCATTGGTTATTGTTGTCGGCCCACAGGGTGATGGAACGACACCACCTCTTAGCATGCTTAGCTTGCTTCGTGTTTTAAAATCTACTTGTTTGCTTAATCCATTGACCGTACGTTTAATAGCTTGTGGAGCAAACCATCCATCTGTTGCTGCTATATTTGGGCTAATTAGAGTTGCAGCTAAAGAGGTACCTAGCTGGTCAGTTGCATGCATCGAGGTTCCCGATCAACCGTCGGATGCATTACTAAATGGGGCATTAAGTGATCCTGGTGATTCGATAGGTCGTGAAATACGTCTCACTGACACTGGTCGTTTGGTTGCTCGTTTGGAGAGAACACCCCTTGAAGTGCCAGTAAATCCGGTTTGGCGTGAAGGTGGGCATGTGGTAATCCTTGGCGGAGCTGGTGGTATTGGATCAGCTTTAGCAAAAAGCTTAGCAAAGCGGGTGCATTCTCGATTTACTTTAGTTGGACGTTCTGCGGAGACTTCGGAAATCCGCGCGTTGATAGAGCAGATTGAATCTGTTGGTGGGGCTGCAGTTTACTTTTCTGCGGATGGGAGTAATGCTGTAGCTATAACCGAAGTTTTAGATCTAGGTCGGAAAGTATTTGGTCCTATACATGCAGCCGTTCACTCAGCTATTGTTATGGATGATCGAGCTTTGGAACGCATGGATGACGAGGCGTTCATTCGTGCTTTTTCTATAAAGGCCTCGGGGACGCTGTCTCTCGCTGAAGCCGTGCGTAACGATCCATTAGATGTACTAGCATTATTTTCTTCGGCTAATTCTTTTGCTGCTATGCCAGGACAAGCCAATTATGTTGCAGGATGTCTTGCTAAGGATGCCATTGGTCGCAGGCTTTCTGAAGAAGGATGGCCCGTGCGTTTAATAAACTGGGGTTTTTGGGGAGATGTTGGCCGAGTGGCTACTTCTGAGTATCGCCAGCGTCTACAAAGATCCGGAGTCAACCCACTAACAACCGAAGAAGGCTTGGATGCTATCGACCGAGCGTTATCCGCACCAACCAAAAATGCTGCAGGACAAGTCCTTGTGTTAAAAGCTACTCAGGAAACTATGGAGCGTTTAGGAGTTCAAGAATCTGAGATAAAATCTGAAACTAACTTAACTCAGGCAAGTGAGGAGTACAATCTACTTGATTACATTGCTCGATCTAGTATTGCACGCTGGTTGGCTGATCGTGGTGTTTTGGGTGAATTAGGTACTCATGTCTTGTTGAGTGATTTAGAGAATATGATTAAACCTGCTGCTCGGCACAGTAGGCTTGTTAGTGCTTTGATTGACATGTTAGTACGCGATGGGTTTTTAGCTGTATGCCCTACTGGGTTTAAGGTGAATAAGCTGATTCCTGAAACTGCACAAATTCTTGCTCAGCAAGATGAGCTGATTGCTAGAAATTCAGCTTATCGCGCTCATGTTGATTTGCTTGCAGCTTGCCTAGCCAATTATGATGATGTTCTTCGCGACGATAAATTAGCTACAGATGTATTGTTTCCTGGTGGTGGACTGGATTTTGTCTCGCCTATGTATGCAGGAAATCTGATGGTTGATACTTTTAACGACTGGACGGCAGAAGCTTGTGTATCCTCATTGATTAAGCAAAGAGTGGCTGAGCGTGGTGTTAGTAATGTGTTAGAATTTGGTGCTGGAACCGGTAGTTTAACATCGGCACTTGTTCGTAAATTAGATGCTATTGGAGGGGTTTCTTGTTACCGTTTTACCGATCTATCTTTAGGATTTTGTCGGGTAGCTGATACCAGGTTTGGACCCGGAAGGCCTTGGTTTAAGACAGGTTTGCTTGACATTTCTCGTGAGCCAGAGAAATCACTGTGCGGCGTTTTTAACGTGGTTGTTGGGGCCAATGTGATTCATGCTACTCCTTCTATTGCTGACAGTTTATCTCATGCGAAGAAATTGTTAACTGCTGGTGGAACCCTAGTGCTTTATGAGATGATGGCGCTTCATGACTTTGTAACGGTAACTTTTGGTTTGTTGGATGGTTGGTGGGTGGCTAATGATATGCGTTTACCTCACTCGCCTTTGCTTGACGTGAATCTTTGGCGTAAGGCTATTACAGAAGCTGGTTTTGAAGATATCACTGTTCTTGATGGTAGTCGTCATGGGGTGCTTATTGCACAAGCTCCTAGCAACAAGAAGCAGCCTACAATAGATTCTGTTGACTTAGTAAGTCTAAGCCAGTCAAGTAATCCGCTGGTACGTAAGCTTGATGCTAACCGAGCTGAAAAAGGGAGAAATTCACCAGCTATAGATTTAGATGCTGTTGCTGGTTTGATAGATGCAGCGGAGAGTTTAATTACCGAAGCTTTGATCGATGCTCTTGAGTTACCACGCCACGAGATTCATCCGAATCGGGCGTTCGCTGATTTTGGTGCAGATTCTATTCTTAGTGTTGACTTGATTACCTCACTTAATGATAAGCTAGGTATTGAGCTAAAGCCTACAATTTTATTTTCTTATACGACTGTTGAAGCTCTTGCTTCTTATTTAGCAGAAGTTTTTCCTGCTGATTTGCAGCGTGTATCGATTAAATCAGCATCGTTGCCAACTTTATCGCCACGTCTTGTTTCAACCCCTAAAGATGAATTTGCCGTTGCTATTATTGGCATGTCTGGTCGTTTTCCAGGCTCCGCTGATCTTGATGCATTTTGGATGAACTTAAAAGAAAGTAATGATCAAGTAATACCAGTGCCAATATCGCGTTGGAACCATGCATCTATTTTAGCATCTAGCCCTGCTCCTGCTGGCTATACTGATTGTCCAAATGGTGGTTTTCTTTCTGATGTAGATTTGTTTGATCCCATATTTTTTGGTGTGTCACCTACTGAGGCAACTCTTATGGATCCGCAACAGCGCTTGCTATTAGAAGAGGCTTGGCGAGCACTGGAGGATGCTGGGCGTACCGGTGATAGTCTTGCTAGGTCTTTGACTGGTGTATTTATTGGTACAGTTACTGGTGATTATGCGGAATATTTGCGTGCATCAGGAATCATTGAGGATATTCAGGCATTTATAGGCAATACTGCCTCAATGACTGCTTCTCGTATAGCCTATCACTTAGATCTTAATGGTCCTACTCTATCGATTGATACAGCTTGTTCTTCTTCTTTGGTTGCTGTACATCAGGCTGTTGAAAGCTTGCGTGCCGGAGGATGCGAGATGGCATTGGCTGGCGGGGTTGCTGTAATGAATACCCCAAGATTTTATATTGCCGCTGCTAGTGCTGGGATGTTGTCTCCAACCGGTCGTTGCCATACTCTTGATGCTTATGCTGATGGATTAGTTCCAAGTGAAGGCGTTGGAGTATTTGTGCTTCGCCGTTTAGCTGATGCAGTGCGTGATGGCGATCCGATTAGAGCCATTATTCGTGCTTCTGATATTAATCAGGACGGTGCAAGCAATGGTATTACCGCTCCTAATGGGTCAGCTCAGGTAGCTTTGTTGAAGCGAATTTATTCTAAAAGTAATATTGATCCCTCTTCGATTGGGCTAATTGAACTTCACGGTACTGGTACTAAACTAGGAGATCCTATCGAGATGGAGTCTCTAGAATTAGCGTTTGATAGTTCCAAGGCCCCTCAAGGTGGATGGCCTGTTACTTCGGTGAAATCTATTATTGGTCATTCTTTACCAGCAGCTGGTGTCGCTGGGCTTGCCAAATTAGTTTTAGCTTTAAAACATCGGATATTTCCGCCAATTTTAAATATAAATCAACCTAATCCGTTGATTACTTCTTTGGTGAGCGGACGTTTTCGGGCGATTACCAAAGCTGAACCTTGGCTAGCATTAAATGGTATACCGCGACGGGCTGGGGTTAGTTCTTTTGGGTTTGGCGGTACTAATGCTCATGTGGTGGTAGAAGAATGGGAGAGTACTCCTGTAACATCTTGGCAGCATGGAGCAGTTTCAGTGGTATTGTCAGCAGCCACACAATTTTCGCTGCAAGCTTATCGTTTGCAACTTGCTGATTGGTTAGAGGGCACTGGTTACATGGTTTCACTTGGTGATCTTGCTGTAACTTTAGCGCTTGGAAGAAAAACAATGCGCTATCGTGCAGCTTTCGTAGTTGAAAAAATCGTTGATTTAATCAGATTATTACGTGATTTGTCTGCGGGTAATACAGTATCAGGGTCTACATCTTGGCATAATTGCGCGAGAGGATTTCTTGCGGGGGATCGCATTGACTGGAATTACGCTTTTGCTGGTACTGATGCTAGAAAGGTGCATCTGCCCACTACTAGATTTGATCTTCGTCGATGTTGGCCCGATAGTGCTTCATCATTTTCTAGAAAACGAGGAGTGTCTAGTGCGATTGGCCTTGATCTAGATACTTCGCGTTATACAACGCATAAAGATGTTAAGAAAAATTAATAATTATTAACATCTGTCTTTAATTATCGTACCCTACATGATAAGGGTGAGAAGATTTTACTTTTTATTGGATTTACGCAAAAGAATTTTTCTATGCTTCTTGATTCACTGTATATTTTTGAATGGAATAAACAATGTTCTGTAAAATCCATAAACAAATATAACATAATATTATACAATAAGATTTGTATGTACTGCCGTTAGTTTATTCTTCTTTTTGTTGTAAAAACTAATGCAGATATAGTTATATCTTTTGTCGTTGATTCACTGCTGTTAGCAGTTGCTATTTTGTAAGGATAGTGCTTTGTGCTATGTTTTTATATCGGATGTTTTTTGGAAGCTAGGTGCGTTTTTTAATTTTACTCTTTACATCAGATGATGTATTAGATATATGCCATTTGTAGCACTTTGCTAATTGAACTCAATACAAACGTAGAGCGTAGCTTTTGCTTATTTTATAGTATTAATAATGCAAAAGAATTGAGAACAATTACTGTGATTATTTCTATTGAGATAATTTTACAATTATTGGTATCGATTTTTATTTTAATTATCTAACGATTAGCTAATTCTATGCTATGTTTTTCAGTCTAATTTAAATACTTAGTTAATATAATATGGCTTATTTTCAACAAAAAACTATATAGTTTTTTGTTGAAAAGTTATAATTTATTAAGTCATAATTGATGCTTTTATGCTATATTTTTAGAGTCAAGACAGCAAAATGTTTTATTTTGTGTGTTTAAATTACCTTTTAATAAGGTTCCTACATAATTCTATTTATTTAGTCAATTGAGTGTTAATATTATAAAATGATTAATTGGCTTATCAGTATAGATAAGCCAAGAAAATTAGTTTTACAGAAAGTAAATTTTGCCGGTTTGAGATAAATCTTCTAATGTGCTTAGCGGTTGATATTATTGTTCATTAAACTGATAATTTTATTTCTTTAATTAGGATAAACTAATTTTAGTCTCGTTTTTTTCTTATTTTTATCTTACAACTGAAAATGTATTTTTGAAAAAAACTCTGCTAACTATATTGTTTTTGGCTTATTCTGAGCTTTCGTTTATTCCATAAAAGTCGTTAAGAATGTTATTGTGCTTATAACTTTGGTTACGATTTTTATGGAATAATATTACTGATTCGTACTTAGATTAATTATTATTTCTTTGGGTGAAAATTTTCGCATGAATGTCAGTTAATTGTTGATCACCATCAAAGCTAAATTGTATCAATTGTTTATTCGAACTAATGACTTGCTTAAATATGCAGTATCCTACAGCAGACATAATTTTAAAATTACTTAAGGTTAAGATTTTGCAATTGTCCTAATTAATGTGTTAGTAAACTAGAGAAATCTGAGATTACAGCTGGAGGTTTACTAGGTAGTAAATGATATGATTTTGATCCTTATAGATTGAATCAACGCTTATGTTGGCTACAGGCAGTAATTATATTTGTAGTCAAGCTTTAGGAAAAATTATAAGATCGGAGTTAAGTCGAGAAGTTAATCAATTTTATGCAAATTAATAATGTAAATGCATATGTAAAAATTTTTCGTGGGTATTATTTGTAAGAAGTTCAGTTAATTGGACACCATATTAATCTAGTGAGTTGATAATGAGTGATTTACGAAATTGATTGCGGAGGCTGAATAATGACTAAGCATACTCAAGCCCCCAGTCGGGCTGATTTGTTGGCTGAAGCAGTCAGTTTGCGATCGAAATTAAGCCGTGTTGACTCTTCACATTCTTCTCAGGATGCTATTGCTAACAAAATAGATAATTCTCAGCCCGATTTGTCAGTGATGTTTTTTTCTGCTGATTCGGGGAATGGAACATGCAGTCCCTATACCCTGGTATTAGAAGCAGCAAAAATGGCCGATAGGGTAGGAATGAAAGCTTTATGGTTACCTGAGAGACATTTCGAGCCATTTGGCGGGCCATATCCTAATCCTGCGGTCTTAGCAGCTGCGGTCGCTCGGGAAACGCAGAATATTCGCATTCGTGCTGGTAGTGTTATTCTTCCCTTGCATGATCCTATCGAGACTACAGAGGCTTGGGCTATGGTTGACCAGCTTTCCGATGGGCGAGTTGATCTTGCTTTTGGCAGTGGATGGAATACCAAAGACTTCTCGCTTCGTCCAGAAAACTTTACTGATAATAAAGGCATTATGCGTAAAGGTATAGATGAGTTTTGCGAAATGTGGTCTGGTGGGTCGGTGCGACGTAGAGATGGTAAGGGTAATGACGTCGAGATTACTAGCTATCCTAAGCCACGTCAGAATGTGCCAGGAATCTGGATCGCTGCTACCGGTAGTCTTGATACATTTTATTGGGCAGGGCAAGCCGGATTCAATGTATTGACAATGGTGCTTGGTGGAAGTTTGGAAGATATAGCTGAAAAAATCGAGATTTATCGTGTTTCTCGTAAAGAGGCGGGGTTTGATCCAGCTGGCGGTCATGTCACGTTAATGCTTCACTCATATGTTGACGAGAATCGCTCAAGGTTGTTGAAAAGAGTGCGCGGTCCGATGACTAGTTATGTCCGCTCTGCCCTTGATCTGCACGTTAAAACAAATATTCCAGAACAGACATTAGATGGAGGGCAGCGTGATCAAATGGCTGATTTCGCCTTTGAGCGCTACCTGCGTAGTGCCAGTTTGATTGGTACTCCACAGGAAATTACAGATATGCTAGCTCGTGTTAAAAAGATTGGTGTAAACGAGGTAGCCTGCTTACTTGACTTTGGATTACCAGACAATCATGTCCTGGAAGGACTATCAAAATTAATTGAGACAGCAGAGGGTCTGAAAGATTTTGAATTACATAAAGTATCAGACAGATATCCAGATCATAACAAAGCAGCTATTTTGGGCATAGCATGCCGTTTTCCTGGTGCGTCCGATTTTGTTACTTATGTCGGTAACTTAAAGAGTGAAAAGTTAGCAATTAAGGAACCACCTTCTAATCGTTGGCCAACCGCTAAGCCAGCTCTTGTTCGTGGTGGTTTTATCGATTTAGTAGAATATTTTGATTCAGCTCCTTTCCGAATATCTCCCACGGAGGCGGCTGTGATGGATCCACATCAGCGTTTATTCCTAGAGACCGTCTGGCAGGCGCTAGAGGATGCTGGATTACGTCCGTGTGATTTACGCGGCCAATCGATTGGTGTTTTTGTTGCGATGTACTCTACTAGCTATTTGCAACGATGCACTTCTAACAGTGATCCTCTTTCTGTTGCAGGTGGGCTTGCTTCTATGGTAGCAAATCGTACTTCTTTTGTGTTTGATTGGCGTGGGCCAAGCGAGACTGTAGATACCGCCTGTTCCAGTGGATTAGTTGCTGTGCATCGTGCCTTGCGCGCTTTACGCAGCGGGGAATGTGATATCGCAGTGGTGGGTGGGGTAAGCTTACTTTTGTCTGATGTAGAATCCACTCGGCTTGCTGCTCTTGGTGTCTTGGCGGAGGATGGAAGATGTCGTGCTTTTGATGTCGCTGCTTCTGGTCAGGCACGTGGCGAGGGAGTAGCTGCTGTGGTGCTCAAGCGCTGGGATATGGCAAAGCGGGACGGCGACCGAGTACACGCTTTGGTAGCTGGATCAGCGGTTAATCATGCAGGCGGATTAGCAGGTTCGCTAACTTTGCCTAGTTCAACCAGCCAGGCAAAGACAGTAGTTGATGCTTGGAAAGATGCTGGCTTAACGCCAGAAGAGACCGGTTACGTGGAGGCTCATGGTGCTGGCACAGCTCATGGAGATCGTAGCGAAATTTCTGCGTTACGCAGTGCATTTTCTACGATGAAAGCTAAAGCGGTAGATTGGACAGTTGGTTCTGTAAAGCCAGCTATTGGATCCCTCGATGCTTGTGGTGGAATTGCTGGATTGATATCCGCAGTAGCGTCAGTTGAGTATGGGTTTCGTCCTGCCCTATTATCCCTTAAAACGCCAGCACCTGATCTAGCTATGGATGGTAGCGGCTTGCGTTTAGCAGATAAAACTGAGATTTGGAATGATCAATTTCGGACTGCTGCTGCCCATGCGTATGGGCTTGGCGGGGTAGCGGCTCATGTAGTTGTTGAAAATGCGCCGGATGTGTCATTCGTTAAAGCAAAGACAGATCTTCCTGTTATTTGCCCTGTTTTTGGATGGGATGCTGCAGGATTGGTTCGCCAGCGACAAAGGTTAGCAAAGTGGTTATTTAGCAATTTAGACGAGGATCTTTACGCAGTTTCTAGTAGCCTTTGTCTAAATAGGGAGCCTATGGCTATGCGTTGGGTTGCTGTCGTAAATACTTTACCTGAACTCGCAAGTTTATTATCTGATAATGCTGGCCCTTTGGCAATTGCTTCGTCTGTAGCGAATGATGACTTGCATATCGCTAATGCTAAGGCAATTATTAATGGTGTTGATCCGAAAAAGTTTTCAATCAAAACTCATAGGGTTTGTTTGCCTAGCTATTCTTTTGCGCCGACTTGCTTTCCGATTGATGGTCTACCTGTTGCATCAATACGCAACGGTAAGAGGGATGAAGTAGCGCGCTATTACGATTATGTGACTAATGCTGGTTCTGGACGTGATGGGCCCATTTATCTCACTCTAGCACCTTTGCCTGATGTAGTACCGGGTTTCTCTTGGACTCGTACTATGCGTGATCCTAATGCTCATCCGGAGCATGCAGCTATGATGAGATCGGCTCAATTAGAAATGCGCAAAACGTTGCTAGCAGATATCGCCTTCGAAAAAGTCCATAGAGTTTTGGATATAGGGTGTGGCTTTGCAACTGATCTGATTGATTTAGTTACTCAGCACGCGAACTTGCATGGAGTGGGTTATACAATAGCGCCAGCTCAAGCGCAAATGGCAAATTCTCGCGTGATTGCAGCAGGTTTGTCTGAAAAAGTACAGATTTTTAATCGCAATAGCTCTACTGATTTGTTTCCAGGTTTTTTTGATCTCGCAATTGGTTACGAGGTTGGCCACCATATCGAGGATAAGCAAGGTCTATTTGCTAATCTATCCCAAGCATTGCGTCCTGGCGGAAAATTGGCACTAATTGATTGTGCAGCTGATACAGCTAAATCAATTCATTTGCCGGAGGTGGGTTCATGGACTAGCACATTAACTGAATACGCCGATATTCTTGCACAGCATGGCTTTCGGCTTATACGTGTAATTGATGCTAGTAGCGAGGTTGGAAATTTTTTGGTTGATCCTGGACTAGATTCTATGTTGGCAGGAGAGAGCGGAGAGGGGGCCGATTTGGTTGCAAAAGTGCAGTATTCATGGGACGGTTTTGGTGCCGCTCTGCGTGAAGGATTAATCCGCTATTTACTTATTACCGCAGAGCGTCTTGATGAAGGAGCTAAACCACCGGTTGATTGGAATCGCAGCAGCATGGGGATAGAGCGATGATTTCTTATCGTGATCGGCGGATAGAGTTGGATAAAGCTAAGTATACTGATGCTGATGGTTTCATCCATTTAAAGCAAGATGTAGATGAAGTTGACTTGAAGAGCGTTTTACTTGGAATTGTTTCTAAGGTTTTGGGCGAGAAAATTGATGCTGAGAAAGCTGTACGCAGCTTCGCGGATCTTGGTCTTGGTTCCTTGCTATCTGTTAGATTGATTGAGGAGATTAATAGAGCTTATGGACTGAAGCTTGGGGTAGAGACAGTATTTGCTCATCCGAATCCCAGTGCATTGGTTAATCATGTTGCTTCAATGATCGACAAGCATGCTATGCCAACTATTATCTCTTCACAAAAGGAGTCCTCCTTCAACAACAGAGGAGCCGTAGCTATTATTGGCATATCTGGTGCCTTTGGTTCTACTTCTTCGCTATCTGCATTTTCGGATGCTTTAATGCATTGCGAGAGTCTGGTGCACCCTCTTTCAAATCAACGACGCAGACTCGTACGTCCATTATTGGGTAATGATAACTCGACCTTTGTGGGTGGTTTTCTTAAAGATATTGAATTATTTGATGCTGAATTGTTTGGTTTATCACCACGTGAGGCAAGTGCTATTGACCCGCAGCAGCGATTATTCTTGGAGCGGGCTTATTTAGCGCTGGAGAATGCTGGTTATCCTGCTGCGCGCATCGCCGGAAAAAAGGTTGGGGTATATGTTGGGGCCTCACCATCCGGGTACGAGCAGCTTATTGAGTCTGATGATGGTGCTGGCGATGCTTGGGGTATGACTGGTAATCTAACTGCTTTGTTAGCTTCTCGGATATCTTATTATTTGGATTTGGGCGGGCCAGCTTTAACTGTAGATACTGCTTGTTCCTCTTCTCTTGTGGCCTTAGATTTGGCAATACAAGGCATTAAAAATGGCGACTGCGATATGGCTCTGGTTGGTGGAGTTAGTTTGTTTCTTAACCCAATCTCGTTGACTTTGATGAAGCGAGCGGGAATGCAGTCGAAGCAAGGGAGATGTGCTACTTTCGACGCATCTGCTGATGGCATTGTCGTTGGTGAAGCAGTTGTTGCTGCAGTACTTAAACCTTTTGAACAGTCGTTGATTGATGGTGACCGCATTGATGCAGTGGTACTATCTACGGCTATTAACCAGGATGGCCGTAGTAATGGAATTACAGCTCCGAATAGTACTGCCCAAACTAATCTTATCTGTGCTGCTTTAGATCGTGCTGGACTTGATGCCGATGCGATTGATGTGATTGAGGCGCATGGTACGGGTACTCCATTGGGTGATCCGGTAGAAATCGCTGGTTTATTCGGTGCCTTTCGCAAACGAAGCAAAGGTTTGCCAGCGATTTGCCTTGGTTCAGCTAAGTCTGTTCTGGGGCATGCTTCTGAGGCGGCTGGGTTGGTTGGCGTAGCTAATATTGTAGCTGCATTAAAGGCAGAGAGTATTCCTCCTATTTTCGGATTTACTGATTTAAATCCACGCATAGATCTGTCTGGGAAACCTTTAAAAGTAACCTCAGCAAAAAAAGTTTGGCCTAGAATAGCAGGCCATACGCGTAGAGCAGGAGTTAATTCATTTGGTTTAGCTGGTACTAATGCTCATGCAATTATCGCGGAAGGGCCGTCTGTTGTTTCGGAAAGCTCTCTATCTGGCTCTTTTCCTTTGTTGCTTTCTGCTGAAAACCTTGATTTACTTGCTAAAAGAGCGAAATCTTTGTTGGGTTGGCTTAAGGGTAAAAATATTTCTTTGATTGATTTTGTTGGAACATTGGCACTGCGTCGCTCTCATTACTCAGTGCGTGCTGGTGCTATTGTGACCTCATTGGATGAGGTGTGCGGAGTATTAGCGGAGCTGGATCAGTACAAATTACCGTCAATTTGTACTGATCCCGTGGTCTTGGATTATCTGAAACGTGGTGAAAATTGGATAGATTCTTGTAACAATCTTTTTGGAAATAAAATTATCTGCTTAGATTTACCGGATCAACCTTTAGCTCACGAATCGCTTTGGGCGTTTGCACTGGATGCTACGGAATCAACGCGTTTGTCTTTGTCTATTGAAGATCCTAAAGTCGGAGACCATCGTGTTGGTAATCAGTCAATTTTGCATGCTGCTGCTTTACTAGATATTGTGCTCGATCAATTTGGTAATAAAATTAATGAAATTGCTTGGCTAAGACCAGTAATAGTCGGTAAAGAAGGTGCCGTGCTGATCCTAAATGGAGGAGGTAAGTCTAGCGGATTGGCTACAGTGGAAGGCGGTGAAAATGTTTTTTCCTTTGGTGCAAGTGGCTCACCTGATACGATAAATAAGCGAGTTGAATTTTCCGAATTGCTTGCAATTCAAGCAGCTGCAGTGAATAAGATTGACGGTGGAGTTTCTGAACCAGCCCCTGGCGTTTGGCTGGGGCCTACCTATCGAGGTTTTGATCGTTTGAGTATTGCACCAAATGCCGCAGTCGGGTCAGTGGATTTAAGCAATTCTTCATTTCCGAGATTGCGAGCGTTGGATGCAGCGATACAGTCAGCAGTGGCTCTTGTAGCGTCGAGAGATGGGGACGCTACGTGCACACGTATGCCAGTTCGCATGCATGAATTATCGGTCTTGATGCCAATCCCGCCTTTAACCATGCATTTACTTGCTTACTTCAATAATGAATTATCGTGCGGTGTAGAATCAGTGGTTGATGTATCGGTCGTCGGCGATGATGGTACTATTGCCATGCAACTTAATGGTCTGACGCTCCATGCAATTGATTCTGCAAATCAGACTCCAGTTGTTCAGCAAAAAGATCCTTCGGTTTGTTTACGGCAATTGGTTTGGCAAGAATATTGTACTTCTGCACTAGGAGGAATTGATTTACGTCCGACGTTAATTATTGGAAATGGTGATTTGCTTGATCGGGTATCAGATTGTCTTATTTGTAGTGGCAATGTTGTTACTCGAAAACAGGCTCTTGCTTCGCTTGCGGTGACAGAGTGGCTTGCGGATACCGAAGGGGTGCGGAGGATTGTTTTGTATCTTCCTGCTGATTATTCTTCTAATACTCTTGACAGAGGTGCTTGCTGTATTCGTAGTATTGCTTGTAGTTTGACCACTCTTGAAGCTCCGTTGGATTTCCTGATCTTGGCGCCAGGTGCTAAAGACGATCCGGTCCGTCGTGCTCTTATAGCTTTGGCCAAGGTCTCTTTAGATAAGGAGATCGATAAGGTAACGGTGCGGACTATTGACTGTGATAACGATACAGCGATTGAACTGCTGTTGACTGAGCCAGGCACTTCATCGGGTGAAATGGTTGTGTTGACTAATGGTAAGCGGTTTGAACAGCGGTTAAAGGAAATTATTGTTGATCGAAAAGCTGATAATTTTGGTCGTCGAATTGTAATTCTTGGTGGTTTTGGTCGTGTTGGTCGTGTTTTAGCTAATCGTATTGCTGAATGCTGGAAAGCAAATATTGTTCTTGTTGGTCGGAAAGAAATTAGTAAAGAACGCGCAGCTTATATGGAAACTTTACGAGCGAAGGGTGTTCAAGTATATGGTTTATCGATCGATTTGACTGATTCTTTGGCTGCCGAGATCGCTTTATGCACAGCGCGAGATAAGCTTGGCGGAATTGATTTAGTCATTCAGGCAGTAGTTGATCCAGTCTTTGGTCGATTATCCGCTATGCCAGAATCGGACATGCTGTCTGGTTTGCGTGCTAAGACAACTGGTGGGATGGCCGTCAAGTCTGCTCTTGAGGCAATTGGCGAGGGGCGTTTGGTAGTAGTCTCTTCTATTGGTGCCTTTGCTGGTTTCCCTGGTGCTGCTGGTCAGGCTGTTTACGCGGCTCAGTGTGCATTTGAGAGTGTTTTAGCTGATGCTACTACTCAAGTGGTGCACTGGGGGCTTTGGGCTGATCCGTCTTGGAGGCCTGAACTACTTGCCCAGGTAAGAAAAGATGGGCTATTTCCTATGCCTGAAGATGCTGCTTTTGATGCTTTTGAATCTGCATTGTCATTACAATGCGATACTCCGCTTGTGGCAGCTTCCCTGTCTGCATCTGTTTGGCGAGCGCTGGGGGATGTAGATCATTTAGATCCAGCATTAGGTGAGCCTGTTAATTTTATTGATCAAGTTAGTAATTTGGCCAATACTTTATTAGGCGATAGTTTAGAGCGTCATGTAGCAGTTGAATCAATCGCTAATCGACGTTTGCTATGTGTTATGAAGAAAAATGGCTTGCTCGGCCTACCGGGTAAAGAAGAAAATTTAACTCAAGCTATCATTCGGTTTGGTGCACCATCTCGGCTAAATAAGTTGGCTCATGCGATACTTAATTTGCTAATTGCTGCGGGTGCGGCAGAGAGATGCTCAAATGGCTATATTCGATGGTGTGAAACGATATTTGATGACAAAGATGGATTAGAGGAGTTTGCTGCTTGCGACGAAATTAGTAAGGCAGTAGCTTTTTTAATGGCCGATTGTATTGATGCACTACCAAAGATTTTGTCAGGTGAGTTACGAGGTACTGATGTCCTATTTCCTGAGGGATCCGTTGCAAAAGTCGAGCCGATTTATAAGCATCAACCTGGATTAAAGGCAGCTAACGTTTTAGTTGCCGAAATTGTTGCAAGTCTTTATAACCGCTCTAATTCTTTATCGGTACTGGAGATAGGTGCGGGAACCGGGGCGACGACAGAGGCGATTAGATTACGTTTAGGTAATGCAGTTGAAGGATTATCTTATTGCTATACGGATGTATCTGTTGGATTTGTGCGACACGGGGAAAAATTTCATTCTACTCCTAGTTTGACTAGTGCGCTGCTTGATATTGAGCAAGATCCGATAGAACAGGGTTTTATCGAGCAAAGTTTTGATGTTGTTGTTGCCTCTAATGTGCTACATGCGACCACTAAACTAGATGATACTTTGATACATGTGTGGAAATTATTGCGTCCTGGCGGAATACTTATACTTAACGAAAATGTGCGACTTGAGACATTTGCTACGTTAACTTTTGGATTGCTTGAGGGATGGTGGCGTTCGGAAGATCCTCAAAAGCGTTTGGCTGATGGCCCGCTGCTTGATTTAGCACGCTGGCGCTTAGTGCTAAGTCAGGCTGGACTAGATGTCATAGCTGAGCTGGCACCAGGTAATGTTCCCAATCATGCTTCTCAGGTAGTTATTGTTTCTTTAAAGGCTGGAGTAGAGTCCGCTGGTTTTGTTGCGCCCGTTTCATCTAAGCCTATTGTATCTGCTTCTTCGGTAGATAGTGTAACTAGCTTTAAAGAAAGCGGGTTGCAAGATACTGTGCGGCAGGTAGTGGCGGAAGCATTGGGTCGTGCAGCTGATAGTATTGATGATTCGTTACCATTTGCTGATTATGGTGTTGATTCTATTGTATCACCTCAGATTGCACAAAGTTTAGCTGAGCGTTTTCAGGTAACTTTGCGTTCCACTGACTTGTTTAGCTATGCAACGGTGGATGTACTATCTAAACATATAAAAAGTCTTGGTCCTATTATTCCTGATACTAAGCCAGGTGATATTGTACAATCTACAGATACCCCGACATTCTCAACGCCTTTGCCTAGTTTGGTCTCTAATTCTCCTAAGTTTGATAGAAGAATTGCTATAATTGGTCTTGCTGGACGTTTTCCTGATGCTCCCGATGTAAGTGTTTTTTGGCATAATTTGCGGGACGGTCATTGTGCAATCAGGCCAATCAAACGTTTTTTTATTCCTGAAACTTTTGATGTTGGTTGTGATACTCCGACGCCTATTTATGCACGCTGGGCTGGGTTAATTGATGATTTCGATCAGTTTGACCCGCTTTTTTTTAAAATTACTCCGTCCGAAGCGCTTACTATGGATCCGCAGCAACGTTTGTTGTTAGAGGAGGCATGGCATGCTATTGAGGATGCTGGATTATCGCCAGATCGTATTGTTGGAGGTCGTACTGGTGTTTTTGTTGGATCTTCAGCTAATAGTTATGTAGCTCCTGGTACACCAGCGATGCAAACGATCGGCGGCTCTATGGCTATTTTATCAGCACGGTTAGCATATTTGCTTGACTTGCGTGGTCCAACTTTTCCAATCGATACAGGTTGTTCGTCGTCTTTAGTGGCTTTATCGCTTGCTCGCGATAGTTTACTTGCTGATCAATGCGATTTAGCGATTGTTGCTGGCGTTGGTTGCAATTTGTTGTCTGAGGATATTTTAGCTTATTTGTCTGATGCTGGTATGGCCTCACCAAATGGGGTTTGCTATGCTTTCGATGATCGAGCAAACGGTTTTGTACCGGGAGAAGGTGTGGGTGTTTTGATCCTTAAACGTCTCGCTGATGCTGAGAACGATAACGATCGTATTCGCGCTTTAATACTTGGTGCTGGCATTAATCAGGATGGCCGCACCAGCGGCATTACCGCTCCAAGTGCGTCATCTCAGACTGCCTTAGTGCGTCGCGTTTGGAAGGAAGCTAATGTTTCGGCCGAGAGTATAACTCTTGTGGAGGCGCATGGAACAGGTACTCGATTAGGTGATCCAATAGAAGTTGCGGCGTTAAATGATGCCTTTGCGGCGGAAACTTCTAAACGACATTTTTGTGCTATCGGTTCGGTAAAAACTAATATTGGTCATGCCATGGCTGCTGCTGGATTAGCTGGATTGATAAAGACGGTGCTTGCATTAGAAAATCGAGCTATTCCAGGTTCGTTATTCTTTGAAAAAGCCAATAGGCACATTGATTTTGACTCTTCTCCCCTCGTCGTTGCTAGAAAAACCATGCCATGGAGTATAGATGGTATAATAGGCGGGCGTCGTCGAGCAGGGGTTAGTTCCTTTGGTTTTAGTGGTACTAATGCTCACGTGGTATTGGAGGAAGCACCAGAGATGGTGATAAATGATGATAATATTCCTGGTCCATGGATATTTGTAATCTCAGCCAAGACTAATGAAGCCTTGAATAAGATAGCTTTGGCATTGGCATCTCATATAGAGCAGACTAATGATCGATTGGGCGATATAGCATATACACTAGCGTTGAGACGCGAGCATTTTCGATGTCGGCGTGTAGTTATTGCGGCTAAACGCGATGAGTTGACTAAAGCTTTACGTCTGGTAACTGATAAGGTTTATTCTAATGAAATTCCTAATTTTTCTACGAGCATACCTAAAATTTTACGCGATGCCGAGATTGATTATTTAGCTGGAAATATAGTTGATTTTACTCTATGTTTCCCAGGCAATAGTTGGCGCTTAGTCTCCTTACCCGGATATCCATTTGCTCGAGAACGTTATTGGCAACCGATCCGTCGCGAAGCGGTGCAAGCTAGTTCAGTAGTTGATCCGCAACTGATAGTGGATGGTAATACTGTAACGATTATCTTAGCTGCAACTAATTGGCGACTTGATCAGCATCGAGTACATGGCCGACCTATGCTTCCTGCAGCAGCGATGGTGGAGTTAATTGGATTAGCCATTATGGCTAAGAATGAATCGCTGCCTCATTGCTTAGCAGATTTAGTATGGCATCGTCCAGTGAATGTGGAAGGGAATAATCTTCTTCTTACGCTTGTAATGAACGGTGATGAGTTTCGTATGAATCGAGGAGATGTACTGGTTGTTGAGGGACGTGTTGATTCTTTCACTTATCAGTCTCAGGTGATTGATACCACTGACTTCACTGGTACTAAAATTGATGGTAGCTATTTACTTTCGATATCTAAGGCACGTGGTATAGCTTACGGCGAACGCTTTGCTATTTTAAGTCAAATCTATGTCGGTGAAGGGATGGCTTTGGCCCGTTTGTCTCCTAATGTGCAAGCTACATGTCGAACAGCTGATATAATTGATGCAGCCATGCAAGCTGCGGCTGGCGTTGGTTTGGGCGGCGAAAAGGATAACAGCGGCTCGCCATCGGGACTTTACGTGCCTCATGCGTTGGGCCGTATAGTATGGTTAACGGATGAAAAAAGTTCCCCAGTTCATGTGCTTGCAACAGTATTGAGACGAGATGTTTCGGGTGCTTTATTTGACATTACCATCGCTAACGAGAACGGCCAGGTGTTAGCAAAGATGGATAAGCTAGTAGCGAGAAGAATGGAAGGCAATAATAACGAACTTTGTTTGACTACCTTGCATGCTCCGCGTTGGATTTCCGCCGATGAGCGAGGATCACCGATGCTTGACCGAATAGTCAAAGTTAGTCATAATTGGCTTGATAGTCTAGGGGACTTGGCTGCTGGGACACGCTTGGGCGTAATAGTGAAGTTGCCAGCTATTGAGTACGGCAAATTAGCTTTGGCTAAGCTATCTCTAATTGTGCGTGGATTATCTGCTCTTCCGAGCGCCCCGATAGTTCATTTGATGGCGATATTAGATGGAGATAGTGAAGCTCCGTTTGTTAGAGCAGTGGCAGCCGCTTTGCGTGCGGTATTGGTGGAAAATGTTGGTTGGAGACTTGCTCTTGTTTCTGGCAGAGTTAATGATACTCAATTGCCAACCTTTCCAAGTGTTGCCTACGTTGAGGATTTACGCATTACGTCAGACGATAGACTTGAAAGACGCATACTGCACGATCTTGGATCTATTACGACTAAGTCGTCTTCTCCATTATCGTCTGATTCTGTAGTAGTAATTAGTGGTGGTCTTGGTGGTTTAGGTTGTGAGCTAGCAAGTGTCTTATCGCGTGCTGGACTAAAGCCAGTCTTGTTATCTCGTCGCAGTGGGCAGGCTGAAGTACCTGTTGTTGTTGCTGATGTGACTGACAAGGATGCTCTAGAAGGCGCTTTAGCAACAATTAGGAATGATTTTGGTCCTATTACTGCTGTATTGCATTTAGCAGGTAAGCAACTGGATGGAATTTTTTCTACAGTTACTTCAACTGATATTGATGAGGTATTTGCTGCAAAAGTAACTGGTTTTATTACGCTTGACGATGCTACTCGCAGTGATCCAATTAAATTGTTTGCAGTTTTTGGCTCTACGGCTGCTGAGTTTGGCTCTTTTGGTCAAGGAGTTTATGGTGCTGCTAATGCCGCTGTTGCTAGTTTAGCTGCAAATAGGCCGGGTCCAGGTAATACTCTTTGTGTTGCATGGCCGCTATGGAAGAGCGGTGGTATGACTGTGCCGGATGATTTAGTGAATATGCTTAAGCGAGAAGCTGGGCTAGAACCACTATCTACCGAATTAGGTGTTAATGCGTTATGGAATGCTGCTCACAGTGGCGAAGTTACGCCTCTTGTTCTTCACGGTATTGGCGACGTAGCAGCTGGATTGATGCGTTTGTCGACATCTATTACACCTATGGCTCTGCCAGAAATGCAGGACGCTACTCCTCCAATCGATGCTATTGGCTACATAGCTTCAATATTGTCTGAGGTTGCTGCTATACCTCTTAACCGCATTGATCCTGAGTTGCCCTTTGAACAGTACGGCATTGATAGTATGATGATTACGCGTTTGAATTTGGCCATGGAGAGGGATCTTGGTGCATTACCAAAGACTTTATTTTTTGAATATCGAACTCCTGGTGAAATTGCAAATTATCTTAGCCATAACAAAGCTTCTGAATTGGCTACTATCTTTAAACCGACTAGACTTCCAATATCTTCTCAGACTACTACTCTTCCGCAGACCTCAAAGTTTAATTCTGATACTTCTACTATACCCTACCTAGTTGATCGTGAAGATACTGAGGTAGCGATTATTGGTATTGCAGGTATTTTTCCAGGAGCTGAGGACCTGGAGGTATTTTGGGAACATCTTAGATCTAATACTGATCTGATTCGAGAAATTCCTATCGATCGTTGGCCCCTTGAGGGTTTCTATGATCCTGATAGGGAAAATATTTCTACTAGTTATAGTAAATGGGGTGGTTTTATCGAAGGTGCGGAAATGTTTGATCCGCTTTTCTTCGACATGGCTCCAGTGGAAGCAGAGGCGTTAGATCCACAGGCTCGTAAAATGCTAGAAGTTTCTTGGTGGGCGTTGGAGGACGCTGGTTATACTCGTTCTAATCTGTTCTCTTCTGATCCTAATCCTAGTTTACGTAAGGGAGGCGTTTTTGTAGGGTTGATGCATAGTGACTATCAACTCTTTGCAGCTGAGTCGCGGGTACGTGGGGAATTGGCAATTACTTCTTCGGGATATTGGAATGCCGCGAATAGAATTTCTCACTTTCTTAATTTACATGGCCCTTCAGTTGCTATCGATACGGCTTGTTCAGCTTCGCTGACCGCTATTTATTCTGCTTTGCGTGCGCTGGCGGCAGGGGATTGTACTGTTGCTATAGCAGGAGGGGTCAATCTTAGTCTTCATCCAATGAAATATTGGGTACTAAGCAAAGCAGGTTTTGCGTCTACTGATGGTCGCTGTCGTAGTTTTGGTGAGGGTGGTAATGGATACGTGCCTGGTGAAGGAGCTGGAGCAGTAGTATTAAAGCCGTTATCCCGTGCTAAAGCGGACGGAGATCGTATTCACGGAGTGATTAGAGCAAGTGCTGTTAATCATGGAGGGCGTACTAGTGGATTCACTGTACCGAATCCAGTTGCTCAAGGACAGTTAATTTCTGATGCTTTCAAGAGAGCCGGGATAGCACCGAGTAGTGTTTCTTATGTAGAGGCGCATGGTACAGGTACTGCTTTAGGTGATCCAATTGAAATTAATGGATTAAAACGTTCTTTTGGTAATGTAGTTGATTGTCCAATAGGATCAGTTAAATCAAATATCGGGCATTTGGAATCTGCTGCTGGAATTGCTGCATTAACAAAAGTATTGTTGCAGATGCGGCATCGTACTTTAGCCCCCAGCTTGCATGCTAATACATTGAATCCGGATCTTGGTATAGAAGGTAGTGGTTTTCGTGTGGTGACTAAGGCCGAACCATGGAAACCACCATCTGATGGCGCGCCGTTAAGAGCAGGTATCAGTTCATTTGGCGCTGGTGGGTCAAATGCCCATTTAATTGTTGATGCTCCGCCTTTTTTAAACCGTAAAATTATAAAACATGAAGCGCTACCTTTTCCGCTTTCTGCTCGCACTAGCAACTTGCTGAAAGTTGTTGCTGGGCAGTTGGCAAAGTTTGTGGAGAACTCAGATGCGTCTTTGGCCGATATCTCCTTTACCTTAGTTGAGGGACGGGAAGCAATGAAGCAACGTGCAGTGGTCGTAGCGGCAGATCGCGTAACGCTGATCGCTGGTCTTTGGTTAATTGCTGAAGGAAAAGATATAAATGACTTTGGTTTCTTTGATTCGCAGTGTAGTGCTTGGATTAAGGGTGAGAGTGTTGATTGGCGCACTGTTCTTCCTGAGGGGGCTGGGCGTATCGGGTTACCGCTAACGCCATTCGAACGGCGTCGTTGCTGGATTAGTACTCGGCATGATCCAGCCTTTAATGGGCTGGATACAATACATGAAGTTTGTCAGGTAGACGACCCGCTTATAGTTGATCATGTTGTGGAAGGAAAGACTATCGCTGCTGGTGCTTTATTGATTTCTGAAGCCGTGCGAAAGCTCGGCTTAAAATTTCCTTTTACTCTATCCGATGTAAGTTGGCGTCATACTGTTACAGTAAGCTCGGAGGGTTTATTAGTTAATCCGCAACGAGAAGATAATCATGTATCAATTCTTGTTGGAAGCCACGACGACGTGGTTGCTAGTTTTACTATTAGCAATGTAGTTGTCGTTCCGAATAGAGAGACTATACCTGTAACCAGGCGTACAATTAAAAGTTCCGAATTCTATAGTATGTTAGCCACCGCTGGTGTTGTTTACGGCTCGTCTTTTGCACGTATTAAGAATCTATCAACAAATGCTGGTGTAGCAGTAGGCGACCTTAGTCAACCAACAGACGCTTCAAGAGGTTTGTTAGATTCTAGAATTTTGGATGCAGCGCTTCAGGCATGTGCTGGAATTATCGAAAAAGATGGTTCAGGTTTACGTCCCGCTTCAATTGGCAAGTTGAATGTTTGGCGAGCATTGTCAGATGCAGTTCAGGTAGTGGTACGGCGGCGCGGCGCGGGTGATCCTTTGATGGCTGATATTTCTCTCTTCGATGGCAGTGGAGAAACAGTGGCTACTTTGGATAGATTAGTGTTGTTACCTACTGCTTCAGTAGCTAATTATGGACCTCCTCTTCGTTTGCTGCGACCCACTAAAGTGCAAATAACTGCATTACCAGCTCGATTACGAGCTGGAAGCGTGATTATAGTCGATCCGTATTTCCTGCGTGGCTTAGCTGATGCTTTGGTTTCAAAGTTGAAAGCTGATGATAATGTTGTTTATTTAACGGATGTTTTGACCGAAAAAATGCCAGACAATTTGACGGAGATCGTTTATCTTGGTGGTGTCGGCGGAAAGGGAACGGATGGCGTTTTAGCCTTAATGCGATTGTGTAAAACGTTGGCAGCAAATAGAATTACGAAGGATCGTTTGCTCTTGCGAGTGGTCGTTGAAGACACTCCATCAGGAGCTGCTGTTACCGCCTTTGCAAAGGCTCTATCACGTGAAATGGAATGGCTACAGTTATGTTTGATTTGTTTGCCTGTTGCTAGCCAACCTAAGCAGGCCGCTGAGTGGATTAATGTAACACCAGATGCACCTCAGGATGCTGAAATTAGTGTACATGATGGTATTTATTCTCGGTTGGTGTTGAACGAGATTCAATCTACTGCTGCTGAAAGCAGTATTGTTGCGAATGGCCGATATTTGATTGCCGGCGGTAGTGGTGGTATTGGTCGTGCACTTGGGAGACATTTAGCTGAAACGCAAGGTGCTACAGTTTGGTTAATTGGCCGTCGTCCATTAACTGTTGATGAGCAAGCTAGCATTGCAGATCTTACTTACGGTAAGATATCTTATATTCAAGCGGATATTACTGACATAGCAAGCATGAGTGTAGCTTTATCAGATATACGTTCAGGCGGTGCTCTTGATGGTATAATCCATGCTGCTTTAGTTATGGAAGATAAGCTAGTAGTTGATCAAACCGAGTTTGAGGTTGAACGCATATTAGCTCCCAAAACTCGTGGAATCGATGCACTAATGGCTACCTTTGATGGTATCAAGGTAAATTCTTGGATAGCTTTTTCTTCTTCTAACGCTTACACAGCAAATCAAGGTCAAGCGGCATATGCAGCAGCTAGTGCTTATCTTGATGCATCAGTTTTGGCGACTGGCAAAAACGCTCGAGTAATCGATTGGGGATTGTGGGGTGATATTGGGCGCATGGCTGGTGACCCGCGGACAGCTGGTCTTAAGCGTATGGGAGTATGGCCTATTGCGACAGCTGAGGGTTTTGCGGCATTTAAATCTATCTTAGCTGGAAGAGATAGGCGTGTGCTGGCGATGAAGTTAGTTGATACATTGCTTCCCGCACTGGGTGTAGAAGCGCGCTCTTCTGTCACACCATTAGTGGAAGCTATGGAAGAAATGACACAGAATGAACCACCAGTTGCTGCCTTCGATAGCTCGCCCTTGCAAGCAGTTGATGCTTATGCTATCGCCTCTTTAGCTGAGTATCTTGATGGTGTACCGTCAATGATGCCGATTCCTGAGATGCAGCGATTAGCAAATGCTATAGACATCTTGCGCATGGAAGCAACTGGTTCAGCTGAAGAAATGAAACGTCGGGTGGAGGCTGCTGGAAAGGGGACTACACCTTATGTTGTCTTACTTGATCATGCACTACCTCATTTGCGTGAAGTAGTGGAAGGAAGTATTACTGCTGCTAGTATACTTTTCCCGGATGGTTCTGACCGTTTGGTGGCACCGATTTATAAAGGCAATCCGTTAATTGATTGGCTGCAGCGACTTGCTGCCCGGGCTGTAGCTGCTGCTGTGCAGGATAAATTAATACGTGATCCTAGTCGGCCTATTCGGGTAGTAGAAATTGGTGCTGGAACTGCTGGTACTACAGGTTTTGTTTTAGAAGAGATTGCGCCATTTATTAACCAAGGTGTATCTTATACTTTTACTGATATCGGGCCTAGCTTTTTAGTTGCTGCTCGTCGTCAATTCGCTGACATTCCTAATTTTGAGGTAAAGCTTCTAGATGTTTCACGCTCAGTTGCTGATCAGGGATTTGATAATGCTAGCGTTGATGTGGTGCTGGCTGCTAATGTTGTTCATGCGACACCATGTATTGCTGAAACACTGAGCAATATCGCTCAGCTCTTAACTCATGATGGGGTGCTTGTACTGAAGGAAGCTACCGGTATTCACGCGATAAATACTTTAACATTTGGCTTAACAGCAGAGTGGTGGGGTTATTCTGACCCGCAATCCCGAATGTCTGGTGGGCCTTTACTATCGCGTGCAGGATGGCGTTTAGCCCTAACAGAAGTTGGCTATAGAAATATTAGCATAGCCGGCTTGCCTGGTGATATTGATGGTTTGGGCGCTGAGTCAGTGATAGTCTCTGTTGCTTCTAATGTCGCTCGTGTTGCTATCAAAGCATTGCCACAGGAGGAGAAGGTTGTTCGTTCATCTAATCTATCTCAAGTGAAGGCTGGTGAAGTGCATAGCAGTATTGAAAATAAGCTTATTGCATCAGTAGCGGAAGCCTTACATTTAGATCCAAATGAAATAGATTTATCTGCTAGTTTTGCTGATTATGGGGCAGATTCTATCATTTCTGTGGAACTCGTACGAAAGATTAATGAGAGCTTTGGTATCGAGCTTAAAACTACGGCACTTTTTAATTTTGCTACTGTGCGAGATCTTGCACGGTACATTACGTTAGAGTTTGGTGATCAGTCTGTATTGCAACAAGCAGTGCTAAATGATAAGGATGAATTAGTAGTGAGAGTTGATGAAACCAGATCACGGACCAATCGTTTGCGGGAGATAATTGATAGGCGCCGTACGGCTGCTCCTGTGAATGCGGAAGCAGATTTTTTAGCCCGCGAAGCGCAAAATGTTGTTGATACAAATCAAGAAAAACTCAGCGCCATGTCAATGGAAAATTTGCTGAAGAGTCTGGAAGTAGGCGAGATTGATTTAAAAAAGGCTTATGAGATTGAGATAAGTAAAGATGTTTAAATTAAGATACCGTTTGTATATTAGCTATTTCATTAATACCATTTATTTTTTTCTAAGGGTGTGAGATATTGAGGTGTTGCAGCAAGTTTTTGCTCTGAAAGATTTGCTATTTCGCAAATAGCAAGAACAAAAAACAGAGCTTCTGGTTGTTACACAGTTAGTTAAGGTCTAAAACAGCCGTGGCATAGGCAGTTATTTTAAATACGCATGAGCTTACGATTTTGCCAATAATTTGGCTATTCTAGTTGTTTTTATGCAACATTTTGAGTTTAGTAGTGCAATTTATCCGCGTTTAATATACTGTTTCTTGTTACATTAAAGAATTACTTCATCCCTTGCGATTAACATATTGCGCGGGTTAGTCCTAATGCTAATTTAGACTTTCAATAAAAAGTTGAAGGGGATGGTACTGAACAAGCAGTCTGGCTACATTTTTCCGGTTTGCGTGCTGGCATTAATGCTTTTGCCAGTTGCTTAGGTCAATGATCAATGCAGCCTTAATATTTTGCCACTGTCAGTTTTTTTAACTCTTCTTGTGTTGTATTGATGAATATTATTCGTAGAGGGAGCAATGACACAACGCACTATTAAGGCAGGAGCAGACGCCCAAAAAAGGCGGCTTATGGCGCTTGTAGCTGATGGAATGCTTTTAGCAAATGAGGCGTTGTTGTTGTTAAAGGACAAACAAGACGCATCTGCTTTTTCTCCATCTAAAGCTAACCGTAGTAGCAAATCACTTGCAATCGCAGTAGTTGGGATGTCAAGCCGATTTGGCAATGTTGAAGGGCTAGATGAATACTGGGATGTATTACGCGACGGTCGCTCTATTATATGTGATCCGCCATATGATCGTTTTACTAAAGCAATTGCTGGCCAGTGCCCGCGTGCTGGATTCTTAAATGATCCGGAAGTTTTCGATAATGGTTTTTTTAAGATATCTCCAACTGAAGCCACTTTGATGGATCCACAACAGAGGCTATTTCTAGAGCAGTCTTATCATGCACTGGAGGATGCTGGGCTTGGTGGGGAAGCTATGTCTGAAGCGCGTTGCGGAGTTTATGTTGGAGCTGGCAGTGGTGATTATTCAGGAATTCTTAAAGATCGTGGGGTAAGTAGTAATCCATTAGCACTGATGGGTAACGTGGCATCCATCCTTGCAGCAAGAATCTCTTATTTCTTAAACTTAAAAGGCCCAAGTATTGCCGTTGATACTGCTTGTTCTTCGTCTTTAACTGCGCTTTATCTAGCAGTAGAAGCACTAGAAACAAAAACAGTGGATATTGCATTGGCAGGTGGTGTTTGCGTTATTAACACTACGGAATTTATGACTGCGATGGCTGAGGGTGGTATGCTTTCTCCCACTGGATTATGTCATACTTTCGACGCTTCAGCAGATGGTTTTGTGTGTGGTGAAGGTGCTGGGGTAGTAGTATTAAAGCGACTTAGTTCTGCACTTGCAGACGGGGATACTATTCACGGTGTCATTCGTGGCATTGGCATTAACCAAGATGGTCGTACGAATGGAATTACTGCTCCTAGTGGAACTGCTCAGCAAGCATTGGAAGAGGAAGTTTACAGACGTTTTGGTATTGATCCGCGCTTAATATCTTATGTGGAGGCTCATGGTACCGGGACGCCATTAGGCGATCCGATCGAGGTTGATGCTCTGACAGAAGCATTTCGAAGTTTTACCCAAGATCGTGGATTTTGTCGGATTGGGTCAGTTAAGACTAATGTTGGTCATACACTGACCGCAGCTGGATTGGCTGGCTTAATTAAAATTTTGTTAATGATGCGTTATCATGCTATTCCACCAACTCTTAACTTTGGTAGCCCTAATCCAAAAATTGACTTTGATGCAAGCCCGTTTACGGTAGCAACTGCGTTACAGCCTTGGGATGTGTCCATTGGTGATTCTCGGATGGCAGCACTTAGCTCATTTGGTTTCAGTGGTACTAATGCCCATTTAGTTATTGAAGAATTCCCTGTCGAATCTCGGATTTTGTCTAGTAGCTCGGCCTCGCCAGTTTTATTATCCACCAGAAATCAAGATTTACTTACTGTACACGCGAAGCAAATGCTCGATTGGGTTATAGCTAACCCTGAAGTATCTCCAGGCGATGTTGCGTTTAGTTTAGGTGTTGGTCGAGGAGCGTTTAATGTACGAGCTGGCTTTTTGGCTAAAACTAGGGAAGAGCTTATTGCAGGTTTATCAATTATCGCTGAAGGCAAGCAGCATTTCAGTGATGATACAACAATTAATTCTTTTATAAAAGATGGAAACCTTCCTTCACGTTCAGCATTTGATCTTCAGGCGCGGCGGGTGTCTATACCTGGTTATCCTTTTGCGCGAATTCGTCCTGGTGAATTGACATCCGTATCAACTGCTATTGCTTCAGATGCTGAATCAGCTTTGAAGCGGCATGGTTCAGCTTTTAGATTAGCAGAAGCTTGGGGACGCGAAGCGTTGGTATCTGTGTTAGCAGATATGGGTTTATTTTCGACGGGACGTAGAGATTTTACTCGTGCTTGGTCTCGCCATAAGCTTGGTGTGGTAGACAGCCGCGCTCGACTTTTTGATGCCTTGATTAACATCGCGGCGCGCCAAAAGGTTTTGATATTGGAGGGTGATTTGATTCTTCCAAACCCTTCAGTAGATCTGATAGATCGTGCGAAATCTCAATCTATTTTACGATCGGCTCACCCTGACACAGCGCCTTTCCTTGATTTACTAGTTGCGACTTTGGAAGGTTTAGCTTTGGTACTTACCGGTAAGCGGACCGCGATGGAGATATTATTTCCTGGCGGGAAGGGTGATTTAGTCGAGGCCATATATAGTGGTAATCCCTTAGCTAACGAATTGAACGTGCGGTTGGCAAAGTTTATAACTGACATGGCAGTAAAAAATAATCGACCGCTAAAATTGCTAGAGGTGGGAGGCGGAACAGGTAGTGCAACTCGTGCCGTTTTGGATGCTCTTTCTGCTGTCGGACGTTCTGCAAAATACGTTTTTACTGATGTAGCTAGTGCTTTCGTAAAGGCTGCGCCCGCTAATCTAACGCCTATACCTAAAGAATTAAATTTCTTAGCTCATGTGTTTGACATAGAAGCGGAATTGCCCGGTTCTGTAGCGACACAATGTCCATTCGACGTAATTATTGCTTCTAACGTATTGCATGCTACTAAACGTATCGATAAAACTTTAAACCGTTTACATGAATTATTACTCCCAGGCGGTTCACTGCTCCTAAACGAGGTAGTTAATGTACAAGATTTTGCTACTCTTACTTTTGGATTAACTGATGGCTGGTGGGCTTTTGAGGATGCAAATATACGATTGCCTGATGCTCCTGTTCTTTCAGTAGAAGGTTGGCGTACAATTTTAAAAAGCACTGATTTTCCTGATGTTTCTTTTAACTCAATAACTGACCAAGAAGGTCATGCGGTGCAGGCAATTATTTGCGCCAGGCGAGGTGAAGCTGTTAGCGATCTACCAGTATTATCTGCGCATAGAACAGATCGCCGAGATAATGGCAATATGCAAATTGCCCACAAAGATATTTTCACTCAGGTTACTAGTTCAAAGAGTCTGGATAACTATTTACGTGAAGTTGTTGCTCAGGTGCTAACTCTTCCTGTAGAAGAGGTTGATTCTCAGGGACGCTTTATGGAGTTAGGCCTGGATTCTATCCTTGGTGTTGCCTTAGTCGAGAGAATCAATATCGATCTGGGTGTTGATCTCCGACCGACTGTAGTGTTTGATTATCCTACTGTTTCTGATCTTGCAGGTCATTTATCTATTGCTGGTGCATCATTACCTTCAAAATCAACTACCTATAGCGCACGTAAAGAAAAAAGTACACTTGCTTCTTCTGTTTCCAGTTCTAAGGATGAGCCGATTGCTGTGATAGGTCTTTCTGCTAGATTTGCTGACGCTTCAAATATTAATGAGTTTCGTAAGATGTTGCGCGATGGGCATAATGGGATTATTGAGGTGCCGCTATCGCGCTGGTATCCGGAGGTAGATAGTACTGGAGCTGTTAATCCATTTGAGCGGTGGGGTGGGTTTCTTGTTAATGCTGAGGGTTTCGATCCACTAGTTATGCGAATGTCTGGTAAGGAAGCTGAGCTGACAGACCCACAGCATAGGGTATTTCTTATGGAAGCTTGGCGTGCTTTGGAAGATGCGGGATATGGCGATTTGGCGTTGAATGGTTTACGTTGTGGTGTTTTTGTAGGTGCTCATGGAGGAGACTATACTCATCGTATGACATTAGCTGGAGTAGAACCGGAGTCTTTTGCTTTTATGGGTAACGCAGCCTCTATATTGGCAGCTCGTATTTCTTACATGCTTAACTTAAAAGGTCCTGCTTTAGCGATTGATACTGCATGTTCATCTTCATTAGTCGCAATTCACACCGCTTGCCGGAGTATCCAAGACGGTGATTGTGACATTGCCCTAGCGGGTGGAGTGTTTGTGACTACTGTGAAAGGCTTTAATGTAGCTGCCGGGAAGGCAGGTATGTTATCTCTTAAGGGTCGATGCGCTGCGTTTGACGTATCAGCTGACGGTTTTGTGCCCGGTGAAGGCGCCGGTGCTGTGTTGCTAAAGCCGTTATCTCGCGCTTTGGAAGATGGTGATAATATTCAAGCAGTTGTTCTTGGCTCTGGAATAAACCAAGATGGCAAAACCAATGGTATTACCGCTCCTAGCCCAGAAAGCCAAGCGGCTTTACATCGCTTGGTTTATTCTCGTTATAGCATTAATCCTACTTCTATCGGTTACGTTGAAGCCCATGGTACTGGGACACCATTAGGTGATCCGATCGAAGTAGAGGGGTTAACTCGTGCTTGGGCGGATTGGACTGATGAATCTGGTTTTTGCGCTATTGGGTCAGTTAAGACCAATATTGGTCACGCTGCTCATGCTGCGGGAATCGGTGGTTTTATAAAGGCCGTGCTGGCGGTGCGTGACGGGGAGATTTATCCCTCGCTGCATTACAATGAAGAAAATCCTCGATTACACTTGTCTAAAACTCCATTCCGAGTGCCTACAATGCTAGAATCGTGGCAGGTTGAGAACGATGCGAAGCGTAGAGCGGCTGTAAGTTCTTTTGGTTTTAGTGGAACTAATTGCCATCTGGTAATTGAAGAAGGACCTGAGTCTTTACGAAAACAAGCTGTCACAGGACAGCAGCTTTTTCTGTTATCTGCTAAAACATTAACCGCTTTAGCGACTAAACGTAGAGAACTTGCTGAATATTTGGAAAGTCGAACATTAGCTTTGGCTGACATAGCAATGACTTTAGCAATGGGTAGAACTCATTTTGAGCATCGCTTTGCCACTGTCGCTGATTCGATTGTGGAGCTAGTATCAGCACTGCGGTGTGATAATGTCGTTTCGAAGAGCAATACAACCTTGGATGATATGGCGAAATTGTATCGTGATGGTTGTGAAATAAACTTTTCAAATATTGGCTTGGGTGGCCGGAGAATTAGTTTGCCAACTTATCCATTTGAATTGAGCCCGTACTGGATCCAAGTACCTGATAATAGATTAGTAATCAATAAATCTCAAGTTCCTCAAGTAACAATAATGGCAGCTGATTGGGTTAGTGATTCAGCACCTGTAGTACCTGTTTCTGGACAATTACTAGTTGTGGGTGAAGATCCGGTAGCTGCTGAGATCGTTGCTGGTTGGAGTTTTGGTAACTCCAGAAGATTATTATTTCGAGAAACTGAGTTATTGCACTCAGCTGCGAATCAATCAGACGCTATAGTGATTTTAGGAAGCAGGGAGCCTGACAATCCTTTCTTAGCTGAAGATACTGGTGCTGCTCTCTTAGCAGTTGTTCAAGGTCTGCTATCAAATTCTGGTCGCTCTGTTCCAGTGTTGTTGGTGCATCGAGGGGCACCAGGTGAATCTGCTTTCGTTTCATTTGGTCGATCAATAGATTTCTTGGGCGGCAGAGCTCAGGTGCGAACTTTGGAAATGGAGGTTTTTGAAGCTGATCTCATTTTATCTGAAATTGGCTTCGGCCCGCGCGAGATAAAAATGGTTGGTGGATCTCGTGAGATGCGGCAGATGAAGCCTGTTCTCTTAGAGAAAGGAATTTTTTCTTTAAATCCGTATGGTGCAGCTGTTCTGATTACTGGTGGTGGTGGTGTTTTGGCTGGTTTACTGGCACTAAAGCTGGCTAGTGAGACTGGTGCAAAAATTGTTCTACTTGGTCGTAGTATACAAAATGATGCAATCGGAAAAACTATAAGAGATATTGAAATTGCTGGTAGTTCGGCATGTTATAGAGTGTGCGATGTAGCTGATGAGGTAGCGCTGACTACAACGATAACTGAAATAGAAAATACCTTTGCTCCTATTTGTGCTGTTTATCATTTAGCTGGCGTAGCTAGCGAAGGTTCTGTAGTATCCAAAACGTGGAGCGATATGCGCGTTGTTTTTAGTTCTAAAGCTCTTGGCATAGCTTCGCTTGACAGCGTGTTTGGCAATCGTTCATTGCAAGCTTTTGTTGTTTTTAGTTCTTTGGCAGCAGAGCTTGGAGATTTTGGGCAATGTGATTATGCTCTAGCGAATGCTTATGCAGATCGTTTTATAGCTTGGCGTGATTTGCAAGTGCGTAATGGTTGTAGACATGGTGTATCTCGCGCACTTGGCTGGCCGCTTTGGGCGGATGGTAAGTTGGTAATGTCAGCTACCGGATCGCAACTATTTACTGAAGTATCAGGGTTACGTGCGATTAGTACTGAGGAGGCGTTTATCGTTTTTGATCAGGTATTGAGCGGTAAAGCACCATCAGTAATGATTGTACCGAGTGATGCAATGTCAGCGCGTAGCCTTATGGATGGCCAGATAAACCATGTCAATTCATCCCAAAAATCTACGATTATCCCTACCAAATCCTCTCATAAGGAAGACTATTCAGCTAGTACAGTGGCGACAACTTTGACAAAGCTTATTGCGGAGCAGATGAAACTTCCTGCTGACCGATTGACGCTTGACTCCAATCTAGTGGATTTTGGATTTGATTCTATTGCTTTGAAGGATTTTGCTGTTTCGATTTCTCACACTTTTGGAATTAATTTGTCTCCAGCAGTCTTTTTTGCTCATGGATCGATTTCTGCTCTTGCTAGTTATTTGATCAAAGAACATAACGTTGCAGCCAGAGCGTCTATAATATCAAACTCAGCTAACTCTTCTGTATTGTCGGGATCGCGGTCAAATTCTTCATCCCATGTTACGCATACCAATAATAGCGCGATCGCTATTATTGGTATGGCGGGGCGCTTTCCTGGATCTCCGGACGTAAATGCATTTTGGCGTAATCTGGAAGCTGGACGTGATTTAATTGCTTCTGTACCAAAAGATCGCTATGATTGGGGATTGGAGCATAGCGGCGGTATTGGTGGCTATATCGATTGTGTGGATCGCTTTGAATACGAATTTTTTGGTTTATCGTTGCGTGATGCTTTGCTTATGGATCCGCAGCATCGGCTAGCTATTGAAGCTTCCTGGAATGCAGTTGAAGCAGCTGGGCTGCGTATGGATATGCTTGCTGGACGTAGGATCGGTGTTTTATTTGCAAGTCAGGTTAACGAGTATGCTCGGTTAGTGCCTTTTGATGAATCCTCTCGAGCCCAAATGGCACTGGGTAACATTTCTGCACTTCTTGCTAACCGTATCTCGTGGCTATTTGATTTGCTTGGGCCAAGCGAGGCCGTTGATACTGCATGTTCTGGATCGTTAGTTGCCGTTCACCGCGCAGTTCAAATCCTACGCGCTAACGAGGCAGAGATGGTGTTAGCAGGTGGGGTTAGTGTTATGCTTAGTCCCGATAGTGAGGAGACTGTGCGTAAGCTTGGCGTTGCTTCTCCAGACAGTCGCTGTTTTGTTTTTGACGCTAGGGCTAATGGCTATGTCAAGGGTGAAGGTGTTGGTGCCGTCCTTTTAAAGCCACTTGAGAATGCCTTGGCCGATGGCAATCCTGTACTTGCGGTAATTCGCGGGAGTGCTGTAAGTCATGGCGGTCATGCTCAAACTATAACAGCACCTAATGCCTCTGCTCAGGCAGAGGCGATTGTTCGAGCGGTGCGCAATGCTAATATTCATGTGGACGCTATTAGCTATATAGAGGCTCATGGTACAGGTACCGAGCTTGGTGATCCAGTGGAAATAGAGGGATTGAGGCAAGCTTTCCACACCTTAGGGCGCACTAATAGCACGGCTGCTTGTTCGATTGGTTCAGTAAAATCTAACATTGGTCATTTAGAACCAGCAGCTGGGATAGCTGGCCTTGTAAAGTTAATTCAGGCATTACGCCATCATACTATTCCGGCTAGTTTACATGTTGAGAATATTAATCCTTTAATCGACTTATCTGATGGTTTGATACGAATCGCTAGTCGCCTTGAGGCTTGGGTTAAACAACCTAACGCAGGACCGCGTTGTGCGGGTATTAGTTCATTTGGTTTTGGTGGAGCGAATGCTCATGTAGTGCTTGAAGAGGCGCCGAAGCAAGTTATTGCATCATTTCTAGAACGAAGCACCTTATTGGCAGTATCTGCCATGACCAAAACACGATTGATAGCTTATTGTGAAATATTAGTTAACTATTTAATTGAACATTCTTTACCTTTGTCTGCTGTTGCAGCAACTTTAATGTTGGGACGTGTGCCTCTTGCTGCGCGAGTTGCGGTGCGTGTAACGCCAGAAGATAACGCTGTTGCGCAATTAAGGACTGCTATTGCTGTGTTAAAAGGAACGGCAACGGATGCAAGTGTTGTCGAAGGTTTAGTCGGTTCTGGGGCTTTGACGAAAGGACCGGAAACAGATGTTATGATAAGAGAGCTTTTGGAAGAAGGTGAACTGCTTCGTATTGCTCGACTTTGGGTAGCTGGAACAGAAATTGATTGGCAAGATATTGGTTTGGCCAGCGGCCCGAGAATAACATTACCCGAACGTCCATTAGATGGCCCAAGATGCTGGTTCAAGAAAAAGCTAAATACGGAAGAAGTTATTGCTTCAGATCTTCAGACTAATTTGACAAGTACATTGGTCAAAGAATCATCTTTAGCGTCATCCTCAGAATCGTCTAAAGAATCATCTTTAGCGTCATCCTCAGAATCATCTAAAGAATCATCTTTAGCGTCATCCTCAGAATCGTCTAAAGAATCATCTTTAGCGTCATCCTCAGAATCATCTAAAGAATCATCTTTAGCGTCATCGTCATCCTCAATCAATCCTGTCATTCCTAACGCGTTGCAATATGATCAATCAGAGATTGGTGATCGTATCACTGACTTAGTGGCAAGTGCTTTGTACGTAGAAGCGGGGACAATTGATCGTACTGCTGGATTATCCGATATTGGCCTTGATTCTATTTTGGCTGTTGAATTAGTGCAGGAGATCAATCAGACTTTTGGCACTAAGCTTCAGGCTGCTCGTCTTTATGATTATCCAACAGTCGAAGCATTAGCTAAATTTGTTGCAAGCTCAAGTGTCACTGATCATTTTGTCAATCCAGTACCCAAATCCATTGTTCAGCCATCTACTTCTCTATCTTCTCCTGTTTCACAAAATGCTGATGTCGTATTACTTGAGATTCGTCGTATTGTTGCTGAAGCTCTTTATGTAGAGCCTGAAGTATTGGATGAAACATCAGGTTTTGGCGATCTTGGGCTAGATTCAATCTTGGCGGTTGAAGTGGTACAAAATATCAATGACATCTATGGTATTGGTATGCAGGCAGCTAGATTGTACGATTATCCTACCATTATGGATCTTGCTAATTACGTAGCTGCGTCTTTGTCTAATCGTTTTACAGCGCCGATGGCCGATCCATCTTCGTCTGTAAAGCTTTCTGAAGAAGCTGCTCCTATTTTAAACTTTTTACGTGAGCGAATTGGAATTTCTCTAGGAAAATCAGAAGAATCTATCGATCCTAGTGCACCTATTACTGATTTTCATATTGATCCAGAGTCTGCAGCGAAAATCATTGATGATATAGCAATAAAAATTGGTTTTCGTCCGACATTTGAACAAATTAGCCGTTGTGCAGATCTTAATGCACTAGCAGCTTTCTTAGCTTCAGGTAAGAATTCACAATCTGTTGACCTTGTTTCTAATGCATCATTTCTTGAGACAAAGAGTATTGAAAGATCTAGCAATATTAATTCCCCACATCAGAATGAAATTGAGAACAATGATAAAGTATTAATTGCCGTGCGATCGATTGTCGCTGAAGTACTAAGCGTTGACTCCAATGCACTAACTCTTGATGTGCCGCTAAATGAGCTAGGAATAGATCTGGTACAAGCTGGAGAAATAGCTTATCGCTTGAATCGTTCCTTTGGCAGCGACATGACAGCACATCGCTTAATGACTTTTAAAGGGATTATTGCTATTGCTTCTGCTTTAAATGCTGGGCCAGATAATAGCCCTGGAGGAAGTGGTGTTAGCCCATCGAATAATACTTTGGATTCTCAAGAAATGATCCACGCTGTATCATCAAATTTAACAACTAATACCACTGATTCTTTAGCGAATGAAGCTGTTGCTATTATTGGTATTGCCGCACGTTATCCTAAAGCAGATTCAGTTAAGGACTTCTGGAAGTTAATCTGTGATGGCCGTTCAGCCATCAGCGAGGTACCAACAGATCGTTGGTCGGTTGAGGAGAATATCGCTACTCTAACTGACCCTTCTCAATGTTCAGCTGTTCGTTGGGGCGGCTTTATTTCTGATGTGGACCGATTTGACCCCCTTTTCTTTGGATTGTCACCAAAGGAAGCCGAGGTTATGGATCCGCAACAGCGTTTATTCTTGGAGGAAGGATGGCATGCTTTCGAGGATGCTGGACTTAGTCGTGAAGGTATAAAGGGAGTAGCATGTGGGATATTTGTTGGCGGTGGGCAGAGCGATTATGTTAATTTGCTGCCGCGTGATGGCGTTGAATTGTCTGGGCAGATGTTATTGGGTAACACATCTTCGGTGTTAGCAGCGCGGCTTGCTTATTTTCTTGACCTTAAAGGACCCAGTCTAGCGATTGATACTGCCTGTTCTTCTGGTTTAGTAGCAACTCATTATGCTGTACGCAGTTTATTAGATGGGGAGTGTGAGATAGCGTTAGCTGGTGGTATTAATCTGATGTTAACGCCTCAGATGCATGTAATGACCGCAGCTTCTGGTATGTTAGCACCGGATGGACTTTGCAAGACATTCGATAATGCGGCCGATGGTTTTGTGCCAGGTGAAGGTTTGGGGGTAGTAGTTTTAAAACCACTAGCCAAGGCTATTGCGGATTGTGATCGCATCTACGCTACCATTCTTGGTTCAGCGGTCAATCAAGACGGACGTACTACTTCAATTACAGCACCTAGTGCTGCTTCTCAAGCACGTCTAGAAGCTGGGCTTTACGCTCGCGCTGGAATTGATGTTCAACGTATTGGTTTGGTTGAAGCACACGGTACTGGTACCAAACTTGGCGATCCTATTGAGGTTTCAGCTTTGACTCAAGCTTTTACCGAGAGTGGTATTCCGCCAAGTGAGCGTGAATCAGTAGCTATAGGCTCAGTGAAGACGAATATTGGTCATACGTTAGCAGCTTCCGGTATGGCTGGGTTGATAAAGGTAGCCCTATCCTTGCGTTATGGTAAAATTCCGCCTAGCTTAAATTTCAGCCAACCAAATACTCATATCTCTTTTGAGGATACTCCTTTTCGAGTTGCAACTAGTCTTCATTCTATGGATCCTGAACGTCCATTAGCGGCAGTTAGTTCTTTCGGATTTAGTGGCACTAACGCACATATGGTGCTTGGCCCTCCTCCCAAAATATCAATGCCTGTTATCTTAGCTAACTTGTTGGTGTTTCCGCTATCGGCTCCATCCCAGGTAGCTTTGCGGCGGCTAGCAGCAACGTTGGCTAATGGTATTGCTCAGGATGCTATCTTAGTTGATGTTGCTTACACTTTAGCTGTACGTAGAACCGTCTTTAATAGTCGTTGTGTGGTTGTAGCTGGTTCACGTTCTAGCTTACTTAATTCTCTTTGTTTAATCTCAAGAAAAGAGACAAATCTTGATACAGCTGTAGGTGATCAAGTACCGGATTCTTTTATCGATGATGTAAGACTATTTCTTAGCGGAGGAAAGCCATCTTGGCAAGCATTGCCGAGAGGAGGTATCGCTGATTTACCGGGTTATCCATTTGATCATCGTCGTTTTTGGGTGAATTCTACACCTGTTTTAGCTAAGCCTGTTGCTTCACTTGTTCTTTCTTCAAATCATCCAATCCTTGTTGGGCACAAGGTTGCTGGTCGTTGTATATTACCAGGCGTTACTGCTTTAGTTATAGCATGTCAAGGACAAGATGACTGGGTGATGGTTTCTGATTTAATTTGGCACTTTCCGGTGGAAGCTACGGATAGCGGTCTTGATATCAATTTAGTAAATTCTGCTGATGGTCGTTTTACTATGATGAGTGGTGCTGTTACTGGCACTCGCACTACAGGAGTCTGTCCAGAAGTTGAATCTTCGGCGATGCCTGTTGGTGGAAATAAGATTGAATCTTCACAAATTTATGACTTCCTGAAAGACACTAGCATTGTTTACGGCCCCGAATTTCATCGCGTAAAATCGGTACGCGTGGTTGGTGATGAAGCTCTAGTAACTTTTACTCCCCCTACTAAAATTTTAAGTGAAGAAATAATTGATATCGCAGCAGTTGGCATTCTGGACGCTGCCTTACATGCATTGGCTGCTTTTGCTATAGAACGCGGTAATCCTGGTATGCTATTGATGCCTACTAGCTTAAAGCGTGCTTACGTTCGTTCAAATATTGCTTGCGCAACGAAAGCTCGTCTATCCTTGTGTCAAGATAGTGAACCAGGAGCGATTATTGCTAATACCGAGCTATTCACAGCCAATGATATGCTGGTAGCAAAAATTTCTGGTCTTTGTGCTAAGATGTCAGAATCGTCCATTGAAATTGCTAAAACTTTTCTTTTACAGCGCTATTGGGTTGCTGAAAGTTCACAGTTAACCCCTCTTCAAGGACCAGTTGCTATATTAATAGCAACTGGAGGAAGCATTGCAACATCTTGGGCAAGAAATTTAGTTAATGAAGTAAATTTATTAGGGCAGAAAGCTTATATTTTAGACTTATCGAATTGGAAATTTGAGATTGATGAAGCACGTACGATTGTTTTTGTTGCCTTCTCTGATCGCCATCCAGTTAAATTAGAAGATGCCGAAGTTGATGGAGTGCACCGGCTGCTAGAGCTATCTAAATTTTTAATTGCCAGTGGTATTACCAGATGTTTGCGAGTAGTTACCCGTGGTGTTCATAGCTTGGTAAATGATGATTATCAAGACTATTCATTTGCAGCTTTGTCTGGCTTTGTTCGTACTTTGGCTCGGGAGCATCCCGCACTTAATCCATTAGTGATTGATTTACCACTTATTGATCAGGAAAATATTGCTGATAGCCGAGCTCATCAAAGATTGCTGCTTGCTGATGGCGGGGGTGAATTAAATGATATAGCTTATCGTGATGGCCGGCGCTTTGTTAGCCGACTTAGTGAGTTGAATTTTGAAGGCGAAGCAGATTTCCACCTAGATACAGGTAGTGTCGTTCTCATCCTTGGAGGTGCCGGTGGCATTGGACAAGCAATAAGTTTTGATCTTGCTCAGCGTTATGCAGCTCGTATTGTTTGGATTGGTCGACGGAAAGAAAATGACGATATTCGTGCAGCTAAGGATAGAGTGAAAGCAGCAGGAGGTATTGCGTGGTATTGTCAGGTTGATGCTACTGATTCGTTTGCATTGAGTCATGTAGTGGAAGTTGTTGAGAGTAAGTGGGGGCGAATTGTCGGGATAATCCATGCTGCTATTGTGTTGTCAGACACCTTGGTGGAAACTATGGATGCTGAGACTCTGGATCGTGCCTTAGTTAATAAATCGCGCACCGCAGTAGCTTTGGAACAAGCTTTAGGAGAGCGTCGGCCAGACTGGTTAGCTATATTTTCTTCTAGTAATTCTTTAACTTGCAATCCAGGTCAAGCAAACTATGCAGCAGGCTGCACATTTATTGATGCTTGGGCTTTATCATGGGGGCGTCGTAAAGGTGTTAGAGTATCGGTGATTAATTGGGGTTTCTGGGGGGAGACGGGGATAGTGGCGCGCGATGATTATCGCGCTAGGGCTATTGCGGCTGGAGTAGATCCTATTAGTACTGAAGATGGATTAGCTGTTTTTCGCTGGCTGCTAGGTCGTGATATAAAGATAGCAGCTGTTATGCGTTTTACCGCTACTGGTTTATCTCAAGTAGAAAATGATGTAACTCGTATTTTATTTCCACCAAAAGTATTACCTATTTCGGAAAAATTAGGAATAAACGCACTTGCTAGCCTGAACAGCTGGCCTAATTTAGATGAAGAAAGATTAAGTATTGCTGTCGCAGATGTATTGGCAATTGAAGAATATGGTCGCCTTAAATTAATTGACATCTTTGGTAAACTAGCAGCTTTGCAAAAGGGAACCAAGAAGTTAGAAGATATTGCTACCCATCTTGGCGTACATCCTAACTATAGTCGTTTACTGACAGCTCTATTTGATATAATGGCAAGGTCTGGTGTATTAATTATGCGTGATGGTATGGTTACTCTAAGAGTAAATTCTACCATGAAAGCACCCGAGCGTCCAAAAGTAGTTTTATTGTCTGCTCATCTAAAATTGTTAGAGACTTGTCTTGATGGATTAACTGCCGTGCTTACTGACCTTCGTAAGGCGACGGATGTATTATTTCCCAAGGGATCGGCTTCACTGGTGGAAGCTGTATATCGTGATAACCCTTCTTCGGACCCGTATAACGCAATGTTAGCAGCTGCTACCTTATCTATGGCTATGCCAGATAGGCTTTTAAAAGTGATAGAGGTAGGCGCTGGTACTGGTGGCGCAACAGTTGCTATTGCTGAGGCTTTATCAGCTTCTGGTCAAGATTTTGATTACACTATGACAGATGTGTCATCTATTTTTCTTGATCCAGCTCGAGCACTTTTTGCGAATAAGCCCCAAATAAGTTTTTCTGTTCTTGATATTAATGCTGATCCCATTAAGCAGGGTTTTGTATGCGGGGCTTATGATTTGGTGATCGCTTCTAATGTATTACACGCTACTTCTGATCTTTCTCGGGCTGTTGATCATGTCAAAGCACTTTTGGCTCCGGGCGGGGTATTGTTGTTGAATGAAATGACGGCGAGATCAGACTTAGCAACTTTAACCTTTGGGTTAACAGAGGGTTGGTGGGCATATACGGACTCAGCAGCAAGAATGCCTCATGGAGGTCCGCTCCTCGACGTATCGGGATGGCGTGGTCTGCTCAGTAGAGCTGGATTTATATCCTCAGCGTTTGGTGAGCTTGGCCCAGAGAGTGGTCAAAGTATTATCGCTGCGGTATCTAATGGCTGGATGCCAGGTTATCGCGTTAAGTCTGAGTCTTCTTCTAACGTTTGTTCAACGCCAGCGGTTAATATGACTAATAGTGGTTTGATTAATTGGTTGCGCGATATTTTCAGTAAAGCATTAAAACTTAGCCCTTCGGAGCTTGCGGTAGATGAACCGTATGAAGCTTATGGGGTTGACTCTTTAGTCGCCATGGATATTCGGGCTAAGATAGAGAATAAAATTGGTGCATTCCCCACTTCATTATTGTTTGAGGGCGTTACATTATATGGTTTTGCTCAGGTGTTATTGCGAGAAAAGCCAGTGGAAATTGCTGCTAATTTTAGTGATGATAAGTTTGCATCTAATACTTTTGAAGTTATTACAAACACTAACCGTACTATTACTTCTACTCCTTCCCTTAGTAACTTGGACGCTGCAGTATCTTCGGTCAATATTGCTCCTGTAACAGATGAGTTAGCGTTGTCTTCTTCCCTTAATATTAGAAATCTAGAACCTATTGCTATTGTTGGTATGGCTGGGCGCTATCCTAAAGGGGAGAATGAGGCGGATTTTTGGAATACTCTTATTACGGGTGAATGCGTGGCTTGCATGATCCCAGAAGAGCGTTGGCCATATTTTGCTGCGCCTGAACCAGGTGCGCATAATGCTGCGATAATCGAACACGTTGATCGATTTGATCCGCTTTTCTTTCAAATTTCTCCGGCTGAAGCAGCAGCTATGGATCCACAGGAGCGAATATTTTTAGAAACTGTTTGGGCAGCTATAGAAAATGCAGCAACTACTCCTCGGCAGCTCGGTGGAGATCGGCGTCGAGTTGGAGTTTATACTGGTGCTATGCGTACTGATTACCAGCGTATCGGGACGTTGGATTTAGCATCCGGTGGTAGCGGTTTGGCTGGATCGTCTTTTTGGTCGATTGCTAACAGGGTTTCGCATCAACTTGATTTTCGAGGCCCAAGTATTGCAGTTGATACTGCTTGTTCTGCTGGATTACACGCAATATTGTTAGCTATTGATGCTCTGCGTAATCGCGTAATCGACGCAGCGATAGCAGGCGGCGTTCATTTGCTTTTACATCCGCAGAATCAACGCGCTATGGCGGCAATGGGTTTGCTATCACCTAATGGTATAGGCAGACCGTTTGATGCTAGGGCTGACGGTTTTGTTGAGGGTGATGGCGTTGGTGCAGTCGTACTTAAGCGATTATCAGATGCTGAGCGTGATGGAGATCGTGTGCGAGCAATAATTCTTGGAGGTGCTTCTGGATCAAATGGACTTTCTACTGGATACATGTTACCAAGTCCAGCTTCAATGGCTGAACTGATTAGTGTTGCTTTGGATAACGCCAAAGTTTCTCCTGATGCTATCAGTTATATTGAGGCACAGGCTGCCGGTTCTCCCATTGGCGATCCTGCAGAGGCAAGTGCTTTGTCTATGGTGTATAATTCAGCGAGCGGATCGCGTCGACTTGGAACTTTAAAGGGGATTATTGGACATCTTTCAGCAGCATCAGGTTTAGCACAATTATCTAAAGTGGTTCTTCAGCTAGAACAAGAAAAGATACTTCCTTTCGCGCTTCCAGTCCAATTACATCCAGATGTAGAATTAGATAAATTTGTTTTCTCAGACACAGTAACTCCATGGGCTAGGGGTGATGAACCTCGCATCGCTACTATTACTGCTAGTGGTGCAGGTGGATCAAGTGCTGTATTGGTTGTCGCTGAGGCGCCAATGATTGGAAAAGTTTCCTCTTCTGTCGGTTCTGTGGCACAAGTTTTTCCTCTTTCTGCAAAGAAATCTGAACAACTGCTAGAAATGGCTGGAAGATTAGCTGATTACTTAGATAAGGGGCAAAATTTAATTTCGTCAGTTGCTTGGACGTTACAGGTTGGTCGTGAAGCGATGGCTTTTCGACTGGCGATTGTGGCTGAGGATCGTCAAACCTTGGTGCAACGATTGCGGGCTTTTTCATCAGGTGAAAAGTGTAAAAGTGTAGCCCAAGGTAAGGCTAATAGCCGTTCTCTTGCTACTCCTAGTATGTCTGCTTCAGCGCAAGATTTTGCTAAAGCTTGGGTCCAGGGAGCGCCGATAGATTGGCGCGCCTATTGGCAGGACGCAGTGCCTATTCCAGTATCTTTGCCCACATATCCTTTTGAGAGACGAAGATGTTGGATTGACACAGTAGTATCATCTTCAAAGAGCGCCACCGTTTTGACAGAAACAAATATTAGTGACTCTAATGCAAAAACTTATCAGGCAGTACGAATTTATCGCCCATCGGACGTTGATGATATTATTGTTCAGCAGGTTCCGCGCGGAGTACCACTGCCTGACGAAGTAGGCATTTGTGTAGAAACTTTTTCGCTTAATTTTGGTGATCTTCTTAGCTTGAGAGGTAGCTATCCAAATTTACCGCCTTATCCATTTACACCTGGCATGGAGGTGGTTGGTAGAATTATATCTGTTGGAGCTAAGGTGAAAGAACGTAATATTGGTGATCGTGTTGTTGCGATTACGGGTGGGCGTGGTGGCCATGCAGAATATGTGACATTACCTGCATCTTTAACTGCACCAATTCCAGACGATTTGGATTCTGTTCAAGCCGTAGCTTTACCAATTGCTTATTTAACTGGGCGTTATGCACTTAATAGAGCTGATCTTGCATCAGGAGAAACATTGCTGGTAACTTCTGCAGCTGGTGGTGTTGGGCCAATTTTAGTTCAGTTAGCTAAAGCCGTAGGAGCTAAGGTATTAGCGACTGTTGGTTCTTCAACGAAGATTGCAGCTATAGAGGCGCTTGGAGCAGTAGTTATAGATTACAACGCTGGTACTGATGTGGTCGCCGCTTGGGTCCTTGAACAAACTAACGGGATTGGTGCTGATGTGGTGATAAATTTGCTTGGTGGTTCGGCGATTCAAGAAGGAATTAACTCTCTGGCTCCTGGCGGTAGGTATGTCGAAATCGCATTGGCTGGACTAATGGCATCTGGAAGAGTTGATCTTTCTCGCCTTATGGATAACCAAAGCATTATTACTGTCAATCTTGGCCGGGTTATGGCTACTCCACAGCGTACGGCAGTAGCGATGGATGATCTTGCGCAAGTATTAGCAGACAATAAAATACATCCCCTAGTTGATAGTGTATATCGATTTGAGCATATTGTCGATGCATATCGACGCATGGCTAGCCGCAAAGCGGTAGGTAGAATTATCGTAGCAGTTGATTCAGCAATTCCAGATTGCTTGCCCACCGACTCATTAACAATTCCAAGTAAATCAAGTACCTTGTCTCTATCATTACCAGAACCTTCAGTTGATAGTAAGCTTATAGAATCAATACGTTCTTTGGTTTCGCTTGTTCTTGGTCTGATGTCTAAGGAAATTTCTGACGAAAAACCATTGTATGAATTAGGTATGAATTCTGTTTCTGGGCTTGAAATTGCTCGACGGCTAGAAAGCTTAGTAAAAAGGCCAGTTCCTGTTACCATACTATGGCAACATTGCAGTATCTCTGCTTTAGCAAAAGCTCTTAGTGCTAGCACTGATACTGCTAGGTCGACGACAACAACGGTTTTGCCACGTTCACCTTTAGTAGCAATTCGTGAGACTGGAATGGGTACATTGCAGTCAATACCTCCACTGTTTTTTGTTCATGGTGCACCGGGGGAAGTGAGTTGGGCTGTAAATTTAGGTGGAAGGTTAGCCGCAGAAATTCCAGTTTATGCTTTTGAGGCTCCTGGTTTACACGGCGACCAGCCGATACCTAGTATGATCGAAGATTTTGCTAATATTTATGCTGATCTTTTGGAGCAAGTATGCCCAATCGGGCAATATAATCTTGGAGGTTACTCTGGTGGTGGAGCTATTGCTTTTGAAGTAGCTCGTATCCTTTCTGAGCGTGGACGTCCGGCGGCAAGCTTAATATTACTTGATGCCAATGCGCCAGGTACTGATAGCTTAAAGGGTATGGATTTAGCCTTTGGTGGTGGTTTTGTATACCGTCTTGCTGCGAATTGGTTAAGTAGTATTTGGGGTGGTGCGGAAATGTTAGAATTAGGAGCATTAACCGACAGCAATAAAGATTTGTGGCTTGACATTGTGCTCGATCACCTTTTTTCTACATCTTCTCCACCAATGAAGCGTGAAGAGTTACACGCAATGATCAAAGGTATGGAAGTAGTTGCTAGCACTATCGGTAGGGCACTAGCAGCTTACAATACATCACCAATTAATCCGGCGTTGAAAACTATGCTGATTCGTTGTGAACAGGGCATGGCCCCAAAGGATAACCCGCTTGGTTTACCTGCTTTTCTAACAGATGGCGATTATCGATTTGGCTGGGATAGGTTAGTAGGTGGTATGTTAAAAATTTTTACTGTTGACTGCGATCATTTTTCGCTTGTGTTAGAGCCGAATATAAACCAAGTAGTAGAAGCAATTCATTCTTTTTTGTGTATTACACCTAGAAAAATAATAACTCGTGAGCATGTGGTTAATGTAGTGCTAGATAATATTCGTAAAGGTTTAGTTGATGTACCAGCAGAAGAAATTATGCCAGAGGCTAGCATGACTGACTTAGGTGCGACCTCATTAGATCGAGTTGAAGTTACTTTGGCTGCGATGGAGGAGTTAGGATTGGATATACCACCACGTGATTTAGTTGGTCTTGCAAATATTAATGCTTTAATTGATATTTTATATAAGCATCTTAATGCAGCTAGTACCGATAGGTAATGCTTGAATACATGAATAAATTAAACTTTTTAAGTGATTTATAGTTGGATAATACAAGAAAATTTTATTTCGAAGATGATTAATTAGATTAATAATTTTGCCATTTAGTAATTTATGTATTATTTTTATTATGAAAATATTAGTCCATTGGTATTTTGACAATTGTATAATTTAAAATTAATTGATATTAATTAATACGAGATTTAAAATATTTAACTTTCAAGACTAAGATTATTAAAGATAGTTTGAATAAAAATTGATAAGATAAAAGTAAAATATATTATAAAGAAATAACTGTTACTAGTATCTTAAGTCAAGATTACATATGGTCGATATTGTGCTATTTGATTATTATAATTTTCAATTAATTACTGCTTTCTTCTAAGCAGAAAACTTGTTGAATTTTATTTACGATATAGACTAACGTCTTACATATCTTTAATTTAATTACTTTTAGCTTAGTAATGCTATAGATATAAAAATAAGCTATTTCTTTAGCTATCTATCCGAATACCGATATTCAATCTATCCTTACTTTAGATATTAGATAAAGTATAGCTAAAATAATAATTATGGACAATTTAAGTTAAAGTAATTATACAGTAGTTTTAATGGATAGTTATGTCATTAATTTAATGTTTATAATTTTCAAACATGTATTTTACTTTTAGTAAAAAAATTTATTAGCTAATCTTCTTTATAATAGTCAAAATTTTTTAATAATAACGATGTTGCTTGATTTAAATATGATTTATTTTTTTTAGGCGGATCCTTATTTAAAGGACTACTAGTATTTTTTTCTTTATTACTTGAAAAGTTATATTTTTATCTTACGCTGTAAGAAAATCTTGTTGTAATTAACACTTATATCCTATAGCAAGCAAAGCTTGCTATAGGATATAAGTGTTAATTAAATTTTTAATTTTTACTTTTAATTTATAATGTTAGTTATCCATCTTAGTAAGATAGATTGCTTAAATTACTCGCAGGATAAGTCAATATCCTTTAGTTAACGTCAATAAAAATCAATTAAAGATATGATCTTTTTTTTGATGCAATTCGCTGACTTTAATTACGGCTTCTTAGATTTATTCAGAGATGGACATTAAGAATATATATACTTCTAATATATTACGCCGAGTAGATACTAAAATCTGTAAATTATTCATGCCTTATTGTGTGCATACACAATATTAGCATGCCGGTATATTAATACATTGGAAAATTTTATTAGCAATAATTTATTGTACATTATTTTTTTTCTAGCAGTGACTAAAAAAGTGTTGAATATTGCTTAGATATGATCCTTATATTGAGGATAGGGAAAGCTTTATAAGCAGCGCTTTTAAGAAGCTAATAACGATTGATTATAAATAAACCCTACTGTTAATGTGCTATCAAGCCTTACAGCATATCTTTTTTTTTATTAGACCTAATTAATTTTAGCATAAAAAAAACTAGTTGGGTGATATTTCATTATAATTAATGCTCCTAATCGCTACTTCAGGAGTGATAAAATGAAATTTTTATTTTTGTAGTATCGGGGCCTACTGTTATGACCGAAGTTGTAAAAACTTCTCGCAAAGATGGTGGTATATGGATTATCTCTATGGAGGATTATGATGGTCGAAATACTTTTACACGTGCTTTAGTTGCCGGATTGTTTGAATCTATAAGGCGGGTAGCTAATGATTCGGAGGCAAGAGTAATTGTATTGCATGGATTTGATACAATATTTTTGGCTGGTGGCACTATGGAGGAATTAATAGGCATAGCGGAACGTAAGCAGCGTTTTGATGAGGCTGGCTTTTATCGTCTTTTATTGGATTGCCCAGTTCCAGTAATTTCTGCGATGCAAGGGCATGCTTTGGGTGGCGGTTTGGTTTTTGGGCTGTATGCTGAAATAGTGGTTATGGCAAGTGAATCCTTGTATTCTGCTAATTTTATGAAATACGGATTTACCCCTGGAATGGGCTCTACAATGATTTTGCCAGAAAAATTAGGTACTTCTCTTGGAGAAGAGATGCTTTTAACCGCTCGGAGCTATCATGGCGGTACTTTAGAAGCTCGAGGAATACCTTTTCCTGTTGTACCTCGAGCAAAAGTTATCTCGACTGCTTTGAACATAGCTCAAGATTTAGCTGATAAGCCACCTCAAGCTCTACGCTTGCTTAAAAAGCACCTAAATCGTGATCGAGTGTCTCGGCTACAGAATGTAGTAGACCTTGAAATAGCAATGCACGATATAACTTTTGCTGCTTCTGAAGTACCATCTCGAATTCGCGATCGCTGGGGAAATAAATGAATCCAAACATGAATATACCTAATACTTTTCCAACTCAATTTCAGGATCAAATTGTTCGGATTTTTTCTGAAAAATGTCTAACTGGTAATTTATTTGCTTCGTTTGACTGTTTTCATCGATTAGATATAGATATTCTGCGTCGTACTACACGAATAATTATGGATGCTGAGCCAGTTATTGGTTGTCGGATGGATTTAAACTCTGCTGAGCCAATCTGGATTCGACGTGATGATCTTGATGCTGTTTCTAATTTTTCCGTAACCAAGAGTAATGATGTAGAAGCTGATACAATACGCTTAATTGCATTGCCGTATGATCTTGATGCTGTACCACACTTCTCAATTAGTTTGCTCAAAGGAGATGATTATGATCGTTTGCTAATGAGAATGCAACATTATTTGGTTGATGGTAGAGCATTTTTTGAAGTTGCTATTCTTTTTGCTAAAATTTATTCTGCTTTGGTCAATGATATAACATATACTCTAACGCCAAATTTTACTAGTCGAGATAGTTTTGCTTGGCTAAAGTCATTTGGTTGGCTTGATCGTTTGCGGATTGTTAGACGTGATATTGGTGATATATTACGTATGCGTAAACCTCAGGTTGGATTTAAAATGCATAATCCAGCAGACTTAATGAAACGAGGGGATGATATAAGCCTTGCTTTATTTGAGGTTCCTAAATCAAGATTGCTCGAGATTGATAGATTTGCCTCTATACTTGCTCTTACTCGCAATGATTTGTTGCTTGCAGGATTTGCCCGTGCTTATTCTAAGCTCGTTGGAGTTGAATACAAAAATCATTCAATTCAATTGTCTGTTCCAAATAACGTACGACGCTATGCAGCGGTGGCTGCGCGTCCTCCTGTATGTAATCTTAGCGGCGTAGCTAATGTTTTTATCGATAAAGGTATTGGATTAAGCTTTTCAGATACAATTGATCAACTTAGAAAAGAAATGAAGCGTCAACGTACTGGTTTTATGGGAGCAAGCAATCCTTTAACACTACCTTTTTTAGCTAAAAAATCATTTTTGCGTAAACGTGATATGATAGATAAAATGATTGCCAGTTGTGAGGGGAAAACTATGCCACCAACATTTACTAATGTTGGAAGAATCTCAGAGCAACGCTTACGCTTTGCTGGAATTGCACCTCAGCGAATAGAGTTTTATAGCTGTCCTATTCGTAAGCCAGTTATTTTAATTCTAGTTATGGAATATCGTGATACTTTAATGTTAAGCTCCTCTCACTACATTTCAGATATTTCTGTAGAAGATATGAATAATCTATTACGTAATACTATTGATGAGATATCAATTAGTTAGTGAATTACGCTATCAGTACCGAGAAGTAAAATATTTTTTTACAAAATTTACTACCTACCGTCTAGTAAATATTTTAAAATAAAATATAATAACTTAATTAAATTTGCTTACGCTAATAATAGCAAAATATTCATTTGTTCACGATTAGATGTTTTTTTATAAAGTTGATCTTTAAAATAATCTTGGGTATTAAATATCTTAATTTGTAGGTAAAATAATATTCTTGTACGTACTAAAATTTCTTTGCTTTAAGCTTATTTGCATTCTTTTTTTTGGAAAAGAAATCAATTTGCTTTGAAATTTAGTATATCTTACTATTGTAAGATAGAGCACTACACAAGATAGTGTATTAAACATATGTTCAATAATTTCTTAGTAAAATATAAAAATATTTATACCTGTATATGCACAGTTGTGCATATCTACTTTGTATTTTCTGTACTTATATATATCCTGTATTTTAGTTAAATTATTTATATCAATCCCAAGTAAGTATTTATATCTAAATAATCGGTAGTATTAAATTATAAATTAATATTAATTAGTTAGAATGCTAATATATATATTAAATTAGCGTATTTTTATATTAGCTTTAGTATTTATTATCTGATCTATAGCACAATCTTATATATTATAACTATATAGATAATCATATTAAGAAGCACCTTAAATGCTAGGTATTTTTAGCAAAAGCCACAATGATATTTTAGGCTGTTTTTTATTTCTTTACAAGATACTAATCAAAAAAACCTAAACTGTAATGTGTTTTTTATTTTAATCTTTGTAGAATTGTATAATTACATATGTGCATGCGCAGTAGAATATAAAGCTTATATTAAGCTGTTATTGTGTTGTTTGAATATTATTCCATACGATATATTTAGTGATTTTTATAGTAAAAGATTAGTATATTTAAATAGGCCGCAAATCAATTTCATATTGATTAAAAATATCATTAACTGAATTTAATACAATAAGCAGACAGGGTAATTAAATTAATGCTTGGAAAAATGATAGAGATATTTGGAAATATATAAAAATATGCTTGGATATACATTTATCAAGTGAGCTATATCTGACATTTTATGTTGCATTAAAAATTATTACTAAGATTATCATATAATAGTCTGTTTTATTTTTAGTAAACTACTAATTAGCGAGCTAATCTAAGATCGCTTTATTTAATTAAATACTTATAACCAGAATTTTTAATACTATTGAGGATAGTACAAGCTATAAATTTTGACTTAGATTATTGCCAATGCAAAAAAGGTTTTTTTAAACTAGCGTTAGCTATTTATACTACCTTAGCAGTATGCATTAATACTGTCTTTACTATTTTAATTTCAATAAAGATTCTACCTGCCACACTAGAGAAATGCAATATTATTTGCCATATTCTATAGAGATAAATTTTTAAAATTTTTACAAATATTTTAAATTAAAAAATAGCTAACTAAGCTGATGTTAATCAAAGGAAAATTCTTGTTATATTTAATATAATCACACAATAAAATATTAATAAATACTCAGCATACTTGGACGGAAGTTAATATGTGAATTCTTCAATTATAGCATGAGAGTAATTAATAAATTAACTTAAAGTTTTTAATCAAAAGTTGGGTTTTTATAATTTAGCATATAAAATATACTGCTTAATTAACAGTGGGATAGAATGATAAGGTAGAAGTTTTTTTATATAAACCTCACACTTTTAAAATTTAAAAAGTAGTTTATAACTTTCATCTTAAAAATAAATAAATGAAATTTAATCAAGCTAAATTTTTTAAAAATACTAAAAACCTTGTCTATAAACAAATCCTCGAAAATGGTTAATTGTAACATTTTCTAAATCAATTAATGAATAATAGTTATTCTTTTTGAAAAGTGTACTATCGTTTATATAGTAAATAGCTTTATTGTAATTTATCTAAAGTAGATATTTACTTTTATTTTTAATTACTAGACAGATATAGCGATATTGATGCAATAATTACCTTACCTATTATCTTAATAAGATTGACGGAGGTTATGTTTATGAGATGTTTTCGAATCCTAGCCAGGACATATAATGTGCGTTCAACAATTGCTTTGTTTGTCGCAATTATGCTTATTCAGACGTTTAGCTTTCCAAATTTTGCTGAAGCTGATAATAAATTTACCAGCTCATTTGCAGAATTAGTTAATAAAGCTAAGCCCGCCGTAGTAACAATTTTAACAAAAACAACTACAAATAGCGGTGCTCCTCCTCCAATAACTGGGCAACAAGTTCCTGATTTGCCTCCAGGACATCCTTTGCATGATTTTTTTGATAAATTTTTTGGCGGTTGGCCCCCAATGGGACAACCACAACAGCCACGTGATTCACATGGGCTTGGCTCCGGCTTTATCGTTGATCCATCTGGAACTATTGTGACAAATAATCACGTGATAGATGGAGCCGAAGAGATCAAGGTGCTATTGGATGACGGTACAGAACTTGAAGCTACGCTTAATGGTCGTGATTCTAATACTGATGTTGCAGTATTAAAAGTTTCGAGCAATAAACCATTACCTACAGTACCATGGGGTAATAGTGACATGTTGGAAGTAGGGGATTGGGTAATTGCAATAGGCAACCCATTTGGTCTTGGAGGTACAGTTACATCAGGTATCGTCTCAGCCCGCGGTCGTGATATTCATGCTGGTCCGTATGATGACTTTATTCAAATTGATGCTGCTATCAATCGCGGTAATTCTGGAGGCCCGCTATTCAATATCGATGGTCAAGTAGTTGGTATGAATACTGCAATTTTTTCCCCGAATGGCGCTAATATTGGTCTTGGCTTTTCAGTTCCTTCAAACCAAGCTAGAGCTGTTGTATCTGAAATTTTAGAGCATGGAGCAGTAGAGCGTGGATTTATTGGCGTACGTATTCAACCAATTACTGCAGATATTGCTACCAGTTTAGGTTTATTATCTAATAAAGGTGCTTTAGTTGCAGACGTAGATCCATCGGGGCCTGCCGGTCAAGGCGGATTAAAAGTTGGTGATGTTATTTTACGTTGTGGTAAAATTAAAATTGAAGAAGTTCGTGATTTAACCCGTGCAATCGCTAACACAGATCCAGGCAATCAGATCACACTGATCGTTTGGCGATATGGTAGGGAACGGGAGATAAAGATTCGGGTTAATATTTATCCTAAGGACGATCAATTAGCTCAAGCTACTACAGGTATATCAGACTCTACAGTCATAAAAGTGCCAAATTTAGGAATTACCTTGAGTGATGAACCTCAAGGTGCGGTAATTCTTTCAGTATCTCCCGATAGCGCAGAAGAACTACGTCCCGGAGACATTATTACAGCGGTTGGCCAAGATAAAGTATCAAAGTCTCGTCAGGTTAGCGAAGCAATTAATAGAGCTAAGTCACGCAATGATAAGTTAGTACTTTTGTTAGTTCGTCGAGGAGATCAACAGCACTATGTGACGTTACAGTTGCTGAAGAAGTAATTGACTATTAGCTTTTTGGTTTAAACGTTATGCAGAAGATAATCTCACTAAGTTTTAGTAGATCTGTTAATGTCTCTAATTTAGCTAACAGATTTATGAATAAATCTAATAGATTACATTATTTCTAGCTTCTAGACTACTAATATCAGTTTATGACTTCCATTGTTACACTATTGCTTTTGGTTTTGTTAGGTCTAATTTAGTCTGAATTAGAACAGGGTTTATTAGTATATTATTGCTTTGTTTTTAAAATCTTTAGCAGGCAAAATTACGTCGTAATAATGCGTAGATTGAGGGCAGAAGCTAATAATTTTTAGAAGAGCAATTATAATATGTAATTGCTCTTCTACTTAAAAAAATATCATTTTAAAACAGTAACAATTATTTTTATAAAACTATAATGAGCATAAATATATCAGATAAATTGTTATCTGATATATTTATTATTGCTTTAATTAATTATTGTCTGTAGCACAGCTAATAGTTTCTGCCTTTCGTTGATCAAGTACTTTAGCTAATTCTTCTACAGTTGGGTGAGATGCTAAAAGTGCAGGCTCTACCTCTATTGATAAAGTAGTAGCTAAAGTTTCTGCAATATGCAAAGCTTTGATTGAGTCAATACCTAAGTCCACGAAAGATGTATCCGATTTCAACAATGCATGATCAACTTTTAAATGTTTAACTAGTGCTGCTTTTATCGAAATATCACTAGAAGGGATAGAGATGGGATTGCTCGCTAAGGCCTTTGGGCGCGATATTAATCTTGCTTCGCTTCGTAGTCGCTTGACATAAAATTCTAGCTGAGAGTCATTCATTAAACTGATGTCAGGATCACTTACATCAGGATCACTTACATCAGGATCACTTACATCAGGATCACTTACATCAGGATCACTTACATCAGTGGGACTAGTGAGACCTTCAATCACGTCTAGGCGACCTGTAGCAACTGCTAATATATTTTCTTTACTTGCCAATGCCTGATCTATCAAGTCAAGCCCCTTTTCAGCATTAATAGTACCAAGGCCTGATTTTTCCAACTCTCCTTGGCGAGTTGGAGTTAATTTACTATCGTATTCCCACTGTGGCCAAGCGATTGACAGACTAAGACCAGGGCCAGAGCGAATATTCATCAGTGCATCCTGGAATGCACAGGCAGCAGCGTAGTCTGCAGCCCCAGGCAATCCAAACCAAGATGCAAGAGAAGAAAATACTATGAATGCCTTAAGGTGATCATTTCGTGTTACTCGATCAAGCAAATCAGTTCCAAGAGTTTTAACAGCAAGTACTGATTCTATTTGAACATCATCCTTTGACGCTAGGGTACTGTCATCTACGATGCGAGCAAGATCAATCACAAAGTCAATACCGCCAATTAGTGAACGAATTTTTCCAATGGCAGCGCTTAAATTATCTTCATCTGTTATATCAGCAACAGCATAAGAGATATTAAGCTTAGTCAATAGAGTATTGTTGATTTCTCTACGGCCAATCACGCCAACTCGAGCCTTTCTTTTATTAATTAATACCTTTATCAAGGCCGTGCCAACTTCACCTAAACCACCAACCAAAAGTACGCGACTACCTGGGCCAATCATCAAATTACATTCAATAGACATATCTATTGTTTGTCGTATCGCAATTGCACGTGCTCCACGCCTATCAACTAAAGGCGCGCCTGACATATCTATTGTTCTTTCACTTTCTATAATTTCAGTAAAGTCTTCCTTGGGCAGTAAAATGGTACGTACTCTCCCATTTAGCCCCTCTAATGATACCGAAGCTGCAATCGCAGCAAATACTGTAGCTAGCGTTTCCGAGGAAGTGGTTAAAAACACTCTTTTTAGCCGACCAGGACGCGCCATTATCACGCTTAGTCCAATTAATGTTGCTAGAGTAACACAGTGCAATTCCCGAATATTAGTTACTTTATTTACGATTAGCACAAGATCACTAGCCGAACCAATTGGCATACGATTAAGGAGCTGATCCCAGCCCATACGGTTATCTGGTAGTTTAAGTTCATTAGATGATTGATTTATACTTATAGAATTAGAATCATAAACAAACAAACAAGACGGAGTACTATTGCTCGGCGAAAGTAGAGCTGTTTGTTTCCAGCTACGTTTTATAAAACGGACTGGCATATCAATTTTAGTATTTACATTAGTAAATACTGGCTCTGCTAACCAGTATTTTTCTTTAGCAAATATTGTGCCAGGTAATTCGATAGGCACAATTCTATTCGTTTCAGGTAACTCGTCCCAATCTATATCAGCACCATCAACCCATAGTCTAGCTAGAGCATCAATATCTCTAGCTGCGAGCTTTTCCCTTAGAAGCGCTTGTCCAGAGGAACTTTCTTCTAATATACGTATAGTTTCACCCGAACCATTACCATTTATTCCACCTTTGGGCATTTGACCAATAGCTAATTTATTAAGAGCATTTAGCAGATCGTTAATGTTACGTATAGGCATAGCAAACCGATAACTCAGCGCTCGGCGACCAACTCGCAAAGTGTGACAAATGCGAGTGATATCGTTTTGTCTATATCCTTGTTCGGAAATAAAATCATGCAATACACTAGATAAATGCTTTTGCCTATCGGCATCCACTGTTGATAATACAAATAATTCGCTATTCAGATTAGATGCTTCCACGTTTATCATAGGAGGAGCTTCCTCCAGCACTACATGAGCATTTGCTCCGCCAGCGCCAAATGAACTAACAGCAATTCGACGTGGGCAGTTTTCAGGAGCTGGCCATTCTATTGCTTGGGGCGGCGCATATAATGCCAATGCCTCAAGATCTATTCTTGGATTAAGTGTCATAGCATCCCGTAGGGGGGCAATTTTTTGATAACGAAGTTGAAAAATAGCTTTCACTATTCCTGCTATTCCAGCAGCAGATTCCAAATGGCCAATATTAGCTTTTAGGGCTCCGATTATCAGCGGATTTACTCGCCTACCTTCTCCTTTATAAGCTATGGAAAGACCACTAGCCTCAATCGGATCTCCTATACTAGTACCTGTACCATGAGTTTCTACTACTTGAATAGTAATGGGATCTACTCCTGCATTAGCTAATGCATCAGTAGCTACTTTGCTCTGGGCAACCGGGCTTGGGACTGAAAAACTAGAGGTTCTTCCACCAGCATTTATTGCCGTACCGCGTATTATCGCTTCTATACGATCGTTATCACGCAGAGCAGTATTTAAAGGCTTTATTACAAGAGCAACAATACCTTCTCCATCAACAAATCCATCAGCCCCTTCCCCAAACGACCGGCATTCGCCGCTAGGAGACAACATGCGAGCTTCTGATAAATTAGCAAGCTGTCTGGGATGGACAATTAAGTTGACTCCACCAACCACTGCTGCTCCACATTGACCGTCTCTTAATGCATTTACCGCTAGATGAAGTGCAGTTAATGAGGATGAACAAGCAGTATCTACTGCTAAGCTTGGCCCAGTCCAATCAGCAACATAAGATAAGCGATTTGCAATGGACCAATAAGAAGAAGTTGCTGGCGCTTTATTATTTTGAGCTGACAGCCATTGGTAACCAGCATTCATTACGCCTACAAAGACACCTACTGGCCCGGCTCTCCGTTGCAACCGTGCTGGTGTAGAGCCTGCATTTTCCAGCGCATGCCAAGCTGTTTGTAAAAACAAGCGTTCTTGTGGATCCAAGTTTTCTGCATCTATTGGAGAAATACCAAAATATAATGGGTCAAAACAGTCAATATCGGGCAGGAAACCGCCAATTTTGGTATACGATAGGCCTTCTCCGCCGCTAGGATCGTACCAATTATTAGACTTCCATCGTCCTTCTGGAACAGGTCCAAGCGCAGATAAACCATTTTCCACTAATTGCCAAAGTGCATTTGGTGTATCTGCTCCCGGGAAACGTCCAGCTATACCAATAACTGCTATAGGTGTATTAACAGGCATTATTTGCTTCGAGTTACTTTGTTTTATTTTGTTTTTATCAATGGAGTTTATGTTTTTCGTATTTTGCAAAACTGCACGAACTTCTGTAGGACGAACAGAAATAAGATGATTTGCAAGACCCGTAAGGGTATCGTGTTCAAACATTAGTGTCTGAGATACTCCGCCAAACTTTGCATCTAAAACGTCGCGCACTGCCATAGATGAAAGAGATTCTAAGCCATATTCACCTAGACTTTGATTAGCACGCAACTCAGCTGGATCTATAGCAAGTTGATTGGCGATGATGCTACGCAAATCATCAATTAGCGCTTGTAGTAAACCATCTTTTATAGGATCAGTTTGATCTCCTTGTGGTTCAAACTGATTTATTTTATTTACTACCTCTTTTCCCGCTACTAATCTAACGCCAGAAGGAGCATTAGCAATTATGACAGCTTGCCCTCGCCCTCCTCTTGCTGATAGGTCATTTAAACGGATATTTCGATAACCCTCTGTTTCCAGCAGAGTATGCCATCCATTAGAATCAATAATAGGGCTATAAGGTAAGCGTTCTGCACTTCCAAAACCGCGCCACCAACCGTCAGTTAGCCCAAAAACCATAGTTGCAAAATCTTGCACTTCGATCAATTCATTAACAATCAAGGTACCGTTCGGTTTTAGTAGTCTACCTAATTCACGTAGTACTTTAGGCAAGTCAGCAACCGCATGCAGTACGTTTGTTGCTAGTACTATATCAGCGCTGCCTGGAATTTGACTGTTAGCTTCAACCGTTTGCTCGATATCATATAGTGCTGTTTTAAACCAAGGGCGTCTTAAAGAATTAAAATTTTTAGATGCTGCGTCTAGAAATTGCTTAGATATGTCGGTAAAAAGATAGCTTTTAGCGGGGTTGTAATTGTCCAATGCTGCGATCGCTGCAGCAGTCCCACCTCCGGTACCAGCACCAATTTCTATAATTGCAGCACCTGGACTCAAAGCGGATATCATAGCGCTAGCTGTAGCTGCATTAAAATTATCGGAGATCGGATTGCCGTGATATGCCGCTGCTATTAGATTGCTTTTGCCGCCAGGGAACAAAATTGATAATGGATTAATAGATCCCGATAGAAGGTCTGGATAAACATCTAACACTGCATCTAGTATAATTCTTGGTCCAGAAATCCAGTCGGGCATGTTGTTGGATATTGCATCTTCAGTTATTTGCTTTTGCTTAGCTAAGTTTAACCCAAGCCTAGGTAGGCTAATAAGGTCTTTATGTTTGCTTGCTAACCCTGCACGGCATAGCATTTCCACTATTGCAGAGAAAAGCGGCTTAAATCGTTCAATTATTTGGAGCTTGCCGGCCAAAGTATTTGCTGTTAACGGTTGGTCAGCTTGTAAGTTTAAACTATTGACCAGAGAAGTTGCTAGTCGCGTATATCCATACGCCTCCAAGCGTCTAAATGCAACAATATCTTTCCCAAGATCGGTGCCCAAATCAGCTTTATCTCGCCATCCTAGGCGGGATAAAGCTTTACTTTCGGCTGCAACGACAGCTACACGCTGAACACCACTTTCTAAAATATTATCTAGTACCTGAAATGCATCTTTAGGAGCTATCGGATAAATTCCACCTCGGCGTAGCTTTGCTTGAGTTGCAAGGTCAGCTACTGCTCCAATTTCACCCCAAAGACCCCAATTAATTACTTGCACTCGCATATTGCCATTAAAAGATAAAGCTATTGCATCTTGCATACAGGATGCAGCCACGTAATTAGCTTGTCCCGCTACACCAGCAAAAACATTAGCTGAAGAAAAAATTACTGCTAGCTTGGCTCCTGCCAATTGCGCTACTGCTAGTACATTAGCAGTGCCGACAGCCTTGGGGCCAAGAGGTGCAGAAAACTCAACCGCTGACATTGAGGCTAACTTACTGTCGTTTAACACTAAAGGTAGATGAAAAACAATATCGAGTCGTCCATGTATGCGTACTATGTCATCACAAAGCGTTGTTAACGCCGCATAGTCAGTTACGTCAGCAACTTGGTATCTGACTCCTTCGGGTAAAGTAATTGCAGGATGTTCACGCCTTCCACTTAGCACTACAATAGCATTTTTAGTTGCTAATAAGTACTGAGCTAAAGCTAACCCAATACCACCACTACCACCAGTAATCAAGCATACTAGCGGCATTTTAGTATTAACAGATGAGGAACAGTCATTAGACAGAGTGGTGTCTGATAACGCTTCAATGTATCTGTTCTCGCCTCTCCAAGCCACTCTTACTCCACCCTGCTGGATAGGTTCTTGCAATAGTCGGTCAATGGCCTGAGGAGTATCTATTGATGTAGTTTCAAGATCAAGCAAAACTAACCCAGTGCTAGGTAATTCTGCTACCAGTGAACGCAAAAGTCCTACAATCCCAGCGTTAATTGGATTAAATGTTTGTTTTCCATCTATATCAAATATTCCTGCTGTTACCAGCAATATTTGTTTCGGTGGTTTATTCGAAGCCGCCACTGTTCTTGCCAAATTACCAACAGACTCGATTATGGCGGTAGCATCTACCGCTTGTTTTATTGACCATGAATGAGAACTAATAGCTAGATTAGTCACCAAGATCATAGAATCACAATCAGGTATACCATGCAATGTCTCGGCAAAGGTTAAGTTTGCGATAGGCGCTACACGATCAACTAACCGTTTTAAAAATTGCGTTTCATCATTCATTCGAATAAGTACTACTCGACCTAACTGATCTGACTGACGATGATTCTCTATCAGTGATCGCTGTAGCCAAACCGGAGTCAGTAAACGAGGAGCAATATCATCGACTTCTTGTTCTGGGATGGGCATTTTCTCCACACGTAGACCTTTAATTTGGATCACTGTGTTGCCTTTAGCATCTAAAGCTTCAGCATCAAAAAGACTGTCAGATATTCGTTTAGCACGAACAGTTACAGCAGAATTAGATTGCCCAAATAACGCCATAGAATTAATTGCAACCGGGACGCCAGGTTTGTCTATATCATCCCACCGCAACGGGCCGATCGCTTGAAAGGTAGCATCAATATCAGATACTTGCCGAGTCATAGCATCTGCATTTATTAACGGTTTTAGATGAGCTTCTGTGGTGTTACCATCACTATGCAACTCCGTAAGACGTCGGAAAGTAGCACCGTAATCAATTCCAAGCATCCTAAAGCGATCATAGATTATATTTTCGCTTTGAGTCGTGTAAGATGTATTTACAACTGGCGCTGAAATTGAGTTAAGAATAGTTTCAGCAGTGCTGATAAGTACTCCTGAAGCTATTATAAGGCCTTGAGATAAGATTTTGACCTTACCATTCATAATCTGCCGTTTGAGTTGTAAACCGTTCTCATTAGCCCATCCCGGCAGTAAAAAGGCAATATCCTGCAATATGCATTCAGCACAATTGCTCATAACTGCAAGAGATGCCGCTGCGGGTAATAAGGGCAAATGTTGAAACTTATGGTCACGTAAAATCGGATTCTCGACAGTTAGATGCAATTCTGCATCTGACACGGGGATGGATTTTATAACTGGAGCTTCCAACAAATTTGGCCAGAAACGTTGACGTAAAAGCGGACGAGGAGGTATCCTTATGCGTTTGCCTGACAACGGAAGCTTAGACCAGTCAATTGATGCACCTGTTGTCCATGCTTGGGCAATTTCTTTTAATTTTAATGAGTCCGATGTAATGTATTTTCCACCGCCATCAGCGTTCCCAAAAAACACATCTTTTGCAGGATCACCTTTGCGCCAAGCAGAGAGCTTCGTTGATAATTCTTCTCCGTTCTTGGCAAGTACCGCAATTCGGAAGAATAGCGACTCCCGACCAAGCTGTAATGTGCGAGCAAGATCGACCGGTTCTCGGAATTTATTGAGAATAGCTAAAAAATGATCAATCTCTGTTTCTAATTGTACTCGATTACGACCAGAAAAAACAAAGATGCAATCTTCAGTGAAGGCAGATGATTGTATCTTTGTTTTTTCGATTGGTGCTTCTTCTATAATTAAATGTGCATTAGCTCCTCCTGCACCAAAAGAACTAATTCCTGCAACCCTCGGTAACTGTTCGGATGGCCAATGTTCTACTTCTGTTACTAAGCGTATACGTGCTGATGCATCTTTTAGAGATTTGCTAGGAGAAGCATGTAATATAGTAGGAGCTATAGCGTTGTTGTGAAACTGTAGTACCAAACGAGCTAAACCAGCGATGCCGGCAGCTGCTTCTAGATGTCCAATAGATGCTTTTACAGTTCCAATAGGAAGTGGTTTTGTGCGAGCAGCGGTTGCTCGGGCAATTCCATCAAGCTCAATTGGATCTCCCAGGGCGGTGCCTGTTCCATGTGCTTCCAAAAACCCTAATTGATCCGCTGATACTCTAGCTTTTTCCAATGCAGTAGTAATTGCTTTAGCTTGTGCATCAGGACTAGGTACTGTATATCCATTAGTGCGTCCGCCATGTGTAACGGCTGAACCGCGGATTACAGCATGAATAGGATCACCATTATTTAATGCTTCGGATAACAACTTTAGTACAACTATACCAACACCCTCACCAGGCACATAACCATCACCGCCTTCTGCAAAACTACGGCAGAGTCCATCAGTAGAAGCAAAGCGACCCTGGCTAAGACCAATGTATTTCAGTGGATGTATGCTTAAATTTACCCCTCCAGCGATTGCTACAAAAACCTCGCCGCTCCACAACGATTGGCATGCTAAATGAATAGCTGTTAGCGATGATGAACAGGCACTATCAACTGCCATGCTTGGACCATGTAGATCAAGCCAATAAGATAGTCGATTAGCTATCGACCAGTAAGGCGCTGATGCTGCTATTGGGTTACCTAAGATATGTTGATCAGCTGCGAGAAGTTGATAATCGCCATACATCACACCAATGTGAACTGAACCAAGTCTATCAGTGTCGTTTGTTAGGTTACTTCTGGTTAAAGCAGCATCTTCAAGGGCTTCTGCAGCTACTTCAAGTACTAGCCTTTCTTGAGGATCCATACGAATTGCATCAGCTGGAGCAATGCCGAAATGAACAGGATCAAACATATCAATGTCTTCAATAAAACCACCCCAACGGCTGTAACTACGGTCCATTTTACCGGGCGTATCATCATGGTAACGAGACACGTTCCAACGATGTTCAGGAATCTCTGTTACCAAGTTTCTACCGTCACGTAGTAGCTCCCAAAATGAAGCAAGGTTAGAAGCGCCAGGGAAGCGTCCAGCCATGCCAACAATTGCAATTGGTTCGGAAGAGGTTTTTTGTCCTTTATTTTTTTGGCGATTAAAAGACAAAATGCTATTTGGTAATTGCGTAGCTAGCGATTTTTGAGTCAATGTTTGTGATGTTTTAGAGTTCTCGGTACTTGGTAAGGAAGCTAAAAAATCAGCTACTTTACCAATTGTACGGTGAGCATAAAATAAGGTTGGTGGTACTCCCAAGAATTGGCTTTCTAATTTCTCATTAAGCGTCATCACGTGCATGGAATCAAGGCCAAGATCTTCAATTGTACGCTCTGGATTAAGAAATTCATTTGCTATACCAGTGACTTCAGCAAGCACTGCTTTCAGCACTTTTTGTGCATCTTCGGCTGAATTAGTTGATGTAACAGCTTTAACGGGCATCGAATTAATCACTGTTGCATTGGTAAATGCAGCAGTGATTAATTCACGATCACCCGCTGCAATTGCAAGTCTTGAGTATGGCACAGACATAACCTTGTCCAACAAGGCCAATCCTTCTTCTTGCAATATCCATCGACTACCGGTGGTTCGACGAAGATCATAATCGCTCTCCTCCCGTCCAGCCATACCACCGGTTTGCCAAAATGGCCAGTCAATTACTCTTAGAGGTAAGCCATCACGCTCAGCTAGTGCAGCGATTGCTGCGTTAGCTGCAGCATAGCCGCCCTGTCCAGCTTTACCAAAGCGAGCTGCAAGTGATCCAAAGCCGATTACTGTACGTAGCGGTTCAGCATTTGATTCACTCAATAAATATCTCAACCCGTCAAGCTTAGGCTGCATAATAGCTGAGATAGCAGCCGAAGTTTGATTACGTAAAAGCTGATCTCCGGTAACGCCAGCTGCGTGGACAATTACGTCAATTCGACCAAACTTTTGCTGAGCAGCAGAGATTGCCGTTCGTGCCCCATGTATTGTGCAAATATCTGCAGCGACATCAATAACATCTGAACTAATTTTCTTTGCTAGGTTTGATACTCCTTGTCGTCCGACTAACACAAGTCGTGCATTACGAGATCGAGCCAAATGCAATGCAACTATCGAACCAATTCCGCCACTAGCGCCGGTGATAAGAACTACTGGACGATCCGGTAAAGTATCGGATTTTTCGATGGACTTTGCTTCCCAGATTCGTACATGGCGCTCGCCAGCAAATCGACGCACATAGTGCTCGGAGTCAGATATGCTAAGTTCTTCGCGGATAACGTCAGCAATAGAGCCAGCTCCACGCCCAAGCGATAGAATACGTAAACTTACCTCCGGTGCTTCATGTGGTAAAGTTACAGCAATGCCCTCCAATCCAGCTTCATCCGGGTCTATGCCACCATTTTCAGAATGCACTCGTAAGATATGCAACGGTATACCAGGCCTTGCTTGGAGCCAACCAGCAATCAGATCTACCACTTGACCAGTCGGTGTCGAGTTTATAGCGACAAGGCCACGTAAATCCAACACATGAGTCGGCAATGAATCAATGGATTGGAAAGCTAATTTCCAATCGTTGACAGTTTCCATAACATCCCCACCAAGGATACTCAGTGTGTTCTGCCCTGGATTTATAATCTGCAATAGTTTTTTGGAGAATGGCTCGATTAATGCTTTGCTAGCAGGACACCAGCGAGGTACAAAAGATATAATTGCATCTTCTTTTGGACGTAGAGGAGCATTTGCTACTAACGCTACTATTTTATTCAATTGAGCCAAAACCTTGCCTGCTGGGTCAGTAATGGCGATATTAAGCACTAACCGGTCAGAAGCAGTTTGTGCTTGCTCTGTTACAATGGCGTGACGTGCATTTTTTAGATCACTAAACAATACTGCTTTACCAATTTCTATTGGTATAATCGTTGTTTGCTTTTGAGTAAAACGGCCTAATGCTAAACCCACGGCTGATTGAATTGCTCCGTCAATAAGAGTAGGTTGCCAAGCAAATTCTTTCTTTGCTTTGTACTTTAGGTCAGCTATGACGCAATTATCATAAACTTGCACTCTTTCAACTGTTCGAAATGCCTGGCCATAATCAAATCCAACATCAGCTAAAGCGGCATAAACTGCTTCACCATTAAGTATACGGCTATCGCCTAATAAATTATTATTATCTGATAGATCAATTATATCGGGCGTATAATTATCAGGCTCTATTAAAAAAGCCTTTGCGTAAATTGTATCTGTGCTTTCTTCTACTATTAAAATTTGCCAGTTCTCACCGTCATCCAATAAATTTGCAGTTGCTTTACCAAGCTTTTCAAATGATAAAGGTGTATGAAATGTAATGCTAGCAACATTAACAATATAATCACTGAAAGCAAATTTAGCGACAGCCTGCATAATTTCCAATATAACTGCTGCGGCAATGATAGGTTTTCCATTACGACGATGATCCCGCAATGGCGGCCAGGAACTACTTTCAGCTAACTTCCAACGTAATGCAGTTGTATCAGAGATATTAGAAACTATTAATGGGTGCAATGCGCTACGATTTTCTATTATAACTTGCTTTTTTGGCAGCGTAAGGCGAGTGCGTTGGAAGGGGTATCCTGGTAAAGGCACTCGAAGACGTTCTTCTGCTGGAAACAGGGAAACTAAATCAACTTCTTCTCCAGACAAGAAAGCAACAACTGGATCCGTTGATACTGAAGCTTTCACCGCTCCCAAAACTATAGCCCTACCAATGTTATTGTAAATCTCGCCCGGATCCATTTCACGCAGCTTAGCAATTCCATTTTGTAAGTCATCAAGTGTTGAGGCAATCAACCCTGCACGATGCTCAAAATGGGAGCGACCAGCAGTCAACGTGAAAGCTAAAGCGGGAAACGGTGCTGGTGCGTATTCCAACACTTTTGCGATGTGCTCTAACATTTCCTTAAGTGCACTATCAGTGCGGGCAGAGAAAAATACTGGACGCGGACCACTTGCTTCTTTGGGTAAAAGGCGAAATGGAGCTTGTTCTACTACTGCGTGAGAATTGGTTCCACTAAAACCAAATGAACTAACTGCTGCTCTACGTGGCTTTCCCTCTATTGAGTTCCAATTTACAGTCTTTAGTGGTACTTTGAATCGACCGGTGGTAAGATTTAGCTCAGAATTATCACTGCGATAATGTAGACTAGGCGGTATCATACCGCGCTGAACTGCTAATGCTGCTTTAATAAAACCAGCAACACCTGCTGTAGTTAAGGTGTGACCAATATTCGTTTTTACTGAACCTATCCAGCATGGTTCTTCAGCTGCTCCATAAGCTCGAGTCAATGCATTAACCTCTATCGGATCTCCTAGCTTTGTGCCTGTACCGTGTGCTTCGACATAGCCAATGTCGGCTGGACTTACTTCAGCGCGAGCCATAACTGCTCTAATAAGCTCGGTCTGAGCCGGTCCACTAGGGGCAGTTATGCCACTGGTTCGGCCGTCATGGTTTATCCCAGAGCCCTTCAGTGTAGCAACTATACAATCGCCTTCAGCTAGTGCACGGTCTAGACGCTTTAAAACTACTACACCTACTCCCTCGCCGGGTATAAATCCATCAGCCTCGGAGTCAAAAGTGCGACAGCGTCCGCTGTTTGATGACATACCACTATCAGCCAGGAATTCGTGCAGTCGGGTACTAGTCATAAAAACCGATACACCGCCAGCTAGCATCATATCAGCTTCGCCGTTAGCAATCGTTTGTGCAGCTAAATGGATCGCCACTAGAGATGAGGAACAAGCAGTATCAACCGGTAGACAAGGTCCTTTAAGGTCTAGGAGATAAGATAATCTAGATGATAAAATCGCATTGCTCTCACCCAGCGAAGAGCGTGTATCTGATCTACCCTGACCATAGCCGTCCGGAGCAACTCCTACATAAACCCCCACTGCTCGTCCTGCTAGTTCTTGTTGACCATAGCCCGCATGTTCCAGTGCATGCCAAGCACATTCCAAAAATACCCGCTGTTGCGGACTCATGGCAGTAGCATCGTTAGGGTTTAGTCGGAAAGCTTCAGCATCGAAGCAATCATGATCATCTAAGAAACCACCCCAGTGACTAAATTTCTTACCTTCATTATCTGAGAAAGTCATATGGTCAAATCTATCGTCTGGTATTTCAGTAACACAGTCAACACCGTTAATCAAATTACACCAGAATTCTTCAAGATCAGCAGATTTAGGAAAACGGCATGCCATACCAACAATCGCAATATCTGGATATTTTTTCTCAGTAACAGAAGTAACCATTGGTTCAGTAACAGAAGTAACCATTGGTTCAGTAACAGAAGTAACCATTGGTTTAGAGTTATTGATTAACGATTCTTGTCTCGTCCCTAGACTAACCGCATACTGTGCTAAAGCAGCAATAGTTGCATGATCAAAGAGTACAGAGGCTTGAATTGCCACCCCGAGACGCTCGGTCAGCGTCGTTGCAAGCTGGCCGGCAACAATAGAATCTACTCCAAGTTCAGCAAATGGTCTGTTAATTTCGATTTCTTGTATACTAAGGCCTAGAGCATTAGCTACAATCTGAGTTATAGTTTCTCGTACTAAATTGTCATTCGAATTAGACAAGTTAATCCTTGTTTGGTCATTCTTGTTTGGCAATTGAACAGGAACTTTCGTATCATTTTTGATACGATCGGCAATAAGTAGTGCCTGGCAATCATCACTAACGACTGTTCCCTCCCAGCCTATAGCTAGCGGCCATTCCAATCCAGCAAGTTGGAAGGATTGACACCAACTAGCAATATCTAGTAATGGCGAATGCGGTTGACGTATGCCGCTGTCCTTAAATTTCCACCAATTGTCAAGCAGTCCAAATGTCATAGTGGCAAATAGGCTAGAGCGAGTAATTTCGTTAACTATCAGAACACCACCATAGGTCAGCATATCCCTTATATGACTTAACGTACTGTTAATTTGTGCCGTTGCATGAAGTACGTTAGCAGCTACTACTATGTCGATCGTATTAACATCAAAACCTTGAGCATTTGGACTCTGCTCGATATCCATTTTTGCAAAACGAAGGAATGGATAAACAGAAGCAAAACGATTTCGCCCATATTCAATAAACTCAGTGGAAATGTCAGTGTATGCATAATCAAGATCGAGTTTATTTTCACGACAAGCCTTATCAAGTGCTGGCAGAATACTATTAGTTGTTCCGCCGGTACCAGCACCTATTTCAACAATTCGTAAATTTCCTTGCCGTTCTGCTGCTAGAGCCACAGCTGCGCGGGCTACTGCTTCGGCAACTCTTCGATTAAACCTATCAGCCCAAGTATTGCCTGCGTATATGTTGGCCAATAAATCCATCGAGCCGTTTGGAAACATCACTTCCTTGCCTGTTATTTGCCCCGATAAAACATTTGGCAAGGCATCAGCGCAGTGATGTATTAGTCTGATATGAGGAGACAAATAAGGTTGTTCATCCAAAATAGCCGCAGCAATCAACGCGGGATCGCCATTATTCAATGCTAAAATTAGCGATGCATCAATAGCTTCTGCTAATTTACGCTGATTTTCTAGACGAGCAAACTTAGTTACAGAACCAGGTTGCCAACCTAGCTGTGTAGCGGATCGAAACAGCAGTGCCTTAGCTAAACGATCTAGAATTGTAAATGGATCAACATATGAGGTCATTACTAGGCCTTCCGGATCTCTAGTACATAAAAAAATTTTTCTTTTAAAGTTATATCAATAATAACAGTGTCAGAGCATTGTATTTAGCACGGCCTGCTGGAAAGGCATTGCCTAAATCAATTCTACAGTTCTAATTAGAGAGTCCATTTCCATATATACCGGCTCCATAAATTTTTTTTTATTTAAAGCTTTTTATAAATAAGCATTATTTATTAAATAATCACAAGTTACATTTTATTTATCCTGCTTTTCGATAAAAACCTGTAAACGGTTTAACAACATTGTCGTCTATTTTTAAGGTAATGAAACTTATCATCAATGTCGATATCTACTGCTTATGATTTTAAGTCATTTGATACTAGATACCGAATGCCTTAAAAATCAGTAATTCAATCATATTTTGGCTTATAGACTTGTAATTAAGAATATTTTTGATCGCAATGTTAATTTGGCTATGATGTATAAGAGTAATTTATGATGATTTTAATGACACGTTGTACCTTGCTAATATTACTTAATCATTCGTATGAATGCAATGCATTTAGTCAATAGATACTTCACAAACAGATATTTGTTATCTCTATCCATTAAACAAGATCAGACTAAGCTAAACAAGATCAGACTAAGCAATTAGCTGTATATGCGGTATATTAATGACAAATAAGTTATATCAAGCCTAAACAACAGAAGGATCCACTGTAAATTCAGAGAGTTACGATTATCAGCCTAATAAAATTAGTAGCTTTTAAAAGTAAAATGGACGATTCAAATACGATATAAAGTCGCCTTAAAATTGCTAGAATTTAAGCGCATAAGGTGTCATTATATCATCTAATTCAGCAATTATTTATGACTTATGACGAATTTTAAAAGTTTTGCCTCGTCGCAAAGCTAAAGGCATAGATTGCAAATAATAATTGGTTTTTTTGCGGTAATTTTGCTGCTTATAAAGCTAGATAAGCACACTTTAGTATGAAAGTAATCTGTTCAACAATTTGCAACAAAAAAATTATAGTTATTAGCGATGTTAGGAGTGTAAAATTTATATTTTATGATCATTGATATCTTTTTTTGATGAGAGAATTGATTGGCCAGTATTTGCCCAGTCAGCCATAAATCTTTCTAAGCCATTGTCAGTCAGCGGGTGTTTGTACATAGCACGCAGCACTGCAGGAGGTAGTGTGGAGATATCAGCGCCCATTTTCGCAGCTTCTACCACGTGATGTGGACCGCGCACAGAAGCAACTAAGATTTTAGTATCAAAGTTGTAAGCATTGTAGATATCAATGATCGCTTTGATCATTACCATGCCTTCAGCGCCAATATCCTCCATGCGACCAACGAATGGGGAGATGAAAGCGGCACCAGCTTTTGCAGCTAGTAACGCTTGAGCAGGAGAAAAACATAAGGTTACGTTAACTGCTACACCATCGTCAGCAAGCGCTCGACAAGTTTTTAATCCATCAATTGTTAGCGGAACTTTAATTGTGATGTTATTGGCAATTCCTAGCAAATAACGTCCCTCCCGCATCATTCCTTCATGGTCTTTTGCGGTAACTTCAACGGATACTGGGCCAGCAACTACATCACAAATCTCAGCAATTACTTCGAAAATCGGTCGAGCAGATTTAGCTATTAGCGATGGATTGGTAGTAACACCATCTATTAAACCGGTTGCGTTAAGGTCGCGAATCTCTGAGAGATCGACAGTATCTATAAATAATTTCATTGTGTTGATCTCCGTATCAATAATTAAGCGGAGTCTTAAAAAATAGCTAAGACAAAATATTTTAACCCTATGCCTATTTAGCTATAGACTATAGGCATTTATATTTACAACAAGAAGATTAGGTTATTCCTCAAGCTATCTTCGTATTGATATTTCAATAAACTAGCAGTGGACTGAAAGTCCACTAAAATAAAAGCCTATTATGCATAGTTTGTTGCCTTTAAATAATCCATTCTCTGTTGTGAGTGTTTTGTTGCCTTTGCCTTTAGATAAAGGCTACTATTATAAAGCTAACCCAATGCTAGAGCTGGATCGCGGAGATTTGGTTGAAGTTCCTTTTGCTCGCAGGCGTTTGCTTGGAGTAGTCATTACCCTAAACAGCAAAGGTAATGCGGATTTGGAAAGATTGCGATGGATAATCAGGCGGTTTGACTTATTACGCTTACCTAAAAATTTGATTAATTTGATAGAATGGACTGCAGCTTGGACCCTTGCTCCGCGTGGTAGCGTATTACGCATGGTACTCAGTACACCATCGGCATTTGATCCGCCAAAGTCAATAATGTTTTATACGCTTAATCCTAAAGAAAATTGGATATGCCCAACGCGCCTAACTAATGCTCGTCGCCGAGTATTGTCGGTGTTAAATAATTGTACAGTTCTTGATCAAAAGAACTTGCTTGGCAGGGCTGTAGTAGGTTCAAGAGTAATTAAGAGTATGGTTAAAAGCGGTATCTTGAATTATAGTAAGGAAATTCAGCATCCGATATTTGATATCCCGGATACTAGCCGAGAAGGGCCAATGCTCAATAGAGAGCAACAGGATGCTGTTGAGATTCTAAGTCATAGAATAAATTCTAACAGATTTTCTGTGACAGCAGTAGATGGTATTACGGGCTCAGGTAAAACTGAAGTCTATTTTAGAGCAATTGCTGCAACTTTAGCTGCCGGTAAGCAGGCGTTGGTGTTATTGCCAGAAATCACGTTATCTGCTGAATGGTTAGAACGATTTACAGATCGTTTTGCTGCAAAGCCAGCAATTTGGCATTCAGCCTTACAAGCTAGAGTGCGCCGCGATACGTGGCGTGCAGTTGCACAAGGATCTGTACGAGTATTATTTGGAGCTCGTTCAGCTTTATTTTTACCCTTTAATAAACTTGGATTAATTGTTGTCGATGAGGAGCACGAATCATATTACAAGCAGGATGATGGGGTTGCTTATCATGCTCGTGATATGGCCGTAGTTCGTGCACGCTTGGAAGGGATACCCATCGTTCTTGTTAGTGCTACCCTGAGTCTTGAGACTGTAGAAAACGTTCGTCAAGGTCGCTACACTGCAATTCATTTATCTTCATCTTTTGCTGCTGTAGCTAAACCTAAAGTATCTTTAATTGACTTACGTAAGTACAAGCTAGATCGTGGAAATTTTCTCTCTCAACCATTAGTCGAAGCGATGCAAAGTACCTTGAATAAAGGGGAACAGTTAATGTTGTTTCTCAATCGTCGTGGCTATGCACCGCTGACTTTATGCTATAATTGCGGCAATCGTTTGAAGTGTTCGAAATGTACTGCTTGGCTTGTAATGCACCAGATGCTTGGTCAACTGATGTGTCATCATTGCGGTTTTTTTACTTCATTACCACAATACTGTAATTTGTGCAGTACTAGAAATAGCTTTATCTTTAGCGGTCCAGGTGTAGAACGCTTGGCTGATGAAGTTTTTCGCCGATTTCCAGACGTTAAGTTGCAAATTGCCTCTTCTGATACGATAAAAGGGCTACATAATACAGCTGAGTTAGTAAGTTCGGTGCAGTCAAAAAAAGTTCATGTCGTCATTGGTACTCAAGCAATATTCAAAGGGTACACTTTCCCTTATTTAACTTTGGTTGGAGTAGTAGATGCTGATTTGGGGCTAACAGGATGTGATCCTCGGGCATATGAGAGAACCCATCAACTTTTACATCAAGCAGTCAGTCATGTTAGCCGAACAGGCCATGCTGGTAGGGTATTTGTTCAAACTTTAGCACCAGAAAACCCAGTGATGCAGGCATTGGCATTCGACGATAGAGAATCTTTCTTACGCTTTGAAATTAATCAGAGGAAAGCATCCGGTATGCCGCCGTACGGCAAGCTAGCAGCGCTCGTGATTTCATCACTTAACATCAAGCAAGTTGATGAGGTAACTCAAGTTGTTGCCAAAGCAATGCCAAAGCTAGATGGAGTAGTAATCCTGGGACCAATTCCAGCGCCAATTACTGTTCGTCGTTGCTACCATCGACGCAGATTTATCCTTCGAGCTGACCGCAAGATAAATATTCAAAAGGTATTGCGGCATTGGCTTGCACTGATCAAACCACAAAGTTCTGTACGAATTCAAGTTGATGTTGATCCTTATAGTTTTATATGAGGGAGTTTATTGAATTCGCTTACATAACAATCCAGCTAGTATTTAAAAATTATTTAAATGTTTGTTGTTTAGTATAGAAATTTTTTGTTTTTTTAGGTGAGCTCTTAGCATAGATAGTAATTATTATCATTTTACTCTAGTTCTTTAATTTTACAATATTTCTCGTATAGTGCCTAAGCTCTAAATTTTAGAAAAATGCTTTATCTAAAATTTAGATTGAAACATACACTATTAGCTGCTAAGCTAATAGTGTATGTTATTCGTGAATGCATCTACATAGTATATTGTAGATAGCGAATTTTTAGGCTTTTTAGTCATTGTTCAACCATTATTTTGCTAGATACAATTTGTAGCACAATTATGTTCATTCTAAGGATTTTTTTCCACGCTTATGTGAAGAAATGTTCTTATGCAATAACTTTAGGTACAAAGTCTGTAATTAATTTTACCTAAACTATTTAGGTTAATAGTAAATTAAAGCTTCTTGGTCTAAGTTGGCAATATTTTAGGTACGTTGAGCCGTTACTTGTTTCGCTAACGGAGGCTTGGCTAATGAGCCCCACCTACTACATTACTACACCTATTTATTATGTAAACGATAAGCCGCATATTGGCCATGCTTATACAAGCTTAGCTTGTGACGTTATGGCTCGCTTTAAGCGTCTTGACGGCTATGACGTGATGTTTGTAACTGGTACCGATGAACATGGGCAGAAAGTAGAAAAAGCGTCTTTAGCAGCGGACTTAGATCCACAAAGTTTTACTAACATAGTCAGCCAAAATTTTTGGGATTTGGCTTGTTTGATGGGCTTTAGTCAGGACGATTTTATTCGTACAACTGAGACGCGCCATATAGCAGCTGCCCAGAGTCTTTGGTGCTTGCTTAGAAATAATGGTCATATTTATTTAGATTATTATGAAGGATGGTACTCAATTAATGACGAAACCTTTTACAGTGAAGCTGATGTAAAAAATCTTGCTGGTCAGCATATTGCACCAACTGGTGCTATAGTAGAAAGGGTGAAAAATCCTTCTTACTTTTTTGACTTGTCACGTTGGCAAGAGAAACTTTTAGCATTTTACGAAGCAAATCCAAATTTTATTGCTCCCGAAAGTCGTAGAAACGAGGTTATTGGATTCGTCAAAGGGGGGCTAAGGGATTTGTCAATCAGTAGAACTAACTTTAAATGGGGAATACCAGTACCTGACGATGAAAAACACGTTATGTATGTATGGCTTGATGCATTAACCAACTACATAACTGCTGTCGATTTTCCTAAAGTTACTAGCAAATATACTCAATACTGGCCAGCTGATTTACACATAATTGGCAAAGATATCTTGCGTTTTCATGCTGTTTATTGGCCAGCATTTCTAATGGGAGCTGGGCTTGAGCCACCAAAAAGGGTTTTTGCTCATGGTTGGTGGACTAATGATGGAAAAAAGATTTCTAAATCAATTGGCAACGTAATTGATCCAATCGCTTTAATAAGAACTTACGGACTTGACCCGGTGCGATATTATTTGATGCGTGACGTACCATTCGGTAGTGATGGTCACTTCTTAGAGCCATCTATTATTAAACGTATGACTTCAGACTTATCTAACGACATTGGCAACCTAATACAGCGGGTATTGTCTATGGTTGCAAAAAACTTTGCGTCCACTGTTCCGATCCCTGGTAAATTTACTTCCGAGGATATAGCACTTTTAGCTTCCGCAAATGCTTTGCTTGTAGTCGTGCGTAGACATTTTGATAATCAAGCCTTTCACAAAGGCTTGGAAGAGATTTTTTATGTAATTAAGTATGCTAATAAATATGTAGACGATCACGCCCCTTGGGCATTGCGCAAGAGTGATTATGAGCGAATGGCTACCGTTCTTTATACTCTTGTCGAAACTATCCGATATATAGCAGTGCTATTACAGCCGATAATGCCGACATCGTGCGCAAAGATGCTAGATCAGCTTGCAGTTCCAGTTAATGCTCGTAGCTTTAACCAATTAGCCACAAAGTGCCGTTTAGTTCCTGGTACACGACTTCCAAAACCAGAAAGTATTTTCCCTCGTTGGGTTGAGCCTAGGGGTGTCTTAGATATTGACTAAGTTAGCTGTTCCAATATTAAGTGATAGCCATTGTCACTTAGATTTTGATGATTTTAAGCCAGATCTAGAAAGTGTTATTGATAGAGCAAGACGCTCCGGAGTAATTCATATGTTAACGGTTTGCACGAGGATGAGTTGCTTTACTAGTGTTCGTAATGTTGCTGAGAATTTCTCGCATGTATATTGTTCAGTTGGCTCTCATCCGAGTCAAATATTTGAAGATACTAGTATCTCAACGAAGAAAATTGTTGCTCTAGCTTATAGCTGTAACAAGGTCGTAGCTATTGGTGAGTGCGGTCTAGATTATTTCCATAGTAACATTCCTAGGGATAAGCAAGTTGACAGTTTTCATGCGCATATTACAGCTGCACAAGAAACTGGTATGCCAATTATCATCCATACTAGAAATTCTTACGAGGAGACTGCAACAATACTAGAGAAAGAATACGCCAATAAGTCATTTAGTGGTGTTATACACTGTTTCTCTGGTCCTCATGATATGGCAATGCGGATGCTTGATATTGGCCTATATCTCTCGTTATCTGGCATTATAACATTCAAGAAATCTCATTATCTTCGTGATATAGTTGCCAATTTACCTATTAATCGTCTATTGATAGAGACTGATGCCCCATTTATTAGTCCATCACCAAATCGCGGTAAGCGTAATGAACCAGCTTACATCGTACATATAAATAAAGCATTGGCTGAGGCTAAGGGAATAAGAGAAGAGGAAAGTGCGCTAATTACTACACAGAATTTTTTACATTTATTCAACAAGGTTCCTGCTTATAAAGCAGTTTAAATAACTAAGATAAAATAAATGTTTTTTTTGATTATAACTTTGCTGATACGATCACCGTGACCTTGTACTGTTATGGAGTATGCTTAAAAATTAAAATATAAAACAATGCTATTGATTACATGTACCAATGTAAAAAACTCTAATACATAACATCAAAAGATGTAGAGTATTAAATAATTTTTGCATTATATAATGATACGATTTTAAATGCTAACATTGAGCATTGTCAAGTTAACATGTTTTTATTGCTAATCTATAGCTGAAAAAAGCGATACTCAATCTAAGCTATTCATAGAATATAAAACTAATCAATATACCTTAGCAGATCAAGGATTCTTTTAAAATATGCTACGTTAAGTAATTTTTAGTGTGCTTTTATAAACTTTTGCATTGTAATTTGTGAGATAATTAAACTCTATTTAATAGCCTAGCGCGGATAGTACCAGTTAATTGCCGTATTTCTTTTAAAATATCTACACAATTTGGTACTGCACCACAAACATCTAATACGACATATCCAATATGTCCATCTGACTGATAGTGCTGAGAGACGATGTTTAGCCCATGACGAGCAAATAAATCGTTAAGCCGTCCAAGTTCGCCGGGCTCATTGCGCTGAACCTGAATAAATCGTGTGACCAAAGTACCCTTTGGCAACTGCACCTCAGGAAAATTTACTGCACCTGTTGTCGAACCAACATCAGAATATTCGACAAACTTTCGCGCAACTTCTTCACCGATACACTCCTGTGCTTCTTCTGTTGATCCACCCACATGCGGAGTAAGAATTGCAGTTTCTATACCACGCAACTGGCTTTCGAAAAGATCTTTGTTTGATTTTGGTTCGTTTGGAAAAACATCTACAGCAGCTCCGGATAAATGGCCATCTTTTAGGGCGTTAACCAGGGCATCAATATCTACCAAACTACCGCGAGCATTATTAATTAAGAATGCGCCCTGTTTCATAGCGCGAATCCGTGCTTCAGTGAACAAGCCTTTAGTGTCTGATTGTTCTGGTAAGTGCAGGGAAACTACGTCAGCTTTGGCTAATAGTTCATCGATAGTTTTAGAAGGTTCTGCATTGCCGTGACTGAGCTTGTTAAAGCGGTCAAAATAAATCACCCGCATACCCATTGATTCAGCTAACGCAGCCAGTTGAGTACCTATATTGCCATAGCCGACTATGCCTAAAGTTTTACCCCGCACTTCACGTGAGCCAATAGCAGTTTTAAGCCAGCAGCCTTTGTGGGCGTTAATTGATTTCTTGAAAGTACCGCGCATGAGCATAACGATTTCAGCTATCGTTAGTTCGGCCACTGAGCGTGTGTTGGAGAATGGTGCATTAAATACCGGGATTCCTAACGCGGAAGCTGTCGGTAAGTCTACTTGGTTGGTACCAACTGAGAAACAGCCAACTGCTACTAACGTGCTTGCAGCTTTAAGCACTTGCTCTGTAAGTTGTGAGCGCGAACGGATACCAAGCATATGCACTCCCTTAATTGCCTCAATTAAGGCAGCTTGGTCTAATGCACTGTATATTTCATGAACATTAGTGTAGCCAGCATTAAGGAGAACATTGCGAGCACTAGGAGCAATGTTCTCCAACAAAAGTATACGAATTTGATTTTTAGGACGTGATAATTCTTTAGACATCGTAGATTTACTCTATTCGTCTTGCTAAGAACCACTTAGCATATAATATTGAAAACATATTCGTTAAAGTTTGGGTTAATTGCAGATTAATTACTGACATTATTCTAAGCTTTTGGGTATTTTATTTCTACATTATTTTACCTTGAAGTGTTAAACAAAATATCAAATGTACATTGTGATATTTTGTTTAACACTTATTGCACTTTAGTTCAATTCTAATGATAATAATATTATTTACATTAAAGATTTAGTATCTTAATCGCTTATTAAGCTTTTGTTATCTAAATAAGCTAAATTTAGCCTTTGTTAATTTATTTATAAAGCCAGTAAAGCTCACTTTAATAAACAGCAATTCTAGAAAAAATTTGCTGCCTTGTATAACTTATATTATACAAATATTGTGAAAAAAATACATCTTTAAACTTTTCGAGCAACAAAGATTAAACGAATTCAATATAATAAAACTTAGCTTTTCATAAAATACTATTAAAATAATATTTGCTGTTAAAGTGGTAGTAGATTAGATTATGCTATAGATAATCGTAACTAAATTAGTCAGTCAATTTTATTTATAGTCTAACATTTTAGAAACATTCAAAAGATCGTTAAAAATACGCATTACTCATTGTAATTAAGCAATAAGTGGCTTCTAGCAAAAACATTGTTGCTAATTGGTAATTAATTCTTAATGATATCTGTTATTCAATAAAAAACTTGAAAAATATATGTACTTGAAAATGCTATTAGCAAGGTATGCCTTCGCATTTGAACGAATGTTGTGTAGATACGAATGTGAAATTATGTAAAAAAAAGAACATTAATATAAAAGATATTCTCCGCATCTTTACTGTTAGATTAACCTTAATTAACAATTTACCAATGCTAAAGGTATTAATTAACCGCTTATTTAATACATTTTGTATTTTAAATAATTTCTAGTTAAGGTTAATTGCAGCCATGGAAATTTCTATAAGAATGGTATTTTTACTTTGTAAGAAATAATGCGATGAAAATTGAAATTTATCATAGGCTATGAACTACATGAGGTGGCATTAGTTTTATGGTAATCATTGTGATTATCATAAATTATAATTACGAATCCGCCAAATTTAATATCATTGACTTGAAGCTGAAAGATATTTCCATTTATTTTATATATAAAAGTCAATTATAATTGAGCGAACTGTTTTATATATTTTTATGCTTTAAATTTTTCATTTTTTTTAGTAACTTAAGCTAAAGTAGCTTTACTTTTGAAGCTAGAGTAAAAATGGCCAGGACATGTTAACATTTATTTAATGACTTTAACGATTGATCCAATAAAAGTGAAAGAATGAAAATATTCAATGATTATGTCAATTAAGTATAGTTATTAATCTTATTTAGTATTAATGTTTATTGAGAAAATTTTAGTTCTGTAAAATAATGAGCCTGAATAGTAATCTACTTTATTTAATATAACTGTCCATTTTAGAAAAAATTAAACAAAAATTTTGCTAAATTGTACGCAAAATAGACAAAAATAAAGATAATAATTAAAATTATTACTTAACCAAAATGTTTTATATTTGCTTATTTAAGCTATCATATAATAAGTTTTAATTTAATTAAATAATTTCTATCAAAATATAAAATATTGATTACATTCCCTTTTTGTAATTAGTTTGTATGTGAATAACTATATAATAGTTTTCCATTATTGAACCTATAGCTTATCATTGATAATGAATGATAAGCTATAGGTTCAATATATTAACTAGTGCTTGTGTTTTTATTATTGTTGTGAATCAAAATTAGCTGTTTAAGCGATAAATAAAAATAATTAAATAGTATTATTTTAGAGATGATAGTATTTGACATTTATACAGGTATATTTTTCATATAAACTTAATATTTATAAGTATTTAACTTACTTGGATTTTCTTTATTCTTTGTACTCTCGGTAGTTATTAATTTTACTATTTTTTCTTGTATACTAGCTTAATTAATTGATTTACAAATTCAATTAATTAAGCTATAACAGCAAACGTAAAAGTAAATAGTTGTATATCTAAGCTATATTGAGATAATAACTAACATATATATTAAACTAAAAGTAAATTTACTTATCGTTAATAGCAATCAATTTTAATTGTTTAGATAAACTAGAAAGATATTTTTGTTATTTATGAGGAAATCGACAAATTTATCGTTTAACAATATCAAATTACTTTAACAATTTGAATATTATTTATTTAACTTGATAGATACAATAATTTAATTAAATGAATTAATTTTTGAATAACTCTTAAAATATTACGCATTGATGCAAAAGCAAGATTTGCATTATAGATTCCTTCTTGAGATAACATAATTTTTACTTTTACGGATCGCTATGATTTCATATCAAATTCTTTATTTTAGTTATGAATGAAATTGAATAGATATAATAAGTATATAATGTAAAATGGAAAAACTTAATATCATTAAATAAAATTTGGATTAATTATTAATTTTATTTAATGATAATCAATTATTTTGAAATTGCTTTTATATTTATTATCAATAGGAATAAAAATATAATTTATTTACTTTTAGTATTGTAAACCTATGTTTTAGTAAGCCTATCATCGTAAATAATAGCTAATTAAGTTTATTCTCTCCGTAAGGAAAAAATAAGGTAAGCATTAAATAATTTATTATATATATATTGATCATTAAGGCAGAAATTTTAAAAAGCTTAATGATACTAGATTAGTATATTTATTATGTATTTTTACTCTATTAATAAAAATTAATCATTTACTTATCAGCTAATGTAAAACAATTTGATTAGTTATCAATTGTTTTGCTAATGTGTTGTTTTAAAGATAGCATGTAAAAACTTCTAAATTAGTCAGTTTTTAGTTAATCTTAAAATAAAAATATTCCACCAGCTTGCACTAGCATCATAGTTATACCATGAATTTATTAAATGTATAAAATTTTTAGTCAAATTATATTTTATATTATACAACAATCTACTTTTCTATTTGCTAATACAAGCTAGTTTCAATAGAAACTTGCTTGAAAGAAAATCAAGTACTTAATTTAAAATATAGTTAAATTTATAATAACAAAAACTAAATTTATGCCAGACTAATATGAGCATAGAACGTATATTTTAACTAAAGTGTAACAATCAAGATTAAGCATAATCAATTTATAATGCTTAACACTATAGTTATAATCAATTATGGCCAATGTTGCGTAAGATAAATAAAAAGACTCTTTAGAAAAAAATTTTTAATCCCGTCAGCGTGCTATAAAAGCTTTTTGCTCTTTTGCTGGCCATAACGAATTTTTAGTCTATTACGCATTGTAAATTCTCTGAAAATAAAGCAGTAGAAGGAATACAAGGTCAAATATGTTATTCTATATCATCATGGATTTTTAGTCCAATGGATATTTCTAACAATGGAGTTTCTATAAAACCTCCTGTGATATCTGATATATCTTTGCGGTCGATTAAAGTAGTCAGGGTACGTACTTCACTTGTACCTAGCGAGCAGCTTCCTAAACCAATTTCACTTGCCATTAGCTCCACTGTAGCTGCTGCTGAACCAGCATTAAGTAGAGCTAGGCGATAACCCAGTGCACCGTATTTCTGAACAAGAAGGTCAACTCGAGAAGCTAAAATAAGCATCACAGGTGGTGGATTGTTTGAACGCATCATCGCTGTTGAGGCTCCATCAAACAATCGATACATAGCACTTGCTTCACTGCCTAAATGGTTAAGTTGATCTAACAATGGATCATGACGATAAAGACCAACTTCTAAATCTTCACCATTTCTTACAGCCAAATATCCAATAAGTTCTCCAAGACCACCAGCAGCAGGAAAGGCTCTTTCAACCCAACGAGATGCACCGAGACATCTGACTTTTTGAAAAGCAAGTGTTTGTGTCAGCAACAAGCGTAATGTCGTTGCACTTGGAGGCTTTAGAGAAAAATCACGTAACGAGCGTCTTTTTGCAAATATCTCCGCAATAGATCTATTAGGTAAGCGAGTAGAATCTATCCGGCGCCATTCAGGCACTGGAAGTCCTTGAATTTTGTTTGTAGGTATGATCGAAATTTTTCGACCGTCGTCTCGTGGACGAGATGAGTCATGCATAACCTGGTCAGCAAAAGCCCAATTACGAGTTACTAATGATCCACCCGCTGCTCCACAGCGTAGCAAAAAATCATTTAGTGCTTTGTTTTCGTAAGATATAGTACTTGCCAGAAGACCAGATGCCAATTTCGCTCCCTCAATGGATAGACGAATGTGATAGCTAAGCCCAGGGCAGGAAAAAATAACAGGAAATTTCATGTCACCATCATCTGCTCGACGTAGATGTGATGCGGGATCAAGCTCTCCGCTTGGTTTTTCTAATTGAAATTTTTTAGTTATTGTTGTAGCATGTGCTATAGGCTTTCCTTCTTTCGTTAGTTCCCAGCTTAAAGATAATCGGCAACTTAGCCATTCGATAGCATTATAAATCTTAGCATCATCTAGTGAAGCTACAAGTGTTTGCTCATCTATACCTTGCGGTTGAGCAAGTAAACTTATCAAATTAGTGATTTGTTGATTTTGCATATCAAGAACATCTGGTGATTTCTTCCCAGTATCGATAATAATCCGTAAACCATCTCTTTGTAACGAAGCACTTGGTTGATTAATTCGTAATGATATACGTGTGTCGCTATCCGATAAAGTATTTGTCATTAACATCACTACTCTTAGTAATTGTTGAGGCTATGGATAATGTTTAAAGGTTAATGTTAGCCAATTTGTAATAATACTTTTTTTTTGGTAAAGCAGTATTATTACGGCCGCAACGAAGACAATTTTATTTAACATTATGCTATAGAAAAATATATTGTCTGATGTTATACTTTTCTCGTTGTACTGTTCACGAGATAAGTTATCCTTATTTTTTAAACCTTAATTAGTTATATCTTTAAATTATTAAGTTAATTAATTTTACTTTTATTTACTAAAATTATTCTTCTTTTGTCAGTAATATAGATATTATTTGCACTCCGTAGCTAATAGCTTAATTTGTTAAAAAAGATTATAGCATCTATAGTATAGATCTTGCTTTGTTAAATCAATATTAAAATAAATAAAAATATCTTTTAGTCGTTTTAAAAGCTTAATTTTTCATCTCGGTTATTTATTTAATTGTACTTTAGTTCAATATTGCCACTTTCCTTTAAAGTAATATAAAGATGAAATTAAGTTTTAATTTTGTTATGCGTTAGATATACTATGTACCAATAGTATAAGTTTATTTTACTTTAAGCACTGAGTTTTATTAAATCTTCCTTACTAGTAGTAAAATTTGCTAAGAACTTTTAAAGTGGTTAAAAATTTACATAATTTTATGCTAAAAGTTTAATTATAGGTTTGCTATTGGGGATTAAAAAAAACAACGTGCCTTAATATATTTGTAAGTTTTAATAAAAATATTATTTATCTTTAGTAAATTTAACCAAACCTTTAGCAGAGTATTTTCCCAGTAATTATGAGATCTTTAATCTAGCTTTAGTATCCTTTCTGTAATAAACAACATAGTTGCTGAAAATAATTCTACAGAATTAAGTAGTTGCAAAAAAAATGCGCAAAAATAAATACCAACTATAGCGGTAGTGGCTTTGTATTGTATAATATAAAATGCTCAATTATTTTTTTAGCTATATTTTACAAACAATAAAAATGATTATTATCTGTGCATTAAATAATATTTATTTTAATTAGCTAAAACGTACTATTTATTAAGTCAAATACAAATTTGATCGCAAAAACTCCTGAAAAAATATTATTACTTTATTTTTATCGAACTAATCTTCATTTTGCTTGAAATCAATATATTTTTAATATGTAAAACTATCGGCATATCGATGAGTTTTAATCACTTGATCATTACATTTTTGCGGAAGTTGGTAGAAAGAGATTTAATAAAAAATCTTTTTTGCTTTAGTGGCAGGAAGCATTAAATTAAATTAAAATTTAAACTTAAATTTATTGTTATCAAGATTGTATTATCGATTTTTATCCTAATAAAGTTAGTTAGCTGGGAGGACAGTACTCGAATTTAATAAGAAAAGCAAAAAAGATAAAATACTCTCCTGGAGTACAAAATAACACATTAGTAAAGCATATTGAGCATACGTTAACTATGACTACAAAGCAAATAGTACTTTTGTTTTTTTAATGTACTATTAATTATCCCTGGTGTAATAGAGAGTAAATATTTTTCTTCTTACTTTATTTGATACTATAAATATTTTGTATAGTTCGCGTATGTTGAATCATAAGTAGATAATTAATAATAAGTTTACTAGCAAATATTCTGCATACAATAACAGTATTAATATACTAACTCTTTAATTTTTACTGTGAAATTTAGTCATGAGGAAAGGAGATTGGCTGATGTTTATCAGGAATTTTTACTTATACTTGGGTTGTTAAAAGCATTAATTATCTGATAATTTGCAACCTCAAGTTGTTGATTTTTAGCTTTAGTAAAAATTAGTATAATAATTAGAGTGATGTAGCGAATTTTTGCATCAAAAATATTGCATAGTTGGGCTTTTTCAAAAAAAAAGATAATTTTACTATGTAAAAATGGTTTATGTTATAGCTTAATTTTATTCTTATTGACTCTCTCATTTATCATTTAGAAATAATATTTTGTTTGATGTATAAACAATACAAAAAATTGTTTTTTGGTTCAATTATCAAAACAATTTTTTATATAAAAAAATAAAATTAATTTAACCTCATTGTACTTATTTAGTGTAAATAATTTTTAAACATATTTTTATTTTAAATTCCTATTTAACAGTGTGCTTACTATAACCATAGTTATAGTCTGGTTTTTAATTTTTTCGTTAAAAAATCTAATACTAGTTAAATAATAGTTAGTTTATGGTTAGCTAAATATTTATTTCAATAACAATAGATCTTTTCTTTGAAAGAATATAAATCTACTGATTTATTGCTTAAGATTTTTTCAAAAATTTTTTTGCGAAATAGTTAATTGAATATGTATCTAATATACAAATTTTTTGAGATATTCTTTACTATAGATAAATAAGATTTTTAGCAAAAAAAGAAATATATTTTATTATTGTATTATTTATATGTTACTTGATTATTATTTAGTGTAAGGGTATTTTATATATTTACAGTTTAAAAATTATTTTTTAATTGGAAGTTCACTTGCTAAATAAAGCTACCTTAGCAAGGGCATTTGCTTTAACTGACAAAATGTAAAATTTAACATTCTAGAGTAAAATCTACTTAATACTACGTAATCTAGTTAATAAGTATATTGTATAAAATGCGTGTAGTGCCACTTCTTTAAGTAAGTATACAAAATTATACAGGAAAAATTTTTGAATCTGTGTGCTTTTTAGCTATTTACAGATCATATTAGAGATGAAGGAGAAATGATTTGGCAAAAACTACAACCGTTTTGATCAAGATGGTTAGTACAGCTGATACTGGTTATTTTTATGTTACTAAGAAAAATCCTCGTACAAAAGCGGAAAAACTTAAGTTTCGTAAATACGATCCGGTTATACGCAAACATGTTTTATTCAAAGAATCTCATATAAAATAAGCTAATTATCAGGATAGTTTTATTTATTAATGCAATTAAACAAAAGTTAATCTTTATAAATTTCAATAAGAATTAGTATCTTTATTATGTATAGAAAATAAAATCAGCAATTGATTCTTTGTGTAAAAGCGTTTAATCAATGATATTGATTAGTCAATTTATTCATAATTGAATAAAACTATATAATTTATAATATTAGCTTTTGGTTTGGTAAAAGTAATGATTAGTTGATTAAACTTAGGCCAAAAAACTAGCTTGAGTATAATATTAAGATTATTAAGACTAAGAGAAATAAGTATTATATTTGCTTATTGACCTATTAAAGTACATAATATAGAAAATATTATTTATGAAAAATAGATGTTACCTTGATTATATTTATTATAGTATTTGAAGATAGTAAAAGATTTTTTTATTATATAAACTGTTTTAATTAATATCCTTTAAATTTTTAATCTATTGGAATTTTATAAAAATGATTTGGAAAATTAGTTAAGCTTAGATTAGGTATAGCTTAACTTGATATATTCCTAATCTCTCGATCCATTGTATTATGGTTATTTTGTTTATTGAAGTAATGATTCATAAGCTTATAATTCCATATAAGCAAGAAATATTTTTTATGGGGGTAATTAGATTGCTGAAAAGATTAACAGCGGATCCAGAAATCATGTAATTTAGCTGTTAAATCAATAGTAATAATGCAGCAGTAATATTACTTAAAATATGTTAAAGTGTTAATATACTGAATTTTGCTCCATAAGTGCTCTTAATGCAATAAGCATTATCTATATAGTTTGTGGAAAGTAAAATCCTCAACTGCTAATTAGCAATTGATTTTCACGGAAAAAATAATACTGCAGGAATGTCAAACAATGTATTTTAGTTTTTATACTAAAATTTAGATGTAGTTTTAGTTAACTATGGGTAAATTTTTTCTTTTCCATTAAAGCTAATAGTACAACTATATTATCTAAAATTATGTTTCTCGGATCCAAACATAATTTTATTAATTTTTTTTGGTGCTTGTTATCTTAACTGCTTAATCTAATTTCAGAGAAATATTAAGCATATGTTAATTTTTCTAAGTTTTTTTTAAAGGTTTACTGGTAAGAGTAATTATTAATAACTATACCTAAATAAGTTTTGATATAAAAATTATTAGATAAACAACTTCATTATGAACTAGTACATTAGCTAAATAATAAATATATCTATTTATCCTAGCATTAAATAATCTTCCTGCTATGCTTAGGTAGCTAACTAAATAGCTGATTATTTTCTAATGAAAAATAATAAATAAAATATTTTATTAAAATAGCGCTGCTCAAAAGAGTGTAAATTATATTATTGACTATTACTGAATTAAATACCTCATGGTCAATTAAGGATTGAGCTGTAATAGTTAGTTAAAACTATATGTTAGATATAAATAAGCTAATTTAATAAAATTAAAATGGCATATGGTTATACTTTTAAACCAGTTAAAGAATATCAAGAATGATATCTACATTGTTATAAAACAATTAACCTTCCAAAAATTTAGAAATATTGCTTAGGTAATTAAGCTAGTTAAGCGCATGAAATAGTTAAAATCATTTCTTTTATTATATTTAACTTGCTTTACTCAATTACAATTTAGCGATTGTAGTTTCACTGATCATCGTAATATTAAAGATTAGATTAAAATTAAAAGCCAAAAAAAAATCTTCTTTTAGGCATAATCTTAATTTATTAATAAAAAATTAAGATATAAATACGTGCGAAAATATATTTACAAAATAAAATAGTCAATTTAAATAATCGACTTTATCTTAAATATGAATTGTTTGATCAGCTATAGCCATAGCTGCTTCTTTGATCGCTTCGTTCAAAGTGGGGTGGCCATGACATATGCGTGCGATATCTTCTGCTGCACCTCCAAACTCCATAATTACACAAATTTCGTGTATAAGCGTACCAGCATTTGGCCCTATAATATGAGCGCCAAGAACCTGGTGTGTGTTTTTATCTGCTAGGATTTTTACTTGTCCTTCAGTATCAACATTTGCTCGTGCACGGCTATTAGCAGAAAATGGAAACACACCCCTATGATATTCAATTTTAGATTCTTTTAATTGTTCCTCTGTATTGCCAACAGAAGCTACTTCTGGCCATGTGTAAATGATCTTTGGAACTAAGTCATAGTTCACCTTTCCTGATTGCCCAGCTATAATTTCTACGACAGCAATAGCATCTTCTTCAGCTTTATGAGCTAGCATAGGACCATTAATAACATCACCGATTGCGTAGATGCCGTCTATGTTTGTTTGAAAGTCTTGATCAACTTTAATAAATCCATATTCATCGCATTTTATCCGTACATCTTCTAAGCCTAAGCCTTTGTGATATGGGCGACGACCGGTAGCTATGAGCACTACGTCGCCATTTAGTTCTTCGGTAGTTTTGCCTGTAGTATTTTTAATAGTTAGCTTAACATGATTATTGTTAAGCTTGGCTTGAGTAACTTTTGTTGACATCCTAAAATCTATGCCTTGCTTTTCCATAGCGCGTTTAAATAGCTTACCTAGCTCTTGGTCCATAGTAGGTATAATACGATCCAGAAACTCAACAACGGTTACCTTAGCACCAAATCTCTTCCACACTGAACCCAATTCTAAGCCAATTACACCACCCCCAATTACGATTAATTGTTTAGGCACACATGTTAAATTCAGTGCGCCAGTAGATGTAATTATATGCTTTTCGTCAACTTTAATACCTGGGATCGAAATCGCTTTTGAACCAGTTGCAATCAAGGTATTGTGGCATTTAACGATCTTTTTATCACCACCTGGAGTGACAATTTCCACTTTACCCGGTTCAGTGATTTTAGCAACTCCTTGCAGCCAGTCAACATTATTTTTTTTAAACAAAAATTTTATGCCTTCAGTGAGATTGTTAACTATCTCAGTTTTCTTTTCCATAAGCTTATTTATGTTGAGCTTAGGAGGTGACACTTCAATGCCAAAATGATCCAATCGTTGCTCGACTTCTAAATATTTTTCTGAAGCATTTAGCAAAGTTTTGGATGGTATGCATCCAATATTTAGGCAAGTTCCACCAAGTGATCTGTGTCGCTCCACACAAGCAATCTTTAATCCAAGCTGTGACCCTCGGATTGCAGCAACATAACCTCCTGGCCCAGATCCAATAACGACAATATCATAGTCAATAGACATGATTGCTCCTAATTTGGGTTATCTACTTAGAAAGTATAAATACATTAAGATAAATTAAAAATAAACTAAAAATATTACAATAAATAAAGTATCGTGAAGTGTTATTTTACATATAATCTATCTAATCATAACTTAACCAGTAATAATAATATTAAGTTAATTTAGTAATTAATTCAAAAATTGAATGTAATTTTTATTATTTCTAATTGAAAGTTCTTTCAATGATCAGCCTAAGTTATAAAATAATCTTTTAAAAGTAAAAAATACTTTATAGATTTTAGCACTAGGCAATGACAATTAAATCAATAATTAATTAACAGAAAATCTAACGCCATTACCTAACACAAGCCATTAAATTATTTGTTTGTAGTATTTTATTGAATTTTTTATTCAAGCAAAGACAGCAAATAGTGTATCAGCATTAATAAATTAAAATTTTTAAAAATTATTTACCAATAACTTAAAGTATAAACATAGTTTTTAAATTAAATGAATAGAATATATTTATATAATAAATTTACTTTGCTTCAAAACTAGTCTAAACAAGGATTGTAATTTACTGCAAGAGCATATTTCAGTGAAATGATAGCACAACGTTACTAAATAGATTAAAACAGCTAAATTTTGTGGATAATACTTAATAATTTATAAGTCTAGTAATAACTGGTTTGGATCTTCAATAGCATCCTTGACTTTAACTAGAAAAGTGACAGCTTCACGGCCATCAACAATCCTATGATCGTAACTCAGTGCTAGATACATCATTTGACGTATTTCAACAGAATTACCAATCACTATTGGTCTGGGCTGGATTTTATGCATACCAAGAATACCGGATTGAGGTGGATTAAGAATCGGAGTAGACATCATAGACCCATATATGCCACCGTTAGATATAGTAAAAGTGCCGCCCTGCATTTCATTAATAGAAAGCTTACCATCGCGTGCCTTTACGCCAAGTTCATATATAGTCTTTTCAACAGTAGCAAAAGAAAGTTGATCAGCATCACGCAATATTGGCACTACCAGACCTGTAGCAGTACCAACAGCAACACCTATATCAAAAAAGTTTTTATAAATAATTTCATCATAATATATTTCGGCATTAAGAACGGGAAGCTGGCGTAAGGCATGAACGCAAGCTTTAACGAAAAAGCTCATAAAGCCAAGTCTTACACCATGCTTCTTCTCGAAGCTATTTTTGTGTTGTTTGCGCAAATTCATTACTGTCGTCATATCAACTTCATTGAATGTAGTTAATGTAGCTGCAGTACTTTGAGCTTCCTTTAAACGATTTGCTATAACCTGACGGAGTCTTGTCATTTTCACGCGTTCTTCGCGAGGATTTTCCGGACGATGCGGTATTTGCTCTGCTATTGATACACTATTGATAAATGCACGTTTCGCTGTACCTGCAGCAATCGCTTGTAGCACATCTTTCCGAATTAATCGGCCATCTTTGCCAGTAGGAGTAATCCTTGTTGGATCTAGATTGTTTTCTTCAACTAATTTACGCACCGCAGGAGACATACTTTTTAATTCAAAATTATTAGTAGCAAGAGAAGAAGGTAGTACCGGAACATCATTTTTTTGTTGTACAACAATTTGTTTTAATTCATCTTTTCGTATAGAATGGGATATATTTTGTTCAATCATGCCAAGCACCGCATTAACCTTCACCTTGTCCCCAATTTTAGCGCTAATATTTGTTAGGATGCCGTTTGATGGTGCATTAACCTCTATAGTAACTTTATCCGTTTCAAGCTCTAATAAAGGCTCATCGGCGTTGACGACATCTCCGGGCGACTTAATCCATTTTGCAATTGTCGCTTCAGAGACATAATCCCCGAGTGCTGGAACCTTAATCTCTGTTGCCATAGCTATATTTAGTCCTTTTTATATTTTATTATCAATCAGTAAAGCTGCATAGATAGTTAAAATCATTCATACTAATTTAGTATAGGGATTCTCCAAAGTTTCACATTATCACTTTATTATACATGATTTATACTTTATGTAGTTTATTTAATATTCAGAGTTAACGCTTTGTCAACCAGAGCAGCTTGTTCATTTGTATGTTGAATAGCGCTGCCAGTGGCAGGTGAAGCCGATATTGGACGACCAACATATTGTGGGCGTTTATACATGCCATTTATCTCAATTAATACATCTTCTATGCGACGGTCAACAAAGGTCCATGGACCCATATTTGCAGGTTCTTCCTGGCACCATATAACCTCGGCTTGAGGAAAGCGAGAAAGATTGCTTAAAATCATTTTGCTGGGAAATGGATACATTTGTTCTAATCGCATAAATACAATATCGTTGATGCCGCGCTTTTGACGTTCTTCGTAAAGATCATAATATACCTTACCTGAACATATTACGACTCGTTTTACTTCATTATCTTCGCACATTAATTTTTCATCAAAAAGCACTCGACGAAAAGTAGTTAAACCACTAATTTCTTCTATTTTTGACACCGCCATTTTGTGCCGCAGTAGCGATTTTGGTGTAAAAATGATCAACGGTTTACGAAAGTTGCGATACATTTGGCGCCGCAATACGTGGAAATAATTTGCAGGTGTAGTACAATTTACTACTTGCATATTGTCTTCACCGCAAAGCTGCAAGAAGCGCTCTATGCGTGCTGATGAGTGTTCTGGTCCTTGACCTTCATAGCCGTGGGGTAACATTAGTACCAGTCCAGACATTCTTAACCACTTTGCCTCAGCAGAGGTGATAAATTGGTCCATGACGACTTGTCCGACATTGGCAAAATCGCCAAATTGAGCCTCCCAGCAGGTAAGTGTATTTGGTTCCGCTTGACTGTAACCGTATTCGAAGCAAAGCACACCAGCTTCTGATAAAGGACTATTTATAGCCTCATAACTAGCTTGTTTTTCCTGAATATTATTTAATGGTATATAGCTTTCTTCAGTTTTTTGGTCTATGTATACCGAATGACGCTGGGAAAATGTACCGCGTTGACTATCTTGCCCAGATAAGCGAATCGTAAATCCATCTGTTAGTAAAGTAGCAAAGCTAAGTGCTTCACTCGTAGACCAGTCTATGCCTTTGCCAGTAGTGATCGCTTTTTTGCGAGCTGCAATAAAGCGATTAAGGTTACTATGTAGGTTAAATCCTTTAGGCACATCACATAACTTGGCTCCAATACGCTGTAGCTCTTTGATGTCAACTCCTGTACTACATCCTCTAGTCTCAGCAGAAGCGGTTTTTAAATTAGACCATGCACCTTCTAGATAATTTACCTTTCTTGGCTTATAGGTTAAGCCATATTCAAATTCTTGCACAAGATAAGATTTTTCTTCGGCAAGAATGTTATCTACTTCTTGCTTACCTAAAATGCCTTCCTTGATCAATTCTTTAATATAAATTTCACGAGTAGTCTCATGTTGACAAATCTTTTCATACATGAGTGGTTGAGTGAATCGCGGCTCGTCGGTCTCATTGTGCCCAAAACGTCGGTAACAAATTATATCAACGATAACGTCTGCGTTAAATTTATGACGAAATTCTGCTGCTATTTTAGCTACACGAACCGTAGCTTCTGGATCGTCGCCGTTCACGTGAAAGATAGGTGCAAGGATCATCTTAGCTACGTCTGTAGGATAAAAGGATGAGCGAGCATGTTTGGGATCGGTAGTAAATCCAATCTGATTGTTTATGATGATATGAATTGTGCCACCAGTGCTATATCCGCGTAATTCAGATAATTCCAATGTTTCTGCTACTACTCCTTGACCCACAAATGCGGCATCGCCGTGCATTAATATGCCCATTACCTTTTGACGAAGTTTATCTTTTCTTTGCTCCTGTTTCGCTCGAACACGACCAAGCACTACTGAGTTTACGCTTTCGAGATGCGATGGATTAGAGTTTAAAGTTAAGTGTACATTGATTCCATCAAATGTGCGGTTAGTAGAAAAGCCCATGTGATATTTAACATCACCGGTTTGATGCGTATATTCCAAGTTACCTAAGAATTCTGAAATAATAGCTCGGAAAGGCTTGTTCATGAAGTTACAAAGTACGTTTAAACGTCCTCGGTGTGGCATGCCCAATACCGCTTCTTCTAGCCCAAGCTGACTGCTTCGTATTAAAATTTGTTCAAGGGCTGGGATTAAGCTCTCAGCACCATCAAGCCCAAAACGTTTAACTCCAACATACTTTACAGCAAGAAATTTTTCAAAGCTCTCGGCAGCCGTAATACGGCGCAGAATAAATCTTTTATCTGATGATGTTAAATTTATTCTGCGCCGTGGTTGCTCAATTTGCTCTAAAATCCAAGTTTTTTGTGCTAAATCCTGAATATGCATAAATTCAACACCAATAGAACGGCAATAAATGTTTTCTAAAACGTTTATTATCTCACTTAGAGTTGTTGTTTCTAAGCCAAGCATTTTATTAACAAAGATTGGTCGATCCCAGTCGTTTTTTGTGAATCCGTAAGTCTCAGGATTAAGTTGAGGATGTAAATTTGAGTTCTTCAAACCTAGTGGATCAAGATTAGCCTTCAGATAACCGCTAATTCTATAAGCTTGGATAATCATAATAGCACGTAATGAATCTCGTGAGAGATCAAGTGCGCTATCGGTCTGTTGGGGAGAAGCAACAGTTGCTCTGTCTGGATCTTTTTTTGATACGCTAGAGTCAAATGCACCAATAATCTTCGCTGTTTGAGCTGCAAAACTTGGACCACGTAAATCCATATTAACTACTTTTACATCATCTCTAAGTAGATCAAAATACTGACGCCAGCTACTGTCTACTGTGGCATTATTTTCAAGATACTTTGCAAAAAGCTCGGATATAAACAAAGCATTAGCGCTGTTCAAAAATGTGCAGTCTTGATATTCTATAGACATTTGTCTTCACCACCTATCCGATTGCTGTGTAGTATTTTAAAACTACATTTGCAGCTCCACCGGCCAGGAATACATGCATTGACCTGATTGTTATATCAAATGAATTAATAATATTCATTTGATATTCTGGCCTGAAAAAAATGACGTTGACTAGTCATTGGTACTAGCTAAATAAATAAGGCTACTGAGAACTCAGCTGTGATTTTACTAATTAGTACCACTCATTGCAGCAATCATAGTTTCACCTATCTTAGCTGGGCTGTTTGATACATTAACGCCTGCAGATTTCATAGCTTCAATCTTATTTTCTGCACCCCCTTTGCCACCTGAGATAATCGCACCAGCATGCCCCATGCGTCGCCCAGCACGTGCCGTTATACCTGCAACAAATCCAGTAATTGGCTTTTTATTATAGTTTGACTTCAGGAATTCAGCTGCCTCTTCCTCTGCACATCCGCCAATTTCACCGATCATAATAATTCCATTAGTTTCTTCATCAGCTAAAAACATTTCTAGTATATCGATAAAACTAGTGCCAATAATAGTATCTCCACCGATACCAATGCAAGTCGATTGACCTAAGCCTATAGCGGTAGTTTGTGCAACTGCTTCATATGTTAGTGTACCTGATCTGGATACAATACCAATTTTACCTCTTCTATGTATGTATCCTGGCATTATACCAATTTTGCAAGCGTTTGGTGTTATTACACCCGGACAGTTAGGACCTATTAGTCTAGTATTAGAGCCAATTAAGGAGCGTTTAACCTTAATCATATCCATTACTGGAATACCTTCAGTAATGCAGACGACGAGTGGTATTTCAGCAGCAATAGCCTCTAGAATTGAGTCAGCCGCAGCATGGGCTGGGACGTATATTACGCTGGCGTTAGCTCCAGTTTTATCAGCTGCCTCTTTGACAGTATTGAAAACTGGCAGATTAAGATGAATATCACCGCCCTTACCTGGAGTGACACCGCCAACCATATTAGTGCCGTACTTAATAGCTTGCTGGGTGTGAAAGGTACCTTGGCTACCAGTCAATCCATGACAAATGACTCTAGTTTTCTCATCAATTAACACAGCCATTATGTGAATTCCCTCACAGCTTTAACTATCTTGCTAGCAGCTTCTTCTAGCGTATCGGCGGAGATAATTTTCATACCGCTGTTTGACAATATTTGCTTGCCATTTTCAACGTTGGTACCATCAAGGCGTATTACTAAAGGCACATGCAGATTGATCTTTCTTGCTGCGGTGACAATGCCTTCGGCAATTAAATCGCAGCGCATAATACCACCAAAAATATTGATCATAATACCTTTCACATTTTTATCCGATAGGATAAGCTTGAAAGCTGCTGCAATCTGCTCTTTTGTTGCACCACCACCAACATCAAGGAAATTAGCTGGTTCACCACCGTATAACTTTATTATATCCATGGTAGCCATCGCTAGACCAGCACCGTTGACCATGCAACCAATTGAGCCATTTAGTTTTACATAGTTCAAACCATATTTATTCGCCTTGACTTCTATCGGATCTTCTTCGTCCTCATCGCGCATTGTAGCAATCTCTTGGTGACGGTAGAGAGCGCTATCATCAAAGTCAATCTTTGCATCAAGAGCTACTATATCACCGGCAATATTCTCGATCAACGGATTGATTTCCAGCAATAATACATTGAAACTAGTAAAGAAGTCATACAATCTAGCTAAGAATTCTATCATAAAATTTACTTGCTTGCCTCGAAAGCCAAGCACAAATGCAATACGTCGTGCGTAGTGTTGAGCCATACCAATTGCCGGGTCTATTGAGACAGTCAGAATTTTTTCTGGTTTTTTTTCGGCAAGCTCTTCAATATCTACACCACCTTCGCTGGAAGCAATCACGGCAATTCGTGATGTTGCACGATCAACTAAAAGTGAGATGTAAAGTTCACGAGCAATATTCGAGGATTCTTCGACGTATATACACTTTACTCTTTGACCTTCTGGTTTAGTTTGCTTTGTGATTAGGTTCATATTGAGCATTTTCTCAGCTTCGTATCGAACTTCATCGATTGACTTAGCTACTTTAACTCCACCTCCCTTACCGCGACCTCCGGCATGGATCTGAGCTTTGATCACGTAAATCTGAGCGTCCAAATCTTTAGCTAATCTAACAGCTTCTTCTGGAGTGAAGGCTATTCCGCCTTTTGGCACTGGTATCCCATGTTTAACAAAAAGAGCCTTAGCTTGATATTCATGAATATTCATTGTTCACTAATTTCCATCAGGTGCTAACGATTTTATCTATTAAATCAATAATGCCTTGTTAGCAGCCTGATTGAGTATTTTTATGGCATTAATTGAATTATCAAACATTTCTTTCTCTTCATCATTCAATTCTATTTCCACTATTTTTTCTACTCCGCTACCACCTAATATTATTGGAACTCCTATATAAAGTCCATCAAGTCCATAATGGCCGCTTACATAAGCAGTACAGGGTATTAGTCTTTTCTTATCCTTAAGATAGCTATCAACTATTTGGGCAGCTGAGCAAGCTGGAGCATAAAAGGCTGAGTTGGTTTTTAACAAGTTGACAATCTCGATACCACCATCGCGTGTACGCTGAATAATTTCATCGATTCTTTTTTTGTTCGACCACCCCATTTTAATTAGTTCGGAAACAGGTATTCCAGCGACTGCAGAATATCGAATCAACGGAACCATGGTATCGCCATGGCTGCCTATAACAAAGGCACTTACATCCTCGACTGATACACCAAATTCTTTAGCTAAAAAGTAACGAAAGCGTGCGCTATCAAGGGTTCCTGCCATACCAAGGACTTTGTTTTTTGCTAGACCACTGTATGTTTGAAGTAATCCAACCATAGCGTCTAATGGATTAGTAATGCAGATAACCAATGCTTCCGGACAATTGAATTTGATACCTTCGCCTATGGATTTTATTATTTTGGCATTAGCATTAATCAGATTGTCGCGGCTCATGCCAGGTTTGCGTCGAATACCTGCTGTAACGATGACTACCTCAGCACCAGCGATTGCATCATAGCTGTTAGCCGCAGAAAAAACGGAGGAAAAACCTTCTATAGATGAAGCCTCAGCAATGTCTAGCGCTTTACCTTGCGGTAAGCCTTCGACGTTATCAAACAAAACCACATCGCCGAGATCCTTAAGTCCGGACAAAAGTGCTATTGTACCACCGATGTTACCAGCGCCTATGAGCGCAATTTTATTGCGAGCCATTATCTTCCTATCACATGCTTTGAGCTTAAACGTCTACAGAACTTTGAAAGTAAAGCATAAAGCATAATTAAGTAAAATACAAAACCGAATATTGAGTTTAAATAATGCATAGTGCATTTCTACAAAATAACTCAATATAGTGATAAAAGCAACACACCAACATGTTATAAATCACCAAAAAATATGGATAGTATTTTTCTTACATCAATATTTCTCATTTGTTTGGCAAGCAATAAAAAACAAACCGCTACTTCATGCGACGGATGAGAATATTTTATTGTGCAAGACATCATCGTATAATAGGAAAGCTTAAATTAAGTATGGAAAAACCCGTATTTGATTTCTTAATCGTAAATTAATACTTGGTTAGCAAATAATTAAGTTATTTTAACACACGTAATGTTAATGATTTTTTTTTTCTTTGATCGGGAAATCAAAAAATAATCTTTTAGCTTTCTACTGCTTTAGCGCATTTTTGGCTATGGGCTTGTTTCAAGCTGTTAGTTTATTTTTTTTTAAGAAATGTTCTTATTCTTTTTTTTCTTCGTGTTTAAATTATGATTGCTGATCTTTGTTGGTATCTTTTTGCAATCACCTTTTTGAATATTTTTTGTTTTAGAATTCAACAAATCAATCACTTTTTCTAGAGTGATCTTATCTATCTCTTCTTTTTTTGACAAGTTGGCACGTAAAGACCCATGTTGTGCATATAGGCCGAATCGACCTGTTTGGATTATTACCGGCTTACCATCGTTTGGATGATAACCTAGCAAGCGTTTAATGTTTATCTTGGACACATTTTCAGAGATTAGTTGTACTGCCTGGTTGATGCCGATTGTAAGTACAGTATGATCACTTGGCAGTTTGAAATAGTGTTCACCATGTTTGAGGTAAGGACCGAATCGACCAATACCTGCTTGAATAATTTCCTTAGTTTCTGGATGCTCGCAGATCAAGCGAGGTAGTGACAAAAAAGCTAGAGCAGTATCCAAATCAATATCGGCTAATGCGATTTGTTTTGGCAATGGAGTACGTTTAGGTTTGTCTTTTGATCTTTCTTTCGACTGATCTAGTTGTAGATATACGCCATACGGGCCATTATTTATACTAACTTTCTTACCTGTTTCTGGATCGTTGCCGAGTATTCGAGGAAGAGTATTGTATTCTTTTTCGTCGTCAATCGCCTTGCTTGCAATTCTTCTTTCACTGAGTTGTCGTGTAAACTTACATCCCGGATAATTAGAACAGCCAATAAATGCACCAAATTTACTAAGTCGCAGAGACAAAGTTCCATCAAGGCAGTTTTGGCATTTGCGAGTTTGATGTTCATTGTTACCGTTGGGGAAAAAGTAATCTGCTAGAGCATCATCTAGCTTTTCAAGCACTTCGCTAATAGAAAGTTTATTGATGTCATCTACTAAGCACTTAAATGTTTTCCAGAATTCACGTAATACTTGACGCCAATCGAGCTGACCGTCGGATATATTGTCAAGCTGATTTTCTAAATCGGCAGTAAAACTATATTCAACGTAATGCTTAAAAAAACTGGAAAGAAAGGTTGTGACTAGACGCCCACGATCTTCTGGCATAAAGCGACGACGATCAAGACGAACATATTCACGATCATGCAATACTTGCAAGATATTTGCATAGGTGGAAGGCCTACCTATTCCAAGATCTTCCATTTTTTTTACAAGGCTTGCTTCTGAATAGTGCGTTGGTGGTTGTGTGAAGTGTTGTGTTGGGATGACGTTTTGTTGGGTAACAATATCGCCGTTGTTAAGGTTGGGGAGGGATTTATTGGATTCGCTATCAATTTGATTTGTCTCCTTGTTTGTTTCACAATTTTCTCGATAGAGTTTAAGAAAACCATCAAATGTGATAAATGAACTAGTGGCCTGCAGAATAATGAGTTTATTCTTATCTCTCACATCGATTGTAGTCTGGCTTAGCTCAGTGCTGGCCATCTGGCTCGCCACAGCTCGCTTCCAGATTAATGAATACAGTTTCCATTGATCATGATTGAGATATGCGCACAACATATTTGGCGTACGTGCGATATCGGTTGGTCGGATTGCTTCGTGTGCTTCTTGAGCATTTTTCGCCTTACTGGTGTAAATTATTGGTGTCTTGGGTAAATAGTATTCGCCATATTCACAGCTAATTGTTTGACGAATTTGGGTTATTCCCTCCGCCGATATGTGTATGCCATCTGTTCTTATGTAAGTAATAAGACCAGTAGTCTCGCCGCCGATATTTACACCATCATAAAGAGATTGAGCAACTTGCATGGTACGAGTGGTACGAAATCCAAGTTTGTTTGACGCTTCTTGCTGTAGGGTAGAAGTAGTAAAAGGTTTACTTGGGTTACGCTTGACAAGTCTTTTTTCTACAGAGTCTATAAGAAACATTCCTTTCTCTACAATAGCCATGGCAGCGTTAGCTTCATCCTCTGACTTTATGTCAAATCTTTTTATGCTATTACCATTTAAATTAGTTAATAGTGCGCTAAATGTATCGTTTTCTTTAGTACGAAAAATTGCTTTGATTGACCAATATTCTTTAGCGACAAATTTCTCGATTTCTGAATTACGTTCACAAACTAGCCGTAAAGCAACAGATTGTACACGCCCAGCTGATCGGGCACCAGGTAACTTCCGCCAGAGCAATGGCGATAAGGTAAATCCAACTAAATAGTCTAAAGCTCGTCTTGCTCGATATGCGTTAATTAAATCTTGGTTTAAGCTTCGTGGATTAGCTATGGCAGTCATAACTGCGTCTTTAGTGATTGCATTAAACGCAACTCGTTGGACTTTGACACCAGTAAGTACCTTGCGGGCATCTAATTCGTTACAGATGTGCCAACTTATAGCTTCACCTTCTCGGTCTGGGTCGGTTGCTAAGATGAGTTGCTTTGCTCCTTTCACGGCTTTGGCAATTATTTTTATCTGTTTTTCAGAACGTTGATCAGTTTGCCAAATCATGTGAAAATCATGCTCTGGATTTACTGAACCTTTTTTTGGAGGTAGGTCGCAAATGTGGCCGTAGCTTGCTAATACGTAATATTCTTTACCGAGATAGTTATTGATAGTTCTAGCTTTGGCTGGGGACTCAACGACAACTATGTTATTCATGCCATACTACTCGCTTCTCTAAGATTTGGCACTGTTATCAATATACAAATAGGAGATTTAGATTTGAATAAAATTCAAAATACATAATATAACATGATGTTATGTCATTATGAATTAGTTTATTTATTATATTTTAAATATGCATTTATATTTTAAATATGCATTTAAAAAGTTAATTTTTCTCAAATTCATTTTTACAAGTAAACTTATTTTATAGTTATTTATTGTTAATTAACTGACAATTAGTTGATAAAACATTAGCTCTTTGAGTGTTAATAAAGGTTAATGCTTTTATATGTAATTAGGTATTAGATATCAGTCATCAACAAATCTAAAGCAATTAATTGCCCGGTTATTCTTAATTAAATTTAAAACCTAGAATCGATTAGTTGTATCCATAGCAAAATGGCTCTTAATCGAGAAATTATTTACACCCAATGCAATTTTTCGAATCTATTAAATTAAAGTAAGTAAGTTATGGCGACAATAAGAATACGAATATATTCAGAATTATATTGTATATTTACTTTATCGCTTTTTTAATTTTTTTAATTAATCATAATTTATTATCAAAATTTTCCAAAAGTAATTGAGGCTTTACAAAAAAATTTTGAATCGAATCAGGCTATTCAATAATTAATTGAAATTAAGTCTTGCTGTTTTCGATTTTATCAAGGACTTATGCAGCAAGCGAGATAACATTGAATTAATAAGAAGAAAGCATTGAAGTTATGTCAATGCGCAAAGTAATAATTGCATTATACGAAAAACTAAAAAATTTTTATTAAACTAATGGCTTTATTGTTTTTTTTTGCACAATGTAATCTTGCTTTCACAACCGGCCATAATCCGGCAGATGTTGTGATAATGGCGTAGCCATATTATACTTACGATTACTATTCCAGCTTGAGCAAGTGCAGGATTGCCCATATTCCATGCAAGCAATGGTGCTACGGTTGTAGCTGCTAACGAAGCAGCTGAAGCATAACGAAATATAAAAGCGATGATTAACCAGAGTAAACAAACGATAACTCCAATATCAGTAGCTAAGGCTAACCATACCCCGATAGCTGTTGCAACTCCTTTGCCGCCTTTAAATTTTATCCAGAGTGGAAAACAATGACCAATAACAACCCAAATTGCCGCTAAGTAAGCCATGCTATCCCCAAATTGCCAACCACTCATTACTACGAAGCTGCCTTTGCAGCTGTCAAGTAGCGCTGTGACTAATGCAAGACTTTTGTGACCGGTTCGTAGAACGTTAGTGGCGCCAATACTGTGAGAACCAATTAAACGAATGTCACTAAGGCCAAAATACCTAGTAATAATCAACCCGAAAGGGATTGAACCAATTAAATACGCTACTACAAAACCAGCGAAAAACTCATATGTAGACATGATCAATTTGACAGATATAGATTATAGATGAAGTTCCAATTTTTCGTTGCAAAAATTTATTTTTCCACATCATAAACCACATTACCGCGATACACTGTTCGCCAGACGCGACCTTCTATCGGTCTTTTGTCAAATGGCGTATTTCGGGATTTGGATGCAAAACGCTCAGGTGTTACCTTATCTATCCGGTTTAAATCAAATATCACTAAATCAGCGTCTCCTCCTAGTTTTAGTGTGCCATATGGTAGCCCTAAGATACGTGCCGGAGCAACAGTTAGTCTATGTAGTAAATCTATTAGTTTCATAGCCTTAGTGTGAACCAACTCTAGACTTATAGGCAGTAGCGTTTCTAATCCTACGGCACCGGAAACTGCTTGTGAGAACGGAACGTCTTTCCTATTATGGTCGTGCGGATCATGATCACTAGCTATAGCATCTATGGTGCCATCAGCCAGGCCTGCAACAACTGCTAATCGGTCTTGTTCGCTACGCAAGGGAGGGGAAAGCCGAGCAAATGTGCGGTAGCCGATAATAGCATCTTCGTTGAGTGCAAAATATGGTGGAGCGGTTTCACAGGTAACTGGTAATCCTCTTTTTTTTGCTTGACGGATGGCTTCTATAGCCGCTGCCGTAGAAAGGTGCGCAGCATGATAACTATTACCAGTTAATTCTACTAATCGTAAATCTCTTTCAACCATTATCACTTCTGCTATCGACGGAATGCCAGATAATCCTAGCCGAGTCGCAATCTCACCTTCATTAGCTGATCCTTTGCTAGCTAAATAAGGATCTTCTGGATGCTGGACTATCGTGCGTTTAAAAATGCTAGCGTAAGATAGCGCTCGACGCATTACCAAGGAATTGCTGACAGAGTACTTGGCATCAGTGAAAGCGACTGCTCCGCTATCGGCGAGCATTCCGAATTCTGTTATTTCACTGCCTCTTAGTCCTTTAGTGATCGCAGCATAAGGGTGTACGTTAGCGAGACCAATTTCCAGGGCTCTTCGCTGCACAAATTCAAGTAACGAAACATCATCTATTATTGGATTAGTATTCGGTAGAGGAGCGAAAGTGGTTATGCCCCCTGCTACAGCAGCCTTCTGTGCCGAGTACATAGTTTCAATATGCTCATTGCCCGGTTCACGCATTTGTACTCGCATATCAACTAGTCCGGGAGCGAGACAGCGTTCTTTACAGTCGACAATATCAGCGTCCACTTGTAATAAATCAACAAATACCTTTTCGCTTACCTTAACAATTTTGCCTTCGTGCACTAATAGCGCGCCCATCGTGTCAAGCCCGCTAGCTGGATCGAGCAGTCGGGCATTATTGTAAAGTGTTGTCATTAATTAATTTTCTTATTTAAATTTTTGCTTGATTAGATATAAGAAGGTCAAGGACAGCCATCCGCACAGCAACGCCCATTTCTACTTGTTCACGAATTAGTGAGCGTTTAATGTCATCTGCTACTAAGCTATCAATTTCTACACCACGGTTCATTGGTCCGGGGTGCATAATAAGCGCGTTTGGTTTAGCCGTTTTAAGTTTCTTTGTATCAAGGCCAAAATAGCGAAAATACTCTCGAGCGGAAGGTACAAATGATCCACGCGTCCGCTCTTTTTGTAAACGAAGCATCATGATAATATCGCAGCCAGCTATACCGCTTTTCATGTTGTGGTGGATCTCCACCCCCATGCGTTCAATTTTGCTGGGCAATAAAGTAGGTGGCGCGACAAGGCGCACCCGGGCACCCATGATTAACAGTAGGTAAATGTTAGAGCGAGCAACTCGACTATGAGTGATATCACCGCAAATTGCAACCTCTAACCCTTCCAGATATCCCTTGCGCCGGCGTATAGTTAAGGCATCCAATAATGCTTGAGTAGGATGCTCATGACTACCGTCACCCGCATTAATAACCGAACATTTAACCTTTTCTGACAATAACTGTACCTCACCAGATTCTGGATGACGTACGATCAAAACATCTGGATGCATCGCATTAAGAGTCATCGCGGTATCAATCAAACTTTCGCCTTTTTTTATTGAAGATGATTCGACTGACATATTGATAACATCACTTCCAAGACGCTTGCTAGCCAACTCGAAGCTAGTTCTGGTTCGGGTAGAACTTTCAAAAAACAAGTTAATTATGGTCCGTCCCTGCAAGCTGGTGCATTTTTTGTCCATTTGTCGATTATGTTCAACGAACCATTCAGACCGGTTAAGTAGATAATCAATATCTACTCTAGTAAGTCCATCGATACCAAGCAGGTGATGATACGGATAAACTTGATGATTGTGATCTGATGGTATTATCGAATTCTGTGAAATAACTTTGATCATTAGATCATACTTTATTATAGCTAGTATTAGCATTAACTAAAAAATATTTATAAACTATTTTAGTACGATTGTGCATTAAAAATTATTAGTAGTTTGTCTAGTTAACTTTAGATTAATAATTTCTAAATTATGCTTAGACAAATATCAAACACGAGGTTTTTAGGAAGAAAAGAATTTTTCATTGGATAGTTATTGTTAATGAAAACTACTTACCCAACTAGCAAAATTACCAATTAACTAAAATTAATTTTGAATTATGTACCACTTGTGGTTTCGGGCAAAAATGACAACACCCAGCTTTATATAGGCTGATTTTTTTTTGCAGTACTACGAACAATTTTCGGTCACCTAGCTTGTTAAACATAAATTTAATTCTTTGAGCTAATCAAAAATAACAAATTACTTTAGGAACATTATTATCTTACTGATTAAATGATTTTTTAAATTTGATTAGATAGATTAGATAATGCAGTAAAAAATAACAGCTCATAACTTTATTGAGCATTATTAATTAATCGAAAATTATCGCAGCAAGAAATGCAATTATTATAAAATATGATCTAAAATCAAAGAGTTATATCCGTAAATCTCCACTAAGATTCGGTCTATAGTATTAATAGACATTCTTCAAGCAAACGCTTCTCGTCATATAATCTCTAAATAAAGTATAAAAAAAAACTATTAATTTAAAATGTCAGTAATTGCATCCTTTGTTTTTTTTTAAAATTATAGCTTTCATAATTTAATATTCTGACTAGCGTAAAATATTTGACATTGTCAAAAGCTATCTGCAAACAAGCATATTGCCTAATATATCATATAACTAAAAATGCAAATATTTCAATTATGCCCAACCTCCGAAGGTTTCTTGTCGTAAATTAGTTATTAATCAATCTTGATTAATAACTAACAAATATAAGCAATATTTTGTTAGTTATCTTATTTCATATAATATTGTTAATCCGCTAGGCAAAATTTGCTTTTACATTATTGATTAACGATCGTATGATTTTTTATTTTAAGCAATTATGATACTGATCATTTATAAATAGATGATAAATTCAATATACTTACAGTATATTTTTAGGAGTAAGGCAAACAATTCCTTTAGGATAATCCTTTACGCATTAACCAGTGCTTAATGTTTATGTCACCCGATAGTCTTCTTAGCCAAAATTCTCGAGTTAAATGCCCAAATAGAGATGTACTAGTAGCTATTTTGGTTAGTATTCCTATCGTTATAAGATAAGCAGTTAGCTCATAACGACGCTGGCAGGAGTACCGCGATAAGGTCTCAGCGCTGCCAATATCACCACCTACACGTGCAACAACAGAGAGCACTTTTTCTAAAGTGATCATATCACGCACTGCCAAGTTCCATCCTTGTGCCCCAAGAGGAGGAAGGACATGTGCTGCATCTCCTACAGCTACTATTCGATCTCGTGCTGGAGATAATGAGCATCCTATAGAGAGCGGGAAAACAACTGGTACTGTCGTAATCTTAAGCTGTTTGTAGGCTGGTTGACGAATACGGGTATCAATTTCAATTCCTAATAGACCAGTCGACATAAGCTTGTCAATCATTTCAGTTTGCGCGATACGAATAAGTGATCCATTATGAGTTCCAAGAGGAACAATGGTAATAGATCCAGTATTATCGTAACGTTCTATGCAAAGCCCGTAATGGGGAGCGTTTAATGCGACCGGAACACAAAGTGCACTTAGTCCAAGTAGACGCTGCCAAATGCGAATGTTTGCACTTTTATGAGCGATTGAGGATTTTCCATCCGCTGCTATTACTAATCGAGCGGTTATTTGATATCCTCTGTTTGTTTTTACTGTAACGCATGTTTTACTGCTATTGATTTCACTTATCTTGTCTTCTAAGTGCTTTTCTATTGGCATTAGGTTAGCAAGATCGCTGATCGGAAGATTTAATGCCAAATAAGTTTCTTCAACTTCCTTCGCAGAAAATCTTTCCTCGATAAATCCAAAGGATCCAAGACTTTCAATCAGTATTCCAAGCAATGGTGTTGCTTTTGATGAAACATTAACTCCTAAACCATACAGATAATTAACGCTTAACGGTAGTATAGCTGTATTACGGTGATCAGCTTGAATTGATCCTTTAGGAGCAATAATTATTGCATCTAGTCCTAATCTTTTTAACACACGGTAAGCTAGGCGACCACTAATACCGTCTCCAACTACTATTGCATCTACTTGCATGTTTAGACCTATCAACTAGTTTTAATAGCGCTATTAAAAATCTGTTTATTAATTAAATGTTTTTTTATCTCAGTTAGTTAGCTAAAATTTAAAGAACAAGTTTTGTTTTGGTAAAAAATTTATAGTATTAAAATTCCCAACCAAGATTTAAAAATTTTTTAAAAAATCATCTAGTTACTAGAATAATTTCCCAATTTTGTTTTATGCAAAATTTATAAAAACTTTTTTATAAAATGTTTAATGATTTTTTAAGCTTTAGCGTTTACTTTTCGTAAAATGCTATTTTAAGTTAATACTATATTTTCAATTAAAAATTTGTATTAATTTAATACTTTAAATGACATCTCCTCTATGAATTTCTTACACATTAATGTGTATATTAATTCACTAGACTTAAATTAATCATAAATATTAAAAATTTTTAATTTACTTAAAAATACAGCAAGCAAAATTATTGATTATTAAATCTAGTTTAGGTTTAATAAGTTAAATTTATAATGTAATCGAGATGTCTTGCTGTAGTTGAGTTGTAGTTGATATATTTATGACATCAATATTATATTCATCTAACTAAACATATCGAAGATATTCGAGTTTATGTTAATTTATTTAAAGGCTGATATTATTTAGTTGTAGTATTGACTTTCTTAGAGTTTCTAAATTGTGCCTAGATTGAGGAAAAATTAGAATGCCTAATTATCAAGAAAATTTACTTATAATCGGCGCCGGGCCCTCGGGGTTAACTGCTGGAATTTATGCTGCACGTGCAAACCTTTCACCTGTTATACTAGGTGGATTGCAACCCGGTGGGCAAATGACTCTTACTTCAGAGGTGGAGAACTATCCAGGATTTGCCGATGTTGTTCAAGGTACTTGGCTCATGGAAACAATGCAAAAACAAGCTATGAATGTAGGCGCTAAAATTGTTTATGATATTGTAAATGCAGTTGATTTCTCGCAATATCCATTTCGTTGTGTAACAGATCAAGACGTTGTTTATTCTGCCAAAAGCATCATTATCGCTACCGGTGCCCGGGCGCGCTGGCTTGGTTTACCCAGTGAGGAGCATTTTAAAGGTTGTGGGGTTTCTGCTTGTGCTATTTGTGATGGCTCATTTTATCGAGATAAGAATGTGGTTGTAGTTGGTGGTGGCAATACCGCAGTTGAAGAAGCTCTTTATTTGGTTAACATTTGTCGTTCAGTGACTTTAGTACATCGTCGAGATAGTTTGCGTGCAGAAAAAATCCTACAACATAGATTATTAAATAACGATAAAATTACTGTAATCTGGAATAGTGTGGTTGAAGAAGTATTGGGCAGTGCCCACTCCTCGAAAGGAGTGGAAGCTATTCGTATCAATAATTTAAATTCAGGCGAGTCGATTATCTTGCCTGCCGAAGGTTTGTTTGTAGCTATTGGTCATGACCCAGCTACTAAGCTATTTATCGGTGAGCTATCACTTGACCATGATGGGTATTTAATTGTTGAACCAGGTTCAACCAGAACGTCAGTATCTGGCATTTTTGCAGCTGGGGATTGTGCGGACAAGATCTATCGTCAAGCGATAACGGCTGCTGGCATGGGCTGTATGGCAGCCTTGGAAGCAGAGAAGTACTTAGCTAAGTGTGCGAATAAGGATGTACATGAAACTTATAGCAAATAAGTTGATTGTGCTTTTATATTGGACATGGATAATTTGAACAAAAATAAATGTTAACTAGATATACAAATAAAAATATTTAATAGTTAATAAGTTTGTAATTTAGCGCTTTACTATGTGGTAAAGCCATATTGAAATTGTCAATTGTTGATTACTAATTCTTTAATACTAAATTTATTATCATCATTTTACTTATATAAAACAATAAATCAACTAACTATAGGCTGGGAAATTTTGCTATTTACATGTCTTAATTTTATATTTACTTAATTTAGATTAAATAACTTTCCGTAAATAATCCTTAGTACTAATTAAAGAAGCGGATCGTAAATGTTTACTTAGAGATATTATACGATCCTTGCATACACAAAGTAACGAATACCTTTAGCCTAAAAATAACTGTATTGGTTACGACTTAAGCATTACTTCACTCTAATGCTAGGTAATTACGAGATTATATGCTTAAATGTAAGCATAATACTAGTTAATTAGCTAAATGTAAAATAGCAAAAATAATTTATTTATAGTTAACTTATTAATCGGGTTAATTAATAAATGATTAATTTTGTTGATCTGAGTAAAATAACGACGCTATAGGTAAAAATTTTGTCAATTTATCAAAAAGGATTTTTTAATTAAAAGTAGTAAATAATGTAAACAATTATTTTTTGTGGAATATCCATTAAAGCTTTTAATATTGATTACGTGAAAATCTATTTCTTGTTCGAATGCATAGTTTTTAGGAAAGAAATAATGGTCAAGAATATTGCGATTAATGGTTTTGGCCGGATTGGCCGACTAGTATTGCGTTCATTATATGAATCAAAGCGTGAAGATATTAAAGTTGTTTTGGTAAATGCTTTAGGTTCTGTGGAAAGTAATGCTCATTTATTTCGTTATGACAGTATTCATGGTAGATTCTCTGGTAAAGTAAGCACTGGCAAAGATTGGATGGATGTTGGTATCGGTAGATTTAAGGTAACTGCTGAGCGAAATCCGTCTAAACTACCACATCAGGATCTTGCTGTTGATATAGCGTTAGAGTGTACTGGTAGGTTTACTAAACGAGAAGAAGCTGCCAGGCATATCCAGGCTGGTGCTAAGAAAGTTCTCATTTCCGCTCCATCCGTTGATGCAGACATAACCATTGTTTACGGGGTTAACGATCACTTACTTAAGTCAGAGCATGCAATTGTCTCTAATGCTTCATGTACTACTAACTGTCTCGCTCCAGTCGCTTTTGTCTTAAACAACGTAGTAGGGATTGAACGTGGATACATGACTACGGTACATTCCTATACTGGTGATCAACCAACTATCGATACACTTCATAATGATTTACAGCGTGCTCGTGCTGCCGCTCAATCGATAATTCCAACCTGCACTGGGGCTGCTAAAACTGTTAGTCTAGTAATACCGGAACTGGAAGGCAAATTGGATGGTAGCTCTCTACGGGTTCCGATTGCTAATGTTAGCCTTATAGATTTTAAATTTGTGCCTAAACGAGATACCAATGTGGAAGAAATCAGTATGGCTATTTCTGAAGCTGCTAATAGTTCATTGAGGGGCATTATTGGCATTAACTCTGAACCATTAGTATCCGCAGACTTTAACCATAATAGTCATTCATCGATCTTTGATTTAGGTCAAACCAAGGTCATAGAAAGCAAGATGGTGCGAGTTTTGTCCTGGTATGATAATGAGTGGGGTTTTTCTAATCGCATGCTAGATACTGCTGCTGTTTTAGCTAAAACTTTTTAATATCTAGGTTAATAGACAGTCTAAAAATAGTTTACAATAATCTTAATTATTATATTCCTTTTAAATATATACAAAAGTAGTTACAGATTTATCAAAAATTTAGCCAGAACTTTCAATGCATAGTGTAGCAACAATGATTGCTCGCTTAAAGAGTTATTTCAAGATTTAGCTAGACCTGCACGATTTTAATAGAGAGACCATTCATGGCGATTACCGATAGAGTTAAAAAAATCTTGGATTACTATGAGAGTGATAATCCTGGGACTAAGTCTAATCTTGCTCGCATATTAATGCATGGTAAACTTGCTGGTACTGGTAGAATGGTCATATTACCAGTTGACCAGGGTTTTGAGCATGGTCCAGTATGCAGCTTTGCATCTAATCCGAATGCTTACGACCCTCATTATCATTATAAGTTAGCGATTGATGCAGGGCTTAATGCCTATGCTGCTCCTCTTGGCATGTTGGAGGCAGGAGCTTGCACTTTTGCTGGTGCAATTCCCACAATATTAAAAGTAAATTCTTCTAATAGTTTAGCTCGTGATAAAAAAAGTCCATCTCAGGCTATTACTGGTTCTGTCAGCGATGCTTTGCGCCTCGGCTGCTCAGCAATTGGCTTTACTATTTATCCAGGATCAGATTCTCAATTTGAAATGATGGGTCAGATGCGCGAGATAGCTAAGGAGGCTAAGTCGGTTGGTCTTGCTGTTGTCATATGGTCTTATCCACGTGGTGGAGATTTGCCAAAAGAGGCTGAAACTGCTATTGATATTTCGTCTTACGCTGCGCACATTGCAGCATTAGTGGGTGCTCATATTATAAAAATTAAGCCTCCAAAAGCTGCTCTCTTTCGAGAAACAGCACGCAAAGCTTATGAAAGCAATAACATTCCAATTTCGACCTTGTCTGATCGAGTTCGTCATTTGATGCAATCAAGCTTCAATGGGCGTCGCATTGTATTATTTTCCGGTGGTGATGCCAAGGGAGTTGACGCTCTAATGGAAGAGATTCGTAGCCTATATAAAGGCGGTGCGAATGGTTCGATTATTGGTCGTAACACATTTCAGCGATCTCGTAATGATGCTATGATGATGTTAGATCAGATCATAAATATTTACAAAGGTAATTCGGTTAAATACTTATGTCAGCAGAAATCTACCTAATTACACCCCAGCAGATTCCTATCCTGAAAAGATTTTGTGATGAACTTAGTGCTGTTCTCGATACTGGTTTAGTTGCTTGTCTTCAGCTCCGTCTAAAAAATGTTAAAGACGATCTTCTAATAAGAGTAGCTGAAACAATACTACCGGTTTGCCACTCGCGTGGAGTACCACTTTTACTAAATGATCGTCCTGACTTAGCGGTAAGGGTTGGTTGCGATGGATGTCATGTAGGGCAAAATGATATTTCTTATGAGGATGCGCGCATGATTATGGGACCAAAGGCGCAGATTGGAGTGACATGTAATAACAGTCGTCATTTAGCTATGAAAGCAGGTGAGGCTGGGGCTGACTATGTCGCTTTTGGTGCTTTCTTTCCGTCTGATTCTAAGTACGATGTTCCTATAGCTTCAATAGATATTTTGACTTGGTGGGCAGAGCTAATGACTATTCCATGTGTCGCTATTGGCGGTATCACTGAGCATAATTGTAAATTACTTGTAAGAGCTGGGTCGGATTTTTTAGCTGTAATTAATGCAGTATGGGGACATCATGGAGGTCCTGTTGTTGGAATAAAAGCTTTTGATTTATCATTAAAAGATAATGAATATTGAGTAATTTAATAACAGCGTTATATTACCTTTTACACTAAAATAAGGTAGTTTAGTGTAAAAATATCTTGCAATAGCATTGCTTATAGCTTATTCCTCTGATATTTTTATTTTATATATGCACAATGTTTGTTCTTTACACCTGCTTAGGATTAAAACAGTCTTTCCGACTGTAAAGTATATAAATTTGTTTTTTTTTCAAAAGCTTTATTAGCAGAAGAGAATTTTTATTTTTAATTCATTGTTGATAAGGTTTGTACTTTTCTCGTAGTAGGTTTTAAAATACTCAAACAATTAAATGGATTTTAATTTAAAGCAGAGCTTAGCAAGCTGTCTATTGCTACTAGCTAAACAAAAGTTTTCTATAAGGTAATTAGATTTTTTTAAAAATCATTAGAGCGTGTTTGTAAAATTATTCTGTAGTATTTTGTTATAATTAGAAGCTAATGTTGTTTTTTTTGATTAAAAAATTGTTTTAGTGTAAATAAAGATAAAAGATTTTTTGTTAATTTTCAGCAAATAGATTGTTAGTTAGGATGTATGTGTGTTAGTAAGAATTATTTTTATAAATTTTAATACTGATTAAATTAAACTTTAATGTATTTTTACTTTATTATCATTAATAATTCTACGCTATTGTTTTTTTTTCTTTTTTTTTTGAATTATCATTTACCTTAGCTAATCCAACGAAACCGTTAAATTCATTAAAATAACGTAATAATAATTTTACTACGAATATTAATTAGTGGTTTTTTTATTATTAATAGTTTGTTTTATTACAATAATTTTTGTAATTGATTAATAGTATTTAACTTTTAAATACTATTAATCAGCAATATCACTGTATTCTTGATATGAAATATATTTCTTGGCTTATACACATTTTTAATGTGTGGTTGCTTTAATTGTTATTCACAATAATTTTATTAAATAATGTAATATAAAATATAAAGATAACAGTAAACTAGCTAATGATTGCTATAATATTTTATAAATTATATCATGTATAAAAAATTATACTGAGTAATATTAATTTACCATTAACTAATTCTTTTAACTTAAATTATTATAAATTATTTTTTGACTTAATGGCAATTTACAATTATACATAATCTTCTCTTTAAAATTAAAGAATAACGCATCTTATTTGGCTGATTGAGGATATTGAAAATGTTTTCTACTCTTGCTATTGCCATTGGTGTTTCGGCTGATGCTTTTACAGTAGCGATTGGTAAGGGTGCTAGAAAAGAAAGATACCGAATAATAGATATTTTCATAATCGCCTTCGTTTTTGCATTGGCAGAGACTATCGCACTTTTGATTGGCTGGTCGCTTGGGCGTGCTGCTAATAGCTATGTAGCTGTATTTGACCACTGGTTTGCTTTTAGCATTCTTGGGGGTGTTGGTTTAAGAATGATATGGGAAAGCTTAATATCTTCAGTATCTAGTAATTCAGGATCTGCGATGATATGGTCAAATCTTGCACTCACTTCTATTGGTACCAGTGTAGATACTTTAGCTGTAGGTGCTGTGTTAGCTGTGATAGAGGATTCGCTATTTTCAATAGCGCTTGCTATAGCTGTAGTTACTTTTGTGCTCGCTTTTCTAGGTATGTTGTTAGGAAGGGTAGCTAGTACAGCCATTGGTAGACCAGCAGGTGCTATCGGTGGAATAATTTTGATTACTATTGGTAGTATTATATTAATACAGCACTTGTCCATGTAAAAAATCAATTAGTGATTTTGTTACTAATTGATTTAAGGTATAGCCTATACATTTGTCTTTGAATTAATTACAAGGTAAAGATTTACTAGATAAGTTAATTATTGTTATTTTAGTTAGGATTTTTGTATGTCATGGCGTTATATCAATTAAATTGCTACGAGGGTCATTTCTCCTATAGCCAGTGCACTCAATGCTATTTGGTATAATTAAATCTAGCTTAAATTATAGTAAGTATTACTTTATCCATTTAGTAAAAAATTATATATTAGCTTTATGCATCAAATTACTGGTACTGAATTAATCTGCTTTTACTGGTATTATTATTAATAAGTATTTTTATTGTTAGCTAGATTATATTGGTAAAAGAAGTTTAATTTATACAGATGTATAATTGCATTAGTGGTACTGATTTTAAAGAAATAGAATCAATTTTAATTTCAGTTTATTCAAGTTATTGCCTGTTAGAATAGAACAACCTTTGCTTAATTTTTAAGCAATGCTATAGCTTATTTTAGCGAGTAAATTAATTTTTAATTAATAATAATCAAAGCAATTAGTAATATTTAATTTACTTAATGATTTATATCATATTATGATTATTTTATCTAGTTGTCTAGTCTAGACAACTAGATCGTATAGGAAGCGGAAGGCCACTAGGAAGCAATTTACCAGCAGCAGCTCTTTTTCCTCGCCAGGTAGCAAGATTATCTTCATGATGGAGACAACCACTTGTAATAAGCCAGGACAGCCCTTCCTGCGATTTAAATACCATCAAATCAGCCATTGAATCACCTGATTTATAATTTTGCAAGATAACACCTTTTCCACGACTCATTTCGGGCAAATCATTTACGTCAAATATTAACATTTTGCGATTGGTACCGATTACCGCTACTGTATCCCCAGTAACGGGAATACAAGCTAATGCTTTTGAATCTTCATCTATTCCTAGCACTTGTTTACCTGCTCTAGTTTGAGCTAGTACTTCGTTAGATGACACAATAAAACCTCTGCCATCGTTTGAAGCAACTAAAAGTTTCTCTCCAGACCTGTGCGGAAATATAGCAACAATATCGTCGTCATTAGCCAGATCTATTATGAGCCGAATAGGTTCGCCGTGTCCTCTTCCGGAGGGAAGTTTATCACCGCATATGGTATAAAAACGACCATCTGTAGCAAACAAAAGGATCTTGTCAGTAGTTTCCGCATGAAAGCGGAAACGTTCACCATCTCCTTCCTTATACTTTATCTCCTGATCTAGATCAATATATCCGCGAAGTGCTCGTATCCAAAACTTTTCTGAGCAAATTACTGTAATTGGTTCCCTTTCAACCATAGCTTCGCTTGGAATCGCTAAGATATTTGGAGACGAAATAATATCAGTTCGGCGACGGCCGATCTCGGTAGATTTGCCAAACTTTCTTCTAATTTGACTAAGTTGCTCGCCTATAATCTGCCATCTTCTTTTTTCGTTAGAAAGCAAATCAATTAAATTATCGCGTTCAGCAGAAAGCTGCTCATGCTCTTTTTTTAATTTTATTTCTTCAAGTTTTTGCAGAGAACGTAAGCGCATATTCATAATAGCTTCAGATTGGCCTTCAGTTAATTGAAATGTTCGAATTAGTTCAGCTTTTGGTTCATTTTCTTCCTGGATGAGAAGAATCATTTGGTCAATGTTTAAAAAAGCAATTTGATAGCCAAGAAGTATTTCCAGGCGATGAGCGATATTATTTAATCGATGTTTAGTTTTACGTATAAGTACTTCGTGACGATGATGAAGAAAAGCCTTTAACGCTTCAGGCATGCCCATTACTCGTGGGACATTGTCTTTATCAAGTACATTCAGATTTAATAAAACCCTAACCTGCAACTCAGTTTGCTTAAATAGGCTTTCCATTAAAACGTCTGGATCAACGTTACGGCTTTTGGGCTCCAGTACTACTCTGACATCATTCGCTGACTCGTCTCGGATGTCACCTAAAAAAGCAAGCTTACGAGCATGAAGCAGTTCTGCAATACGCTCAATCAGTCGAGATTTTTGAACTTGATAAGGAATTTCAGTAATGGCTACTTGCCAAGTACCATTCTTTAATCTTTCAACATTCCAACGAGCGCGTACACGAAATGAGCCTTTACCACTGCGATAAGCATCCTTCAGTGTTTCAGGAGACTCTACTAATATACCTCCTGTTGGAAAGTCCGGGCCAGCAATTTTATCTAATAAATTTTCAATTCTAGCTTCCCGGTTTTTTATCAAGTATTGGAGCGCTTCGCACAGCTCATCTACATTATGAGGTGGAATGGAGGTTGCCATGCCTACTGCGATACCTTGACTGCCATTTGCTAGCAAATTAGGAAATGCTGCTGGAAAAACAACCGGCTCTTCTCCTTCTCCATCATAAGTGGTACGAAAATCAATTGTATCGTCATCAATTTCCTCCATCAAAAGTTGCGCTACTTCTGTCAATCGCGCCTCTGTGTATCGCATTGCCGCTGCATTATCGCCATCCACATTGCCAAAATTTCCATGTCCCTCAACTAATGGATAGCGTACAGTAAAATCTCGAGCTAAACGCACCATTGCATCGTAAATTGCGGCATCACCATGAGGGTGAAATTTACCCATAACGTCACCAACTACACGCGCTGATTTTTTAAAGGCTCGGTCAGGGGATAGTTTAAGCTGCCGCATTGCAAATAGAAGTCGCCGATGCACTGGCTTTAGTCCGTCGCGTACATCTGGTAAGGAGCGCCCCATTATGGTTGATAGTGCATAAGCTAAGTATCGCTCGCTCAACGCATCTGCTAGCCAAGCATCAGAAATAGCTTCTGCTTGGCTCAACTCTTGTGGTGGTTTAGACAACAGAGAAAATTTCATGCTCATGCTTTGTAACCTATTTCAGTATTATAGCTTACTTGATTAATTTTTTTTAATTAATCCTATTCCTTACATAGAAGCAGTATTAAAGAGTGATACGCAATTTTAGAAAATTAAAACAAAATTAATATAAGGTTATTATAGCAATTAAAGTTATAAAATCCGAGACACTACTACTTTTAAAGTGTTTAATAATGCACTAGAACAAATACTGCTAGTTTATTAGCTTTTTATGATAACTGTGCAATAGTATTTGCTAGACGGATATATTTGAATAAAAACTATTCACTAGGCGACACCAATTATGTGTCTCATATCTAAATTAGGTACACTATGATGTTAAAAATATCTATGTGTTGTTTAGCAGAGGTTTAGTTGCTTTGGTGATTTTTAGAGATACTCTGTGTTTAACATAGATGGGCGCAGATCTAGCTGTAGCTATCTTGCAGAATTTGTTCGTTGGTAGATTAAAACTAGTATTGCTTATTTTCAGCCATTTTAATAGTATGATGCTTTGATAATTATCTTGTTAGATGTATTAATTAATAATCTAAAAGCAATCATTAATGCAACTTACACTAACGGACGTTCTGAAGGTCTTCTTGACATTTTTTTTTGCGCACTTTTATGAATAAAAACAGATGAACCCGATGTTCTAGCATTTGTTCTAGTTCATTGCGCGCAAGGCAGCAAATATGTTTGATATTTTTACCTTTCTTACCAAGGGTAATTTTTTTATGATTATTACGCTTCACGTATAGTATTTGATCGATTCTTATTGATCCATCATCACGCTCAGTCCATCGATCGGTTTCTACTGTTATTGAGTATGGTAATTCTTCATGCATATATAGAAATATTTTTTCTCGAGTAATTTCTGCAGCCATCAATCGCATCGGTATATTACTTAACTCGTTCCCAGCATAAAGCCAGGGTCCAGATGGTATTCTTGTACCAAGATAAGTCCGTAGATCTTTGCATCCGCTACCCGTTAAAGCAGATATCATAAATATCTTTTCAAATTTAAATACTTCGTTTAACTGTGCAGCTAGAGGCAATAACTTTTCACGCTTAATATTATCCACCTTATTTAAAGCAAGTACCGTATTACGATGAATTTTATTTAAACCATGGATAATCTGTATTATATTTTTATCAAACCCAAGGTGGGCATCTACAACCAGCACAAGTAGATCAGCATCTTTTGCCCCTGCCCAAGCTGCTTCTATCATAACTCGATCAATCTGACGTTTAGGTAAAAAAATTCCAGGCGTATCAAATAAAATAATTTGAGCTTGGCCATCCGATACTATACCACAAAGTCTTGTACGAGTTGTTTGTGCTTTTTGGGAAACGATTGAAACTTTACTGCTAACGATTCGGTTTATCAATGTTGATTTACCAGCGTTTGGCGGGCCAAGTAAAGTGATTAAGCCACATTGAGATTGTGATGTATTCATGGGCTTACTAGTTTAATTAACTTGGCAGCGGCAGCTTGCTCAGCCAAGCGCTTAGATCGTCCGACACCAATGCTTGGTTTATAACCGTCAACTATAACTTGAACAGTGAATTGCGGTGAGTGAGCTGGTCCAGATTGAGTTGTTGTTGTATAGCGCGGCATGGCCAACTTATGACCTTGTGCCCATTCTTGAAGAGAAGTTTTTGGATCCTGAGGTGGAAGTATATCAAGTTCTAATAGTTTATTCCATTCTACTGTAACAAAGCGTCTCGCAGCTTCTATTCCTCCGTCAAAATAAAGGGCACCAATTACTGCTTCCATTGCATCGGACAAAATTGCATCACTATTGCGTGACCCAGCATTGTCCTCACCTCTTGATAATATGAGGAATTTTCCAAGTTGGATGGTACGTGCAACCTTTGCTAATGCTTCGCATCGCACTAAATTGACGTGACGTTTAGCGATTGCTCCCTCACGCTCGTTTGGGAAACGCTCGAGAAGTTGTTCGGTTACTATAAGTGCTAGTACTCGATCACCTAAAAATTCTAGACGTTCATAGGCATTCCAAGCCCACGGTGATGCACTAGCGTGAGTAATTGCTTGTCGTAGCACTTCGATATTTTTAAATTTGTGATAAAGGATGTTGCTGAGAACTGATAAATTTATGCTATTTGATTTCATTCAATCTTTTCCAGAATACGGCTGTAACGGATTACGAAAGGCCATTTCCATATTTCCCAAAGCTTAGCTTGTTCGCTGTGAGAGAAAAATAAGATATCAGCGCGACCTACTAGGTTTTCCTCAGATATTGTTCCTACTTCGGAGAAACGACTGTCTTGGGAATTATCTCTGTTGTCGCCCATTGCAAAATAATGTTTTGCAGGTACGTGATAAATTGGGGTATTGTCTGCACTATTATTGTCACTGTATTCTATAATACGATGCTCTCGGCCATTAGGTAGGGTTTCTATAAACTGTGTTGATGATTCTTTGTCATTTTCAAAGTTAAAATTCTTGATCCGACGGCGTTTTACTGGTTCACCGTTTATATGTAATATTCCATTCTTTACTTGTATATCATCTCCAGGGAGACCAACAATACGCTTAATGTAGTTAGTTTTATTGTCGCTAGCTAGTCTAAACACTACAACATCACCAAGCTTAGGTTGTATAAAGAATATTCGTCGATTAATAATTGGTATAGAATAAAGACTGTATCCGTACGATGCTTTGGAAACGAAAAGATAGTCGCCAACTAGAAGAGTAGGAATCATAGATCCCGATGGGATATTAAAAGGTTCGTAAAAGAAAGTTCGGATGGTGAACGAAAGAGCACAGGCAACTATAACTGTGCGTATAAATTCACGATATACACTCGAGTTTTTTCCAGTCATTGATCAACTATCTCGGCAGCAATTTTAATCTTTTAGCTCATATTTCAATACTTGACAGGTACGTAGGATTTAGTTTGCAGGAGCAAGCAATATAATAGGTTTTTTATACTAAAGCCAATGGACTGTTTATAAGTGTGTTCTGCGAACATAGCATAAAGTTATATAATTCATAAGTAGCTTATATAACTAAAAATAATTATATAATTATGTATCTTTTTATTAAAAAAATTAAGTAAATTATTGCTCACATAGATGGTAAAAGGAACTGCTTTAGCCTTTCTCTGGAGAGAGGCTATATTTTAATGGTATGTTGTCCAGCATGTTATTATGAATCCATCGTTGCAAGTATAATAATTAGTTTGTTACTAAAAGTTTTACAGAGAAATGATACTTAAATAGCTGGCTATTTAGCCATTAAAAATAGCATTATATTAATTTTTATAAAAACGAGATTATTTTCTTAACTATGTATGATATACAAAAATTAATTACGTATGCTGCACATAGGGAACCATAATCATAGTTAAGTAGATAAAATCAATTATATTCCACGTCAATCAGTATCTTAAAAATCGATTGATTAATTTATTAATCTTGAGATTAATGATGTTATCAGGATTATTGTCCAATAATAGTTTACAACAATATTATTGATTTGTATTTCTTGTTAGTATTTATGATACCGATGCTCCTTTCCTTATTTCCTAACATAAAGAATGACAGTAATATTTAACGGAACATATTGTCATGCTATTTATGCAATCCTCGGGTTTTTTATTGTAATCGCTTTGCTTCCTCGTTTCATATACACTTATTAATCTAAAAAGATTAATAATTTTTGCCTGGCAGCTGGTGACATAAAGCGTACGAATATTTTTATAGTAATTTTCGGATTATCTAGGATTCTATTATAGGGATTACGCATACGCTAAGTATGGTGTTATGCTTGAGAAACTGCTCAAGTCTTTTCTTTTAGAAAGAAAAAGAATAGCCTTTGCGATGAAAAGTATTATGCAGCATGTTCTTACTTAAAACAGATCACTCCTAATTACCCTTTAAGCCTACGAAGCTTTCATTGATATGCGCTCTTTAGATCTTTTTTTGAGATACTGATAATAAATTTGATCTATAATTACTCAGGTTAAGTCATGAATGTATTAAAACATAAATTTGTTTTCGTCTTAATTTCTCGGTCTCTCACATTTGAGTTATTAGGCAAAAATTAATTGGCTAGCGTCCTTGCTGGAGAAAATCTGATTTTTAGGGACAATTAGGAATATCATCTTGATATATTTTTAGTTTAGCTTTTTTAAAAATTCTTCAATACTTGCAGCTTGCTCAAGAATGTCAAGTAACTCACGGAAATTAACCTAAATATTATTTACTGTCATTAGTTGAATAGGATTCTTTTTAATTCCCAGTGATTATCAACTTTAAGCTTAACAACATTTTCAGTATGTTCGCTATGCGAACTAATCAGGTCATTATGTCGTAAACGATATACATTTATTTTTAGCTGAGGTGTATTGTTTAAAGCACTTGACGCAACAGATAGGTAGCTATGCATTAGACGAAAAAAACTGGTAGTAAGCAATGATATTATCAACTAATAAACGAAGACTATAATATCAAATAATCGATCAATTTTAACTTTCTTTTTAAGCATTTTGTCATATCAAATATGGCTTTTCATTCTGTCGAATGATAAAAACAATTACGCTATAAGCAACTAACTTATCATGTAATTTAGCGGACTATACTGTTAATCGTATCTCCTCCTAATCGCGTAGATAATTTATCCGAGTGTTGATTGATTAACTTGCTTTGCTGGTTGATATCTGTAAATGAGGTTTGTATGTGCCCTTAAATTTCATTAATACCGACGTGAACTGTAAGAGCAGTGTATATGTCAATTGTATCTTCAGGTAATCTAAGACGTTTTTCTCAATTTTTGATAAAATTCAAGGTAAACATATTATATACTTTATCTGGAATTTTCACTAGTAACACATGAATCTCTTGAATCATGGCCAACTATAAGTTTAGAAAAAAAACTTTCATCCTGTAGTAGAGTAAGATTACAGCTCTATCTTAGTTAAATTAGTGACTAATTCCACTAGACAATTGGCTTGGCTCCTAGGAAATTGCGCAGCCAAATTAAATAAGATTCATTATTTGCGATTACCTCGTCTTGCAAGGCTTATTATGCAGTAGTATGTGGATCTTAATTCAAGCAAGAAAAATTTGCAGATGGAAGATGTAGTTTCCTAATGGATAAGGCAAATAAGGATCGGCTAATGCTCTTAGCTACGAGCAATACACTCCTCTCACATAATACGTAGGTGCTGTCAATGTGACCTGTTTGTATCTGATCCTATGTGCAGATTCGTATCGATAAGTTTAGTTTGTCAGATCATAAAATCATTGTGCTAAGCTAGTTTTGACGTGAAAGTCTTTTCGCAGAAAATTTATGCAATAATTGAACTGCTAATTATCAAGCATTAACCTGACTATTTTTTTTGATGTACGATCTTGCTAAGGTGTGGAAAATAGATTACAGCATTCGATGTTACTAAAATGCTATCAGGGAACCAATCGAGCTTTACATGTCATCGTCTTCAGGTTCATTGAAATCTGTTTTTTTTTGCAATTTTTTAATAAGCGATTCTTTCAACCACGAAACGTCGACAGTTTCTTCAGCAATTTCGCGTAAAGCAATAACTGGGTTTTTATCATTATATTTATCAACTTTAACAGTTGAGCCAGAAGATATGTTGCGCGATCGTTGAGCCGCAATCATAACTAGATCAAATCGATTAAAAATTTTAACTATGCAATCTTCAACAGTAACACGAGCCATCAAAAACCTGTAAATTTTAAGTGTTTAATCGTAGTCGATAAAGTATAACATAACCAATTTACATTGGTAACGTCTTAATACAAAGAAAACAAGTTAATATCTAGTATTTTGTTTAAAATAGTATCGACTAATTATTCAGTAAGCGGATAAATATCTCGTATATCTGAAGATAATGCGCTGATCATTGCGGAAACTGTTTTGCCAGTAATCGGATGTTGCCAATTTGGAGATAGATCACGAACTGGTAATAAAACAAAGGCTCTTTCTGCTGTACGTGGATGTGGCAGCATAGGCGGAACCGAACTAACTTTAACCTTTCCATTAAAGTCTATAAGATCAAGGTCTAGTTTTCGTGCCTCATTTTGTACTTGGCGGACTCTGCCGAAAGAATTCTCAATGGTATGCAGACGCGATAAAAGGTTTTCGGGAGATAACGTAGTATTAACAGTGACGGCGCCGTTTACAAATTTCGGCTGTTTAGACATTGGCACCGGCTTAGATCTAAACCAACGGGAACAGCGTAGCACTTCAATATCTTCTTCTTGCTTCAAAAAAAGGACAGCCGCCTCGCAAGTAGCTAACGGGGTATCGTATCCATTCGCTGAAAGATTTGCACCAAGGGCGACAATAATCATAATAAATTCCAAATTTAAACCTTAAGTAAGCTATGTTATACGAAGTATAACATAGGTGATATCATTATGGTAAAATTTATTAGCTATTTAATCTGATTAAAGCACAATTTTTGTTACCATTGAAGAATAATCTTCAATCACAGAATTGATTTAATTACAAAAGTTTTTTGCTAATAATTTTTAATAATACAAAATTATCAGCAGTGAGTTGGTTGTTGTGGGAGATATGGGTAAAAGGATTAGATTATTTTTTATGACTAATAGCCTTATTTGCAGAAATAATTCTAGTTATGGAATGAATTGATTACAAGATATTGAATTAGTATTAAGGAAAGGAAATTTAGATTTGATATTGAACTTTTGCATTGCGCCAGCAATGTATAATACACAAGCGTAATGTTAATCTAAGCTTATTTTACTTTATTGTTGATCTTAAATTAATAGAAGATTCTTGGTATTAATTTTTTTTATATAATCAATATGAGATATTGAGCTGTTAACGAGTAAATACAAGCGTATCGTTCTCACTATAAGTATCATGTGATTATGAATAATAATTTGGATTATTATTTAAATACTTTCTTTTCCTTCCAAGGAAATACACAACTTCAAAATTTATGCGATAATATCAATTGATATATTCATTAGAATTTAAAGCTGTAAGAGATTAAGCAGAGAATCAATTGGGCTCTAATCCCAAATTAAGTAGCATATCCTTATTTTGAGGATATGCTATAAGTAATATTTAAAAATAGCTTCTTAAGTTGCTTATCGTATTGCAATCTTTCGATGATTTCGTTTAAAGCTTTTTCTCACAAAATCTTTATAATGTTTTAGAATGCAATTGCGAATTTTCGTTCTAATACCAACAAAGAGGTAAAAAATAACCCAAAATGTTTTCACTTATATGATCTAGTATTGATATTATTATTTTATGAATACTAAATAAATTTTTTGCAATTAAAATTCAATTATTTTTTTTTAAACATTAGTGCTTTTTATGCATTAATTGCTTCAGATGCAGAAAGTTGATATTATTCATGTGATGAATAAGTAGTTTTTATAGAATAACAGTACTAGACATAAAAAAATTTGCGCGAAGAACGAAAGCAAGACGAATAAGTGATTGAAAAGTTGTTATTAATTTGATACTAGTTGTTCTAGTATCAAATTTTAGTTACAATGTATAATTTTCTGCAAAACGGAATAATTATTGTTGAATATAACAAAAATAAAGAAGCAAAAGTAAATAAATGATTATCATTGCTATTCGTGCATTATCTGCTGAAGGTATCAATATAGCCGTTTAGGAGAGCGAAAAATGCTGAAATGCGTCTTATTGGATAATCTAAATGCTACGCACAATCTTGCTGCTTTCCTTGCTAAACGAGCTACAATTGGCATGGCAATTTTATTGAAAGGATCGTTGGGTGCTGGTAAAAGTGAGCTTGCTCGTGCGTTCGTACGAGCTTGGCTAAACGAACCGGAGGCAGAAGTTCCCAGTCCGAGTTTTACTATAATACAATCCTACGAATCTACACGCGGGAGTGTTTGGCATTGCGATTTATATCATTTGAGCAATTTAGGTGAAATTGAAGAGCTTGGATTAGAAGAAGCATTCGACGAGTCAATTGTTTTGGTGGAATGGCCATATCAGCTTGGAACGCATCTACCATTTAATCGGCTTGAACTGAGTCTTGAAGTTTGTGATAGCTGCGAATGGCGTATTGCGCATTTAATTCCATACGGCACTTGGATTAATCATTTTAGTGATATTAATGGACTGTCTTTAAGTTTTTAAATAAAAAGCTATATTGTTATATTAATTGTTTCAATAGCTTATACTAGCGGTAACATTAATATTTTGATATATTATTATTGCTATGAAATAGGTTAAAGTGAAATGCAAATATTTGTTAAACATTAATTAATTTGTTGGTCATAAGATAGCATTGTAATACTAAAATAAAAGCAGTAAAATGTTTGATAAAAAATTAAGCTAATTAGCGGTGAGAGAAGTCTTACTTAAGACAAGATGTATTGCTTCTAGCTAAGAGTTATTATAGTATAATTTGGCTATATATATACACTATTTCCAAATTAATAAATATAAGCCATCTATATTATTAGCTGATCAGATTAGCATTAATTCGCTAATTTATTCTATCGTGATTAAAAATACTTGAAGTAAGACACTAAATAAATTTCCTAAAACTTTAAAAATTTATGCGATAACGCGTAATTCTCAGTGAGAGATTTTCTTTATAAAACTAATATTAAATGTTATATGACCAGTGGAGTGTATAATATTCCCATTACTGCACCATTTTTAGATTGTTTGGCAGCAGGCATATGGGAACGAGTTAATGGCAATCTTATTGAATTAACCGATGTACAGGTAATACTACCCAATCGTATCGCAATACGTGCAATTGCGAAGTCTTTCTTGCGTTTATCGCCAAATCCTGTGGTATTGTTGCCCAAATTATCTACTATCACAGATGAGCAGGAATATTTTTTGGATTGGAAGGCAAAACCAGACAGTGATGAAGCTTATGCTCTAGAAATTCTTCCCGCAATAAATGATTTGCAGCGTAATCTAGAATTGATGCATTTAATAATAGGTTTTTTTCATACCTATGCTAATGGAAATATTTCGTATACTCCAGGACAAGCGTATCTTTTAGCAACAAAGTTATCTCATCTGATCGATGAAATGCAAATTCATGAATTATGCTTTACCTCGTTAAAAGACCTTGTTCCAGATTCATATGCTAGCTCTTGGGATAAAACCCTTGCAATGCTGACAGTTTTGCTGAAAGGTTGGAATACACGGTTGAAAGAATTGTCGTTGGTTGATCCAATAGTTCGACGAGATGCTTTAATAAGAGCTAAAGCTTCATACCTGCTTGCTAAGCAACCTAACAGTTTGATTGTCGTAGCTGGATTTACCAACTTAATTCCTGCTACTGCAGAACTGATGAAAGCTGTATTGGGTTTGCCCAATGGGGCAATTGTGCTACCTGGTCTGGATATTTATAGTGACGAGTTGACCTGGAATGCTATTGCCAATGACCCAAACCATCCACAGCACGGTATGAACAAAATTATAAGCACATTAGGCATTACTCGAGTTAAGGTCCAGTACTGGTCACCTTCGCTTAGCAGTACTGGACGTGATCGACTCATCCATGAGGTTATGCGACCTGCTGTTACTACTAATGTTTGGTGTAATCTTTTTACTGCTGTTGGAGGGCCTAAGCCAGCTGATTTTGAGAAAATTATTAAAATAGAAGTGCCTTCTTCGCGTGAGGAAGCTGAGGTCATCGCATTACTTATGCGTGAAGTGCTGGAGAAGCCTGACAAGAATGCTGCGTTGGTTACTAATGATCGCGATCTTGCTCGTCGAGTGTCAAATGAGCTACATCGTTGGCAAATCAGGCAGGAATACGGTGAAGAAATAGCAATTAAAGATTTTGGTAGTTTTCCTTTGTCTAATAGTGTACCGGCAATATTTATGCGCCTTGTGCTTCGAGCAGCTATAGATTGTTCCCCAGTAGCTTTGTTATCGCTGATTAAACATCAGTTAAGCAATTGCGAGCTAACGTCAGAACGCTTAGAATTAGCAGTTAGAGTCATTGATCGCGAAGTATTGCGTGGACCTCGTCCTCCAACTGGATTAGCTGGATTATTAAAGTTTGTCAAAACCATAATACTATCAAAAACCATTAATCAAAATGCTGCAGATCTATTGTTTCATTTCTGCGAGTGGTTAAGCAAGGCTCTTGGACCGCTTGAAGTAGCTTTATCCAATCCTTCGATATTATTAACTGATATTATGGATATTCATTTGCGTGCAGCGGAGATGTTTGCAACTTCTCATGATACTCATGGCAGTTTGCGATTATGGGCCGGGGAAGATGGCGAGGTTGTAGCGCAGCTGTTTAGAGATTTTATTGACGTTGCTTGTGCTCTTAATCCGATTGCTGGAGCGGATTGGCCTGAATTATTTAATATGTTATTAGAAAAAAGAGTTCTGATACCTCACTACAACATGAATGCAAGATTGCATATTTTAGGATTCGCAGAGGCGAGGCTACAGACCTTTGATCGACTGATCTTGGGTGGGCTTAACGAAGGTAAATGCCCGTCAAAACCCCAATTAGATCCATGGATGAGTAGTCGTCTCATGCGTCGAAATTTTGGTTTGCCAGATGTTGATTTGACCACTGGTCAAATGGCCCATGATATAGCTATGGCTATGGGCGTTCAAGAAATATTTCTTACCCGTTCTCAAAGAACGGGCAGCAATCCTACTATTCCTGCGCGCTGGTTGTTGCGTCTCGATACTGTTGCTCGTCTGCTACATAGCGAAGAAAAGTTAAAATTTTGGCAAGAATTACCATCTTACAGTTATACTTTGCTTGACATGCCTAAAGTTTTTGATCCTGGACAACAACCGCGGCCACAGCCGCGGTTGAATCAGCGGCCGCGACGTTTGTCTGTAACTCAAATTGATACTTGGTTACGCGACCCCTATTCTATTTATGCACGTTATATTTTAAATTTGCGTAAGCTGGCTCCAATTGATATGAAAGTTGGAGCTGCTGAGTACGGCAAGGCAATTCATGACGCTTTAGGTGCCTTTGTACACGATTATCCTCAGACTTTGCCGTCTGAACCAAATAAAGTTTTAATTGCATATGGCAAGCGCAGTTTTGCTGCTTATGCAAATAGCCTTAGTATTTGGGCTTTTTGGTGGCCATTTTTTGAACGAGTGGCAAGTTGGTTCATAAAAGTAGAACAAGAACGAAGAAAGTCGCTTGATTATTCGACTATTGAGCGTAAGGGGACAATTGCTATACCTGCTCCAGGTGGGACTTTTGAACTTTTTGGTACCGTTGATCGTATTGATAAAAACAGTGATGGTAGTTATTCAATTGTTGATTATAAGACTGGATTAAACCCAACATTAAGTGATTTGAAAGATGGTCGGGCATCACAACTTCCTTTGGAGGCTATGATTTTGCTCGCTAGAGGATTCTCAGATATTGTAGCTACAGATATTTCTTCGCTAGAATACTGGAGAGTGGGATTAGGCAATCAATCTGGTCGAATAGATCTTGTTGACAAGATTGTACCAGATTTGATTAGTGAAGCGCGTAGTGGTTTGGAGTCATTGATTGCTACCTTTGATAATGAAAAAACTCCTTATTACGCTGCTCCTTATTCGCATTACAATTTACGCTTTAGGGATTACGAACACTTAGCGCGTGTTGGTGATTGGTAGTTGAATGACAATGATTAAAAATGAGTGCCTTTGACTCTTTTACCACAGTTAAGAAAGCTATTCTTAATCAGCGAGAAGCTATTAATCCCTTTACTTCTGTTTGGGTAGTTGCTTCAGCTGGCTCTGGCAAAACTAAAGTATTAATCGATCGATTGCTAAATCTTTTGTTGCTTGATTGTGATCCACGGGGTTTGCTTTGTCTGACATTTACTACAGCTGCTGCGACAGAAATATCTACACGCTTATTGCACATCCTTTCCAAATGGACAATAATTAGCACTGATGATTTAAGGCAAGAATTGAACTTGCTTGATAATCGAGCAGTTAGCCAGGAGCGCATAAATAAAGCAAGGCGTCTGTTTGCCGAAGTGCTAGACATACCTGGCGGTTTGAATATTAAAACAATACACGCATTCGCTCATTCTTTGCTTCTCCGCTTTCCACTAGAAGCTGGTATAACGCCAAATTTTAGTCTTGTCGACGATCGGAAGAAAGTATCTATGCTGGATGATGCACAGCGCTTCGTACTGGAATTAGCATGTACTGAAAATGATAGTGCTTTAGCTAGTGCTTTAAGTATAGTAACTGAGCGAGCTGTTGAGCAAAATATAAGTGATCTACTAAAGACTATGTTGTTTCACCGTGTGCGGTTGATGCATTCATTAGAGCTAGCAGGTGGTATCGAAGAAATTATTGCTAGTTTACATGATACTCTTGGCACCAATGCAACGGATACTGACTTAAGTATTCGTTGCAATGCAAGCAAAGACAATGCGTTCGATCGCAAAGCGTTGTATGATGCCGCACGAGCCTTAGAAGGTGGGAGTAAAACTGATATTAAACGCGCGAATACAGTATTTACTTGGCTTGCTCTACCGAATGTCAAAGCAATGGCATTAGCTTGGGATGATTATAAGCGCGCCTTCCTGACACAGGAAGGCGGCATTTTATCCAGATTTGCTACTAAAAAAATTCAGAATAAAGCAGCTAGCTTAGTCGATAATCTAACCAATGAAGCGAAACGTATCTTAGCAGTCGAAGAGATGCGTAAGGCATTAGACACGGCGTCACGATCAGCTGCATTAATTCGGCTCTCTGTTGCTGTAATTAGTGCTTATGAGAAAGCTAAATCGCGTTCTGGTTTGCTTGATTTTGAAGATTTAGTAGAACGTTTACGTCGTTTACTTGCTATTAAGAGGAAAGATGCTTGGGTGCTATTTAAATTGGATAACAATTTGGAACATATATTAATTGATGAAGCTCAAGATACCAGTTCAGCACAATGGGAAATAGTGCGTGCGTTGGCAGACGACATCTTTTTTAATGGAGAGAATAGTGTAGGCGATAAAGAGTCTAAAAGCTTGAGTAGTATATTTGTCGTAGGCGATGCAAAACAGTCAATATATAGTTTTCAGGGAGCTGATCTCGAAGAATTTATGAATGCAAGATCATATTTAGCTGAACGAGCAAAAACTGCCAATAAGAGTTTTCGTAATGTGGAAATGAATGTGTCATTTCGCTCTACAGCTGCTGTATTAAGGGCAGTAGATGCCGTTTTTAGCTATGATAACGTAAATCACGGGTTATCAGATGTCATTGCTGGTGTTAAGGGTAAGATTACGCATCAGAGTAGTCGTATTGGCCAGGTAGGAAGAGTTGAGATTTGGCCATTAATTGAAGCGAACGAAAAGGAAAAATCTAATTACTGGTCAGCATTATCATCTATTACTATTGTGGAGAAGCATCCTGTTAGGCGCTTAAGTCAAATTATTGTGCAACGCATTGCTGACTGGCTTAGTTCAGGAAAGTTATTAGAGGCAAAAAACCGCCTTATTCGTCCAGGTGATATCATGATACTGGTTCGTCGACGCGGTATTTTTATGACAGAATTAGTTCGTGCTTTTAAGTTTACCGGGATACCAGTGGGTGGCGTTGATCGAATGGTGCTAACCGAGCATATGGCGGTACGTGATTTAATAGCTTTGGGTGAGGTAATTCTGCTACCTGATGACGATTTGATTCTAGCTACTGTCCTGAAAAGTCCACTTATAGGTTTGAAAGAAGAGGATTTGCTGGATCTTGCTTGTGGACGTCAAGAGCACCGCTTGTGGTCAGAGCTTTGGCGCGTGGCAAATAAAAACATCGTTTTTGATAAGGCAGCTAAAAAAATTGCTAATTGGACAATTATGGCAAACCGCTTGCACCCTTATGATTTTTACCAGCAGCTTTTGTCAACTGAACGTGTTCGTGAGCGCTTAATCTCCCGATACGGAGTTGAATGTAATGATGCGATTGATGAATTTTTAAATCATGCTTTAGATTACGAACATGATAACCCACCATCGTTACAAAGCTTTCTGCATACGATTACGAGTAGCAAATATGAAGTAAAACGCCAATCAAATAGCCTTGAAGTGAATCAGGTGCGAGTAATGACCGTTCATGGTGCTAAGGGTCTTCAAGCTCCAATTGTTATATTGCCAGATACAATTCGTGCACCGCAGTTGCGTAATACCATAATTTGGCATCACGATGGCATTGATATACCACTATGGTTGCCATCTATCTCTACTGCCGATAATATTTCTTTGGCTGCACGGGTAAGGTCACAATCAGTGATGGAAGCGGAATACCAACGTTTGCTCTATGTCGCCATGACTCGAGCTGAAGATTGGCTGATCTTCTGTGGCTGGAAGAAAAAGTATGACAAAATTGAAAAAAGCTGGTTTGGACAAGCTTACTTGGCTATGCGTTCCATTGCTGAAGAGAAAGAAGATGGTAGCTTGGTATTAACTACTGGGGAGAAATTAAATTTATCTCAATCGAGTGTCATTAATACAAGTCAGTATCCTAAATCACTACCTTCTTGGGCTCATGTTAGTGCAATTGCTTCGCGCAAAACGATTATTTCGCGCTCTATTGCTCCGTCTCGTTTATTAGTTAATGATAATATTGTTAATTCCCCGTTGCAAAAGAATGAATCAGATCAGCTCAAGCGAGGTGCATTATTACATCGCTTGTTTCAAGTTCTTCCTAACCTAGAGCCGAAACATCGCCCTGAAGCCGGCCGCGCTTTAATTAGCAGACATATCGATACTTTTAGTCATCCTGATAGAATACACGATTGTTTGGAAGAAGTGTTACTTGTCCTCAATGATCCAGAATTTGCTCCCGTGTTTGCTTTTAACTCGCGAGCAGAAGTGCCAATTATTGGACAATTGCTTGGACCAAATGGTTTACAAAATTTTTCCGGTATAATCGACCGACTAGTCGTATGTAATAAATTTATACTTATTGTTGACTACAAAAGTAATCGATCAGCACCAATGTCAATTAGTTATGTAGAAGAATCATATCTACAGCAGATGGCAGCTTATAGAACATTAGTATCTTTTTTATACCCTGGTCGGTTAGTACGCTGCGCATTTCTTTGGATAAGTGTACCTTGCCTAATGCCGATACCTAATGATTATCTTCAAAACATTATGATACACTTTGATCATAATTGCTAACTTCTATTCTCTCTTTTTCCGTCAAAAAAGCAATATCCAAAGATCATTCCAGAGCTTAATCTTGAGTGCATTGATCTTGTAATTTATTAAAATACTACTTTACAATTTTACCTTAATACTTAGTAGTATTAAGCAATATTAGTAAGTTTATTAATGTAGTATTAAAGATACGTTTGATATATGAATACATGTATTTTGTTGGAGTAGACTAATTATAAATTGTATTTTAATATGGTTATAATATGTTAATTTAATCTTTTGATTAATCTTAGCTTAGTCTTTACCTAGTTAATAATCTAATGCCTAGAGGAAAAGTATTTATTTATTTGTAAAAATTTATATTATGGATTGATTAATCATATACTTTCGTGTGTATTAATCTACTCACCCTTTGAAGACAGTAAGTTATTGTTCAATTTTATTTGCTTATAGAGTATTATTTTATAGTTAACCAAAAACAGCAAACAATAATTAATTTTTTCAGCATTGCGAATACAGCGAACTGACATATGGCATTTAATAGATATTAATTTTAATAAAGTAAAATATTTTATTTGGTGAAATCTATTAAAAAAAAGAAAATAGTTCTCTCTTAGACAACCTTACTGAAATTTTTAATTTCTTTTTATCATGGCAAAAGCCAGGAAAGAAATATTAGGTATATATCATCGATTGAATTGATAGAATTTTGATTGCTTTTTTAAATACTAAAATCATTAGTTTATTTGGAATAAAATAACAATTTCCTTAGGTAGGGTTATAAGGACATACTCGATTATAATCGAAAATTAATTATAAACAAACAATATAAAAAATTTACAAAAAATTTTATATATTTAAGCGAATGTACCATAATTTAGGATTAATAATTTAGATTTTGGTATATTTTAATCACACAAATATCTTAATGATAGATAATTCACGGATAATAGATTCTTTAATAAATTTGCGATAATTTTTATTAATCAAATTTATTTTTGCAGTGATTTTATTTAAGATAAATACTTTTATTATATACGCCTTACTCTTTTAGTACTATACAAAATAATAACTATAGAGGACTATATTAATTATCTATTTCAAAATGGAAAAGCAATAATATTATTTTTGAAATAATTTCTTTTATAAAAATAATGGCAATAAATTAGGCTATTTGTACTACTATACTTTGGATAATTAAGCATATTTAAACTTGCTATTTGAATTATAGGACAATTAGTAAACGATAATTATAAATCAGTTATCTTGAAGTTATTATCCACAAAATAATCTATTAGGTTATTCTTTAATTACTGACTATTTTTCGTGTACTAATGTAATCTTTGCTAAAGATAGGCAAAAATAAGTTTGATAAATTTACTAATGATTACAAGCTACTTTCACAGATATTCTACGATAAATATATAATCTGTGAAAGTAGCTTGTAAAAATACATCAATACATTGAATTATCAATAATAAAGTAGTCTATGAATTTATCGGTATCTGAATGATGGTTGTGATCCTAAAAACGCAAAGGTATATTTTAAAAAATCCTGTCAACTAACGTTTATCTTTTCACGAAGCAGCTTCCCTGTCTTAAAAAAAGGGATGTATTTACCTGCAACACTTACAGATTCACCTGTACGTGGGTTACGTCCAACTCTTGCTTCACGCTGCTTAATAGAAAACGCACCAAAACCACGCAACTCAACGCGGTCACCACGTATCAACGCTTCTGTGATTTTTTGAAATACAGTGGAAACTACACATTCAACATCTCGTTGAAACAAATGTGGATTTGTTTCAACGAGTCGAACAATCAATTCGGACTTAGTCATAATTTATAGCCTCTGTTAAGTTTTGTATAAATCTAAGCACAGAGCATCTACTCTCATACAACTCATACTCACTAGTGGTAACAGTAAGTATGAATTTTGCTTAAAAATTAAATTATTGTATAAATGCCTACTAGCAAATACACTAAAAACAATCAAACTACAAAGTAAACTAGATTAATTTGCAAGCTATTAGACTAAATTTCACTAATCATTTGTCTTTTTACCTTCTTCACGTTGATTTAACGCAGCACCCAAAATTTCACCCAGACTCGCACCGCTATCAGAAGAGCCATATTCTTGCATTGCTTTTTTCTCCTCTTCGACTTCGCGGGCCTTAATGGATAGCAGTACCCTACGTGTTTTGTTGTCAACATTGATAACTTTAGCATCAACTTTTTCATCAACAGCAAAGCGATCAGAGCGTTGCTCGAAACGATCGCGGGATAGATCTGATTTTCGTATGAAGCCGTTCATACCGTTGCCTACACTAACTTCAATGCCGCCGTCAGTAATCTTAGTTACTATACAGGTCAGAACCGCTCCTTTACGAGTATTAGCAGCACCCACTTCAAAAGGATCAGCTATTAATTGCTTAATACCAAGAGAAATACGCTCTTTATCGACGTCAACATCTAGAACTTTCGCACGAACTATATCACCTTTATTGTACTTTTGGATTGCTTCTTCACCCGGAATATTCCAGTCGATATCTGAAAGGTGTACCATGCCGTCGATTTCACCGGGAAGTCCAATAAACAAACCAAACTCAGTAATGTTTTTTATTTCCCCATCAAGTTCTGCATCCAGCGGGTATTTATTAATAAAGGCTTCCCACGGATTACCAAGACACTGTTTTAAACCAAGAGAGATACGACGTTTTTGCGGATCAACATCCAAGATCATTACTTCAACCTCTTGAGAGGTTGAAACAATCTTGCCAGGATGAAAATTCTTCTTAGTCCAACTCATCTCAGAGACATGCACTAAACCCTCGATACCAGGTTGAAGCTCAACGAAAGCGCCGTAATCAGTGATGTTAGTGACTCGACCAGCAAATTTTGTGCCGATAAGATAACGCATTTCAACATCTTCCCAAGGATCGGCTTCGAGTTGCTTCATACCTAGAGAAATACGCTGTGTTTCCGGATTGAAACGAACAACCTGCACTTTTACAGTTTGACCGATCTGTAGGGCTTCAGTAGGATGATTAATACGACGCCAAGCAACATCAGTCACATGCAGCAGTCCATCAACACCACCCAAATCAACGAAAGCGCCGTAATCAGTGATATTTTTAACTACCCCTTGAAGAATCATACCCTCCTTCAGCGAAGCAACTAATTCACTTCTTGCTTCTGCACGACTCTCTTCAAGAACAGCTCGACGAGAAACTACAATGTTACCACGCCGGCGATCCATCTTAAGAATTTGAAATGGTTGAGGAGTACCCATTAATGGACCAATATCGCGCACTGGACGAATATCAACCTGACTACCAGGTAAAAAAGCCATTGCACCAGATAGGTCAACGGTAAAACCGCCTTTAACACGCGAAAAGATTATACCGGTAACTCGTTCGCTACTATTGAATGCACGCTCTAAAGCAGCCCATGCCTCTTCACGACGCGCTTTATCACGACTCAGTATTGTCTCACCATTATTGTTTTCTAAGCGTTCAACATAAACTTCAACCTCATCCCCAACATTTAGTTTAACATCATGACTCGAAGAAGTGAATTCTTTCAGCGCCACAATCCCTTCAGATTTAAGCCCAACATCAATCAGTGCATTTCCATTCTCCAAGCTTACTACTATACCTTTAACTACACTGCCCTCAATCGAGGGTACATGACCGAATGACTCCTCTAACATGGATTCAAATTCGTCCGCGTAAGCGGCTTCTGCCATTAGTTCTCCTCAAAAAATACGTAAAAGTAGAAATAACAAAATACAATTATAGCATACAACAACAAGTTAGCTACGTATTATAAAATCATAATAACGGAAATTTGGTATAAAAATGTTCCTTTGCAGTGAGGATTAAATACCGCGTTAGTCCGTATTAAGATATACTGTCTTATGTAAGTATTGATGAAAATTTCTATAATACTCCTCTCTAACATAAAATTTATTTAAAATAACTGTAGCAATTAATTCTTTAATTAAAGGCTTAAAATCTTAAAATTTTCCTTTTGCCGCCTCGATATAATATTTAAAGCAATACGCAAAACACCCAACGGTTTAAGGTACGAGGTATCAATCTCAATCGCATCATCTGCTTTACGCATGGGAGCACTAGTTCTAGTTTTATCCTGCTCGTCACGTGTTTTAATTTCAGTTAGAACTTTATCATATATACTGACCTCACCGCGATCTAGCAACTCTTGATATCTGCGAAGAGCACGCACCTCTAATAAAGCTGTAACAAACAACTTTACATTAGCCTCGGGCACGACCACTGTAGTAATATCACGACCATCTAAAATAGCACCAGGAGGACGATGCGCAAATTTTCGCTGGTAATCAAGCAAAGCTGCACGCACAGCCGGAATTGCAGCAATCTTAGAAGAGGCTAACGTTACTTCGCTAGTACGCAAATCATCTCCATCAATCATATCAATTATGATAGATTCTACCGTAGATTTTGCAACTGTTGGATCCTCAGGATCGGCAGCATTTTTGATAAAAGAGAGAGCCGTTGCTCGATACAACGCACCTGTGTCTAAGTACGGATATCCCAAATAATCTGCTAGTAACTTCGAAAGAGTACCTTTACCAGCCCCTGCTGGGCCATCAATAGCAATAATCATCGATATTTGTAATTGATGCGCCGGCTTTATTCATCAGCTTACTAAAACTGGGAAAAGAGTTAATAACCCCCGTTACGACATCGATAGCGATCTTATCCATCGAGACCATGCCTAGCACGAGAAAAGCTAGGATAATGCAATCGTTAATATCAACTGATATCTTTGCACCACCAGCTATACCATTACTAGCCCCTATGACTTTTAGATCAGCACCATCTATTTCAATCTGAACGCCAACGGAAATCAAATCATTGATAGTATCAATTAGCTGGTTACGTTCCTTTACTTTCATTCCAGAGATAAGCCCTCGCATAATAGTCACACCATCAGCACAAGCGGCCGCAACTAAGAAAATAGGATATTCATTGACCATCGACAGAGCTTGCTTTTGTGGTACTTCTATGCCCTTTAGACGTGAGTGACGCACGGCTAAATCAGCGGTTGGCTCACCACATTTCATACGCCTGTTAATCAGCTCAATATCAGCCCCCATTTCTTGCAAAGCTTCGAAAACGTAGAAACGCAGCGGATTAACACCTACATTGGGTAATAATATCTCAGAATCTTCTATCAATAAAGCGGCAACTGCTGGAAAAACAGCTGAGGCAGGATTGGCGGGTATTACGATCTGACGCCCAGTCAACTCCACCTCACCAAGCAGCGATATGCAACGACCTGCCTCTGTATTTTTTATGTTAATTTCAGCGCCAAAATAACGCAGCATTATTTCAGTATGATCATAGGTTGTTACTGTTTCAATCAAGGTAGTCTCACCCGGAGCGGCTATACCTGCTATGAGGATAGCTGATTTAATTGAATCGGAAGAAGTTGGCATAATATAGCTAATCGGTATGAGCGTTTCAGGAGCAATTACCGCAATTGGTAGAGTAAATCCTTTGTGGGCAACAACTTTAACCCCCATACTTTCCAATGGCTCCACAGTTTGCCATAGCGATTGAGGCTGGAAAGATCCATTGCCAGTAAAAAAAGTCGTTATCGGCTGACCTACTGCTGCACCTATCAGCAATTGCAGATTAGAAATGGCATTATTGCAGTTGATCACATCTGTTGGTTCGTCTAAACCACCTACGCCACGACCTACTACTCTCCAGTGTACTCCTTTTCCCATCTTCTCAATAGTAGCACCGAAGGATTGCATCGCTTTAGCTGTTGCAAGCACTTCATCATTTTCTAACAAACCTTCTATTATGGTTTCACCTATCGATAAGCTTCCTAAGATTAGGGAACGTTGAGAAATTAAATTATCACCAGGAATATTTATTTTCCCAGCCAACGAGCGAGCACGTGATGAAATCAGCCGCTTAGTCACTAAAGGCTCCATATCAGAAGATAGCATTCAAGTGATTGTCTGACGAATCATAACTTTTTCTTGGAAAATTTGGTTAATACAAAAAAACTAATATGTCAATTAAATTGCTGCTAATTATCTAATCCTATGCAAAATAGCAATAAATATAAACTTGGTAAAAAAATCATTTAAAACTATCTAAAGTTCCAATGATGGAATAATATACAGAACGTTTAAATATGTCATTTCTAATATTCAAAGCATGACTAAAGCTTTTTAAGCTAAAGTATTGGCTGAAAAAATTAGCACAACAAATTTATTATTTGCTATAATTATATAGTCAATAATAAATTATTAATTTCTTAATTATATCAATTAAATACTTTTGAAAAATTATTTAATACTAAATTTTTAGTAAAAAATTTTATTCTTTATTAACTCGTCAATGTCTACCTTTGCTTTTCTGTAATAAATTCAGCATAATTACAATGCAATTACATTGCTAGATAAGATCATTCAACTTTTAAAGGGAAGCATTTATAATACCAGTTATTTATTAGAATATTACAATAGGATTAAAATATTATTGTATGTCTACTAGTATTTAATTCACTATCATTAATCAAGAAAATCGTAATTTAAGTTGTTATTTTTTTTTAAGATATCTAGAGTATTCATTTCAACTTAAGCTTAAAAGAGGGTTGTTATGATATCGTTAAAAATTAACATTAATAATTTGATGCAAATTAAAAATTAGTATTTGAGAAGAAGTTTAATATTTGTTATATTTTTTTTAAAAAAAAAGGGGGGGGGGTGAGTTTTACGAATACTGTATTTAGCACTAAGATTAATGAAAATATTTCTGATCAAGATGAAAATCTACTATTTAATTTAGTCTCTGACTATTCTCCTGCTGGAGATCAGAAACAAGCAATTAAAGAGTTAGTTTACGGTATAAGAAACAAAAAAATGGACCAGGTTTTACTTGGTGTTACCGGTTCAGGTAAAACTTTTACTATTGCCCATGTCATTAAAGCTATAGGGCGATCAACTATCGTTATAGCACCTAATAAAACTTTAGCTGCTCAGCTTTACGGAGAAATGAAAAACTTCTTTCCTAACAATGCGGTAGAGTATTTTATTTCCTACTATGATTACTACCAACCTGAAGCATATATACCACGCACTGATACATTTATTGAAAAAGAATCTTCGGTTAATGAGATAATTGATCGTATGCGCCACGCTACAACTAGAGCCTTGCTAGAACGGAAAGATGTCATCATTGTCTCTTCAGTGTCTTGCATATACGGTATTGGCGCAATCGAAACCTATGCAAATATGGTTATTAAGTTAAAAGTAGGGGAACCAATTGACTATACAGCTATAGTACGTAAGCTAATTGATTTGCAGTATAAGCGCAAGCGCAGTCAATTAAAGCGTGGAGTATTTCGTGTAATAGGTGATAGTTTGGAAATTCAGCCAGTTCACCTCGAAGATCGCGCTTGGCGTTTATCTTTTTTCGAAGATAAACTAGAGTCAATCCAGGAATTTGACTCTACGACAGGTGAAATAATCTCTGCTCTCAATTCGATTCAAATTTTTGCTAATTCGCATTATGTGACGCAAAAATCAAGGTTACAGCAAGCCGTTCGCTTGATTAAAGAAGAACTGAAGGTCAGGCTTGATGAATTGAATAAAGCTGGCAAAATATTGGAAGCTCAGCGATTAGAGCAACGCACTATCTTTGATATTGAAATGATCGAAACAACTGGATCCTGTTCTGGCATAGAGAATTATTCTCGCTATCTTTCAGGCCGTAACCCTGGAGATCCACCGCCAACACTATTTGAATATTTGCCAAAAAATTCTTTATTAATCGTCGACGAGAGTCATGTTACTGTTCCACAAATCAGTAGCATGTTTAAGGGTGACTACGCTCGCAAATACACTTTGTCAGAGTGTGGATTTCGTTTGCCTTCCTGTATGGATAATCGCCCTCTCAGGTTTGAGGAATGGGATGGTATACGGCCACAAACAATATTTGTTTCTGCTACACCAGGTTTATGGGAAATGAATCAAACTGGTGGATTGTTTACCGAACAGCTAGTACGTCCAACAGGTTTAATCGATCCTATATGCGAAATACGTCCGGCTAAAAGCCAGGTTGATGATTGTATAGCTGAGTGTCAGGATGTTGCAAGCAAAAAACATCGTGTACTGATTACTGTCTTAACTAAAAAGATGGCTGAAGCGCTTACTGAATATATGAAAGAGATTGGAATCAAAGTACAATATATTCATTCCGATATAGATGCACTAGAGCGTATCGATATTATTAATAATCTACGACGAGGTATTTTTGATGTTTTGGTTGGCATCAACTTATTACGCGAAGGGCTTGATATTCCAGAATGCGCTCTAGTTTGCGTCCTTGACGCTGACAAGGAAGGCTATTTGCGTTCTAAAACAGCTTTAGTGCAAACTATCGGCCGTGCTGCGCGAAACGTAGAAGGCAGGGTTCTTCTTTATGCTGACAAAATGACTACTAGCTTAAAATATGCTCTTAGCGAAACCAGTCGCCGTCGCTGTCGACAAAAGGAATACAATGCCAAACATGGTATTACACCAGAAAGCATAAAGAAAAACATTGACAATATTTTAGATAGTATTTACGAGCGAGGTGACCGCGTTTTAGTTGAAAGCAATAACAACGATGAAATATTTCTTGATAAACCAGTTCAACAGATTATTCAAGATATGAAGATCTGCATGCAAAAGGCTGTCGATGATCTAGCATTCGAAAAAGCTGCTCGTATACGCGACAAAATTAATCGACTGCAATCTATCAAAGCGTTAACTGATACTAATTGAACGATAATATCCAAGGATAGCGAGATAGCAAAAAAAATCAAAGCAGGTAAGAACTAACATAGATAGCGGTATTAATTGACTGATTGCAGTGTAACAAGCAATGTTATGCTGCAAAATTACTAAAAGATACGAATCTGTCGGATTATATTTATTAAAGCAAACTACCTAATGAATTTAAGCTAACTACTTTTCTTTTAAGCAAGGAGTAGAAGTTAGCTTTTTTAAGCTTAAAATTTAATGATTGATTGGATATTAGTTCAATAAAAAAAATAAATCAGATTTTAATCTGTTATTAGTAAAATTTGTTTGATTTATAATAAGCTATCGCGTATCCTTGCAGTCGTTTTTTTTTCAATGCTACATTGACTAGTAAGTGTTTATTTATCTAACCAAAAGATCAACCTATAAGTCTTTATTAGATTGTTAAATTAATACTCAATTAAATATTTTATTGGTATTTGAGTTATAACTTTGTTACAATCAAAATAGTAGAGAGAATAAGATTATCTTAAATCGCTAAGCTCATTCTACCATACAAATTTATTAATAGATACTACACTATTTTGTCTTAATCTATGATTATTTGATCAAGAATTACTATGTGCTATAGTCAGTCTGTAAAAAACAAATTAAGTCATTTTCTTAAAGATATAATAATTGGCTTATTATTCATTTAAAATGCTAATCTTCCTATCAAAATCTTTGGCACTGAAAGTAGATCTATCCCGCTTATTAAGTGATTAGTCACTAGAAGTATTGCGTTATTATGCAAGAGCTATACAATACACACCTAATTTATGATCTAGGTTTTCTCTGGCTCTCATTGTCATCATGCAGTTGAGTACTCCACATAGAGGCATAGATGCCTTTGTGAGCTAGTAGTTCCGCATGGCATCCGTATTCGATAATATTACCATCCTTCAGCACTAAAATTTTATCCGAATCAACCAAAGTGGATAGCCTGTGGGCTATAATCAAGGTAGTATGATCTAAAGAGATATTACGCAAACTATGTTGTATAGCAAGCTCAGTATGACTATCCAAAGCGGAAGTAGATTCATCAAAGACATAAATTCTTGGATCCTTAAGAAGCGTGCGCGCTATGGCGACGCGTTGCTTTTCACCACCGGAAAGCTTCAGACCACGTTCTCCAACCATAGTCTGGTAACCGTCTGGCAATCCTTTAATAAAATCATGAATACTCGCGTGGCGAGCAACAGCTTCCACTACAGATTGAGTCGCGCCAGGTCTACCATAAGCTATATTATAGTAAATTGTATCATTAAACAGTACTGTATCCTGAGGAACAATTCCAATTGCAGCACGCAAACTCTGTTGAGTGACATCACGAATATCCTGGCCATCGATTTTAACAGCCCCGCTTGTAACGTCATAAAAGCGAAATAGTAAACGGGCAATAGTTGACTTCCCAGTTCCACTTTGCCCTACAATAGCGACAGTTTGACCAGGCTCTATGGCGAATGAAAGACCTCGAAGGATCTCTCTTTCTTTACAATAGGAAAAATGTACATTTTCAAATTCAACTCTTCCAGCTCCTTTTTTTAGGGAAATAGCGTTTGGCTTATCTGCTACTTCACGTTTTACTTTAAGCAAAAAAAACATTGCATCCATATCAGCCAGTGCCTGCTTCATTTCACGATAAACAAAGCCAAGGAAATTTAATGGTAAAAAAAGTTGAATTAAGTATGTATTAACCATTACAAAATCACCTACTGACATAGTACCAGCTTTAACACCAAAGCTAGCCATAGACATTAGAGTAATTAAACTGCTCGCGATAATAACACCTTGACCTACATTAAGTAATGATAACGAGCTGCGCGAGGCAATAGCTGCATTCGCGTAACGTTGCAATGAAGTGTCATAACGCTTCTCTTCGTGTTGTTCGTTACCTAAATATTTAACTGTTTCGAAGTTTAGTAGACTATCTATTGCTCGTGTATTGGCCGTTTGGTCATGTTCGTTCATTTGACGTCGAAACTTTAGCCGCCACTCAGTGACAAACATAGTAAATGCTATATAACTACTTATGGTTAATAACGTTATTAATGCGTACCAAAAATTGAAAAAATACCATAAGACAGCACAGACCATAATAATTTCAATTAGCGTTGGTAAAATATTAAAAAGCATAAATGAAAGTAAAAACTCAATACCATTAACTCCACGCTCGATCGCCCTAGATAGACCGCCAGTTTGACGATCCATATGGAATCGCAACGATAACGAGTGTAAATGATTGAATGTTTTTAATGCTACAGTACGAATTGCTAACTGAGTTACTCGGGCAAAGAAAAACTCTCTTAATTCTCCAAAAGCTTGCTGCGCAACTCTTAGCAAGCCGTAGCCAAATACTATAGTGATCAGTGAGTTAATGGTAAAATAAGATCCGTTAGAAATTATATCTATTGCTAATTTGTACAATATTGGTACATAAACAGTTGCTACCTTAGCAAGCAAAAGGCAAACTAACGCTGCTATTACTCGTGCACGGATAGTTACTTGATTTTTTGGCCATAGGTATGGGATCAAAGTGCGAATAGTATTCCAATCACCATGACCATTTTGTTGAATATCGGATTTATGTGATCTCAAAGACTTGGATTCCACTTAACCTGCTGCAGCTCTATAATAAATGTATGGCAAATACAATACATTTATTTCTAAGTAAATTTTTCTCAGTAAAATAAATGCCATCTAGCATAGGTTATTTGATTAATTACTTGTAATATAGTAATTATATAGTAATTACTATATTTTAATGAAGGAGTAAAAATCTAATCATTGATTATTTTCTGCTAAAGATAGTGATAATTATCATTATATTTTTAATGAATACCTAACTTTCTTTATACAAAACATAAGCTAGTACGTTTTTAATATTTTAGTATTAATCTAAATTAAGCTCAAAAAGGTTATACTTTTTGTTTATTCAAAAATTGTGATCTTTTTCTAGTCTTTATAGTGATATACATAATAAGAAATATATGAATTATAATAACAAATAGAATATAGCTATTGTTACTTGTCTGTAATAGTGCTGATGTAATTCAGTGAGATTTGCTTGCAAAATCAACATTAAATTTTAGTAAAATAATCAGTTAGTTATCTTTAACTCAAATGTCCTTTATTAAAAGGATCTTGGAAAGAAATTTTTATAGAAAATTATTCTATTATTTAATATTTTATAAATGTTGTAAGATGCTCTAATAGAAAAAGCTAATCTAGTTTGGATTATTATCCTTAAAATATTTTTGTAATAGGTACAATTTATTTTAACATTGAATAATGGTTGTTAACACTAATCGTTTAAATTTTTAGGTAAATATCTTTATAATAGAGATTATTTTTATTTGGTATAATTTGATGTAATTGAATTTAATAAAAGCTTTAATTAAAATTCCTAAACTATCTTAATAATTGTAAATAAATTACTTGTTCGATACCTATTTAGTTAGGTTTGGTATTTAGTCAAATTAAATAGCAAAAATCACCGAATTATAACAATATATTAAATATATTGGCTATATCATCTACTAAAAAATTAAATTGCTGTCCGATAGGACTAAAGTAGGATTACAGGATACGGAAATCACTTCATTAACTATTTTAATGCGGTTACTAATATACTAATAGTAAATTAAGTATTTAATTCTAATTTACAAAAGCATAGGAAAATTCTTCCTGATATTTGGTATTAATTTTTAATCTGATAATATGCTTGTTTAAGTAACCAATACAAATTAGTTTTAATGATTAGATTACAGTTAATTATTAATTATATCGTTTTTTTTGAAGCTTTTTTTTGACATTTGATCATAAATTGAGAACTATATCACTGTATATTGCCATGCTTATTCATACTGAAAATTTAAAACAGTTTACTCTAAATTAATGAGTTAATTTTATCAAGTATAATAGCTTAGTTAGGAAAATGTAACGATGACTGATGCTTTTGTTACCGCCAAGTGGTTAGCGAATAATTTAAATAATTCTAATGTAATTGTGCTTGATTGTACTTATCACATGCCCTCACTTAAGCGTGACGCTAAAGCAGAATTTTTAGATAGCCATATTCCAGGTGCTCAGCATTTTGATATTGATACAATATGTGATCTTAATAATTCCTTGCCTCATATGATTCCCAGCGTAAAAATTTTTTCGAAAGAAGTAAGTAAACTTAGCATAAACAACGATAAAATAGTTGTAGTATATGACACTTATGGAATGTATTCTGCCGCTAGGGCTTGGTGGATGTTTAGATTATTTGGTCACGACAAAGTTGCTGTACTTGATGGTGGTTTGCCAAAATGGCAGGCTGAAGGATATTTAGTAGAGACGGGCTCAATAAAAAATCGTTCTTTAGCTAATTTCAATGCAATTTTTCGCTGCGGACTTGTTAAATCATGTGACGAAGTGCTAGCAGCAGTAAATGCTGGCGATGCGAATATTATTGATGCTCGTCCTTTTGCTCGTTTTACTGGTGAAGAGATTGAACCGCGGCAGGGAATGCGTTCTGGTCATATTCCAAGTTCGATATCTATCCCAAGCAGTGAATTCTTCGATAAGAAAACTATGTTATCGATTGATGCTAATAAACTAGCTATGATATTTGATAATGCATGTATTGATCTATCGAAACCAATAATAGCTTCTTGCGGTTCTGGCGTAACAGCTTGTAATGTAGCGATTTCTGCTTTTCGTCTTGGTTATCCAGATGTAGCTATATACGATGGTTCATGGTCTGAGTGGGGTTCTCGACAAGATACTCCGGTAGAAACTGGACCAGGCAAAATTCGAGGCGCTTAATTGCTGGCCAATATAAATTGGCAATGATCGTTAGTCTTGTTTATCGGCAAAAACGCTAGCTAGCCGTATTTTTATTATTCTTAAGTAATTCTTTAATATTGTATATCAAATATTATCATAACTTGATATATACTGTTTGGTGGATTGCTCTACCTATTATTGAATAATAAGGTTTATATAGTTTAGGTAATGATTACTACTGTCTTAATTCTTGCTGCTGGAAAAGGTATGCGTATTGGCAGCGATTTGCCTAAGCAGTATCGGTTGCTTGGTGGTATACCTGTGTTGCGTCGAGCAATATTAACTTTTCGAAAACATCCTAGAATTGATTATGTTCGAGTAATAATTGCAGAGGAACATCGTACTTTATACGAGGTAGTTGTTGATGGGCTTGACTTATCTCCTCCTGTGATTGGAGCTGCCAAACGTCAATCTTCGGTATTAAATGGCTTAGAGAGTTTGGCATTGAAAGATAAACCAGATTTAGTCCTGATTCACGATGCTGCACGTCCACTAGTTCCAACTATAGTAATTGATCGAGTATTGGACGCGTTGGAAATGTCAACTGCCGCCTTACCTGTGATTTCGGTAGTTGATACCTTAAAACGTCAAGTGGAGACAAAATGTATTTCGATGAACTATCCGAGCCATAATGAATGGTGGCGAGCCCAAACGCCTCAAGGAATGCGATTCGACAATTTACTCAAAGCTCATCGTCTTGCAAGGGACAAAAATATCTCTGCATCTGATGATGCAACTCTGATGGAATGGGCGGGGGAAACAGTAATTCTAGTCAAGGGCTCGGAGGATTCGATGAAAATTACTATGGCTGAGGATTTTGCATTGGCTGAGCGCTTGCTAGCTGGAGCCGTGGAAACGCGTGTTGGTATTGGATTCGACGTGCATCGTTTAGTAGATAATCTAAAATGCGACAGTAAAGGCCTTTTGTTAGGAGGTATTGTTGTTCCGCATAATCAGGTACTTTTTGGTCATTCTGATGCTGATGTTGTTTTGCACGCTATTACTGATGCTTTGCTAGGAGCACTTGGGTTAGGAGATATAGGTGTTTATTTTCCAAACAGCGATCCGCAATGGGATGGGGCAGCATCTAATCAGTTTTTATTACATGCTTGTAATCAACTTCGTAAGGCTGGTGGAGAAATTCGTCATCTGGACCTTATAGTGATTTGTGATTTCCCTAAGATTAACCCGCACCGTGAAGCTATGCGTGATTGTATTGCAAAGATCTGTAGCATCCCAATAATACGGGTATCAGTAAAGGCTACAACTACTGAAAGACTTGATTTTTTCGGCTGTGCTAACGGCATTGCTGTGCAGGCTGCTGCAACTATAGCAATTCCAGCAACAATGGTCCCGTGAATAGATTTTTTTTTAGCCTTCGTCACTACTTCTTTACCCACATAGCGAAATTGATCGCTACCGGACTGGGAATTGGTTATTTTCCCAAAGCGCCAGGAACTTGGGGCTCGATGATAGCAGCAGTTTCAGCTTGGCCAATTGCCCAACAAAGTAATGGACGTGTGTTTTTGCTAATTACTGCAATTTTAGCCACTGGGTTAGGTACATGGGCAACTTGGATATACATAGAAAATACTGGTACTCATGATCCCGAAGTGGTGGTAATTGATGAGATGGCTGGTCAGTGGTTAACTTTAGTGTTTTGCCCGCTAAACCCAATGTATTGGTGGCTTGCCTTTATTATTTTTCGCTTTGCTGATATTGTTAAAATTTTTCCAGCAAATTGGATTGATCATAATATGCGTAGTCCAATTGGCGTAATACTTGACGATTTGGTTGCCAGTACTTACACTACCTTATTGGTTTGGTTATGTTTTTTTTTAGATTATAGTTAGTGGTGATAAATGCTACTGTATCATATATACGCTTTTTAAATTATTTTTATTGAAGATTTAGCACTGTTGTTACTTTTAAAGTATTAATTATTTTACGCATAAGTTTTGAGAGGTTTATGTAATTTTTTTATTGTTTGATGTCAGTATATCAACTTATATAAAGAGATGAGTGTATTATTACAAACTAATTATAACAAATCTAATGTTATAATTCTTAGCTTTATCGTGCGAACTATTGTTGTTTTACTAATTCAATATATTTTTTAATTAATTTAAATATTTGATATAAAATAGAATTCTTTATTCTATGTCCTTGAATCATTAGCTAGTAAGATTAGTATTGATTTTTACTCACTTACGTGAGTAAGTTTTTGTGCTTGGTTACAGTATGGTGCTTAATGCGATATTTTTACGATTTATTCTGAAATATAACTTCAATTTAGTCTGAATTATTTGGCGTTTGCTAAATTTAATTATGAATTGAGGCTAAGTAATGATAGTTACTTTCGTAAACGGCGTTATTTATTGTTTATATTTTTGGCTTTGATAAATTAATTAATATAAGAAGAGCAATAATTTATTCTAAATATCGAATTAGGCAGATGTTTTTTTCTTTTAGAAAAGAAGACAACTATATGTTTTTTATTTAAAGTCTTACTAAAGAAAATTTATCAGCCAAAAATCATCTACTCTTAGTAAATTTATATGGTACATTTTTTTCTCAATGTTTAGACTATTAATTGGGCTTGTTTAGAATTAGTATAGTGTTTTAGTAGGCTGGTAGAATTTAATTAAGCACCTTAAACTAAATAGATTTTAAGTAACGCTTGCTATTTTACAGAGTGTAGTTTAGATGGAATACTTGATGGCATTTTGGCATGTGATGCGTTTAATATAATTGTTATTTACGGTTAAGGCAGAATATTTATGCTAGGCAAGAAATTTTTTAGTGTATTGTTACTAGTGGTGGTCATAGAAATTTAGAGCATTAATTGTATAAATGCATACTACAAGTCTTTAGATCGATAACCAATATGACTGAAATTATATTTTACCATCTGACGTCTATAACTGTGAATAAAGCCTTACCTAAATTGCTGTGTAAAACTTTAGCAGCGAGAGAACGTGCAATTGTACTTCTAGCTTCAGCCGAAAAAGTACAAGCTCTTGATTATCATCTTTGGGTATATGATGAAAGATCTTGGCTGCCTCATGGAGCGCAGAAATACGATAATGCTAATTTGCAACCAATTTGGCTTACTCATCGAAATGAGAATCCAAATGGAGCTAGGTTCTTATTTATTATTGAACGAGTGGAAGCTTTTGACTTGAGCAGTTTTAAGCGAGTTTTTGATCTGTTTGATGGTCATAATCATAAGTCGATTGCTGCTGCAAGACTACGTTGGAAGTTAGCGCGTGATGCTGGACATGTAATTACTTACTGGCGTCAAAAAAATAATGGTTCTTGGCTCAAAATAGCTTGAAACATTTTTGTTTTTTAATCGTATAAGTAAACACTTGTTGGTATTATTTTGTTACTATGATGCGCAGTGAAATTACCGGACAAATTGTTAGTTTTTATAGAAGTAATTTAATTAATAGTTAAATTAATCGAAGAGAGAGCAATGGCTATAGAACGTACTTTATCTATAATTAAACCGGATGCTATCAAGCGTAATTTGACTAATGCAATCAACACTGCGATAGCAAATTCTGATTTGCACATCATTGCTCAGAAGCGGATTAGGATGACTAAAGAGCAAGCTAATATTTTTTATGATTCTCATAAGGATCGTCCATTTTTTGACGAACTTGTGGATTTTATGATATCTTCTCCGGTCGTAGTTCAGGTATTAGAGGGTGAGAGCGCGATAAGTGTTTACCGTAATCTTATGGGCGATACTAATCCTGCTCGGGCTGCTGACGGCACCATTCGCAAAATTTTTGCTAAGTCGATAGGCGAAAACTCTGTTCATGGTTCTGATTCAGCTGTAGCTGCTAGGGTTGAAATTGCTCAATTTTTTAGCGATAAAGAAATAGTCGGTTGCCTGCGTCAACATTTAGAATAAAAAAGTTTTTTATAGAATTGGACCTAGTGGTCATTATCATGTATTTTGCAATCAAATCTAAGTAGCATTACTTATCAATAAGTACAAAATGCGTACTAGCTAAATTCAATTGATATGCATTCATTATAACTTGTTACAGTTAGCAAAGATTTTATTATCTTATAACCCGTACGATACTACAGATAATAGACTAGGCGAGTCCAATGCTTATTACTAGACTTGCTAGTAATTTTATGCTGTATTTTTATCAATCGATTGTGTAGTAAAATGCAAAAAGCACAACTACTGTGTGCTTACTGGATACTTTATGCTCTTGCTAGATGCATAAGGAAATTTTAACTACGATAATCAGCATTAATCTCTAAGTACTTGTGAGTTAAATCGCAGGTCCATACTTTGGATCGTCCACGGGCTACTCCTACATCTACTGCAATGTCAATATTTTTATTGTTCATATGATTAGCAACCTTTGACTCATCATAACTTTCTACACGCATTCCATTACTTGCTACTTCAATGCCACCAATAGCAATGCTAAGCTTATCCTGGTTTGCTTTCTCACCAGATTTACCGACTGCCATTACTATGCGGCCCCAGTTAGCGTCTCCTCCAGCAATCGCAGTTTTCACTAGAGGTGAATTAGCTATGGACATAGCGATTCGCTTAGCTGCTAGTGTGGAAGCAGCGCCGGAAACTGCAACGCTAACCAATTTGCTTGCCCCTTCACCATCACTCACGACTTGTATTGCCAGATCATGCAGTAGATCATACAATTGTCTGCGGAAGTCGCGTAAAGCAGGATCTTTTGTAGTACTAATTTTTATATTTTGTGGACCACTTTTGCAGGTAGCAAACATCATTGCCATGTCGTTAGTGGACTGATCACTATCAACGGTTATTAAATTAAAGCTACGCTCTATTCCGCGGGTTAGCAATGTCTTAAGGAAAGATGAGGGTAATTTAGCATCGGTTACAATGAAAGATAGAGTCGTTGCCATATTAGGCGCGATCATACCAGATCCCTTAGCAATTCCGTTAATTTTCACAGCCTCTCCGTGGATAATTGCCGTGCGTGATGCCATTTTTGCAAAAGTATCAGTAGTCATGATGGTAGCTGCTGCAATTTCCCATGCATCATCCACTAGTCCTGCTTGTGCTGCTGGTAGATTCTCAATTATTCGCTCGTAGCGTATGGGTTCGCCTATGACACCAGTAGATGCTATCATGATTTCTTTTGGCTCGCATCTAAGTACTGCTGCCGCTGATTTTGCTGTCTCGGCGCATGCTATTACTCCATGTGCTCCTGTAAAGGAGTTTGCATTACCGGCATTTACTACAAGACCGCGAGCTGTACCGGAAGAAAGATGTTTCCGACACCAATTAATCGAAGGGCTTGACATTTGGTTGGATGTTAAAACGCCTGCGACGGTTGTTCCTGGATCAAAAGCCATCAATAGCATATCACAACGTCCGTCGTAGTATATACGAGCTTTTCGGGAAGCCATTCGGCAACCAGCAATAGGCGTTAAAATCTGTTTTTTATTTGGTGCTAGCGGAGAAACCGGAAGCGGCTTCATGATTATTACTTTCTATTAGTTTTAACAATCTAACGATGATTAATTTATCACTCATGTTCTAGTAATGGTTTACCATTCATATCAAATCGATAAACATTAGACTTTTTGCGTAACGTTTTTAAATGTGAGTAAATTAACTCACTAGTTATATCAGCAGTAAGTTGTTCATGCATTTGATCGAAATTAGGTGTGGTGGCTATGCGTTTATCTTCTAGAAGAATTATATGCCAGCCAAACTGGCTCTTTACTGGTACTTTAGTGTAAGTTCCAGGCTTTAAGGTAAACGCTACATCTGAGAATGCTGGCACCATCTGATCAGCCTGAAACCAACCAAGATCACCACCACGAACGGCTGATGGATCAGTCGATTTCTCAATGGCTAACTTAGCAAAATCAGTACCTTTATTAAGCTCTTTAATAATATTTTTGGCTTCTTTTTCACTTTCCAGCAGGATGTGCCGTGCTTTAATTTCTTGTTTACCAGCCCGATTGGCAATAATTTCTTTATATCGTTTGCGTAGAAGATCATCAGTTACTTTCGAGGCAATGTTCTGAGTCAGATATGCTTCGGTAATAACTCGATCTTTTGCTTCTTTAATTAGCGCCTTTACGTCATCATTTTCTGCTATTCCGCTAGCGAGAGCCTCTCTAGTAATTAGTATATGATCGATTGCTCGATTAAGCATTGGTCTGTAGATAGTTTCTAACGGCAATTTTTGGTACTGTTCCGGCAGATGGTTTCTCATTTTCATCAATTCGCCAAACGTGATCTTTTTATCACCAACACGCGCAACAACAGTGGATAAATCAAGAGACGATTCTTTGGTTGTGCTTGATTTATGGTCTTCCGCGATTACCGATCTACAGACCGCAATATTAAGCAAAATTAAAGCCGCACCGATCGCACGGCGCAGGGAGAACAACATACGAGTGTCCTTTCAAAACTTATGCGCAGGTGTGTGTGCAATATCTAGATTAGCGTAATCCTATTTATGATTAGTGTTAGAAACGTTTTTGATTCCCAGCAAGCATATTTATTGAGCAGAGTTTTATTCGTTCTATCAAATTACCTAAATGGGTAATTATGTATACTACACTTTATGTTAGGTTGTAGTATAATAATTATATCTAATTTAGATTAAAAAGTGAACTCATACATATCAAATTATCTAGCTTTATTCTGCGATTGAATTTGCTGGTAAATATTTGATATATATACGTATTATAATTATTTAGTACTTTTGTTAAATTTTGAACTCTGCACAATATTTAAAGTTAAATAATCTAAGATAGATAGTAATAAAGTAGCAAGAAAAAAATATTATGATGCATTTTATTAACTTTGTTAATAAAAGTTAGCATGATGATCCAAAATACTTACTGTCTAGTAAGCAAAAATTGCTCGCCATGAGCTATAATTTATTTTTTTAGCTTCGTATAAAATCTCAATTACAAACAATTATACTCAGTTTAATTTATTTTAAAATAAAGTAATGCATTAATACGATTAATAGATTTTTTTGATTAGCCACCTGCGTTGACAGAGCATGGTTTCACGCCTAAATTTCTTAGTTGCAGCGCTACATCGGTATTTTACGTATTTTTATCGAGGATTTTTCCATGCTTGGGGGCATTGCTAGGGCAATATTTGGTTCGCAGAATGATCGCATTGTCAAGGGAATGCAAAAGCATATCGATGCAATTAATAATCTTGAGGTAAGTATTGCAAGTTTATCAGATGAAGCTTTACAGAAGAAGACTGCTTTTTTTAGAAAACGTTTAGCTGCCGGCGAAACAGTCGACAATCTTATGGAAGAAGCATTTGCGGTGGTGCGAGAGTCAGCTAAAAGAATTCTTGGGCAACGCCATTTTGATGTTCAAATTTTAGGTGGTATTTTTTTGCATCAGGGTCGAGTTACTGAAATTAAAACCGGAGAAGGTAAAACCCTGGTTGCGACTTTGCCGGCATATTTAAATGCTTTGCCTGCCAGCGGTGTTCATGTGGTGACGGTAAACGATTATTTAGCCCAGCGTGATGCTGCCTGGATGGGTAAAGTCTATAATTTTCTTGGTTTAACAGTTGGCTGTATTGTGCACGATCTTGAGGATCGTGAACGTAAAGCGGCTTATGCTTGCGACATAACATACGGCACTAATAACGAATTTGGTTTTGACTATTTACGAGATAACATGAAGTTTCGACTTGAAGATATGACTCAGCGGGATTTTCATTATGCTCTTGTTGATGAAGTAGATTCGATTTTGATCGACGAGGCTCGTACACCGTTGATTATTTCTGGACCAGCCGAAGACAATTTACAATTATATAGTCAGATTAACGAGTTGATTTTGTATTTAGAAGAAGATCATTATGAAAAAGACGAGAAGCAACGAACAATTATTTTAACTGACAAAGGTACTGACAAGATCGAATTATTGCTTAGTAACGCTGGTATTATACGTATGGGTACGCTGTACGACGTACAAAACATTAGCTTAGTACACCAAGTTAATCAAGCTTTACGAGCTCACAAGCTTTTTTCGCGTGACACGGATTATATTGTAAAAAATAATCGAGTGGTCATTATTGACGAATTTACTGGACGTGCCATGGATGGTCGTCGTTATTCCGATGGTTTGCATCAAGCACTAGAGGCTAAAGAACGAGTTGCTATACAAAATGAAAACCAGACTATGGCCTCAATAACTTTTCAAAACTATTTTCGTCTTTACCCTAAGCTGGCCGGCATGACTGGTACGGCAATGACAGAGGCGTCTGAATTTCAAGAAATTTATCAACTCGAGGTTGTAGCGATTCCCACTAGCGCCCCTGTTGCACGTATTGACGAAGACGATGAAGTTTATCGAACCATTAAAGAAAAATATGAAGCTGTTGTAGAAACGATTGAGAAATGTCGTAATTCTGAACGTCCGGTACTGGTTGGAACCATATCAATCGAAAATTCAGAAGCTGTTTCTAGAATTTTAAAACAGCGCAAAATTCCACATAAAGTTTTGAATGCTCGCTTCCATGAACAAGAGTCTCGTATAATTGCCCAGGCCGGGCGTCCTGGTTCTGTAACTATAGCTACTAATATGGCAGGACGCGGTACTGATATCCAGTTGGGTGGTAATATAGAGATGTGTTTAGTTCAGGCCCTAGAAGGGGTGTATGATGAGTCTGCACGCTTACAAATCGTTGAGAAGGTTACTGCTGAATTTGAAGCAAATAAAAACAAAGCATTAGCAGCAGGTGGTTTATATGTGATTGCTACTGAACGTCATGAGAGTCGGCGTATTGATAACCAGTTACGCGGTCGTTCGGGCCGTCAGGGTGATCCAGGGCGCTCTAAATTTTTCTTGTCCTTGGAAGATGACTTAATGCGTATTTTTGGTTCTGAATTGATTGACGGGATGCTACAAAAGTTTGGCCTGCAAGAAGGGGAGGCAGTTGTTCATCCATGGATTAATAAGGCGTTGGCAAAGGCACAACATAAAGTAGAAGTTCGTAATTTTGAGATCCGTAAGCAACTATTGAAATTTGATGATGTTATGAATGATCAGCGCAAGATAATTTATGAACAACGTAGGGAGATTATGCGCTTGCCTGAAGTACATGAGTTGGTTATCGATATGCGTAACGAAGCTATCGATAATATTGTTAGTCAGGTCATTGAAGAAGGCTCATACTCTCATCAGTGGGATTTTGAATTGTTGTGTAGTGAGGTGCAAAATTTGCTTGGTATAACTCCACCTCTGGTTGAATGGGCTAAGGAAGAATTCATAACTAAGCAAGATATCTTGGAACGCGTTCGTGAATTTTCTAATGCTCATTTGAGTCAGAAGGATATAAATTTTGGCTCTACACTGATGCGAATAGCTGAAAAACAGTTACTATTACATATTTTAGATCAATTGTGGAAGGACCACTTGTTATCGCTTGATTATCTTCGCCAAGGTATAAGCTTAAGAGCTTATGCTCAAAGAGATCCGTTAAATGAATACAAACGCGAAGCATTCTGCTTGTTTGAGAAGATGTTAACTGATTTACGTAGTAACGTAACTTCTACAATTGCACATCTAGAAATCCGCGCACAATCATCAGATGATATTGAAATAATTACTGCAGGCAAAACTGGTATTCATCGCACGAAGAACAATCAATTAATAAATAGTAATGCGATTCGTTCAGTTACTAAAGATAATCATCAGGCAGTATCGCTCACAGATAGGGATAAAATGACGACCTTATTTCCGCACTTACCCATCGATTGGAAAACTTCAGAGCCGAATAGCTCGGCAGTTTGGGGCAATGTTCAACGTAACAAGCGATGTCCGTGTGGGTCTGGAAAGAAATATAAGCACTGCCATGGACGTTTTAACTGATTTATACGAATGTTTGCTCTTTTTTTGTTTGGGATTAAAGTTGATTTTAAAAATCATCTAGAGTTAATAGTAATCAAATTTATAGGCTAGTAAATTTGATTACTATGTGTCCTACAGATTATCTGATTACCCAAGCATTGAGTAATGATAGTGGGTATTAAAGTTCAAGCATTCATTGCATGCTGCAAAGGAATTTTTCCATCTATTTTGATGCTACATTAGGTGCCAACAAAAAGATTTTAGGTAAAACAGTAATGATGGTATAGTGATACTATACCATAAAAGGATGCGTAAGAGCAAATATGCGAATAATAATTTATAGCGGGATCTGTTGTGTTATGCAATGAATATTACCACCTCCAATCAATATTTCGCGTGCTGGTATAGGAATAATTTCTCGATCAGGTAATGCGTCACCGATGATTAGGCATGCGTTATCGTCAGTGCGTGGATCGAGTAGGGGAACTAAAACACGACCATTAGCTAAATAGAAATTTGTGTATGATCCAGCCAATCGATCCCCTGCTTTACGGGATTTATTTCCTGACCCTGATACAATACCACTTGCTTCATGATCTGTCATATGCAGTGGACCTGGCGTAGGCAATTTGATGATGCGGAAAGGATTACCTTGAATATCACGCGTGCTTTCCAGTATAGATAATGCTTTGGCTGAGCGCACATATTGTTTATCACATGGATCGTCAGTCCATGTGATAAAGATTATATTTGGTCCAGCTATGTGTAACAGATTATCGATGTGTCCCGTAGTCTCATCTGCATATATTCCACATGGTAGCCAAATCACTTGACTTGCTCCACTGTAAGATTTTAATATCTCTTCACATAATCTATAGCCTAACCTAGCATTACGACCACTACTAAGCACACACTCTTTGGTAACAAAGATAGTACCTTTTCCATCACTATGGATGCCTCCTCCTTCTTGAATCAATGGTGCGCGATAATGATCCATCTGTTCGTTTTTGGCTACGATACCTGCCACCGCATCATCTGCTTGCCAGTCCTGGTATAAACCATGTTCTGTACCTCCCCAAGCATTGAACATCCAGTCAACTGCTCTCTTAGAACCTTTATTGTTGATTACGACGGTGGGACCAACATCACGCATCCATGCGTCATTACTTTCCATTTCTACTAAGGTGACTGCACTGGGCAATGCAGATTTTGCCCGCGCTAGCCTTCTCGTAGAAACCCCAACTTTTAATGACTCGACAGCGACAATGGCTTGGGCAACAGCAGCAAAAGATTTTTCTGCCGGCACAGCATCGTTGCGCCAATTATCGCTACGCTCAGGCCACAACATCCAAGTTCCAGAATGAGGCTCAAACTCGCCTGGCATCCAGTAATTATCTTCTATTGGAGTACTCTGCAGTAAATTTATTCGTTTCATCTAATAACTTTATTATTTCTTCGCAAGAAACAAAGCTGTTAAGCTATTGTATTTCTTGTATATTAATCAATGACCTTTGTTTCTTGCGAAGAAAGTTAAAATATGCCATTTGTTATAGGCCTCTTATTTATTAATCAAAAAACTATTTTTATTGTTAATTATCTTTCAGAGTTTTGCTACATGAACATGATTTAAGTGATGTCAATAGTTGCAAGCAGTATAATAAAGTATTTTATTTTGGATAATGTACTTTATTTGTGAACAGAAAATGACGTCTCTATAACAGAGAAGCACTCATTTTATAGAGGAGCTTAAAGAGATTTTTTTTTGAAGCTATAAATCTTTAGTAGCTTGAAGCTAGTTATTGTACTAGGGCACTATAAAGCTCCATTGATCTAAAATAGATTATACAATTATAAATATATTGTTAAGGATTTTTATATCTAAATTTCAAAACAAATGAATAATAAATATCTTAGAATATTACAAAGATAATAATAATTACTAAATTTATCGAGCGGCTTAGGTAGCTTCAATTTATCAGGCACTATTAGCAATGGTAATATATGAAGTTAATGATATATCGATCTAATACCCAATCGCATTTGAAATAAGACTAAAGCAGATACTATTTTATCTTTGCATAAAGACTTATGATCAAAAGCAATGATATTTTATCGAGTAAATAATCTATGCAATTCATCGTCATTTTTATACTAAACGAATACTGAAAATTAACGTTAACTCTTACTTAATTCAACTAACATTCGATGTTATCAAAAAGATAATGTTGTTTAATCTGCATATTTATATAAGAATAATATCGAAAATTGTCTGATCCATAGCAAACTATATATTACCATTCAGGTAAATAATTAACCAATGCAAGTGTATTACTGTCATTATTAAAACAAAATAAAATTGATCTTTCTTTTTTAATTTAAAGTAATTTAATTTAAATAATAAGTTATAGTACAAGATATAATCAATAATGTAGTTAAGAAAGCATCTTGCACTTTAATTTACTATTCTTAAAAAGAGTACTTTTACTACTAATGCTAGTCGCATTTTGATAAATCAATTTATTTAAGCAAAACTTAGCTATATGCTATCGCATTTTAATCACTATAGATCAAATGGATAAATGACAATTTCATATTTGTTTTTTTATTTTTAAGTATTGCAATTAAAACATTTTGATTGATTTAACTGCCAAATTAAAAATTAATACGATGCTAAAATTTAGCATTTGCCTTGGCAAGGCCGGTAATTGAATTTGCATTATATTTTAGATATTGCTATGTAATTAGGTAATATTTAAGAAATAATTTCATTATCTTAAATTGTGCTATATTTATCTAAATACTATAGTCAATTATAATTGATATTTATTTCGATTAATTTGATCATATTAATTTTTATTTTTGCTAATTTATACTATAAGTGAATTAGCATTGATCCTATTTTCAATTGTGTTTCACGAATTTTATCAAAATTAATACTTAGCAAAAGTTAAGTATATAATTACTTGTTTTCTTTATTGCGTGTTTTTTGGATTATGAGTAATTTTATTTATCTAAAGCTATATTAAGTTAATAATAGGCTTTTTAATTTTTATTTATACCTGAAGATTAATTTCAATAATATTATTGTGCAATAAATTACCATAACGTTAGCCATACTTTTATTAAACCATATTGGTATTGTAGTTGAATTATTTTTTTCCTAAAAATGCTTAATTATTTTAGAAAATAATACTAAGACAAAAGATGGTTAAGCTAACGCCTTATCATGTTAGATTATTGTGGTTTGATGTTATAAAATTGATTAATAATTCAATGATATTTTTTGCATTTTATTTTTTAAAATTTATACGTAATAATAAATTATTTCTATGTTATGATGAGTTTTTTATGAAAAATTCTACTTTGCTAATAAAAATCAGCTTATAATTCGCAATTATCGGCCAAGATTAAACAAAATAAATCCCTATTACTTAATCAAGTAATTGTTAAAATAAATTAATACCAATAGCATTTTTTAATTAAAAAATATAAAATATGTTTTATTAAAACTAAAATCAAAAAGCATTTTTACATTCTTCAGTAAAAGATTAATTATTAGATATGATTTTTATTTTATTCTGTTTAATTTTAACTAGCTAAAGTTGCCTTAAAAGGCAATATATTAATTTAATGACAATACTAAGTGTGCTATACAGCTTGCCTATAAAAATTTATTACTTTAAGCAATTTATCTTTTGCAAAGAACAATCTAGATGAAAGAAAAATATGTCATTTTTTAACGCTATATTTATTAAAATAAATAAATTTTATAAAAAAATGTTAGTACATCAAATCATGCCTTTTACTAATTTAGTAATCATCAGCTAAGTTTATGCTGAAATCTATTGTTCGTAGTTATATTGGTTATACTATTTTAACTAAAGTTACACGTGCTTATATTCGCATGCTTTTCGCAACGATTAACATTGAACGATACATAGATCAAAAATCTGACGCTATTATCACTAGTGGCGAACCTTTTTTAGTGATTTTTTGGCACAATCGTCTTGGTTTAATTCCTAGTAGTTGGCCACGTGGTAAGCCGCTAGCGATGCTACACTCATCCCACTCTGATGGTCGTATGATAAGTGAAGCAATGTCGGATTTTATTACTTTACCGATTGAGGGCTCAACCAGACGTAAGCCTATGAATGCTCTGCGTGGTATGTTGCGTGCTTTGAAAAAGGGCTATCCGGTAGCAATTACTCCTGATGGACCACGCGGACCTCGTATGAGATGCCAGCCTGGCGTAATTGAGGTGGCACGATATACAGGCATTCCAGTACTTCCATTTACTTGTAGCTTGCGCCCGTGTATACAAATTGCTTCATGGGATCGATTTTTATTTCCTCTACCATTTACCAATGGGGTAGTTATGATTGGTGCACCGATTCATCTTACTAAAGAAGATAATCGAGAACAAGCACGCCTTTTAGTCGAAGGAATACTAACCAATGTGACAAATGCGGCAGACCATTATTTGGGGATGGAACCTACAGCACCGGATCCTCCACAACAGGGTGTATCGACGTGATTTTACAAATATACAAAGCGATTGCTACATTGTTAGGATTATTTCTTGATGTTTATTTTAGATTAAAAGTATTGCAAGGAAAGGAGAATAAAGCTCGTTTAGAAGAGCGACGCGGTATAGCTACTCAATCCCGTCCATCAGGCAGATTGATCTGGTTGCACGCCGTCAGTGTAGGCGAGGCGGCTGCGCTGCTTGCTTTAATTAAAATTCTGCATGATACTAAGCCATGGGTTACTTTGTTACTCACTACTAGCACTGTTACTTCAGGTAATTTTATCTGTAAATTATTACCTGAAGGGGTGATTCATCAGTTTATACCAATCGATCGACTGGCTTGGGTGGAGCGATTTCTTGATTATTGGCGGCCAGATTTAGCTATTTGGATGGAGTCAGATTTGTGGCCAACTATGGTGAGTGAAGCTGATAGACGCGGCATCCATATGGTTATTGTTTCAGGTAGATTGTCTTTTGGCACATTTCAACGCTGGAAAAGTATAGGTAATCTAGCCAAGCCTTTGTTTGGCGCATTTGACCTGGTGCTCGCTGCTAATCATGAGCAAGTAAAACGTTTCCTTGCCTTGGGTTGTGTTGATGTACGCTATGTGGGTAATTTAAAAGATTCCATTGTTCCTCCAAAAGTAGATATAAAAATTGCTACAACATTGCGAAACGCTATTGCTGGTCGTCCGGTTTGGCTTGCTGCTAGCACTCATCGAGGAGAGGATGCGATCGTTTTTGATGCTCATGCTCAGATCGTTAAGAGTAAACCAAACTTGCTAACAGTGATTGTGCCACGCCACACAAATCGAAGCGATGAGATTGCTTGTATGGCGGAAAGAAATGGATTAAGCCTAGCTCGTCGTTCCGCTAATCAGCCAATAAAAGAAAGAACTTCTGTATACTTAGCTGATACGATGGGCGAGATTGCTATTTTCTACAGTGTGATACCAATTACTTTTTTAGCTGGCTCTATGGTAAAAGTAGGTGGTCATAATCCGATGGAAGCGTCCTATTGCGGTACTGCACTAATATTCGGTCCACTTATAGCGAATAATCGTGAATCTGCTGATGCTCTTCTTGCAGCTGGCGGGGCACGAGAGGTTAATGATGCTGGTAGCTTAGCTAAAACGGTTAGAGATTTACTAGACGATCCAGTAACAACAAGTAAAATGGGGGCATGTGCGCGAAGAGTCGCTATGGCGAGAGCTATTAAAATTAATTTTATTTTGGAGGCATTAGAACCAATGCTTCCCGAGAAACCCATGTGATTTCACCTAGGTTTTGGCAAAACGGTGGTTGGCTAACGTTGACTCTGATACCGATTAGCTGGCTTTGGAGATTAGTTACCGATATTCGCAAAGCGATAACGAAACCGTATCGTTCGAGTTTGCCACTAATTTGCGTAGGTAATGCTATAGTAGGCGGTGCTGGTAAAACACCAACTGTGTTAGCCATTGCTAATAAGTTGATTGATGACGGCAAGCGAGTTGGATTATTGTCACGGGGCTATGGTGGACGATATGCTGGAACTTTACATGTTGACTTAACTGTGCATACATTCGCTGATGTAGGGGACGAGTCTATCTTGTTGACTGAAATAGCTCCAACGGTTGTTGCACGTCGTTTGGCTGATGGTGCTAGATTGTTGGAGAATAGTGACTGTGATGTTATTATTATGGACGATGGTTTGCAGAATCCTTCTGTAGTACCAACTATCTCTTTACTTGTAGTTGATGCTGTTATTGGAATCGGAAATGGTCAAATAATTCCTTCTGGGCCTTTGCGCGAGCCATGGAACGATTCTTTACAAAAAGCGCATGCTGTATTATTGATAGGCGAGGATCGTAAGGAAATTAAATCACTGATTGGCGATCAACATTTAATATTACATGGAGCGTTAGAGCCATCTCCTGCTGCTTTGTCTTTACGCAACCGTCGTGTATTAGGATTTGCAGGAATTGGTAGACCGGATAAATTCCATGAAACTCTAATAGAAATTGGCGCTAAGGTGATTGGGTTTCGTTCTTTTGCTGATCATCATCCCTATAGATCATCTGAGTTGATTGAGCTAGTAGAACAAGCGGTTTTTGAAGATGCAATTTTAGTGACTACATCGAAAGATGCTACGCGCTTACCACTATGGTTTCGAATAAATGTCACCGTGGTGGAAATATCCCTTGTTTGGAGCGATCCTACAGCGTTTAGCGTATTTTTGAATCGTATGTTATCTTTTTAAAACTACTATTTATTATTGATAGTTATGATAAATAATTAATAGATATTTGATTATCAATACACTCTCCAATAGTACAAGGTAATTATTATAACTATTTCCTTAGAGGAAGTGAGATGTGATTTTTTGTTTAATGGCCGATTGGCTTATTTATCTTCTTATAGAATGCAACATATTAAATATCATTGATATAATCACAAAATTCAGTAGATATCTAGTTTTCTTTGATCGCAAAATCGTAATTAACTTCATTTCACAAGTTGAAACTAACAATCAAAAGGATTACGGAATAGCATAATTATTTATTTTAATTAAAAATTAGCTAATTTTTTCATTTGTTTTATCATTCCATTTAGTATAATGATTTAATATCAAGCAGTTTATAAATTTTGCCAAAAAAAAATAATACATGAATATAAAATGTTAGCTCTATCAATTTTATACAATAAATATTTGAATTTACCTTGTGTTAATTATGCAGAAAGAATAACTTTTAGTTAAGGTATATTCATTGATCAAAAATTTTAGTTTTATTATTCTAGATTGATATTATTAAAGTATAATAATACAATTATACTTTAATAATTAGTTTAACTAACTGAATAAATGGAGTTTAGGAATTAAAATTAGATGTATTTTATTTTGTCTAATGTTAGAGAGAATACCTCTAATCTATAGCTTGGTACCTTTGTGCTTTTATAAAAAATATTAACCAAATATTAAAGGTTTCTTTGTCGAAGAGAAAATATACAATACATTATATATGCTTTAGGATAAGAAAATATTAATAATGTTAATTAGATAAGTAAAATATTTCACAGTTAATAATTTACTTTAAGTAAACAAGCGTCAATCTTATTAATTAACCGTAATATAGACTAGCCTATTATTCTAGTCTTATAATATCAAACGTTGATTTGATCAAACTAAAAAAATTTTATAAAAAGTATTTTATCGTTTAAACTCACAATCGGGAAATAACCCATTTTATTTTCAATACTTATTATCTTCTAGGTAAAATTTATGAGTGTATAAAGCTATACAATAAAAATAATTATTTTCCTTATTGTAGACAGAAGTAATAATGCATTAGTCTTATAGAGATATGGAAAGGTATGTTATAAAATAAGAAAACCTTGTTTAGCTTAGTTACGCTAGTTTTTTTTTGAACAATTCATTTTATTTATTATTTTTAATCAATTACTTTACTTGTTTTTATTAACAACAGGCTCAAAAGTTAATATAATATTTTTCTATTTAATTTAAATATATTTTACTAACTAAATTAGCATTGATTTTAGCGGAATTTATTGTTTGGTTTATTATATATTATACAATCTTTCATTTTAGTATTTCAAATAGTAAAGAATTCCTCTAAGAAATTTTTAAATTAATTAATTGCTGTTGATTTGCATCAACAATTGTATTTTGATACTTATTGCAATCGCTTCTTTTACCTAATTCACTGGACATAAAATTATAAACAATTATATAAATTTATGTCCTCTTATTAAAAATTTATTGATTAGGATTGACATGCTAATTATTGGCGCAAATCTAGAATATAGTTTAATTTTTAAAACTAAAGTATAGTGTGATATAATAATTTATTGATCATACTATCTTAGTAAAAATATTTAATAGTTATTTAAATATCTTATCTTTATATTATTAATTAGCTTACCATTTTAGGTAGTTTTTAGTATATGATAAGCTATTAATTTTTTAATTAAGTGCTTAATTGTGAATCAATTTAAAATGTTTTTAGCTATTATTAATTGTTATATGTTGTAAGAATTAATTATATTATATCTTAAGCTTACTATTTGACTTAGCGATTAGATTATTTTTAAGCCAGGCTAGCTTCCGCAAATACCTAAAGATTAATATGAGAAAATTGTAGATATATTACTTTTTTTAAACTAAACATTTTATTCTAAACTATTCTATTTTTGTAGTTTGACAACGACTGTTGAATTTAGTTTATGTCAAAATATATTTAAGACTAATATATTAAATAGGGATAACGAATGTTAAGCAAGAATTATTATGGGTTTTATGACTGCTTATGAAAATAAATAAAAACTATGCTTAGATTTTTAACCAGCAGATATGGATACACCTAGCATAATTGCTAAGAAATCCAATACTGCATAAACAAAATTTATTTCCTGATCTACACAACAAAAGCATGAAGCTTTGTATTCCATGCTTTCTTAAATTGTAATTTCAGCAAGAATAATAGCCGCCGTAGCTTTGGAGAGCGTTTTGCTTATTTGAGTATTGCCGTAACTAAAATATACAAAATATTAATACTGCGCATAATATAATATTTTACAAATTAAGTATATAACAATACAAGTTAAATACTATTTAACATTAAACCAAATGAGTATTTTTAAAAGGCTAGCTTTGTTATAAATTGATTAAATAACAGTAAAGGACTATTAATTTTCTAGAAAGAAAAATAATCCTTAAAAATACTTAAGTTAGCGAAAGCCCTGTGCGTAGTTATATAATGAATGATTTTATGCTCGTTATTTGTTAAGCATGACATTATTTAGAGTAAGCAAATTTTTATGTCTTATAGAGCCAGATCAGCCATCCACTTCCAAATAAGATACGGTAAATTACGAATGGAAAAAAGCTTGCGCACTTTAACCAATTCATCATTAGTGTGATTGATATCAGAGCAGCAAAAAATGATAATCCACCAGCTAGACATGCATCGATAGTAAGCTGAAGATCATTATAATTGTATAAGTCTAAACTAATTGCTGTTCCTGCAGCAAGAATTGTTGGAATTCCTATTAACATTGAAAAACGAGTTGCTTCTTGTCGTTCGTAACCCAGCGCCCGGGATACTGTTATAGTTATGCCAGAACGACTGGTGCCTGGAATCAGGGCGAGTACCTGGGCAAACCCGATAATGAGAGCATCTCTGTAGGACATATGTTCAATTCGTCGGCTTGTCATACCAAAACGATCGACAACTCCGAGTAAAATGCCAAAGCCAAGAGTTGCCCAAGCAACTATCTTTGGAGAGCGAATAATATCATCTATATAATACTTCACAACAGAACCAACGCAAATAACAGATATGCTTGCTAAAATTATTTGCATAGTTAGGCGAAAGTCCGGATCTCGATATCCTCGTACGCTACCGAGGATGATTCGACTGATATAGCGCCATAGATATAGGCAAACAGCCAATAAGGTGCCCATATGAACCGCTACATCAATTATCATTCCTTGATCACTAGTGCCAAGTATAGTTGGTATCATTATTAAGTGACCGGAAGAGCTTATAGGAAGAAATTCAGTAACACCCTGAATTAGTGCTATGAAAATTATATGATCAATAGACACTCAACTTTCTCCGGTTGTCTAAATTTAAATTACAAAAACCCTACAATAATTAGTTTTAAAATTATAAAAATTTTTTAATTTTAAAACTATCTTTTTGATACATTATAATGCTGTATAAGTTATACATTATTTAATAAATACTATTATAGAGCAGGAAGATGATCAATAAGTGTAAAGACATTATTGATAGCAAATTACTTAAGCCTAGCTTGGAAAACAAGTACTTATTAAATAAAAGAAGATTTGTTAAGATTTTAGTCAATAAAACCTAGTCTTGAATACGCCAGTTTGTATTATTGAGTAATAAAAATATTTTGTTGTATACAAAGCCGATGATAGCTAACTAAATTCGCTTTCCTAAAATATTTTACTTCTTAGTAAGGATGATAAAAGAATATTCCCCTTATCCTTAAAAAGATAAGGAGAATATTTCACTATATCTTATAGTAGATTAATCATATTTTTATGTTATAGCTAATGTCATTTTAAATATTATTGTATAATAAGTTAGATATCTTCTAGATTATATCTATTTGCATTTACTATTCATTAAAAAATTGATTCTGATGTAATATATTAGATATTAATACTTGTTTTAGTTATACAACTTGATACCTAATGAATAAATAAGAAAAATAATATTATATAAAGCAGACAACAGCTATTTGGTTTGCTAAAAACTTAATTAAAGAACTTGATTATAAAAGGTTTGCAAAAATTAATTCATTAGCAGTGAATATCAATTCACTGATTTGCTTATAAAATAAGATCTAAGATTCCCACCATAACTATAAATAATTTGTTTATCAAATAGATTAAGTCGCAGCTATTTAAATATACTAGCTAATAATTAGCACTTGATATAGCTTATAAATTACTACCAATTAATAATTTTACTTTATATTGTCTTTTTAAATTATTTTAAATAAAGATAATAACTGCTTTAAACACATTGATAGGTATAATATTCATTATATAAGTAAAGTTAATTATTTTCTTGCGTGTTTTCCTAAAAATAACATTAATCTAATTTCATAGACTAATGTTAGCATTCAAAGAAACTGCGTAATTTTTTAGATCGCGATGGATGTTTAAGTTTGCGTAGTGCTTTAGCCTCAATCTGACGAATTCGTTCACGAGTTACGCTAAATTGTTGTCCGACTTCTTCTAGAGTGTGGTCGGTATTCATTCCTATGCCAAATCTCATACGTAATACACGTTCTTCACGCGGAGTTAAGCTAGATAATATTCGCGTGGTTGTTTCACGTAAATTGGTTTGTATAGCAGCATCTAGCGGCTGTATAACGTTTTTATCTTCGATGAATTCGCCTAAATTGCTATCTTCCTCATCGCCAATTGGTGTTTCTAAGCTGATAGGCTCTTTAGAAATTTTTAGTACTTTACGAACTTTATCCAGTGGCATTAATAATTTTTCCGCTAACTCTTCTGGAGTTGGCTCGCGACCTATTTCTGGAAGCATTTGTCGTGAGGTGCGAAGTAACTTATTAATAGTTTCAATCATATGTACAGGAATTCTAATGGTGCGAGCTTGATCAGCAATCGAGCGAGTGATAGCTTGTCTAATCCACCAGGTAGCGTAAGTAGAAAATTTATATCCCCGACGGTATTCGAACTTGTCAACTGCTTTCATTAGGCCGATATTTCCTTCTTGAATAAGGTCTAAAAATTGAAGACCGCGATTAGTATATTTCTTCGCGATAGAAATAACGAGGCGTAGATTAGCTTCAACCATATCTTTCTTTGCTCTCGCCGCTTCACGTTCACCTTTTTGCACTGTCTGCACAATGCGACGAAACTCGCTAATAGGTAGTCCTGCGTCAGAGGAAATTTTTGCTAAATTCAAACGATGTTTTTCGATCTGATTACTATAATTTTTAAAAAAATGTTTCCAGCTTTCACTTTTTTTCGCAACTCGTTCAGCCCATCCAGGTTCTAATTCTTTGCCAAAATGTTCTTCCATAAATGATTTACGAGATACATTGACACTGTCGGCCATGCGCCAAAGTTGCGTATCTGCTTGAATCATATTACGATTTAATGAGTATAACTGTTCTACAATAGCATCGATTCTGCTATTGGTCAGACGTACGCTTTCCATAGCTTTGATTAGGTCTCTTTTAAGTTTGTCGTACTTACGTTCAGTTGCCCTAGCAAGCTGTTCGCCACGAGTCAATTTATCAATTCGACGCTTTTGCATTTTTGCAAGCTTACTGTAAGTATTAGCAATATTATCAAATTTTTCTAATACTTGTGGAATTAGTTGTTCCTCCATTACTGATAAAGATATATTGTTTTCTTCACTATCGTCAGAGTATTCATCTTCTTCTTTATTATTAGCACGTTTATCTTTTTCAGAATTATTTTCATTTTTTTTGTCGTTTCCATCCAAGGATGGATCTGGGGTAGCATGTTCTACACCATAAGTAGCTTCCAGATCGATGACGTCGCGTAATAGGATAGTTCCGTCTTTAAGTTGGTCACGCCAGTGTACAAGTGCACGGATAGTTAGCGGACTTTCGCAGATACCGCCAATCATCATCTCAAGACTAGTCTCGATCCGTTTAGCAATAGCTATTTCGCCATCGCGAGACAATAGGCCAACCGAACCCATTTCGCGTAAGTACATGCGCATTGGATCGTCGGTACGTCTGACATCCTCATCAGAAACATTTCCAGTAAATGTATTTTCTTTATCAACTTCTTCTTCCCTTTCAGGATTATATTCGTTATCAACAAAATTAATACCCATTTCATTTAGTGCGCTAATTACATCCTCGATTTGCTCTGAGGATAGATCTTCTTGTGGTAAGGCAGAATTTAACTCAGCATAAGTTAAGCATCCCCGCTCTTTGCTTTTTTTAATAAGATTATTAATTAGTTGGCTGATGCTACTCAGTAGCAAACTATTTGGCGCAGCATCATTGTCGCGGGTATCTTGGTCGTTTTGGGATGCCGCTGCTGTTTTAGTCGCCATAAGCTGTTGACCTCGCATTAATTGTCAAATTGAACTTTGCTCCCGCAGACAATATTTTTAAACTATTAAGTGTATAGTCAAAGCTGTGTAATACGCTGGAAATAATCTGTTATAAGCATATTCCGCTCCAACGCATTTGCGACCATAAAGTTAGATGTGCGTACGCTATAGATTCGTCAATCTATATTCCGATTGTGTCGATTGTACCTATTTCATCATGATCCACCGCATGAATATTATTTATTAAATTAATTCTGGTTGCTCGAAGAGACATAATAATTTCTAGTGTATTATTATTAATATCTTGACTATTCTTCTTAATAAGAGAATCTATTTTTTGCTCGATTTTTTTAATTTTATTTTTCATTAATAAAACAAAAAGAGCTTTTCCCGCAAACTCTGCGTTGTAATTTTGATCACAAAATGGAAATATTTTTTTTACATTTTTACTCACAATAATTTTATTTGTAAAATTTACCTTTAAAAAAAATTTTAGAGATTCAAATGCTGCTTCTGGATAATTTCTCACGAAGCTAAAGATAGCATGACGGGCATTTTCGTGTATTGGATCAATAAAATTTTCATATTCGATACATTCACCAAATCTATCGAGTAAAGATGGATGAGCTGCAATAATCGAAATTATTAATTGTTCTCTTCTAATTTCGGAAGATGATACCGTAAAATCTTTACGAGACTTGAATGATTTATTGATTAAGAGTTTTTTGTGATTTTTTTTGTTAAAAATTCTTTGATTAAGAGAGTGGTTTTTTCCACTTATGCTATGATTATGCATATATTTTTTAGTTGATCGTGAATATAATTCTTTAGTAGATTTTTGAATGTCGTGATATTGGCAATCAACATTATCAAATAGCTCGCTATTTTTTTTTCGAAAAAAATTATGATATTCACAACGTATATATTTATCCGATATATTATTGATTTTTAGATCAATGTCTTGTTTAAATTTAGCTTTGCTCTCTGGGGTTTGCAGGTCAGACAAAAATAACTCATTGTCCCATATAAATTCTGCTAGCCCGCGAGCAGCAGCTAGGAATTCATGTAGCACTTCTTTGCCATAGAGCCTAATCAAATCGGCTGGATCTTGTCCATGTGGCAAAGTTACAAAGCGTAAGGATTGGCCGGGCTTTAGTAACGGTAATGCACGATCGCAAACGCGTAGCGCAGCTCTATAGCCAGCTTTATCTCCATCAAAGCATATGAAAGGTTCTGCCGTGATTTGCCATAAATCTATGAGCTGATATTTGCTTAGTGTATTGCCAAGTGGAGATACAGCTGGAAGACCAGCTTGATTTAGAGAGAGAACGTCCAAGTAACCTTCAGTAACAATTATCTTGCCAAACTTTGAGATTAAATTACGCGCTTGACTGATACCATAAAGCATTTGGGCTTTGTTGAACAAATGAGTTTCGGGTGAGTTTAAGTATTTTGGTTGGTTGTCACCTAAAACTCTTCCGCCAAAAGCAATAACATTGCAATGCCGGTCGATTATCGGGAAAACAATCCTGTTTCGCATATAATCGACCATCAAACTAGAATTTTTCTTTTCTTTATAGTGTTTTACTAAACCTGCTTCTATCAGAATTTCATTCTTCACACCCTCATATTTCATTACATGCTGTAATGCATTGCGATATCCTGGAGCCCAACCGATACGAAAATTCTTTATAGTTTCATTGGTTATACCGCGTTTCATTAAATAATTACGGCCAGCTTCTCCAGCGTTTGTGTGAAGTTGTTGTTCGTACCAGCTACAAGCAATATCCATTATCGATTGAATGGATTTGCGACGTTCGATGTGATGCCGGCTTTCTGATCTTGAGTTCGGTATGCAGATTCCCGCTATGCTAGCAAGCTGTTCAACGGCTTCCATAAATTTTATGCCATTGGTTTCCATAAGAAATTTAAATATGTCTCCGTGCGCTCCGCAGGCAAAACAGTGATAAAAACCCTTGTCATCAACTACAGAGAGCGATGGTTTATTATCGTTATGAAATGGACATAGCGCTATGAATTCACGGCCGTTTCGTTTTAGCTTACATTTCCGGCTAATTATGCTGGATATTGTTAAGCGATTACGTAGTTCTTCAATGAAATGCGGAGGAAGCGACATGGTATTATAGTACTACTTTGCATATCAAAACATGAAATCACAATTATACATATAGTTTTGCTATAATCGTGAGGGTAATTGCAATAGGTCATTATATTAGTCATTTTCTTCTTAATTTATGGTAGGTCTTAAAGGTGCCTTTATGCAGCTAGATTGTTCATTTTAGATTTCTTAGATGCATTGAATAATTAATAGATGCAAGAAATATTACTTTGCTATAAGTTTTTATAGTTTTTTGTATAAAACAAATAAAGTAAGCGTATAATACATTATATCTTAAGTTAAATTAGTCAGCTAATAACATTAAATATTATTGTCTATAGTATACGCTAAATATTTATTACATTAATTAATTTTTGATATTTATATATTAATAATATGTATAATTTATATTGTACGTATAATAAAGGCTGTCATATATTTTCTTTTTCTATAATATTATTTATATTTAGATAATTCTTTTGTGTAATTCAAAATTCCATTGGAGTTGTTTAATAAAAACAGATCATCGCTATTACGAATGTTAATCACCCTTATTAGTTAGATTTTTTTCGAAGAAAAGCTATCATATTTTTAGCAAATTGCGTTTGTATTTAACTAACATTTTATTGATAATTCAATAGATCAATATCCAGGGAATGCGAGTTAGTCAATGTAAAACAAGAGCAATTTGCTTGCCTATTAATCTACTCATTATGCGTAGAAGCAATTTTTTAAACATAAGACCTGATTACAACGGAATGAAAAAAATTGCTAAACTTAGATAAAAGTAAATGATTTTTATAATGTTCTATTTGCTTGTCTGACTATTTAAGTTTTATCATCAGTTTTCCGATAATACTATTTGCAAAAGGCCTTTAAGCTAATAGCTAAATGGTAGCTAGTTATTACATAGGAGATTTAAAGTTTATCGTTAATAAAGTATAAATTATCATCTTTATTATAATTTTTATGACTAATTGTTTGCGATCTGTTCATTATGATTGAGATATATATTCGATATATGGCAATAATTCGACTTCTTTCTTCTAAATGCTAACAATTAAGATGTTTTTTTTAAATCGTTCCCGACTATGAAATTTATCTTGCTTAAAAACTAATAAGTTATTTTTGCTTATGAAACGAGCGCCTAAAATAGGCGTAGTTTAATTGCAGTTAGTACATGTTGTAAATTTTAAGCAATCCATGAATGAGTAAATTGCAATCTAGCAATTAATTCAATCCTATAATACTCAATAAGTTGACATAAACTGCTAATTAAGTATCTGATTAGTAAGTTTACTATGTAGACGGTATAATTGTTAATCGTTAGACGATCCTGTTAAACAACGTTTACTTATATTTTATTTGTTAGAACTAGCTATATAATAATAGCATTATAAATGCAGCATAAGAAAATTTTGAAGTATTCTGCTAATAAAAATTAATATGTAATTACATGCCAACATAATATTTTACTTCTTAAAATTGAAGGTATACTTGTAGAAATATTATTAAATATTTTTGTAACAAAAACACATATACTGTATACTTAATGCTAAATTAAAAATTTTCTATTTTATATATAAAACATGTAATTTTTAGTTAACTACCCATGATATATAAGTATTGCTATGAACTTGAACTTTAGTATAAAAAGCAAAAATTGGATAATGCAGTCCTGCGTATAGGAACTTTTGCATTACAGTATATAAAATAAAATGTAATGATAAGCAACTAACAATTAGATTTGCTTAAAAAAAATCAGAGCCAATAGAAAACAATTTTTCAATTTTCTTTACCACTTTGTAGTTAGCAAATACTATCACACGATCATTGACACAAATAACGGTATCAGAAGTAGGTAGAATAACCTTATCTCTACGTACTATTGCGCTAATTGTTACTCCGGGAGGTAGAGGAGTATTTTTTAATGGATGCCCAGTCAGTACTGATTTTTCTGTTATTTCTGCTTCAATTATTTCGCCAAAGTCTTCTCTTATCGAATATATTTGACAAATATGACCTTGACGAACATGTTGGAGAATTGTAGAAACAGTAATAGTCCGTGGATTCACCAAGGTATCAATCCCAATCTGGTTAATTAGCGGAGCATAGGTGGATGAATTAGTCAGTGATATCGTACGTTTACAACCAAAACGTTTAGCTAGTAAGGAACTCAAGATATTTACTTCATCGTCATCAGAAACGGCAATAAAAGTTTCTCCTTGAGATATATTTGCCTCCTCCATAATTTCTGGGTCGAGGACATTACCATTGATTACCGTGATATTCTTGAGAGATTGGGCAATATAATGCGCACGGGAATTTTTGCATTCGATCAGTTTAGTGGTTACACCGCGATGCTTGCACTCAATTTCTTCGGCAATTGCCAAACCGATATTTCCACCACCAGCAATTATGATGCTACGAGGTTCAGGTTCCTTATTTCCAAAACTAGCTAGTGTATAAGATATTTGCTCGTTATCACATACAAAATATACATCATCTCCTGGTAATAGTTGTTCTTCTGTTTTTAACAAAATAGTTTTATTATCCCGAATAATACCGATGATAACTACGAGCAATTTAGCAAAGAGCGAGGCGAGGTGTTTTAGGGGAGTATGGATTATGGGTGTTGTTTTATTACAGCGTATTCCTACAATTTTAATTTTGCCGTTTGCCATAGGTAGCGCTTCAAGCGTACCAGGTAATTCTAGGCGTTGACCAATCGCGCGGGCAACTTCTTGCTCAGGTGATATGATCACATCAATGGGAATGTGCTCATTTGAGAATAAATTACCCCAGGTTGGATTCAAATAATCCTGGTTGCGCACTCGAGCAATCTTGATTGGTATATTAAATATTGAATGAGCAACTTGACAGGCCATCATGTTAACTTCGTCGCTATAGGTTACCGCGATTAGCATATCTGCTTCACGCGCTCCTGCTGCTTCTAGTACGCTAGGATAAGCGGCTAAGCCAACTATTCCTCGCACATCAAGTGTATCACTTATATGTTGGATCAGTTCTGTTGATTGATCGATTAGTATGACATCATTTTGTTCGCTGGCAAGCTGTTTAGCGATATTAGTGCCAACCTGTCCTGCACCACAAATAACTATTTTCATTTTAGTACAAACTTCATATAAAAAAAGTAATATCTAAATAATTTCTTAGCCTATAATCACATTATAATATCCTATACTTTTGTATAACGTCAAGGGATCTACGCTATACAATTAATTGTTGTACAGTAGTCTATTACCGCATTAATTGCCTTAGATTAAGCTATTAACTACTCTCGATATTTTTAGAAGTATTGCACAATAATTATTGCTTTGTATCTTCATAAGGAAAGAGTATTTTATACTTTAGACAACATTCAGACTTAAGTTAACTAAAGCATACGATGATTGTTTAATATTTTAAATATATTTCGAAATTCTCTCCTAGATATATTAAACAAATACGATATACAGTTAATAAAAGTTTTTTGTTTAGGCACCTTTCAGAAATTATTTATTGTTACAGAAAAAGATTAGCTATGTAATCGTGCGTATGTTAAGTTTTACTTTTAATGTTTTCAGGTCATTGGTAAAATTTATACTTTATTACTTTATAATGTTTTATAGTTATACATGTAGTATATTCCTACTAGTTTAGTTGCAACAAAACAGTATAAATTTTAGCTCACCTAGTGAATAGGTAATGTTTGATTATAAGTTAATCAACTTTTTTACAAAATATTTCAAGGCTTTATCTCTATAGGAAGAACCTAGCTTAAAACGTAATGGACCGAAAGATGTTATATCCACAAAAACCGTCTTTTCTGTTGACCTACTCTCGAAGAAAAGATGCGCTTTTTCATTATATTATTATAATTAGTCTATAATCTTAAATAAAAAACTTTTAATACCATTAAGTATCATTTTGTACCGTAAGTGCTTATTTGTTGTAATAATTATTTCTATATACTGAATTTATAATGCACTGCATCATATGTCTTAGAAAAATTAGCACTTAATATTTAGCCAAATTTATAGCTTTTACATCACGGATAATGCAAAAGAACTTTTTTCTTTAATTATCAAAGATATAGTTGTTTATCACTTAGATCTTAGTATTTTTTAACGATTAGAATATTTTTATACATAGCAGATTAGTCATGCCTAATAAGTAAAAAGAGAAAAGTGCCTTGCTCATAAGGTACATATAATTGAAATAAAACATGATAATATAGAATATTTTTACAAAAGACTCTGATTAATCTTTAGCTTGCTTATGCAATGTTCTTCCTAGTCATCTTAATTGAATAGATCTTGTTGGATTTCTTAATAATTAACGTATTTTTGCGCGGATAGCTAATTTTAACTTGAAATTAGCTTAGTCAATTTCTTCAATTTGACAACAGCATATTACCGATTTTTATCGAAATCCAAATTAATTGATCTGCTGTTATCTTATTTAGCCAGTTAACTTTGCAGTTGTTATTCAATAGCCCATAGTAAGAAGACAATATCTTAAAATTTTGATAATAAAATGGTTATTTTGCTCATTTTAGATATTACTCCGGAACAATTCCTTATGTTGTGGTTGAACTGCTTTCGCATTAAACCTATCGACAATCTTCGATTCAGAATGTTGATATCATTTTGAATGAAATGGCTAGCCATTTTTCCTCGATCAATTGGACATTGCAGTAATCTTCTTTCACTTCGTCAAGGAATGTAAAAATAACCAACTGCATAAAGATATGCTACCAATAGAAAGCTATTTTCGTTAAAATTAGGGCTAATACTGGGAATAACTATAAAGTAAGATATCGAATTATGATTAAAGCATTTTAATGCTATCGTATTAATACATGATTGTATCATTTACAGCATATTGCTGATTTTTGGATCGAGAGCGATCCGATCGCATTGAGAAATAACTAAAAAAAATAAATAAGATATTTATTTTTTTTAGTTACGTAGTATCGATCATAGAGTCGATTTTATTATTGAGGCCAAACTATATCTTACCCGTAGTGAATTGAATTCATAGTATTATATTGATAATAGGTCGAACTTAGCTCCAAAGGAAAATCAATATGAGCATAGATTTGGTTTAGCTAAGCAAACAACAAGATCATCATTTATGTTAAAACAAATAATTTGTAATTAGGTAGTAACAACCTGTTTGAATGATTCGGCTGATACTAGAAATACTTATTTTAATTAGATAATTAAGTTATCTTTATTAACTTTATACTAGTGATTTATCATTATTTTTTTAGTTAGATGCTTCCTTGCAGAGGCAAGCTAAATTACTTATGTTAATTTATTTAACTCAATTGTTCATGTACGTGACAATGAAGTATATAACTAATAAAGCTCATTAGAGGAGCGTTTCCTACTTTGATTCCTAAAAACCTGTTCATTACTGAATTGATTAGAGCATATTGCTTGTTGCATGAATAAAAATTACTAACTTGGGTCAGCGATGTGAGAAATAATTCATATTTTTATGGACAACCTAAATTACAAAATAAGATCAAAATCTACTCTTGATTAACTAATCTTGTTTCTCTGAATAGAGATATATCGCTCCATTTCACCAATATTTTGATATTCAAAGTAATAACTATTGTCAATCTAATTCTTTAATTACAGCTGTCATGCTCATAAGATAAAACAGCATTAACTTTTAATACAGTTACTTTATAGTTCAAAATAGGTAGTTAATAAATTATCCAATTTGCTTAGCTACAAAATCACGAAAAAATGAAATAGTAGCTTCGCTAACATGATGTTCAATACCTTCAGCATCTGCCTCTGCGATATCTCGGTCAACACCAATAGCTATGAGGAAATTACAGACCATTTGATGGCGCTCTTTACATGTTTTTGCCAAGACACGACCATTGTCAGTAAGGAAGATAGCACGATAAGGTTTACTGGTAACGTAACCATCGCGCTCCAACCTTTTTAGTGTATTGTTGACGGTTGCTGGAGTTACACCAAAGCGTTCGGCTAGAGTCACTGCACGGGCTTCGCCATCCTGATCGATCAAGTTAGCGATCATTTCCACGTAATCTTCCGTAACCTCACGTGCATGTTCATCGCGCAATCGTTTAAAGGTTCCCGCTTGGTTATCGATAGCTTGGAAGATACAGTCGTTCGCCATTTCGTCCTCACGCAAAAAACCCTAATTTAAATTTTATGTGGGATTCGCTTTCAAGCAATTTGTCGTTAAAGTCGTTAAAATTGATAATAATATTTATACATGTGATTATAGAACATTTCAAGACTTGTTAATAACAATCCGACTTTAACTTTGAAAATCAAGAAAACTGATTATAGAGTGTATAAAATTTATAATTAATTACTTAAACTAACTATTTGTATGTAAAATGCTTTAATCTTTAAGCTTAACTGAATTATACTATCTAGTATAGTATTATATTGCGTTAGCGTAATAGTGAAATATTGATTATTGAGTTGATAATATCATTTGGCTTTTCTTAAAAGAAAAAAAGAATCAAGGTATGACCAGCAAATACTGTTGTTATAATGGTTTAAAAAATTTGGAGTATTGTAAGGTAAGTTTTTATTACTGAGATTAACTTTTGCTTAGCGGTATTTTTATCCCGAAAAGGTAATAGCTATTCTTAATAAAATCAAGAATAGCCTTCTTTAAGACTATTGTTGCCAATAAAATTAATAATTTTAATAAACTAAGTAAAATATGATAGTTATTATACGCAAACATTAAATAATATTTATTTTGTTTTTTAACTTAAAACAAAGCAACTATATTTTGTATTTATATCTCTAGATTAAATTTTTTTTTGGTAAAAATTGCATACTTTAGCATTGCCGCTGTTTTATCGTTTAGATTAGTTTTAAGTATTAAATTAAGGCAATCTTTTGCGAAAATTAATTATTTTATCATCAATACTTTAGATAATTTAGATGTTTTTAAACACTACACTTATTATGTACGATAAGTTATTTTATATTTTAATACTAAATTACATAATTTTATGTCTTAGATAAGAAATGATTCGATAATATTATCGATTGCATGCTTAGTTATATACAAAAATTACAAAAAAACTTATAGTACGTTCTTGCGAAGAAATATCTTAAAAAACAACTAGTTTTATGCTGAACTTACTAGTATAAGAAGCCATATTATCCTGCTTATAGTTCTGATTGTTGCTTAATTTTGTAATTGAATTGCTTTAGTAGGATAGTGTTTGTAGTAATTTGCTCATCTTTTGTAAAAAAATCCTAAAAAATAGATGAAAATATAGTGCAAATGAATAATTAGTATTAACAAATAACTCCATTTCGCAAAATGACATTTTGCAGTTATACAAATCTAATGCTCAAGAATTGAGCTGAGCTATTTAGCCAGACAAATAAGACGATTTGCTAGTTGGTTTATTTGTAGAAATAAACGTTTTTTTTGACTGATTAAGGATTTCTTAGACGAGTAACTAAAATTTTGCTTTTCTTATAAATGTAAAAATCAACCTTAGCAGCAATTTACGAGTTAGTTGAAAAATACTATTTATTATTTTAGTTTTATTAGACATGCTAATAAAATAAGTTGTTAATTAGTATCTTTGTTAAAATAAATTGATCCTGCTCTCCTATGAATTTCTTCTAGAAAGTTCCCTATTGACTGCTTTGTGCGGAAATTGATATTTAAACCTTTTTCGTTGCATACAACTCCAATTTAATCAACAAGTTAATTTATATCTTGCGATAATAGAATTATTTAAAATTAAACCTGACGGATTATTGTTCGTGCTGCTAAACTGATCTTAAAGAGATATTGTTTTTATCATTTCATTGTAGTGTTAGTCTGCAAGAATGTTTTTTTTTACGTTTCAGCTTTTGATAAATTAAGATATTTCTATAATAGATATTTATTAATTTAGCCATTGCTATTATTAGGTACTCTCTAATTAGAGTGTTTTATTTGCAAATGCATATTGAGTAAATTATCTTTTTAATTTAAGTAAATTAAACTTAATTACGGTTAATAATCATTTTAATTTGCTTAGTAGTAGAGCAAAAACCAATAATACTATTGTAGAGATAATATATAGACATATTTACTTTTTCTAAAGTAATTAATATTAGAATTAACGCTAGGAAATCTTACTTTGATGCTTGCTTTATAAGCAGTTAGTATCATTTTTTAATCTTTTATTAGGATACTATGATATCGTTAACAAATGATTCGTTCTGTTACTTTATCATAGTTAATTAAAGTAACACTAATTATTTCATAAAGTTATTTTATTTTAAGTATTTCTTTTGAAATATATTTACTAATTACTTAAAATTATCCTTAATCAGTTTATTTTTCAATCTAAAGGTTAGCCTAACCTTTAGGCAGAAGATTCAAGTATAGTATTTAATAAAAGTTTGTCTTTAAATATGCAATTATGCTGATAGCAAGTATATGTTAATCTATTTAAATTATTATTTAATGAGCAATAGTCAAAATTAATCTTAATTGATTAAACAATTAATTTTTTAATATGCTAATTACTAACTTTTATTGGGATGAATTGGTTGTGTGTATTATCAATTTAACTAATCTTGTTGGATTACTCACTAAATGAACATTTAAATGCTTAAATTAGGCATAAATAGCATTTTTACTTATCTAGCATGAATTTATTATACTTTTGGCTAACTGAACAAAATTATAATCATATTGTTGGTATTATAAAAATTAATATTTGCGATTGAATAAGTATTTAGAAAGCTAACAATCGTTTACAAAATCCTTAGCATTTAAGGAGATAAACTTCGATGCATTATTGATGCTTTAATCATATATGATTTGCATAAGCTCTTAATGGATTTTCTACATTAAACTTATTAGGCTAAACGATAAAAGATTTTCCGGAGTTTGTTTGAAATTTAAAAAAAAAACGATTTCATTTAAGCAAGCTACAAACATGTCATAGGTAGTAACAAGCAGAATAATTAACTCTTGGATGAAAGCTAGGTGAAATTTATTAGAATCGCAATTGTGTATGGATAAACTTAAAATTGTACAGTGTGTAATATAATTAATGCGCTTATTTAATTGCTTAAAGTTATATAGTCTATGAAAGATTTTTTTTCGATTGGACAGGTATTTTATGAATTTTAAATTTAAAAAATTTAATTTGTTGAAGCCTACTTAATTCAATTTATTCGCTTGTAACTATTGTATTTTTAGTTGAAACATGGACACTAACTGAATATTAAGAATAAATTTAATTATTTATATTATCCTCTTTTAGGCCGAACGGAAAATGACTTTAGTGAAAATTGACAACTAATTTTTATATTTTTATTTTACTTTAATACTATTTATTTTATAGTGCTGCTTTATTTTTGTTGACTGCTTGGCAAAGCCAAGCATAGGTATATTATTAAGTCAATTGCCTACAATATTGATTCTATCTCTAACTTGTTATACATTAAGAATAATTTTAAAATTGGCCTCTTAATTGATAAAATCATTCGAAATTAATTGTTTACATTTTTAAATATGGTATATAGGTTGACCCTAGTATATTAGTTTATCTCTAAATAAAAGAAAATATCAAGTAATAAAGTAATTTTGTTGTTAGCGTACTGCGCTATATCAGGCGTTGTTTAGAAAAACAAACAACTTGCTTTAGTAATCTTTGACGATAGTCGATTTAAAAAGTAATTCTTCTTCATGTGCTTTAGCATATTCTATGGTAAATCGCTCTGTCTAAACTGTTGTCAGGCGATAAGTATAAATTGTTTATTTGAGTAGATATATAATCAGCATTATAGCTTAATAGTATGACAACAAACATTTCTAGTATACGAAACTTCGCGATTATTGCCCACATTGATCATGGAAAATCCACATTAGCTGATCGTCTAATTCAGATGTGTGGTGGACTCACTAACCGTGAGATGAAGCAGCAAGTCCTTGACTCTATGGATATTGAGCGGGAGCGAGGGATTACTATTAAGGCACAGGCTGTCCGTCTGATTTACGATGCTAAGGATGGCAATAGATATACGTTAAACATGATTGATACGCCTGGACACGTAGATTTTAGCTACGAGGTTAGCAGATCACTAGCAGCTTGTGAAGGCTCTGTTCTAGTAGTTGATGCTGCGCAAGGTGTTGAGGCGCAAACACTAGCTAACGTTTATCAGGCCATTGAGCTAAATCATGAGATCATACTTGCTTTAAATAAGATTGATTTGCCTGCTGCTAATCCAGAGCGAGTCAGGCAAAATATTGAAGAGGTGATTGGCCTGGATACGTCTAATGCTATAATGATTTCGGCAAAGACTGGTTTTGGCATTGATGAATTACTTGAAGCAATTATTGACTTTTTACCTTCTCCGAATGGTACTAAGGAGGCTCCGCTAAAAGCAATTTTGATAGATAGTTGGTACGATAGCTATCTTGGTGTTACCTGTCTTGTACGTGTAAATGAAGGCACCCTAAAGAAGGGCCAGAAGGTGAAAATGATGCAAACTGGTGCATTGCATCGAATTGAGCTAGTTGGTGTGATGACGCCAAAAAGGCTTTCTGTTGATGAATTAGGTCCAGGGGAAGTAGGATGCATAAATGCTTCTATCAAAAAAGTAGCTGATACTAATATTGGGGATACAATAACTGAGGAAAATCGCCCAACAGATAAGTTGATAGTAGGTTTTAAGCCAATTATTCCCGTAGTTTTCTGTGGAATATATCCAGTTAATCCAGCTGATTGTGAAGTTTTGCGTGACAGTATAGAGAAATTACGTTTAAACGACGCTAGCTTCCAATTTGAACCTGATACCTCAGCTGCGCTGGGATTTGGTTTTCGCTGTGGATTTCTTGGTTTACTTCATCTGGAAATCATCCAGGAACGCTTGGAGCGGGAATTTAATCTTGATTTAATTACTACTGCACCAAGCGTGGTTTACAAAATTTACACAGTCGATAAAGCAATGATTTGCCTGCATAATCCTACTGAGTTACCCGAATTAATGAAGATTAAATATATAGAAGAGCCAATGATTAAGGCTACAATTTTTGTGCCAGAAAAGTATCTTGGTCATATCATAGCTCTTTGCATTGAACGTCGAGGTGAGCAAATTAAGCTAATATATTCGGGAGACCGAGCAATGCTAGTTTATCTTCTGCCTCTTAATGAGGTTGTATTTGACTTTTATGATCGTTTAAAAGCAAATAGCAAGGGCTATGCAAGCTTTGATTATCAAATGGCTGGCTATAACAAGAGCGATTTGGTTAAGTTGTCAATCATGGTTAATTTTCAGACCGTGGATGCATTATCGATGATTGTTCATAGAACTCGCGCTGATCCACGTGCTAGAGCTATGTGTTTGCTTTTGAAAAAACTTATTCCCAGACAGCTTTTTAAAATCGCCATCCAAGCAGCAGTTGGAGGGAAAATCATCGCTCGAGAAACTATTAGCGCTATGCGTAAAGATGTAACAGCGAAATGCTATGGTAGAGATGTTACGCGAAAGAAAAAATTATTGGATAAACAAAAAAAGGGTAAGAAAAAGATGTTGCAATCTGGACGAGTAGAAATTCCACAATCCGCTTTTATTGCTGTCTTGAAGTTAGATGTCTAAGTTACAAAAAGTATTTTACCTTTTGTAATTCAATTAAAATTACTAGCTTTTTAATATATTTGATATATTTTTATTGATATCAGATTCTCGATTTCGAAATATGCCAACTGAGAAGAATAACCGGTAGAAGGCCAACCACTAAAATAATTAGTGCTGGTGTGGCAGCTTGGGTTAACCGTTCGTCAGCTGCTAAATTGTGCGTTTGCACAGCAAGAGTATTAAAATTGAACGGACGTAAAATCATCGTTGCTGGCAGCTCTTTCATCACATCAACAAACACAATAAGTGTTGCGGTTAGCAGACTGCTTCGCAACATTGGTAAATGTACTCGTTTCAGTATTGATTTGGGAGAGTGCCCTAGAACCTGGGCAGCCTGATCCATGTTTGGGGTTATTTTAGTCAATCCTGCTTCGGTAGTATGCAGTGATACTGCAAGAAAACGAACTAAATATGCGTACACCAGAGTTGCAATAGACCCACTAATTAACAATCCGGTAGATAATCCTAATATGTGTCGTGTTGCATCATCTACACAACGATCGAATATCGATACAGGAATCAAAATACCAATGGCAATAACCGAACTCGGCACCGCGTAGCCGAGTGCAGCTATTTTGGTAAGTAAATTAGTTGCGCAATCTTTCGATAATCTATTTGTATACGCTAGCAACAAAGACATTAAAACAGCTATGAGGGAAGTAATCCCGGCTAGGGTAATGCTATTAATCGTCATGGTTATGTAGCGTATAGCAAACAACTTGTGCCCGTTGGTTGTTGCCATGTGAATTAGCAGAATAGTAGGCAGTAAAAAACCTACAAATACGGGTATAGCACAAGCTGTAAAGGCGCCTGCTGCTTTCATTTTAGTGAGTGCGAATATAGGTAATGTGCGATAGGTGTTGGTGGTGTGATCAAATCGTTGGCGTCCACGGGAAAAACGCTCAATGGCAATGACTATGATCACAAAGATGAGTAAGCCGGTGGCAAGTTGAGCTGCAGCGACTATGTCTCCAAAAGAGAAAACTGCTAAGTACACCCCTGTGGTAAAGGTCTGTACCCCAAAATAAGATACAGTGCCATAATCAGCTAACGTTTCCATAAGAGCTAAAGCAATACCCGCAGCAATCGCTGGTCTTGCTAACGGCAATGCAATTCGTATAAATGTTTGTACAGGTGTTTGTCCTAGTGTCCGACTGACTTCGATTACACAGACCGATTGTTCTAGAAAAGCTGCTCGAGCTAGTAGATAAACATAAGGGAACAAAGTAATCGTTAACATAGCGATTACTCCTCCTAGAGATCGAATTTCTGGAAACCAATAATCTCTTGGGCCTAAATAGAAAATTTGGCGTAATATTTCTTGTACAGGTCCAGCATGCTCTAAAAAATTAGCATAGGTATAAGCTAATACATATGCTGGTGCAGCTAGTGGCAAGACTAGTGCCCATTCCATTATACATCTGCCGGGAAAACGACACATAGTAACTAACCATGCAGTACCAACTCCTATACTGCCAGTTCCAAGCATAACCCCGATAATTAATAGTATGGTATTAATTATATAAGTTGGTAGTAGTGTATTGTAAAAATGAAAAATTAATTCAGTCCGCGCCATAGCATGCAGGAATACAGTGAAGATCGGCGCGGCTACTAGTAGAGCGCATGTAATGGTAGTAACAAGGAAAAAACGATAGTGGAAAGGCATGGACATACCTTAACAGAAAGGCTAATTTTTCCCTTTTAAGCTTTAAAGTTATTGTATTTAACAATTAAAGCATATTATAGCAATAAAAATATTTGTACAAACGAAAATTTCATATAATAATAACAATTAGCTATAATTTTATAAAAAAATTAAAAAGATAACGGATAATAAATATTTTTTCTAAAAAAATACTAAGCTAGATTTTAGCTAGCATCAGACTAAACACAATTACTAGTGTAAAGTAATAATGGTATATCCCCATTGATGATATATAAAAACTAGTAAAGTCTTTTAGACGATGAGTAATGATATTTATATATGTTTTTATTTATACATTTATGTATAAAAATAATCGAATAAATTTTATGTAATTGAAGAAATGCATATTCGTCTCCTAGTTCAAATTATTTTTTTAATAGCAGATAAATGTTTATCTTATTATAATAAGATAATAAAAACTAGCAAATTTTAACTTTTAAAAAAAAGATTTTTTATTTATGTTAATGAAAATTACAAATAGTTTTAAAAACGTATATTTATACTCATGGGATACAATATTTTTTATTGAATACACTATTGTATAATCTTTATTTCTTATTAAGATAAACGCAATTTATTATAGTTTTATAATAAACCAAATTATGGATCGTATCCTCTTTTATAAAGTAAAGAAAACAAGATTTATTATAATTATTTAGTAACCATTGTTATATAACAGACACGGCTTATACTATAAGCTAATGCAGATTAATCATTAAGTAATCCAATTAAAAAAGATATAATCCTATTCTTTTCTGTTTGGAAAAGGATATGCTGACTATTGGCTAATCAAACAAAACACTCAATTTTTAACTTTCAAGTGATCGCTCACGATAACTTAAAATAATGTTAGCAGGACATACTACAAGTTAAACTGGATAGTAATTTACTTACTTATTGGAAGTATTTGAGCTTAATGTCAACTAGTAAAATAATTGATCTATTGATTAATAACCATTCAATAATACTAAGCAGTAAAATATAATTTGAATATAGTTACTAGAATAATTCTTAGCCTATGACTAGTGCATAGCATACTAAGTATGGTGTAAAAGCACTATCCCGTTTAAATATTTGTAAAAAACGTATACTTAAAAATTACAAAAGTAATTGGTATTTTTTAGAAGGATCCCCAGTCAGGTTTGTATGGTTTGATTATCGCTTCATTAGCAATAAGTTGATGATTGAAATTAATAGAGGACTTTAGGCTATCAATACGTATCATCGCTAAACCGATACCTTTTACTTCATTGCTGTCACGATCGGCAACGACACTACGAACTTCACCGATATCACGTCCATTTAAAGTTATTTTTGTTCCTATTTTAGGTATAGATCCATTAATGTTTATTGGCATCAATCTTCGTTTTACTAAACCGCGATACTTAGTACGAGCCGTTAACTCTTGTCCTATATAACAGCCTTTTTGGAAGTCAATTCCACCAAGTTCTTCAAATCCAGCCTCTAGTAATAAGGTTTTTTTAACTGTCATATCTTTGGCACCATCCGGTAGCCCTAGGGAAATACGGTGGCGCTCATAAGATTCGCGATCCGTCTCTTGTAATTTAGTCGTTTTTAATATGCTTGGTTCAATTACTTTGTAACAGAGAATGCGAATACCAGCATTGATATGCCGTGGATCAATGAAGGCAAAACCTTCGTCAAACTTACTAGTTGCTCCACGTTTAGCTGGAAGATTGATTAAGTCTAATGCGTTTCTTCCAAATATTGCCGCTAATATCCAGTCTTTAGAGTCGATTGAAAGCTCAATCTTTGAGCGTAATTTATATTTTTGCAGACTGCAAAAAAAATCCTGAAGACGATCAGCAGCAGTATCGATCAATAATGCATCGTTAATATTAATTAAGAAAAAATCGTGAAGAAACTTGCCTTGCGTAGTTAACAAAGCACCGTATCCAGTAGATTCAGGAGTAACTTTAAAAACATCATTGGAAACTAAATTTTGTAAAAATTGAACTCGATCTTCTCCGGCAACCCGGATAATTCCCCGATCATCTAATATGTGAAAATATGCCTCAGCCATGGTATTGACCTATATAACTATTGTTAGGTGACATAGGTTGACTTATGCAACAAATGTCATATTGTAAATTAGTAATTTTTATATTTTATTCGTTTGTAGATCTACTGATATCTAGGAATTAATCAGCAGCATGGATTATTTATTTGATGGCTAGTCTTTAGCTATTAAACAAAAAATTTCATCCAACAGCATTATAGATCTACCGTAGATAGAATCTATTATTTTCACAGCAAATATATCAAATTAATTTATTGAATACTCTGATTCAGTCTTCAAAATTATTCTTAAATAAGATTTTGATATATAAAAATATATAAATCTATCCTAATTTAATTAGTATAGATATTTGTTTGTATATTTCTAAATATTTTTTAATTTTTATTAACCATAAGTAAAGATTGTTAAAATAACTTCTTTAATATTACCTAAAGATGAGTTATGCTATATGATATATTTTTAGAAAGATCATTTATCGCTTTAAATTTTTTTTAATAAAAAATCAATAATATTTTAAAATTAAAATTTTTTTAAAATATCTGTATAAAATTATCTAATGGAATATTAGGTAAGATAGTGATTAATTTTATGTATTAGATTGTTATGATTGAGCTAAAGAGCTAAATTTATTTAAAAGTATTGTTGCTTTAACTGAACAACCTCGTTTAGCAAACTACTAAAACAAATACACGATTTATTGTTATACTATCAATTGCAGTTATCATTAAGTAATTATGATATAAGAAGTTATTAATAATCAATTAACTAGATTGATTATTAAGCGCAAAGTTTACCTGTCTAAAGAACAATTTTGCTGGTGTAATTTATACATAGCGCGTTTTAAAAATGATCTTTAAAAACGTAAAATAATTAAATAATGATTTTTTATTAAAAAGCTATTTCTTGCCTACTTAATAATAACTAACAATTTAATTACTAGGCGCTTTTATGAAAAAAAATTGTAGCTTTAAAAATTATGGTTATTAATAAATAAATATTTATTAGATTTGATAGTTTTATCAAACTACTTATATTAAAATTTATGAAGGTTTTTAATTTTGATATAATCTATCATTTACATTTGATTTTAATAAAGATTTCTTATAATCTAAATTACAAATAGATAATCAATCAAAAGCAAGATATTTTTATACTTTAATCTCTATTAAGAGTTAACTTTTTTGGTGTAAAATACGTAATATTTGCAGTACTGAATTATCGATTTCTTCATCTGGAATTTTTTTATTAGTGATTAACTTGTATAGAAGGTTATGTTCGATATTTAGTAAATGCTCATATTGATCTAAATCAGATTCTTCTAAGGATTCAAGGTATTGCTTGGCGAATTGACTAAGTATAATTTCAGTATCCTTAACACCAGTGTGAGTACTACGATACCATAATTGTTTGCGGCGAATATCTAGTGCTTTTTTCATACATTTCTCTTTAAAATTTAATGATATATTTATTGATTATAGCCTATAATATTAAGAATGGTATTGTAGTGTAAAGTAGCAAATATTTGCACATTGATGAATTATTGTCTATTTATGTTATGCAAAGATAATTATCTCCTAAAAATAATAACTTATTTTAGAACAGTAAAAAAAAAGATACATATATTTTCAATAATATAGGCATAAGTATTATATTAGTAAATTTTTACAACATAAAGATTGTGCTGTTATTATGGCGACTGACTTAAAAATCAATTAATTCTTATACTATTGTCATTTAAATTAAATCTCTTTAAGAGTCTCGATGGATATCTATCCATCAGATTTAACGAAAGATATCGTTTTTTGATGACTATAAACTGATGTTATATTCGTACTACAAGAAAATATTTTTGTTTGCTATTAAGTAAATATGTAATCGTTTTTGTGTTTTAGTCATTTTGTAGATTACATAGGATAGTTTGCTTTTATTTATTGATTTATCTTATTGGATAAATATCCTAATGATAGGATGAATTGTTTAAAAAGATATTTGTTATAAGCAATTATATAACACTTATATTAAAATGATAGTATTTAAAATCTAATACCACTTAATCACTACCTTGTATCAAGCTATTTATGTATATAAACGAACGATTAACTTGTAGCGATTATTAAACACGCTAATTATTGAACTTAGCAAAGTTGTTAAATCACGCCATGGCGTGATTGCCTAAGAATGATAATCGATTACGCTTAAATATTGAATCTTAATAAGACGATTGTATCAAAAACATTTTATTAATAAGATAATTAGCTTTGTAAGCTAGTACTTTATTGAAGTATGCGGTGATATCTAGTTTATCAATTTTCATTTTGAATACATTAAATACTTTATTTTTTTGTTACTTCTTGTACAATAAAATTATACAGCATTACAATGCTTACATTGTTTGTATGTGTTCTAATCCAATGGGTAACAATAAAAATTAGCAGCTATTATGTTGATAATGAATTTAAAAAATTTTTAACTGAAATGTAAATCTTTACTGTAATCTAGATAATTTACGCGGTAGGATAGATAATTCCCATTAGGAAAATCTTGAAGATCTTTTAGATTAGATGTCTAAATTAGCTTCATGTAAAACATACTCTTTTGTGAATAGTAAGATAATCGCGTTTGAATTAGAGCAAAGAAATAAAAGATTTCAGTTAATTGCAATGCAATTGGAGAATTGTTATAATTGAAGATTACTAAGAGAAAAATTACAAAGTGGTATAAATTTAATTTGAATAAGAGACATTCTGTAGCTTGTTACAGAATTAGCTAGATTATTTTTATTGCTTTTTATAATTTGATCTGTAGTCAGTTCTAATGTTTTGTGTAGAGTATTGATGATATGGCGGTTCCTAAACGTAAAACTACACCTTCCAAGCGTGGCATGCGTCGGGCACACGATAGACTGAATTCTGATGCTTATGTGGAGAGCCAAGAGACTGGCGAGTTACATCGACCGCATCATATTGATTTAAAAACTGGGATGTATAGAGGAAGGCAAGTGATAAAAGTCAAAGATAGGCAGAATATCAATTAGGTAAAATATATTTAATATATCTATGAATATTAAATGAGATCAAGGTATTAATAATACTAACTGTAGTATTTAATGTTCCGTAAAGATCAGTAATCGATTTATAGAAGCATGAGCTGTTTATTATATTCAATTAATTATCTAACAGCTCTTCTCTGAGTATAATTTAAAATGGTATGTTTTGATTGTAGAGCTAATTGTTGTGATTGTTTAGATTATAATTCTCGATAGAAAATTGCGATTGTTTACACGTTAATTATTTAGGTATGTTGAATATTTTGTTATGTTTTTTAGTCTTTTGATTTGTGTAATATGTAGAAATGTGCTACCTCCTTAGCGAGGTATGCTTAATAATCATTAATTTAATTTTTAGCCGACCGGTGCTTATAACTGCTATATTTAGAGTATAGCAATGTAGCATAATTATTTTTTGCCTATTGCGCTGAGTTTTTAAGTGAAGCATGTTCATGTGATGAATTTTGACCTGTTGTTTCATGCTGACAAATAATGTGTTCGTCTAGTCAGCTGTTATTTTAGATCAAGAAGTAGAGATAGGTCTGCTACTTATACTCAAGTATAATTATTGTTAGTTGTTGTAGAAAACTTACTTGATATTACGTTTGCTGCATGCATTCGGGCTCTGATAGATTGTATCTTATACATCAATTACATTACCATTGTCGATGCACGAGAAGTTTTTTTGTTAAGCTAAAGCATCTGTACTATCTAATCTACCATTGCAGATTTTATCCGAGATGGGTAGAAAAAGAATTTTATTGAATTAATTCCACAAATTATTACAACAATATCCTACATTGATAACCTTATTTTATTACTATAATGCTATATAAATTATAGATTTTATCCTATATTATATTTTAACAATAAAGTTATATTTATAGTATTTTTCTTTATCTCAAGAAAAAGATAATTCTTACATTTAATTTTAAAAATATAAAAATATCAAAAATAATTATAATCTATAATTACAGAAATGATAATTATACCTTGATTCTATTCGATAGAATCGTCGAAATTATATTGATTAATATTCGACAATATTATTCATAATTTTATTATTAAAACAATTTACGCTAATTATTATTAGTCGAATCTTTTCACTAATTTTTATTATTTCTAATGCTTAGCATTATATCAGTAATAGTTAAGTACTAGCATTTATTAATTTAATCTCAGCCTGGGAATTTATTTATTGCTTGCCTTGTTTAGTAGCATTCTAATAGAATTAGAGTAGCGATTTAATTATAGTTATATCCATTAGTTTAATCTTGTGTACGCCATTTTAATATAAAAATTAGTTATATTTTATTCAAAAATAAATCAATTATTTTGTTCTTTTACTAATAAAGTTACCTGATTTATTAGTTTGGTTTAATATTATTAGTTAATTAAATTTTAGCTTTGCTAATTTATCTAAATAAATTTTGCAAAAAACTGATATATTTATAACAATTAAAGAAAATATGATAATATAAATTTATTCTTTCTCAAGCTAGTAAATACTGTTTTAGATTGTAAGCGCAGTTTTATTTAATAAACAATATGTTGTCTAGCATTTTCTATTCTATCCAATAAACATTATGACGTAATGAATTTCTTATTATATTAGTCATTAGATGGTAAGTATTACAATCTTAATAATTGATCTAGCTACTTTTATCATAACACAATTATTTTATATAATGCCTTAATTTATTTTAAAGCTAATTTTATTTGTACTTATAGCAAAAAAGTTTTCTTACTGAATTATTCAGTTAATTATTGCTAAATAATAGAATACATATGATTTTTTTAATTATTGACTGTAGATTTTGCTAAACTTCTTAATAGTTTATCACGAAAACTGATGATAATTTAGCGTTTTATTAGCGATGAATTGCTGGAAACTCTGGGTGATAGTCAATTTAACGCTTAATGTCATGTGCTCAAGAATGTGTCAAAAAAAACTACCTATGCATATATAGCCATAGGTTAGGAAAGTACTGATTTGTAAGAATAATATACAAAATAAAAGTTAGCAATTCGTTTACCTCACAAAGCAAGATTATACATTTAAACCATAGGCAATTAATATTGCTAATTCACTAATTAGCATTTTTTAAGCAAGAAAACAATCCATATATTCCATTAATCGTTAATCTTATTGTAAAAGATTTCGGTAATTTGATAGATAAAAACGTATATTATCAATATACCATTATTTAAATTAAAAATATTATTTTTGAACTAATGAAAAAAGTATTAAGTTTTACTATTGTATATAAATAAATTATTACTATGATCTAAGCAATTTATATGACAATAAAGATGATCGCATTCAGGTTATCTATATTGAGAATATAGCATAAGGTAATTTATTTAATACTGTAGATTGGGTATATAGCTTTTATGAAAAATACTATCTAGCAATTATCATTATTTAATGTATAGCTATTTTGTTAGCTTTTAATTCTCGTATTAAATTGCAATAGTTATGTGATTTTTTTTTAATCATGATCAAAATTAATTTTTTAAATTTTGTACCAAAAGTAACATATTTGTAACCTAGTATTTATAGCATACTATGATGCTGATACTTTATTATTTTGCTGACCTAAGTCATTTTGAATTTTGACAGTTTAGTCTATTAAGCAAAAGAAATAAACTTGAATAAGAAATAGCTCAAGGTATTAATAGTTTATTTTATAATTAGATATATACAAATCTAGCTTTAATTATTTCTATCATTGTATTAGGATAGATAAATTGACATGTTTAAATTTTTTTAAAAACATAAGTTTAATATAAAACACATCAGTTTCATTGTAGTTCAGATATTTTACGTTTTACTAGTTAAGTTTGCTAATTGCTTCAGATTTTGATGATTATTAACGAGCATTTTTTTAACTTTAAAATTGATAAGTTAATTATTTTATTCGCTCTTAATAACGAAAGTGAATATTTTCTTTTAAATAAACTGGCTGGGGGACCTGGATTCGAACCAGGGTTGACGAATTCAGAGTCCGTAGTCCTACCGCTAGACGATCCCCCAGTTTGGCTACAATAAATTATGTAATGAATTATATACTAAAACAATAAACAATAGTACATTATTAATAATCAAACTATAGTATTATCATTATACTTGTAATAACAAATGAAATTATATTACTTTTTTAATAAGTATACTTGTTTGTTGGTAATGAATTTGAATGAGAATCGCCTCTTACTCGTTTAGTTTAATAATTAACTTATCTGACATTATGAGCGTAGATGGATTACAAATTATCCCAAAGTCTTTGGGAAGATATTTTATGGATTTAGTTGTCTAAAAGTACATAAATTATGTACTTTTAGACAATAATTTTCTGATGACGTGATACAATGATAGGTAAAATTTAGATAAATTTAAAATTCAAAGAATTATTTTGCTTATTATTGCCGATACAGCTACATTGATCCAATAATTTAATAATTAATTAGATAGTGGTTTTTAACAAAAAATAAAGTAATGTGAAAGTTATTAAATATTGAATGCTGTTAAGGTGTCTAATTTAAATTGATGGCAAAGCGCACTATGCTTTGTGAGAGTTTATTAAAGTGAATTGGCGACGAAAAGCAGAACAATGTTTAATTAGCTACCAGAGAAAATCTGACAGCAGACAGGCTAAATACATGATAAGACGTACTAATAGTCGTTCTGTTTCTTCTCAGCGCTGGCTTTGCCGTCAGCTAAAAGATCCGTATGTTATCAATGCAAAACGACTGGGATATCGATCACGCGCTGCTTTTAAGCTAATGGAAATCGATGATAAATTTAAAATCTTGAGTAATGGTCAGCGAGTTGTAGACCTAGGTTGTGCACCTGGTGGATGGACTCAAATTGTGATTCAAAGAATTGGTGCTTCACACAACGGCCAAATTGTTGGTATTGATATGGTACCGCTTGATCCTATTCCGTTTGCAGAATTATTGTTGGGTGATTTTAGTCAAGCCTCTGGCATGGATTTGCTGAGCTCAAAGCTGAGCGGTCCTGCGAATGTGGTGTTATCTGACTTAGCGCCTTCTTTCACTGGTCATAAAAGAACCGACCATATTCGTATTATGCTACTAGCTGAGCTTGCTCTTGGCTTTGCCATTGAAGTATTATCGAATAACGGTGTGTTTGTTACCAAGATTCTTCTTGGCGGAAGCGATCACGATTTACTGACTCTATTACGTCAAAAATTTCGACAAGTACGTCATTTTAAGCCTCAGGCGAGCAGAACTAATTCTGCCGAAACTTATGTGGTCGCGACTGGCTATCGTCGTCTTCTTTGAGAAATATTCATTGTATGATTCTTTAAAGAAAGTAAAAGGTTTGTACAATTCGGCTTAAACTTAGCATGCATCTAGACGCTATTATTTGCTATGACTATGTCAATTGGTTTTTTTAATTACTACATTATGCATAGCGCCGATATTAATCCGAATGGAGGTATAATGGATATTCGTGATGCGCTGACTTTTGATGACGTTCTTTTAGAGCCAGCTCGTTCTAATGTTTTACCAGCTAAGGTCAAGACTAGTACCTATGTAACTCGCAGTATTGAAATTGGTATTCCTTTACTGTCCAGTGCAATGGATACTGTGACTGAATCTCGTATTGCCATAGTCATGGCTCAAGCAGGTGGAATTGGTGTTGTGCATAAGAACTTAGATATTACTTCCCAGGCTAATGAAGTACGAGCGGTTAAGAAATTTGAGGCCGGTATGGTCATTAATCCAGTTACTATACATCCGGAAGCGGTTCTGGCCGAAGCGATGGAATTAATGAAGCGATATGGAATTAATGGCATACCTGTTGTACAAAAGAGCAGCGGTAAACTGGTTGGCATCCTTACCCACCGCGATGTTCGATTCGCTACTAATGATAATCAACCCATTAATGAGCTGATGACTAAGCATGTTATTACAGTCGGTAAAGATGTGAAAGCAGAGGAAGCTCGTGCTTTGCTTCATAAGAACCGCATCGAAAAATTGTTGGTGATTGACGGAGAAAATCGTTGTATCGGTTTGATTACCGTCAAGGATATGGAGAAAGCGCAGAGTCATCCGAATGCTGCCAAAGACGAAAAAGCTCGTTTGCGCGTAGCTGCAGCAACTGGTGTAGGTAATGATGGAATCGCTCGAGCTGAAGCTCTAATTGATGCAGAGGTGGATATCATTGTCATTGATACTGCCCATGGCCATAGCGATTATGTAATGAATGCAGTACAGGAAATCCGCAAGTTGACTAATTATACCCAGATTATAGCTGGCAATGTTGCTACCGCGGACGGCGCAAGGTCCTTGATTAACGCTGGGGCGGATGGGATAAAGATCGGAATAGGCCCCGGATCAATCTGCACCACGCGTGTAGTTGCAGGTGTTGGTGTGCCACAGCTTACTGCTATTTTAGACGTTTCCAAAGTCTGTCATGAGGCTGGCGTTCCATGTATCTCTGATGGTGGAATTAAATATTCTGGGGATTTGGCTAAAGCGATTGCTGCTGGTGCAGACTGCGGTATGGTTGGATCGTTGTTAGCTGGTACTGATGAAAGTCCTGGAGAAGTTTATTTATATCAAGGGCGTTCATATAAAGCATATAGGGGTATGGGCTCAATGGGGGCTATGGCCCGAGGTTCTGCCGATCGATATTTTCAAGAAGATGTTAGTAACACGTTAAAATTAGTCCCAGAAGGTATTGAAGGACAAGTTCCTTATAAAGGCCCTGCCGGAGCTTTAGTGCAGCAGCTTGTAGGTGGTCTACAAGCTGCTATGGGCTATACCGGTTGTATATCTATTAAAGAACTTCAAAATAATGCTAAATTTCTTAGAATTTCCAATGCCGGATTGAAAGAGAGTCATGTACATAATGTTACTATAACTCGTGAAGCGCCAAACTATTTACCTGATATATAATAGCTTTTATAGTAGTGTTGGAGCAACAAAATATCTGACTCAATAATGATAAGATAGCACATAATAATAATCAACCCTAAGTTTGTTTAAGGCAGTTGAACGGCTAGAGAATTGCATACTTTTTGAAATGTACTCGACTACCTCCGCATTTAGTTAACTATTGTTTATTGTTTTCATACTCTTAATTAATGCGATTAATTGAGTTAAAGTTAATATAGTTAAGCTTGGCTATTGTAAATGTACTCTTAATTACACTGGAATATTTTTTACTATTCATTATTCATTGGCTAATCGAACTGCTTTTTCCGGTGTTTCTGTAGATCTATATTACTGCTATCCTTTTATGAAATATTGTAGATTTTATTACTATAGTTACTTATGCTAAAAACAATTTTTGGTAAATATTATTGAAAATATTTCAACTAATGGTAATAAATCTTAATGTAAATGTTGAGTTTGATTATCATTATTCGTTTGTTAAAACCTTTGGTTCATATACTGAAGTCTTGTGAATAATTAAACAAAATTTATAAATAATAAATTTTTGCTATTTTACATTGTTTTAAGCACTATTTTAATTAGTTTAAGGGTTTTATAAGGTTTATAATTAAAGTTTAGGTTTATTTATTTGTGCTTTTATAAATGCTGTAATATATAATGCTGTGTATCACTTGGGATGATTAATTGTTAATTAATTACGTTTTGTTGATGTGATTGCTAGAAGCTTTACTAGCAGTTAATGAGGGAAAAAGCATCTTTAAGATTTATACAAGCAGTTAATGTATATTAACTATGGTTTGACTGCTAATAGTTGATAAAGATACTAAAAATTACAATTTTAACATTGAGAAATTGCTGTAAATTAAATAATATTTTACTCAATAGTTATACTAAAACTCTATTTTATTAACTAAATAGCACTAAAGTAACACTAAATGGCTTTTAAAAAGCTTTCTTTGCTAGAATCAAGAAAATTTAGCAGTGCTGCTACAGCTTAAAGCAAAGATTTAATTAGATACAGTAAAAATCTTAGTCATCATGTTATTAAATTAATGCATTAATTAGTAATTAATATTCTTTGCATTATTAATGCAACAAAATAGTGTAAGTTATACAATTAAATCAGTTGTTTTACAGTAAAAATTGATAAGTACTTGCTTACTGGGAAAATAAAATTATTAAAAAATAATATAAACATACAACCAATCAATTAGTTTAAATTTTTCTATTTTATATGTTTCCATGATTATATATAATAATTTTCTTTAGATTTAAATTAATCAATTATTGTATCTATAGATTTAGATATAAAAGCCAAAGTTGCCTATCAATTTTTAACATCTGCGGGCTAATGATTAATTTTATTAATTAAAACTGAAGCAGTAAAGATACTTTATCTAAGGATTTCTTATATTTCCTCATCGATTACTTAATTTCAATTGAAATTTTATATCAAAAATAATAATACAAATAGTATTGGGCACCCGACAGGATTCGAACCTGTAACCCCTGCCTTCGGAGGGCAGTACTCTATCCAAGTTGAGCTACGGGTGCAAACTCACAGCCATAGTACTGCATAATTAAATTATGCAGTACTCATTTACTTAAAAAAAGTTTACTCTAAATAAGCGATTGACTGATTAATGATATTAATCAAGATAATATGGATAAAAATCAACATTGACTTTAAGTATGAAATAGCCAACTTACCGAGCTATGTTTATAACAGCTATAATTAACGAATTATATTAGCTAGACTATTGTTTATTTTATTTTTCTTTTTGAGAAATGCTAAGTTCATTTATGAACTAAAGAAGCATAATGTATTCTTCATTATGGAAAGAAGTACATATTTATTGCTCCCAACAAAACCAAGGCTAATATACAGTTTAGCTGTTGTTAAGCTGAGATAACGATAAACTCAAATAATTAATCTACTTTCTGCATTAGTCAATTCCTTGTGTATTAAATTCATTCAAGATAAACAGGATCGCTTTCTACAAGAAAGAATAGTATTGCAATAATGTCAAGTTTATATTTTAGATGTGCACGCACATTACGTTGTAGGAAAACAATCAGTTTTTGCATGCTAATAATCTTAGTATCTTACTAATCTTTTTTGTTAAATTATTGTTAAGTAAACTACACAATCTCTGCGTCCTAGTTAATTACTGGAATTGCGTATTTGGTCAACTATAACTATAACCGCTTTTGCTAATAGTCGGCGACTAGGAATAATATTGTTGTTTTTTTTTGAGCTAAAATATACATAATTTAGCTTTACAAAAGCTCAATAATCAGGATAAATAACGGATAGTTTTTATGCTTGAAATTCATATTGTAGGATGTAACCTTAGAGAATAAACTATAATTAGCGTATTTTGTCGAAAAGTAAAAAAACGAACTTAGTAAAGCTACATTTGTATAATGCAAGTTATAGATTCAATCTATGTTCTTGTCAAAACTTTTGTTAAGATTATCAGCGATAATATTTCTATTTTCTGCTAAGGTAGGCTTAGGTAATATATTTATATCTATGCTTTATTATCTGTTATATAATCTATGCAGAGTTCGTATTATACTTTTATTCATACAGATAATCTATATAAATATAAAAGTAGCTATTATACTGGATGGCATGTGTTATGATATTGGAAATAATAGTAATCTAGCTAAGCTATTTTAAATAATGACGATAATTAACAATTATTCTATCGCTATATTAGCACTATTAAGTATTAACAGTAGCATAGTTTGTACTAAATAAATATATACAAAATATAGTTTTAATAATTTTATGCATTGTTTCAGCGACTAGAATAACTTTACTATAAAAGATTAAATTTTAATATTTGTCCCACATATTCAAAGATCATCTTGTGGAATATCCTACGCTACTTGAACTGATATTATCTTAAATAGAAGGACCGGATAATGAACATGGTTGGCAACTTCAACCAGTTGTTTGCTAATTTTCCGATCGACGTTGGGCGCGTGGCCATTGCCTCAGCCCCGGAAGGAGTAGAGGCCGAGGCAATCTCCTTCTTAGCTAGATCTCATGGGCTACTTTTACATGTGACTTGTGATGATACAGTGAGCAATGAACTAAAGAGGGCTGTTGCTTTTTTCGATCCAGAGTTGCAGGTAATGCAATTACCTCCTTGGGATTGTCTGCCTTATGATCGATTTTCACCCAATAAAGAAATCATGGGCCAGCGTATCGAAACACTGTCTATGCTTGCCTTGCGTAAGCTTAGCGCAAAGCCTGCATTAGTAATTACTACTGTGAATGCTGTTTTGCAGCGAGTTCCGCCTAAAAGTTTTTTTATTGATTCCACAATGGCACTAAAGGTTGGTCAGATAATTTCGTTGGCAAAAATAACTGATTTTTTTGTAAGCAATGGTTATTACCGCTCTGATATGGTGCAAGAATGTGGTGAATACGCAGTGCATGGCGGAACGATCGATGTATTTCCTACAGGAACAGCATGGCCGGTGCGACTTGATTTTTTCGGTGATACTCTGGAAGAGATTAGATGCTTTGATCCTATATCTCAGCGTACTATTAATAATCGTAAGGACATATTGTTTTTACCGGCTAGAGAGGTGCAACTTAATGCTGTTACTATACAACGTTTTCGCTCTAGCTATCGCTCCCTATTTGGTGCAGAAGTTATAGACGATCCTGTTTATGAATCAATTTCAGCTGGAAGGTTCTATAGCGGGATGGAGCATTGGTTGCCACTTTTTTATCAAACCATTAGTACTGTGCTTGATTATGTTGGCGATGCTCCGATTACTCTGGGATATCAAGTAGAAAAGTCTATTAATAATAGGTTTGAGCAAATAACTGAATATCATAATACTCGTATGCAAATGTTGCATTGTAGCGATACAGAGGCTGATAACAGATACCGTCCGCTTGATCCATGTGCAATGTATTTGATGCCGGATGAATGGGATTTACTAATGTCTACTCGAGTTGTGGGCATTTTTACACCTTTTGCTATACCTTCTTCTGCAGATAGTGTTATTGATCTTGGTGCTAGGTCTGGTATTAGCCTAGCAGAAGCGCGAGCACTTGGTGGTTCTGCAGTATATGATGCGGTACGTCACGCAGTAATGGATGAGAATAGTCAGGGGCGCCGAGTAGTCATAGCTGCTTATAGCAAGAGCTCTTGCGAACTAATTGCTCGTTTGTTTCACGATCATAGCATTGATAATGTTGATTTAGTGGCTAATCTACAAGCAGTTCTTGCTCTACCTATTGCAACGGTTGCGACAGTTGTGCTCCCGCTCAAGCATGGTTATCGACGTGGTAAATTAACTATTGTTTCTGAGTGTGAAATTTTTGGCCAACGTTTGTTACGCCAGTCTAAGTTGGGAAAGCGCCGAGGAAAACATTTACTGCGTGAGATTTCAGCATTAACGGAAGGTGATTATGTCGTTCACTATGAACATGGTATTGGTCGTTACCTTGGCCTGGAAACTTTGGAAATCAATGACGCGCTTCATGATGTACTGTGCCTTGAATATCTTGGCGGCGATAAGCTTTTTGTTTTAGTTGAAAATATTGATGTTTTGTCTCGCTACGGAGATCATGAGTTCAAGGTTCAGCTTGATAAGCTTGGAGGGCTTAGTTGGCGGTCTCGTAAAGCTAAGGTAAAAAAGCGGTTATTTGATATGGCAGAAAAGCTGATTAATATTGCTGCTAACAGAGAGCTGCGTAAAACACAGCCGTTGTGTTTGCCGGTTGCAAATTATGATAAGTTTTGTAGCAGATTTCCTTTTATTGAGACAGAAGATCAACTTAAGGCAATCGATGATGTATTGGCTGATATGGAATCATCGCGGCCGATGGATAGGTTGATTTGCGGAGATGTGGGGTTTGGTAAGACAGAAGTTGCCTTGCGGGCTGCTTTTGTGGCAACTGGTCAAGGATATCAGGTGGCGGTAGTGGTTCCTACAACTTTGCTTTGCCGCCAGCATTACGTTAGTTTTGTTAATAGATTTGAAGGTTTTCCTATTAAAGTTGCTCAAATTTCTCGCCTTATTTCGACTAAGGAAGCTAATGATGTTCGTGATGGTTTGCGCAATGGAAACATCAATATCGTGGTGGGTACTCATGCACTATTGTCAAATCATAATCATTTTGACAATCTTGGTCTTGTTATCATCGACGAAGAGCAGCATTTTGGTGTTAGTCAAAAAGAGCTTCTAAAAGATATGCGCAATGCCGTACATGTTCTTACCATGACCGCAACACCGATTCCACGTACCACGCAAATGGCACTTTCTGGTTTGCGCGAGATGAGTTTAATTACAACTCCACCAGTAGATAGGTTAGCAGTGCAGACATTTGTTATCCCATACGATGGAATGGTTGTTCGGGATGCTTTGTTACGTGAGCGTCATCGTGGCGGGCAAACATTCTATGTTTGCCCGCGTATAGATGATCTTGTTCATGTACATGAGCAGTTGTTGAAGCTAATTTTGGACCTTCGTATAGGTGTGGCGCATGGTCGGATGGCATCAAACGATTTAGAGGATGTAATTACTTCATTTATCGATGGTAATTACGATGTACTAATTTCTACAAACATTTTGGAAAGCGGTTTGGATATTCCAGCAGCTAATACAATCATCATTCATCGATCTGATATGTTCGGTCTAGCTCAGCTTTATCAGCTACGTGGACGAGTGGGACGATCCAAAGCCCAAGCTTATGCATATTTAACTACTCATCCAACTAAACTGTTACCACCAGCTGCTAAGCGCCGGTTAGAGGTCTTGCAAACTTTTAATAATCTTGGCGCATGCTTGTCTTTAGCTAGTCATGATATTGAAATCCGCGGTGCTGGTAATCTTTTGGGTGATCAGCAATCGGGTCAGGTTAAAGAAGTAGGTATTGAGCTCTATCATGAGATGCTTCGTGAAGCGGTAGAAGTGGCTAGAGCCGGTGATCATATAAAGACAAAAAATGATACATCTTGGACACCTCAAATAACTATTAATATGCCAGTGCTAATTCCTCCCACTTATATATCTAACATTTCGATGCGTATGAGTTTATATCGTCGTATCGCTATGTTAATTAATCAGGAGGAAATTGATGGTTTTATAGTTGAACTAGTTGACCGATTTGGACCTCTTCCAGTAGAAGTGGATAATCTATTAAAAATTATGACAATTAAATTATTATGTCGGGTAGCTGGTGTTGAGAAGATAGATGCAGGGTCCAAAGGGGCTATTATTGCTTTCCGCAATAATAGCTTTGCTTACCCAGACAAACTGATAACTTTTATGCAGCAGCAGGCAGACTTTGTGCAGTTCCGCCCTGATCATAGAATGATTTACCGTTGTACTTGGAATGATTCAGATAAGTTATTGCGTGGGTTGATAGGTTTGATGAAGAAATTAGCGGCTGTAGTCGTTTGACATTTTTTATTTATCGCCAACGTATCAAATATTTACTTCTCTTACGTCAAATATTAATTTTCTAATAGAAAATCTGTTTTATTATTTCATTAAATAAAATAATAACTTTGTTACAGATATAAAAAATAATGTTAGATTTAGAAGAGGAAGGTCTTTATTATTGTAATAAATTTTTCTAATGAAAATTTTCTAATCTAAACTATTGGTATTCTTATTAAGAAAGCTTCTGCTTGCTTATGATACTTTATTTTTACTAGGTAGGACAATATCCACGTGTTTTTTAACAATTAAACATCGTGAATTTTATAAAGGTTACTTGCGTTTTCTAGCTATATTTGTCAAAATATAATATAAATTGATTAATAAAAATCCTAAATTTTTTCAAATTCATATTAAAGTTTGGATATTATACAATCCACTTTGCCTTGGGCTGATTACGATTAGCGAATATCCAGGTAAAGCATATAAAGCAATTTTTGTTTAAATTTGATAGATTTCTGATCTATCCAAAAAAAATTCCTAGAGAAAACAACAAATCGTACAAATGTTCTATGAATTATTATTAGATTATTGAGTTAGTTTAAAATTTAATTTATTAATTGGCTGCAGAGTGAACATTATCTTATTGTAAGAATATATAATCGACTACTAAAAGTTAACCAGTAAAATTTCATTCTGAAATTAAATTTAGCAGTTATTTAGCGTTTGACTTTTTAACTTTAGCACTTTAAGTCAGTTTACAGTTATTATATTATCGCTTACAGCAGCTAATAATTTTGAATTAGATTACAACTAAAACTAGTTAATAGCGCTATAGGTAATCAATAATTAGACATAAACATAAAATATTTTTATTAGAAAAAGCAATCAATACAGCTTATTTTATTATAAGCTGTAAATAATACAGAAATTAATTATATGTAGAATATTGCTGCTATTTATTGATGGAGTAAGGAATTATTTTCTTTTGTTTAAAACTTAACGTAGCTAAATAAGATCATATTATGAAATGATAATCTTAATGGCAAATAAAAATTAATGTAAAAATAAATCGTCTAGTTAAGATAATAAAAACATAATTTATTATATGTCTTATTCTAATATTACTGATATTTTATTTAATACAATATAAGCATATTCCTATTATTAAACTTTAAATTAAAAATAAAGTATCAGTAATATTATGTATTATTGAAGGTGTTATCAAATTCTTAAAGTATTATTTATAATTAGTCATTGATTTATTAGTAAATGCTACGAAATAGCACGAATATGCACATTTATTAATTATATACTTATTTTAAATAAAAATCTCTTTGTTGTATACTTATCAAAGTAAGATTTAAGAAAGTTCTGCTATAAGATAATTGATAAGCAGATAAGTAATGAGCGCTTACTTTTCAACATTGACAACCTATCCAGTAGGTTTTTATTTTTTGACAGTATAAGCATAACATGTTATGCTTATACTAATAACTATGCTAGCAAATTACGGGTGTAAAAAATAGCAATCTACTTTTACCTATTATATGGTAATATTATTTGGTAAACTTAAAAAATTGCTGATATTTAAACCTATAGTTTTCATCTTAGAAAAATTACAGCAGTTAATTTTTTCAATGTAATCTTTACAGTTTATTTTTAATAAACATTTTTTATAAAATAGATACATTGCTACTTACTAGCATTAGAAAAAAAACTTGAAATAAATTCTTACAATTATTTTAATTATATTAAAAATATTTAAAATTTCATAATAAACAGAGTTACCACTCGCATAGTAAATCTAGACAATGATTAAAACATTAACGAACTAATGATAAATAATAAAATTTGTTTTAAAGCATAAATCAAAAAAAACAATATAAAAAAAAGATTAAATTATAGCATCTTTGCTAAAGATGCTTGTGATGATATAATTAATATTTCATGCTACTTAATGAGGATATTCTTTTTTACTATAGATTCAAGTAATTATCTTTTTAATGAGGCACAAAATCTTTGTATACGACTACAAGCTTCTTTCAGGAGTACTGTAGAAGTAGCATAAGAAATTCGAAAATACGGGCTCATACCAAATACGCAACCTTGTACTGTAGCTACACCTTCGCTATCTAATAGTGCGCTGACAAAGTCATCATCGTTATTAATTTTTTTACCGCTTGGTGCGGTGCTACCTATGCAGCCTTTTATAGAAGGATAAGCGTAAAATGCTCCTTCCGGCACAGTACATTCAATGCCGTCTGCTTGATTTAGCATAGAAACAACTAAATCACGTCGTTTTCTAAATATCTTATTGTTTTCAGCGATGAAGTTATGGTCTCCCATTAAACCAGCAACAGAGGCCGCTTGACTGATTGAACAAGGGTTTGAGGTTGATTGCGATTGGATATCGGTCATCGCTTTAATTAAATTTACAGGCCCACCTGCGTATCCAATACGCCAACCGGTCATACAATACGCTTTGGACATACCATTAATCGTTAATGTACGATCGTATATACCAGGTTCTACTTGGACCGGAGTGTAAAACTTAAATCCATCATAGACTATATGCTCGTAAATGTCATCAGTGATAATGTGAATATGTGGATGCTGCATAAGTACATTAGTTATATTTCTCATTTCCGCATATGTGTAGCCAGCACCGGTTGGATTAGAGGGGGAATTTAGTATTAACCATTTAGTCTTTGGGGTAATAGCTTGCTCGAGATCTTCTGGCTGTAGCTTAAATCCTTTTTCTTGTGGACAATTAATAAAAATTGGTTCACCATCAGCTAGAATTACCATATCTGGGTAACTAACCCAATAAGGTGATGGTATAATAACCTTATCGCCCGGTTCTAAGGTTGCTGCGAAGGCATTATATAATACTTGTTTACATCCATTTGCTGCAACTATCTGATTACAAGCATAATTCAAAGAGTTGTTATTTTTGAATTTCAAAGAAATAGCTTCTTTCAGCTCTATTGTTCCTCCAACATTGGTGTATCGGGTTAATCCTTTATCTATTGCTGCTTTCGCTGCTTGACGGATGTGTTGAGGAGTATCAAAATCAGGCTCACCAGCGCCTAAACTAATGATATCATAGCCAGCAGCTTTTAATTCTATCACCTTGTTATTAACAGCGATTGTTGGAGATGGCTTCAATCGGCTAACGCGCTTAGCAAGAATACTCATTTCAAAACTCCCTCTAGTCTGCGTACAGGCAAGTTTAATCCGGAAAGCAAAATAGTTTATAGTTATTTAAGATAAAATTGCTCAGAATGCCATTTTAGGATGCAGATTACAAAAGTATAATAATGCTGCAGATTAATCAAATTAGGACATACAGATAATACCTGTGATGCATAAAACTTTTTATGCACTCGTGTTATTGCTTATCACAAAACCATGTTTCTTCATGTTGCACTATGGATAATTTTACAAACTAGATTTATATTAGTATAGCACACAAAAATATAAAAATAACTTAAAGAATAATTTACTATATTTTTGATATATTTCATTTACTTGGACAAATGCGCAATTCTTTTCATGTTTATTCAGGTTGAATTGATTTAATATACCAATTAGTTTACATATTAGTATTATCATATTAAATTACACTTTTTAATAAAATACCTATTATTATTTAGGCATTTATGTGATCGAATTAGGGCCTGTATTATTTATTTTAGGAATGTTGCTAACATTTTTAGCAATAGCTATGTGTGTGCCTGCTACGATTGATTTAGTAAATCACTATTCAGATTGGCAGGTTTTCTTAGGTGTAGCAGGTATAACACTATTTGTCGGTGTGCTAACAATGCTTGCAACGCGTACAGTTCGGGGATCTAAGCTAAATTTACGGCAAGCCTTTTTGTTAACAACATTAAGCTGGCTAGTTATTTCTAGCTTTGCTGCCTTACCTTTTTTCTTCTCTGATCTCGATATGACTTTGGCAGATTCTTTTTTTGAATCTATGTCGGGTGTGACAACTACCGGAGCTACAGTAATATCTGATTTGAATCATGCCCCTCCTGGCATCCTAATGTGGCGCGCTTTATTGCAATGGTTGGGAGGTTTGGGGATAATTGTTATCGCTCTAGCTATACTTCCAACACTGAGCGTGAGAGGTATGCAGCTTTTTTTGACTGAAGCTTTCGATCTTGCTGATAAGGTACTTCCTCGGGCTGCTCAGCTGGCTGCTGGTCTTGGCGTTATGTATTTTATTATAACATTTATTTGCGCTATTTCATTGTGGTTTGCTGGTATGGATGTATTTGATGCTGTTGCTCATGCTATGAGTACCATTTCTACTGGTGGTTATTCTACTAAAGATGATTCGATTGGCTATTTTAACATTCCAGCTATTCATTGGATCGTTACTTTTGGTATGATTCTTGGTAGTTTACCTTTCATTCATTATGTTGGTATTGCTCATGGAGATATTCGTAGCATTCTGCGCGATCGCCAGGTGCAGTGTTTTCTAATGTTAGTACTGATTGCTGTTGCTCTGGTAAGTATTTGGATTACATACTATATCAATCTTGACCCTTACGATGCCGTACGCTTTGCAGCTTTTAACGTAGTTTCGATAATCACCGGTACTGGTTACATCACGATGGATTTTAGTACTTGGGGTGGCTTTGCGGTTACTCTGATGCTTTTTTTGATGTTTCTAGGTGGTTGTTCGGGATCGACTACTTGTGGTATTAAGATATTTCGTTTCCAGGTGCTTTATGCTATGGCTAAAGTACGATTTGCTCGGTTGTTACGTCCACATGGAATATTTATTCCATATTATAATCGCAAACCTATTCCAGAATCTCTATCAGAGTCTGTAACGGGATTTGTTTTTTTATACATAATATGTTTTTGCTTGGTGGCTATTGGATTAGCAGCTATGGGGCTTGACTCAATTACAGCTTTATCTGGTGCGGCTACTACGATCAGTAATGTTGGTCCTGGACTTGGGTCAATAATCGGGCCAGCAGAAAATTTTGACAAATTACCTGATGCCGCCAAGTGGTTACTTTCTTTCGCTATGCTACTAGGAAGGTTGGAAATATTTACTGTATTATTACTACTTACTCCGAGATTTTGGAGTAAGTAGTAATAATAGCTTCTACCAAAAAGATAATTATTGATTATAATATTAACTAGTAGACTTTACTTTAAAGTAACTGTGCTTTGGTGCAAGAGAGTAATTTGATCCATAATTATTATCTTTACTAAGACTATTATAGATAGATGAAATGGATGTTAAAGCACATTATTAAATAATGTTATTGTTATTTTTTATTGTTAGAATAAACGATTATATGCCTGCCTACAATAATTGCTTATGACTTAATGTTTAATTATAATTAAACATTAATCTTTTAAAATTTTCAATTCTTTATAGAGTTTTTCTTGTTTTAATACAGTTTTGTCTTTCAAAATAGAGCAAAAATGTATTCAACAACTTAAACGTAAGTATTTTAGTTAATTATTTTTTGTATAATACGAAAGAAGGTGTTATACTATAGTTTTTTTTCTAAAAAATAGATAAATTATTTATTTTTTAGAAATAGTTAGTACTATTCTTATTGTTTTATTTAGACTTAAAACTTAGTAAAATATTTTGCCTACAGCCTAAAAGGATTTGCCGTCAATAAACCATTGTTGAAAATTGTATTTCTTTGTTTTAGCGAATTTATCTTTTAGATAACTTTTTAAGTTATTAAGGCGATAATTTTCTTATCGCCGTGATGTATAAATAGTTGATAATATCAATATTTTAAATAAATACATAAAATTAATTATTTTATTATTGTTTATAGTAATTAAATCTATTTTGTATGATGTAGCATATTTATAGTAATTTATAACAGGCTAATTTTTCATTATCATGAATTATCTAAATTAAGCTTATACTGTATTCACTAAAGGTATTTCTGCTGTATTTTGAAAGATTAAATGATGCTTTTTAAAGCAGCGAAAATCTTGAGTATTTCGGATTTTAACTATGCTTTAAGCATAGTCGGCTAACATGATTTGTTAGTAAACTATTAATGATTTTGTTTACCTATAAGCATAATTGATTACAATCATAGGATAATTTTATGAAATAAAATAGTTTAAATACCTTCGCAGGATATTAGCTACTAAATTATTTGTCTACAACCACATCATTCGTTTCAGTATTTCAGATCAAGTATTTTTATAAGCACTTGTTTAAGGTAATAATATTTTATATAGTTAAGACAAGCAAGCTGCGGCCATTAAACATATTGATAGAAAGTGTCAAGCGGTGACATAAATTGACTATTTTAGCATAAAAAACTAATGTTTTAAAATAACTTTTTGTAGAAAAGCAATATTTTGTTAAAATAGTCGACTTATGGGCGCATAGCTCAGTTGGTAGAGCAGCTGACTCTTAATCAGCGGGTCCAAGGTTCGAATCCTTGTGCGCCTACCATATCATTTTTGGTGGAAATCAGAATTGACGGTAATGATGTATATCTTATTTTATCTTTTGTCATCAGATTTAGTTTAGTAAAAAATATTTTTAAATCTGATTTGATATTTTTTATTCTTTATTTTTATATTTTAACTGATAAAAGTATAGTTATGTACACTGTTATGTAATAAATATTATTATTGGTGCACTAAAATATTTATGCTTATTGAATAGGCTAAAATAGGGTAGTCTAATTTTGTATACTGATTAATTTAGTGAAATTTGCTGAAATTGGCTAAGTAATTGCTAAAAAATACAATTACATTTTTTACAGAAATGTCATTGTATTGTTGTCATATAGGCAATGACTCTGAAACAAAAATTATTTACCGTTTAATAGCTACTAACAACAAGATTTAGTTATTAATCCACTACCTAAAGATTGATAGCCATGGTTAATAAATTCGTTAGCACAGTCTAACGTAAGAAATTATATAAATATATAGCATTCAAGCAGTTAAATCTTTATTAGATTAACGATAACCAGGGATGGCAGATTTTAATGCTAGCGAAAAATACTGTATGATGCTTTAAGAGGCTAGTTTTTATAATTTTCCTATGCATAGATATAGCGAGTAAGATTAATGCCGTTAGATTATTATTTACCCAATAATCTAGTCTTATTGTTAAAGTGCTATATTTTATATATAAATTTATACTCATGTTTTATATAAAACATTCTTGTTTAGAAGATAGTAAACTTTTTCATAAATTGTTTATATGATAAAATTTATTGATTTTGTTAATCATTACTTTTAATTTTATTATTGTATTACTTTGTATTTTAGCAGTTTTCTTCTTCTCTCTAACAAGAGTTACTTTCATTATAGAAATAATTTTATCATAAAATTGTAATTTTTAAACCTTATCTAAAAAAAAATTTACAGATGATGTGTTATTATATAGATCATAATCTTGTGTTTTTTCTAGTATAAAAACTAGAATTCTTGCGCAAAAAAAATTAATTTTATGTCTTGCAATTAATAAATATATTAAAAATTTTAATTATCGATAATAATTGCAGATTTTAAGCATATGCACTAATGTTAGTAGGGGAAATATTTTATAATTTAATAACATTAATTATATCGCAATAGTACAATTGAGAATAAAATTATCTTACTTCAAGTTTTGTTTAATAATGACAGTGTCATTAGGCTTTCTTTTATGCTTTAAAGCAAAAGTATTAAGGAATCGAAAACAATACACCAATCATAATTGTTAGTCTTTTTGACGATTATTTGTCAATTATGTCGAGTTTGTGATCCTTAAAATTCCAATGTGGAAATTCATCTTATAGATGAATAATGACGGAGCATTAATATTCCAAGTTAATAGTAAATTATTGGCTGTAGTTTTAGCGCAGTACTCTACAATTGGGAGTATTTTTGATAGATTTTTTTTATTTAAAATATCCATCTCTCGACGAGATAAATTAGCTTTCATTACTATAACATTGAGGATATCGTAATCAGATACAGATTATGACTAATGTCGAACAATGTAATTATTAGGGCAGTAGAGATAATTATATATAAAATTATCGTTAATCATTTAATTATAAAACTGACAGCGCTATGCTAAGGATAATATACAATCATGAGCATATTAAATTTAATGTTTAAGTATTTTGATAATCCATTTTACAATTTAAAAAAAGGTTTTTTAGCGTGATTAATTAAGCTATGCTTTTTTTATTTTATCATGATTTATTAAAAATAGTTTATTAAAACCATTTAGGTTAAATCATGTTTATTTCTTTCTTAATTTTCTAGATATGAATTGATTTTCTTTAACGATAGCTTATTTTTAAAATAAATAACCTGAAAACTTCATTTATTAGACAGCACATAACATTAAGGTAGTCAATTATTGTTTGATAATTAACCAAAAAATTCTTACTGTTGTGATTTATAATTAAAATAAGGATCTATATGTAAGGACTTTTATAGAAGTAGGATTAAATTTTAATATTGCTATAAGCTACTAAAAAAATATGAACAAATATCCAATATATATTGCTATGATCTAGTATTATTTAAATTAACTTAAAATATTAGGTTTATACTGAGAATTATCCTGAAGAATAATTTATTTAGAAAAAATTATTTTTCAGGATAATTACTAAAAGACTATCTTGTATATAATCATTGAGTATTAGTTAAGTCAAAGAAAAATAAATTATCGATAATTTAATCAAAGGAGATACGAATGGCTTTTGAATTGCCTAGTCTACCTTATGAGTATGATGCGTTGGAACCTGTTATGTCTAAGGAAACCTTAGAATATCACCATGACAAGCATCACAACGCGTATGTTGTGAACGCTAATAAGCTAATAGATGGTAGTGGCTTAGAAAACAAGTCATTAGAGGATACCATTAAGACTTCATATCTAAGCGCTAAAGGTGGTGGTTTATTTAATAACGTAGCTCAGCACTGGAACCATATAGAATTTTGGAAATGGATGAAGCCAAATGGAGGTGGCGCTATTCCTGGTGCTTTGGAAAAAAAAATTATTTCTGACTTTGGTAGCATTGAAGCAATGAAGGAAGAATTTATTAAGTTTGGTGTAGGACAGTTTGGTTCCGGCTGGGTTTGGTTGATCTTGGGTCAAGAAGGTAAGCTTTATGTGACTAACACCTCTAATGGTATAAATCCGCTTGCGATTGGTAACGGCATTGCCTTACTTGGTTGTGATGTTTGGGAACATTCATATTATATCGATTATCGTAACGCTCGTATCGACTATATTCGAGCTTTTGTAAGCAATTTGGTGAACTGGGAACGTGTTGCAGATATTTTTCATCAATCTTATTAGATTTTTATAATATTAATTCAAAATTACTTATTTAGTAAAGCTTTATCAAGGTTAAAAATAAGCTGGTGCTTAAAAAAATTATTGTAGCGTCAGCTTATTTATTGTAATGAAGAAATTAAAGTAATTAACTTTTACTTTAAAAAAAACCGTTAAATATTTCATTCAAAATCGAAATTAATCCGTAATCAAGTAAATAACTTAGGTGTATTTATTGTATTTGACTCGAATCTATTAATCACTTGCTAATAGCTAATCTTTTTATTTTTTTATTAAAAAAATGAATACGTAATTAGATTTTAGCGTTTTATTTATATTATGTGAATGATTTGTTATTTAATCTTTTTTTTGTTTTTTAACTAAACCTTTGTATAAGTTACTATCTGCAAGTAAGATATTTATTTTTGATAAAAGTTTTCTTAATTCTATCTATTAAAAATAACATCGTTAGATTTAATAGCTATTTTAGCTAATTCGATAAATTAATCTAACTAAACTTCTATCTAGATTTTTGTTAGCCAGCATTATTTTAATTGATAAATTAGCTATCTTATTAATATAAATTAGATCACTAGGAAAATTTAATGATTGTATAATTTAATATATTATCCTAAAGTTAATAAAATATAATAAAGTTTTTATATCAATAAACTTAAAAAGTATAGCTAGTGTATAGAGTTAAAAATTAATAGTTAGACTGTGAGACAACTAGAATTAAAATTAGCTAATTTGATTTTTTTTCTTTTAAAATTGCTTTACCTTTTTATATTGTCTTGTTTAAAACTAGGTAAGTATACCATGTAACGTTTTGTCAGTATTTTAAGTAAAGTTTATTAGATGTCTAGTAAGCGAGCTTAAAAAATTTTAAAATTAATTATAACCTAATACTCTATCAACCAAAGCATTCTAGTGATTAAGTACTACTGATGAGATAACTATCTAGCAAAAATACCATTTAAAAAAAAAAGATTAATTTTATATATTTACTATTGTAATAAAGTAATATTACTTTATTACAATTTATCGATTCCATATTATTCAGTATAAAAATTTTTTCTGCTGTTTGCGATTTGCTTTAAATATAAAAGTTAAACTTACAGCTCAAACCAGCTATTATAGTAACCACTATAATAGTATAGTTTTCTTGTTTAATTCATATACAATAACTATGATTTTTTAGGTTGTTTGGTAATTTTTACTGGATACTGATTATATGTTAATTTGACTAATGGCACATAAATTTATGTAAGATGTTAGTATTATTGTAGTTAATTATTTTTATTTTATGACAATTGTCAAAAAATAATCTCTTTGCAAAGCAAACATATAATAATTATAGCGATGAAGATTGCTCTTTTCTTCTCTGCTAATATGGATAATACTAAGGCAGCTTAGTCTTGATTAAGCTTTAAAAGTATGTTTTTTAATTTAGTTTAATGCCGTCGTAATAACAACATAAATTTACTATTTTGCACAATTATTTAACTTAACTTGTGTTAATATCTTTTTAGTAAGTTAGCTCTTAGTTTAAACACTACAGACGCGGATAAAATTTTACATTAATACTTACTAAAATAAACTGTGTATTAATTTTTTTGTAATTTAAGAAATTACTATATAATTCAGCTATTATTTATTTATATACAGTAAGTTAGGGTCAGTTTGTAACTGAATTACAAAAGCATGTTTATGGCATTGGAAGACTGTCTTTCTTAAAAAGAAAGTTTTTATTTATTATAAATTTTGGGAGAAGGAAATCAACCAAAGATTGTAAAAAATGCTATAAATGAAAAGCGTTATTTATTAGAAAAATAATCCGATTTGTTTTGAACTACTTCGCTGAATTTAGGGTAATCAAGCACTTATTTTTTTGCCAAGACTGCAAAATATTTTGTCCTAATCATTTAAATTTGATAGAATTTTCATTCTATTTTTCATTCCATGAATCTTGATGGGGATAGGGAATAAGATGGTTTGATTTACTAGGACTTTAAGGTGTTAATACGTTAAGTATTAAGCAGATTTTTTATATACGTTAATGAGTATTATACTTCGCTGCGCGGGTTATACTATTTTCTATAATCTTAGGCAATGATTTATATTAAGTTATGTAGTTAGCATATAATTTTTTCTTTATTCAGATTAATAGGCATGTAAACTTATCAATGTAATAAACTAGGTTTAACTACAGTAAATATTAGCAATCTGCAAGATAATCAAATAATAAAATTATTCTGCAGCTTATTTACTAGGCTTTTTATATTAGCTATTCAATACGAGAACAAGGCATTAGTTAAAGTGATTTTTTGTAATTATTTTTCTTAAAGATGTTTTATTAGATTAGTTCTTTCATTAATTAATTTATGAAATGTTTAATAAAAACATTGCAATAATTGGCGCGCCCGGGAAGAGTCGAACTCCCAACCTCATGATCCGTAGTCATGTGCTCTGTCCAGTTAAGCTACGGGCGCGCTATTACTCACAAATTATCACAATAATTAATTATTGTTTACGATAATAAGGAGTATAATATAATTAAGAGCATATAGTACAAAAATTTTTAATGCTCATGTCTAACTTAGATAAATTTAGCATAAAATTTAAAATATTACCTTATTGCTTTTACTACATATATATAAAAGTAAAGACAACCAAAATATCTTTAGCGAAATAATTTTTATTTTCTCAGCAATAAATAAATTCATGGTGATAATTGTACGATTCATTAATGAATTAAGAGATAATTGTTAGCCTAACAATTATCTCTTAATTTTGTGAAAATTTAACCATAACAAATCTTTAATCTTAATTAAGACGATCTTCCGTGAGTAAATATTCTCACAAGATAAGAAATTATTGTTGAATATTTAGGTAGATTAATCTACATTGATTTTGGTTAATAGAAAAATACTTGGTGTTTGCAATTTAAAAGTAGATATAAAATACTACTTTTAATAAAATATTCTACTTATTTTAGTTGACCTTTTACCGGCTGTATTGCCTGGAGTGCAAAAGTAATCTTACTAAGAATTATTTTTGTTGTCTTTTATGCTGCTTTTAATTCTCACTAACTGTTAAAATGCTTTGAATAAAAACTAATTTTAGCTGCTTTAGTAGAAAGTATATTGTGTTATATTAACAATTAGGATCGTGTATCGACTTAAGAGCAACCAATCACAAGAAAATTCGCTATGAGCGATTAAGATGATTATTTCAATTGGAAGTTAGCTTCAACCTTAGCCTGCCTGAATAGGCTATCTTCAGTGGTTTTTATGAAAAAATATATGCAAAATGATTCAATGAGATTTTATTCCCATAAACATAAATGTGTTACTTTGTATGGAAAAGAGTCATTCGGCAAGTTTTCAGCGTTTTTTTTATTGATTTTGCTAACATTTAAATTCATTTGATTAAGTTATGACTGCTTCCTCAAATTTTGGTGCTGCTCTTTCTGAACAGGAACATTTCAGCCTTTCAAGTACAATTAGCGTTCTTTCTATGGACGCTGTAGAAAAAGCGCAATCAGGTCATCCTGGCATGCCGATGGGTATGGCTGACGTAGCTGTTGTCTTATTTTCACAGTTTCTTCGTTTTGATTCACGTCATCCTGATTGGGCTGATCGCGATCGATTTATTTTATCCGCAGGCCATGGATCGATGCTATTATATTCGCTATTATATCTAACTGGATACAAAGATATCTCTTTGGAGGAAATAAAGAATTTTCGTCGTCTTGGTTACAAAACTGCTGGTCATCCAGAATATGGTGCATTGCAAGGTATTGAGACTACTACCGGTCCATTGGGTCAGGGTTTTGCTAATGCTGTAGGGATGGCCATTGCAGAGCGGCATCTGAATGCTCGTTTTGGTGACGATTTAATCGATCACCGAGTTTGGGTTGTTGCTAGTGACGGATGCTTGATGGAGGGAATTAGTCACGAAGCTGCTTCTCTAGCTGGTCATCTTGGTTTAGGTCGGATGAATGTTCTGTGGGATGATAATAAAATTTCTATAGACGGCCCAACTGACTTGACTTCATCCGATGATGTAAAAAGGAGGTTTTTATCTTACGGTTGGCATGTAGTGGAATGCGATGGGCATGACCCTAAAAATATTGCTTTAGCTATTGAAGAAGCTGCTGGTGAAACACGTCCTTCTCTAATAGATTGTCGTACCATTATTGGTTGTGGCGCTCCAACAAAAGCCGGCAAATCAATTTCGCACGGGGCCCCCCTAGGGGAAGAGGAAGTTGCTGCTGTGCGTGCTGCTATCAACTGGCACCACGCTCCCTTCGTGATTCCAGAAGAAGTTAATAAACTTGGCTTGTCACTAGGTGATCGTGGTGCCAAGGCCTTTGATTACTGGAATGAAGGGCTATTGAAGTCTAGTAATAAGGAAAATTTTAATCGATGTATATCTGGTTTTTTGCCGGCAAGCCTTAATGAGGCTATTAATACGCATAAAAAAAATATGAGCATTAATAGGCCTCAAATTGCAACTCGTGTATCTTCCCAAAAAATGCTTGATGTTGTCGCTCCGATTCTAGTTGAATTGCTTGGTGGATCCGCTGATCTTTCTAGTTCTAATAATACTAAGGTTAACTCCCAAGAACTATTAGACCGTAATAATTACGGAGGGCGATATATACATTATGGTGTTCGTGAACATGCTATGGTTGCAGCAATGAATGGCATGGCTTTGCATGGTGGCATTATTCCATACGGTGGTACTTTTCTTGTTTTTACCGATTATTGTCGCCCTTCAATTCGCCTAGCTGCTCTGATGGGTGCTCGCTGTATTTTTATCATGACGCACGATAGTATTGGTCTTGGAGAGGATGGCCCAACTCATCAACCAGTCGAGCATTTGTCTTCTTTACGCGTAATCCCCAATTTAGTTGTATTTCGTCCTGCTGACTCGGTAGAAACCGCTGAGGCTTGGCAACTTGCTTTACAGCGGATATCAGGACCAAGTATTTTAGCACTGACAAGGCAAAATGTATCAACTGTACGTGTGAAACATTCAGAATTTAACCTCTCCTCGAGAGGCGGTTATGTGTTAGCAACCGCGAAGGGAGAGCGAAGGGCTACCATAATAGCAAGCGGTAGCGAGATAGAGATTGCAATTGCTGCTAAAGATCAGCTTGATTCTGATGGTATATCCACTGCGGTAATTTCTATGCCCTCTCTCGAGTTATTTTTAGCACAAGAGCCATTTTATATTAATGAGGTACTTGGATCTGTCATACGTGTTGTAGTGGAAGCTGGCGTACGTCAATGCTGGGATAGGCTACTTGGAGAGAATGGCATTTTTATTGGAATGTCTGGCTTCGGAGCGTCTGGTTCATGCCAAGAATTATATGCGCATTTTCAAATCACTGCTGACAATGTCGTTGCTGCTGTAAAAGCGCGCATTTAGCAGATTTTTAAAAAAATTAATTGCTTTCTATGCATGTTATTTTCAGCGAACGCAAAGGAAATTTAGCGAGATATAACGGTGATATTGTTGGATTGGGGTTTTTATTCATCAGTTTAATCTTACTGTAGTATTATAGCATAATAGCTTTCTGTTTGCTGGAATCAAGCTGGATACTGATATATTGTTAATATGAGTTCTATCATACTAACACACTGCAATCTTTGGTTATATTGAAAAGTATATTGTTTAGTTAAACTATGTTGTGACATTGATTATTTAAAATAATATTACTACTATTGCTTAAATTAGTATGAGTAATAAAAATTATCCTATAGGCCATTAATTAGAATATGAAACTGCTTAAATTTTTAAAAATTTTTACTTTGTATTTCTTATTTAGAAAGAATCTTTTATGGAGATTATTTACTATTATGTCAACATGTTTGTTCACAAAGATTTTGCTGGTTTGTTATAGCAATAAACTAGGTAATAGTTTTTTTTGCCATAAGTTTTGTTATTATTCTAACTTACTTGTTAATAAGATTACAATTTAATTTATGATTTTATAAATGTGCTATTTACAATAATCTGATTTTTAAAAAAATTATTAAGAATAAAAGATTTGATTTAAAAGCTATGAATAAGATAATTTTTTTAATAACTAAGTTTGCCTTTCTAAGAGAATTAGATAGTATTATTATATTTGCTTTTTAAAGCGATAAAATAATTTGCCTAATATTTAATTTTAAGTATTTGTGTGAAATAAAATTAAATATTAGGAGAATTTTGTATGCAGTACAATGATGTAACAAAGTAACAAACTAGATAAATTACAATCATAATTAATTCAAATTTTATTGTAAATGTCATCAACTAGATGCCTTTATATAAAAGGCCATCATATATTTTTCAATCGATCGTGGTGATTATAACAATTATATCGCTTGATGTTCATCTAAATAAGTATAATTTCTCGTGTTGTGTTAAATAACCAACTATTGGACGATAATATTTACTTTATTTTTTGTTGTTTGTATAGTTTACTGCAGCAATAAAAATTGTTAAAGTATACAGCTCATTTTTATTGTAATGATTTAATTATTATCTTTGAGGCAGTAATTTACTATAAAAAAATTTTGTCAATCGAATAATAGCAAAAATTAAGTCTATAATAGCAGTAAGTTGTTTATAGTTAAAATTAAGAAAAGTAGGAATAAATTTTTGTTGAAATGATTAAAAATACCTATTACTACATGCAGTATGTATATTTACATATGCTAGTATGTGCAAAACGACTGACTTGCTTTAGTAAGTAAATGTTGTATATGCGAATATATCAATATAGGATATTAAGTTGATTGTTAAATTTATGCTTGTTGTCAATATTTAAAGTTGATAGTACGAAATCCTTTTTTCTTAACAGAACACTAACTAGCTTATTAAGCTTTTTGCAAAGCGACTAATTGATTTAATTGTGTACTTTTGATTAAAATAAGAATATCAATTTAGTGAATTGAGCGGTAAGCAGATAATTAAATTTAAAGGTGAAATTTATATTTGTTGTAGTAATTTTTTTTAAACGATGAGTAAGAAGCTATCTAATTTGAGTAAACCATTTGGTGGAATTTATTATGCTAATTAGTCTATTTTTGATAAATATTTTTTACAAGACCTAAAAATTGCAGATATGAAGAGCATGAGCCAAGATCTTCTTGAAGATGCTTTAAAAAGCTCCATCGAAGAAGAAAAAGCTAAACTTATCGAGGAATTTGCTTTTTTTGATGATTGGATAGAGCGTTACGAATATTTAATTGACATTGGTCGTAAACATCCACCGTTGAATGCAGCTTATAAAATTGACGAGTTTAAGCTTAGTGGCTGCCAAAGTCAAGTTTGGTTAGTTGCTGAAAGGCTTGGCGATCGACTATTGTTTCATGCTACAAGCGATGCTGCAATAGTTTCTGGTATTATCGCTTTGCTTTTACGAGTCTATTCCAATCGAACTCCAGAAGATATTATAGTTACTAAACCTGATTTTATTCAGGCCATTGGACTTGACTCACACCTATCTGCGACTCGCAAGAGTGGTCTTAATGCTATGCTTAGGGCGATTAAAGATCGAGCGCAAGCTGAGTTAGATCATTGCAGTGAAGAGAGAGAAAAAGGATGATTTTACTCTTAAAATATGTTGTTTATGGTAGGTTTTATACTTTAGGCAAGCATTTTTTTTGAATCTTCTTACCAATTAAGTATTTATTTAAAAAAAAATAAATATCAAACTAATATTGCCTTATGTATAAATTTGGATATGAATGATTAAAATGACTAGTGTGATCTTTGTTAAATAGCTAATGTTGTGATTTATCGTGAATAGTTAAAGCAATTGCATAGCTTTAACTATATTGAATAATTTTTCAATGTTCTATAAAATCTAACTTTTACTAAAATTCGTATCTCTTATTTTGATCACATAATACAATTTGTACATAATCGATTAAACTTCTTTAACTTAAATTACTCACTTGCTTATTTAATGCATATCTATGTTCTAGATTAATAGTGATTTTAAATAATAGATTCTGAGTTTATTTTATAAACACCATGTCTTTCGCTCAATTAACAAAATTGCTTAACCATGGAGGTTAAAAACTTATAAGTAGTATCCCAAATTATGAGTATCAACCTAATTCTAGAACTCCACAGACAATATATAGTTTCGTTGTTTACACGGTAAGTCTGCTAAAATTTAAGGCCATAATAAAGTAATTATATCTTAAGGACAATAATATAGATGCTGATTAAGCAAATTCATGGATTAAATTGTTCTGTTAAAACACGCTCTTCAAAGTTGTGTTCTGGGTCGTAAAGCACGGTAAGTTTTACGTTGCTATCTTCGCGGATTTCTACTTCAATTACGTCAGGCACTTCCATAACGTCAGCTACAGCATTGATAGGTCGTTTTTCTGGTGAGGTAGTTTCGAAGCGAATGATGGCCTCACGCGATAGCAGAGCGCTTCGCAAGCGACGGGGGCGAAATGCGCTGATTGGTGTCAGGGCGAGCACATTTGCTCCAAGCGGAATAATCGGTCCATGGGCGGATAGGTTGTAGGCGGTTGAGCCGGCAGGGGTAGCTACTAGAACGCCATCGCAGATCAACTCTGCGAGTCGTTCCCGACCGTCAACCAATATACGAATGTTGGCTGCTTGAGCTGAGGCTCGAAACATGGATACTTCATTAATTGCTAGCATCTCCACCCTTGTACCGTTGCGACAAGTAGCATGCATTCGTAGTGGATGTAGTATAACTGGCTTTGCCTTATGCAATCTTTCTATTAAGTTGTTATTTTGAAATTTATTCATTAAGAAACCAATGGTACCACAATTCATACCATAAATTGGTTTACATGTGCTAATTGTAGCGCGGATAGTTTCTAACATATATCCGTCACCACCAAGTGCAATAATTAAATCAGCTCTGGTTGGTACAACATTGCCATACTGTTCGCTTAACAACTTTTGTGCAAGAAGCGCTTCTTCGTTGTTAGCAGCTACGAAGGCAAGTGCCATATTATGCATTTCAGCTACCACAGTATTTCTCCGTCATTTAACTCAGCCCTAAATTTTTTATAAAAGAAGCAAAGCTATTGAATTTTATTTAATTTATTAAATAGATTATTCTAGCATATAATTGTTTAAATATTTTTCTTGGTACGATGTTGACATTCAACAGGTGATATGTAAATGATTGATTACGTTAGTTTTATTGTTAATAATTTATTCTTTAATAGCTTTGCAGGTACCTAAATATGATTTTATCAGAACGAATAAGCAGATAAGATTGTTGTATATTGTTGTATGCTAATGTTGGCAAATATAGTTGTTAAATTAAAATGCTTTAACCTTCGTCAATAGCCTACTGCCTTTCTGTTAAGGCTATAAGTATAGATATATCTATAATGGATGATACTTTTGGTGAAGAATTTAAGTTAAAATTTATTATTAACTCAGAAAGCACTAAAAGTAATAAGTTAAGTGGCAAGTAAGCAGTGATTAAAAATCAATTCCCTTGATGTTGTCACCCTTAGGTTTAGATTGATTTATACAAATTATACTCTATCAAATTACCTAAAATTGATTAGGTAAGGTATTTAAAATTGATTAGGTAAGGTATTGCAGACAATATACAGATCATTAGATGTAATTGCATTACTTTAGTATAAAGTTATACAATTCATAAATTGAATTACGTTTAGTTATATAATCAAGAATTATCGTGCTACTATATGAAATAATATACTTACAAAAATGCATAATGTTATGTCTTTGTTTTTTTTCTAGGTGACTTTTTTATCAGAACGTATTGATAATTAAGATAGAATTAATTTATTCTTCACTTTTTACTTATGCTGAGTTAATAGTAAAAAATCACTTAACTTTTAGGGATGCAAGATGCCTAATAAAATATCTTAGGTGATTTTTTGTACTTGATGATTCTAACGACTTAGGAAATATTATAGATATGGCTGCTACAGCTGATACTGTTCGTCATGTTCAAGAGTTTACTAGCCGCGCTTATAAGCATGGTTTTGTAACCGATATTTGTATGGACATGGCACCCAAAGGGCTTGATGAAAGCACTATTCACTTTATTTCCAACAAAAAGGAAGAGCCGGATTGGTTGCTAGAGAAACGTTTAGAAGCTCTGAATTATTGGCGATTAATGAAAGAGCCAATTTGGGCTAAGGTTAGTTACCCACCGATTGATTATAACGATTTATATTATTACGCAGCACCATCACATAAGCCTAAGCTGAATTCTCTAAAAGAAGTTCCCCCAGAATTGTTGTTAACTTACGATAAGCTTGGTATTCCGTTAAAGGAACAAGAGCTTTTGGCCGGTGTAGTTGCTGTAGATGCCGTTTTTGATAGTGTTTCTGTGGCTACAACTTATAAAAAAGAGTTGGAAAAGCATGGAATTGTGTTTTGCTCAATATCTGAGGCTGTGCAAAATCATTCGGAATTGACAAAGCGATATCTTGGCTCGGTTGTGCCGGCTATGGATAATTTTTTTGCTTGCTTAAACAGCGCGGTTTTTACTGACGGTAGCTTTGTGTATATTCCTAAAGGGGTCCGTTGTCCTATTGAGTTATCAACTTATTTTCGTATTAATGCTCAGAATACTGGACAGTTCGAACGCACTCTGATCATTGCTGATGAGGGCAGTTATGTTTCTTATTTGGAAGGTTGTACTGCGCCGCAGCGAGATGAAAACCAACTTCATGCTGCAGTAGTTGAGCTGATTGCTTTAGATAATGCCGAGATTAAATATTCAACTGTCCAAAATTGGTATCCGGGCGATGAAAATGGAAATGGTGGCATTTATAATTTTGTAACCAAGCGTGGTGTATGTAGAGGTAAATGTGCCAAGATTTCTTGGACTCAAGTCGAGACTGGTTCCGCAATTACTTGGAAGTATCCAAGTTGCATATTGCAGGGTGATGGTAGCGTTGGAGAGTTTTATTCTGTTGCTATTACTAATAACCTTCAGCAAGCTGATACTGGTACTAAAATGATTCATCTTGGTAAAGGCACTAAATCAACAATTGTTTCTAAGGGCATTAGTGCTGGGCATTCTAACAACACTTATCGAGGCCTAGTACGAGTTGGGAAACGCGCCGATCTGGCACGTAATTTTACTCAGTGTGATAGCTTGTTGATCGGTGACAAGTGCGGGGCTCATACCGTTCCTTACATCGAGAGCAAAAACCCATCTTCTAGGATTGAGCATGAGGCATCAGCCTCGAAAATTAGCGATGATCAGCTTTTTTACTGTAGGTCTCGTGGTCTTGCAGCAGAGGACGCTGTTGGCTTGATTGTTAATGGATTTTGCAAGGAAGTAATGAAAGAGTTACCAATGGAGTTTGCTGTTGAAGCACAAAAGCTAATTGCCATTAGTTTGGAAGGCAGTGTTGGTTAATTTGATTCTTTAAGAAGAATGTAATATGAAATTGTTAGAAATTGAAAATATTCATGCTGAAGTTGATGGAAGGCCGATACTTCGTGGCATAAATTTGTCAATTGAAGCTGGTCAGATTCATGCAATTATGGGTCCAAATGGCTCCGGGAAAAGCACATTAACTTATGTTCTAAGTGGCCGCGAAACTTGTAAGGTTACCCACGGATCCGTGCGCTTTTGCGGCCAAGACTTGTTGTCCATGGAGGCTAATGAACGTGCAATTGCTGGCTTGTTTCTTGCTATGCAATATCCCGTGGAACTTCCTGGTGTGAGTGGTATGACTTTTTTACGAGAAGTAGTGAATGCCAGGCGTAAGGTAGCCGGTGAAGAGCTAATAGACTCTATGGAATTTCTTAAGATGGTTCGTAGTAAAGCAAAGTCTTTAGGAGTAAGTGACGAAATGTTAAAACGCTCAGTAAATGTTGGATTTTCGGGAGGTGAGAAAAAACGCAACGAAATTCTGCAAATGGCAATGTTGGAGCCTAAATTTTGTATCCTCGATGAAACTGATAGTGGTCTTGATATTGATGCTTTAAAGATAGTTTCAGATGGGGTAAATTCTCTGCGCTCTTTTGAGCGTTCAATGTTGGTTATTACTCATTATCAACGCTTGCTAGATCATATCGAGCCGGATTTAGTGCATGTTCTTGCTCATGGTCGTATTCAAAAAACTGGTGGGAAAGAATTGGCAATGCAATTAGAACAGCGTGGCTATTTCAATTTTATTGAAACAACGGCATAAGGGATTTATTATGCCTAGTAATAAAAAGTATTTATTGCCTAGCAACGCCCAGAAAAATTCTGAGCCTGGATGGTTGAGTAGTTTATTTCGCAAAGCGGTGGAAGAGATAGAAGGCTCAGTTATGCAAGACATGGTGTTTGCAGAGGCTTGGAGATTTACAAATTTAAATGCATTTAAGGCTTTGGAACCGATTGCAGCAAATAGTACAGCAATTCTTTCTTGCCCAAAAGTTTTTGCGGAGCTTAATGCTCTCGAGTTACACATATCAAATGGAATACTAACTTGGATAGATGCTGTCCCAGAGTATATAGATTTATTTGATTTTGCTGATCGAAGAATTACGCCTACTTGGGTAATAGAAGCTTTTGGTTCTACTATTAATACTAAAATGCATCCATTTACCGCAATTAATACTACTGCTTTTTCTGGTGGTGTAGCTATGCGAATTCGCAAAGGTGCGGTAATGAAAAAACCGATTATTTTATTAGTTGATACCCAAGCAAACGGTAAGATCGTTGCAGTTAATCCGCGTGTTTTGGTTGTATTGGAAGAAGATGCAGTAGCTGATTTAATTGAAATTCACACAGGCAGCGGCGTTTATATAAATAATGTCGTTACTGAGTTGGTAATAGGTAAAAATTCTCATATTAGTCATTACAAACTGCAAGCAGAAGATACCGATGCTTTTCATATTGCTATGAATGCAGCTCGTTGTGCTGCAAATAGCATTTATGATAATTTTGCGTTGTCGACTGGAGCAAAATTATCTCGTAATGAGATTAGCGCGACTTTAGCCGGTTCTCATATCAATTATAGCATTAATGGTAGCTATCTTGCCTGTAGTGATCAGCATATGGAAACTGTTACATTCATCGATCATGTTGAGCCTGCTTGTGTAAGTCACGAGTTGTATAAGGGCGTATTAGCTAACCATGCTCAGGGTGTTTTTCAGGGTAAGATTTTGGTTCGTAAGAATGCACAGCAAACTAAAGGATATCAAATGAACCGTGCGTTACTGTTATCTAAGGAGGTGGAAATTAACTCAAAACCAGAGTTAGAGATTTATGCTGACGATGTAACGTGTAGTCACGGCGCTACGGTAGGAGAGTTAGATGAAGAGCAGATCTTTTACTTGATGGCACGTGGTATTTCCAAGAAAAGAGCACGAGCTATTATGGTTTCAGCCTATGTTGAGGAGACGATCAATTATATTCATAACTTGTTGATTCGTGATGTGTTTCGCGTAGTAGCGAATAATTGGATGCAGCAGAATATTGTTGATACGCAGGCTATTGATGGATCATGATTTTGCTACAGAAAACCTTACTGATAAGTTTGATAGCTACAATTTAGCCCGTATTAGGGAAGATTTTCCTATTTTGTCTCAAATGGTACACGGTAAGGATTTAGTTTACTTTGATAATGCTTCTTCTGCCCAAAAACCTCGTCAGGTAATTGACCGCATAACTGAGGCATATACGACGGGCTATTCTAATGTTCATCGTGGTTTGCATTTTATGAGTGAAAAAGCGACTGACGATTATGAAAGCGCGCGAGAGACGGTGCGCGCTTTTCTTGGTGCTGCTTCTAGTACTGAAATTATTTTTACTCGTAACGCTACTGAGGCAATCAACTTAGTTGCTTCAAGCTGGGGGCGAACTAATCTTCAGGCAGGAGACGAAATTCTTATAACTTATATGGAGCATCATTCTAACATTGTTCCATGGCAGATGTTAAGAGATGAGAAAGGCCTTGTTTTAAAAGCGCTAAAACCAGAAAAAGATGGCACATTTGATTTGGATAGCTTTAAAACATTATTAACTGATCGTACTAAATTAGTATCAGTTTGTCATGTATCTAACGTATTAGGAACCGTAGTACCAGTATTTGAGGTAACAAAACTAGCCCATGATGTAGGTGCGCTTGTATTATTAGACGGCAGCCAAGCTGCCCCACATATCTCCATTGATGTTAAAAATATTAGTTGCGATTTTTATTGTTTTACTGGCCACAAATTGTACGGCCCATCTGGCATAGGGGTGCTTTACGGGAAGGAAAGCGTGTTAGAGACTATGCCACCGTATCAGGGTGGCGGAAATATGATCTCATCAGTCTCAATTGAAATGAGCAAATGGGCTGACCTGCCAGCTAAATTTGAGTCTGGTACACCGGCTATTGTTCAGGCGATTGGACTGGCCGCTGCGATTGATTATATAAATGATATTGGTTTAAACAGTATTGCTAAGTATGAACGGGAATTGTTGAATTACGCTACACAGATGCTTGATTTAGTGGAAGGTTTGACTATAATCGGTAGGCCTTCTGGGAAGGCACCGATTATTGCATTTGTTTTGAATTGCGTTCATCCACATGACGTGGCGACGATCATTGATCGGCAGGGCGTTGCAGTGCGCGCCGGTAATCATTGTGCCCAGCCTTTGATGAATTTTTATAAAGTTGGTTCAACTACTCGAGCAAGTTTTGCTATGTATAACACCTTTAAGGAAATTGATTTTTTTGTTGATGCACTTAATTTAGTAAGACGAATGTTTGCTTGATATAAATATTTTATAGGATAAGTGTTATGAATTACGCTACAGATTTGCATTATTTTATGCCAGAAAGTAGCCGTACCGGTGCAAGAGTACATGCTGGTCGTCCTTTGCCTGACAGTGCTTTTCGGGTTAAAAAACAAGTTGTTATTGAATCGATAAAGACTGTATATGATCCAGAAATTCCAATTAATTTATATGATCTTGGCTTGATATACAGCATCAAGTTACTTGATGCAGGGTCGGTTAATATTGAAATGACTCTAACAGCTCCAGCATGTCCGGTAGCTGGCGAGCTACCCCAATTGGTTGCTAATGCTGTTGCTCAAGCCCCTGGCGTGGGTGAGGTAGAGGTGTTAACAGTTTGGGATCCTCCATGGTCTAAGAACCTTATGAGCGAGGATGCTCGACTACTTCTTGACATGGTTTAATCATATAATTATTATCTTTATATCAAGAACCTTTATTTTAAGTATTGAACAAGTTATTTTTAATAACCATTCGACTTTTTATCGCTTGTTTGAAAATTTTGGCTAAAATTAATCGCATACACAAATTAATTTTATTATCATTAATTACTGAATTAAGGCTTTAATTTTTTTTTTTTGACTATTCCAATTAATTATTGTTTAATTTTTTGTTCAATATATTTAGTGTTAATAATAATTTTTATTTAATTACATTATTTATTCGTTTACTGTGCATTATATTGAGCATTGCTTTTTTTATAATGATTTTTTTTGCAAAAGAGCAGTTCATGGCTAGAATTAAATTTATTTATTCTAAAAGTTTTTCTAAGAAAAAAAACTAATGGGCATAACTGCAGTTAATCTATTTTATCTTGGATAACATTAATTGTATTAATGTTCGCATTTTTATTATTAACAATTAGATAATTACAGTATAGTAGGTTTAATACAAGCAATTAATTGCCCTTATTAGGTAGATAACGTATTCTAGATCACTATAATTAATATAGCAAATCATTTTATGAAACAAATTTTATTGTGCGCTACAGATTATGATCCAAAATATTGGAATTAACTAAAAATAATTTTATCTAAGAATACTAGAGTATTATTCTGAACACTAAAAGTTTTATCTGAATGTTTTCCAAGAAGATGCAATATAGCGTTTTATGCAGTGTTACTGATGTTTATCGATTTGTGTTGTTCGCTTTTGTATTTATTAAAAATACCTTGCCTATATTATTGGGTTACTTAATATATAGAAAATGTATAAATTATGCTAACGCTTAGGTCCTTGTAGGAAATACTATGTTTTATGGGATAAATTAGTGTTAGTTGCTAGAAGCTGTAGGCAGGAATTGAACAATTGACATAACTATTTTAGACTATAAAATTTCCAAAGAAATCTTTGATGATCTTTTTGTAACCTTAGCTAATAAAATAATTTTAGAATAGTTTATTAGCAAATCTTGCATTAAGCTATTAAATAAATATGCTATTGCTGCAATCTTACAAGCAGTTACTTAATTCCATTACAGCAGTTATAATTTACTTAAAAGCAATCAGGTAAATAAAACAATTTTTAATTGGTATTACGAAAGATACTTTTTGACGGTTTAGTAAAATCCTTTAAGTTGATTTATTATTTTACCTATATGCTACAGTAATTTAAAATCATCAAAACATCAAATTTATTCAACTAAATTATTTACTTCTATCATAATTTAAAGTAAAATTTTTCTCTAATAAAGCATCCGGAAGGGTTGGTGGATTTTAATTTTCTTTTTGAATGTAAAATTCAATTTATTATAGAATTTCGTAGTATGGTGCAATATCAGTAAAAATAAATTTATTTTTACTGATATTGCTAAAGTTATTTATAAAAGAAACGATTGCAGTAATGAATTTTAGTAAAATTATTAATCGATATCGAGTATTGTTTGTTTTTTTTCTTATACTGTTATAATTTGACTGCAGAAATTTTTAGCAAAGCTAGTATTAATTTCAGTTAAAACAATTAGTAACGAATGGTTTAATTATCCAGTAAGAAAGTGATTATTAGATTTTTTGTTTTGATTTAAATGATTTTAAGGCATTTCCATGACCAAAGTGGAATCATATAAGTATTATGGTGATAATAATTATCAAATTACCAATAATAATCCCATTGATATTCATGTTGGTCGTCGTGTTAGGCTGCGTCGTACTCTGCTAGGAATGAGCCAAGAGAAATTAGGCGAGGCACTAAATATAACCTTTCAGCAAGTCCAAAAGTATGAAAGCGGTAGCAGTCGAATTAGCTCTTCTCGCCTATGGGATATTGCTCAGATACTTGATATACCTGTTAGCTTTTTTTTTGATGACATATCTGATGATACTATAGCACACTCACCTCATCTTATGAAGACTCGTTTAGCTTACAATAAACATGAAGAAAATACTACTGACCTGATGTTTCGTCATGAGACATTAGAGTTAGTCAGTGCTTATTATTCTATCAAAAATTCAGACCTGCGCAAGCACATCAGCGAAATGGTAAAATCAGTTGCAGTTGCTTTACTAGAAGAGAGTTAATTTTTACATTATTTTCTGTTTTTCTAAAGCAAAAATGATAAATCTTTTACTAAAAAGATTAGATTGTTATGTATTAGATGAAAATTTACTGTACTAGTTTGTTGTTTATATTGATGTTTTCGTAACTTAGATCAATTTATAATTAACACTGATAATTAATTACTTATCGCAATTATATAATATTACACTGGTATAATATTCAGTAATGCAGCTTATTTTTTATAAGCCAGCACTATGCTTCGTTTTATTTTTAAGCAAAGTAAAAATACTTGCTAAATAATTCTAAAGCATAAATCAGTAATAATCTTTTTTAATACTTTACGTAGTATAATTTATTACTGAGCACGTATTCGAGGCAAAGTAGGAATTATGGCTAATCTATATACCTCTAAGATAGCAAAACTCTGGTTGATTATAATATTATTACTTATGTAATTCTTACATAAAAATTAATTTTTTATTGTATTACCTTGCTGATGATAAGATTTTAACAACTTTAAAATATAATTACTTTACTAGTAAAGTATAGACTGTATAAATTAAATACCAGAGCGGTATTCTATAAAGTATAGAATATTGATATATTTATTATTTTATTAATGTATGAACTTAGTGGTATCTAGTTAGATTAACTGCTAGTGATTGGAAATGAAATGCAATATAACTATCCAGGATGTTTAATCACTTTAGAAGGAGGTGAAGGTGCCGGTAAATCTACACAGATTGCTTTCTTGCGTGATTGGCTAGCTGCTCGCGGTATCAGTGTGATATGCTCTCGAGAGCCTGGCGGTTCACCTGGAGCAGAAGAAATCCGTAGCTTGTTGAATTTAGGTGAACTAGATAAGTGGGACGAGATCACCGAAGCTATACTTATTAATGCAGCCCGACGTGATCACGTAGTTCGTAAGATTCGTCCTGCATTAATGCGTGGAGATTGGGTGGTTTGTGATCGATTTTTGGATAGCACCCTCGTTTATCAAGGTGCAGGTAGTGGTATACCACTAGATATTCTACGTACGTTAATTAATATGGCAGTTGAAGGTCTTCGTCCAGATTTAACTTTGATTTTATATATCGATCCACTTATAGGATTAAAACGAATTAAGCGGCGGAAAAGTAAAAAAACAAGGTTTGATCGTAGGGATAGTGCTTTTCATGCTAGGGTTGCTAATGGTTTTTTTAATTTAGCAATGACTGAGCCAGAACGTTGCGCTTTGATTGATGCTACTCAATCACCAAAAAGAGTGGCCATGGAGATTAGTTCTGTGGTATCCAATCTTTTAAAGAATAAGATTAAATATAAAAATTAATATGCTTAAAGTACTTAATGTTACGAAATTTACGCTTGATACCAAGATAAAGTTAGTTATACATTGTATAATTTGCTGTTACTATAGCTGATTTATAAAAATTAAGTATTAATTTCAACATAGATTTAAACATATTATAATTTTTATTAAATCTAAGTAGATTTATACTAATTTGCAGAATATCTGACTAATAATTTGACAAATTTATTAAATAAATTACATATCTTAGCGTTACTAATAATATTTAGATAATGATTTTAGGTCTATTTACAAGCGTAATTAATTTTATTATTAATTAAAAGCATATGCATCAGTACTATAATTTTTTGCATAAAATTCATTAAAGAAGAGTTAACATTACAATTAAGATCTATAGTCTATAGATCTTAATTGTATATAAGATATTATGATGTTTAATAATTGCATTTATTATAATTTAAATTAAGCAGATTTTTACTATCATTAATTATAAAACACAGTCAAGATAAAATCTAACATTAGTTAGATTTTATCTTTTTTTGCGTAAATTTGCCATCCAAGGGGATACTTATATATAAATCAAGGTAAAATTTATTCATAGTGGCTATTTTTACTAAAGTAAGTATTTTAGCATTCTAATACTTACGTACGCGTTACAATAAATTAATAATGCTAAAGTATTTTATTTCGATTTCATTTTAATAAGCAAATATAAGCTATTTCCTTATTAAGGCTACTGATATTATCTTAGGTCCAATAGAATAACTTGTATTACTCTTGTTAAGATTTTAATTGTGCAAACATTTAATTATTTTTAACAATTCAAAATATCATTTATTATACTAGTGATTTTTGAAAAATCTTCGGTACTTTGCATGAAGTATGAATATTTTGATAACTTTACAATCTATCATTGTGCTCTTCGCAAAAAACAAAAAACAATTATTGTATTAGCTTTATGTCTATCATACTTTATGAAGTAGCTACTTTACAAAGTAAGCACAATGATTATAGCTATACCGGACGTAAAAGCGTTTACGAACTAGTTAATTTGGAAGAAATGAAGTTCAAATGTAGATTTGATCAATGGTTCTTATGCATGCAATTTGGTAATAAATAGCTCAAACTCTGTTTTATTTTTGATCTAAAAGTATTTAAAATATAAATTTTATTTAGAGATAAGGTGGCTTTGTGTAACCGTTAGGTGATAAAGTGAATATTTCAAATCCGGTTTCTGTCACTCCAACCGAATGTTCAAACTGAGCTGAAAGAGAACGATCACGAGTTACCGCTGTCCAACCATCGGATAGAATTTTTACTGAAGATTTACCGGCGTTGACCATTGGTTCAACGGTAAAAAACATACCTTTTTCTAGACAAATGCCTTGCTCTGCTTGGCCATAATGCAGTACGCTCGGTACCGTGTGAAATGTACGTCCTAAACCATGGCCGCAGAAATCACGCACTACAGAAAAACTATTCGCTTCTGCGAATGCTTGAATGCAATGACCTATAGCACCTAGACGCATGACAGGACTAATTGCTTCAATACCTAGCATCATAGCATCATAGGTTACATCTACTAAACGTCTAGCTTTTACAGATATTTTTTCACCGACCAAATACATTCGACTGGTATCGCCATACCAACCATCAAGGATAACGGTTACGTCTATATTAACAATATCACCTTCTTCCAGCCTACGGTTGCTAGGAATACCGTGGCACACAACATGGTTGATTGATGTGCAAATCGATTTTGGAAATCCATTATAACCAAGTGGAGCAGGAGTAGCGCCATTATCTAAAGTCATTTGAAGACATAAGTGATCTAATGTATCGGTACTGACGCCAGGTACAACATGGTTAGTTATCATGTCAAGAATTTCTGCTGCTAAGCGCCCAACTTTTCGCATGCTTTCAAAATCTTCATCCACATGGCGCACAATACGACGCGATTCAGTAGTAAGTTGCATGAAAAAAATCCTTATTAATTAAAGTATCATGGATGTATCGTGCTTTTAGCTATAAAGAATAATACCTAAAGACTATGCCACAATAGGTATAGAACGTTTTAATACAATCTCCGTTAGATTAACTTTACACTCCCAAGCCATCGCTTCTACTCCTGCTTCACGAGCAAGATCGAAGGCTAATCCATATTTAGGATCAATATCGCGCGCCAATGTCATGCAATTACTATCGGATCGCTGAATACAGAATATTATTATGCTACGATTACCAATCCTAGCCATTGCTGCTAGATTGTCGAGATGTTTGGCGCCGCGCGAAGTTACACTGTCGGGGAATTCATAATAACTAGGGCTTTGAGCAGTAAAGCGGATCAAATTAACATTTTTTACTTCTACATAGCACCGTGGTTGAAAAGGTGTTTCCAATAATATGTCGATACGACTGTGCAGCGCGTATTTTACCTCACGTCGTAAAGTTTTATAACCAACGATTTCAGGAATTACCCCCTGTACAATTGCCTCTTCCACTATAGCATTTGCCCGACCCGTATGAATTCCTACTATACTACTATTATTACTCTCTACAAGTTCGAGTGTGTATGGTAGCTTATTTTTAAAATTGCGCGAACGAGATAGCCAGACTCGCATTCCAGGATTGATTAGTCCGGTCATAGCGCCAGGGTTAGGACAATAAGCAGTAACTATATTATTATTACCTAGATCTACATCAATTAGAAAGCGTTTATAACGCTTAATTAATCGGCCCTCTTGTAGATTATCTGGTAACTTCACGGCAAAATGATATTCAAGCAAAAATTCACTTTATATAGTTGCATCAGTATTCATTTTTCAAGTAATTAAAATGTTAATAAACAAAGTAAGAAGCAATTTCAATCATCACTTTGCAAGTGCTTATCTATGCTCGTTACAGGGATGATAATCTATCTATGCTAAATAATACTTCACGTCAATAGTAATATATTATCGAAATCTATAAATTTTAGCTTAGTATTTTATCAATTACAATAATATACTGGGAAACAAAAAAGTACTCAATTTATGCCACATTGCTACTAATAACACTTAGTTTATTTTACTTAAAATTATCCATTGGCATTTGTATTATATAGTAAAAATATCATTGTATCTTTGTTATTGGAATTTACTAGTTAAGAATTATGTAATTTTGCTAAAATTATTTACCTTATTTTATTACGAATACAATAAGAAAAATTAAAACAGTATTTTAAGTAATATCAATGTATAATTTATCTAAATTGCAATTAGTGATTATTAGTATCGCAAGAAATAAGAAATTTCATCTATTTGATAATGAAAATAAATACTATATTAGTCAAATAATCGTTTAAATGGATTTATTAAAATTAAAGATTTTAAACAGTTATTTGTTTTCTGGAGTTATAATTTGATTTCAATGTATAACTAACGCAGCCGAGTTCCTATGAGGAGATAATTTGATAAAATCAGAATTATTTGTTACGATTACGCAATAATGGTTTTTTAAATTTTATTTAGAGCAATAAATGATTGATACGATGCCAGCGACTATCACAGCTGCTATATTGGTTATAGGTAACGAAATTCTTTCTGGATATACGAAAGATGAAAATATTGAGTACATCGCTAAGAATCTAATGGAGAGAGGCATTCGTTTATTTGAGGTTAGGTTGGTAAGAGATGAAGAACTTGCAATAATTGAAGCTGTTACTGCTCTTGCTGATCGTTACACTTATGTTTTTACCTCGGGCGGTATTGGAAGTACTCATGATGATATTACTACTGCTAGTATTGCTAAGGCTTTTAATATACCAATAGAGCAAAATGTCGAGGTAATGAGACTGCTTGCTTCTTACTATGCCAGTAACGGAGTAGAATTCAACGTTGCTCGCCAAAAGATGGCTGAATTGCCAGTTGGCGCGAAGCTAATCAATAACCCAGTTTCTGTAGCACCAGGTTTTATAGTAAAAAATGTGCATGTTATGCCTGGTATGCCAGATATCTTGCGTGCGATGTTTGATAGGTTAAAGCTAGTGCTGAATGGCGGTCCTATGGTGTATTCACGTACAGTGTCATGTATGGTGGGAGAAGGTGTTATTGCTCATGATCTAGGTAAGATACAGTCCACTTTCCCTGATATCGAGATTGGTAGCTATCCTCATCTGCAAGAAACTGGTATTTTAAGCACTAACCTGGTTCTATCTGGTATCGACGAGGTAAAGCTGGAAAAGGCTACAGAGGTAGTTCGTAAACTTATTCATTCCTTAGGTGGCTAGCTTACTAAAATGGATAAGGAGATTAGTACCCTAAGTAAAACATAAAACAGATGTCAAATATTATAATATTTTATTTAGCGCTAAATTTGAATGGTGAAAGATAATAATATCTATAAAAATTTTTTTTAGAAAGGCTTCGTTTTTTTTTAACTATTTAAGCAATTTGGTATTTTATACGCTATACTTCGATGTATGTTTTATTATCTTATTACAAGATTAAGATTTTATTGGCTTAGCTAGCTTAGTAATAAGTGAATTAGTATTTTTAAATATAAGAGGTTTTTGCTAAAAATTAATTAGTAGTTTTAATATCTTACCTTGATAAGCTTTAAACATAATTAAAACTTGTAAATTTAATAAATATCCGATGATATGTGAGATTTTAACTCACTGCGAGTACAAAGTAAAATATTAATATCAGAGATTTTTTGATTTTACTTTAATTGGTAAGTATTAATTTAACAATTATTTACTGGTAGATTCAAAAAAAAATTTTTATATATTTTATTTTCTGTGTTATAAACTAATTACTTGATTTATAACAATATTTTCTTAACATTATTCTCTTAATCTTAAAAATTGATATAACTATTCTTTAGTTTTTTACTCTAACCTTAGAATAAAAACTTGATTAACAAGAAATAATTTATTTTAAAATAATATTATTATCTCAATACTTTTGATTTTAATTAGGAAGATAGATGTTTATAGTTTTTAGTCAATTAAAGAAATCTGCCTTAATATAATTTCTATTCATATACTTGTTGAGTATATAGCTATCTGTCAAAAAAAATTAATAGTTTCTTTCATAATTATTCAGTACATTTACATAGTACGTACTGTATTAGCCCTATAAAATTTAGTTATTAACCTAAAGTTTAAATATTAATTTATTTTTATTATTTTTATTTTCTAATCTAATACTAGATAAAACATACTTTATCCACTATAATTTTTTAAAAAATCAATACTTGAATTGATGAAAACAATTCAGTTTTTTTGCTGTGTTACGTTAAATGAATGAGTGTATTTGCATTTTACATTAATCGCTTAATTTAATTATATTGAGTATTTGATGGTTAGGTTTCCAGTTGAATTTAAAAGTATAATGTTTTAAAGTTTATTTCATTATTACTAAGCTTAATAATGACAGGTTTTGTTTATTTTTGATAGTATCTGATAATCACTATATCTTTTTCTGCAATGATTAAACAAAAAATTCTAAAATTATTTAGATAATTTCTACTATTTCTGCAAAGCAAATTTTTATAATTTAAATTTTTTTATGATAATCTCTTTAAGTACTACAAAGCTTTTGTTTCGTCTAAATCATGCAAGGCAATCGGAAACTGCTGAAAGAGATTTATTGAAATCTGCATTTCACTTAAATTTGCTGTTAAATTTGAATTTTTTACATGTCTTATTAATAATACAACCATAGTTTTTTAACTTATGGCTAGATTGCTAATGCTTAATGAAAATAATATTTACGTTGTTGTTGTTTTTGCCACTATTTCAAAAAAAAAAATGATATTTTGCTGGCGATTTAAGCAATGAATGAAGCTTGCATTTTTCTTTATTACGTTATCTCGCTATACTATTATCGAATTGATTGATGTTTTAATTCTAATTTCCTAGGAATTTTGCTCCAAGCGAAAAGTTTAAACATTTTTTAAAATTAATTGAAGTTTCGTTCGTGTGATTTATATTTGATAATGATTTTTTTTTAAGATAACTCAAAGTGAATGCAGTATAATATACTTAAAAAATAACTCTAATCATAGTTCATAGATTTATAAAAATATCGCCTTTAAAGAATTACCCGGTTTGTTATTCTAATTCCTAGGATTGCAATTTATTTTCGCCATTTTTATACATTTCACTTTGGTATCATTCCATTATATTAAATGGTAATTTTTAGATTGCTTTTAGCTTGTATCAATAAGCTAATCTAATATACACTAAGGTGTAATACTCTGAACAAGCAGAAGAAAATAATTACCGTATCTAAATAAATTTTTAATCAAGTTAGGTAAGAAAGCTATTAATCAATTAATTCTATCTCTCCAAATCTTAGTATTTGAAAATCCTTTTCAAAAATATTAGCATCTTTTTATAAGGCTTGTATTGCACAAACGACTGATTTAGTTGTTTTTTTACATAACTTATATCAGTAGCAGTTATAGTTCATATTTTTATCTAGATTGAATTTTTACAGAAAAAAGTAAAGGATAATAATTAACAATTATCCTTGCGCCAATAGGTATATTAGAGAATAACAATTAGCTATTTTTTACAAATAACCCAATCGTATCTTACTCTTGGTAATTTAATTTACTAATATATTAATCAATCTGTTTGAGGATTAATCTATCTATTGTTTTTTTTAAATTAGCATCACTTCATTAAGAAGTGCTATTTGATACTTCTTTTCTAAAGAAAGCTCCAACTATTATAGCACTCTAGTCAATGCAAGAATTGATTGATTAAACAATCAAGCGCAAAATTTATTACAATCATTTTGCCATAATTTAAAGTAAAATAAACAAATCTCGTCATACTATCTTAATTATATATATCTCAAGACTATAAAATTACTTAAGACACTACTTTTATATGATTACAGTTTTAACGCAAAATTAAGCTTCCCTGTATTAAAATATAGTGCATTTAACAATTTTTATTTTCAATAATATAATTTGATATCTTATTGAGTACGATGATTGTTGTTTTTAACAGCAGCATTATGCATGATAATTAAACTACTCTTGATTTGTAAAAAGTATTGCTTTAGCACTGTATCTACACTAGCATTCTTTATTAGAGTACTTTACTATATTAAAACTAGGCTAATAAGTTAGCTCAATTGCTTGAGAATAATAGGGCAACATGCTACCCTTGCATGCATCAATGGCTAATGCTCCGCTGATCGCTGCTTCAATTCTTGCCGCTGATTTCGCTAAGCTTGGAGAGGAGATTCGGGTCGTTGATGCTGCCGGAGCGGATTGGATACATGTAGATGTAATGGATGGGCATTTAGTACCAAACATATCTATGGGACCAGCAATTGTTAGAGCGATACGCCCTTATACGTCAAAAATTTTTGATGTCCATTTAATGATTTCGCCAGTGGAAGCATATCTTCAAGGCTTTGTTGAAGCTGGCGCAGATATTATCACCATACACCCGGAAGCTTGTACTCATATTCATCGTACCTTACAGCTTATTCGTTCTTTGGGCGTAAAGGCTGGAATAGCACTCAGCTTAGATACATCATTGAAAACGTTAAATAACTTGCTAGACATTGTGGATTTAATTGTGGTAATGACTGTTAAACCTGGCTTTGGTGGTCAAAATTTTATTGTTTCTCAGCTTAAGAAGATTACCGCGGTACGGCAGCGAATTGATGCTAGTAACTATCCTATTCACTTGGAGGTTGATGGAGGGGTTACAGCTGATATATCAAGGCGAGTTGTAGCTGCTGGAGCTGATGTCCTAGTTGCTGGTACTGCCACCTTTAAAGGTGGCAGAGAGGCTTATGCATCTAATATTGCTGCGATGCGGCTATAAAATTCAGATAGATGAACTATTAGTTATTGATTTTTTTGTTTTAGCTTAGTTTACTTATTATTGAGGTGCGTTCTGCTCGTTAGAGCAGCTAAAAATTAGGAATTACGTAAATAAATCTGTATATTTCACAATTATTTATTATTGCTTTATATTTTTATTCTATGTAAAGTTAACAGCTAAATTACAGATCTAGCTTTATTTGTGCAAGCAATTTTATAGTATAAAGTTTTATTGAATATTTTTAATATATTAAAATTTGAGATAAAACTCATTTTTTGAGCGAGAAATACATAATAGTGAATTATTTATAATCTATTAATTTTGTTAAAGAACAAAGCAATTTTGATCTACGATTAATTAAATATTGTGTTATAAGTTCAATGCAATAAGAATTTTTTGTATAAAATTTAATACAAAACTTATTCTCATTTAAACTATCTAAGTTTAAATGAGAATAAGTGAAAAGATAATCTTGTAGAATATATAAAAAAAATATGAATTATATAATCCTATAATACATAACTATTTGTAAATTAAATTTAACTATGTTTTAACTAAACTAGCTTATACATATAGTTTACTTTTTTACGTATAGTATTACTACCTGCTTTGACAGTTATGCTAACTAAAAAATCCTAGCTTATTCTAATGGTGAATAAATAGGAAAGATTCCGCTCAATCCTACCAAAGCAGACAAAATTTATTGTATAGAAAAATAATTATTATTTATTGCATAAACAATAATTCAAGTAATTAGCCGATCTTTACTTAACAGAATAATTTTGCTAGATTGAAATTTCTTAGAAGGGCATTTATAATAAACCTAAAACTACTCTTTCTAAAAGAAGAATAGGATTTCTTATATGGAAAATATAAAGCATTTACTTTGTTGATATATAGCTAATCCACATAAGAAAAATTTGCTGATTATTTATTGTATTTATTATATTTTATCAGTAATATTCCTGTTTTCAAAAAAAAATGATACTATACTTAAAAATAGTTACTCTAGCTTTATGCAGCTAATTTTCAGCATTGAAATAGGCTTTATATTTCTTTAACAATCACCCCGTGATTGAAGTTATCGATAACACAATGACAACTAGAAATAATTACTTTTATGGATCATCTCGATTTCATCGAGGCGTATAGCATTTATATTTTGCGTGAAGCGTTCAATAAATTTGATCGCCTGGTGATGCTATGGTCGTTGGGTAAAGACTCTAATGTGATGCTATGGCTAGCTAAAAAAGCCTTTTTTGGCCATATACCCTGTCCTGTCGTGTTTTGTGATACAGGAAAGAAATTCCCCGACATGTATTCATTTCAAAAAAAATACACTAAAAATTGGAATTTAAATTTTATTCGTCAAGAGTGTCCACCAATTGAAGAAATTGACCCAACTTTAACAGTATCTGTTCGTTCTGCTGCACGTAAGACCGAAGCACTGAAGCGATTGATTCATGAATTGGAACTACAAGCAGTTATTGTTGGTATCAGACGTGACGAAGAATCTACTCGTGCAAAAGAACGCATTTTTAGTCCGAGAGGTGAAAATGCTGAATGGAATTTTCGTGATCAGCCTCCAGAGTTTTGGGATCATTTTATGACTAAGTTACTGCCCGGAAATCATATTCGTATTCATCCGCTACTTCATTGGACAGAGCTGGATATATGGTTATATATACAGCGAGAAAGTATTCCAGTGGTACCCCTATATTTTGCCCACAACGGTAAACGCTATCGTTCGCTTGGCGATATGGATATTACTAAACCGGTAACTAGCAATGCTGATACAATAGAGAAAATCATTGCTGAGTTGTTGGTTACTAAGATAGCAGAACGTAGTGGGCGTATGATGGATTATGAAACTGAAGACGCTTTTGAACTCTTGCGTTCAGCTGGTTATATGTAAAAAATTTTGCTCTGACGAAAACACTATTACAATTAGCAATATGGAACAAATTAAACTGGTCATCGCTGGCCATATCGATCATGGAAAATCTACTATGATTGGTCGTATAATGCAAGATATTGGTGCATTGCATGATGACAAGATAGAATTGTTGAAAGCTATATCCAAACGTCGCGGTATGCCAATGGAATGGGCGTTTGTATTGGATGCAATGCGAACTGAACGAGAGCAGGGTATTACTATCCAGACAACACAGGTATTCCTTAAAACTCCTACGAAATCATATGCTGTTATTGACGTACCAGGCCACAAGGAATTTCTAAATAATATGATTTCCGGAGCAGCATCAGCTGATGCTGCTATATTGGTAGTTGATGCTAAAGAAGGAGTACAAGATCAAACACGTGTTCATAGCTACATTTTACGTTGGCTTGGTTTTGATAGTGTTTTGGTGACAATCAACAAAATGGATTTGGTTAATTATTCAAAGGAACGATTTGATGAACTCAGATTCCAAGTCAACAAACATCTTAAAAAAGTGGGAATTATTTCAACGACTATATTGCCAGTATCAGCTCGTTATGGTGATGGACTTGTACATAGGTCGCAAAATATGTCTTGGTTTACTGGTCCTACATTGATGTCCTCTCTTGATGCTTTTTGGCCTAAGCCAATGCCAATGGAACTACCACTACGTTTACCAATTCAAGATATCTATAAGTTTGATGAACGCCGGATTATTGCCGGTCGGATCGAAAGCGGGAAGTTAAAAGTTGGTGATACCTTGATGTTTGCTCCAAATAACTCTACTGCTAAAGTGCGCTCCATAGAGGCATGGGGAGTTAAATTACCAGTTTTAGCAGCTTCAGCTGGTCAATGTGTTGGCATTACCTTAGAAGATCATATCTTTGTTGAACGCGGCTTCTTAGCTAGTCACAAGACTAATCCTCCGGTACAAACTTATTTTTTTCGTGCACGTATCTTTTGGCTTGCCAATACTCCTTTGGAGTTAGGTCGGTACTATAAGTTAAAGCTAACTACTATTGAACGTATAGTGGAAGTGTTTAAGATTGAAAAAGTAATCGATATATTTGATTTATCAGAGCATTCAGGTAATCAAATTGAGCGTAACATGATCGGTGAAGTTGTTTTACACACCCGCGCTATGTTGTATTTAGATGAATTTACCTTTAACCCACACTTGGGGCGCTTTGTATTATTTGACGGCTACGATATGGTAGCTGGTGGATTAGTTTTTATAGATAAAGTTCAGGAATTAGGTTTAATTAGCTATAAATCATTGCAACAAATTCCTTCTGTAGAGGATCATGTAACCATAGAGAATCGTTGGAGAGCAAATGGCCACAAATCTGGCGTACTTTGGTTGACCGGACTATCTGGTTCAGGTAAATCAACTTTAGCTTTGGAGCTGGAAAATATACTGTTTCGAAAAGGTTGGCAAGTGTGTGTACTTGATGGTGATAATATTCGTTCTGGCTTATCAGCTGATCTCGGATACTCTCCCTCAGACCGACATGAAAACATCCGTCGTGTAGGAGAAATAGCTCGTTTATTTGCTAATTCAGGCGTTTTAGTGATAACAGCATTTATTTCGCCATATCGCTCCGATCGCGCTCGTGCTCGAGCGCTCATGCCTAGTCTATTTCACGAGATTTATGTTAATGCCAGCCTAGATTCTTGCAAGAAACGTGACCCAAAGGGGCTATACAAAAAAGCAAATAATGGAGAAATTATTGAATTTACTGGTATTTCCTCGCCATATGAGGTACCTTCTTCTCCAGAAGTAGAGGTCAATACATGTAAACAATCTATAAACCAGTCTATTGAAAAAATGCTTAGTTATATTCAAGCAAAGTTTGCTCTTGAAAACAATGAGTAGCATACGCTTGTGGAATTTCGCATCATTACTGTAAGAGCGTTATTCTTTAAATACAGTTAGATAACTTAGGTGCATTTAAGATTTTAATCTACCTAATGTGTATTTATAAATAAAAATTGTCGTGTAAAGAGATAATCAATTAGCAGTAGAGCATGCATATGATATTCATTATGGCTTGCTCATTTATTTTTTAGATAACTGCATTTGTGCAAATTGACTTAGTTAAGTAAATAAATATAATTTGTATTTATTAGCTAAATTTATCATAATTTAGCTAGCTAAATTGTTTCATTATTACTATCTAATAAGTTTGTTTCAAAGATTTAAGTAAATGCGTTAAATAGAACTGCTTTAAAGATAAATGCGTGCAGGTATACTAATGAACTAAAAATTACTATATTTTAAAGTTTATTACAATTAGACGCGTAATCTTGAAGTGTTAAGTATAGCAAAGAATTTTCTACAGAAAATGTTTCGTAAACGGATATGAGTAAAAATTAACAAAGAATATAAAAACTATACTAACATACGATTATTGATGACTGTAGAATTCAATAATATTAGTAACTAGGCAATGGTTAATTTTTCGCTATTTTGAAAACTAGAAAAAATAGTTAATCTATGCAGATACTGCAGTGGGTGATTAATAGGAATATTAGATATTTTTAATACCCATAATGGCTTACACGTACATATCGATGCACAGATACTCCAAGCAATAATCCTAGACCAATCATTATAGTCAGCATTGCTGTACCACCATAACTAAGCATTGGTAGCGGTACACCAACTATCGGTATTAACCCAATTACCATAGCAATATTAATGAATAAATAGAGAAAAAGGGTTGTAGTTATGCCAAGTGCTAGCAAACGACCAAATTGACTACATGAGCGCATAGCGACAGAAAAACCATACGCTAGTATTAATACATAAAGCCCAATTAAGCAATAAGCACCAACCATACCAAACTCTTCGGCTAGCATAGTAAAAATAAAGTCTGTCTGTTTTTCGGGTAGAAAATTTAAATGACTCTGACTTCCCTTCAGAAAACCCTTCCCGAATATTCCACCAGAGCCTAGGGCAATTTTGGATTGTAAAATATGATAGCCGGTGCTAGTATGATTGCTATCCGGATTAAAGAAAGTCAGTATACGGTTTTGTTGATATGCGCGCAAAAACCGCCAGCTTAACGGAAAGCTGAGTATAGCAATTGTGATAAAGGCAAAAAACTTCCAAATGCGTACTCCTGCAAGAAAAAAAATCGCCGCTGACTCAGCAATCATAATTAACGCCGTGCCAAGGTCTGGCTCTTTTAAGACGAGAAAAACTGGAATGCCAACCATAAGCAACGGTATTATTAATTTTAGTTTGTTACCAACCTCCTCATAAGTTAATCCATTAAAATATCTTGATAGTGCTAATACTAAACAAATCTTCATTGCTTCCGAAGGTTGAAAGTGAAATAATCTAAGATCAATCCAACGTTTTGCGCCCATATCAATCTTGCCCATGAGATCTACCAAGACAAGAAAGAAGAGGATGATCATATACCCTAAATAAGCGTTTCTCATCCAAAATCGAATATCAACAACGGCAATCGATAACATGATAGTCATTCCGATGCCGAAGCGAATAAAGTGATGATAAGCCCATGGAGACCAAGAACCATTAGCTGCCGAGTATAACATCAGGCAGCCAACCGCTGAAATTGCTATAACAAGAAAAACTACAAACCAATTCAGCGATAATAGCTTACGAGCAATAATCAGGTTAGATTCATACATAACATTAGATCAGAAAGAAAGTACGATTAGCTAGATAGCTAAGTGTAGTTAATCGTTTTACTGTTAAACGACGTTGAATCTATCATGCCTAAAATCAACTCGCATTACCTCGCGTAATATATCAGCACCAATCGGAGCTGCAGCATATAAACCAGCAGTACCATGCTCAACAACAACTGATATCGCATAACGTGGTGTATTTAGAGGGACAAAGCCTACAAATAAAGAATGATCTCGATAACGCCATGGTTTATTATTCTCATTATAATGCCCTGCGGAGCGTTCATTTATACTGATGCGTCGTACTTGTGCAGTGCCTGTTTTACCAGCTATCTTTATGTCGTTCTTATCGCCCCTAATTTTACGTGCAATCCCACGTGGGCTATTTACTGCCTGATACATAGCCATGCAAACAGCATCCAAGTGATTTTTATTTATACCCATATCCTCAGCAGGTTGATTCGAACTGCTAGAAATTTTTATATGCGGAACAACCGCTTTACCGCCGTTAACCAATCTGGCTGTCATTAAAGCAAGTTGTAGTGGCGTGACCGTATCAAACCCTTGACCAATCCCTGCTACCAACGTATCGCCTATCTGCCAAGGCACCCCAGTAGTTGCGAGCTTCCACTCGCGTGTTGGAATCAAACCAGCGCATTCACCAGGAAGGTCTAATCCGGTCACCTTCCCTAAGCCAAAACGTTTGGCGATATTTGCAATACAGTCAATACCAATTCTATGAGCTAAATCATAGTAATAAACGTCACAACTTTGTGCGATAGACTCTTCCATGTCAATCCAGCCGTGACCATAATGAAGCCAACAATGAAATCGAGTATTACCAAGCGACAAATAACCTGGACAATAAAATTTTGTATCCATTTTGGCCTTGCCAGACTCTAGAGCGGCTAGCATAACTAGCATTTTAAAAGTAGACCCTGGAGGGTACTGGCCAGACAATGCTTTGTTATTAAGTGGTCCACGGGGGTTATTCAATATTTTTCCCCATTCTTTACTAGACAAGCCCTTATTAAACTGATTTGGATCATATCCCGGAAGCGATGCCATTACCAACAATGCACCATTACGAACATCTATGACTACGACTGCACCACTCTCTGCCTCTACTAGCCTGCCATTAGAATTGACTAGGACTGTCTGCTGATCCGTATAATAATCGAGAATAGCCGGCGCAGCTTGTGTCAAAGCGCGTTGAGCGCGAGGATCATTTATTAATAGCAATTTTGCATTACCGCGTACCAAGCGTTCAGCAGCAAATCTCTGCAAATTGATATCCAGTGTAAGATTAATGTCACAACCTGCCTTACTCTCATCACCTGGTAACTTGCGAATAACTTTACCAAGTGCATTGACTTCCACTTTTCGCCAACCAGCTTTACCGCGTATCTCTAATTCATGCATCTTTTCAAGACCACTCTTGCCAATACGAAAATTGGGTAATCTAAGAACTGGATCGCCAGTCAATTGCTCTTCTTCTGAAACAGCAGCGACATATCCTATGATATGAACAACAATATCTGAGAAAGGATAGCGTCGTAAATAATTAACATTAATACATATACCAGGCAGATAAGGAGCATTAACCGCTACCCGATCAATTTCTTGACGAGTTAAATTCTTCCTCACAATTACCGGCGTAAAGGCATGACTACGCTTCACATCTTCAAGGACTCGTTTAATATCCCATTCTTTTATCTCAATAATAGAACTCAAAGCAGATAAAGTTGCACATACGTCTTTAGTTCGTTCACGAACAATTGCAACTTGAAAAATATCTTGATTATCAGCAAGAGCTACGCCATGACGATCGAAAATTCGCCCACGAACGGGCAATATAATTTCACTAATAAACTGGTTATTTAGTGATAGTAATTCGTATCGCTCCCCCTCGACTACCTGAAGATTATAGAGCTTAGCCCCTAAAGTGCCTATTAGGGCAACCTTGCCACAAGCTAACATAAAGGCTCGACGGGTAAATACCTTTCGAATGTTTTGTTCATTTGCCCTAAACATTATTGTTATCGAATTACGTAACAGTGAAGATGAAAAAGAAACCACATCATAATTGGAAAGCTAAATACAGTAATCAAATATTGATACATGACTGGATCTGGCGCAATTAAACAAAAATGTAATACTGACATCATCAGCCAGCTTAAAATAGAGATAGGAAGTTGGATTAACATGAAGGCAAAACAGATAAACAGAAATGGCTTCGTAACTAAAAAGCGTTGCTGAGACAAGGCTAACCCATGAAGCAATAGTAAACTAATCGCAGTTAGGCCAAGAGGATTACCGGTTATAATGTCTTTTAATAAACCGATCATAAACAAAAGTAAAACCGGCTGTAGATCTGGACGGAATACCGCCCAATAAAAAATAGCCATTGAAGTATAGTCAGGAACTACTGAAGCCCACCCAGGAATTTTGATCGAAAATACAGATATAACAGCTAGCATAGCAACCAAAGCCATCGGCATTGATCGACGTATCCAGAGACTAAATAATTGAGCTAATGTAACATTCATCATGATTTTTTTTATTTACTAGGGCATGGTAGATTTTTCGGTCTTCTAGTCAAAGATGGCAATAGTTTAGAAGTATCCGAGCGTGCGATGCCATCGTAACCAGTTTTCAAAATGCTAACGTATTCTAACCTTTCCCAATCGACAAATGGTGTAACAGAAATCAATCCATCATTGACCATCGTCACAACACCTACGCCTAACCCTGATGGAAATACGCCTCCATGACCAGAAGTAACAATTCGATCACCAAGCACTACTTGGGAATATAGAGGAAGATAGATAATACGAGGTGTACGAGTATTATCACCAATTAGCAAACCAGGATCGCGTGTCCTATCAATCTGTATAGGGATAGATGAGTTAAGATCAGTGATCAACAATACCCGACTATATGACTCACCAACTTCGATAACGCCTCCTACCAAACCCTCGCCGCTAACCACAGCATTGCCTAAGGTAAGCCCGTCTTTATTACCAGCGGTTATCATAATGTTACGCACAAAAACACCGTTACCATCGCCGATCACCCGAGCGCTAACAAAGTCAACATCCTTAGGTGGTATAAAATTCGTCAAAGAACGCAATGCTAGATTTTCGGCTTCAAATAGCTGAGCTATATGCTGCCAGCGGTATAGTTGCTGATTTTCTAAAATCAATCGCGAATTTTCAGCTTGAAGATAGCGCAAATCGCCGATTTGTTTCATTAATTTGTTAAGAAACGAGATTGGTCCAGCTGCTACCTCTATAGCCGGCGCTAACGCATCGAGTACTATAGTACGGGCATTATCTATCAAAAATACATCCACTTTCCCCAACAACATAAGTATAAAACTAGTAATTAGTAGGATTGTAAAGGCAAAATAGCTCCAGAGTGAGCGCACTGGTTGTGTTAAGCTATTAAATGATCCGGGTCGCTTCGCCATGATTACAATTCACCTCATAAGATGAAAAGAAAGCTAGAGCGTACCTAACTAACAAACCACTAGTAAGCACCAATCAGTACTTTTTGGAGTACTTTCATTTCCTCCAAACATCGCCCTGTTCCAAGCGCAACGCATGAGAGCGGATCGTCAGCGACCATAACAGGTAAACCTGTAACATCACGTAGTACGAAGTCAAGATTAGCAAGTAATGCCCCTCCACCCGTTAACACAATTCCCTTATCGACTATATCGGCAGCTAATTCCGGTGGAGTTTGTTCCAAAGCAACCCTTACAGCGTCAACTATTTGACTAACCGGCTCAGCCATACTGTCAGCAATCTGTGACTGATCAATGACAATTTCCTTCGGAACTCCGTTCAAAAGGTCACGACCTTTAATTTGCCATCCATTGTATGTTTGATCTTCTGCTGGATAGGCTGAACCAATATCTTTTTTGATTCGTTCGGCACTACCTTCGCCAACCAGAAGATTATGATTGCGGCGAATATAAGCAATTATTGCTTCGTCCATTTTATCGCCACCAACTCGTACCGAGCGCGAATAAACAATACCACCCAAAGATAGCACAGCTACTTCTGTAGTGCCACCACCGATATCAACAATCATAGAGCCGGTCGGTTCAGTAACTGGAAGATTAGCACCTATTGCAGCAGCCATGGGCTCCTCGATAAGGAATACTCGACGGGCGCCAGCACTTTCCGCACTTTCCTGAATTGCCCTTCGTTCCACAGCGGTTGATCCTGAAGGCACGCAGATAATAATCTGCGGGCTTGCGCACGAGCGACGATTATGCACTTTACGAATGAAATGCTTAATCATCTCTTCAGCGACCTCAAAATCAGCGATAACCCCATCCCGCAAAGGACGGATTGCTTGAATATTTCCAGGAGTACGTCCAAGCATTTGCTTAGCCTCATCGCCAACTGCCAAAACTTGCCTCTTGCCACGAACTGTAGCGATAGCGACTACTGAAGGTTCGTTAAGAACAATACCGCGACCCTTGACGTAAACCAAGGTATTGGCCGTACCAAGATCGATCGCCATGTCGGCAGAAAGCATTCCGAGGAGATTGGCGAAAAACATCGTTTTAGTTCCGTCGATAATACAATCCGATTCATATTGGTTAATTTTATAACTGTCTAAAATAATACGTTATCTTGGCTAGTATGCCGAATTATTAATCTGCACTTAATAGTGCTCCAAATTTATATTTAAGTACCTTAAAGAATTAACTTTTCAGCAGTTATAATTGGCTACCTTGCGTGTTTTGTGCTGCTTTAGCTAAGTACAAACTGCATCATGACATCAGTACTTAGATATAACGGTTTTACAGAGCTCTTAGGCGTATGATTGGTTAAAGATTAATAGTCATCTCGTGCAAATTAAGAAGCAATATTCCTAATATAGAAAAAATACATTCAAGGACTTACCAAATAACTTTAATGAATTAATTATTTGAATGTCATCAATTATTGATAGCGTTGTGCTGCTTCGTTGAAATATGCACCTAAGGCATATTTTATATTATCCTTATATTTTCTTGCATCATAATGCTGGAATAGTAAAAAGTATTTATCTGTACTAAGCAGAGTCACAAATTACGCATAATTCAGCTGAAATAACGATTTAATAGATAATGTCAAAATAGCTTGATTTGTTTTAAAATATCAAAATACCTTTGTCTCACATCCTAGCTAACCAGCAGCAAGCATGTGCAAGCAAACTATACAGACTTGCAATACAGGATAACAAATTATTTAATATCTTTCTTGCAGGTAGTTTATATAGTGCACTCATTGCCTATAGTATTAAATACTTATGAGATAAGCTTCATATAGACTGTCCACCAGCAATATTTATTAGCTATCTACTAAGTATAGTACGTAATTGTTTATGGATTTATATGTATAGTTAACATAATACCTTTTTATTCAACAAAAAGTTAAATATAAATATGTATCTTGATAAAGAAAATACATATTTAAATTATTACCAATCGTTAATATAGCTTTTTTCGACTGCGCTACAAGTTTGATAATATCATAAAATGAACAACATACTAGCGAATATTTTGCTAAAAATCAATACATTCTTAATGCAGGAATTAATCAAATTAATTATTTATTAAGATTATTTTTAATATTGCTCTGTGTATCCTTATTATAAAATAAGGTTCAATTGCTTACGACAATTAGCAACCTATGCAGGGGCATGACTTCAATCCGTAGCATACCTTCTTCAGAAGGAAGTTAAACTCGCAAGCCATAACTTTATTTTATAGTAGAAGTATTATCAAGAGAATAAATAACATGATTGAAGTTAAAATTAAATAATATCTCTGGGTAAAGACTAGTAATCTACTAAATAAAGAGTAAAAATACTATAAACAGAATCATTGCAATACATTAAAAATGTAAAAATATGAGCTAATTTACAATATTCAAAAAAAAACTTTTTTCGTGAAAAATTTTCAATTTTTGAATTAAAAAAAAAGAAAATTAGAATACCAAAATAGAACGTTTTTATAAAACTGTAAATGTGATTGAAGAAAGTAACAATACTTATCTAGTAAACCTCAATACTTAAACCTTATTTTACTTAAAAAAAATTATTGTGCTTTTCTAGCCTTAGCTAACGAATCGTATATAGCAAAATAAAATGAAACCCAAGACTTATAATTATGATGGCTTCGTAATCACTGTTATTTGTTTGATAACACTTCAGCCAAAACATGTGTTCAATGCAATTGCTGTCTTCGGTTGTTCGTCAGTTTATTCCATGAGCCCATTGACGTGAATGGAGAGAAAAGCGATTGTTTTTAAATCTACCAATTACATTTGGCATATATGTCTCTACGCCAATCAAAAACTAACTTAAAAGCCTTCAGCAATGTAGTGGACGATTGGCATCAAGCGCCGCATGCTAAATACAGCAGTATTTATTGCAGATTCGATGATATTAGCTTTACATTTTTGATGATGAACTACGCTAATTAGTTGCTTAAAGTATCACAGATTAATAAAATTATTTCAAACAGATAGATAGATAAAAGACTACTATAGGTTAAATCGGAATCATTCTTTTCTAAAGAAAAGAGAATAAGGTGCACAATTTAAAATGTTGTTAAATAAATTTACTTATAAATTTTAAGATAAAGTAATTTATATATTAGTCTTAATATAGTTAAAGACTCTATCAGAGATTTTCAATGTCAAACTTTAGCAGTTAACTAACCTGCACTCAACTGCTAATACTTAATTAGTATTATTCAGGAGGTATTAGCGTAAATGCCTTAGTACAATTGATGCATTTAGTTGTATGTAGATGAAATACACTTACTAAATCTATATAAAAATAAGTAATCAATGTATAATTAAATCTATCTAATCAAGAATAAAGAAGAATATGATTTTATTAAAATTAAGTTATACTTGAATCAAGATTTTAAAACAGGCGTTATCTTCAATTTTTGATGGTAAAAAAATGGAAAACAAAATACATTTTTATAATAAAAATATTTTTATTATAGCTTTAAATTGAACAGCAGTTCTGCCAAAGCTTTTATGCTTAAAATGGCATACACTATCTCTTACTTTTATCTCACAAAATAAAAAATTATTACGAATAATCAATAATTGCAGCAAGAACAATGCTGATTATCTCTGTCATAACAAGTAATTTAAAAAAATTTTTAATAAAGAACAAAACTTACATAACAGTTATGTAAAACGTAATGCTAAGACAGGATTGGTGTTAAATATGTATAACTAGCTAAGCGCAAGATTACTTGCAATCACATAGTTATAGTTATAATCGCAAGATATGAGTTATTATTTAACTAGTTTTAATACAAAATCTATTCAATATCCAATAATTATTTCTGTTAGCGCCAATCAAACGCAAAACTGCCCAATTAAAAATTGTAGCTTTTAGCAAAAGTCTAAATAATGTTAGAATAAATATAAAAAACATTTTTATCAAAAATTCTATAAAATAGCTTATGAATAAAGTCTTATCTTTCGATAAGAACCACTATTTTTATCAAAATATCATTTAAATTTACTAACTCTAAACAAAACAAACGATTAAAGCAATAATAGTAACACTAATTGATTGTATAATAATAAGCTACGGATTTTTAATATATCACCTAATAACGATCATATATCAAAAAGAGAAGAATTTGTTAAATTCACCCTAAGACATCTGCTATTTGCTAGACAAAATCACATGATAAAAATAATTTTCATTATTTTTTAAACCACTTGAGAATTAAAATCTCATAAGGAGGAGAATAATCCGATGGCTTCGAATGTCTTCTGCTTTTCTTACTTGATTTTTACGAGTTATTATAATTAATGTATTGCATTAATTATAATAACTCGCCTGCGATTAGTTTATCACTAAGATACGTTCTATTATGCTTACGGTTAAATTGACAAAATAACAAAATTAATCGATATTCCAACATTTCCTAGCTATAAATTTAAAAATACCGCTTTGACTATTTAAAAAAATCTTTATGATACCTAGAAGAATAATAGAGGAGTTATAATTAACTATTAACTTAAACAATTTTATATATAATGTGACGAGTTCACATACGTATACAGATTACCAAATTAGAGATATAAAACATTAATAATGCAAATATTACCTCCAACTCTTATATATCAGATTGATGTAATTTAAGTATATAACATGAATGCGTATTCTGCAGATATAAACTTGCCAGAGTGTAGTTTATTTTAATTAAAAAATCAATGAATAAACGACTTAGCGCGGAATTATCCATGTAAAGCATAATGTGATAATCAATTATCGCATAAATCATCCAGTTAGAGTAATTTACAGTCCAATATGATATACACCCAATCTATCTTGCTCATCCCACATGAAACAATACAGAAAATGCTTAGATAAAGCTAGCATTGATAGGTTTAACAACAAAAAAACAATAATTAAGATTATCCACGATCGCGTATTTTTAGTATAAAACTAGCTGGGATAAAGATGATTTCGTTTGAAGGATAATAATCTTTATGACTGAAAAAACGCATTTTGCGGAACAAAATGATACAATTGAATCTTTCTACACAGTACAGATAAGCGGCTTAGTAGTTGATTTTCAGATCGGTATTCATAACCATGAACAAGGAATACGCCAGCGTGTACGTCTGGATATCGCTATTGATGTAAGCAAACCTAAAGGTGGTTTTGACGATGATTATACAAGAGTTTACTGCTACGAAAACATTGTGAATTCAGTTCGCGCACTTGCTGACTACGGGCACATAAGGCTAGTAGAAACTTTAGCTAATCGAGTAGCTAAGATATGCTTGACTGATGTACGGGCGAAAAGGGCTAAGGTCACAGCTTCCAAATTAGATGTCTCTCAAGATATTGAGAGCGTAGGAGTAAAGGTGGTACATAATCGTCACTCTTAGAAAAGAGTTAATGCATCTATGTTGTAGATATCTGTGGGTAAAGTATTACACTATACGAAATAACATAAAATAGTATTTTCATTATTATTTTATGCTTCATTGTTAAATAAGTAGAATATAAATTCCAATCGTTCTAAAATTACATACTCTTAATTAAGATATAACAATACAAATATAATTATATTATAGTAAAGGTAATATATTAGCTTTTAAGTAAAACATTATGGAAACTAGCATATCTTTTGGTATTGAACAAAAATTACAACCGTATACTATTTTAATATATCATCAAGAAAATGAACTTAATTACAATAATTATCAATTTTTTAATCGTAAAACATAAAGTATAATATTAACGCTTATAGTCATTAATTTTCGTGCATTAGTAAAAACATAACAAATATTTTATTTGTATTAAATTGTCTAGTTATTCTTAATTAATGATAACTAATACTATAGTTAATGTAGTTTAATACAAAATCAAATTACTTTTGCAATTTTTGTCTATAATCATCTTTCTGATTATAGACAGTTAGAAAAAGATATAACCATTAATCCGTACGTGTATTTTTATGTAATAACAATATAAATAATAATTTTTATTAAAGTTAAAAACATAAATTAGTATAGTATTTGATAAATACACCTCTTTATTAATTAAAGATAACCAAAACTATATCTATTAGTGGAATAGGCCGATTAAATTGCTAACATCAAAAAAACATTACCAATATCATTGCTGTGATCAAAGATACGCTTAAATAAGAAAAATTCTTATTAAGAATAATAAACCAATTGTGCAGTTGTTTTTGCTAGATTACATCGGATTGATAATGAAATTATTTTGAGTAAAAATTTCTATGAGTGGAATTATTATTAGTATAATCTGATGGCCTAAAATAAATTAACTAAGCCAATTACTAACGCGTTTTTATAAAAGTTAAATCAGTAACTATTTTTTTTTTGATAAAAACTTAAAAATGTACAAAAATGTAACAATATGAAATTTAATTAGCCCACATTATGGCGTATTAATACGCAATAATGTACAATTAAGCACATTTATGAATTTTTTATCTGCAAAAAATAAAGCTTAAAAATCATGTTACACCAAGCTTAGTATGGAGTTCAGTAGAAGAAGTCGTATACTGAAAGCGGATCTTTTTATCAGGATAGATAATATGTGCAGCAGCTCGACTCATCAATGCGGCCTCATGAAAACCGGAAAGAATTAGCTTCAGTTTTCCAGGATAAGTATTAATATCGCCAATAGCAAAAATGCCAGGTATTGATGTCTCAAACTTTTCAGTATCTACTAATATCAAGTTGCGTTCTAAATTTAACCCAAAATTAGCTACAGGTCCAAGCTTCATAGTTAATCCATAAAACGCTAAAAACATATCACAATTTATTGACCATTCTCCACGCATTTTGTCTTTCAACTTCACTTTAGTAAGTTGACCATTACTACCCTCTATGCAAGCAATCTGAGCACATTCAAGAGCTATCTTTTTATCATTGACCAAAGTACGCATCTTATTTACACTATCTGGAACTGCGCTAAATTCTTCACGTCGATGAACTAGAGCAACTGACTTAGCTATTGGCTGTAAGTTAATTGTCCAATCAACTGCACTATCGCCCCCACCAGCTATGACTAAATCCTTATCTCGAAACTGTTCAATTGTGCTTACAGAGTAAAAAACGCTAATGCCTTCATAAACACCAATTCCTGGTATTGACGGCTTTTTAGGGACGAATGAACCGCCGCCAGCAGCGATAACTATTACCTTACTATCAAGTATCACACCTTTATCAGTAGTTAATCGCCAATTACCGTTTTCTAGTTTATTTAATTTTTCGACCCTCTGCTCAAGATGAAATACGGGATTAAACGGAGTAATCTGCTGCATCAATTGTTCGATTAATTGTCTTCCTGTACAAACGGGAACAGCTGGAATATCATAAATAGGCTTATCAGGGTACAGCTCGGAGCATTGCCCTCCTGGACGATTGAGAATATCAACTAGATGACATTTTATATCTAACAATCCAAGTACGAATACAGCGAATAGACCACAAGGTCCAGCGCCAATAATAGCGACATCAGTTTGATACGGATGAGGATTCTTAGAAGAGGCTATTTTAGTTATATATTTAATAGACATAAATCAGCTTAGTAATTAATAAACAGCTACTTGTTGAGAGTAAACCATTGTTACGATAAAACTTATCTAATACTTAAAATAATACAATAAATACTATGCTAGATAAAAAATCTATTTACAACTATTAAAAAGCATAATAATAAATATGTCAACAATATATTAATTGATTTTTATTAATACAATAGTTTGATCTAAGTTGATATTTATTTAACATCAATTTTCTACATCAATCCAAATAACGATAATCGTATCTTAAGGAAACTATCCTCTTTGGCTATTATGTTGTTATATTAATAATAATAGCAATCCCACTAAATATAACTAAGGCAGCGATTATTATTATATAAAATATTTTATAGTGGAAAATACATGCCGAATTGGCATTGCTTTTGAATAAAGCTAGTAGAGAAATGAATAACTACTTAGATGTAGAATCGCTCAGATAAAGTAAACTAGCGTGATAATTAAAATACATAATTATCAGGTGATGTTATCATGATATCTACTATTTTAGCACAAGCTAATGCTGTAGTAAATTTTAGCATAAATAAAGATAATCATCACTTTGATGAAATATGCTTATTTTGCCTTAACTTTAATTTAAAAATTAATTGTTGAAAATGTTAAATATTTTGTTTGCTAATTATATTAGTGTGTTATAATTAATGATTAAATTATAATTAATAGCATTAAAATAATAAGCTTAGGCTACTATAAATTAATCAATGACACAAAGGATACGAGATGTTTTTAGTACCATTAAGTTGATAACAAAATTTTGGTTTTAATAAAATATTACGAGCTATAGGACATAAGTAGGCTCTTTTAGAGAGCGAGCAAATAAACAAAATAATAATTAATAGTACGCAACTATTCTATACAGTGGGCGAATTAATAAAATCTGAACGCTTAAATCCTTGTAAATACAGCAAACCACGCAAGTCTGCATGGTTGATAACAAATCTTGCCTTAGAAGACAAAAATTGCTTAGCACGAAAGGCTACACCCATCCCTGCAGCCTTCAACATCGCTAAATCGTTGCTGCCATCACCCACCGCTAAAGTATCATCCATAAGCAACCCACGTACAACGCATAGTTCTTTCATAATCTTAAGTTTGGCATTACGCCCAAGGATTGGCTCACTAACTGTGCCGACAATAACACCATTGTTTACATGCAATACATTGGAATAATCATCATCGAAGCCAACTCTTTGGCGAATCACGTTGGTGATAGACTTAAAGCTTCCGGAAACTAATACACAATAAGCGCCGGTCATTTTCATTGTTGTCACCAACTCTGTTGCTCCAGGAGTAAGTTGAATATTTTCTAAAACTTTAGTTATATTTACTGCCGACATGCCTTTTAACATACTAACTCGCTTCTTTAAAGCGAGTTCAAAACATAATTCACCACACATAGCAGAGGAAGTGATTGTAGCAATTTCCTCAGCAAAATCTGAATATTTAGCCAATTCGTCTAGTGACTCGCCAATGAGAATGGTACTATCCATATCAGCTATCAGTAACTGTTTACGCCGTCGCGCTAGTAATCCACAATTAACATCAACTGGAACTTCTGCTAGATTAAGACGTAGGCAATCTAAGAGATCTATTGGCCGTTCCGAATTGAAATGAATTTCTGCGGCTTCTTGTGGAGCCAACCACAAAACATCACCGACTTGTGCACCGGCTTCAATTAATAACTGTTTCGCCGATACTACAAAATCAGAATCTAGTCCGCCTGGCGCTGAGCACAGCGTTATAAACCATTGCATAGGTTAAAATTATAACATAAAAAATAATATGTCTAGCTTTATCATGCCTTCAAGCAAAAATTTCGTACTTATCATAACTGGCCCTACAGCTAGCGGTAAAACAGCTTTATCAATAAAGCTAGCGCAACTACTTAACGGCGTAGTAATTAATGCTGATAGTTCGCAAGTATATCGGGAATTACGCATTATAACTAATCGACCGTCGCCCCGAGAAGAAAGCAAAGTACCTCATCGGCTTTTTGGAGTGTTATCAGCCACTGAGCGCGGTTCAGCAGGCTGGTGGCGAGATGCAGCAGTTAGTGAAATTGATGCGGTGTTAGGCACTGGACAAATGCCAATACTCTGTGGAGGCACTGGAATGTATATCAATACACTAATTCATGGAATTGCCAGAGTGCCTCCAGTAGAAAATACAGTGTTTGAAGAAGCAGCCGCTCGTTATCAAAAAATAGGATGTGAGCGCTTTAAAGATGAGCTTCTTACTCTCGATCCCGTATTGGGACCGAGAGTAAGATCAGGAGACTCACAACGATTGCAACGAGCGTGGGCAGTTGCAATTTCAACAGGTAAGCCCTTATCTTACTGGCAAGCACAACCAGCAATTAAGTTGCGAAAAGATTTGGTTTTTTGCCGAGTGCTTCTTTTCCCCTCTCGTCATGTTTTGTTTCAATCTGTCAAAATTCGATATCAAAAAATGATTGAAAAAGGTGCTGTAGATGAAGTAAAATGTTTAGCTGAACTTAATATCAACAGCTCTTTACCGGCTATGCGAGCTATTGGAGTTCCACAGCTAATAAATTACATTGAAGCAAAAACTAAATTACCTGCGGCTATAGAGTCAGCAGTGACTGCTACCCAGCAATACATAAAACGGCAGCGCACTTGGTTTTCTAACAAATTTCAATATGACATTAAATGTGAAGGACAGTGTACAACAACCAAACTTGAACAAATATGTGAAAAAATCATGCAATGGTTATTAACACAATAATTTTAATCTTTATCTTAAAAAGATAATTTGTAATCAAATAATGAATATATTTTAAATATAAAGTTATTAACAATGCATTACTGAGCATAATATAGATTATTATTATATTTTATTAGCTATATTGTTATATTTAGCTTACTTAGACGAAATAATAGATAAAATAATAAAAGTGCTAAATATTAAAATCCAAGATTTAGTATTAAGCAGTATTTCATCCCGAGTGCGAAGTAGATAACGTTTCAGAAAACATGCAAAGAGTGTAAAAGAAAAAAAGAATAGTATAGTCATTTTTATTAATTAATTAAGTAGTAAACTACTTTTACTATAAGATAGTTTACATTGTATCACAATTCTATTAAACTAACCTACTGGAATAGGGTAACGCAGCATCTCTTCAAAAAAGAACACTAATATCAATTTTATTGATATTAGTGTTCTCATAAAGGACAATGCTAATAAATATAGCTATAATGTAAAAAATAATAAGACTATTTGATTTCTGGAAGAAAGTTATGAAATTTAGGTGGTTTGAGAGTTGCATTCCTTTGTTTATCTAAAAAAATCATCCGTGCAAAAAAAAACAATCAGAACCAAGCCATTCTTGTAAATCATGGAAATAATTTGAAGTCAAAAGTAATCGAAATAGTCTGGATAATCTGGCTCATCTAATAGGAGAGCAAATGATAATAGCTTAGATAACAAATAAGTAAATTATACTCCTTATAGAACTAATAGTCATTAGGCGTTGATAAATAAGTTTTTATCAAATTAAATATAGGCAATAATTATCCATCTTTATAATTTAAATTTATTAGCTATTCCAGTAGAACATATAGATATTGTTGGTGTCTAACTATATAAATTTATTGGATATATCTACAACTAACAAACTTCTCAATCAAGATTGATTGCCTACTTTAAGGGATCAAGCAGTAAGTCATTAGTACTATATATTTGAAAAACTATACATTTTATGATTAACTACAAGATACATTTGGATAATTTAAATGAAAAACAACTGTTCTATCCATCGTTGCATAAAAATAACATCAAGCGCTAGCAGACTATTGCTTGTCAATTAATCTCTAAAAAAAGTACTATACATTGCAAATGGTAAAAATAAATAAAATTAACCAATAAAATTGCGAAAAGCTTATTAGACTAACTATAAAATCACTCAAAAAATTATAGTCGTGGCGTACCTTATTGAGTATAGAAGCAGTTAATTCTGATGCAAAAAGTTACATGTACAATAGATTATAGATGGTGATTGTAATATTAAATTATGCTTGCTATTTATATACATATAGTAATGCATGATTTTAAATCCGGATAATATGCATAGATATGAGCTTTTGGTAGAAGAGTTATTCTTAATAATAGCTCGTATTTCGATTTATAATGAGTATTAAATTATCCAAAAACTTTTGCATATCGTGTGCAGCATTAAAGTAACAAATTTAATCGCTAGCAAAATCATAAATTTATAGATTTTGCTACTAAGCAGGCTTGCACTAGCAAGGATTTATTACAAGTATAGCTTTAAAACTTGCTAATTTATATACAGCGTTTGGATAACTAAAACATATTGTAAACAAGATTATAATACGAATGATTAATTCCCGGGGATATTTAGAATTTGTCTTATTGCAATTTTGATTTTAGTTAAAGTAATAATATGACTTGTTGCATTCTAGCTTGAGATTATAGTGCTTCAGCTAAAATGCCGTATCAATTAAATGATTTTATGGTGTGATTGACTCCCTAGTCAAAGCTTTATCTAGCAAACTAATTGTTTCTTTTACTCCATAAAGCAAAATAAATGAGCCTAAACGAGGTCCGTCGGACTGACCAAGTAGAATTTCATATAGAGCTTTAAACCATTCGCGTAAATTATTAAATTTATGTCTTTTTCCAATTTCGTATACTTTGATTTGTAGATAATCTGCAGAAGCGTCTTGGTTAAGGCCTTTTAGCACAACTTTCAGATCTTTTAGTGCTGCACGCTCTAATTTACTAGGAGTACGATATTTGTTATATGGACGCACAAAATCTTGATAATATCTTATGACATAAGTCAACATTCTATCTAGCAATGGGTTTGACTCTGGAGTTGTTTTTGGAAAGTATCGACTAACATAGATCCACATCACCTTTTTGTCATCGGTTTGGCAAGCAGCTGCTAGATTTATTAGCAGTGAAAAAGATAGGCCAGAGCATTCTGGATTAGGAGGTGTACCGTTATGAATGTGCCATACTGGATTCTCAATGCGCTTTTCGGGGCTTTCCTCTGAAAACTTAGATAAAAAAGTAAGATATTCATCAATAGCCCTTGGAATTACCTGAAAATGTATTCGTTTAGCTCGTTGAGGGTGTTTATACATAAATAGTGCAAGGCTTTCTGATGGACCATATTTTATCCACTGTTCTACAGATAAGCCGTTGCCTTTTGATTTGGAAATTTTTTGGCCATTAGCATCTAGAAACAGCTCGTAATTGAAGCCAGCTGGTGCAGGATAACCGAGGATTTTGACGATTTGTGAAGATAGCTTTACTGACTCGATTAAGTCCTTGCCAAACATTTCATAATCTACTCCTAGAGCACACCAACGCATAGCCCAGTCACATTTCCATTGCAGCTTACAGTTACCGTCGGTAACTGGAATAGTAATTCGCTTATGTGTGCAAGGATCGTGATAAGATATTGTTCCAGAATTCACATTCCTATCGATAATAGGCACTTGAAGAACATGACCAGTACGCGAACAAATCGGCAAAAATGGCGAATAAGTTGCTCTTCTTTCGTTGCCTAGTGTAGGAAGTATAACATTCATGACTTCGTCGTATTTGAACAATATTTGTAATAATGCATCGTTAAACATACCTGAAGTATAGCACTCAGTCGCTGAGTAAAACTCGTAATTGAATCCAAATTTATCTAAAAACTTTCTTAGAAGAGAGTTGTTGTGATGTCCAAAGCTTTCGTGTGTGCCAAACGGATCAGGGACTTTTGTGAGTGGTTTATTCAAGTGCTCAGCTAACATCTGTTGATTTGGGATATTAGTTGGTACCTTACGCATTCCATCCATGTCGTCTGCAAAACTGATAAGTTTAGTTGGTATATCACTCATCATCTCAAAAGCTTGACGTACCATGTTAGTGCGAGTAACCTCACCATAAGTGCCGATATGTGGTAATCCAGACGGGCCGTAGCCAGTTGACAACAGCACGTAGCCTTTTTTTGGTGGCTTATTGTTATAACGCTTAATTATTTTGCGCGCTTCAGCATATGGCCAGGCGTTAGCGTTTAGAGCAAAATGAGATTTTAGATTAACAGACATTAGATTTTTTTTAAAAGATAACAAAAAAACTCCTGAAAACTATGTACTAGATTGCTTCTAGTCAATATAGAAACATCAATATATATCAGTTAAAAAGTGTCTTGAGTTATTTAATACGCTGTAATTATGTTTATTTGTTGGTTTAGATATTTTTGTTAGTGATAACTGTTTCGAGAAAACAAGTTACGCAACAATTAAGATGCTAATTGTTTTAGCAAATACTACTTAATGGAGTTATTTTCTTCTTAAGCTACTCAACAGCTCAGCTGATTATTTTGTCTTATAATTGCTAAATTGCCCTGCAATCGGGTTTAGTATAAAAAATTATAAATTTCCTTGTATCATAATAAATATTAACTTAGCTTATAATGCCTTTAGCATATCAGTAATTGTAAAAAGTTTATTTATTCGAGTAAAATAATACTTAGAGTACGCATAAGATGAATAGCCTTAGCCAGTTTATCTTAAATCATAAATGCTAAAAATATTTAATGATTGGCCTTTTCTTTTATAAGAGAGTCATTTAGCAGCCTGGTTGGCGGTACAATTTTTATATGTAGTTCATTAAGCTGTTCTGTATACACTTTGTTTGGCGCGTTCATAATCAAATCTTCAGCTTGCTGATTCATCGGAAATAAGATGACTTCACGCAGATTATTTTCATGAGCCAACATCATAACTATACGGTCAATGCCAGGAGCAATACCGCCGTGTGGTGGAGCGCCAAATTTAAAAGCATTAACGATACCCGCGAACTTATCATTCACAAACTCTTGGCTATATCCAGCAATCTCAAACGCTTTGTACATGATTTCTGGGCGGTGATTGCGAATAGCACCAGAAGATAGCTCGACACCATTACATACTAAATCGTATTGAAAGGCTAGTATCTCTAAAGGATCCATATTTTCCAGCGATTTTAAACCGCCTTGTGGCATAGAAAAAGGATTATGTAAAAAATCAATACTGTCCGTAAGTTCGTTGACTTTGTACATTGGAAAGTCAACAATCCAACACATCTTAAATACTTTCACATCTATGATATTAAGATCAGCTCCTAGCTTTAGACGAGCTTGGCCAGAGATCTTAGCGGTTTCTAACTCTTCTCCTGCGGCAAAGAATATGGCGTCTCCGTCTTTCGTACCGGTAATTAATTGTAGTTGTCTAATTTCATCGGTTGTTAGATAATTAGCGATTGGCCCACTAGCTTTGCCTGCGTTGAAAATAACGTAGCCAAGACCTATCATGCCTTGAGCTTTAGCCCAAGAATTAATGCGATCACAAAATGCTCTACTACCACACTCAGGTCCTGGAATTGCACGAACCACACCCCCACTTTGTACAATTTTTGAGAATCTGGCAAAAGCGGAAGCTTGAAATATATGGCTGACATCAGCGATCTCTATGGGGATACGCAGGTCAGGTTTGTCAGATCCATATTTGAGCATAGCTTCTCGGTAAGCAATTCTTGGGAAGGTATTTGATATACTCCAATCGGAAAATTCTTTAAACACGCCTGATAAAATCGGTTCGACAGCGGAAAATATATCTTCTTGTTCCACGAAGCTCATTTCTAAGTCAAGCTGATAAAACTCCCCTGGGGAACGATCAGCACGACTATCTTCGTCACGGAAACAGGGAGCGATCTGAAAGTATCGGTCAAATCCAGAAACCATAATAAGTTGCTTGAACTGTTGAGGAGCTTGAGGCAGCGCGTAGAACTTACCTAGATGTGAACGAGAAGGTACTAGAAAATCACGTGCACCCTCTGGTGATGAAGCGGTCAGAATCGGTGTTTGGAACTCTATAAAACCTTGTGCATTCATACGACGACGAATGGAGGAAATTACGTTAGAACGTAAAACGATATTATCGTGCATTCGTTTTCGACGCAGATCAAGATAGCGATAGCGTAGTCTAGTTTCCTCGCCAGCATCTTCTTCAGAATTAACCTGCAATGGTACTTGTTCTGCCGCAGATAGCACTTCCAAATCATTAATACGAATTTCTATTTTACCTGTAAGTAAACCTGGATTAATTGTCTTTTTACTACGCTTAAACACACGTCCAGTAATGCAAACTACACTTTCTAATCTAATTTTTTCGACTTGCTGAAATGATAATTCTTTAACGTCAGTTACACATTGAACGATACCGTAATGGTCGCGGAGATCAATAAACAGCAGTTGTCCATGATCACGACGACGATGAATCCAGCCAGCTAGTCTGACAGTTTCACCAATTTTAGTTTCAAGAATATTACGACAAGTATGTGTGCGATAGCGGTGCATGACATCAAGATGGTATGGGAAGGAGATATTATAATCTCGCATGTAGGGAAGATAACGTCAAGATATATATTTGCCAAGTAACAACTGCAAATAACTTCAATTGGCTTGTTTATAATTATATTTTTCTGCTTTAATAAGCTATTAGCAATTAAATACATTCAATGTATTTTCTTAATCTAGAAAAAATAAACCGATTTCTTAAATAAGTTGGCTAGAGTTAATTGCTGCGGGTCGAGCGTCAATTTCTATAAGATAGATAAATTATCATAATTTTTAACAATTATACAACATGTTTAATGTTTGTTTAAGACTAGAACAATATTAACATGCCACTTCTGGATGCTGTGATATGTTGAATTTATTAACGTATATTAATTTTATCTTGCGAAAACAACTACTGTTATTTAAGCGTAATAAATTTAGACTGTAATAAATTCGATAATATCCAGACTAAGTTTGCAAATTACCACGTAAGGTTTAACCTTATTCTTATATAATGGGAAGTTCTTTGTGCTAAAAATATATAAACAAAATTTAACAGAGGATGTTTTTATTATATTTTGGCTAAAAAATGCACAGTGTGCTTTATTAAGGTAGAAAATAAAAATAATTAATATTATTCATTAAATAACTAAAATATTTTATCTTTTTAATAAGAAGTTTAGTTTTCCATATTGCCAGATGCTAGGCTATAGCAGCATGCCCTCCATTTTATCTATCGTAGCACGTTAGCCAGGATTGCAAGTCCCTTTTGGTAAATTCGATGTTCTTCTTCTAGAATTCTTGCTGACAAACTAGCCTCATTATCTTTATCTTTAACTGGGACAGCGGCTTGTAGAATAATTGGGCCATCATCTACTTCTGCAGTAACTAAATGTACTGTGCATCCAGTAATTTTTACTCCGGCTTCTAGTGCTTGACGTTGTGGATGTAATCCTTTGAAGCATGGTAATAGGGAGGGGTGAATGTTTAAGATGCGCCCCTCCCATTTTTCAGTAAACTTTTGAGAAAAAATTTGCATAAAGCCAGCAAGACAAACGATATCGCAATCTGCCTTGCGTAGAACTAAGTCTATGTCATACTCAAAGCTTATTCTGTTAGAATAAGCTTTATTATCAAATATATACGTTGGAATTGCTGCCTTAGCAGCACGTTGAAGTCCAAATGCATTTGATTTGTTGGAGATTACCAAAGCGATCTCCGCAGGATAATCATGCCCGTAAGCAGCATTAATAAGCGCCTGTAGGTTGCTACCGTTTCCGGATATCAATACACCCACACGTTTACGTACATTCATGTTAACTGAATATAGAACTGAGGCCACACAATACCACTGCTTTGTCTTTGCGTGGCTCAATAAATCCAACTCGTACTGAGTTTTCTCCCTGTGTCTTTAATATCGATTGAACAGTCTCTACATCATTAGGACGGACTAAAACTAGCATTCCGAGCCCACAGTTAAAAGTACGTAACATTTCTTTTTTATCAATGTTACCTTTCTTAGCAATCCAGGTAAATACTGTGGGAGTTATCCAACTTGTTAGATCCAATCTTAAAGCTAGATTTTCATTAAAAACTCGTGGTGGGTTTTCTAACAATCCACCACCGGTAATATGTACAAAACCTTGCACAGCGTTAGTTGCCAAAGCAGCAAGACATGCTTTAACATATATTTTTGTTGGTGCAAGCAATGCCTCAGCTATTGTTTTATTAGCTTCGAATGGAGCTTGTGCATGCCAGGTAATCCCAGTGCGCTCTATCACTTGACGCACTAATGAATAGCCGTTGGAATGTAGGCCGGATGACATGAGACCAAGAACAATATCACCTGCTCTAACTCTTCTGCTCTCTAGCACCCGAGATCGATTGATAGCACCAACTGCAAAACCTACTAGTTCATAATCGCCTTCGCGATACATTCCCGGCATTTCAGCGGTTTCTCCTCCGATCAAACCGCATCCAGCTTGCTTACAACCATCGGCAATGCCAGCTATAATGTCTTTCGAAACTGCTAGATCCAATTTGCCTGTTGCGTAGTAATCAAGGAATACTAGTGGTTCGGCACCATGAACCAATAGATCGTTGACACACATTGCAACGAGGTCAATTCCAATGGTGTCATGTATGCCGGAATTTATTGCTATACGTAGCTTAGTACCGACGCCATCAGTACATGCTACTAGTATTGGATCGGAATAACCAGCTGCTTTCGGGTCAAAAAGCCCACCAAATCCACCAATACAAGGGTTAGCACCTGGACGGCAAGTTGAGCTAGCAAGTGGTTTAAGTTTGTTTACTAGTTTGTTAGCGGCGTTTATATTCACACCAACACCATGGTATGTAAGATGATGTGTGTTATCTTTGTCGATTACCTGGTTTTCTGAGGAATTTTTTCTAAGTTTAGCTATAGTTTTCTCCTATTAAGTTAAGGCACAATGACATAATAGATTATTATCTAAATAATAATCTATTATTCGACAAGTAAATAATTTTACTATTGGCTAATATCTCTAAATTTAATGACAAATGAGGAGGAATATTGAATTGTAAATCTTTTCTTATAGCTTTTTTTACGTACTTAGCAATTACGCTATATACTCACTATACTAACTGGGCGTTAGCGGAAGAGCTTTATACTGTTCGCAGTATCTCAGTTGACGCATTTGCTGAAACTCCATCAGCAGCTAAAGTAAAGGCGGTTGCTGATGGTCGACGTATCGCTTTTGAACGTCTGATGAATCGGTTATTACCACTAAATTTAACTAAAACTCTAGAAGAGCAATCAGATCGCACACTGGATAATTTAATTATCGGATTTGAGGTTGCGAATGAAAACAGCTCATCAATGCGATATGTCGCACGTTTGAGCTTTACTTTTGATCCAGTATTGGTGCGTAATTTTTTAGTATATAACAATTTGTCATTCGCGGAAACTTGCAGCCTTCCTGTGCTGGTTATTCCATTGTTAGATAGTAATGATGGCCCAATACTTTGGGAAGAAAGTAATCTTTTTCGTAAGGCTTGGGTTAAAGCGTTAATTGAGACCGGATTGGTTCCTATAATTGTTCCACGTGGAAATATTTTTGATATTAATGGTTTGAGTACTGAAAATGCTATAGTTGGTGACCAGAAAGTTTTGACTAATTTTGCCCGAAGTTACGGTGCTCGTGATGCAGTTGTTGTTGTTGCTAAACCAAGCAATAAGTCTATCGCTTTATTTGTTCGTAGGATTGGACCATTTGGTTTTAGCAGCACAATGAGGCAAAATATATTAGTGGATGAGGGTGAATATAATTATGATGCTCTAGTCCAACATGCGATTTCAATGATAGAAGAGTCTTGGAAAAGTGACAATTTAATACAAGGTAAATTAGAATCACAGATTACAGCTACAGTGCCGATTGATAACATACAGCAGTGGGTTGCTCTTCGTAAAGTGCTAGATAAAACTATTGTTTTGCTTAAATATGATGTGATTCAATTAACCAAAAAAAATGCGCTTATTAATTTGCGGATCCGTGGTACAGTAAAACAGTTGAGAATTGCCCTGGAGCAACAAAATTTACGCATCATTTCTGTGGGAGATAAGTATATCATAGTCCCATTTTATTTATAAATTTATAGGTTCCTTAGGTGTTCATGCAGTTTAGTCACTATTCCCATTTTCTAACAATGGAATATTGCTGCTGTTGTGGAAAAATTGATCAATGCGTTAGTTTAAATGCAGAGTATTATATTTTTTAATCTTTTTATTTGTATACACAAAGGAGGATCATATGGCGCCACGAAGCGCTATGCCTTGAACTTAACTGATAATATTTACCTTGCCGGCTGCGTATGTTTAATGAATCAAATAACGCGGGTTATTTTAGAGTTAAGTATATATTTTAAAGCATAATATGCATTTTTGCATAAAAATTATTGTATTAACTCTTCATTGATTAATCTAAATCTTAGACTTAACTAAGTAAAATATATTTCTGAGTAGGTATTTTTTAATTTTAACGCCAAAATGATAAGTAAAATACATTTGAAAAATAAGAGCAAAGTTAAAAATCATTCTAATAAATTTATAGTAGCTTTTTAAAAATTTACTTATAGCTATAAAATCATCGGTTGAGTATTATTTTTGATTATAAATAGTTATTGATTGTATCCTTGCATATTTAACTTCCGCAAGATTAAACCTTAATTTAGATTATTATCTTTAGAACAAGGTGCAACAAGAGCAAAGTTTAATATTAAAAAAAATTAATCTCAATTATAAGACGTAAATTATTGCCATAAACTTTTTTTTAATAAAGTAATTGATCAGCGATTCAATTATACTAGCTCCTCAAGCTAGAAGATTTGTTTATGCGTTAAAGTTAAAATTAATTTAATCAAGTATTTACGCTACTTGCTGAGGCTATTTATGATAGCTTTCAAAGTTTAAGAGTATAGTTTATTTATTTAATAACCGAAGTTAGTTAGTAATCTTAATAAGATAAATACTAAGTTTACTTTTGTTATTATTAATTGTAGTTTTAAACGCCTAAAATATATACTGTTCCGTATGTTATAAAGCGAAAATAAAATTAAACATTACTTTTATCTGCGCGGAAATTGATTTTAGAAAAGTAAAATTAGATTAGTTTTTAAACTATAAATAGAATGAAGAGCATTTATTCAAACGTTTGCCTAAGTTGACCATACGAAGAGATATAAATATTTAGTGATAAAAATTAACAATTTATATTGCTAAATATTTAATTTAGTGGAATTTAGATATGAATCGGCTGCAGTGCTTTGTTGATCTTGTAAGCAAGATACTATATAGCCCAAGTCTGTGCTGAGGCTTATATGTAGCTCATGTTTTTATTTGTTGATTGATCTTCCTGGTCATTGTCATTTTAGATCAATTAACAGATTATATTCATAGAGTAAATAAATCTAAATACTAATATAGTAATTACTGTAACTAAAAATGTCGCGAGCTATTATTCATAGCTGTGGTAAAAAATATAAATATTCTTCTTGACAATGCTGTGATTTATCAGCAATTAAATTAGTATATGGATGAGTAAAAAAAAGGTTGAATGTTGCTACACTAGTTCCGATTGAATTAATAAAGATAATTATTGATGGAATGAGCTACTATATATTTGAATACATTATGAGTATTACTTCCGTTTGGCGAAGTAATCAACTTCTTAATCTCGACATATAGAATTTTCTCCATTCTGATCTTAGCAGATTATTTGTTACTCGTAATATCACAATAATTTTGCACGTTCAGGCTAAAAGCGCATGCAGGTTTGACGATACGACTAAGTTATTGACTAAAGTAACAATTATGCATTTGCGCGTTTTAATCTTTCATAAGACTGTTGTATTAGCTATGATTATTGTAATAGTTATATTAATTTAATTATAGCATGAATCATTTTGCTTTGAAGGTCACGCATTTTTGGCAATTTCTAAATATTTAAAAGAAAAATAACTTAATTTAAATAAAATAACTGTAGATATCTTTTGTAGAAATATTGTTATGTAACAATTAATTAAATTTAGGGTATACTAAATGGACTGCTTCACGAAATAGTTTCTTACTTTGAATTACAAAGCGTATTTAATTATTTTTAATAATGATTGTGAGAAAATTAACAAGGAAAAATAATTTATTGTCCATTTATTTAGACTCTAAATTAATCTTAATTTTTATAGAAATATACTCATTAATAGTATGCTATTGTTAAATTATTGGCTATTTTTTTTCGGACTAGATTTACTTGTATAAGTGAAAACTAGAAGTTTTTTTAAATCATTCTGACAATAAAGTTTATTTTATTTCTATAAATCATTTAAACTTAAGCATGTTTAATTGCGATAATAGTAATAATTAATTATAAGAATAATATAGTTAATAATTAGCTAAGAATAATGATTATAAAGATTTTATATATGTTGATTATGAATAATAAACCATATGGTTTTGGCATATTGTACTAAACTAGCTTAGTTGAATAACAGTTACTATACGGTGGTTTGAAAATACTTATTTTACTAAAAGGTGGAAAATTATCCTAATTAGCTGAGTAATTGTTAATCGATTGATATCTTTTAGTCAAAAGCTATATTTTGACTAGGACCTATAGCGTATAGTTAATCATCAAATCGCTAGATTATCATGCTAACAAATTAAGTTTTGTCAAAAATGGTAAAAACAATGATTAGCTTGATTAATTATATAATCATTGTGATCGTAATGATTTTGAGCAAACATCTATCGAATTTAGTTATATTTATTTTTTTTAATAACAAAACTCCTTAATATAACTTGACTAACTTAACATTTAGGTAATCAACTAACTAAAAAAACACTTTTTAAGAGATGGTATTTTCATTTTTACTATGTAAATTAGATTAACTTAGTAATTACTAGTTTACAAACACTAGTAATTTATTAGAATATAATAATATTTTACTTAACATTATATAATATTTATTTGTTATAATAATATATAAAACTTATAAAATGCATTTATAAATCAATAGATATTTAAATAATATTAATGTAGATATAAAATACATGTAATATTTTATTTAGAGAATAATTTCGTTTAATTTCAATAATTATTGATTTTTTATTTAAGGTATTCACAATATTGTACTGATTTTGGTAAAAAAGCGATTTCTCTTCTTTTTATAACTTCATTAATAAAAGCTAATTTGCTCGATGAGCACATATTGGTGTTTAATTTATTTTAATCTGCTGTATGCTATTTATTACTGTAATAAATGTTTCCCAGTGATTATACCAACCGCGGATTGTATTTTAGTTAAATTTTCTGTTCATCATTCATTGCCTAATTAATCAATAATATTCTGCTATGCATTCGATATTAGTTTTATTGTTATCTAATTCTTCTATCCTTAATATTAGTATAGTATACACAAAAGGTATACTTTTATACAATCAATCAACTTTTAATTAGCAAAATTTGTAATAGTTGATAGATTAATAATAATCGATAATTAATATTTTTTAATTACCTTGCATGCTATCTATAAGAGTATCTAAGGTAAAGGGAATTGTACTTAAAGTATTTTATATCTACATCTTCGCAATAGTGAATTTTGATATTTTCAACTTTTATTTAGGAACTTTGATGAGTGTGAGTCGATCATTTGTTGTGTCGAACACAAATGCGAGCTTACCTTGCTTCACTTCCAGTGCTGCTTTACCGAATATTTCTCGACGCCAGCCTTTCATAGCAGGCAATTCCGCAGTATCATCAGCGGCTATAGCAGCTAGATCGTCAGCGTTAGCCACTAGCTTTGGGGCTACATTGTGTTTTTTGCACTGTAACTTTAATAGCACTTGTAACATTTCAGCTATTGGTTGACGCTTTCTTGTTTTACCTTGATGGTGAATTACTTGAGGCCATGTGTTTTTTGGTGATTTTAACGCTGTTTGTATCACTTCCAGTATTTCCTTAATTATTATGCTATTGGCGAATTTTTGATTGAAAAATCTTGAGCACGACAATTCTGCGCTAGAAGTTGGTAATTGCGAAGCTATGCTCACTAATGCATTGTCTCTCAGGATATAATTTCGAGGAATGTCTATTTTTTGAGCTTTCAGTTCTCGCCATGCGGCTAAGGCACGTAGTACAACGAGAACGTTTTGTTTGTTGGAATGGGTTTTAATTCTTTTCCAGTATTCTTCTGGTTTTATAATGTAAGTCGAAATATCAGTTAGTATTGCCATTTCTTCTTCTAGCCATTTTAGGCGATCAGTTTGGGTTAACCGGTTTGACAAACATTCGTAGCAAGGACGGAGATGGATTACATCGTCTAGCGCATAATCGATTTGTTGCTTCGACAGTGGTCGGCGACTCCAGTCAGTGAAGCGATAGGACTTATCTATGGTTACTCCAGTTATTGCACGTACCATGCGGTCGTAACTCACAGCGTTACCAAATCCACACACCATTCCAGCAATCTGAGTGTCAAAGATTGGTACCGGGACCTGACTAGTCAGGTGCACAAATATCTCAGTATCTTGGCGGGCTGCGTGAAAAACCTTAAGCACATTATGGTTAGCCATTAGATCAAAAAGCGGCATCGGATTTATATCAGGCGCTAGGGTATCAATCGCAACTACATCATGCTCACCGGCAAGTTGCACTAAGCAAAGTTTAGAATAATAGGTCTTATCTCTCAAGAATTCAGTATCTATTGCAACATAAGGCTCTTTTGCAATTCTTTCGCAAACTGCTGATAATGTTTGCGTATCTGTGATAAGTTTCATGGATAAGTTAATACATAATTTTTTAAAATGTAAAATTACTTAGGTTTTAGCTTATAACTACATAGTAATTAAAACTTAATCAAGATCAATACATGCGTTGGATAAATCGATAAATTATTATATAAATAGCTATCTAGCTACAGTTTAAATTTTAATTTTTTAGTCCGTAAACTGAATAAGTATTCAGTTTAGTTTATTGATAATAACAGTTCTTAGTAAATTCAGGCTAATTTATCAACAAATAAATATATTCTATTGTTAAATGCACTTATATAAACGTAATTTAATTGTGTTAACTAATTAGTTTTTTAAAAAAAAACTTTAAACTATAAATATAATCATTTTATAATAAATTATTTATTATAAAAGGTTAAATTTGTTAAAGAATGATATGTTCATATATTTATATTGTCGTGATTTTTATAAAATTTAACGACTTTTTAAGCAATACTTTACAGATTATTTTTGAGATCTGAAATGATACAGCATAATATAATATCTTCATGCAAAAAATTATCATAAATAAATAATAATAGCATTATATAAATAATTCTAAATAACGTAATACTATTTATATTATTTTATAAGGGCGGCTAGATTGCATAACAATCAGTTTTAATTGTACTTACACTAATTAGTCTTATGTAATTATGTACACTTTATGTAATTTTTTATGTTAAAGGGGAGTAATGCTAGATAATATACAATCAATCTGCTATTTATTACGGCTATATATTCTATTACACACAATTTTGTGATACCATTTACTAGCATATATTAGTATACATCAGTATTCTACGATCAATAACAACAAAATTATAAATCTATATTACACTTAGCATCTTAATTAAAAAAAAGTAAATAATAAATCCTTCCTATTACTTCATTATAGAAAATAATAGTTTTTATAATTAATAACTTGTTATCTTTATTAAAGATTTTAGCTATGTTAAGCTAATTAACAATTTAGCTTAAATTTTTTAAATATAGATTGTTGTTTACTACAGTAGAAAATTTAACAACTCTTGTAGATATTCAAACCATAGTTAATACTATTAAATTATTTAATTTAACCAAAAACAAAGAAATTTATTACTATATCAAAAAATTTATTATTCATAGGCACATCCTGTTACATTTAATAGATATCTATAATATCAAGAGTGGAATCATCAATTCATAACTTACTGTTTTACGATTTAAAACGTTTAACTTTAAGATAATTTAAACGGTTAAATTGATTTATAAATGCAAATCTACGCTTAAGATAGTATACAACTATAAATTAGTTAATAAAAAAATAATCTTAAATATTGATTTTTGTTGCATTTTATATATTTGCTGCTAACTTTTATGATATATGCACTTAGCGTGCTATCTGATTCGCTTGAGCGTCAACAACAGCGACGGCAGTCATGTTGATTATTCCGCGCACAGTAACTGATTGAGTAAGGATATGCATTGGTTTCGCTGATCCGATAAGCATTGGCCCCACAGATAAGCCTTGGCCAGCAGTTTTCATTAAATTAAATGCTACGTTAGCAGAGTCTAACGTAGGCATAACTAAAATGTTAGCTGCTCCACTTAGGCGAGAATTAGGAAAAGTGCGGTTGCGGACAACCTCAGATAATGCGCTGTCTGCTTGCATTTCACCTTCAACTTCGAGATTGGGATGCTTAATTGCCAGTTTTGATACTGCTTCACGCATCTTTAGAGCTGATGGTTTGTTGGAAGACCCAAAATGGGAGTGAGAGACAAAAGCTACCTTAGGCTCTAAACCAAAAGCACGCACTTCATTTATTACCAAATCAACTATTTCCACTAGTGTATCTGCACTAGGATCTGGCGTGACGTGAGTATCGACCATAAAGTACGAGCCTTGTGGTAAAATAAGCAGACTAACAGCTGCAAGATCGTTTATTCCATCCTTAGTGCCAATTATTTGACGCACATGACTTAGATGGTCCCAATATAAACCAACTGTACCACAGATCGCTGCTTCAGCTTCGCCAAGTTGCATCATCAAGCTAGCGATAACGGTATTATTAGTGCGTACTATCTCACGAGCCCTTTTGGCTGATACTCCGCGACGCTCCATAATTTTATGGTATGCAGTCCAATATAATTCATATCTTGAGTCTTTGTTGATATCTATTACATCTACGTCGCAACCGATCTTTAGTCTTAAGCCCAGTCTAACTAAATTGTGCTCAATTACCTCCGGGCGGCCGATCAAAATCGGATTAGCCAGCTTTTCATCTAGTATCGATTGTACTGCGCGCAATACTCGCTCTTCTTCTCCTTCTGCAAACACCACTCGCTTAGGTAACTCGCGAGCTTTAGAGAAGATTGGGTGCATTACTTGTCCGGAGCGGTAAACAAATTGCGATAGTTTCTGACGGTAGGCGTCAAAATCTTTAATAGGTCTAGTAGCTACCTCAGTATTCATTGCTGCCTGTGCGACACGTGGAGCGATTTCTATGATTAATCGCGGATCAAATGGCTTGGGAATCAGGTATTCTGGTCCAAAAGATAGTTCTTGGCCGCTATAAGCAGAAGCTACTACGTCTGAAGCTTCATGCATCGCTAAGTCTGCTATAGCAGATACAGCAGCTATTTTCATTTCTTCGTTGATAGTAGTAGCGCCTACATCAAGCGCACCGCGAAATATAAAGGGAAAACATAAAACGTTATTTACTTGGTTCGGATAGTCAGAACGGCCAGTTGCTATAATAACATCTTCACGTACTGCTTTAGCTTCTTCTGGCATGATTTCTGGTATCGGATTTGCTAATGACATAATGATAGGGTTAGCATTCATAGATTTTATCATGAATGGCTTTAGAACACCTGGAACAGATAGGCCAAGGAAGATATCAGCTCCATTTATCGCATCAGCTAGGGTGCGCATCGGTGTATTTCTTGCGTAACGAGCAATTATTTGATTCATTTGAGGGCGTCCAGCATAAACTACTCCGTCAATGTCGGTCAGTATTACGTTTTCAATTTTTAACCCCATTTCTACAAGAAGATTTACACAAGCCATAGCAGCAGCTCCAGCACCTGAGGTTACTAACCTAATCGAATCTAATTGTTTATCGACTAAGCGCAGAGCATTAAATATAGCAGCTGCTACGCAAATGGCAGTGCCATGCTGATCATCATGAAATACTGGGATATTCATACGTTGTCGTAGTTTACTTTCAATTTCAAAGCATTCAGGCGCTTTGATGTCTTCCAGATTAATTCCCCCAAATGTTGGTTCTAAGGCAGCAACTACATCAACAAAGCGATCGACCTGTAACTCCGCAACCTCAATATCAAAAACATTAATGTCTGCGAATTTTTTAAATAATACTGCCTTACCCTCCATTACTGGTTTGGAAGCGAGCGGGCCAATATTACCAAGGCCAAGCACAGCTGTACCGTTGGTTACTACACCAACTAAATTTTGACGACCAGTATAACGTGCTGCTGTGCTAGGATCTTCTGCAAGTGCTATGCATGGGTGTGCAACTCCTGGGGAATATGCTAAAGATAAATCGTGTTGCGTTGCCATTGGCTTTGTAGGTACCATGGCCATTTTCCCAGGTATTGGTTTCTCATGATAATATAATGCAGAGTCTTTAAGGTTTTGCGCCATTCCTACCTCCACTAGGTATGCCTTTTAGCGTGCTTGATATTGTGTATAACCTACTTACGCACTAATAGGTTATTGGCAGGGGTATAATTGCATCTTTTAGGGTAAATAAGCCTACTAGTTTTTCCTCTGATAGTTTTATCATTATATTTTTTAAATAACTAAAAATAATGTGGTGCGGTCGAGAAGACTTGAACTTCCACCCGGATTATCGGACAGCGACCTCAACGCTGCGCGTCTACCAAATTCCGCCACGACCGCATGTTGTCAGTTAGTTGGCAATAAATCGAACTTACGATAATTATCAATATAAATACATCTAATTAAGCTAGATTCATAAACTCTTATTGTAAAAATAAAAAAACAGCCTTTATATTATGATGATAGCATATTTAACAAATCAAGTCGACCAGACATTTTTTAGAGATATCAACTGGTGTCGTGATAATGGAATTATAGAATATAAGACAGCATTAGCCAAAATGGAGCGACTCGTTAAAGCAATTCGCCAAGGTAATGCTCCGGAAACTGTTTGGTTGCTGGAACATCCGCCAGTTTATACTGCTGGTACAAGTGCTAATAATTCAGACTTGCTAAAGCCAAATCGTTTTCCAGTATACCATATTGGGAGAGGTGGTCAGTTTACATATCATGGCCCAGGACAACGGATAGCTTATGTTATTTTAGACCTTAAGCGTCGTCGTTTAAATGTACGAACTTATGTACATGCGCTAGAAGAATGGTTAATTCAAGCATTAAAACAGCTCGGAGTGCAAGGAGAGCGACGTGATAGTAGAATAGGTATTTGGGTGCGCCGTATTGATTTAGGTGATCCCATACGTGAAGAAAAACTTGCAGCAATTGGCGTACGGGTACAGCGTTGGGTAACTTTACACGGCTTTGCTCTAAATGTTAGTCCTGATCTATCTCATTTCGACGGTATCGTTCCTTGTGGGATATCCAATCATAGGGTTACTAGTCTTACAGATCTTGGTGTACCGGTAAAAATGAGTGAAGTGGATGAAGTATTAGTTGATGCATTCAACAAGGTTTTTTAGCTCAAAGAGGAAATAAGTTACCCGGGTAACTTAAATAAATTAATTTGCTAATGTATGTTAAATTGTGACTGTAATTATCATAGTCAATTTTGATTTATGAGTCAGAGTATTATACTTCAAATGCTTAAAGTGTTTAGTCAATAGCTAATTTTTATTAATTGATAAAAATAATTCGGCTGTTTTTATGATCTTACACTTGATACATGTTACTGATACGCCGTAAATCTTTTTGTTGATGTAAAAGTTTAATGTTTTAGTACTAAACTATTGATATTTATAATTCAGATATCTTTTTTATTGCTATTCTTAACTTATAGTATAAGTAGTTGATTATTTTTTAGCAAGGCTACTTTGTGACTATAGATCCCTTTAATTTTACGAGTGAAAATTTGATATCAAAGTGATTATATTATTTAGTGAGTATTGCGATGCAATAAATTTTAATAAATTACTATTAATTTTATTATTAAGCAATTGTTTCCATAATTTTTATTATAATAATTTATTATTTTTGCTCTTGTAAAATTGCTTAATAATAAGTTTTTTAGCTAAAGTTATTTAAAATGATAATTAGTCTTGTTAAAAATTTAATAGTGCATTTGTTATTGAATTAACAATTAGCTATAATAAAAACATTGCATTATGTTGTAGTATTTTAGCTATTATAATTTAGTTTTGAGATCAATAGATTAAATTTTACTTATTGCTTTTTAATAATTATTAATAGTGTTTTATATCGTAATAACAATGCATTTTAATATAAAAATATTTTGTAACGTAATGCAGTATAAAGGATAATGTTGCTTTTGTTCGCTTATACAACGAGTATTACGAATAAAAGTGAGTGGATTCAGATTAACTACAATTTGATTAAGTGATCATATATAATTTGTTTAAATTGAGAAAATGTATTACAAAAAGATAGTCTAAAAAATCATTATTCTAGTAGATTTCACAATAAATTAATATTAACTAATCGTAGTATTTACGATATTTATTTATTTTAACTTAAGTGGTATAAACAATTGTCCCAGTATAATTATTTTTTCCGATCAATCGTTTAACTAACTATTTATTAATAATTAAATCTTATAATCAATTCATACAAAATATGATAATTTTGTAAATAATGATATTTGGTATAGGCTGATTAATGAATTTTTGATTCAAAACTTAATGTAGTCTTAAAGTAAGTTATTTTTTTTTGCATTATCTTATAGTAAAAAACTTAAGCTACTTAAGATAAATGTATTATTGCATACAATATTAAAAATCAATACTCATGATGAGTAATGTGTAAGCGGTATTTTAATTTAAAAAATTATTTTTTATAAATAGTGTCAGGTAATAATTTTTATTATTGCGTGACAAAGTAGTATACTTGATATAATTATTATTGTCTTTTAAGATATACAAATTAATATTTATTTTTATAAAATAAATATTAATTAATTGTTAATGTTAGGTAGACTACGAAGCAAATTTTAAAAAAATTAGCGTGTATAACCTAAAATACTACAATAAACAATTATCACATAATTTAGTATAGCATTTGGAAAATAAGTGACAAAAGATTTTTCGCATTACGGTTGCAGCTTAGTATTGAAGTAACATTAATATTACTATCTTAATGTAATATTAATGTTTGAGCTTTGATTGTTTAATCTTTACGTAAAATATGTGATTTGTTAGTTTTTGGATATGAAATTGATTAGTAGAAATTTGACTACTTTTATGCAAATTTGTTACAGCATGGATAGGTTATTTACTTGTCCATAAAAGTATACCAATCGAACTTTTCGAAGGTTTTATAAGTATAAATAGCTCTTTGCAAGAGAGGCTGTTCGTGTTTTTAATATGATATTTTTGCCGTATTAAATTTTAATGCCCAAGCTATTATCGAACGTAACCTAGGATGACAATTGGTGTCTTTTAACAAGAGAGTACTTGCAACCAAGTGTTAGTTTGTGAAGAAAGGGAACGATGAAAGTAATGGCTAGATTAATTTTTAAAAAGTATGTATGCTTTGTTTGGTATATGATATTTATATGTGAATCATTTCGCTTGAAAGTATAAATTTGCACAATATCAATGTATTATAATTTTTAATGTATACAGGAAATACTGTACCTTAGCAAAAAGATAATCGTTGTATTGATAAGCATAATACAGCCAATTAATATATTGGTAATTATCCCTTTAAAGCGGAAAATCGCTTGGCTAGACGTTGCTTCATAATTGCACCGACTCTGTTTGTTTCATCCAGTGGTTTGTAGGTCCAATGTTCTAATCGTCCTACAAATGGCCTGGTGTATCCTTCATTTCTTAATCTGTTATGAAAGGCTGCAAGTTTTCCGGTTTCTTGCTCAATAGTTGCGACATGCAAGGGCTTGCCTGTGCTGCAAGCTTCTGATATCATGTTAACCGAATCAGATGTAACCACAAATGCTTCACATAAGTATAAAAAAGCAAGATAGGGATTTTTACCTGAACCAGTCCAAATAATACCGGGAAGATCGTTTAATCCATTTAATAGTGCAACTTTAGTTGTATCACTTGTACGACGTGAACAAGCGACGAGCAAGGATCCGCCGGTACTTTGAGACATTGTCCGCAAATCTTTCACAAAGCGACTAACAGCTTTAGACGAAAAATTATAGCGTTTATTTGATCCACCGACATTTATTGCGATTAATGGACGAGGTAAGGTAGCTACTTTAGTTAGCCAAGGTTTTGCTGCCTCAGTTAGTTGTTTTGGTTCTTGATAATTTAGCGAACCAAATGTCGTGATAACGTTTTCTCCACGTATCTGATCGTGTTCTGGAACTATAAGCATATCGAAATGACGTGGATGGATGTGTGGGTCTTGTATGTGAGCCAAAAATGGTTGTGAAGTAGCTAAGCACCGTACTGCTAAAGCAACTCCAGCGGTACTTCTCCCACAGGAAATAATCACTTCTGGCCAACGTTTATCGATATTTTTGCAATCAATTGTCGGTATTATAGAAGCTAGCTGACCAATCAATGGCACAGCCCGTAGTAACCAGCTTGGTTTAATGTGTTTAATTACTGGATTTAAGCCAGATGCAGCAGCAAGTCCCAGACATTGTATATGTTTACCAACGATATCGTCACTAAGCACCCAACACAAATAGTCTATATCTAAAGATATGCTTGTTTTATTAGACATTTATTTTTTTTTACTACAAAAATAAAATCAATAGTAAATATATTGTTGTTTATCTTAAAAAGATTCTCTTTTAAGAAGAGAACTAGATGCAATAATAATTTTTCTAGATTATATGTTACATACTTAACGTATTGAGGTAAATAACTGTTATCTATAAACATTATACTTAATTTTAATATAAATATACATTCTTAGTATTAAAATATTCTTTTGGATATGGAAGGAAGTTTTGCAAAAAATTTTTCCTTAAGTTAAAGTTTATTATGATAAATAATCGTCTAAAACCGATCCTATACTCATGATAATTTTAATTTCTGTACAAATAAAAAGGTAATATTTATTTTAGGATTTATTTTTTTATTGCATAATATTAGCATTGGCTAGTGTATTAATACGATCGTAGTGAGATGAAAAAAATAATTGTAATTACAAAGCAATCGATATGTAAACATATCGAGACAATAAATTATTAAGTTATTGTCTACTTTTAATAGTTACTATGGATTATATTTATTTTTTGCAATAATCACGTAAAAACCAAAGTTAGCTCGATTGTTTAATTAACTGTGAATACAGTTTGCTTGCTGAATTGAATTAATCTTACCTAGAGGAATTCCAGCAGAACGCAAGCAGGCTTCCTTGTCTGTTATTGAATGCCCCGTTAAAATCTCTATGTTAAATTGTTACTATTTTTAATAACTATTAGATTATACTAAGTAAATGCTGCATTTAAGATAATAAGTGGTTCATTTTTGACAGTCAAATTTTTTGATCTGAAAATTAAATAGATAAAAAAATAATAAGAATTATTAATGTTTTATCTATTTAATTGTTGAATTTAGATTAGAAATTATGTCTTTTATTATCCAAAAGTTTATTTTTTTACTTTAAAAAAGTATTCTTGTCAAATGCTTAATTAATTTAATGATTAGTTATACATTGTATTTTTTACATAGTATAGAAAACATCAAACTCATGATATCATATCTGTTATTTTTTTCGCTAGATAATATTCTTAAAAAGTAAATCTATTTTACCAGAGTACAAATCTAAAAATTTGGTTTTTATTATTTGGTAGCGGTTATAGTTAATTAGTTTATTAATTAATGCATCTAAAGATGCTATAAAATAACTTTATTTTGCAATTGAATTTAACCGTAAATTTTATTCTCGATTTATGTTGTAGCAAATGTTTTTCGAAAGGAATTGGCTAATATAGATTATCCTAAAATGTTTTACTTATTATTAATCTGTTTCTATTTCATTATAGAGTTAAGTGGTGTTGCGCTTTGGTCAATAACCTAACTGTCGGATACTCGCTTATTAAGACGTACTTAATCTTACTGTATTATAATGTTAGATAAAGTAACATAATAAGGTAATTCTACATAATTTTTTCTTTAATGGTATTTAACTATTGATTAGAGCCTTATTAACAGATTTTTATGAAGCATTGCATATTATCCCTAAAATCAGCTGTTTATTTTTAAATAGCATTAAATCATAGTGAATAAAGTGAACTAAGGTTACTATATATAAAGATAATTTAATACACTAAGCATTGAACACATAAAATATATGTTTAACCCTTATGAAGCTATTTAGCAAAAATGTTATTCTCTGCTTACTTTTTTATACGTTGATTACCTTTTATCTATGGATAATTTTTATTCATTAAACATTATAAGTTATTGTATTAGTAATTTTATTATTTTTTTTTGATAAACCTATACGAGCATTTTGTTTTATAATTAATTGTTTGGTTATTTATGCGATTATGTGATAAAAGATCTAAAATAGTTTTCCTTAATTATAGATTTTTTTATAAAAAAGTTATGATTTATTAAATTAGATATATAGAAGCAATATATAATCTTCCTAAGAAGCAATTTATGTACAATTATTGCTATCGGTTCTCAAAAAATAAAGAAGAATACTAGCTTAATGAAGCTTTGGCGCTAACTCAAGCAAGCTAATAATTTAAAATTTTTACCGCTTTTATTAATTAGTAAAACTGAGCAAGAATTTTAATTCTAAAGTTAATCATTCATTGTATTTTGCATAAATTAATTTAATTTGTTTTTTTTAATTGCTAGTTATTTTATTAAACTTGTCAAGTTAAACGCAAGATAACTTTGCAATTTTAAAGTAAAATATTGTTTAGACGATGGTGTAAGATGCGATTAATCCATTTTTATAAGATAATTTGTTAACATAATGTGAAAATTTTTACTTCATTATCATTAGATTAATATGAAGATACTAGACATTGCGTATATTTAATTGTCTATGTAGACAATTGCTGTTGCATCCATGATCTTTTATATCATATCGCTTTATTTTTTTACATTGGTCTTCAACCTTTTAGAATACTGAATTGCTAGTTTTTTTGTAGATGGGCAACTTTATGTTGTGGTTATTACCAATTAGCATTGTGTGTATTATTAATCAGTTCGCTTGAACTCATAATCTTGATCTTATAATAAAGATATTATGTAATTTATGATTAACATAGTCCATTTTGGAATAATATTCCATAAACATGACTTTAAAAGAAAAATGCTATTTATATCTTAAAAAAGATTATTAGTTTTTTATGTACTTTATAATGTTTTTAATTTCAGATATTTTGGCTTTGATTGTTTTATGTGTTTCCTTGACGATCTAAGGATTATTTTTATAATAAAAATATTATTTGGAATAGATTGTATGTTTTAAAGTAGTGATGATAAAATCATGATCTTGCGTTATTCTCGCGAAAAAATGTCGTCCATATGGTCGAATAAATCGAAGTTCCAAATTTGGCTAGAAATTGAAGCGCATGCTTGCGATGCACAAGCCGAGTTAGGGGTAATTCCTAAGAGTGCGGCTGTTGCGGTATGGAAACATGGAGCATTTGCTGTTGATCGAATCAATTCTATAGAAATAGATGTAAAGCATGAAGTTATAGCCTTTTTAACTAATATTGCCGAACAGGTAGGTCCTGAAGCTCGTTTTATTCATCAGGGTATGACAAGCTCTGATATACTCGACACTTGTTTAGCTGTTCAACTAAGCAGAGTATCGGATATCTTAATTGAAGATCTGAATGCTTTATTAGTTGTTTTGGAACGAAGGGCTTTTGAACACAAGAATACTATTAAAATTGGTCGTAGCCATGGTATTCATGCAGAGCCGACTACTTTTGGTTTGACATTGGCTTCTCATTATATGGAGTTTCAGCGTTGTCGTGACCGATTAATTAATGCTCGCAAGGAAATAGCTATTTGCGCTATCTCAGGTGCTGTAGGAACTTTTGCTAATATTGATCCATTCGTCGAAGAGCACGTATCTAAGGCCATGGCTTTACAAATTGAGCCAATTTCTACTCAAATTATACCGCGTGATCGACATGCAATGTTTTTTGCTGTGCTTGGTGTTGTCGCTTCTTCGGTTGAGAGACTAGCTACTGAAATTCGTCATCTTCAGCGTACTGAAGTTTGTGAGGTAGAGGAATTTTTTAGTGAATCGCAGAAAGGTTCTTCTGCGATGCCGCATAAACGAAATCCGGTTTTGAGCGAAAATCTAACTGGCCTTGCTAGATTGGTACGTATGACGGTAAATCCTGCTATGGAAGACGTTGTTCTATGGCATGAGCGAGATATTTCTCATTCATCGGTAGAACGAGTAATCGCACCAACTGCTACTGTAACTCTAGATTTTGCTCTTGCTCGCTTGACAGAAGTAATGGATAAGTTAATAGTCTATTCAGCTAATATGCAAGTAAATGTAAACAAGTTAGGTGGTTTAATTTATAGTCAGCGGGTAATGTTGGCGTTAACCCAGGCCGGCTTAAGCCGCGAAAATGCATATACTTTGGTTCAGCGCAACGCGATGGCTGTTCGCTTGGAAGGCAAGGACTTTTATAATTTGCTAGTTACAGATAAGGAGATTACATCTGAGATTAGTGTTGAGCAAATTAAGGGATTGTTTGATATCAGTTATCATACTAAGCATGTTGATACGATTTTTAATCGAGTGTTTGGGCGAAGTTAACAATAATTAATTTGCATGTAGAGACTTTATGGTTAAAACTAAGCATATTTTATTATATCAATAAATATATGTTTATTATTTTTATTAGTTGTTTTTTTAATTACTTTTATACACATTTGCAGTGTTATAATTTTTATGTATACAATTTTTATTTTTACCTGAGACAAAAAGCACACATTAGTATTTTTAATTGCTTAATTTGATTAAGTTATACGAATATTATCAAAATAGTTCTGAATTAATTTAGTTAGCTTTGTTGAAATTATTACTTCTACTTTGAGAAAGTTTAAATTTATCAAGTCTATTTATTTAAGTATAGAAAGAATAACTATATATTATTGCGCACAAGTTAATGAGCCAGGCGTATTCTATTAATGAGTACCCTGATAGAAATTAATTATAGATCAACTGCTAATTGCGTATGGTTGATTATTATTAGGTCGATAGTTAATATACTTATTAAGATACATTGTTTCTTTTTTTTATATTTAATAAGTATGAATAACTACAGTTGGTTTATTTGATAATGAAGTAATTATAGTAAAAATGAATATTCCAGACATTGCGTAAAAATTAGTTGCTAGACAAATTATTATTTGCTAACTATTGATATTATCTCTATTGATTAATTAAGATTAATGCTACTTCACAAATAAGTAGCTTTCCAAATAACTTAAAAGAGATATTGGCGTTGATGTACATTACTTATATGGATTTTTTTATAAAACTTAGTACGGTATAAAATTTTATTTAACGTTAGCATTAGAATTAATTAACAATAAATGAGCTATTTTAATCAAAAATTAAATTTTTATTTGATAGATAGCGTAATGCTTATTATAATTTTTATTTTGATTTTAGATTATTTTTAGAATAAAACTCCATTATATTCTGACTATTGCAAATAGCAATAGGTGATTGATATCAATGCAAGGTAATTTCTTTATAATATAAGGAGTAATTAGTAATATTTTGTTTCATTTACTTTTTACTTAGTAAGAAAGCATTTAACTTTTCCAGTTAAAATTGAAAGATTTCATCAAGTAACGCATAAGAAAAATTTTGTAATAATATCTTATATTTGCTAGTATGCTTGGTTAAAACTGTGTAAATTATTAACCATTTCAGAATACAAATTGTTAATAATTTACACAGTTTATAAAATAATACAGTCAAATAGGATATTACCATTAATCGAAAGTGCAATTGCTTAGGTAGTGTATTTTAGTGTTATAATTTGTTATCATTAATGTCATTACCTACTTGAGCTCGACGCGCGCAAAATACTCTATCGAAGTATACATGTTAAAAACCATCTTTTACTATCTAAGAGATGCTTGTTAGTCGATAATAATAGCTGTCAATCATAGATGCCTAATTGTAAAAAGTTACTTAGGTAAAGTGTAATGCTTGGCATCATAATCCAAACGTTGCAATATCTATAACTTTTTAATTTTATTTAGCCAAATGATAAACGTACAATTATTTTTTATGATTTTAATAGGTGGAAGGTTTTTTGCGTAATCTTGCCATAAAGAATGAATATTTTACTTCATGGAGTACTACAAAGTTATTGTTAAACAAGCCAAGTTATAGCATGCTATAATTTAAATCGATATTAGATGCTAATGTTTTCAGGATACTGTTACAGCTAAGTTGTTTCAGCTAATCTTTTTTTTTATTAAGTATTTTCCACATAACTAATAAATTTATTTTAGCAATTATTTAAGAGCAAGCTACATTGTTAGATCTGTCTTTCATAAGAAAGAATTTTTTAATGATATTAACGATTTGTAGTAATTACTTTATGGTAATGCTATATAATTTAGAAATAAAGTTTAATTTATTAAAACTAATAATATAGTTAAGAGATATTTCATATTGAATATTAATATTTTATATTTTGTTTTAGATATAATTTTATTAATTGTACATTACCGATATTTTATTTTGTATAAATTATTTTGTAAATATATTGTTAAATAACAATTATAAATCTAACTTTTTAGTTATATGTAATTGGTGAAAAAGCTTGATATTGTAATTTGTGAAATGATTGGGTAACCTACAAATTAATGAACGCTGTCTAGCAAACAGTGTATAATTTTTTAATGTCTTGGTTCAGTAGGTAAAATAAGAATGTTAACAATAACTACTAAAGGTAGATTATTAATTTTAGTACGTAAAATTAATAAATATTGCCTGATTAAGCTATTATCGACTATCTACTGCTGTACTACACTAATGTTGTTAGTTAATTGCTTTTCGGTATCTTCTATAATTAATCCTGTGATTTGGTATAAATACATCACCGAAACTACAAGTATCAAAGTTGAAAGTAACGTTTTCTGGGAAAAATGCAAACAAATAACAAAACAAATTACTTTCTTTACTGAAGAATTACTAACTAATGATAAATCTTTTCCAAATTTAGCAAGCGTTCCTGGTCGACCAAAGTATTTAACTAATAAAACAGAACGCATTGCAATTCAGCAAAAATTAGCTGCAGAGCGATCTAGTGCAGAATACATTAAAGAAAAAATACAAAAATTAGCTCCTGAATCTTAAGTGCGTAAAAGGAGTTTACCTTATAAATATAACAGGCAGTGCAAAACTTGTAAAATTTTAATATAAACAAATATGGCTCAATTTTTTGAGCTTGGGATTTTTATATTGAAACAATATAACAGCAATAAAGCTGAATAATAAAACTAGACTTTTTACTTAATGCTTATTTATGCTGTTTAATTAATCATAAGTAGAATCATTGATTACTACAAAATAAGTCTTAGTAAATTATTATTTTGACATCTAATTATAGTAAATTCTTGTAATCAATCGTTAATGCTGATATTAATAAAATTAATTTGTGTACAAGATATGCCTTAATTAAAACATTATAATACAATAAAAAATTTTAAGGATTAAGGTTAATTATTCGTTTGAGTATTTCTAAATTAATAATTGCATCACAAAAGCAATCTAAAATGAGTTGATTGAGCGTTGACTTATTTATTTTAAATTCAATTTGAACGCCTATTTATTAATAATATTGAATTATTATGCGGTGATAATTTAGAATGCAATTTCTTAAACAATTTTATATCGATAAAATATTTGTTAAGTTTTTATGCTAATTTGCTTACTGTAAGCATAGGCTATTTTTACCAATTTCTTAATTTATATTTTCGTTGAAATGCTTTTAAAACTAGACGATGTAGTAGTGAAGATCATGTAAATCAAAACATTTAATGAAAAGAAAATAAAGATGGCAATTGGTTAATTTACAGGATGACTACATTGAGAAAAGATTTTATAGACAGCTGGATAGATTTTTATCATCATTACCAAAGTATTGATTTGTTAACTAATATTGATTCCTATTGGGCAATAATAACTCAGGTGAACTGATGAGCAAGACGCTACGTGTTGCTATTGCTGGTTTGGGAACGGTTGGTGCGGAAACTGTACGGTTACTAGCAAAACGAAGTAGAATAATTGCCTCACATGCCGGACGGCCAGTGATGGTAGTGGCAGTTTCTGCTAACAGCAAGAACAAGAATCGTGGGTTAGATTTAACTGGTATTGATTGGACTGACGATCCATTGACATTAGCTATTCGCGATGACGTTGATGTGGTTTGTGAACTTATCGGTGGATCCGACGGAGTAGCTAAAAATTTAGTTGAAGCAGCCATGGCTTCCGGCAAGTCAGTAGTTACAGCCAATAAGGCTATGTTAGCTCATCACGGCACTGAGTTGGCTAGTAAAGCTGAAAACGCTGGAGTGGTTTTAGCATATGAAGCAGCAGTAGCTGGTGGAATTCCAATTGTACGCACTATACGCGATGGTTTGGTAATTAACGAACTGAGCCGTGTTTATGGTATCCTTAATGGAACAAGTAATTATATTTTGACCGCTATGCATGAAACTGGTAGAGATTTTAACGAAGTCCTTGCTGAAGCACAAGAATTGGGTTATACTGAAGCTGATCCGAGCTGTGATGTTGACGGAATAGATGCAGCTTATAAGCTATCGCTGTTATCAGCACTTGCATTTGGTCATACTGTTGATTTTAAGGCAGTGCATATAGAAGGCATACGTTCCATCTCAGCTGTCGATATAGCTTATGCTAAAAAATTTGGCTACCGAATCAAGCTTTTAGGTTTTGCTGAAAAGACTAATGATGGGATACGGCAGAGAGTGCATCCTTGCATGGTTCCTAAAGACACTCTGATCGCTAAGGTAGAGGGTGTTTTCAATGCTGTTATTGCTGATGCTGATTCGGCTGGAACAACTTTGCATTATGGTCGTGGTGCTGGTGCAGATCCAACCGCTTCTGCAGTTATAAGTGATATTGTCGATATTGCTCTAGGCCGCGGTGCCCCGGTCTTTGGTTTGCCGGTTGACAAATTATTCGCTAACCAAAAAACACGACAAGAGTTAGTGCGCTGCAGATATTATGTTCGTATAGCACTTATTGACCGCCCAGGCGTTCTTGCGCATGTTAGGACGGTTATGCGTAATCAAGATGTTTCTATGGATTTATTTATACATAATGATCATAATCAGCATGAAAAAATGCTATTGGCTTTTATCATCCACGAAGCTGAAGAAAATTCATTGCGGAAGGCAATGGATGAAATCATTAATCTTAACGATGATGAAGATTTAACGGTAATAATTCGGATCGTCGATTTGTGATATTATTAATAACCCAAACCATAAGAATTTTTTATTAATTTCTTGCCAAGAATTAATTTGTTAACGCGCCGAATTTTTTTTTAATTAAAAATAAATAAACTAATAAATTAAGAGAATAAAGTAATGTTGAATAAAGGCAAAAGTTTTACTGTTAATTCCAATCTTGTTTGGGGGGCTATCAGGGTTACTGAAGAAGCCGCTTTTGCGGCTTCTTCAGTAATTGGTAAAGGTGATGAAAAAATGGCTGATCGAAAAGCTGTAGATGCCATGCGTGCTGCGCTAAACGATCTTGATATCGAAGGCAAGGTTGTAATTGGTGAAGGCGCGCGAGACAAAGCTCCTAGATTTTATACCAGTGAAAAGGTCGGCAAAGGTGGCGCCAGGATTGACATTGCACTTGATCCTCTGGAAGGAACAACTAACACCGCTAAGTATGCCCAAAATGCACTCGCGGTGATTGCCTTGTCTTCTGAGGGTGGATTTCTTAACGCTCCGGATGTTTATATGGATAAGATTGCTGTTGGCTTTAGTGTACCGAAAGGCATCATCGACCTTGATAATACTGTAGAAGAAAACCTAAAAAATTTGGCGAATAAGAAAAATGTTGCAATATCAGATATAGTTGTTTGTATCCTGGATCGACCACGCCATGCGCAGCTTATTGCGCGGGTACGCGAGACAGGAGCAAGAATTGCACTAATTTCTGATGGTGACATTTCTGCTGCTATTGCTACCGCTAGCCCAAACAGTGTAATAGATATTTACATGGGATTGGGGGGTGCTCCGGAAGGCGTTCTAGCAGCAGCTGCTATGCGCTGCATTGGTGGTCAGATACAGGGTCGTCTAATATTCCGAGATGATGTTGAGAAATCAAGAGCACACCATTGTGGTATCACTGATGTCAACAAAAAATACGATATGATGGAATTGTCTAGCGGTGAGGTAATATTTGCTGCTACTGGTGTAACTGATGGATCCATGTTGCGTGGTGTGCGGCGTTACATTGGTGGTGCAACGACCAATTCAATTATCATGCGCTCTAAAACTGGCACTGTGCGGATGGTAGAAACAACTCATGATTTTACTCGCAAATCTTTGATCATTTAATTATTCACATAACAAGTGGCAAAAAATTAAAGTAATAGGAAGAACTTGTGCCGCAATCCAATGCATTTCTAGGTGTTGAACAATCACTCACTTTACGTCGTTGGGTATTGCACGGCAACGGTAGAATAAAAAATGTGGATAAAATTGGTTGGGCAATTGCACAGCGCTTTGCTCTTCCCGAAACTGTAGGACATATTATAGCTCAGCGAGGCATTGAATTGGATGCGGTTGAGTCTTTTTTGCAACCAACCTTAAAAGCTGAACTTCCTGATCCCAAACGATTTATTGATATGGACTTTGCCGTCAATAGGTTGGTTGAAGCGGTACTTTTAGGACAGGTTATCGGGTTATTTGCGGATTATGACGTAGATGGTGCTACTTCGGCAGCTAGTATGGCCAAATACTTTCGCGCGGTTGATGCCTCAGTGGTCATTTATGTTCCTGATCGTATTAAGGAAGGTTATGGTCCAAATATGCCAGCCTTACAGAATCTAGTTATGCAAGGTGCTGCAGTAATAGTTTGCTTGGATTGTGGCATCCTCGCTACTAAAACTCTAGCTCAGGCAATGAGGGATGGGATAGATGTAATTGTTGTTGATCATCATTTAGCTGGTTCAGAGCTACCGCCAGCTATAGCAGTTGTTAATCCTAATCGGCTAGATGAAGTACCAGGATTTGGTTATTTGGCGGCATGTGGTGTTACTTTTCTGACTATAGTAGCTGTTAATCGCGCATTACGAGATAAGGGTTGGTTTACTCATCATGTTGAACCGGATCTAAGACTTATTCTTGATTTAACTGCTATGGGGACTGTTTGTGACGTTGTACCGCTTACCGGACTTAATCGGGCTTTTGTTGCTCAAGGTTTGAAGATCATGGCTAGGCGTTCAAATATAGGATTAGCAGCCTTACTGAATATTGTTGGACTCGATTCTAAGCCAACTGCTTATCATCTAGGCTTTGTTTTGGGCCCGAGAATCAATGCTGGCGGACGTATGGGTAAAGCTGATCTTGGCGCTAAATTGCTTTCTACTAATGATACCATTGAAGCTCATCAAATCGCTAAAATACTAGATTACTGTAATAATAAACGTAAAATAATTGAATCGAGATTTTTGAGAAATGCTATTGCTCAAGCGGAAAACGAGAGGAATTCACCAGTGCTTGTAGTCTCGGGAGATAGATGGCATCCTGGTGTGATTGGCATTATTGCCAGCCGCCTAAAAGATCGATTTCAACTTCCTACTTGTGTGATTAGTATTGATGATAAAGGTATTGGAAGGGGCTCTGGCCGCTCGGTGCCTGGTATAGATTTGGGAGCTGCGATTATTGCCGCTTGTCGGGTGGGATTATTAGAGAGCGGTGGTGGGCATGCTATGGCTGTAGGCTTTACTGTTGCTGCAAGTCGTATTGGTGAATTTACTGCCTTCCTGATTGAGCGTTTTGCTTTATCAAATAGTTGTTGCTTGCCTTTGATGCCTGCTGAATTATCGGTGGATGCGGTTTTAACCCCAAGCGGGGCTACGATAGACTTAGCTCGTGCGATATCACTACTTGCTCCATTTGGTATTGGTAATGTGGAGCCGCGTTTTGTAGTATCTCATGCTAAAGTTGAATCCAGTCGTATAGTTGGCAACCAACATATAAGATGTAATTTGGTTGGTTATGATTGCGCCCAAGTACAATCTATTGCTTTCCATGCTATGGATAATGCTATTGGTTCTAGCTTGTTGCAAGTGCATAAAGACCCTTTATATGTAGCAGGGTACTTAAGACTCAATAATTCTTGCGGTAATTATAAAGTTCAGCTTGTTATAGATGATGTTGCTCAGGCTGTTTAATTTGTTTTATTACTTAACTTTTTAAGTAAAAATTAGCAAAAGGTTTACTTGCTTATCCGAGAATAATAAATTCTTAGAGAGATTTATTGAATTATACAATGTATAGTTCTTGATAGTATCACTACATCTCTTTAGAGATAATAAATGTAAAAGCTTATTATATATCTTAATGTAAAATTATTTGCACTAATCTCTTTAAGTTTTATCAGCACTCGCATGCTTTCTATTTATTAATGGGTAAATTTTATAATCTTTTTGTAAATTTAGTATGATCTAGATTTTTACTGAAATTTATCCTTACGTATAAATTAATTTGGATAGTTTTTTGGTATTCTTCTTGTACAAATTGGTTTTTTGTTATTTGAATGCTGTATTAAGATTATTTTGCTTTTGATACCTATTTTATTTTATCTTTACTAAAGGTTGACTTAGACATATCAGTCATTTGTAAATTTTCTTTGCAAAAAGATCACTTAAGTTGTTCATGCAAGGATTTTCCTAATAGTATACTCTACAATGAGAGTATTTTTATTTTGATCTGTATTAGAAATTGGCTTTGTTTTTTATCGCATTGAATAGATTTTATGATTTGGTTTAGCAGAAGTTTACAGAATGATGTATTTATTTAAATTTTGTTTGAAGACAAGAACTTAATATAGTTGTTGTTATTTTTTTTAATTAAAGTAAAAACTTAAATTTTGATAGTCGATACTAAGCTTATTAAACTATTAAGTTTTATATTATTCTAATAAAATTGTTCAGTATTAATGATTAGTTTAGCCCAATAAAGCGATGTGTTTATCAATAGTGTTTTTCTTTTTACTTATCTTTGAATTAAAATTTTGACTTATTGCTGAAACTAGATTGTCGTCATTTAATTTAGCATTGTCAGATGCCGGAATATATTATATTTGATATTGAATTAACTTTAATATGCTTGTATTTAACGATCGAATTATATTCCTGTTTAGGTATTAACTACAATAGCATTGGAAAATAAACTATTGATTTTATTTATTTTGAATAATTTATCGAAAAATTTATACTTTGCTATAAAAGGCAATTATTAGTGTTTTTTTTGTAGTTGATCTGTCTATTAGCATTGATTCATAACTTTATTGCCTTAAATACTTAAATTGTTTTACTTAGTTTGGTTTAGCAATAAGAATTATTATATGCGTTAGTTATTATAATTATAATACATCTACTAAACTGTAAGCGTTTTTTTCGGTTAAATGAGCGATGGAGGCAAATTATCCTACATTATGTAGCAGAAATCCAGCAAAGCTGCTTCCTGCTTGTAGTTCTAAATGATAGATCACTAACTTAATTATCGTTTAATTATGAGAAGGAAGATCAGGTAATCATCTAGTTAGTTTAGTTAGCTGATAAATAATTAATATTAGCGGAATCAAGGTTAGTATGCGTATTTTGGTTGTTGGCTCCGGTGGGCGTGAACATGCTATATGTTGGGCTATTTCTAGTTCGCCATTGTTGACAAAATTATTTTGTGCTCCTGGTAATGCTGGCATAGAGCATGAAGCAGAGTGCATTTCTATCGCTGCTGATGACTATGATGCACTAATAGTATTTTGTATTGATAAAGCAATTGATTTCGTCGTGATTGGTCCAGAAGGTCCTTTAGTGGATGGCTTAGTTGATAAACTGGGAAACGTTGGAATTAAGAGTTTTGGTCCAACTGCTGCTGCTGCTGTGCTGGAAGGTTCTAAGGTCTTTGCTAAAGATTTTTGTATTCGTCACAACATTCCTACCGCAGCTTATGCTAGGTTTGATAAGGCAGAGACTGCCAAAGCTTACATATCTGAAAAATCATTGCCAATAGTTATTAAGACAGACGGGCTTGCCGCTGGTAAAGGTGTATTTATAGCTGAAACAATTACTCAAGCTATGGAAATAGTAGATAGGATTATGATTGATCGAGTATTTGGTGAATCTGGAAAAGAAATCATTATCGAAGAATGTATGATTGGTCAAGAGGTTAGCTTTTTTGCACTAACAGATGGCGAATTCGTATTACCAATGATAACTGCTCAGGATTACAAGAGAGTGGGCAACGGTAATACTGGACCAAATACCGGTGGCATGGGTGCATGTTCTCCAGCTCCGATTATCGATGATTTTCTAACCACAAAAATTGTTAGTGAGATTATTAATCCAACTATTGCTGGTATGGCAGCTGAAGGTCGAAGATTTCGAGGTGTACTGTATGCTGGGCTAATGATTACTGATACCGGCCCTAAGGTTATTGAATATAATGTTCGTTTTGGTGATCCAGAATGTCAAGCGTTGCTGTTGCTTTTAAAGAGTGATTTTCTTTCTGCTTTGATTGCTATAAACGATGGAAAAATTACTAATGTTCGTTTGAAGTGGAATGATGATATTGCACTTTGTGTCGTTATGGCTTCCAAAGGATATCCTGATTTCTACGAAAAGAACTCAGTAATTAATAGCATCAGTGAGATAGAAAATGATGACGTAGTCATATTTCATGCTGGAACTTCTTGGGATAGAGAAAGAAGGTTGCTAGCCACCGGTGGTCGAGTACTTGGGATAACCGCTATTGGTAAGGATATAACTCAAGCTAGAAAAAAGGTTTATTCAGCTATTAATAGAATTGATTGGCCGGAAGGTTTTAACCGTAATGATATAGCTGAGTCTGCATTGAATTTATAAAATTACCCCCATTATTTTGGTACTTAAAGTCAGATTGTTTTAATCTAATATCCATTTAATGGACAATCAATTGTATAACATTGAACAGAAGGCAAAACAAGCTGAAATAGTTCAATAAATCGTTTATTTTATATTCTACTTGATTTATAGCTGGTATTGGTTAGATTTTAAACAAAAAGAATGAAGATGATAATAATTTAACCTTCTTATTTACTATTGTAATAAGAAATTACGAATATGTTTGTTGCAAGTTTTTGCTACTGGTATAAGTGCACATTTATATTCTTCAATTATTCTTTAATACTAAACTAAACAATATTTTTGACCTCGCTATGTTTACTGTAATTTATTAAGTAAATTTGTTGAATATAGATATCTATTGTCTACAGTAGCCTAACTACTTTATCTAACCTTAATAATTAAAAATTATAATGAGTAAAAATTATAAATACGTAAAGTATACTTTTGCTTATAAAAGCTATTACAGCAATTAGAAAAATGTCTTGTCTATCGCTTTGAGCTTAAAACATGAAAGCTAGAATAAAAAATTCTTGAATTTTTTTTGTTTTAAATGTAAATTATGAATAATTGGACTTGCTGTACCGTACAACGTTTTTAAAATGGATATTTTAAAAATACTCGTTTAAATGGTCTCAATAAATGATAACCTAGCCGTGCTAGGTTTGAATTGCGCGCATGAAGTGTAGCTTACATTTTAGCCGTAGGTTTTTTTATTTTCATCATGGCCAAATATTTACTCCGATAAAGCAAGGTTGCAGTTTTGTTAAATTATTAATATCGATATAACTAAATGATTAGTTAATCTCTTTGTTTTCTATAGCAAATGAATAGGAATATTAACCGTTATTATAACAGATGATTAAACGTTAAGAAGTAAGTATTGTCGTTCCCAAGCACTAATTACTTCAAGATAATTTCTTGATTCTTGCTCTTTGATTTGAGTAAGTACTTTGATGAAACGTTGTCCAAGTATGTCGCGGAGCTGTTTTGATCGGTTTAATCGTAACAGAGCATCCTCTAAATGACGTGGTAAGCTAGCAGCTAGATTGTAAGCGCTACCATCAACTGGTTTTGAAGCCTCTTGTTGCTCTATTATTCCAAGATATCCACAAGCTAATGAAGCAGCGAAAGCCAAATATGGATTTGCGTCTGCACCTGGCACACGGTTCTCAACTCGTCTACTTTCAGGGCGGGATTCTGGTACTCTAAATCCAGTAGTTCTGTTATCAATTCCCCAATGGACATTTACCGGCGCGTCAGAATCTTGCACTAAGCGACGGTAAGAGTTGACGTAAGGCGCGAATAGAGCCATTGAAGGGGGTACATATTTTTGCATTCCTCCTATGAAGTTAAGGAAGAAATCAGAATTTTTTCCATCCTTACTAGCAAATAAGTTCTGACCGGTTTCGCTATGAACCACAGAGATATGCATATGCATTGAGCTACCTGGTTCGTATTGCATTGGTTTAGCCATAAAGGTAGCATATATCTTATGATCTAGTGCGGCTTGGCGTACCGTACGCTTAAATAAAAAAGTTTGATCAGCCAGATCCAATGCGTTGCCATGGTTAAAATTTATCTCCATTTGTGCAGCGCCGCTTTCGTGAATTAACGTATCAATATCGATTTCCTGTGCCTTGCAGTAATCATAGATTTTTTCAAAAAGTGGATCAAACTCGTTAACTGCGTCAATACCGTAAGCCTGACGTGCTATTTCTTGGCGTCCGGAACGACCGATTGGTGGCTCTAAAGGATAGTCAGGGTCTTCGTTAACTTTTACCAAAAAAAATTCTAACTCTGGAGCAACTATTGGGGTCCAACCTTTTTCAACATAAAGATCTAGTACACGGCACAGCACAGCGCGAGCTGCAATGTCAACAAAGGTACCGTCAAAATAATAAGCTTCGTGAATTATCTGTGCTGTCGGTTCAGCATACCATGGTACCATGCGAATGGTTTCAGCTATCGGTCGTAACAATACATCACTTGCGCGTGGATCAAGGTCAATTTCATCAATATAGTCACCAGTAACGGTTTGACCAAAGATTGATTCCGGCAAACGTAATCCTTGGTTACGCGTTGCGCACATGAACTTTTGGGCTGGAAGGATTTTACCTCGAGCAATGCCAGATAAGTCGGAAACTAAACATTCCACTTCCTTGATTTGATTTTCACGAATCCAGGAATCGAGATTAATTTTCATAATGAAATAGCTAAGATAAATAGTATACTATATTGATGGCTTAATGGCACTTTGCTTATTTTTTTAACCGTGGTCATTACAAATACTATACAGCATAACAAGCTTGTTTTCTATAATAAATTGCATATTTCTAGCACTGCTAAATATAATATGGTATGTAAATGAAGAGTGCTAAGTATTTGGTCCAAGAATGAGTGAGACAATTATAGCAAAAAGCTTTTTTATTTAAGGAAAGGTTGTACAAAGGCAATATTTTAAAACTTTTTATAAATTAAGAGAATGTTAATTATTAATCAGCTAATTTTAGTCTGCAAATGCTCTAAGCAAAATTATATTCGATAATTTTTAAATCTATAATTGCAGGAATTGCTTAATACTCAATTATCTTAATTTTGAATTATATAAATGTATAGACTTTATGATTTGCTCAATCTATAAGAATTTTGTGTAAATGCATCATTAGTACACTGATGGTAAAGAACTTTAATTTGCTATAATCCCTTTTAGTTCAGTCTTGGTTGACTTTAGGTAAGTAAGCAAAAGATCAATCATTACATAAATATAATTAACTTGATTAACTACAAATTAAGTTAATTAGCGCAGAATCAAGCTTATTTATCTAGCATTGTAAATAGAAAATTTTTTGTTTAGATTTTCTAATTAAATGACTAGAACCGTTACTATCGTAATTAAGTTCTACTTTGGAATTTTGTTTATAAGTAAAACCAATTTATGGATTGTTAGTCATAAATTGATAAACTTCTAACAAAGTTAGAAGTGTCGCTGTGGAATTATAAAGTTAGTTTGAGGAGATATTGCGGTTTATAAATTTATGTTTTTATCCTTAAAAAATTACTTGCGATGCTAAATTAATCAAGCCATACAATTTAAGTAACTATTAATGCTGATCTATAAGGAAAAAACATTATAATGGATGACAAATATGATTTAATAAATATCGCAATCTAGGCGTGATACAAATTATTTTTTTGCATTAGAAGATAAGTAATAACAAACAATCTTTAGACAATGATTATCTTTAGCCAAAGAAAAATTAGATCATAACGATTGTTCTATTATTACGAAATGAAACAAAAATTTATTTTTTTAAATTTAATATATTAAGAATAAAATTTTTTCTATTCCTACAACCTTTGTAATTTTGACTGGAAATTGATCATGCCTTCAATGACTTGGTATCACGATACTGCTAATATCTCCAAACGCCATAGGTTGAATGATGATTTGCATTGTGATGTATGTGTCATTGGTGGTGGTCTTACCGGTATTTCAACTGCGTTAAATTGTGCTGAACGCGGAATGGATGTCGTTTTACTTGAGTCTGAGACAATCGGCTTTGGTGCATCTGGACGTAGCGGTGGTCAAGTAGTGCAAGGCTTTGCTGCTGATATATCAGTGATTGAGCAATATGTTGGGAAGGAAAGCGGTTACACTTTCTTTCAAATGGCTCGTGAGGCGGTGGATGATCTGAAGGAACGTACTGCTCGTCATGCACCCGAAGCTGATTTACGCATGGGATACTTGCATCTCACGCTAAATAATCGGCAGTTTAAGGCTATGCAAAGTCTGTGTGCGGCATGGCACGGATGGGGATATACAGGCCCAAAAATGATTACTCGTTCGGAGGTACGTGATTGGCTGGGCTCCGATCGATATTTTGGTGGTATGATTGATCCGGAAAGTGGACAGATTCACCCATTGCGTTACCTTTTGGGTTTAGCAAAAGGAGCTGAAGAAGCTGGGGCGATTTTGTTTGAGGATAGCGCTGTGCGGAAAGTAGATGGTACTATTGTACAGACAGATTCTGGTTTGGTTAACGCAAAGTATATAGTATATTGCTGTAATGCTTACCTTGGAAAGCTAGAAAGAAAACTTTACTCTAAAATTATGCCAGTAGCATCTTTTATTTCTGTGACTGAACAGCTTTCTGCTAGTCTTGCTGCTACAATATTTCCCCGAGACGTAGCGGTCGCAGATTGCAATTTAGCACTTGATTATTTTCGATTGACTCATGACCGCCGTTTATTGTTTGGCTCGGGTGCAAGCTATTCGACTATCGTTCCGCCTGGTTTGATTGGTACAATGAAGCGTAAAATTGTTCGAATATTTCCAGAGATGGCTAACATCAGGATAGATTATCAGTGGGGCGGGTTGATTGGTATCACTATTAATCGTATTCCCGATATTGGAAGATTGTCGAATAATACTTTTTATGCTCAAGGCTTTTCTGGTCATGGCATAGTGCTAACTGGTTTTGCCGGCAAGATTATTGCTGAAGCAATAACAGCTAACGATAAAAGATTAAAATTATTTGAGAAAATTCATCATCAAACATTTCCCGGCGGATGGTTGCGAACACCAGCATTAATAGCCGGAATGAGTTGGGTAAAATTACGAGAATGGTTAAATATATAACATTTTAAAAGGAATTTAATTAGTTACAAGCAGATTGCTAATGTGCTTAATAAAAGCAAGTATAGTGTGCGATCTATTACAATTCTAATGCTTCCTCAGCTGGAGTGAAGCCAAGTCCATGAGCTTCTGCTACTGCTCTATAAGTTACTTGACGTTTGTAAATGTTTAGGCCTGCACGTAAGTGCTCATTATCGAGCATTGCTTGACGTAAGCCTTTATCGGCTAAAGCTAAAGTAAATGGTAAAGTTGCATTGTTTAACGCAAACGTAGAAGTTCGTGCTACTCCACCTGGCATGTTCGCTACGCAATAATGCACTACGTTTTCGATAATATAGGTTGGATTTGTATGGGTAGTTGGTTTTGAAGTTTCGAAACAGCCACCCTGGTCAATCGCTACGTCCACCAGTACAGAACCTCTTTTCATTTGCGATACGATCTCTCGTCTTACTAGTTTTGGTGCTGTTGAACCAGTTACTAATACAGCACCAATTACCAGGTCAGCATTCAGGACGTATTCTTCTAAAGCTTCTCTTGTGGATAAAATGGTACTTAATGTCGATCCAAATTGCATATCTAATTTATATAATTTATACAATGAAATGTCAAATATAGTAACTTTTGCTTCCAGGCCAATAGCCATACGTGCTGCGTTCTTACCAACTACTCCGCCACCAATTATGACTACATTAGCAGCTGCTACACCAGGCACACCACCAAGTAGCGTGCCACTACCGCCTTGAGCTTTTTCCAAGCAATGGGCGCCGGCATGGATTGACATTCTACCTGCTACTTCGCTCATCGGGGTTAATAAAGGTAACTGGTAATAGGGGTCAGTCACTGTTTCATAAGCAATAGCAATGCAACCGCTATTAATTAATCCTCTAGTTTGCTCAAGATCTGCTGCAAGGTGTAAGTAGGTAAACAATATTTGTCCAGGACGCAGTCTGCTGATTTCTACCGGCTGAGGCTCTTTCACTTTTATGATCATATCGGCAAAAGAAAAAACCTCCCCTGGGGTTGGTAAAATATTAGCTCCAGCCGCTTTGTAATGATCATCATTTAAACCTATGGCGTATCCAGCATGAGTTTCTACGGCTACTTCATGTCCATGCGCTACAAGTTCACTGACGCTAGAGGGCACAAGAGCAACTCGGTATTCGTGGTTTTTAATTTCCTTTGGTAAGCCAATGCGCATTTTTAAACCTCTTAGCCTCACCATATGTTTACGGTAATCCAGTATAGACTAGGCTTCGATTACTGCGTTTAGTCAGTTACTAATATTTAAATAATTTCGATACTAAATAAACACAATAAAATTTAGGATAAAATATATTAAAAATTATTCTAGGAGAATATCCGTTCAATAAGGAAGCAATCACTAAAGTTATTGCTTCCTTATTGAAGCTATGGCATTGTACGTGGTTAAAATTCTATCAATTAGTTGGATAAATTCTTTTTTAATAATAAGAAGTTAGCAGTAAAAATAAAAATTTTTTACTTACAGATGGTGCCTTTATTCAACCTAAAAAAGTTAAGACTTTTTTACTTAAGTGTGTATTTATTAGTTATGCTGTTTTAACTATGTTAACCTTTAACTCAAATTACACAATAATATTTTAATAAGAGCATTTTTATTTATCTTTTTAGAAAATACAATTTAAAATTTAATGCATTTATCATTGAAGCAATCCCTCAGACTTGGACTATAATCTACAAAGCCTTAAAGCAAAACAATAAAAAGCAATCTAACTTATAGACTAAATGAAAAAAAATAAATTACTTTATTAAAAAGTCTGTATATTGTTTTTATCTAAATTATAGATCATCTCCTTTATTAATTTGACTTAGTATTATCAAGAAAGAGATTTATTGCTCATCACTACTTGAGTAGTAGTGACGCTAACAAAAATTAGTATATAATAAATTAGATTGCCTAAATATTGGTATCTTGCTCGCGAATTAATAATAAATAAAACGTTAGTTTTCTGATTAGGGGATTATAGTTAAACTTTAATGCAAAAAATCTGCTAACAATTCCTAGCAAAGAGGTTTGTACTTAATGGACAGCATAATTTTATCTGACTTATTCTAAGCTTATTTGATCAACAATTCATTTACATACAGCTCTAAGAACAGGATTTGCCAAATTGTCGACTATAACGAAATTTATTTTATACTAAAAACAACTAGATACAAAATTAATTATCAAGTAACTAATTTAAAGAGTTTATCAATTTTAATGTTGTATTTATACAACAAGACATATTCTGATAAAAACTAATAGCAATTTCGCACTGTTATATAGCTGGATCAGCCTATTAATATTCAAGGCTAAAAATAGTTGTTATGAACAAGCAAATCACCCAGTACACGGTGGTTCATCAGAAAGTTCGACTTGTACATTGGCAAAGAACCCGTTAAATTTTGTAGCTAAAGCCGCTCCATAAGCACCAATTTGTCCAACTTCAATCCAATCTCCTTCCCTGACATCAGACGGTAAGCGAAATGGTGTAGGCAGAAAGTCGTTCCCATCGCAAGTTGGGCCAAATATAGTAAAGTCTTGAAGCGCTGTATTATTTGTTCTACAAATCTCATTCTTTGCGCGAATCAATCTAACCGGTAAACGAATTCTTGCCCAATATGGTTCTGATAAATTTCCATAAAGCCCGTCGTTTAAATATAGTCTATTACCTTTGCGCAAGTATACTTGGCAAAGCATAGAACATCCATCAGCGACTAGCGCACGACCTGGCTCGCATAGCAGTGCTACATTTTCATCTATCCCTGTTTCACGTCTTCCTTCAACGATTTCCTTGACGAAATCTTCTAGGGGTGGCACAGACTGACCTGCGTAGGCAACAGGGAAACCGCTACCGACATCGATCTCGCGTACTTCAGCTTTTGTACCACGCCAAACATCAGAGATCACAGCGAATGCGGTTCGAAAAGCGCGTGGATTTATGCATTGAGAGCCAATATGAAAGGCGATGCCAGCTTGCATTCCTTCCTTTGCTACTCGATCAAGTATCTCAATTGCCTCAGCCTGAGTAGCGCCGAATTTAACAGAAAGTTCAAAAGTAGCTTTGCTGCTTGGCGTAGCAACTCGCACAAATATCTTTAGGTCTCTTCGTTTAGCGACCTGTAATACTTTTTCTAACTCAGCCATAGAATCGACGCAATAAGTCGAGACGTCATAAACTTGATCAGCTGCTAGTATAGATGCTCGGCTTTTCACTGGATGCATAAATAAAGCATCGGCATCTGGCAATTGCTTGCGTACAGCAGCGATTTCAGTTAGCGAGGCAGTATCAAAAGCAGTAACCCCGGCTTCTGATAACCAAGATAACATCCTTGGCTCAATATTACACTTTACAGCATAGACCACTTTACCAGGAAAAGTTTCAATGAAATGTTGTACTACAGCTCTTATCTTGTGTGGTCTAAAGCAATAAACTGGATAGCTTGGCTTTAAAGTTGTTACTAAAGCAGCAGCGTCGCTAAAACGAATGCTATCAATTGCAGTAGCTTGATCATCGAGCATTTTAGCATCCTAATTTAATAACAATTAATATTAGACAGCATGTACAAAAAAAACAACATTCATTATATCGGCGTATAAATTACGCTAATAATAATTTTGTAATTATACAACTGTTTAAACATCAATTAATATAATAATTATTATTAATTAAATTGTTTGCATTTATTAAATTTAGTTATTTAAATAATAAACACATTAGGTGCCTAAATAATGTGTATACAAATCTGCCAGGTTATGTTGCCCATTCTCTGTATTGTAGCATAAGCTGAGTTAATACTGTTGACTGTATATTGGATGTAATGTGAGACTTGCTAAATATATAGTATTATAGATTGCAAGTAACGATATGTGTAGGATAGATGCCGCTTCATTAAGAAAACTATAAGGGCGTTGGTCATAACGCAGCATACTATAAACTAGTGCTTGGGTAGTATAAATGCATTAAACGCTCAATAAATTGCTTATACAAACTTATGCCAAATTCAGGTATATTTTATAAAAAGCAAAGTTTGCAGCAGCTCTATTATCCATTGCCGATAGATGGGAACTTATGATTAATAAACTACAAGTTAATTTAATAATTGAGCGTAGATTTTATCTAGCTTCTAAGAAGCAAAAATTTGTTAAATTTATATAGTCGCTTTATAGTATTTATCGTGAATCACTAAAGAAATTTTCTTCCTTATATTTGTGAGTTTTTTATAAATTAATAAATGCAATAATTCTTTGGCGTCTAAGATGAAATTTGTTTTTTCATCTAAAAAACTTATTTTTTACAGCCATTATCGTTTAAAGAAATTTTGTTTAATAATTACAACATGCCGTGCTCAGTTACCTAGCTTAAGCAAGTTATTTTTCTGTCTGGTTCTGCTAGAGAATTTCTAGTTTTGTCTTTGCTTTCTAATACATTGTAGTGTATAATTCATATCGAATAGTATTCTACTACATTAAGGATTGTAACTGGTTAATAAGAAACTTAAAGTGTAATTGCTATAAGTAAAGAAATTTATTAAACATTTAAAGTTTAGTATGTTTATAATTAGTTTGTTAGATTGCTAAGTTATTTTGTGCAATGCATTCCAGTAATAGCTAATCTTGAAAGCGGAGTAGGTTTGGCGATAAGGCGATAAATTTTTTATCTAAACTATTCTTCCCGTGTGAAGATCAATTAAAGTAAAGCATTAACAGTGAAAAATACTAACATCAAATATCTAGAAGATACTATTTACTGCTTGCCATTAGTAAAGTTAAATTCATATTTATTAATAATAATATTTAACTTTTGGTTATTTTTGTTTTAACAAAATTAGAACTGCTGAGACTGTTGAGTGAATTCTTTACGAGCATGTCTTACATTGATTTATTTATATTTGTTAGACTAATTGATTGTAATAGGGAAAAGACATCTTTTAGTTTCTAACTAAGTGGAAGCTTTGATCGCAGTTTATTGTGCATATTGAATATTGCCAATTTATATTGTGAGCGTTATCTAGGAAAGTGTGGTTTAGTTTTATTTTCATGAGAATTTAACTTTGATGTTGACTTGCTAAATTTGTAAAATCTTCAGGAAAGGGCAGCAATTTTATTTTGAGATTAAGGCAAGTGGGGTTTACTATTGCTACACCAGTTATTGCTTTATTTTTTACGAATTAATGCTTTCCAAATTGCATTTAGTGATATGTACAATTATTATTCATCAAGTTTGAGAAAGAATTATATTTAGGAAGTTAATGATTAAGAGTATATCAAATGACTGACTATAAATTTTGGTATAATTTCTCTCAGAGTAGAGAATTTATAAAATTCTATTGTAGCCGGGTCGATACGGCATTAGGAATACTAAATCAACGGTTTCTTACTAACTAGTATCCTCGCATTGAGAGAAGACAAAAGATGACAATAAATGCCACTGACTTTGCTCCTCACATGAAGTTGCCTCCAGGACCACGCTTTTCACTGTTCAGCAAAATCGGCTATTTGCGTGATCCGATAAATTTATTCTCACAAATGAAGGATAAGTATGGTGATCCTTTTTGTGTTACAACCTCTGCAAAAACTGTCTTCACTGCTGATCCAGTAGGAGTAAAACAGATATTTACATCTCCAACCGATTGCTTCTTACCGCTTCAAGTTGAAGCGCAAAAACAGGTTCTCGGTAAGGCATTTACCGGCCATTCTGGCGCGGAACATCGCCGTCAGCGTGCTCTGCTTGCACCTGGTTTGCGTGCTGAAGCTTTACAGCGATTAGCTGGACAGATGGTCAATGCAGCTCGGTTGCGTATAGAAACTTGGCATGTTGGCCAATCACTGGATTTAGTCGAAGAAGGCATGGCTATTGCCCTCGAGATAATTATTCGAGCACTGTTTAGTGTTCATGATCGGGCTGGAATTGAAAAGCGTAAGAAAGCTGTAAGAGCATTCTCCGAGCAATTAAGCAATAAGCTATTTTTAGTTACATCAATGATGGGTTTATTACATCCAGCAGTGCCTTCTCAAGGTAAGTTTATTCGAGTGCGTCAGCAGTTTCAAGACTTATTGCTGCAAACTATTGCCGATATTCGTGCTGATCCTAGCAAGCATGAAGGATTACTAGCTCACATGGTATTAGCTAAACGAGATGACGGTTCTCCTGCGTTTGGCGACATAGAGATGGCCGATAATATGATTACAATGCTAATTGCTGGTCATGAAACTTCAGCACTTAGTTTTGGCTGGGCATTACAGGCAGTATTGGGAACTCCAGATGTGTATAATCGATTGATGTCGGAATTGGCTGATGTTGATTTGGAAGTAAATCCAAATGCAGTTCATAATTTGCCGTATATGAACGCAGTGATTAAGGAAGTTTTGCGATTCTGGACTCCGGTACCAGATGTTTTGCGTTTGGTAGCTAAGCCTATTAAGTTGATGGGCTATACTATCCCAGAAGGAACACAGGTTTGTGCTTGTGTCTGGCTAACACATTTTGATCCTGATCTTTATGAAAATCCTTGGGATTTTAATCCAAGCCGCTTTTTGGATAGGAGATACACTGCTTTTGAGTACTATCCATTTGGCGGTGGTGAGAGGGTGTGTGTCGGTAATACATTTGCCCCGATGGAACTCAAGGTACTACTCGCGACAATACTGAAAACCTGTCGTGTTGAATTACAAGATACTAAATTTCCAATGTTACTGCGTACTGGCTTTTTGCTTGGACCTAAAACCCCATTACGTGCAACTTATCAAGGGAAGTTACTGTGACAACTACTCTTCCACCTGGACCAAGTGGACTAATTGGACCGATGATGAAATTTGCTGCCGATCCAGTTGGTGCTCATCGAGCCTTTGCTGCACGTTATGGTGATCCATTTACTCTCCGCTTACCTGGCATGCGCATGATGGTGATCGGGGATGCAAATTCTATTATCCAGGTTTTGGCCTTGCCAATTGATGCATTTAGCGTATTGGATGTTGGTATCGAAGTGATGGGGGTTTATAGTTTAGTGCGACTAAATGGTGCGGCCCATTCCGCGGCTAGAAAGCAGGTAGCACCGTTGGTTATGAATCCTTTACGCCAAAACAATGGTGTTATTATTCAAGATATTGCTAGACGTGTTTATGCCAAGTCTAGCGGACGGCGCGTATTGATGATTGAAGTAGCCAAGCAGCTTACCCTTCATGTAATCTTACGCAGCGCTATTGGTTTTTTACCAGAGCAAGAAGAGGCTCGTTTTGCTGTAGCCTATGCCGCTTTGCAATCAAAAGCCAGCTTCATGCTTCATTTTTTACCAATTTTACAGGTAGATCTTGGTCCTTGGTCTCCTTGGGGACGATTGAAAAGAGCACGAGCTACTGTAGATCATATTATATCAAAATCAATAGATAATGCTACTTTTCGAACTGAAGATGATACTCATCCTTTTGTAGATATTGCGCGCGCAGCAAAGGAATCTACAGATGCAGCTTTGGGAGTAGATGGTTTGCGTGACCAACTATTTACTCTTTTATCTGCTGGACACGCTTCTACTGCCCAAGCATTAACTTGGGCAGTTTGGCATGTTTATGCTGATTCTGAAATTCTTGCTCGACTTAGGGATGAGCTTGCTTCGGTGCGATCAGATCCTGATAGAATAGTTCGTCTTGATTATTTAGACGCGGTTTGTCGAGAAGTATTGCGATTGCGACCAATTGGGCCAGTGATTGGACGTAAGTTAGCAAAACCATTGCATCTTGCTGGACGTATGTTACCTGAGGGTACAGTTATTGGCCTTTCAGTGCCTCTTGCTCATAGTAATCTGACAACTTTCCCTGAACCTGATATATTTCGACCCGAGCGATACCTGGGTGATAATAAAGCTGCTAAGTCAAGATCAATTCCATTTGGGGGAGGAGTGCGACATTGTCTTGGTGCAAATTTAGGTTTGACTGAAATGAAACTTGCATTAGCAATTTTAGTGGAAGGGTACGATGTTTTGCTAAGTGAGGGCACACGCCCACCTAAACACAAACTAATTGATGCGGTTGCTGGCCCAGCTAGCGGTGTACCTTTAGTTATGACTGCTCGTTGAGTAGATAATTAAGTTAGATAACTATAAATTAATTTTCTCTGCCATTAAGGAAATTAATAACTTAAAAAAGATTAGTTTTTTATTTAACCGAGGAAGTAGTAATATTATATTTAACTTGTTTAAAGTCTAGAAAAAACTTAGATAGATAAAAAATTGTTGTTTATTTTTAGATTATTTGTCTTACATTAGCATTTTAATAGTATTTTTGGTATTAAAATAATTCTTTTATCTATCTTCAGCTGGAAGCTGACTCATTAGGTATACTTTTATATTAGTAATTTTGCTAATAAAGTTAGATGATCTTCTGTAGTCCTTTTGTTAAGCTATTATGTCTTTGTTGGCGAACTAATTAAATTTAATTGAGAACTTTACCGATTAAACAAAGCTTGTAAAGCTGATCTTTTTAATTTTTTTTAAAATTAACTATGTTGTTTTAGTTTGTTAGTTAATTAATCCTTATCCTAGTAAGAGCTAATTTCTTGTAATGCTTCGTAGATAAAAAGACCATAAAGCTAGGTATTTTTATGCCTACTAATTATAGTTTTGATTAATACTTGTTGCTGTTAGAGCCAGTAATGTATTGTTTACTATTGCTTATTTAGCAAATTACTATAAACAATTTAGTTTATAGTAATTTAATGTGTATTAACAATACATTTTTTCAATTACCTTATTGATTTTAAAATACTAGTGATAATTTTAGACTGGCTGTTAAGTAAGTTAAATTTTTATATATAAAGTAAAATAAATTATGAAAAAATTTAACTTACTATTTTATTTGATTAGAGTGCATGATAATTATTAATTTTCTCATGTATATCCATTTTAGAAGTAAATAATTTAATCTGAATATATTAAATTATTTACTGTATTTTTTATAAGCATGATTTTTATGTAAAAGTTGTAGCATCAATTGTTCCTAAGCTTGCTCTGATTTAGTTAAAAGTAAATTATCAATAGTTAGATTAGATTTTTTACACCAGGATTACTATAGTATTTATTCATAATCTAAAGATAATCAGTTAAATTATTAACAAGGTTATATTTTTGCTTTTTAAATTACTGAAGATAAATTGAAATAATTTCTTCCCTCAGAAGCAAATTTTTATCTAAAAATTTGCTTCTGAGGGAATATAACAAAGAATGATAAATATGTTTTACAACAAACTACCTTAGATAATTAATCAGTTAAAAGCCATTTTAGCTTATGATTATTCTGGCTTAATTTTAATCTGTGAGCATATAATAAAATATTATTTTGGTACCTTTTTTTTAAGTTGATACATAGAACGCATAAATTTAAGATAACTAGCTTATTGTATTTATAAGCTAGTTTCATTAAGGCTTAACGCGTTTTCAGCATTTTTTATAATATTTTTAAATATAGTAGGGTTATGAATTGCTAAATCCGCAAGAATCTTACGATCTAGCTCAATGCGCGCAAGCCTAATGCCATTCATAAAACGCGAATAAGTTATGCCGTGTTGGCGTACACCAGCATTAATGCGTTGTATCCATAGTGCTCGAAAATTGCGTTTACGTGTACGTCGGTCCCGATAAGCGTATTGCCGACTCTTCTCAACTGCTTGAACAGCAATTCGGAATACATTTTTACGACGGCCGTAGTATCCCTTAGCTGCATTTAGTATTTTTTTGTGCCGTGCGTGTGTAGTAGTACCGCGCTTAATTTTTGCCATCTATTTGCTCCTCAGCAGTAAGGCATAAATCTCTTAATAATTTTTTGATCTGATTCTGATAATAGAAACGTTCCGCTAGCTTGTCGCTTCATTTTTTGGGAACGTCTGCGCAACATATGACGCTTGTATGCCCCATTGCCTTTAATATTTCCCGACTTAGTTACACGAAAGCGGCGTTTTATGCTGCTTTTTGTTTTCATTTTTGGCATTTTATGATTCCTTAAGTCAAACCATAATTCGATACGGAGCTATTCAAATCTTTTGTATGCTATAAATTATTATACCTAATTTATTAATTATTTCATATCTATAGAATATTCAGTCATCAACGTATGAACATAGTAGGATTATTGCATATGTATAGAAGATTTCATGCAAAGTATTTTGAGTAATATTGCCTATTGTAAACTAGGCTTTTGTTTTTTACATAGTTAAATTGAGGAGTAATATAGTAAAAATTATTTAGGATAGGTTAATTAGCTTTTAGCTCATTAACCATTTGCTTTTGTTGTGCATAATTGTAAATCTTTATAAGGATACTGATTGTTTAGCTTGTTAATGTATCAAGAAAAACAATAGGATGATTGCGATAGCGGTAGCCTATTGTTTGGGAAGGGATTGGTATATTCTAGTGTATATTACTTGACTAGAAAGTAATATACACTAATTAATAATTATAATTCTAAGATTATCCTATTCTATCCATAATTGATATATTAATTCTTCATTAATTGTAGACAATTATTGTTTTCGCTTTAGGAAGATGCTGTTATCGTGGCAGTTTAAGGAGTTTTAGTTAAACCTTTTGCTAAAGCAATAATTTTAGTTTAATTTCTCAGTAACGAAGTATCCTATAGTGTAAATTTTATCTACTATAAGTATGATGCAGCATTTTATTAGATATTGGTATATTCATTGCATTAAAATGTTAAATCTTTTTATCATTAAAAAATAGTGACTTATTTTTCTGCTTTGTAGGGCAAAGCAATATTATTATTTCAATAAATACGATAATATTGTTATTAGCAGAAATTGATCAAATTAAACTTTACCCGGATCATTACATATTATGTATAGCTAGCTTAAGATTTTTTTACTATAGTCTTTCTAAGAAATTTTTTATGAATAAAACTTTTTCTAGATAAAACTGATCTTTATGTATTAATTTGTAGACATCAAATTTTTACATTGTTAATTATGTTATTTAAAATTCTCCTTAATATCTAAGATATTATAACTGCAAATAAAAATACATTTTTCTTAAAGGTTAAATATTTGTAGCCACGTGCAATAAGATCTAAGTACCTGATGGTAGATAAATTTTAATGAGTTTAAATAAACCAACATTTTTATAAACTGTACTGTATGGAAATATCCCCTGAACTAAGAGATAAACTTGTTGTCTTGGGATTTTGAAAGAAGGCCATCTTTCATAACAACATCAATACCAAAAAAATTAATTTTTTAAAATTAAAGATGTAAATGTTTAATAAACTAAAAATTGCTCAGATAAATTAATATCAAATAAATATTTTAACCATCAAATTACGTAATAGATAATAGCAAATCTAGCTAATATTTTTCACTATTTTGTTTTGTTGCATTAATATATAAATACATTGGTAAATTAGAGCTAATTTTTATCGATTACAGATTATTGCTTTTTACTCCGCTATGTATGTTTTTGCATTAATTTATTGCTAATGAAATCTTTTAATTTTTTTTGGTTACTATTTGTAGCTAATAACGGTACTTTAAGTAAGTAACCTTTTTTATAAAGCTTAGTTTAGTGTTTGTTTAATGGTTAGTAATCGACGAGCAAAAGCAAACTAAGACCTATACCTATACAGCTTTTTAAGATTAGCTATTAATTTTTGTATTAAAGCGTTAAATGTACTTCTTTTGAAGTAAATTCAAGATTTTTAGAAATATATAATGATAAGCTAAAACTTAGCTGAATCTTCTACTTTTTTAGTAAAGAAAATTCTTGGAGATGCAAATTTTTTTTGCATAACGTTTTTAACAAAAACTTATTTATTAAAGTTTGTCCATATTAATACGATTATTCCTGTTTGATAAATTTAACTGCGACTTTAGTGTGAGAGAAAAATCACTCTAGTCGATAGAAAATATAAAACTATCTTATAAAATAAAATTTTTAATTGCCAGTAGCAAAATAGTTATATTAACTAATTGCTTTGTATGTATAAAATGAAAAAAAATTTCTTGAATAAATAATCCACGAATAAATATACTTATCCAAGGGTAGGCTAGAATATTCAGCAAATACGCAATATTAAATTGTATTGATCTTCTAGAGTTATTAGCATTAGCAATTAATATTGTCTGTCTCTTTTTTTTAAAATTTAAATAGCTTTTTATTAAGCTAACATTAAAAATGAGAAATTATTAACATGCAGGTAAAATGCCTATTTTCTTAGATAAATTGTGTAAATGAAATTAACTTAACTGTTAAGTATGAAACAATCATTCAAAAATGAAATCAATTATCATACAGTTTCAAATTTAAAATCAATCCTGACTCCACTCTTACTATTATTTATATTTGTTGACAGCTATTAATAAATAATGCATTAATAATGCTAAATATAATTACCAGCTGCTACAGTAATTCGTTAATTTCATTTTAGCTAAACGTAGAAATGTATGATTATACCAAAATATTTGAATGTAACACTAACAAAAGCTCATCACTTGAATTATTATTCAACTAGCAAATAAATTAGATCAAATAATTATGTAAAGCTATTATCATTATCGTGTCATTATTTTTTGTGATGTACTACTTAGTAATTAAGTATACAATTTCTATAAATACGACAAATCTATAATTGAAAAATCACATCAATTTTAACAAAAAATAATAAGCTGATACAGCAAAGCTATAAGATCGATGAGCTTGGAGTTTTTTTCTGTCAAGGTTGGATGTATTGTAAATCTTAAACAATCGTTTCTTTTTAAAAGAAATTCAGTAATGTAGTTAAATAAATTATCTCAAGTATGGCTAAGCCTATTGCTCATTAAGTTTTTAATACAACACTAGGTAATTGGCTGTTTAAATCATGTTAAAAAAATAAAATGCTGATTTTAGCAGATTGCGAACATTTTAACGTAAAATTCTTAATCGAGTGCAAGCGAAAATAATTTTTAATATAACTATAATCATTTCGCCAAATAGCTTGTAGATAACAATCTTATCTTTTATTAAAACCTCAAAAGGATAGCACTGGCTAAATTAGCCTTTGTAATAAAACATTTCTCTTGTCATAAAAATTATTTTATATTGAATTTACTAACACGTATATAGAAAAATTAGTCTAATAGACTTGTTATTTATATAACAGTACAGCATGGATTCATTACTCACAGCTCTTATAATTACGTTAACGAATTTATCTTGAAACTATTTTAAAAGATAAACTAACTAATATTTATTTTTAATAGACTAATCTAATCAGAGTAAGTTGATTTAATCATAACCTTAGATAAGCAAAAATATTTATGGCTATTACATAACTAATTGAAATGTATATCATAAAACTATGCCTGTCTTGCATTTTAATGAAATAAGTGCCGCATGCCAGTTAAAACCATTGCAAGATTGCGTTCATTGGCAACAGTGATAATCTCTTTGTCACGAACGGATCCTCCTGGCTGAATGATTGCAGTTGCTCCAGCTTCAGCAATAATGATCAAACTATCTATAAAAGGAAGAAAAGCATCAGAAGCAACAACCGAGCCAAACGTACGTGGTTTCAACTCGCCTGCTACTTCAGCCATTTCCTTAGCCTTTAAAGCGGCAATTTTAGCAGCATCTATCCGACTTGTTTGTCCTGCACCAATAGCAGCAGTAGATCCGTCTTTTACATAAACGATAGCGTTTGACTTTACATGCTTACAAATACGAAAAGCTAACAAAAGATCACGTATTTCCGCTTCGGTTGGATAGCGCTTAGTAACTACTTTCAGCTCATCTTGATTTATCCTTCCCGTATCACGGGATTGAACCAGTAATCCTCCCGATAAATTATTAATAATGAGGCCGGAAGACGTCGGATCAGGTATACCGCCAGTTTTTAGTACCCGTAGATTTTTTTTTTCTATAAAAACCTCTAATGCATCTTGATCAAAATACGGTGCAATGACTACCTCTACAAAAATCGCAGCAATCTTTGTTGCAGTAACAAAGTCTATCTTGCGATTAGCCGCAACTATGCCACCAAAGGCACTAATAGGATCACTAGCGAGGGCAGCATCCCAAGCTTCGCTCAATAAATTAGCGACAGCTACGCCGCATGGATTTGAGTGCTTTATGATAGCAATTCCTGGCCTTTCTAGCTCAGACACCAATTCAAAAGCAGCAGCAGTATCATTCAAGTTATTATAGCTAAGCTTTTTGCCTTGAATTTGCTCAGCATTAGATACTCCAAATCTTTTTTCTGTTGTACGGTAAAAAGCAGCTTGCTGGTGAGGATTTTCCCCGTAACGGAGCATCCGAGGAGAAAAGCCGGATAGAGTAAAACGACGTGGGAATATTTCGCCTGCCTCGCGGGCTAACCAAACGGAAATTGCAGCATCATAAGATGCAGTACGGCCATAAGCGATAGCTGCTAGCTTGCGACGGAACGCCATTGTAGTATAACCATTGTGTGCGTACATTTCATCAAGCAACCGGCCATAATCATCCACATCTACTATAACTGTTACGAACTCATGATTCTTAGAGGCTGCACGAATCATAGCTTGTCCTCCAATATCAATGTTCTCCACACTTTCATCGTAACCTACTCCACGAGATTGAGTTATCTCAAAAGGATAAAGATCAACTACTAAAAGATCAATTTGAGATATTCCATACTCATTCATAGCAGCAACGTGATCATCCTTATCACGCCGAGCAAGTAGCCCTCCGTGAATCAATGGATGCAACGTCTTTATACGCCCATCCATTATCTCCGGAAAGCCAGTTATTTTTGCCACGTCTACTACTGGAATTCCAGCATCGGCGATTTTCTTGGAGCTGCCACCAGTAGACAGAATTTCAACTCCCATATGCGACAAGGTTGATGCAAACTCGGTAAGACCAATTTTGCAGGAAACGGATATTAATGCTCGGGAAATATGAACCAAATCAGGAGAAGTCATGTGGTTAATACTCAGCAGTTGTTTAAAAAACTAAATCTTATCGTCATTCAAAGATCTGCGGTTAATCAGGTTATTGAAATTTAAGAAATACCTAGCGCTTAGTTAATTAGATCTCAATTTTTACTTCTTCGCAGAAGAATTTTTTAGGGGTATTTATTTTTGAAATACACTCACGCACAGGCATATATGACAAATATCTAAATCCACAAAGGTTATTTACTCAAAATCGTAAACAATCTTTGTGCGGTAATATCATTGTTGTGTTATGCCAAACCTTAAGATTTTCAGCACTAATTCATCATTTTCTCAGTAAAAATTATGAAGATACGAAGAGATTTTATCTACAGAAATATTAAGATTTAAGTTAACTGGCAAAATTATTCAGACGCTCAATCAATCCAATTGTCAAGATTTCTTTCTATTTTTAATAAAAATTGGGTTTGAATCTAGGATATTAGTTATTAATGGTACTTTAGAATAAGTAAAGTATTCATCAGTTTAACATATCAAATTAAATAATAACTAAATATTTTTAGTAGTAAAATTTACTTTATATTATAAACTTTACTAAAGTCATCCATTAGAACGCTTATTGTGCTGGTTATAGTAGTATTATATTTTATGTTTATTATTTAATGCATTTTTTGCATTGGCTTAAGTAAAATATTTCGATTGCTTTAATATATAGGCTTCTGCCTATCTTGATTTTTGTTATTAAAGTATAACATAATCTATTCTTTTTTTCATATTCATTTGTATTATTTAACAAATTTTATTTCATTTTTACGCTAAATAAATAACGACAATTATTGGTAAATGGTGTGACCACATTCATTCATTAAAATAAGTTAAAAATTGTGTCAAATAATTAAGTAATTGTTTGTTCTATATAGTGATCTAGCATAGTTTATATCCATTATGTTTGCATTGCTTGTGTTTTTTAATTATTATACTATAGTTCTCACTTAAATGATATGGAGATGGATTTATCGTGGAAAGTACAAAAACAATTATTGAACATCTAAATTGCATTCTTAAAAATGAATTGACGGCAATTAGTCAGTTTTTTTTACACTCACGCATGTTGGGAGAATGGGGAGTAGATAATCTTTCGAAGAAAGCTTATCACGAAGCCATTGAGGAAATGGAGCATGCTGATAAGTTAATCAAACGTATTTTAGTTCTCGATGGCTTACCTAACCTACAAACGCTAAACACTTTGCGTATAGGAAAAAATGTTAAGGAAATTATTGAGTATGATCTTGCGATTGAAGTTGATGCTTTACACTTTCTGCAAAGTGCTATTGCTGATGCAGAATTGATTCGCGATTATGTAACCCGTAAGCTTCTAGTTCAGATTATCGAAGACGAAGAAGAGCACATGAATGATCTTAAGACTCAGCTTGAACTACTCGGCCGTATTGGCTCGGAACACTATATCCACCTAAAAAGTGTGATTAGTAATGTTACAGAATGAAATTTAATTTACTTAACAGAAGATAATTTTTATGTTGCTGTTGAGACAAATACCATGCAGGATTTCCGGTTGAGTTAAAAGTAATAAATAAACTACTAATTTATCTTCAATTTTTTCTACTTTTTACATTTCGCAATCATCAAACTTCAACTAGTCAAATAGCTTCGTTTGTTATATATTGATTAAAAAAAACTAAGCCAATCACTCACACCATTTTAATTAATCATAGTATCATTAAACGATTATTAATCGCTACTAATGCTATAAAATTTTATAAAATCTGGCAATGTATAATCAAATCACACCTAAGATACTACATCTTATTGCACAAGGTAAAAAACTCATCTAAATATTAGTTATTTATTGTAAAAACGTAACCATTATTGTACTAAAGTATATGCCTATAGGGCTATACTTTAGTACAATAAATAAATTGTTGATTTATTTATTTAATCAAAAGATAAAATTACTTCTTTAGGCAATACACAGAAAATAAAATGTAAGTTCATTTTTTATTAGGGCATTCTATCAGAAGATAGAATAATAAATTACAAGCAAAAATCTTTAGTGCAGTAAGGCAATATGTGAATAATAACAGGAAAAATTTAAGTGATAATCGATTTACTAATTATCGTATATTATTAACTAAATCAGCAGTTGGACTAGACATCGCATCAATTTCTCCAATTTGTACATTAAAAGTAATTTCACCTGCTTTTTCAAACAGTAAAGTTAAACAAAAGCTATCTCCTTTCTTTAAAGCCTTCTTTAAACCCATCAACATAATATGATTACCGCCCGGTTGCATAATCACCACGCTTTTACCTGCCACAGGTATTGAATCTAATCTGCGCATTTTCATTACGCCATTTTCATTCAGATGGGTATGTAGCTCTGCTAGATCAGCAATCGGAGTTTTTGCTCCAATAAGATTATCTATTTCAATGTTCGTATTCTTAATGGTTAAGAAGGCTACACCATTCTCGAGGGAACCTACACTAGCTCGCGAAAATGCATTTTCAATGCAAATACCTTTACTCATAGCAACCCGAGAATCAGTGCAAGCGACATTTTCATTATAATCTGTCTTATTGGATGAAGAGTGGGCAAGAGGATTATCAATGCTCTGACTCATTGATGGAAAAATAGGGATGATAAAAAATATCCCTGTAATTGACACAAAGCAAGTTATAATGAATTTACTATTCATTAACAATTAATTTCGCTCCTTTGTTTTTCTCTTTTACGTTATTAATAGGCAATAAAATGTATTAATTTACTTGTGTAAGTTAATACGGTAGATTAAAGCATTACGCAATAATTATTGCACAAAAATTACTAAATTCCTATTTACTTTTAAAAAAATTTTCTAAAAGTTTAGGTTTAAAATAATTAATTACTATATGCTTATTTTAAGCTTAGTTAAATAAATAAATTTAAATAATATCTTAATAATTAAAACAAGGAATTAAATAGGAAATGCTTAAGAATATTTCTTCTCGCCTTAATATGATATAGTTTTAAATAGCTATTTTTCCATTTAAATACTGAGTATCTCACCAAATATTTCTTGCTGAAGTTATATAGAATACTCTTAATATTTTATTAAGAGTATTCTATATAACAATCTACTGTAATAGCTAATCAAAGTATGCGATAGGGTGCTTGTTACAAAACGCTGCTCTGCCAGAAATTTGATCATTAAGTAAAAGTTTTTCGACGATTAATCCAAGTACGAATAGTCTTATTTGAGTGCAGGCATTGTGTCTAATAAAAAATTTCTAAATATTAATATCTTAAGTTCGTTCGCTTAAAAGAAGAAGAAAAGATATTATGCTTTTATCAAAATAAAAACTTTATTTATAGGAAAAGTTCTAGACTAGTGTTGTTATAAAAATATGATTATCCTAGATAAAACTTTAATATTATTACGGTTATTTCTTAGATCAATAATTTAACCTTAACTAATAATCTAACAGAAGAATAAAGTATAATTGTGATTTATATAGCATTAGCCCTACATTGTAGAAGTGGTTGTATATCATTGTCCTTCCAAAGGGCAATTCATTGCTTAATATTTGAATGCGAATAATAAAAGTCTTTATTTATATAAATAATAAATACTTTTTTTCATCACTCTTGCTAAGATTAACTAAGGATGTGCAGTGCAGCAGTAAATCCAAATTAAAAATTTGTAAAAAATTTAAATACAAAAATTAGGCAAAAATCCTTCTTTAACTAAGAGATATTAATCATAGACTAAGACAATGAATTAGTGATTTAGTTACTAAATCATAATAGTCCTTATTTTCTTCAGAAATATTTATAAACTCTTTAGACAGGAATTAACCATGGTATAGCTAATGCATAAATTAACTCGTTATACAATTGTCACAACAACGATAATTTTATTTTTAATAAATCACAATATAAATTAGCATGTATTTAGCTTCACTAGTGAAGATTAAATTATAAGGTGTTTTTATGTTAAATCTATTTAATTAAATAATCTTAATATTTAGCTAGTTAAAATCTCCCTTTGTTACTATATTCCTTTGTTAATATAAAAGGATTTATTCGGGTAAATATTGTTGCTTTATATACTAAAGAACACTTCAAGTAGTTAAAACTTTAAAGATATATAGCTATACGCAGTATATGATATATTTATAATCTTTAATTCAATTAAATATTACATGTAATTATTGGAATCGATGTATTGATTTAACTAAACATTATACATAGTTGTTTTATTTGTTACATTTCAATCATATCCTAAAATAATTACTTGTTCTAGGTTGGCAAAAGAAATGTTTAGCATTCCTTAAAAGATGTAATATAATACTTAATTAGTAGTCTATACCTAAATTAATGTTTATAGTGTGAGTCTCTCCTTATATCTTTTGTGTGGGGCGTAGCCAAGCGGTAAGGCAGCGGTTTTTGATATCGTTATTCGCAGGTTCGAATCCTGCCGCCCCAGCCATTGCAATTAGCAACTAATATTTCACTTACTCACTTATAAAACTTTATTTATAAATAGATTAAGTAGTATTTTTATTAAGTTAATTAAGGATATATTAAAATATTGAAATAATTTTTACTTCTCTCAGTTAATTATTATTATTATTATTATTATTGTTGTTGTTGTTGTTGTTGTTGTTTAGTCTAATTAACTAAATTAATCAGTTAACTAATTATATCTTTTAAATATACTAATCTGCTTGTTGATATGCTTAAGCACCAAACAAAAAGTCTGATTAGACTTAATAAGTTAATTTTAGTTTATTTTAAATCGTTTATCTGTTTGATGAATAAAAGGAATTCTTGCTAAACCCGATTAGTTCTTTAGGGGAAGCATTAAAAAAATTATTCTTATAATGGCTGAAGTTATCAAGTATAGTACATTTTATGATTATTAAAACTCTATATAGTAATAATCATAACATAATTTAAATATTATTTGCTTATGTTAGTAATTAGGACAAATTGTAATTATTTGTCTTAGGTTAGCAAAGTTAAAAGATTATATGTAAAAGAAACCATATCACTTATTAATTTTTAATCATTTGATTTTTAGAAAAAAAATATATTATCAAAATTAGGACAAAATACTACTTAGTAAGCTTTCGATTTATGTAAATTACTGTGCATTATCTTAAGTTTAAGATTATGACAACTTAAATAATATTAAATAAATAATAACATTAAAATATAATTAAACTACGATATTACAGTATACCATATCATCATCTGTGGAATATTAATGATAGATAATTTTTATCTCAAAGGATATTATGAAATAATTGATTAAAATTTCTTAATAAAAATCTGAAAATTATTATCAGTGCAAATATAATTAAGTGTAAAATAAATACGTTATTCCTTGGATACATGTAATAAATTGCCAAAAATCTATAAATAAGTGACATCAGTCAGCATAATATCGTGGATATTATGCTCATTAGCAATGATATTAGTGCTGTTTATTAAATTGCATCAATCGATACCCCATTCAAATCGTGACCACAACCGCTCATGGCCATAATATAAAAACATCTTGGTTAGCACTTCTATGCTAGCGATTGAGCTGGCCCAAGCAAAACTATCTGTTATCATCAAACTGATCAGGAATGTATCTAATGTTGCCATTGCTCGCCAGGTCAAGGTTTTGGCGAGAGAACGCTTGCGAGTTGTTTTCGAGTAGTTGATCATGATCCATCTCCTTATTACACACAAAGATAACATTGGCGATTTCCCATCACCGGTGAGTATCGTATACAGTTTGCTGCTCCTTTGCATACAAGCAACTAATCAAAGAATCATACTACTCTTAAAAACTCATTATTAAGATTAGTTTAACCGAGAAAATCTATAACTAAGCCGGAATTTTAGCATAAGACACGGTGTTAAATACCCTAACCGTTTCTTTGTAGACTTTAGTACTTATGCGCATAGGATTCTATGATTAAGTTTTATGATGAATAGTTGTATCTTGAAAAGCTTTGATCTTAGCTACGCTGATTGTCATATTTAATGACACTGCTTATCTAGGGATCAATTCTTGAGTTAATTTAATAATTATGATTTCATATCAAAAATGATACTTGCCTTGCAAGGCATAGTAAAGACGTATTCTTTCGCAGGTAAACAGTTAGTAACGATAAGTATAATTGATCTTTTTTTATAAGATGATTTAACGTAGATTAACTAGGTACTAATCTTGCTTCAGAAGCTGAAATAGTTTATAGCGTAATTTCCTCAAACAATATCAATCTTTATATTGATAACAGTATGTTAGTATTGTTTATTGCAATCTAATAAGAGCTCTCTTTTTTTTAAATACATAATCAAATGCTATTAAATTTGACACAATATTAATTATAAAAATTTTTTATTTACTTGATTTTTAATAATCATTATTTACCAATAAATAAAAATAACTAGTTATACACAAATTACTTCATAGTAAATTAATTATTTATCGAGCTATGCTCAATTTTACTGAATTATATAAATACTATTTATAATGATATCGAACTTTATTTAAAGTTATATTATTTTAGTTTTAGATTAATGAAATATAAGAGTTTGTTTATTAACTTCAGAAGAAGTTAGTAGCTTATTTGATTTATTTTGATAAGTTTAATTATCTTGTTATTAGTAAATCACGCCACTTTCAATAAAGTTAAAACGTATAGATAATGATTTATTGTTAGAAATATTCTAGACTAAAGAAAATTATTATTTTATTCAAGATATATGAAGTATGCTATCTTGTACTAAAATACTAACTACTTATTAAGTAAATTAACTATACTATCATAGAAAAGCTTATAAGATTGAGGGCTAAGCTAATGGAATTTACAAATTATAAAAAGTTATTACGCAATATTATATTTGCTTATTATAAAATATTTCTTACTCATTTTTGCACAACAAATTAGAAGATTGAAATTGGCCATATCGATGATTTAATCATCTAATTATTAATAGGATCATTAATGTGAGATTTAATCTTTTTGTGTTTTATTTAAGAAACAAAAAGTGTTTACGGTGATTTATCATTTAATTACTTACTTCATTTAAACTGCATAACGACACGCAATTTATTAAAAATAATCTATGACAATCTTACTAATCTGAAAAAACTTCAACGCGCATCAACTAAGTAATAGCTTAAATTATTCTCCATACCTGTATTTTTAATAGAGATCTATACCTCTTAATCAGTATTGTGTCTTAATAATTAATGTCTTAAAATATGGCTTTTATCAAATTTATATTTAAACAAAAACTATATTGTTATTGATTTTTTTCTCTTGACCTGTCTATTCAGGTAGATTTTTCTTGTATGCTTATGCGTACTAATTTGGTTAACTTCATAAATAAATTTAATCACTTGTAATTTTCTGCAAAATTGCTATTGAATTTTGGATTGTGCTCAATAATTTGCAAAATATCCTGGTTGTCTATATTAAACTTCATAGTTCGTATCTGAATCAAGACTTAATAATAATATTATGCAGCAATAAAATGTTGTATTATAGCATAAATTTTTGTTAATTTTCAAGCAGTTGTTTCAATATTAAATCGGATAGAATCATGTTGAACAACAGTAAGTTTAACATCGGTTTATTTCAATACTTTGATATTGAATAAATTTTAGCAAAAATGGAACAATACATGTTTCATAGACTTTTTTTAAGTTAAATAATTTGATATTTATTAAAATATAAATTAATAAATATCAAAGGTTAAGTTAATTTTATCTGATAAAAATTTCATTCTGTGAATGACATACTAGTAATTAGCTAATTGTTTAGCTGAAAAACATACTTTTTTGCATGTAAATGTAAATTTGGTGTTTTATAATGGCAACATAGTTTTGACATAAGGATATTTGCATACAAAATGCCTGTTGGTTAGATTATTAACAATAAAATAATTATTTTATTGTTAATAATCTTTTCGCTTATAAATAAAAATATCCTAATATAGCGCGTAATTATTTTTAATCATTTTGATTAATACTACCTCGCTAGACTATAGCATGTATGTTGATTTATTAATTAAGCAATAATCTCTAATAAGAGAAAGATTTTTTAATCTAAATTATTATTGTTTTACTACCAATAATCTTTGGTTAATATTTAATTTTTAGTATTTATTAGTGGAATAGGTCAATTTATGTTAATAAAATTATGAATGATGATGCATCTTAATATTAATTAATAATAATCATGTAAAAACTAGATCATCTACAATTTATTTCTGGATTTCTAAAGTAAAAGATAATATATTGATTGTACAAGAGATTAAAGATAAGCTGATTACTGTTTGCTGTCTAGAAGTAACAAATTAAAAAAATAAATCGAATTACAGATATATTCTCCTGGCCAAGTTTGGTTTATAGTCAATTTTTCGTTTTAAGCATACATAATTTATATTCTGGGACTATGCGGCTTAGGATTTGCATGGTAGCCATCGTTTGTCTTGAGGAAGCTGCGGCTTCCAGTTCTTTCATAGCACTTTGTATAAATGCACGATTTGTAGTGCGGGGCTGTGCGTGCCGTATGGCAGGAATTTTTGTAGCTTTTAGTGTTTCATCCATTTGAAACAATTCTTCATGTAATTTATCTCCGGGACGAAGTCCCGTAAAAGCTATTTGGATATCTTTTCCAGGAGTTAGCCCGGCTAGTCTAATCATTCTAGATGCGAGATCAATGATCTTTATTGGCTCTCCCATATCCAGTACAGTGATTCCACCTCGCTCATTCTCCAAAGAAGCAGCTTGCAAGACTAATTCTACCGCTTCACGCACAGTCATAAAATAGCGTGTGATATCTGGATGTGCGACAGTCAATGGCCCACCATGTTCTAATTGCCGTTGAAATAACGGTACCACAGAGCCATTTGACCCTAAGACATTACCAAAGCGTGTAGTTACAAAACGGGTACCACCTTCTAGGTCGCGAGCTTGACAATAGTGTTCAGCGAGCCTTTTAGTAGCCCCCATAGCATTTGTTGGGTTAACTGCTTTATCCGTTGAAATTACTACTACGGTTTTAACCCTTGTAAAGCAAGCTGCATCCGCGATAATGCGAGTACCAACAGCATTGGTTAGAACAGCGTCGCAAATATTATTTTCCATTAGGGGAACATGCTTTAGGGCAGCAGCGTGGAAGATGATTTCTGGCTTAGTAGCTTTTAAAATCTCGTTTATTCTTGATTGGTCACGTACGTCACCGATCATCGCAGTATAATGTAGATTTGAAGCAATTTCTGCTAATTCCAGATCAATACGATATAAGGCGTATTCTGACTGCTCAACCAAAGTGATGCAAGTCGGTTTAAGGTCAACAATTTGGCGAACTAACTCAGATCCAATTGTACCGCCAGCCCCGGTAATTAGTACTCTTTTCCCTTTTATTATTCTTTGCATAGAGGGACGGTCAAGAATTGCTTGCGGCCTGCCAAGCATGTCTTCCATATTAATTGGACGCAAGTACAATTGCTTTCCGGCTTTGTCAACACTTTCCAAAGCACCCAAGACAGACATACGACTTACTGGGATGCCTATTGCATTCGCTTGTTGGAGTAACTTGCGTGTCGTCACACTACTGAGTGTACGTCTTGTAATGACGATACGCTGCGGACGTAGTCCATGAGTGCTCAGTTTTTCGATCACGTCTTTTATTTGGCTAATTCCCCCGTAGATTGGTACACCCCGAATTTGCCTTCCAGTTCGGGAATTTCGATTATCAATAATACCTACTACCGTATACGGTACTCGATAACGCGGAATGGTTTCGCGGATAAATAAGTCAGCATCATCACCTGCACCAACTAATAGAATTGGTATTTTCCCATGTGTGTTTTTATGCTTGAACATTCCTGCAATAGTGCCATCCTTTAGCATTTTATAGCTTATACGTGGAAGAATTAATAAGATCGATAAAATAATAGCCTCAATCACTGAGAATGAGTTGGGTAAGGCATCAAAACTAGTAATGATTGACTGTAATAAGATAAAGCAGAAAATATTTATTACCACCGCCTGTACAATACGTCCTAGATCAACAATTGAGGTGTAGCGCCATATTGCAATATCCAATCGCATTAGAATAAACACTCCAAGTGCAACGAAGGTAAAGATTAGTATCCAAGTGTGAATTAGCTGTATTGGCCAAAGGGGCATTTGTTCCCCAATTTGCACGTATAGTGCTAATGGAAACGAAATCGCGGCCAGTACTGTGTCATGGGCGAAAATTAACAGGGAACGTTGGAAAGCACGTGCTTTCATATATTGAGTCATAAAGTTAGTGAGATTACAAATAATTCACACATCATACGATGATGCGATTCAGATCGTTATAGATTAGGATTTCATTATGTATAGCTAATTCACAGAAAAATTAAAAATATCAACGCCATCTCTCGTTAGAGAGATGTTAGTCAAATATTTCATCTAATATATTGCTAAATATAATTTAAGTAAAATAAAATACTTTATAAGTAAAATACATAATGTTACTTATTTTAACAATCCAATTCATCATACAATGATAATTTGTAGGATATGATGATTACTTTTCTTCATTAAAGTATATTAACTATTGAATATTATTAATTACGCTTTATTTAGACATTTTTATAAAAATAAATTTTACTGATTGCTGTATTGGTAATGTTTTGCATTATATGGTTATGGTTAAATTTAACAAAAATAACTAGCGATTTCTAGCATAACAGGTTTGTCAGTTTTAAATCGATATACTTCTGGCCGTCATTGGGAGAGGCAAAACTTACTTAATTGTAATTTTGGAAGATTGATTACCTTTTCAAGTATAACTAACCAAAATTAAATAGAAGTATATTTCTAATAGAAAATTTTCAGCTATTTAAAATAGTTAGTTAATTTTAACATTAACAAAATAACTTATTAAACATAATAATATATTATAGATATTAAGTTTATATTTAAGTATTATTGATTTTTTATCATAGAATTTATTACTAAATAATGTATAATGGTAATATTTAGATACTTGATAAGTAATGCGGAACATAATATCTGATCAAGCAGTAACAATCAAACTAACCTTTTATACAGCTAAAATGGATAACTCGTCGAAAATGTTTAAGATTTTTATTTATGATAAATCAATTTGCAAAATTTGCAGTAAATAACAATGGATTGTGTTACAATATTACCATTATTATGAATTAATAGATAAATATCTGATCTACATTAAGTTAATTTTATTATTATATGAGATTTAGATTTTTATCCGACTAGTCTCGCTTACTCTCTTTAACAGAGAGTGTAGAATGATAGATTTAACAAAATAATAGTTCAGATTTTCGCCGCTGTAAATTTTACATTGTCTTTGCATGTCTAATACAAGTAGAATTATTAATTAACATGTTAAAAGATAATGTTATTTAAATATAGAATGAGATAATTTTCCCTCAAAAGAAAACTATTATTTTTTTGTACGAATAGTGCTATAATAAGGATGATTAAATATATTTTACTGTTTATAATTACTATTACTTGAATAGACTAAGATTGATCTACTAGTAGATAAAATAAAAATACCTATGAGATTAGATTAAGTTTATTTTATGCCTATTTTTAATAAGACTTGGTTTATTATAAGTATAATAAGATTGATTTTGATATTTTTGCAAGCGAGTAAGAGCAAATAATAATTGATTTGCAATATGTATTTTGATACGCGTATGCTTGTCTTATAGAATCTGACCAACTAGATATTCTCTTTCATGAGCATTTATCTAATTATTTTATTAGTATATAGATTAGCATGTTTTGTTTTATCTTGAAAAAATAAATCTTATGCCGTTTTTTGAGCTTGAGTGCCAATCTTTAGAAAAAGGAAAAAACATCCCAAAGATACAATTATTCCAAAAACTAGTGAAAGCAAGGGATTTATTAATAATACCCCCCATGATAAAATCATAAGAATGCCGTTAGTAGCTAATATTATTAAACACACACGGTCATGTTTCCAACCAGCCCGAGCAGCCAACTGATAGGCATGTTCTCGGTGAGCTTCCGTTATTTTATTTCCTTGAACTACTCTTCGCAGCAGTGTTACTGAACTATCTACTACGAACACTAGTGGCAAAATCAAAGAAGCTACTAAACCCGCACCTCCTAGTTTTGAATTGGCTATTAGTAAATAACCAATTATGAAGCCAAGAGGAATACTGCCTGAGTCGCCAAGAAATATTTTTGCTTGATGCCAATTCCACATTAAAAATCCCAAAGAAGCCCCAAAGATAGAGACACTTAAGTTTAGTAATGAGGTAGGAGCGAGCCCGAGATAAGTAAGACCTTCGATGCCGAAACTAATGAATGCTGTTTCGCTAGCAACGATGCCGTCTATCCCGTCCATAAAATTATAAAGGTTTATAAACCAAAGCCAAACTACTGCACTTAATATTATGTCTGCTATTTGCGGTAGATAAGCTGCAAAAGCTCCACGACCATCTAAGGACCAAAGTCCTACTATCACGGCTATGCCATGAACAGTAAGACGTAAACTAGCAGTTAGGTTGCTCAGATCGTTAATGAAAGAGATAACGCTGAGTCCTATTGTGGCACAAAGCAGGATGCTGAGATTACTATTAGTCTGTCCAAACAACATATCCCAGCTTATAGCCGTAACTGCAATAGTAGCGATTACTGCTATTCCTCCTCCGCGTGGAGTTGGGATCACATGGCTAGAACGATTGTTCGGATAATCAAGCAATGCTGAATGTCGTAATATATTCAGCATTGCTTTTGTCGCAAAAAAAGAAAGTAAGGCAGCAAGAACAGTAAATATTAGAATTATAGACATAGCGTTAGTTTATAACTATCCGAATAAAGTATATCTTAAATGATATCAATAAATATATTGATACTAAAAGGTAAAATATTGTTCTCATTAATCGATGCAAATGCTAATTTGCGCATAATTAATTTTTGTTAAATGTTCCTCCTCAATAATGTTTACTGCTTGCTGCCGTTGATAAATTTTATTTTTAATTGACCTTTAAAGGAAATTAAGTCCTAAAACTGGCTTTGTATAGTTACTTTTCAGTTTCTTTTTTAGTGTTAAGTGATAGTATTTTAGTAATCAATACACAAGTATTTAGTATGATTACTAATGGTGTGCAGATTAATTTGGATATCAAAAATATTCAGTAAATTGAGTAAAATTAATAATATTAAGGTATGCTATGCTTAGCTAAGTAGGCATTTAATTTGGTAGTAACTAATGAATATTAACTTCTTAACTGGAAAATTGTTTTTACTTAGTTATTATTATATAGGTAGCTGCCCCTAAAATTTAGTAGTAACATCAACGATCTTGGTTGCAGATAATTATCTAGAGTGTTTTGTGTTGAAGTAAACGTTATTTGCTTTTTGCACCTACAGGATTTGTAACCTAATTTAAAAATATACTTCTACCGGATAAAAGATGATTATGCTTAGTATCACGAATACTCTTGATGACTTTGTTAGACTTTGATTGCCTTATGATAAAGTATCATATTAAAAATGATGAAAAATACACATGCGAGCCGCGGTATTTTGTATTGATTAGGTCTCAACGGATAAATAACAAACTATTAAATAAATTTATCTGTTATCAAGACAAGCTGCATCGCAACTTACTATGCAACGAGAAAATATTTAGCGAATCAATGTGAAAGTGCTTTAGTTAAATACAGAAAGTTATTTGAATAAAGAAAAATTTAATCATCCATGGCTATATGGAAACATCTTATCGAAGATAATTGCAAGCTAAATAATTATAAAATCCACATTTTATCATGATGTCTCTGTGTTTATCTAGATTACTTTTACTAATGGAATAGTATGTAAAAAGCTACTGGCAATAGAATAAATTAAATGTGACAAAACTAGCTAAATTTATTAGCAGTATTTTTGTTTTAAGATGGCAAATAAAATTATTATTGCCGACAATAAAATTGCTATGGATAAAAATTAAAAAAAACTAATAATTTACCGTTAAAAATTTTATTGTTCTATTTTAGCAAAGTTTGAAATCATTTCTTGCTTTTATCAGTGTATAGCTAGATAAAGTCAAAAATAGCTTTCATAGTAAAATTTTTACTATATTACAGCATAGGTAGTTTCTCGCATTTCGCTGAACGGTCTTTGGCTGTGTTCAATAAGAGATATTAGTTAAATGTTAAATCTTTAAAAAAAAGTGACATAATAACAATGGAGCTAATAGAACCACCGCAGAAAAATAAAAATTATTATAAGATTTCAGGCTTTATACTTTAAGTTGGTTTGTTGGCTTTGTATTAATTAAACAAATTTTATAGCCGATCAGAACATTAGCCATATAATCATGTGGTATTGTCTTTTATAGCTAATCATTAGCCCGATCTAATGCAATTAATGATTGATTTTTTTCAAGTATATCAGAAATTAATATTTAATTTAATTCAAGCTATAAGTTTTAATGTAGCGACGAATAGAAATTAACTAATTTTTCTTCTGACTTATAGAAAAATTTAAAATAAAATATGTGTAATGCTACATTACTAAAATTCTCTGGCAAAAGTTAGTATGATAGATTAAGTAATAAATTTAATATTATTTGATTGTATAATCTTTTTATTATTGCTAATGATTATTTAATCCATTTGATGAAATAATTACTTGCAAACAGTGTTCTTTATTATTTATTCTTTTTATATATAAAATTTTTACTTAGAAGTATAACTCATTCAAGTATTTATCAGTCATTACTTTTCAAAGTAAGCGTAAGGAAATCTTCTTAAGAAGAATTATTACCAATTTTAGTTAGCATATATATTATAATATATTTACTTATAGCAAGTATATTATAGAGCGGGGGAATAGTTGATATTTGTAATTAGATTGCAGCGTATTGTGGATCTTTATTTGAAACAAAATAAGCATTACTATCAAAAGTGGTGTTGTAGCGAGTTGCTATTAGCTCAATTAGATTATTCATTCTTTTTTATTAAAAATCGACTAACTACACCAATTGGTCTGTACAACTTTAGCTTGTAAACAAGAGGAGAAGACTTGGTAGTAACGTTACTTCTTAATATGTATGCGATATGTCAAAAGAAAAACTATGAGTGATCGCGTAAATAGTCATTGTTTAATTATCAATTTAAATCTAATCATAGCAATGAAATGCTATGAAAACTCTTTTATTTGGATAAATAAAAAAGATAGTTTATAAAAAATCAAGAATAATAATTTTATATTTTAGCTTAATTTCTTATTAGATCATGGATATTATACCCTAGTTAAAATGCTTTGATTTTTTAATCACAATTTGTCATCCCTTAAAAGCAATCATTTAATCAGATGATCGCACAGATCAGAAACACTGCCTATCCATAAATTAATCTAAATAAATTCTTGAAAAAGAAACCAGAATTAATTGATAATTAGTGAATTTTTGGTAATTTATCATAGGTTGATTTATTAGTGTAATTCAATGAACAATATAAGCTGTGTTTGCAATCTTTTGTATGAGGCTAAGCAGAAACAGGATTCTTCCAAAGCAGAGCCATCAAAGCGATATTTTTCAAAAGATTAATATAGTATCATAAATGGCTATATCCTCGTGTGTTTAAGAGTTCCTTGTAGACTTTTAGTGTACTGTTGCACATTTTGGTGCATGAGAAATGTTCTCTCACATTAGCGACCGCTTTTGTGGCAAGAGATGCACGCTCGCTCTTATTTAGACTAAGCGCTGTAAGTATTCCATTAGCTAGTGCTTTAGAATCGCCAGGTTTTACTAACCAACCGGTTTCACCCATAAGTACTGTTTCGCGTGCACCACCATGATTGAAAGCAACAATTGGCCGTCCCATAGCTTGAGCTTCGATCATTACTCTACCGAAGGGTTCGGGAATTAAGCTGGCTGAAACAACTACATCTGATAGCTTGTAAACAGCAGGCATATCGTCAGTGCAGCCAACGATTTGGACAAATTTATCTACACCACAGGCACGAGCATAAGATTCCAACACTTTCTTAATCTTTGGCTTAGCTGTGTAGTCACCAACCATTAAGCAGTATAAAGAACCACGCTTTAGGTGATGAGCTAGAACATCAATCACAAGCCGATGACCCTTCCAAGCGGAAAGGCGTCCTGGCATCAGGAGTATTGGAATACTCTTAGGTATTTGCCATTTGTTAATCACCCTAATAATGCGCTCTGTTGGCACTTTGTTTGGGGCAAATAATTCTAGATCCACTCCACGTGGAATTATCCTCAGCCGATCTTTATCTATTTTGTACTCGACAAGCAAGCGATTTGCGATATAGTGCGAGACGGCAATTACTCTATCTCCGCGCGCCATTACTGAGTTATAACCTCGTTTTATAAAAGTAGAGGTGTGTGGGTGTTGATGAAAGGTAGTGACAAACGGCAATCGACTCCTTTTCGTTGCATTCAGACCAAGCCAAGCGGGAATGCGAGAACGTGCATGAATCAAATCGATATTTTCACTATAAATCAGATTAACTAATGAATTAAATGTCGCTCGCCAGCACAGAGGGTTTTTAGAATGGATAGGAAGTTTTATGTGAGTGGCGCCTATTTGCTCTACTTCACTCACAAGTGGACCGCCTCTCGAAACTATTATCGATCGCCAATTAGCCTGGATAATGGCTTTAGCCAGATCTAGAGAGCCGCGTTCAATTCCTCCAGAAACTAAAGAAGGAAGCAATTGTAAGATAGTTGGACTATTCATCATATGAGTTTAGCTAAAAATGCTTCAAAGTCTTTCAAATAAATGTTAAGAAGTAATTTGTTTGTTTAATCACTCTCATTGTTAGCAAGTACATTAGCTGTGCTAATTAATATCGGAAGTTAACTTTAACAAGAATAAAGCTAATGTCATATAATGAAAAAATAGATGCAACCTTGGCTGATACTTTGACTACCCAAGATGGTGAAACACTTGCATATTATCACCTTTTGGGAAGTAAACCTGGTATCATGTTTTGCGGTGGTTTTATGTCTGATATGACTGGCACTAGGTCCATGGCACTGGAAAATTTTGCCCGAAAACGTGGCCAGGCCTTCACTCGATTTGACTATCGTGGTCATGGTCAATCATCAAGTTCGTTTCGTGAAGGCACTATTAGTAAGTGGAAAATGGATGCAATTACCGTTTTTGATTCCTTGACATCAGGGCCGATGGTTTTAGTAGGTTCTTCTATGGGGGGATGGATAGCTTTGCTTCTTGCTTTAGCCCGCCCTGAGCGCGTTGTTGGAATAGTTGGCATTTCTGCCGCGCCAGATTTTACCGAAGACTTGATGTGGGCAAAATTTGACGAAAATGTTCGCCATACTCTTATTACTGAGCGAGTCTATCTAAAAAACTCAGATTCTTTTGATCAACCTTATATTATCACAATGGATTTAATTGAGGATGGTCGTAATCATCTTATTATGCGCGAGCCAATCCCAATTAAAGCGCCAGTTCGTTTGCTTCATGGGATGCGTGACACTAGCGTACCATACCAGTTGTCAATTATTTTAGCAGATCGCCTGAAAAGCGAAGATGTTCAGCTGCATCTTGTAAAAGATGGGGGCCATCGATTGTCAACTAATCGCGATCTCTCATTATTGATGAGAGCAACATCAGATCTGTTGGAGATATAGGTTTGTAGTAATGATTAATAATCGCTCCTTTAAACTATAGCTGGTGTTTTATTTAGAAGCAAAAGTACTATTATGATTTGCGTTTTGTCATAAGCAGCAGTAAAAATTTATTGCCAATCTAGATTAGATTTATTAACTAAAATGATGATGACTTTTCTTACAAATGCAGATATTTTATTGAATTAAAAGCTGCCAACAACTCTCTCAATCAGAGATTGAGAGAGTTGTGTGTTAGATTTTTTATTATATTCGCTAGAAATTAATTACTTAAAAATATTTCGTTAACTAAATAATAGCATTATTTTTAATAATTAACAAAAACATAAAGAATTGGCTAATTTTGTAGTTCTTGCTTGTTTTAGTTAAAAATTTTTTACATATTTTTATTAGCAGATCATATGATACTTGAATAGTACATTCTGTTTTGGTTATCTTGGATTAATACTGTAAAGCTTGCTAAGTTTTTTCTAGCTTGACTCAATAAATTGGTTTTTACAGATATCTTATACGATATCCTAAAATTGTTTTTCGCTGCAGCAGGCGGAAATTAGCATATTAGATACATTTGTAGTTTATAAAAGTTATGCTATTTGCTTAAACAACTATTTGCTTATTAAGTTAGATTATTTAATTGATATTATAAATTTCCATTTACCCTTCAGTGATCGATTAAGATCATTAATGCAGATTAACATGCATAAGCTAATATAGTGCAGGTTGTTTTTTATAAAATGCAATAATTATTTCAGTTGTATTCATTGTAATTATATTTTATATATGTTTAATATTTTTTGATTACTAGGATTATTTATCTTAACAGCGAACATATATTATATGTTCGCAATTTAGTTTTTATTTAGCAAATACTTGCAGTATTGGACGTTGTTTTTTTTCCTTTTTCTGTAAGGATAAAGCTAGTAAAATCAGATAGGTGAGAATTTTTGCAATAATCCTAATTGTTAATAATAGAAGAATAAATTGTTGACATCTAGAGTATAATGTTCTTCCTCCGAAGAGGAATCTTTGCTATTATAAATGTACTAATAGTTTTTTAATTGGGTTGTTATTATGATTAATTTTATGGATGATATTATATATACCAGAACTGATCAATTTGTATAATCTATCTAGATACAATAACGATTATGCTTATAATTATGGCATTGACTGTTCTCTATAATCAGTAAGGAACTGTGTCATAATCACTACATCTTCCTAGTAGACAAGTAGGTTTTTTACATAAAGAAGGTTTAAGATTGGTAAAAATATTTATTAGCAATTTAGCTCACTTGCTAAATTAACTTTGGCAACTTGCTGTTTAAGCATGTTTTAAATACATAGCAATTTTGTTAATAAATTTATTATTATAATAATTGCTTACTTGACATTTAAGAAAATATAAAATACTTTATAAATATCAGGCGGTTGGACGGCCGCCGATACGTTATAATTAATATGGGAGGAAAGTCCGGGCTCCACGGGAACACGGTGCCGGGTAACACCCGGCAGAGGTAACTCTAGGGATAGTGCCACAGAAAGTAAACCGCCTAGGTCTCTTGATTCTGAGCTTCTAGGTAAGGGTGAAAGGGTGCGGTTAAGAGCTCACCGCAATTCCGGCAACGGGATTGGCAAGGTAAACCCCACCGGGAGCAAGACCGAATAGGGATGGCATGCTAGCTTGTAAAAAGATATGCAAACGAGTTCCTGCGTAGTCATTCGGGTAGGTCGCGTGAGATGGTCGGTGACGACTGTCCTAGATGAATGGCCGTCACCTAGGTTTTCTTAGGTACAGAACCCGGCTTATAGACCGTCTGAAACTTTTGTTTTATCCTGTAAGGAAGGTGTTGTTAATTAAAAATAGATGTTATATGCAAAATGTTAGTAGATTTGTATTGTATTGATTTTTTTATTTTAAAAGTTAAAATTATACTATTTCTAATATAGAAATTTTTGGTTACGAAAATAGTAGGCGACATATGATAATGTCGCTTTGATTCGGTTATAAAAATAATTTGTTCGTTTTAATAAACGAAAATTTGTTTTATTTATTAAAACATTATGAAAAATTAATATCTATTTGCTGTTTTGTACAATTATAATCAGTTATGAGTATAAATAACGAATTGGATGTTTTTTACGTAGTTTGCTGATTATTGTTATGAAGTGAATCGAATGCTTCAGGATAGACTTACTATTAAAGTATCTTCTCCTTCACTATTACTTATTTTTATTAAAGTATTTTTAATTTTTCCCCGATCTTATCAATTACTTGATGTAGTATTTAAAAGTTGTTCCGTTTATGATGCCAGTCGGCTAGTTTAGAATATAATTTCGATATGCTAGATAATATTTTACTTGCTATAATAATTTCCGTGCTGTATTTTATCCATTGAACCAAATTATTGGCAAAAAATAATTTTTGTATTGTTTTAAAATGAATCATTAAAAAGTGATTAATTTTATTCTTTTAAAGATAATATTTCATTAACTAATAAAGTTAACTTTTTAAAGGTATAATAATTTTTAATCTAGGCTAATTTCATAAAGAAATAAGTATGCATTTATTGATGAGGTATTAGCTTTCACTTGGAGCGAAAGCTAAGAACTTACTAATTTAATATGATGTTAATAAATGCTATATTGACTTATGTTTGTTTATGCAAATAGTTTTCCATTTATTGGAAACAAATTTCTTATTTTTAAATGCGGAATTATATACAAATATTTATATCAAGTATATAAAACAATACAAATTTTATCAAAGATTAATAGTGTGATGGTATAACTATAATCAAATATTTGATTGATTACAAAAATATCTTGCTATTTGTATTAGCACTAAATACTAGACTAACGTCATTTATCTATTTTGCTGAATTTTTCATTGTGTATAAATTTATCTGCATAAATAATTATTGTAACTAGTTGTAACAGTAATTTTATTGGTGTAATAAAAAAATTTAATAACTGCATTACTCTCTTGCAATGCAGTTATTAACTAACTTGCTTATTCAAGATTGCTATTAGAATAGTATTTTTGATTAAATTTTTCTTCTAAGAAACTTGCTTTTCTCTATATCTAATATTTCAAAAATAAAACTTGTTTAAAATTGTTACTATCACAGCTAATCAATAATTTATGTATATGTTATTGATTATTGCTAAATACACTGGTGATGAATATACTACCTTCATCAAAGTAGCGGATATATGTTTATCTTAAATCAATATAGATTATTGATTGCTATTCCACTTGGGTAAAGTTTAAATGCTAAAGTTTGGTAATGTATATATTAAGCTAAATTTATTTTAATAAATACATTATTTTTAGTTCAAAAAAGTAGTAAATTATCAGCTAGATTGCTAGCTTAACTATAAGCTATTGTTCAAATAAGTTTTAGCATAACCAATGTCAGTGAATTAATGAGATAGAACATATTATGAATTATATTTGCTATTTTCTTAAATTACAATAATATCAACTACTTAATAGTAAATCTAATATCGGTTAATAAGTAAAACATGATAGGATTTAGGTTGTGTGAATGAACAAATAAGAGGCTATCCAGCTTACTATAAAACAACAAGCGTTAACAAAATATGTCATCTATTTCTAATCTTAATGCTATTTTATCTCACAAAAATCAATTTATTTACCGAAAGCAGCTGCACTTAGATAAGAAAATTTTAAGTAACATTGCTGTTCGATAACCTATTCTAGAGAACACTACTCTTTTTTCTCTTGAATATTTTAAATTAAAAATTTAAAATATTTTGCCTGACTATATAGTCTAAAATAGCCGGATTATTTGGTTATTGGGTATACAATAATTTTTCTGAGGATATAGAGTCATTTTTATTCATGATAGCTATATCAGACTACCTAGCATTGCTAGGAATATTAGATCACTAGGTAGTGGTTAATTCGTAGATTGATGAAATCATAGTTTACTTAGCTGATAATAATCAAAAAAAATTTTTACTTTCCGATTTAGAATAAACTCTATTAATTGTATAGATTGTTAGTTAACCAAAACATGATTATTAAACTATTCTTGTTTTGTTTAAAAGCTTTATTTTAATACCTTAACGTCACCAGTTAAATTTGATAATTGATTACAAATATAGTTAAATTGAATTTATATGCTTTTCCACAAAGCAAATTAAAGCGATTGTTGCGCAGTTTTTCCATGTTTTATAAATAGCATTACTGTGATCTAAGCGAATATTCTTTTTCATCCTATATTCAAGTTAGTATTTTACTAACTTGAATAATATCTGTGGTAACCTATTCCCGATCAGCTGATTTTATAGCAAAAATTATACTTAATTGACGTGCAAAGATATGCTTTTAAATCTCAGTTAGAAAGTTAATTTATTAACTAGGCAGTATACTATATTATTACTATGAAACAGTTAAATTTAGCATCAATAAGCAAAAGGTTAATTATGATTATGAAAGAGAATGAAATTAAATACTTAATCAAACAAGCTATGCCTAATTCTTATGTAAAAATTAAACATTTGCATGATGATAATTATTCTTGTTACGTTGAATCTTCTGCTTTTGAGGGTAAAAGTCTTGTGCAACAGCATCAGATAGTGTACAATGCCCTAGGGAAAAGTTTAGATAAAGATATTCATGCTTTTAGCATCCAAACAGCTATTCCCAAGTAGTTATGCTTATAATTATTATATAGTTAGTTTATACATTAATATTTTATTAAATTTAAGTAATTAACCTTATCGAAATATGTTTAATTAATTGCTTAGCCTGAGTAACGATCTGCTAAATGGAGCTAAATAAATAAGTTGTTGGCAATTTTATTATCTTGTTCAGTTCTTCTAGGTAACTTTACAATAGCACCTATAAGTATCTAAAATATTGTTCTTATATATGTTTATACTCTAAGAACAATATTTATGTATAATTGTTTTATTATTTTCATCACTATTAATAAATTCATTTTTTATTAATAGTGATGAACCATTGTATGTATTCGATAGGTTATTATGATCTAGGAGATACAAATTAAGCTGTTCTTGTTGGTCGCAGAGAAACTATAATTAAAGATTTTAATCGGTAAACGACGTTAATTTTTCTAGCTAATTACAGCCAGCTATTTTTTATACTCGGTATATTATCGGCTATTTTCGATAACAATTGAAGCTACAAATATTAAAAAAACTTTCAACTAAAGCTTTAACATCAGATTGATTAATCGAAAGCAGATAGATGCAGGAATGTTAATTTATGTATTTATATAACCTTAGTTAATTTTGTTTATTACATGTAGATTTATATTTAATTAACACTTATACTTAGCATAATAATCGATTTTATTTGATGTCTAATACGCCTTGACATTATCTAAGCTTTGTATATTTGTTTGCTTAAATCTAATATAGAATTTGCTTTGTAAAGATTGATTAATAATTCTTTTTTTCTATAATTTATGCGTCCAAGATGATGATTACAAATACTTTTATTACTGATAATTTGGTATCTGAGCACGGCTTGACACAGGAAGAGTATAAACTAATAATAAATATTCTTGGGAGAAATCCTAATTTAAATGAATTGGGCATATTTTCAGTTATGTGGTCAGAACATTGCTCCTACAAATCCTCTAAACGTTGGCTGAAAAACTTGGAAATAAAGTCTAGTCATGTCATTCAGGGGCCAGGAGAAAACGCTGGAGTTATCGACATTGGTGGTGGCATTGCGGTAGTTTTTAAGATTGAAAGCCATAATCATCCATCCTTTATCAACCCATACCAGGGAGCTGCTACCGGTGTTGGTGGCATTTTACGCGATATATTCACAATGGGCGCTCGACCAATAGCAAATCTAAACGCTTTGCGTTTTGGAGATCCAAAACATTCTAAAACCCGTCATTTGCTCTCAGGTGTAGTAGCTGGCATAGGGGATTATAGCAACTGCGTTGGTGTACCAACTATAGCTGGTGAAGTTAACTTTCACCCTGCTTACAATGATAATGTTTTGGTTAACACTATGACTGTAGGCATCACCTCAACTGAGCGGATTTTTTATTCAGCTGCTGCTGGCTTAGGTAACCCAGTGGTTTATGCAGGTGCTAAGACTGGTCGCGATGGTATTCATGGTGCTACTATGGCATCAAAGGAATTTGATAAGGATAGTGAGAATAAGCGACCTACAGTCCAAGTGGGCGACCCGTTTACTGAAAAACTCTTATTAGAAGCATGCTTGGAACTTATGGATAGAGATTGCATAATTGCCATCCAAGATATGGGCGCTGCTGGCCTTACCTCTGCTAGCATTGAAATGGCTGACAAGGGAAGCGTTGGTGTAGAACTTGACCTTGATCAAGTCCCAGTGCGCGAATTAGGAATGAGTACATATGAGATCATGCTCTCAGAGAGTCAGGAGCGTATGCTTATGATCATGCGTTGGGAAAGTGTGGATGAGGCGCAGGTAATATTCAAAAAATGGGACTTAGATTTTGCGATAATTGGCTCAGTAAATGATACTGGCCATCTAGTATTGAAAAAGGATGGCACTGTGCAATGCGATATTCCAATTAGACGATTGGTCGGAGAAGCACCAGAATATGATCGTGCGTACTTACCGATCGTCTCTTCTCCAGTGATTGCAGCTATCGACGTGCCCGCACCGCAGTTTTCCCTGGGAGAGGCTTTAGCTAGGTTAATGTCATGCCCAGACATGGCTAGTCGACGTTGGATATGGGAACAGTACGACCATTTAGTTATGGGCGATACTATAATCAAACCGGGAGAAGCTGATAGCGGCGTTATACGTATCCATAATACTCAGCGAGCTCTCGCCCTCACAGTTGATTGTACTCCGCGATATTGTTTAGCAGATCCGAAAATCGGTGGTGCCCAAGCAGTAGTAGAAACTTGGCGTAATATTATTGCAATTGGTGCTACCCCAATAGGAGTGACAAATAATTTAAATTTTGGTAATCCCCAAAATCCTACAATTATGGGTCAAATGGTAGGGTGTATAAACGGCATGAGAGAAGCTTGCCAAGCTTTGGATTATCCTATCGTATCAGGTAATGTCTCGCTTTATAATGAAACAAACGGTAATGCAATTTTGCCTACCCCAGTTGTTGGTGGTGTTGGCGTCATTGATAATTGTTCTAAAATTGTTACTTTAGCCCTAAGAACCGCTGGAGATACTCTTGTCGTTCTTGGCCAGCCCGCTAATCATAAGGACGGTTGGCTTGGCTCTTCAGTTTATTTGCGTGAACTGGAAGGTAGGGAAGAAGGCGCTCCCCCACCAATTGATTTTGTTGCTGAAAGGCGCACTGGTAATTTAGTCCGTAGTTTAATTGCTGAGGGTGTGGTAAGCGCTTGTCATGATGTTTCTGATGGTGGGTTATTAGTATCAATTGCTGAAATGGCGCTAGCCTTAAAGGTTTTTGGTGTTGATATAATTAAACCTGAAGACGCCTTGCTGCATGCTTGGTGCTTTGGTGAGGAGCAAGGTAGATATATTGTTGCTACTTCATATCCTATGAAAGTTATTGACGATGCCTTATCTGCTAGTGTTCCCTCAACTGTAGTTGGTATTGTTAATAAAACTGGTATATTGACACTTAATGGGATGATTATAATTTCTGTGGAAGAATTAAGCTATAGGTATGAAAAATGGATGCCAGCATACATGAGCTATAAAAATTGATTAGGCATGCTGAACGATAAGAAGAACTAAATAACCTGATAAACCTCTGCTTGTTTACACAAGCAGACATAAGCCTATCTCTTGATAGAGTTCAATTAAGAAAAGTTGTTTGGCTGACTATTAAGAATAAGGTCGAATGTATCGCGATAGTTTATTTTTTTGATATCGTTATCTTGCATGAAGAAAAGTTAGATGCATCATCAGTTTGACTGATGATTATAGATTAAAGAAGATTTTTTTGTTTATTATTCATACACAAAAATGAGATCATTTAATAATCTGAAAACTAAAAGGAATATTTAAAATGCTTGATGACTGTATGAAAAGAAAAATTAAGCAGGAAATTGCTAGTAGTGATGTCTTATTATTTATGAAAGGTAGTGCTGAATTTCCACAATGTGGTTTTTCTTCTATTGTCGTGCAAATATTGGGTAATCTTGGCATTAAATTTAAAAGTATTAACGTACTTAAAGATCAAATTATTCGTGAAGCTATTAAAGAGTATTCGCAATGGCCTACTATCCCCCAACTTTACGTAAAAGGTGAGTTCGTTGGTGGATCCGATATTGTGCGTGAGATGTTTGAATCTGGTGAATTGATTGAATTCTTTCACAATTGCGGCATTGATATTAATCTAAGGGAATCTATTGATTCGAACGATATAGTATAAATTAGATTGCTATTTTTAAAGCACATTTTAAGCGTTTTGTGATCAGGCACTATTTAAAAACATTTATTGTCAAAAAAAAAGAAATTTTTTGCACTTTATTGCCAAGATTTTACGTATTTAATCATTAGATTAATATATTGAATATGATAAAATCAAACTAGTTTTATAACACAATCTATCAATGGTATACGTCAAAAAGTTCATAAAATAATGTTTATCTTAATTATGGTAGATTACAACAAAACTCATGAGTTTGTATAGTCTAGTTAGACAAACTTTTTGCTAATTACTGTCGTAATATAATATTTTGATCCGCAAGCAAAAACTGCTTTAGAACTAGTAAGAAAACTTCTTCGGTTATCTGATAGGAGTTGCTTTATTAGTTATTTTTCTTTTATTGTTATAGATAGTATTTAATCAAATCTTGTGCTTAAACTGAGCATGGCGGACTATAATCAAGTGTTTATTAAGATTGCTTGAAAGATGAGGACAATTTAAGCCCTATCTTCAGAAAGAATTTATAGTCTAATTTATTAAAACAATCTCTTAATAGTCTATAAGGATTGATTAATTTTTAGTTTGTATAATATAATAATTTTAAATTTAACTGTTACTAGGCTGTTTTAAAAAATGGTATAGTTTAAATATAATACCTTATACTTTGTATAATGGATTATGGAGTAATTTGCCGGTATTCCATAGCCAAATTAAAACTTATTAGAGATATTAATTTGATTTTGCTAAAGGCTCTTTTTAGGAAGCTATTATTTAAATAATAGGGCAGTGAATTTATTGTGTTGCTAAAAGCAGTTATTCGATAACACGACTATGCGCATAGTCAACAATCGCGTATGCGCTTGGATCAGCGAAAAGTGCTCGTAGAGCAGCGTTGTTTATCTGGTGACCTGCTTTTACTGCGTTTACACGCCCAATTAATGGGGCAACAGCAAGATATAAATCACCTACGCAATCTAGTACTTTATGACGCACGAATTCATCTTTAAAACGCAGACCATCATGGTTTAATACTTTATCACCGTCAACTACGATAGCATTATCTAAGCTTCCACCCCGAGCTAATCCGTTAGCTTGTAAGTATTCTACTTCTTCTAGTAATCCAAAAGTGCGCGCTTGTGCGATCTCATCTCGGAATGTACTGTTTACCATCTCTATTCCCCATACAGTACGACCAATCGCTTTACTTGCAAAATCAATCTCAAAATCGATTGCATAGCAATTAGCAGGGCTTAACGTTACTCTTTTATCATCCATGTCAACAGTAATCGGTTTGCGGATCTCAATGACTTGACGAGGTGCATCTTGCTCGACGATACCAGCAGAATCAATCATGCAAACAAAAGGCTCAGAAGATCCGTCCATGATAGCTAGTTCGGTACAATCAACTTCAACTAAAGCATTGTTAATCTCACAACCAGCAAAGGCAGCCATTAAATGTTCAATCGTGCCAACGCATATATTGTCTTCATTGGCGATGACTGTACAAAGTTTTGTATCAACTACGTTATCGTATCTTGCTGATATTAGTTGGTTACAGTCGTTGATATCGGTGCGATGGAAGACTATTCCATGATTTATTGGAGCTGGACAAAGTTTCATAGTAACATATTTGCCTGAGTGCAGTCCTACTCCGCTGCAGGCAATGGATTGCTTAAGAGTTTTTTGGCGAAACGCTGTCTCATATTTTGAAAATCGTGTCGCCATTGTCACTCCCAATATCAATTATTTTGTGTTTATGGTATATCTTCACATGAAGCAGAGCAAAAACTATAATGGATAAAATACATTTCACTAAAGATGATAAATTCATTTTTTGTTATAAATTATTAATAAAAATTATGTTGATTACCGATAGAATGTATAAAAAATATTTACTTAATTTATCGAGTTAAATAAGTTTGCTTGCATCACATATTTTTTTATTTTTGGTATAATTATACAAAAATAGAATTTGATTGAGTTAAGTAGTGCCTGATAGTTATAGTTAAATAACTTTATTATTCTTGCTAATAGGCAATTCTTTGTGTTAATTTAAGATCAATATTAATCAGTGGAGATAAGTTAATCATAATTAATTTGATAAAACTTTAGCTCCAAATCTTTGATTAAGTGGTTTAGTAGATCATTAAGAATTTTTTCTTATATAAGAAAATATTTACGGCGAGCGCATTAATAAGTTAGATTGTTTTAAGTAGTGATTAGATAAGATCTAAAATAGCAGTCAAAATTTTAGTTAACAAGAGATTACTAGGAGAAAAATATACAAAACTTATTTATATATCAAATATTATATAATATAATTTGATCAAAGTTAAATAAGATTTTTGTGATTTTTATTCCCACAAATAATAAGCTTATTGCTTTATTCTATGGGATAAGCATAGTTTTTAAAAACAAGTAAATCTTTACTCAATCATTTGGGAAAGTAATCTATTACTAGTAGTATTTACTCTATCGATTTTTTATATAATAAAAATAATAAACATAAAACATTATTAATGTAACAATGTTTACCTTTGATGGTCTAGTATGAAGATTGATTTAAGCAAATCGGGTATTTTTATAAATATTTATTTCTTTAAAGTATGATGGTTTATTAATTAACTATAATAATAAGGCCACAAAATTAATAACATTCACGATTTATTATAATAAAATATTTATTAGTCTAATAACGGTAGTAAAGTACATTTATTATTTAATAATATTTCTGTAATTGTTACTATTCAATTCATTTAACTATAAAAGTAAAGTAAATTGATATTACATTAAATGTAATATTCTTTAATTTATTTTAATTAAACAATTTTGTTTTTTTAATAAAAAATATTATATATATGCGTATAGTCTGTTAAAATAGCATAAGAAAATTACAACAAATTTCTTGGGATATTTATTTGCTAAGATTTTATCACTAAAAACGCAAGAATAAAATCTTATCCTAAAATAGAAAAACTACACTTTGAGTCAGATGATTTTTTTTAGCTACTTTTAACTAATAATTATTTTTATAACAAAAATAATTATTAGTTAAAATACAAAGTCAGATGTTAAATTTCAGTTTTTATAAATTTTTTTTTAAAAATCTCATAAATCATGTGTACTAATCTTATTAGTATTTAATATTGAAAATAAAAGAATATAATATTGCGTGTATATGCAATACTGCAGAGTAAATGACCCTAATTTACGTGAATAGTTTATCAATTTTATATGTATAACAGAAAATTATGAAATATATCTTTAAGTATTATAATATTTACATTCTTAACATGCTATTATAGGTAATAATATATAAATTAAACTATTTTTTAATGCTTCGAATTTCTTAAAGAAAAACAACTTATTTTAGCATCATACTCGGATTGATGTATAAAATTACTTAGTATATTGTAATAAGCATTACTCTCATGCGTATTTTTACCCAAAGTAACCTATTACTTTGGGTGTTTTGTAGGAGTGATATCTAGTAGATATGCCCATTATTCTTAATAAAATTACTATATTATTTTATAGCCAAAGCGAATACTAACAATATCAATAAATTATTGCTAATCACTTTTTTCAAGTGTAATAGCCTGGCATAATACTCTAATTTATTATCCTCTCTAGGAGGATAATAATCCGAACTAATTAATTAAAAATAATAATGGGTGAATAAGTCATAAAAATATTCATTGTGAATTGTTTGTAAGTTTGTAACGTGATATATATTAATTAACAGATCTTCTTATTAATAGTCACATTGGGCGTTACTTACCATGCGGGTGACTATTTCTGTAAAAGATATTCCACGAAAAGCTGCTTGCTCTGCTAGAAGTGACGTTGGTGTCATGCCTGGTTGTGTGTTTAATTCTAGAAGGTACAAGGTACCAGAATTTGATTTAGTGTCGTCATAACGAAAATCGCATCGGCTAATGCCACGGCAGCCAATCGCCTCGTGTGCTTGGAGAGCCATACTGATTGCTTCATTACGAATTGACAAAGGTATTTGAGCTGGTATAACATGGCGAGATTCTTTTTTAACATATTTAGCTTCATAATCGTAAAACATATTCGAGGAGATTATTTCAGTAATTTCTAGCGGATTACCGTCAAAAATAGCGACAGTTAACTCACGGCCTTCAATAAATTCTTCTACTAAAACTTGATTACCGAAATTCCATTCACTCCAGATTGGTTGGTGATCATCGCCTTTTTTAATAACACAAATACCGACACTGGAACCTTGGTTAACCGGTTTTATTACATAGGGAGGTTCTATCGGTTGCCTAGTTTTAAAAGAAATAGGTGTAACTACTTTACCAATAGGACAACGTAACCCTCTACTAAAAAATATATTTTTTGCTATTGCCTTATTCATTGCTATAGCGGAAGCAAGTACGCCAGAGTGAGTGTATGGGATGCCCAATATGTTTAGTAAGCCTTGAATTGTACCATCTTCGCCAACTGGCCCATGCAAAGCGTTAAAGCACACATTTGGTTGTATTGCTTTTAGTTTAGAAGCTATGTTACAATCGATGTCAATTTCACTTACCTGAAATCCTGTTTGGCGTAGGGCCTTAGCACATTCTCGAGCAGACGATAAAGATACTGCTCCCTCTGGAGAAGAGCTATTTCTTAGAACAGCTATGTGATTATTTGCATGACTCATGTTTCTTCCCTTACATTTACTATTTTACCGATTCTGTGAATTTCCCAATCTAGTTCAAAACCGCTAGTTTCTTTAACCCGAAAACGAACTTCTTCCCCCAGACGTTCGATATCATCTGAGGTAGCGTTTCCAATATTAAGCAAAAAATTACAGTGTAATTCTGATACCATGGCGTTGCCTATGCGTAAACCGCAGCAGCCAGCTTTATTAATCAAATTCCACGCTTTATCCCCTGATGGATTAGTAAAGGTAGAACCGCATGTGCGTGCGTGGTATGGCTGAGTACTGTTACGCACACTTTGAATTTTGCGCATCCTTTTAGCAATATTTTTTGCTTCCACCCCGGGCTTTGCCTGAAAAGTTGCTTGTATGACAATCCAATCCACTGGTAACTTGCTGTTACGATATGAAAAGCCCATATCTTCAGAAGAAATAATATAAACATTGCCAACAGGATCTAAGACTTGTGCTGATATTAATGCATCGCATACTTCTTTACCATAAGCGCCAGCATTCATTCGCAGTGCACCACCTATAGATCCGGGAATGCCTGATAAGAATTCTAATCCACCCAATCCAGCTTTTTGTGCTTTAGCAGCGACTGTCACATCTAAAGCGCCTGCTCCAGCGATTATCTTGTCGTCATTAATTGTTATCTTGGCAAATGGTTTGCGTAAACGAATTACTACACCGTCTAATCCGCCGGAACGAACCAATAGATTAGAACCGAGTCCAATCACTGTTACTGGCACGCCATTGGGCTTATTAGCAAGAAAACAGATCAAATCTTTTTCATCAGCAGGATAGTATAAAACTTCGGCGGGGCCGCCAACCTTAAACCATGTTAATGGTGCGAGCGAAGTGTCCCCATAATATTGGCCGCGTACTTTAGGCAGTTGATCGATAAGTTTATTCATTGCTACTTACAGTAGTGGTTTAATCGAATGTAATTACTTTATAATAAATTTGCCAGATAAGCTAGGTAATTAATATAGCATTAGATTACTATATTATACTGTGTTGATTCATTATTAGGATAGATCATTTGCTGATAATGCGATCAATTTGAGCTGGTAAGTTATGGGCCCATTCAGTAATGCTACCAGCCCCAAGACAAATTACTATATCACCTTTCTCGCAAAAATTAACCACCATACCAGCAAGTTCTATGGGATTGATTAAGGGCATTACCTTCTGCTGGCCATGTGCTCGTAAGCCAGATACCAGAGCATCTCGACTAATGCCTGTTATACTTGTTTCGCCCGCAGCATAAACCTCAGAGACAATTACAAGGTCAGCTGCCCTAAAACAACAACAGAAATCTTCAAATAGGTCACGTAAACGAGTATAGCGATGTGGTTGTACGACTGCGACGATCTGATTTTCTCTAGTTATCTCCCGAATAGCAGATAACAAAGCAGCAATTTCTGCTGGATGGTGCGCATAATCGTCAATCACTTTTATGCCACCAGATTCACCTATTTTGGTGAATCTACGTTGCACACCCGTGAATTTTTTCAATGCGTTGCGCACTTGATTGTCATCAATGCCAAGATTAGTAGCTACAGCAATAGAAGCTAGTGCATTTTGGACGTTATGTCGGCCGTACATTGGAAAAAATATGTTATCTATGCTCCTTGTTTTTTTGCGCATACGATCGGTAATTATTGCGGTAAAGTTTACTCCCTTTGAGATTGTATTCACATCAATGGCGCGAATATCTGCCTGCGTATTAAATCCATAAGTAATGATCCTTCTATCTAATACTCGTGGAATTATACTCTCAACTGTTTGATTGTCTAGGCAGAGTACAGCGAAGCCATAGAATGATATATTTCGCACAAAAATTTCAAATGCTTGCTTTAGGTTATCTAAGGAACCGTGGAAGTCTAGGTGTTCATGGTCAATATTGGTTACTATTGCAATTGTCGCTTGTAGTTTCGTAAAACTACCATCGCTTTCGTCGCTCTCTATTACCATCCATTCGCTCTTTCCAAGGTGAGCGTTGCTTCCATAATCATTTATAATACCCCCATTAATTATCGTAGGGTCAATTTTACCGCTATTTAATACTGCTGAAACTATAGAGGTTGTCGTCGTCTTGCCATGAGTTCCAGAGACGACGATAGATCTCTTTAGGCGCATTAGTTCCTTTAGCATATCCGTGCGATGTACCACTGGTGTTATTCTTTCACGAGCTGCAATCAACTCTGGATTATCCATCTTGATAGCGCTGGAAATAACCACAACGGAAGCCTTAATTATATTATTTCCAGAATGTCCTATAAATATCCTAATGCCAAGTTGCTCAAGTCGCTTTGTATTGATATTTTGGGCAATATCACTGCCTTGCACATGATAATTAAGGCTATGCAGGATTTCAGCGATACTGCTCATGCCTATCCCCCCAATACCGATGAAATGTATAATGCCTATTGTAAAGGGGATAATGCTCATGCGATGATGTTTTGTTAATATACTGGATGCTGATGATTGTCTTGGTATTGATTTTGCCGCATTCTTAGCTAAGATCTCGCAATAGATAAATAGTGTTTGCAAGATCCTCCACTGCGTTTGGTCGGCCATAAGCGCGAGCAGCAGAAGTCATATAGGATAACCGTTTAGTGTTACTAAACAAATCTGTGAGTAATTTAGCGAGATATGCTGGCGTAAGATTAGCTTGAGGTAAAAGTATACCACCTTCTGCTGCTTCTATAGCGCGAGCATTGGCTGTTTGATGATCATCAACTGCGTTAGGGTATGGTACTAACAGCGCTGGTCGACCAACGACTGTATTTTCTGCTAATGTGGAAGCACCAGAGCGACAAATCATTAAGTGTGCTGCGCGAAGACGCTCTGGCATATCATTGAAGAATTGTCTTACATCGGCATCAATACCTATCGCACGATAAGCAGCTATTATTTGCTTAATCTCGTTTAACCTAGCCTGTTGAGCTATGTGTAATCGAGAGCTAATTCGCTTTGGTATCAGAGCAATGGCAGCTGGAATCAGTGTAGCAAAGAAGCTAGCACCTTGGCTACCTCCAGTTACTAGAATTTTGCATGGGCCATCTGGTGTTAGCGGTGGCGGATCTATTGTCCGCATAGCTTTAATCTCTGCACGTACTGGATTGCCAACTAGTATAATCTTATATTGATCTTGTTTGTGAATTTTTTCGATTTGCTCAAAACTAGTAGCTATAATTGAAGCTTTTTTAGCTAATAGCTGATTACTTCTGCCAGCTACGGCGTTTTGTTCGTGAAGAATAATAGGAATACCGCGGCAACTTGCTGCAAGTACTGTCGGTACACAGGCATATCCTCCAAAGCTAAATAGTGCGGTAGGATTTAATTCATCTATTAACCGACAAGCATCTAAATATCCAAAAAGGAGTTTAGTTACACCTTTAATTTTTTGAATAATGCTGAGTTTGGCAATGCCGTATGCTCTGATCTTATACACCTCAATATTAGCAAATGATTCTTTGAAATAGTAGCCACGAGTGTCAGTGATTAAGACTACTCGGTAACCGCTTGCAACTAATAATTCAGCCAAGGCCTTGGTTGGATAGATATGCCCAGCAGTGCCTCCAGAAGCTAATACAATAGTACGCCTGTCGATCACGCTATTATTTCCTAGCCTTTGCTAAAATAGCATTTATCAGATAGTGTGTCATGATAATAACCAAGGAAAGAATTTGTATCATTGTTCTACGGCCGACAGAGTATACCTAATTGTAATTATCTTTCATAATTTATGATATTTTAAGATTAATTTATTTTATTTTTGTTTGAGATTAAAGGTTCTCTCATTATTCAGAATAATAAGCACAAAAGGTTATTTTACAAATAGAAAAATAAACTTGTTGCATGTAACTATTGGTTATAAAATCATAAGAATGAAAATTTATACTAGAATACCAAACTATTCCTTTGCTTAAAGGAAGCAATGAAAGGATATATTACAATAGGTAAAAATGGCTATTATACATGGCCCAATTATTTAACAAATGACTGACTGTATAAAATAAAGTTTCAAAAAAAATAATACCAATTTGCATAGGTTTTTTGTTAAGGTAAACAAGAGCTATAGTAGCTAACGTAATTTTTACGGAAGTTATCTAATAAGTATTGACTTACAATAATAACCAGATGACCTCATAGTCAGGAAGTGAGTGTGTGGACTAACGCTTTAAATTGCGCACCGCGAACTTCAAAATTAGGGAACTGATCGAAGCTAGCTGCAGCTGGTGATAGCAGTACCGTCGCACCCACAATATTATCTTCCAATGCTTCGGCATGTGCTTGGCGTATTGCTCTTTCAAGTGTATATGATAACACAGTAAGGCAACCGTTACCGATTTGGTGTAAGAAAGCACAAGCACTTTCGCCAATCAGATATGCACGCTTAATTCGATTAAACCAAGGTGCTAGTTGCTCAATACCACCCTCTTTAGCGCATCCACCTACAATCCAATAAATTGTATTGTAGTAACTAAGAGCCTGTGCTGTAGCAGCAGCATTGGTTGCTTTGCTATCATTTACATAAGCGACATTGTCATACACCGCAACTAATTCTAAACGATGTGCTAATCCTGCAAACGAAGTAATGCCTTTTGCTATTACTTCACGACTAAAGCCGAGGGCCAAGCAAGCGGCAGCTGCGGCTGCGGCGTTTTGTTTATTATGTGCACCGGGTAAAGATTGAACACAGTTAAGATCAAATATTTTGTGTGATTGGTTTGATCGCGCATCAATTAGAAAGCCTTGATCAACATAAATACCACCAAGAATCTGTCGCTTCTGAGAGACCTCGATTAAATTATTCCCATTTTGGCGCAATGCATTAGCAACTATAGTAGAGGGTTCATCATCGACAACTACTATAGCTGTACTATTGCCGTGCTGGTTAGCAAATATTCGTTTTTTAGCTTCAACATAGCCAGCCAAATTACCGTGCCTTTCTATGTGATCAATACTTATATTAAGCCATACCGCTATAGTTGGTGCAATTGATGGGGTAAGTTCAAGCTGGTATGAACTTAGTTCTAGTACTAGTATTCCCTCGTGACCTGGGTCATTCAAATTTAATACAGGACGTCCTATATTGCCGCCAATTTCAACTCTTAATCCAATTGAGCCTAATAGGTGGCCGATTAGGGCAGTAGTGGTAGATTTGCCGTTGGTGCCCGTGATAACTACACTTTTGCGATTAGGGAGAGCACGCAGCATTAATTCGATGTCACCTATGACGGGTAAACCTCTTCTCTTGGCTTCTGCAGCTACTGGATGTGGTTTTGGGTAGGTATGCGGGATGCCAGGGGAAAGAATTAAAGCATCGACTTTGTCAAGTCCTCGGATGGCTAGATTTTCTAATTTCACACCTTCTATACCACTAACGTGATTGCGAGCATTATCTACATTATCCCAAGCTAAAACATCAGCACCGGCTTCTGCTAATGCTCGAGCTGCTAGCATTCCAGATATTCCAAGTCCCATGACAGCGTAGCGTTTATTTTTTGCGAAATCTAATTTTATCATTACGTCAAACTAAAATTTAATGTAGATAAACCAATCAAAGCTAAAACAATTGCGATAATCCAAAATCGGATCACTATAGTTGATTCTTGCCAGCCTTTTTTTTCAAAGTGATGATGTAAAGGGGACATTCGGAAGATGCGTTTGCCTGTTAGTTTGAAAGAAGCGACTTGCATGACAACTGAAATTGTTTCCATTATGAATAGACCACCAACGATAGCTAGCATCAATTCTTGCTTAGTGATGATACTTATTGCTCCAAGCGTTGCTCCTAACGATAATGATCCAGTGTCGCCCATGAATACTGTAGCTGGCGGAGCATTAAACCAAAGAAAACCTAAGCATGCTCCAATCAGCGCACCGCAGACAATTGTCATTTCCCCAGTATTTGGTAAGTGGTAAATATGCAGATGGCTTGCGAGTGATGTATTACTAGCAATATAAGATATCAACGCAAATACACTAGCAATGATAATTATTGGCATGATAGCTAACCCGTCAAGACCGTCGGTTAGATTTACTGCGTTTGCAGTACCGATCATCGTAAAAATAGCAAATGGAATAAAAAACCAGTCTAGATTGAATAAAATATTATTAAATAATGGTACAATTATACCAAAGGCTATTGTTCTTTCAACGGTAGAAATGATAGCTAATGTTGCTACTGTAGCAACAATGAATTGGCATGCCAACTTCAACTTAATTTTTAATCCTTTGATGTTTTTTCTATTTATCTTTAGCCAATCGTCGAAGAATCCAATTATGCCGAAGCTAATGTTAATAAATAAAGTAGTCCAAACATACACATTCGACGGCTTTGCCCATAATACAGTGGAGATTATTAGTGCACTTAAAATGACTAATCCGCCCATAGTAGGCGTACCCTTTTTAGTTATAGGGTGGCTTTCTGGACCATCATTACGAATTGGCTGACCATTCACTTGATTACTTTTTAAGTAATGTATTGCTTTTGGCCCAAAAACAAAAGAAATAAATAATGCCGTTAGCAGTGCTGCACTAAAGCGAAAACTTAAAGAGCTTAATATACTAATAACAGGAAGCTTATTAGCAATAAAGTCGTAGATCATCTTGATATTATTATTTTAATTCACGCATTTCTATAGAATATTCCTTTTCTTTTCAAGAGCGGATACAATTTTTTGCATTCCCATAGCAAAAGCTCCTTTTACCAGGACGACATCTCCATCCGTTACGTTATTTACGACTGATTCTACAAGTGCATTGGCTGTTTTGGTCCACAAAGTTATACGGTCTCGACCCAAGGCTTCACGTAAATGAGACATTCCATCTCCGCATAAGTAGATTAATTCTGGTTTTATATCATCAATAGTATTTTTTAAGTTAGCATGTGCAATCGAGGTTATGTTGCCTAGCTCTAGCATATCCCCTAGTACTACAATTTTACGCTTTCCCCGGGTTGCGGCAAATACAGACAATGCTGCTCGCATACTTTTAGGACTAGCACTGTAGCTTTCGTCGATCAATAAAGCAATACCATTGTCTATGGTAGTAATCATTACTTGATTACCTCGACCACGTAAGGGTGAAAATACAGATAATTGTTTGAGTAATGGTATAATTGAAAGACCTAGGGCATGAAGGACGGCAATAACTCCAAGGCTATTCAACCCCCAGTGAAGACCGATACAACCAACTGTCCAGCTAATTTCTTTACCTGCCACGCTAGCAATTACTTTTGTGCCATCGCTGAAAGGTTCAATTTTGATACCACGTATATCGCAGGCTGCACCACGCCCAAAGGTAGCGATTTGATCTATGCATAGCGCTTGAGCTCTTTTGCGTAATCTTACAAAGCTACTGTTATCAGCATTCAAGACAGCAATTCCACCAGGCAGAAGGCCTTCCATGATTTCAGCTTTGGAGTCAGCAATATCCTCGATGCTATTAAAAAATTCGGTATGTACGAGCTCAACATTAGTTATTATAGTAACATGCGGTGCTATCATTTGGGCTAGCGGTCTAATTTCGTTGGAATGGTTCATACCAAGCTCAAACACTGCAAAATCGCAATCTGCTGGCAAGCTAGCCAACGACATTGGTGCGCCTATATGATTGTTTAAGTTACCAACGCTAGCTATGGTTTTTCCATCTGCGCCAAGGGTCCTGGCAAGCATTTCCTTGGTCCCAGTTTTACCGACACTGCCGGTTACAGCTACTATCCGCGCATTAGAACGTGCTCGAGCAAAATGTGCTAAATCTTTCAGCGCTTTTAAGACATCCTTTACTATAAGCAAAGGCGCGTTATCTAGGCCATTTGGTATGTGTGAGACTAGAGCAGCAGAAGCACCTAAATTCAGGGCAGAGATGACAAATTGATGCCCGTCGACACGTTTCCCTGGTAGTGCGATAAAAATATCACCTGTTTTAATTTTACGACTATCGATGCTTATTCCATAAGCGGACCAATTGTCTCCGACTATCTGACCTTTGGTCGCTTCAACAGCGGCGGTACGTGTCCATAGAGCGGTCATCTTGAATACTTTATTGCAGTAATCGCTTCACGAACAATGCATGAGTCGTTTAATGGATATTTCATCTCGTTAATTTCCTGTACATTCTCATGACCCTTTCCAGCTATTATTAGTATGTCCCCAGTATCTAGTTTGGCAATAGTTTCATATATTGCAGTACGTCGGTCAGAGATTTCTATGCCATTTTTGCAACTTGCAAGAATGGTGGCTCGAATCTTGGCCGGGTTCTCGGAGCGAGGATTGTCATCAGTAATGATTGCTCGGTCAGCGTATTCGCCAGCAGTAGCACCTATCATTGATCGTTTACCAGGATCACGATCGCCGCCGCAGCCAAGTATGCACCAGAGTTTCCCATTCGTATGAGGACGAACTGCTTGCAGAACCGATTTCAGAGCATGTGAAGTATGAGCGTAATCAACATAAATTGCAGCTTCATTTTCTAGTACTGCTACTCGCTCTAAGCGCCCGCGTACGCTGGTTAACAAAGGCAAAGCTTCTAAAGCCAGTCGTATGGGTGTACCACTACTTATCGCTAAACCTAAAGCACATAGAACATTCCAAGCTTGGAAATTACCAATTAGGGTTAATTTGACCAGATAGTAATTTCCATCGATAGTAATCTCTAGCTCTTGGCCGTTCGGTTGTATCCTTTGGCTAATAATACGCAGTCTAGCACTCGAATGCATTCCGTAAGATACAATCTGGTGTTGATTACGTTTTGCTACCGTATAGAAATTATTAAATTCTGGCGAATCAATGTTTATCACAGCAGTTCCGCCCGAGAGCATTACTCTTTCAAATAAGCCAAGCTTAGCTCTGCGATAATTGTCAATATTGATATGATAGTCGAAATGATCACGCGTTAGGTTAGTAAAAGCAGCAGTCCTAATATGCACACCGTCAAGCCTAAACTGGTCTAGTCCATGACTAGAAGCTTCTAAAACAGAATGATTAATATTTGCTTGAGCGAGGTTGTGTAGTATTTTGTGAATTTCTACCGCGTCTGGAGTTGTTAAGTTTGAATTGGTAATGATGTTTTCTACAGTGGTTCCTAAGGTGCCAATTGATGAAGCCAAATATCCGGCACTATGCCATATTTGTCTGGTAAAATCAGCTACTGAGGTTTTTCCGTTGGTGCCAGTTACAGCGACGCATGTTTTCGGCTGCTTGCTGTAAAAGCGGGCAGCCATTAAAGCCAGTTGGCGGCGAGGATTCTTGTCACGTACTATTCCAACAGCACATTCAATAATATTTGGTGTTGTTAAGACAATTATTGCACCGTTAGCGATAGCTTCAAGTATATAGTTGCGGCCATCTAATCTAGAGCCGGGGAGGGCAGCAAATAAAAATCCTGGTTGTATCTTACGGCTATCTGCTGTTAGTCCGAGTATTTCTGGATCTTCCGAAACCAGTGTCATGGATGATAAATCTTGATAATTAATAAGAGCAGAAAGACGCAAGACTCTAACTTCAGTATTTCGCTAAACTGATTCGCATAATATATAAGGTTAAAATTTAATCACATTCTATTGTTCAATAGAGATTTATCGTAAAAATATACAAATTGTTTTGTGCAATGATATTGCCCGCGTATTACACTATGTTTACTATAAATTATAGTGCTCTAGCTTTTTATTTAGTATTTCTTAGTTGCTTTATTAAAAAAGCAATATGGTAAAGATGATGGTATCTATAATGTTTGTAGCAGGTTTTGCCATAATATTATTAATATTAATGCAATAATTTTTTTTTCTAGGTTTATTGTTTTTTCTAAAAAAATCCTTAATCTGGTAAGGCCTTGAAAGAAAAATAATACTTAAAGATTAATTCAGCTAAGGAAATGTTATTAAAAGCAAAGTTAATTAGTGCTAGGATTTAATATGGTAAGTTAGTTTGTATTAAACTGTTTTTAAAAAAATCACTATTCAATACTTATTGCTAACCAACAAATAAAAAATGTTAAACAATTTTATTGCTTTTTTCTTGTAATCTCCATGCTAAAGCTTCAGTGCGATAACCAATTCGTAAACGAGCAGAACGAGCACGAGGGTTTTGCGCAATCTCGTCCTTCTGTGGAAGGATTAGTGGAAATAGTGTATTGACAAAAGTAGGCGAAAAGCCTGTGCATTTGCCAGCAATAGCTTCTAGATCATAGCGTGAGGGGTTGGGATCATGCCCAGAACGCTTACGTAATAAAAGCTTTACCTTTCGATCTTCCAACGAATGAAAAGAAACTACTGCAAGCTTACCACCAGGAGCTAATAATTGTTCTGCGGCATCCAAACCATGCTCAAGTTCTTCAAGTTCATTGTTCACATAAATGCGTAAAGCTTGAAAGGTACGAGTAGCTGGATCAATACTCTTGTAATTTGAATAAGGCAGTGAACGCCGAACAAGAGCAGCAAGATCACTTGTCCTGTTAATAGGAACAATTTTCCTTGCCTCGACAATTGCTTTGGCAATACGACAGGCGTAACGCTCTTCTCCTAAATAGAAAATAATATCGGATAATTCTTTTTTGCTTGCTGTATTGACTAAATCAGCAGCTGTCATGCCACTACTTTCCATCCGCATGTCAAGTGGTCCATCGAAGCGAAAAGAGAAGCCACGTTTAGGATTGTCCATCTGTGCAGAAGAAAAGCCTAAGTCAAGGGTTACGCCATCTACAGTAGAATATCCAGCAGTTTTAGCAAGCGTATACATTTGACTAAATCTGCCTTGTAAGGGAATAAGATGCTTTCTCTTTCTATCATTAAATTCTTTTTTCATGATTTGGGCACGAGCAATTGATTCAGGGTCTCGATCAATGGCAAGAACAGTACAATCAGCTTTTTCCAATATTGCCCGAGTATAACCACCAGAACCAAAAGTGCCATCTAGATAACACTTCCCTGAAATAGGAGCTAGTGCAGTTAACATTTCAGACAATAGCACCGGAATATGTATTCTACTATTCACTGAATTTCTTAACTTTAATTTTAAGTTTACTAAAAACCTTAGTGTGGTAATTCGCAAGATTTTTTGAAAAAAAATTTGTTTGAATAAGGTAGTATTCAACATATGGTTAGAATTTTCATTAAAATAATAAAATAATATCTTAATATTTTATTATTTTAGTTTTACAATCATAAATTAAGGTGTTTTCTAATTTATAATAAAAAATAATTAATGCCGTATATGCTAATAGTTGGTTTTTCTAAAAGACATCAAAACAATTAAATCTAATTATTTTATTTTGTTATGCTATATTTAATAGCCAATTAGGAAACAATGAGACATTATATGTTGCCATTTTTATTTTATGATAAAAAAGTCTATTTATACGTAAAAAATATATCAAAATTAACATATCTAAATTATATTCAGTGTAAGTAGGATGCGTTTGGTTTAAAAAAATTATGTCAAGACTACATTACGAGTATTTTGCTCCGCATGATATACTGGCCCCGTGGCGGAATTTGGTAGACGCACGCGACTTAAAATCGCGAGCCTATGGCGTGAGGGTTCGAGTCCCTCCGGGGCCACCAAAAATTTTTTAATTATTATACTCACATTATAGTCGATTAGCGATTAATTATAATTGTTTATGGCTTATTATGGGATATTTTTTCGCACTGTTGAGTAATTTTTTGTATTGCTAATTTCTTTTTTCTGAAAAACCACTAGTATTATCAATGAAAGGTGATAAAAATTTTAGGCAATCTTTATTTATTCATCATTAAACTTGATTTCGGCTAGCAGCCTGCGGGGAAAGATAGAAATAATTTTACTTGACCAAGGCAATATAAGCTTTGATTGTGTGAGTTATAATTTGCTGAATTTAAGTTAATTTTCCTTAATCAGTGCTTATTGAATGTTTTTATTTAGCTTTTGGTTGTCTTTGGCGTAACTAAAAGTTTTTTATTAATTTATTAAATAAGGATATCTTATATGCAGATGCATAAGATTTTTTTTAACACACAAAATCAATAGATTACTTTTGTATACTATGAAATAAATTAGTAGTTTTCTTTTTAAATTTATTTTAACTATTTATTCCCTAAGAATTATAAAGTAATTTATCAAATTCTGAATAATTTATGATTATATCTAACTTGCAATCGCTAGTCAATTAGTAACTAAGCGTTTGAGGTAATTTTCCCTATGGAAATTATTAATAGATTAAACTGCATATTTGATTGTGTAACTTTTTTGTTTATTTTTATAGTTTTTACGACAGATGCTTTGGACTTTTCAAATAGTTCACGTCGTCTGCTTAAAGCAATTTAATGTGTTAATATATTATAAAGTAACATGGTAATCGGTTATCGCTTCGACTAAGCTAAGCATGCTTAATTGACAAGAATCACCAATAATATTTAAATTAATTTTCTAGGCTAGCGGTAATAATTTGTTATTGACTTGTATTATCTATATGATAAGAATTCTATGATTCTAGCCCCCGTGGCGGAATCGGTAGACGCGGCAGACTCAAAATCTGTTTTTCGCAAGAAATTGTTCGTTCGAGTCGAACCGGGGGTACCAAATAAGTTTCCTAATTTTACTGATGGGTGTTTATTTGTAATAAGTTATGCCTTGTCTCTCTTAATGAGAGACATAAAAACGTTTTGAATTAGAGGTAGTTTTTATACTTTAATTTGAATGAATTACTTTGGTAAGTATTATTATTGTTTATCTATGCATGTTATTCAACAATTGTATTACATTAATTAGTTGTATTAATTTTTGATTTTGATGACTTAAAAATTAATACAACTTGCTATATATAACTGAATATATTTTAGAGCTGTAATCAGTTATCTAGTTTGTTTTATTTAAAATATTTTATTTAATTTTGTAATGTGTTTAATTTGTTTTTGAGCAATAATATTTCTAATATTCGTTGTCGCAGTTAATTATTAATTTTATTTATTACTATTTCATTGTAATCTTAATGATAATTAATATTATTTAAGTATAATTAACTTGTTTATGATTATTATTTTATTTCATGATACTGAACTTAACATAGCTTTGTATAATTAGTTATTCGTGCTCATTGATGTGAAAAGAATTAAAATTAATCTATTCTAGCTAATGAACAATAGCACAGCTAATTAAGCTAAGCATGTATATATTACGATTACATTTAAGGCTTAAAAGTGCAGTCAATACTGTGCTTCGGCTAAACAAACAGCTTTATTATCTAAGTCATACCAATAGATTTGTATAAAGTTTTTGTCGATAATTTGCTAGGAGGATAAATTAATCTACTTGCTAAGGATTATTAAAGAAACTGGATTATTTAATTGATGAAGTATGTTATATTGAATTTAGGATTTTTTTTGCTAGATTTTGATTAGCACTGAATGATTTCATATACTACAGCACGTTCTTGTATAAAAATGATTAAATTTTGTATTGTTTGTTAGGTAAAATGATTAGTTTGTAGATAGAGTAGTAAATTATTATTTAATTATTAATTTACTGATATTTTGTTGCATTTTATCGATTATTTAGATTACTAAGTCCAATATTTAATAACTTTGGTAAACCTACTAAGATAAGTTTGTAAACATTAAGAAACGATATCGATTTATAAATGTGATAAGGATATTGTAGTTTGATATACTAATTAAGGTTGAGCAATGAAGTTTGAAATGAGGATATATACTTACATAAATGGCAAATTTGTTGGTAAAGATATTTATGGTAACAAATATTACATCCATTGCCGTGGCGTTCTGCGAAATGGTCGCGAGATGAGATGGGTTATCTACAATGGTCTTGTAGAAGCTTCTAAAATTCCACCAAATTGGCATCACTGGCTACATCATGTCAGCAATGAAGTGCCCGAGGAAACCGATTCTCGACGCTTTGTTTGGCAGAAGAAACATGAGCCAAATCTTACCGGAACGCTCTATGCCTATCGTCCAGCAGGTCACCTTTTAGAAGGCGCTAAGCGCGATAAGGCAACAGGAGATTACCAACCCTGGACGCCGAGTGATTCGGCAGGAATATGATCCATTGAGTAAATCTCTAATTGAAACATTGATAGGAGCAATTGTTTTAGCCTTTGCTGGAGTGTTTCTATTCTATGTATATACTTTTTCGCAGTTCAACATGAGAAATGAATATGATGTTACTGCTTATTTCACCACTGTAGGTGGTCTAAAGCCAGGTAGTGATGTTCGCATGTCTGGCCTTAAAATTGGTACTGTATCAGGGCAATCTTTAGATCCAAAGACCTACTTAGCAAAAGTTACTTTGAGTATTGATAATTCTATTAAGCTTCCCATAGATTCTAGCGCTGCTATTTCCAGTGACGGCTTATTCGGTAATAATTATGTTAATTTGCTACCTGGCGGTGATCAAAAGATATTGAAGCCGGGTGAAAGAATCGAAATAACTCAAGAAGCTATTGACTTTGTTCAGATGATGAGCCGTTTTATTTTCCAGTCAGCTAGAATAGATAGTAGACCTCAATTAAGCGAATTAAATCCTGTCAAGACTCAATCAGGCAAGCCAGGTTTTTAGTTTTCACAAAGTATTAAATGTAAGCAGCTAAATTTTGCATAGATAATTTAATCGGCTTTGCTTTTTTTAAAATTTAAAGATATAAGAATGTATAGATTGGTTTTATCTTAAATTATCATCAATTGATTGGAGTTTTTTTATTTTTTTGGCACGTAACTGGAATAACCGTTAATGTTGAAGGTGAGTATAAGGTAGATTAATATTAAACTAATAATATTACTAATTGATATTTCATTGCAATCTTATTACCTCATCTTTTTAGATGATTGTTGTTATTTTAGTTAGAATCATATAATATCTTATTAAGATTATTTTGTGTATACATTTAATTAAAAGTTTTAAGTTTAATTTTTAAATCTTCTGCTGTTGCATTGATTAGTTTTTATAGATAAAATAATATCTAATATTAGTTTAATTTAAATTAGCTGTATTAATTATTAAAAACCCTACTCTTAACTTATTAAATTTTGCTTTTATAGAGAAATAGATTAGCCTGAAATCTTTCATGGATAATTCATTAGTATTTCTTTATTAATTATGATAAATAGTTAGCGTTAAATTACTTGCATAATTTGTTTTTTTGGACATAACCATTAGCATGGTTACTTAAGTATAGTAAACGAATAGCAATAAATATTTCTTTTTTTTTAAAAATTTAAGTTGTCAGCTATTGCATTATTCACTAATCCTTTTTTAATTTGCTTTTTATAACGTTTTATTAGCAAGATTACTTTTGATCTATTTGGGTGTTAAGGATGTGTTATATAATTAGTTGTTTAACCTAGCTTTTAGTTATCACTTTTTGAAGCGTTGTTTCTTAATAATAGTAGTAAATTTGTGGTATGTTTGTATTAAGAAATTAGCGCGTTATTATAACAACTTAGATTATTTTTGGATATTTATCAGCGAATATTATGCCTTATATCTTATGAAACAATTTGTATTTTTGAAAGATTGTGAAAAGTAAACAGGGAAAGCTGGCAAGTATAGAGCTATTCATAATTGGTTTAATATTGCGCTAATTAATATTTATTTAATTCTGTAATATGCCTGATTGAATATTTCTGCTGGCATATTTATTGTAAAAATTTATTGTTCGATATTTTGCTTGCTACTTCATAGCAGATCGATAAGTTACTTAACTGCTATAATTTTTTATCTCTAATTGTATTAATTAGATAAATGATTTATCACTATAATAATTACTAAATGTGCTAAAATAGTAAAACTAAGTTTATTATCTAATAATAATTACATTAATTGTTTTAAATCATCTTTATAATATAATATTACTTTTTCTAGTAAGCAAATTATTTGAAAAATTGTCTTAATATTTTTTACTTAAAAATGTTAGTGTTTAATTACAAACCTTTTAGTGGTACAAATAGTTTCTTATTCAAGATTGCTAAAGTGATTTTCCAGAAGATATCAACTGATATATTTTGAGAAATGTAAATAATTGGCTATTTAAGAAAATACCTAAACTGCTTATTAATTAATAAGATTAATTTATTTTAAATATTTCATTAGTAATTTTTTTTTACAGAAACATTCCTTTGTCATTAAGATACAAATCTGATATCTAACAGAATAATAGAAATTATTGAGGATAAAATAGAGCATGGATACTTTTAAAGTATGAGTCAAGTAGGCTTATTAAGAACTATTGCCTCTGTGTGCATGGGAGCTAGTATTAATCTACAAGCTTTTGACGTTTGCGCTCAAATTCTTCCACTTAAAAATGAATGGCGCCAGCACAATGTTGCTGTTTTGCAGGGATTAAATAAGGTTACTGGAAGGATCACCTCTTTTGAGGTGATGATTGGACACATTGTGTCCTTTGGTACATTTAGGATACGTGTTGATACTTGCCAAGACTTGCCTCCAATTCTGCCGCCAGAAAGTGCAGCATTTCTACATATTGAAGATCAGTTACCGGACGAAGAAATATGTGATTTGTTTACTGGTTGGATGTTTGCTTCTAGCGTTAGCTTACATGCGGTGGAGCATCCTATTTATAGCATTTGGTTGATATCTTGTAGAAGTAATTTTATAGACGATTAGTAATTCGCTTATCATTAAACTAAGTTAATTTTTTTTGCTATTGCTAATATCAAGGATTAATTGGCTGAACTTTTGTTCAGAGAACTTTTGCATTGAAAAAGTTGGATAATTATTAGCGAACTAAATTCTTCAAAGTAAAGCAACTTGCTTTTAAGTTAAGTAAGCAAATTAACTAATGACACTTTTGAATTATCGGTTATTCGATTAAATATGCATCCTCTCTGAAGAATGCCTTGGCGAATGCTACTTTATTTACTAAAGTTTTTCCAACAGCATAGTAGCAATAGCTATTGGGTATCAAGGAAGAATAATCTAGGCTAATTTGCTTCTTAGTTAATGATAAAAATATCTACGAATATACATTAGTAAAAGCAGCTCCGTTTGTATCTCCGATATTGAATTATTGCAGTTGTAAACTACTACGTAATCTGATACGCACAGCTCTGCTAACAATGAGATTAATTAGGATTTAGATAAATAATCCCTTTCCAACCAACGAATGGAGTATTCCCCGCTGCGAAAAATTGGATCTAGCAGTAGATTTGCATGCAATGGAATAGTTGTCGAAATTCCACTGATTACGTACTCACCCAATGCTCGTTCAGCACGCATTAGGCATTCTTGACGATTAGCCCCGTGTATAATTACTTTGGCTATTAAGCTATCGTAATGTGATGGTACACTATAACCGGCATAAAGTGCGCTATCTACACGCACACCTAACCCGCCAGGTTGATGGTAATCATTAATTTTTCCTGGATTAGGTTGAAATGTGCAAGGATCTTCAGCATTTATGCGGCATTCAATTGCATGTCCGTTAAAAGTTATGTCTTGCTGTGCTATGCCTAACGACTTGTTAGCTGCGATTTCAATCTGCAGACGGACCAAGTCGATCCCGGTTATCGCTTCGGTGATCGGGTGTTCGACTTGTAAACGAGTATTCATTTCGATAAAGTAAAACTCATCCTTTTCGTAAAGGAATTCCATAGTACCAAGGCTACAATACCCCATATTGCGCATAGCAGCGACAATGCGATTACCAATATTATCGCGCACAGCCGGCGTAAGAACTAGAGATGGAGCTTCCTCGATGATTTTTTGGTGACGACGCTGAATAGAGCAATCACGCTCTCCGAGATGAATCACGTTGTTGTGATTGTCAGCGGCAATTTGAATTTCAATATGTCGAGGATTTTCAAGATATCTCTCTATATAAACAGCTTCATTGCCAAAGGCAGCAGCACTTTCGCGTCGAGCAGTTGTATAAGCTTCTTCAATGTTATTTGGACTATTGGCAACCTTCATACCGCGTCCACCGCCGCCATTCGCAGCTTTAATTACTACAGGATAGCCGATACGATTAGCTTCATCTTTAGCTGCTCTTATATCATCCACTGGCTTTTCAGAGCCTGGTACGCACGGAATGCCAAGCTTAATCATCATTTTTTTAGCTGTGATTTTGTTGCCCATAAAATGGATATGCTTTGACCTGGGACCAATGAACGTAATACCATGAGCTTCAACGATTTCAGCAAAGGCTGCGTTTTCCGATAGAAAACCCACCCCTGGATGAATTGCATCAACATTAGTGATAGCAGCTGCTGATAAAATGGCAGGTATATTGAGATAACTATCGATTGCTGATGCCGGACCTATACACACACTTTCATCTGCAAGTCTTACATGCATGGCGTTAGCATCTGCTGTCGAGTGTATAGCTACTGTTTTGATACTCATTTCACGACAAGCACGATGAATGCGAAGAGCAATTTCCCCGCGATTGGCGATCATTATCTTGCTAAACACGCTTTACTAGCCCCCTGAGCAATAAATAAATTATTCTAGGACCAAAAGCGGCTGACCAAATTCTACAGGCTGCCCGTTCTGTACATGCACTGCCTTAACTTTGCCGGCTCTTGGAGCTGGGATTGGGTTCATAGTTTTCATCGCTTCGACTATCATAATTGTTTGGCCACTACGTACGCTAGAGCCAATGGGTGCGAAGGCTGCGGCATTCTCCTCTGGAGCAAGATAAGCAGTTCCAACCATTGGTGAAGGTATCACATCGCCATCTTCTACTGTATTTCCGCTTGTATCTGAATCTGATATTGCTGCAGTTGTAGTAGAAGCTGATACTTGTGTAGTATAAGCTGCATTAATCTTTGGATTAGATATACGAATACGTAGGTCACTTGTCGCGTATTCCAGTTCGCCTAGTTCATTCTCTTTTAATAACTCGACTAGTTTGCGAATCAAATTTTCTTCCAAATTATTCTTCATGGAAATTTTTCCTTGAATTGCAGCTAATTATAATTTTTTGTAAGGCTGCAATATAAATTTCAAGCTCAGAAAGCAACAATATACTATTCTTTAAATGCGTATGAAAAAACAGGAATGATAAAATAATATTTTGCTGAGGTGCGCGTTAAATAGATTAATGATAATCATTCAGTACTCCACTCCAGGTTAATAACGTAATGACTAATTTAATACTTACGTCCTCATCTTAAGTGTATAAACGGATAACGCTAAAGTCAGTAATTCATTTTTATCTTTGGTATAGGGTAACAAAGTTTAATTCAAAGTAAGGCTTGTAATAAATTCAAGTAAAAAATCAAATCCATACGACTCATTATCTCGTCATCTCACTTAATAGTTTATTTTTTTATCTTAGCTATACAAGTAGGCGTGGAACATATCATAAAACTAAACGAAGTTCAAATCTACTTATTCAAGATTGTTAGATTAATGCTTATCCTGTTAAATCATGTTCTATAAATTAGCAGGATAGCATGATTTTTAATTATAAGATAGTCGGCGTTATCTTAACAAATTTATCATCTTTTGATATTATCTTAATGCGAATTAGTTTGAAATAATTCGGCTTTAGAGTGCGGTTCTGGGAAATGTTGATAATTAACTAAAGATTATTTACTGGAAAAAATTTTTCATATTTGATGTTTTTTTATTTGAATTGATTGTCAAATGATCTTACTTTTCATTCCATTACCGCAAGGGGCAAATTTTTGCATGAAAAATATTTTCTTGCATTAACTGAGTATTTGTTCAAATTTTAGTATCTATACTGCTTGTATTTTAACGCTGATACCTAATCCACCTGAGAAAATGTCATTTGTACAGACAGTTTTTTTTGCAGTGCTTAATCGTATTTTTAGCTTTATCCTTCTTGATTAGCTTGGCATATTCACTGATATGTTAGTTTAATTATCGTAGTTAGCGCATGATAATTATTTATTATGGGTTATTTAGGCGACACTTTAGGTTATTTTTGCTGCATTTCTTAAAGTATTATATATGTATACGCATGTTTATTCTATAAACGATCCAATGGCTCGAGCCGAAGCTGGAAGAGTTATACTTAATGGAGGTTTGGTTGCTTTTGCAACCGAGACAGTATATGGTCTTGGTGGAGATGCAACTAATGAAATGGCGGTAGCGAAGATATTTGCTTACAAGGCACGACCTCTGTATAATCCACTTATTAGCCATGTACATGATGCGAGATCTGCTTTTGCTATTGGTCAAGCTACTTCTGCAGCCCTTGCTATGGCAGATGTTTTTTGGCCTGGCCCTTTAACATTAGTGATGAAATTAATGGACGGTTTTCCGCTTGCTTGTTTAACGTCAGCAAATATGGATACTGTGGCTATTAGAGTACCAGGTGATCCTACAACTCGCGCTTTGCTTTCGGAAATTGGTCGACCAATAGCTGCTCCGAGTGCTAATCGCTCTGGGCGTTTGAGTCCGACTACAGCCGATCATGTAATAGCAGAGGGTTTTGATGGATTAAAAATTATTCTAGATGGTGGTTGTTGCATGCTGGGTGTGGAAAGTACGGTTTTAGATGTGTCTAGTGGAATACCCAGGCTTTTACGTCCAGGAGCCGTCACTCAGGAACAAATAGAGGAAGTAGTAGGTCCTATTAAGCTTGCCAGTGATAATGCTAGATTATTGTCTCCTGGAATGCTGGCTAGTCATTATGCACCAATTGCATCGCTGCGCTTGAATGCCACCGAGTTATGGGATGGAGAGGTAGGGTTGGATTTTGCTGGCCAGCTGGGCGCAGATATGGATCTTAGTTCATTGGGTGATTTGCTGGAAGCTGCATCTAATTTATTTGCTTATTTGCGTACTCTTGATCTGCCAGGCATTAAAACCATTGCAGTCGCTCCTATCCCTCGTAGAGGGCTTGGGGTCGCTATTAATGATCGTCTACAACGTGCTGCAGTTTGATTGTATGAATTATGATTATACATATTATCACCTATCAGTAATATATCTTGATTTTTGCTTGAATAAGCCTTGTTGCTTTAACTTTTTTTACAAAATTTTATTACCTCGTTATGAGGAGAACAGCTATGGCTAATATTACTGCAAACAGACCGGATTTTATTAATGTACTGGAACGTATTAAGCAAGTAGTTGGGCCAAAAGGCTGGACTAACGATCTTGAATCCATGCTGCCATATATGACAGATTGGCGTGGTATTTGTAGAGCTGAAGCGCTTATGGTAGTTAGACCTAAAACTACAGAAGAGATTGCTAAATTAGTTACGCTCTGTGCAGAAGGATGTATTTCGATTATTCCTCAGGGTGGTAATACTTCTTTATGCGGTGGATCAATACCACTCAATAGTGGTGAGGAGATCATTGTATCGCTTGCACGAATGAATAAAGTTCTAAATGTTGATCCTGATAATTATACTATAACCGTAGAAGCTGGGTGCATTCTTAAAGACTTACAGAATGCTGCTTCTAAAGCGAATCGCTATTTTCCGTTATCTTTGGCTGCTGAAGGTAGTGCGATGATAGGTGGTAATTTGTCGACTAATGCCGGCGGTACTAACGTACTAAGATATGGCAATGCTCGTGATCTAGTACTTGGACTTGAAGTTGTGCTGGCAGATGGGCGGATATGGAACGGATTACGTGGATTGCGGAAAGATAATACTGGTTATGATCTTAAGCATCTTTTTCTCGGCTCCGAAGGCACACTTGGTATTATAACCGCAGCCGTGCTAAAGATTTTTCCTAAACCAACCGAAGTTTGCAGTGCATTCTGCGCTGTACCTAATGTCGATGCTGCAGTTACTTTGCTAGGAATTGCTCGGGCAGAGAGTGGTGACGCGGTAGAAACCTTTGAGTTAATGCCTCGTTTGATGATTGATCTAGTAATGAAACATATTGCTGATTGCAAGGATCCTTTGAAAGAACGCTATGATTTCTACGTTCTGATAGAATTAGTTTCCAGCGCTTCGGTAGATAGTGGAATATCAGAACGCTTGGAATCAATTTTGAGTAATGCTTTTGAATCTGGACTAGTGATTGATGCCGCTATTGCTCAAAACGAAACCCAACGCCAAGCATTTTGGAAGCTGCGTGAAAATGCTTCTGAAAGCCAAAGAATTGAGGGTGCGTCCATCAAAAATGACATTTCAGTGCCAGTGTCGCGCATCGCCGAGTTTTATGATACTGCCTGGATTAAATTGGCAGAAATTGAACCTAATATACGCTTGGTTGCTTTTGGTCATATTGGTGACGGCAATTTGCACTATAATTTACAAATTTCAGAACACGGCGATAAAAATGCTTTCTTGGCTCGTTATGAAGAGTTTAGTCGGGTTGTTAATGAAATTGTTGTGGAAATGGGAGGATCGATCAGTGCTGAGCATGGCATAGGTCGTTTTAAACGTAAAGAACTTGCCTATTATAAGGATAAAGTTTCCATGGATCTTATGGGATCTATCAAAAATTCCATGGATCCTGCCGGAATTCTTAATCCTGGAAAGGTAGTATAATCCATAGCTAATAAAACTAGTTTGTAAATATATATTTCAAATATCTTTGTTATTGATCGATTAGTTATGTTTATGCTTTAACCTAGTTGCTAAATTAATTTTATTTGAATATACTTACATCCTTTGATTTTTTAAAAATGTGTCTAATAGTGGAGTAAGTATGATCTTTAGCAGTTAATGAATTGGCGAACGTACTATTTCATAGTTAACATAGAAGAGGTGCATTTCTAGTAAAGACATGGCATTGCATTTGATTCAAGCTAAATTATCGTTTGCTACTGCTGCAATATAGAACGATATTTAGGCTTTCGCACAAATACTAGTAGATAATTATACGGCATTTCTCTTAATTGTTATTAGGTTCTGTGGTAAGAAATTAAGGTTATATTCACAATTTAACCAATTGTTTAATGCAACTTTTCAAAGTTAAAACAGATGATTTGTATGCCAGTGGAGAGGTTGTAATAGATTGTAATTTAATTGAGAAAATGGTAGTAATATTAATTTTATGGTTATTATTGTTGTATTGAACTTGCTTAAGTATTAGAAGCAAAAACCTATGGTGGTTGATAAAAGTGCCTTTTTATCTTCAACATTTATTTGTTGTAGAATATTTTTTTTGCTTACTTAATTTAAAGTGGAGAGAAGTTAATAAATTAAATAACACTAATTATAATCCTTCTATTTGTTTATCTTTATTATATTGATAATGTAACTAAAAATGCTGAAGGTCTGTTTTATGTATCAGTTGTAAAAATATTACCGAAATTAAAACATTGATCTTTTGATGAATTATAGACACGATTATTATGCTTTTTAAATATTTTAAGTAATTTTTTTCTTTTTATCCGCTAATTATTTGATCTTTTGAAATTATTATAAGAATGCTAGAAATGCTTGTTGTGGTGCTTTTTAAGAAAAGCACATGTCTATAGTTTATTCTAGTTTGTTTACGAAATAAATATTAGTGTAGATATTCATTTTTATCATTCGTAAAGGAAAATTAGTCAACAAGTTATTTTTGTGAAAAATTATTCTTCAAGTTACTATTAAATAGAATAGTGCGATTTATTATGATGAGAATTTAATCGTACAAAAAATTTTTAACTAATTAAAATTAAATCCATTTTGGAGTACTATATTTTCTTTATCAATTTTTTAAATTGAATTAAGTGTTTGTATCTTACGACTAGGTACTTATTACATTTGATTCTAATAAGTACCTAGTCTTTCTTAGCATTCAAGTAGCTTGAGTAGATGTTTTATTTTTTTAAGATATAACGCAAATACGTTAAGTCTTCTTTAAGCAAGACAGCTACATACCGTTAATGCACATTTATGACTGCACAATGGATATAGATTACTGGTATAAATCATTATCCTTGTTATCTTATTACTGTATTCCATCCTGATATTGCTTTAACTTCCAGAAACTCTTCTAGACCGTATATTCCTCCTTCACGACCCTTACCGGATTGCTTGTAACCGCCAAATGGACTTTCTGGATGTCGTGAAGCTCCATTAAACACAACCATGCCGGAGCGTAGATGACGGGATATACGTTGGGCACGGAGTATATCACCACTCTGGACGTAGTTAGTTAGACCGTATTTAGTATCATTTGAGATTTTTATTGCTTCCGCTTCGTCATCGAATGGAATTATTGATAAGACAGGGCCAAAGATTTCTTCACGAGCAATTCTCATGGAATTATTTACATCGGCAAAAACTGTTGCTTGCACAAAATAGCCGCGATTGAAGCCGTCTGGTCTGCCAATACCACCTGCTACTAGGCGAGCTCCTTCGTCTATACCAGATTGAATCAGGTCTTGTACTTTGTTAAATTGCGCTTCAGATACTAATGGCCCAATATGATTACCGTGTTCATTTGGCTGACCTATAGCGGTATTTTTAGCTGTAGTAGAAGCAATTTCTACTGCTTCATCATAGACTGAGCGCTCTACTAGCATTCTGCTTGGAGCGTTGCAAGATTGTCCGGTATTGTTAAAGCAGTGAATAGCACCGCGCTTTACTGCTTCAGTGATATTAGCATCGGCGAATATAATGTTCGCTCCTTTTCCACCCATCTCTAAAGCTACGCGTTTAACTGTATCCGCAGAGGATCGAGTTAATCCAATGCCAACTTTTGTAGATCCGGTAAAGCTTATCATGTCAATATCAGGATGTCGGCCTATTGCATCACCAACGGTTGGGCCATCACCATTTATCAAGTTGAACACACCATCTAGAAAACCAGCTTCATCCATAAACTCTGCAAAAAGCAGCGAAGACATAGGTGCAATCTCTGATGGCTTAAGAACTACGGTACAACCAACTCCTAGCGCGGGTATAACTTTCATTGTTACTTGATTCATTGGCCAATTCCATGGAGTAATTAAACCACAAACGCCTACCGCCTCGTGTATAAGGAATTCATCTGGGGTGTCATCACGTAGATAATGCTCAAATTTGAACTCTTTCAGCACGCGAATAAATGATCTAATGTGTCCTATGCCAGCTGCAGCTTGAGAGTTGATTGCCAAATCAATAGGAGCACCCATCTCCATAGAAATTGCTTTTGCCATTTCGTCAACACGAATTTCATAAATCTCTGCCAGCTTCTCGATTTTTAGTATGCGTTCTTTTATAGGGGTATTATTCCAGATATCGAACGAATTTTTTGCTGCAGTAACTGCTTTGTTAACATCTTTGCTAGATCCTAACGAGATTACACAGACGGGCTTTTCAGTCGCTGGGTTAATTACATCGAAATCGTTAGGTAAGGTAGGTGGAATCCAAGCTCCATTGATGTAGAAGTTAGTTTTACGTAGCATTTTATATTCCTTTTACGGTCAATTATAACTAAACTATAAACACTCACGTAATTTATTAAGCATGATAAAATAAATACAGATAAACAATTTTATAGCAAAGCGATCAGTATGAATTGACCGTGATTAAATTATTGCTTTAGCTTAATAAGCAGTTTTTTGTATTTACTAGAATAGTAAAATTTCTTTCTAAATCAAAAAAAACTTAAGTAATAAAAGAAGTAGTTACTTTAGTAATTAACAAATTTTAAGGTAAATTTGTTAATTTTTAGTTAAATCTATGCTTTAAGAAACAATATTGATAAATATAACGGCTGTGTAGAGATTATGAATTAATTTTTACTTCACTTAGCGTAATATTTACTTAATCTTACTTTAATAAGATGTAAATAATATTTAACTGTTACTATTAAACTTATTATTTAATAATAGTAAAATACCTCAAATTAATTCGATTCTTTGCATATTTAATCAGTGAATTAAATCATCAAGCTAATTTAGTGTATTGATTATTTATTTTCGCTTATCTTAGTTTATATAAGCATATTATACAACGAATAAATTGCATTTATAAATTTTTTTTACAACTAGCTAGTAATGTAATTTAGCATTAAATTATTTAAATCAGTTTCAGTCTAGTTTACAATCACATAAATTTTAATTTCATTATCTGCTCTATACCATAGAGTATAGTATTTTACTTTTAATATTTTAAGGCACAATTCATCAATTACTACTAAATAAAAATTAATAGTTAAATAAAAATCTCAAATGAGTTTTTTATTGAGAGTGATTTTATCATTTTATAGATATATTTTAAAATAAAAACGTGCAAATTATAGAGGACAAGTATTCATTTACAATGATAAATTTAATTTTTAATTTTCTGTATTATCGATCAAATCATAGACAAGTATTCTAAAAAACTTCTATTTTAAAGTAATTTATTTTTAGATTAAGTTGGCATTTATTTCTATGAAATACAGACACGCAATTTGGTTATCAAAGAATTCATCTTTTAGAGCATGGTTACGAGCAATTAACGGCTTACTTGTATAATTTCCTGATAATATTTTACAAAAAGCAATGCTGACTCATCAAAATAAAATTATGCCATCTTTTTTACCGAATTAAATTAAATGTAAGATTGCTTAAATATTCCCTTTCTGAATTAAGTATGTATTGACATAAACAATAATGATATTTTAAGTAATCTTATTTTATTTATACTGGCCAATACAGCAACAAATCTTTCAGAAAAATTATCCCTCAGGCTATGCTATCGATATCTAACTTAAAAGCAGTTTGATAATTTTATCAGAAATTATTAGCGATTGTAGATCTGGGTGTAAATTGGATGTACACCACCCAATCGAATACCTTGATAATTCTTTCTCAATAGATTCATAATTCGTTACGGGATGTTTTCAGTTGAGAAACTAGCAATGGTTAGCAACATAAAATTTATACATTAGTTTATCTAAACATACTTGCTTGAAATAATATTTTCTATGAACTTTTAATTAATTGCTAGATACAGATTGCGAAATTTTGGTGCCATAATATTGAGATACAGTCTCTGTATAGTGCCAATTATAGTCATAAATCTTGACAGGCAAAGCTAGTTCTTGAGCTGATAAACGACCCAATGAAGCAAGCAGTGAGAAAGCTGCGACAATAGCATTCCTATCAGCGCTGACTAAAGCAACTTTAGCTTCCAATTGCTCGTGTTCAGCATCTAGAATGTCTAGGACGCTACGATTACCGATATTTGCTTCTTGACGTATTCCTTCAAGCGCTAGTTGAGAGGAGCTAACCGCTAATCTTAGGGATTTAATTTGCTCTATTGCAGCTTTATAGTCTTCATAGGTGCGAGTAGCTTTTTCTATTACCCCGCGGCGTGTAGCATCTACTAATAAGTGTAGTCGATTAACTTCTTCCTTAGCTGATCTAATTTGAGAATACACAGTACCTTTCTGGTAAATTGGTACAAAAAGTTGAACCTCAGCGCTGAGAGCGCTTGTATTATTGTCGTATCCTCTTGTATTATAAGATTGTTCTGCTTGAGCAATTAACGAAATTTTGGGTAAAAGCTCAGACTCAGCGTGAGATACTACATATTTTGCTTCCATTTCCTTTGATTTTGCTTGACTTATACTATAGTTTTCGCGTAGTGCAATACTAACAGCTTCTTTTCTGGTATTTGGCAAGCCAGGTGGGATTTCAGGTTTAGTTAAGATCGTTGGCGCGCTACCGATAACGCTTTCAAAAGCAGTGCGTGACTTGGTTAAATTGCTTTCTGCTTTAGTTCGTTCTGCGTCTGCGCTAGCTTGGCGTGCTTCAGATTGCGCGACGTCTGTACGCGTGATTTCACCTAATTTTAGCCTCTCCTTCGTAGCTTCTAGCTGCTTATTCAAGTGCTTACTATTGTTTATTTGTAGATCGAGAATCGCAGCATCGCGTATGACGTTCATATATGAAACAACTGCGTTGTATAAAGTATTTTGTTCCATTTCAAACAGATCAGCACGAGCGATCTTGACATTGAGTTTTGCCTTATTGATTTCTGAATCAACTCTGCCAAATGTGTAAAGAGGTTGATTAGCAGTGAGCAATCCAGTAATCGGGTAAGAACTACTATCTGCTGTTTTTACACCACGGCTGCCTGCATTAACATGGGTAATTCCAAAATTAGCTGAAACGTTGATTGTGGGCCGCCAACCGCTTTTGGCTTGAGTAACATATTCATCTGTTTGACGTAGACGTGCGCGCGCCGCCAACAATTCAGGATTATTTTCATAAGTTATTGATAAAACTTCCTTTAAATTTTGTCCGTGAGCAATTGAAATGCTGCTTATCACAGCTGCTAAGGTTATCAGGGCCAAGCATGTGGCCGGCAAACTGAGCAACTTAGCGAATAATATCATGGTACTCCTTTTGGGGTGCATTTTATAAAAGAGTAAAATATCATAAATTAATATAGTATATAATTTTTTAAAATACGAATCTTGTCTTTGTACAGAACTCAGAGAGTAAAGGAGTGCTCGCGTTAAAAAGAACTCTTCTCCCTATACGCGATCGGATTTTTTCATATAGTACCGCTAGACCAGGTCCGCTAGGTAAAGTATACTCAACCGTGACAAGTCTTCCTTTATTAGATAGTTTATCTAATAGACTCTGTGAAACAGTTTGAACACCACCGCCAATTACGATTATGTCATAAGGAGCCTGCTCATTATATCCCAAAGAAAGAGGACTATTAATAATACGTGCGTTTTCTATAGTCATAGTTTGTAGATTAAAATTTCCTGCATCTACCATGTCTTGCATGTCATCTACGCCTATGACACAAGAGACTAATTTAGATATAATGGCAGTAGAGTAGCCAGTTCCACAGGCAATATCTAACACCACATCGTTTGATTTTGGCAAAGATGCCTGTAATAAACGTGCTAACAGCATTGGTTCCAACATGTAACGGCCATCACCAATTTCTAGTGCTTTATCTACATAAGCAATGCTTTGCATAGATTTCGGTACGAAGAGTTCACGGGGGATGCTATAAAAGATGCTGATCAAATCTTTATTAGTCACTTTATTAGTTTGAATTTGGCTTGTAACCATATTCATTCTTGCTATAGCAAACTTGTCCATAACAAATACCTTAAATTTATTAGGTGTGTAGTCTTTACTTGCAAAGTAATTAGCTATAAGCTTTCTAAGCTTAGCTTATTGAACAATAAATCAGATTACCGTCATGAATTATTATGATAAAGGATTCTATAGTGGGCGAATAACCTCTTAGAGGCATTAAATTGATTGATTAAACAAGCATAATGATATATAATGGCTTTCGTTTAATTATTTTGCATAGTGACTGATTAAAGTTTTAATCAGTCACTATGCAAAATCCCGTCCAAAATTTAATAAGCAATAAGTTTAAATCAATAACCAGAGTTAATTTGTACGGTTATTGTTATTCCCTTCAAATTTAGAGATTTTAGTATTATGTAATTTATCTGATTGCGGCCAAAAATATTGTAAATTTTCCCCACATAAAGTTGTCGATAATTATAGAAATAAATAAAATTGTAGATTGTGTATTTAGCAAACTTTTCTTCTGAAAAGGGCCAATAACAAAGCTTGCTCAATTTATTTCATGGTTATTTTAAAATCAAAATAAAAAAGCTCAGGTGCTATTTCTTTGAAAGTAATTATAGTAAATGCTTTTTTGTTTACTATTGTTTTTTAGATAAAAAATTACGATCTTAATGTTTAATTTATAGATGAGCTGTATTTGCTAGATCCACTTTATGCAGCTTTTTGCAAAATAAGCGTAAAATTATAACAATATTGTCAATCTAGAAACAATAAAATATACAATTAATTTATGAATTAAATTTAATTTTTATAAATAAATTAATAAAAACGTTATTCTAAATATCAAATAGATCACAAATCTTCATTTATCATTTCATACAAACTAAAGAGTAGTGTTTTGTATTATTTTTATATATATAAAATTATTTCCTAATATAATTTGTAAGTGGAAGTGATGTAACGAGCACTATTTTTACTAAAAATTATGATTTATTTTACAGCGTTTTTATATTCATACCCCACTAAAAATTTATTCAAAGTCATCTAGAAATCTTCCTATTTCTCATAAAGATATTATATATGAGTTATTTTAATGGAAAATATTATCTCCTAAAAAAGTACTATAGCTAATTATTGAATAAAGAGTCTGACGTTATGTAATATTCTAGATTAGAAAGCGATGATCTTTTAAAAATTATTAAATCTCTGCTATAGGATGCTTAATTAAACATTTAACTTACTAAAAAGTAATTCAGCTCGAACGAGAAAAAAGTATTGTATGTTGGAGGAAAGACAGATTATAATAATCTGGAGATTGATTTGGTTTTAGATTAGTAATTTAAAACTATTCTCGCCAGCCAGCTAAAAACCCGCGAATAATAGCATAGAGTTTAGCGATTTTGTTAGTATCATAGACTATCACTTTCCATATATTGTACATTGCAGCAAAAAAATCCCACGCGATCCATGCCGGAACCTCAAAGAAAAATCTTCGCCAAACTCTTACCCGGTTGCGGTAAATCATATAAATTCGCCATGGTGGATGAGTATACATTCCTAATGTATATCCAAATAATTTGATGTGCTGAAAATCTCCTAACCGATGATCGAGTATTGCATTACCTACGCCAATTATCTCAAATTTTATCTCTCGCATGCGTAGGCAAAACTCGATATCAACGTAATCGATAAAGAACGGCACAGGCATCCATCCAACTATATCAAGCACGTTTCGCCTAATTAGGCTGCCTGAGGCGATGGCGAAAATACCAAAACGCACCAATTGTCCAGGCAGCATTGGAGTGCGATGTAAATCCCAACCCGTCTTGCTGGATAACATATATTGTTTTAGTCTACCCCTTGCATCGCGGAGTTGTGGGGATACTAGACCAACGTATTTACGATCTGAAGCCATTGACCGCCAAGCATCGAGCAATTTAATCACCATATCATCTGCCGGTACACTATCATCATCTAGAAGCAAAATCCAGTCAGCTCCTGCAGCACGAGCAATCTCTAGACCATGATTCTGAGCAGCCGCTATTCCCAGATTAGTAGTATTTTCGATAATCATTAACCCTGGATCTGCTATTATCCACTCGTGCAGATTCTGGCGTACATTTTTTGCGCTTGCATTATCCACCAGAATAACTTTAGCACTTTGTGCTAAAGCAGATTTGAGGACATCATTTAATCTTGTATCCGGGTCATGACTAACAACTACTGAGATAATAATCTCACCATCTGAGTTGATTGTTAGGCTACGGTATTGTAGGCCATTAGAAATCGGGCGCGCATCAATGCTTCGTTGTAAGAAACTTAGCGGAGACCAAGTCATAGCATCAAGCGCACTTACTTTAGCCGTTCGAGAAATAATTGAACGTTCTTGTAAGGTTTCTGGAAAAGCCTCAACCGCCTCTAGTAGTGCACTCAGTCGTATTTTTGCATTGGCCAATTCACCACGAAAAAGTTCTGTTAACACACCTGCAACTGCTAAAGCGATCATTACTGGAGAAAACATTAACGCTGCTAAGCCAGGCATACATCTAGCATAAGTCAAAACACGGTTTCTCGTGGCAAATCGTAAGACAAAATTTGAAGATGCTGAGCTTGATCCCACATGATGTACGACAGCCCATGGGGTAATTAGAGCCTGCCATCCAGCTCTTCTTAATCGTATGGCAAGGTCTACATCCTCATAATAACAAAAAAATCGCTCGCAAAATCCTCCTACCATATCGAATGCTTCACGTCGGTACAATGCAGCAGTAGCGCATGCTCCAAAAATTATGCTTTCTGCTATTGGCAGTGCAAGACTATTCTTGCCACCTCGCCATGCTGCCCCCCAAGGGGAATACATGTCGCCCATTCCGTCTAGTCTATTTATATTCTTCGCGCTAAGTTGTACGGAGGCAATAGCAGCGGCTTCGGGATGACGATTAGCGGCATTAACTAGAGCATCTAACCATCCTGGTGTGGCGAAAGCATCTGGGTTGAGCGTTACTAAATAATTTCCTTTTGCTAATTTTGCTGCCAAATTACTGCCGGCGGCAAAGCCTACATTATCTATTAAACGAACTAGGTGTAGCCAATTGTAATAAGGGATTGATTCGATTGAACCATCTGTTGACGCATTATCAACCAGAATCACCTCAAACGCTCTCATACTCTGATAATCTAGCGCTTTTAGGCACCTGTTTAGATTAAAACCAGACTGATACGCCACAATTAAAATAGATACAACTGTGTGGGATATCGTCGTAGCCTCCTTCACTGGCTTACTCTACACTACCAAGAAATTTATAACACAACATATAGAAAGCTTCCCTCGAAGCTATTCACTAATTGTTAAGATTATCAAACCAGGATAAACTATTTATCTTTATCCCATTAAGAATGATCTTGATGGGATATTTGCCTTACTTTCAGGAAGGAAGCTCTAGAACATACATTTAATTTTGACATAAAATAATGATCAAATAAATATACATTTTACTAAAAAAGTTAATTCACTTTACAATATTGACCCTAGATATTTTAGTACTTTATCTATCATAAAATCAATGAAATATCTCACTAAGCTAGACATCATAAATGTTTGTTTGATAATAAATTAAGCTTAGCCTAAAATAAATAATTGAGTACAAGTTAATGGTCGATGAATTTAAGACGTCAATAATGTGTAGCGCTAGCGCGATAGCTTATTAAAAGGAATTTTTAAAAAATTAAGTAAAGCTTTCAACTAATCATAAAAATAACGAAATTTAATTCTAAAAATACATTCATCGGGAAACAAGTATCGCTATTGACAAAGTTTTATTCTCCTCCTAATAAAAGTAAGAAGATTATCGAAGCAGGTTATTAAACGTACAGATTATATCAAGATAATCAAAACTAATTAATATTTTAAAGTAAATTCAAAGCACTACATATGGAGGATGTAGTGAAGATTATCAAAAAAAAAACTTAATTGCATACTTATTCATGGTCAAAATCTATTGCAGTAAGTTTAAGATAAACTTTGGTAAAGCAAAACTACCTAAATGAATCGACGGCGTGTAGTATTGAGTTTTAAAAGGAGAACTAGCAAATCTATCTTCAATGATACATAGTTCAGCATTACGTACGTTCTTGTGATTACATGCCCAACCAAAGGCCATAAAACCACCTTGATAGGTCGGTATCGGAGCAACAAAGAAGTAAACATCTATAAAACTTTTTCTAAGACGATTCCAAGAATCGGTTATCAATGAGGATTGTAGGTAAGGAACACCATTCTGTGTTACTAAAATTCCGTTATCCGTTAGACACCGACTACATGTGCTGTAGAATTCTTCACTGAATAAAACTGCACCTGGACCAACAGGGTCGGTGCTATCGATTATAATAACATCAAATTGATGACGTGTTTCAGCTATGTAGTTAGCACCGTTCGTAATTATTATTTCCAAACGCTGATCCGTAAATGCACCATCGTTAAGAGACGGTAGGTAGACTCTACTCATATCAACTACTGTGCGATCAATTTCGACCATCGTTACGTGTTGGACTTCAGGATGTTTAAGTACTTCACGAGCCATGCCACCATCGCCACCACCAATTATTAATACATGTTTAGCATTGCCGTGTGCAGTTAATGGCACATGAGTAAGCATCTCGTGATAAATAAATTCATCTCCCTCAGTAGTTTGGATTACACCATCAAGCGCAAGCACTCTGCCAAATTTTGCATTTTCAAATATGACTAGTTCTTGATGTTCAGTCTCTCCACGGTAAAGAAATTTTTCTGTACGAAGACCCTGGTTCCACCAGGGGTGTAAAGTTTCGATAAACCAATTAGTCATGCTACAATACCTCGACGATGATCTCCTATATTAATGATATCAGGCTTAAAGGCCATTTTGAGCACATCAACTGACTTGTATGGTTGAGCTTCTCCGCACATAAAAATATCAAATGCCGCATACTTGCATTCTGGCCAGGTATGTACTGAGATATGAGATTCTGCCAGTACAGCTACGCCAGATACACCGCCATTTGGTGCGAAATGATGCAAGTGAATGTTTAATAATGTTGCTCCAGCTTCCTTTACACATTGCTTTAGTGCTATTTCGATATGCTCTATATCATTAATGCGTGATGCTCCCCAAAGATCAATGATAAGATGAACGCCAGCAAACGTTAGTCCATCACGTTTAATAAAATGATCGAACCGCTCATCTGAACTACTAAAGCCAGTCGAAGGAAGAAGAACAATGTTGTCATTGCGTTGATTGCAATCTAATTTATCACTGTAACGTTCCGCTTTAATTTTTGAATCAAACCCCAATGACTGCGTAATTTCCATAACAAATTAACCCCTTATTAAGATTAAGTAGTTTTACTGAAAAAACTTAATTAGCTATGCTTTTCTAAATAAGCATAGAAGCAAAATATCAGAAATAATATCTATAATTTATCTTAGATAAATACTTACAAATACAATCAACAATAATATTACGAAATAAAGTAACCTAAGTAAAATCTTAAACAATATATTTCATTAATATCTTGCATTAAGGTAAAAAGTCAAGAAAATTCAACATTTTATTTATTTAAGGAAATTTTTTTCTAAATTATCCTAGCTGTCATTCACCTTGATTTATTTTGCTGTTCTCAATGAGAACAATTTTCCATCTGGTATTAAATAATAGTAAATCAATAAGCAGGTTAATACTTGAACTTTTAGGATATTATCTTAATATCAAGATTTTTTAAAATTTTAGATTGGTAATACTGTTAGCCTGCAGGGATTGTAATATCCCTGATGCGAATCTAGAACTGATAGATTTTTACCAAAATGATTTTCATTTGAGTAAACTATTGTCAAATATATTTTGAATTTAGTTTCCAAATAATCAATTTTGGCTTTCATGAGTTATATGTCTACAAAATAGTTCATTAATGTCTGTATAGAATACTATTTTTCTCCTTCTTGAATGATCCAGAACAGTTAATTAAAAAAATTACATAATAGTTGATCTATTATTTTATTATTGAAGTTATTACTTTAATAGTTAAATTCTAGCTATTATGAATACTTGATCTTAAGTTTTAAGTTAATTTTTGTTTGCTAAATCTCACAAGTAGACCATTTTGATTAGTCTGCAATAAATTATTTATTCGCATTCTGTCTACCTTATTATATTTAAAAATTTTTTTAATATATAATAATATAGTAAATTATAACTCAAACTATAGTCTTAAAGATAGTCAGAAGTTTAATATATGGTTACCTGAAATATAATTGCGAAACAGTTATATTACCAATAAATTTTGTTTATTGTTTGATAGAAAAAAAACTATTCGTCCATAGATAATGTTTTACTTAAAAAATAGTACATGTATTTGGTTTATAAAATCCGTGCAAACTTAATTAAAACTATGCTTATTCTATAGCTTAGAATTCGATTACGGCATTGTATTTGCCTTCATTTTACAGTAACTGTAGAGGTTCATAATGAGGCATATTAATTGGATGCTTACTTTAATTTTTTTCTGCATTAAGCTTCCAATTACTGTTGCGGTAGTGCTTTTTGCCGTGTCTAATTGGAAACTTATATCATTGGAGTTGTGGCCTTTGCCGGGAGTTTTAGATGTTCCGATATCTCTGATATTCATGCTGTCACTTGTTGTTGGTTTTATAACAGGGGCGGTGATCGCTTGGATCTGGGGGTTTGATCACAATATACGTGCCAATCGGGCCGAGAAGCGATTAAGAACTTTGGAACGTGAACTTACTTTGATGCGCGTTCGTGAAGAAGAGATCCGCGCTCAGTTGTCAAAGTCACCAAAAGGTTTTGATTTTCTTGACAAACAAGTAAGCTAATGAATCCTCGTGAAAGAATATTTGTTGCTATTGATACTACGGACATGGAAGAAGCTAAATTTTTAGCCACCAGCGTGCGTAAGTACGTAGGTGGCATTAAGTTAGGTATCAAGTTCCATAACATTAATGGACTTAACGGAGTTAGAAAAATTGCCGACGATATACCGCTTTTTCTTGATCTAAAATATCACGATATTCCGAATACGGTTGCAGGAGCTGTGCGTTCCGCAGTGACCATTTCTCGGCCAAAGATAATTAATATTCACGCCTCAGGCGGATTAGCGATGATGCTAGCAGCAGTCGAAGCGAATCTAGAAGCCGCAAACAAGATAGGCATTATTCCACCTCTGATGATCGCAGTTACTGTGCTTACAAGCATTAACGATGATGATCTTGCAATGATTGGACAAGATTATCCATCTTATATTCAGGTTAAACGTTTAGCACTACTAGCCAAAAGGTCGGGTTGCGACGGTGTAGTTTGTTCTCCTCATGAGATCGATATACTTAGGCTAAATTGTGGTGCTGGATTTAGTTTGATTGTGCCAGGTATACGTCCATCTGATTTGATCAGAGATGACCAAAAAAGAAAAATGACCCCAGAAGCAGCTATTGCTGCTGGGGCTGACTATCTAATCATTGGTAGGCCCATAACTCAAGCTCCTAATCCCGCTGCTGCTGCTCAATTGATATCAGATAAATTGATATCATAGTATTTTGGTAATGTAATTTGTGCGCTGTTTGTCTTAAGATGTATCTTAAAGCTTAAGATGTTTCCTATTCAAATAGATAAATCTGTTATGCTTGAAAATACCTGCAGTTAATCAAAAATCAGCAGTTAGTTTTTATGCAAAAAGAATTGTGTTACGTACACCTAGTCTATTATTATGCTTAGAAAATGAAGGGCTGTGTTAGCGTACTGCTCATTAGTCATGATATAAATTTTTACTGAAAAATTAATTGACTGGCTATGGGCGTATAGGTAAATCTATTATTTTATCTAGGAATTTTGTGCAATTTTGCTTAGAAAATTTATTAACTTTTATTGTCCAGTATAGATTGTTTATGCTAATTAAGTAATTTAGCTTTTCCGCGCATTGCAAACTATAATAATATTACCAAAAACTTTATTATATTTGTGTTTTTAATTCATGCAATAATATTAAAAATAAAATTTTTTTACTTGCTAATATTAAGAATATTTTATTTTTAATATTAAGGAATATCTATAGCTTTTTGTAAAATTAAGGCCTGCAAATTATCAAGGTTAATTTTGGTGTTATCATTTCATTTTAGGCACGAGTCGAATATTGAATAGCTCAAGTGTTTTATTGATTTTCCAATCAGAGATTAGTAGTTTTAAAAATATTTGCATTTTATTTTGTTAGTTAGTATGACGATAAATATTTCTTAAGCTATTTTAAGTTAATTGATTGATTAGTTGTGTAAAAGCAATCAAGTTATATAATTGTTGCATTAGTTTGTTAAAATTCTTAGGAAAACTAATAATCATTAGTATGAATATGAAAATTCACAATTTATCTTTTAAAAAAAAGAGTAGTTATGCTTAATTTACATATAGTTTTATTTGTGCTATTGTTTTGAACAAATATATTATTCTAAATATAGTAATACTTAAATTTCGTCCGCATAAGCAATTATAAAAGATATGTTCGCAAATACCTTCGATAGTTTACTGATAATCTTTTTCATTACAATACGAATCGTGTAAATATGAATTTCATCATAATAAACTAATCAGCGGGTTATATAAAAAAATCTAATTTTGCTCAGCAAAACGCATTCTTTCTTTTGTTTTTATTACAGAAAAACAAACGTTAAAACACATAATTTATCAATTATTGAATATCTGCTAATCTTTTAGTTAATTAAACTTCTCTTAATAACTAAGAGAAAGCGATTTTTGTTTTGTAGATGAATAGGCTGTATAAATTGATTTTCTGAGGTTCAGTTGCTAGCGATATTTTTATCGTATTAATTTGTCTTTAAAGCAATGAGGCGTTAAGCTCATGTATTGTAGATACCTTAATTTTTTTAGACTGCAATACTACGCAAAATAATTAATATTAAATTAATTTTTACACGCATTATTAACAAGCAACAAATTTCTTTAATTTTCAAAACAAACTTTAACTTAGAATAACATTTAAGCTAGATCGTCAAAAATTATAAATTCATATACAACTTCGTATTGCTTTGTCAGCAGTCGATCAAAATAATCTTTCCACAAAAAGCTATTCAACATTTTACAAAAAAGTTGTGAATAGTAAATTCTTTCATAGATACATTGCTTAAGAATCCCGCCGGCACAATTCACTTAAAATGCCTTTTTTCATGTCATATATTACTCCGTAAACCTGTAAATTACTACAATTTGACCAAGCATTTTGCACAATCGTAGTACGACACACATTATTTACTTGCTCGATAACATTAAGCTCTGCAAGCTGTTCGAGGGATTTTTCCTCGAGCATATTTTCTGGCAATTCTCGTGCATGTAAGCGGTGCACTAGTCTTATGTGATTTAGCCAGTTGTCAATTAAATTGCCATTACTACCAGTCATTGCCGCACGTATACCACCGCAGCCATAGTGGCCGCATACTAAAATGTTAATGACGCCCAGCACTTCTACGGCAAACTGTAGAACAGATAGACAATTTAAGTCGGAGGGCACAACTAGGTTTGCTATATTGCGATGCACAAATACTTCTCCAGAAGGTAGATCCAAAATTTGATTGACAGGTAATCGACTATCCGAGCAGCCTATCCACAAAATATCTGGATTTTGTTGAAGAGAATTTTGATCAAAATAACTAGGATTAGCTTCTTTTATACGATTTGCCCACTGACGGTTGCGATCTATGATTCGGTTAATATTATTCATCAATAATCTAAAAATAGCTCAATTAGTATTTTGTACATTGTTTATAATGTTGAAATATTTGTCGTTTAGTCGCATGAGGTGACTATTGTTATTGTTATTTAGATTGCCAATCATTTATCTTTGGCTACATTTCTTATATTGTTAAGCTATATATCAATAGGTAGGTGAATACATTTCAACATCGTTTTATAATAATCACTATCTAGCAAGATTTTTATTATAAAATGCTGTAAATTTATGGTTTTATTTTTTAAAATCGTTGAAGATATTCACCTTAACTATTTTCCGTATGATCGTCATAAGAATAATCATGGTTATTTATTAGGGCAATATGAATAAAATTATAAACCTCAAACTAAGTGCTTAATAAAATTGCATTGTACTCTATAATCATCTAAAATTTGCAGCGAACAAGTTAGATTGCATAGTATTTTTTGTCAAAATCAGCACCGAACAGAAGTTGCTTATTGTTGTGTTAGATAAATTATAACATTATAAGATCCTTATCGTGAACTTGAATTTTATTTTTAGTGGTTAAATTTAATTAAAGCTCAAGAAGTCTTTTAGTGGTTAAATTTAATTAAAGCTCAAGAAGTCTAGTTGATCCAAAATGTTAAGATATACATACGCTAACGCCCATAAATTGGCAATTTAATTATTAGCGAAATTCAAAATTTTATCCTAATTATAAAACAAGCAACATAATATTAATTTTAACAGCATGAGCATAATCTTTTGTTGGTCTTTAAGTGATTGAAGATCATTGGATCGAAAACCTAGGGGTCAATTACATTTTACCTTTAGAAAATATTGCATTGAAAATATAGTCATATACTGTCTCGTATTTGGCTTATTATAATCGTTGCAGATATTTTGACTGTTGGTTGCTTAGAAATAACAAGGACATCAACTGCTATATACAGTTAAATAAGTTATTATTTTATAATACTAGGAAGTATTTAAAAACTAAAACTAAGATTCTAGCAAAATAAAGCAATTGCATCAATTATTCTCACATTGCCAATCATGTGCATGAGCAGTTGATCATAAGGATCCTTAACATTAGACTATGAGGTGTAAGGCATTTGTTTGATTAACAACATTAACTATTTGCTGCAATTAATGTTAATTACATTATTCTAAAAATTAGCTAATCATTAGCATACTATTTTTACATATCCTTTTAATGGCTAGACTGCTATTAAAAATTAAATATAAAGACTTTTACTAAAGTAATTATAGTATACTACATAATTTTAGTATCGTTATATTAAGTTAGTTTTCGTCTGAGGTATTTCGTTAATTAAGAAAATATTGATGGCCTACAGTTAATAAACTGGGAGTTTACTACAATGCATTGGCATGTTTAGAATGCTATATTGAAAATATTATTTTTCTAGTTTTTGTAAGCAAATTTCAAACGAAAGGAATTTGTTTTAGCTAGTATTATTTTAAAGTAAAAATAGATTTAAAGATTTTTACGGTTTAAGTCGGTAATTTGTTGAAATTAGTTCCAAACAGTCTATTGGCAACTAGTTTAAAATTAATTAAGCAAGTAATTAATTGTAGGATTTTATTTTGAAAAGATCCAGAATGAAAAATTAAGTATGTACGTGTTATCAGCAATACTTTTCTTCCATGTATACTGAATATTTTATACGAAATTTAAAAAGATCCTGAGAGAAAATAAATGATCTATGCTACAGGTAGAACAAAAGGAGGTACTTAATGATTTTTGACTATTGTGTAGCTTTTATGAGGTTGTTTGTGATCATGGCTATTGCCAATTTATAGGCAAGCTCTTTAGCATCTTTTCAAGATGAGATAGACAGCAGCAGAAAACAATAAGTATTAATTGTGTAGCAAAATCTCAACTAATAATTAAACATGAGTACATTATATAATACGCGTCTCGTAAGGTAGGTTAAGTAATCTTATGCATGGTATTTTTGTAAGAATAAGGAGAGGATTAAATCTAAACACTAATATCAAATTATTAATTACATACTAATGATCAGTTTTGTTAATAATTACAAAAAGAAAAATTTGTTACAATAAAGATTATCTAAAATAGAGATGTGATTAGTTAACGAATTTACCATTCGTTGATAGATTGCTCTTTTTAAAGGATGCTTTGTTTAGTATTTAAAAGCAATGCCTGATTATATTTTGTTGGTTTTTATTTTTGGCGTTAGTAAAATTAATTACAAAAGTTCTTCACCTAATTGCTCAATATTGTAATAGTATGCGAATGGGCCTAATTTTAGATCATTACGAATTTTTGAATAAATCGATTAACATTTGAATTTAGATTTATGATACGCTGGATTAGTATTTATTAGACTAATTTTTAACTTTAAAAATTAAATTTTCTTTTAATATAGCTTTATTACAGTATCTTAATCTTACGGAATTTTTTTGATATTTGTTTCAAGCAGACTGGCTTTTATATTTTCATTAAATTACTTATTGAAGCCGAAGGTTGCAGCTATTACGTTAGTCTTTGTTTATTTTTACGGGAAACGCAAAATGACAAAATGCACATCGCAAGGTCGTACATTTATTATTACGGAAAGTGCAGCTAAGCGAATTGCTTTCTTAAAAAGTAAAGAAAGTAGTTTGCGTGATTTAAGGATGAGAGTATCTGTTCTAGGCGGAGGGTGTGCTGGATTTCATTACGTTTTTGATTTCGACGGTACGATGAACGATGATGATCATATTTTCGAGCATAACGGAGTTGAGGTGTTGGTGGATGATCTATCGCTAGATTTATTAACAGGTGCTCAGCTTGATTACAAGGAAGAGCTTATAGGTGCTTATTTTGCTGTCAAAAATCCTAATGCTAAATCATCCTGCGGTTGCGGTACAAGTTTTGCGGTAAGTTGAATAGTTCCTTGCCCTTTTATTTAGTTTATTGATAATAAAATACCTGTTAAGCATTGATGATTTGCTTTTCGGTGAGTTAAGGCGGGTTAAATTTTGTGAAGTTTGCTACTTGGAACGTCAATTCAATTAGAGCTCGTATTTCAAACGTTTTAAGCTGGCTGAAAACAGCCAATCCAGATGTAGTTATGTTACAAGAAATTAAGGTACTTGATGAATATTTCCCGCGCTTAAAGATTCAAGAATTAGGATACCAGTGCGCTGTTCATGGTCAGAAAGGATATAACGGTGTAGCTATACTTTCTAATCGTGGCTTTGATAACGTTTTGTCTTGTCTTCCTGGTGGTGAAGAGGAAGATGCACGCTATTTAGAAGCTACGATAGATGGTATACGTGTAGCCAATATATATATGCCTAATGGTAATCCAGTCAATAGCAAAAAATACGTTTATAAACTTAACTGGATGAAGCGTTTAAAAGCGCGTGCAGAGGAATTGTTGATTGAGGAAATGCCAGTTATTCTTGGTGGTGACTATAACGTGATTCCTACTGATGATGATGTATATGATCACGATGCATTACAAGGAAACGCACTTATCAAGCCGGAGATTAGGGCTGCTTTTCGTGAAATTCTTTGGTTGGGATATACCAATGCTTTTCGTGCTAAAGACCATACTAAGCACAAATACAGTTACTGGGATTACAGCGGTGGTGCTTGGCAAAATGACCATGGCTTTCTTATCGATCATTTGCTCTTGTCGCCTCAAGCAGCTGATAGACTGGAGGATGCTGGTATTGATATTACGCCTCGTGGTCAAAAGAAGGCAAGCGACCACACTCCAGTCTGGTGTACTCTAGCAGACCTAGCTGATCATTAATAGCATGAAATTATCAACTTTTTTTACTTAAATTTTCTTTCAAAAGTGTTATCATTTCACATGTGTTCATTTTGAACGACTCATCCAAAAATTCACAGATTAGCATGTTAATTTGTACTTACTTAGAAAGTACAAATTGTTGTTTTGTTTCACTTATGTGCTACTATATCTAGCTTTTTCTATATAATAAGCCTCTTATACGCGCTATTTGTTAATATTTTATAAAATAGTTCATTGCTTTATTCTCTATTAGAGAAGATGGATAAAAATCCACAGTAATAATACGGCTACTAGCAGTCTTCTGACAAAGAACTATTGACAATATTAGGAAATTATGTGATTTAATCTAGAAATAAGGAATTTCAGTATTCCAATACTTTTGTCAATTTTGCAAACACTAAAACTAATTTTTATCTAATAAAGAATTGTTTCTGATTTAATTCAAATTAATTTTACTATAGGAAAATTTAATAAATTCGCAATTGTCTTAAACTTTTATAAGTTAGGTAATTAAGTTTTCGTTTAATTATTTATAGCATTAATCGTGTAATCAATCTCTATTTTCGTAGAAAAACCCTTTGTTTAGCTTTAAGTGTACCAAATTACACAATATTCATTTAGCTTAATACTAGCGCTCAATTTTTTTTTAAGTAAAGTATAGCACATAGTATATAATACTAAGTTAAATAAGATCTAAGGATTGTAATGAGCTTATTATGATTGTCTATAAGCGAGCAGCTTTTTATTATTATATCAATCCACAAGCTTTCCAATAAGTCCTCTTGCAACTTCCAACGTTTTTTTGTGGCGCGCCAGCTAGCTACATATTGGCACCAATAACTCAGCCTTGGCGGCATCCAAGATAGTGGATCGGAATCTCTCTTAGATCTGTTTACTTTTTTATCAATGGCTATTAGTGTATCAGGATGTGAAAGATCGTTAGCATAAGCTTCACGCCGGGCAGCGTTCCATTTATAAGCACCTGAGCGGTGTGCTTCTGATAATGGCACTAGATGATCGATATCAAGCTCAAAAGGATTAGTAAAGATCTTGCCGGTAAATGAGTCGTACCATTTGCCAGATATTACCTTACATCCGTCACGACGGAGCACCGGCGTTGTTAAGCTTTCGGAAATCAAAACTTCCTGACGAGTATCTTGGCAATCTTTATCGTGATCAGTCCAGTGACGATAAAGCGCACGATTGAATGGCTTGTGTATTGGGTAAACAATCTCAAATTTTTGAAAACCATAGATTAAAGCCATTATAGCGCTGATAAATACTGCGCTGTGTCGCAGTATTTTCCCTCTACTAGGCCTCCAGAAAAAGTTTTGCCGATAGCGGATAAATTTACGCGAGTTTGATCTGCGGCGCGGCATAGCTAAAACATTATTAGGTGTATTTAATTATTAGCACTAGCTTCAGCGCCAATAAAGGAAATGGCTAACAAGAATAATCTCTTGCAAACCAGGAATAAATTATATTTTCTAGTTTTGAATACAAATGCATGTTTTTTATTTGTTTATATTTTAAAAAAGACAAGATACTTCAAAAGTAAATGCATTTTTGCTATTTTGTTATCAAAACAAGTTTAGCTACTTTATTATTGAATGAATATTGTTTGTCATATTGATCGACGCAGTATTTTACTTTTTTGATTGTACTTGTTGGATATAAAAATTACCATTTAGTCAATACGTGAATAACAATAGTGCAGCACATAAGTAAGCAAAACAAGATGTGCAATAGTTAATCATAAAATAAATAAATTACATTTATAAATCTTATTTTACTCACAAAAATCAGCAATTCACTGATTAGTTATATAAATCGTTTCTTTAGCTTATTAGTCTCATGCATGTTTTTTTATATGACTGATTATATCATATTTTGATAATAATTAGAGTATATAATTTTCCGATAATACGATGCTATTTTTACAAATAAAATATTTCTAATTTAACTGATTATTTTACCATACTATCCAACAATTGATACTAACTTATCTTTTGTAAATACAAAACAAATCTCTATACTTATCGCTATCTCTAAAAGAATTTTACAGAAAGTTTACTTGCTTTTATTAAGATAAATTATTTTCATACTAAAATTCTTCAATTCATATCTATAATTGAATATTACTTAATAATTATTAGTATGATCTTGAATTACATTTAACAAGAAAATTTAGGTAGAGCAAGCAGACTTTTTTTACCAAGTAACATATAAAATTGATATAAATAATATTTTATATTATCTAGGATAATAGTTATAAAAGCAATTTTACTTATACTAAGTTAAAAACCCTTGAATATTAACCGTTAAATTTAGCTCTTTGTAAAACTAATTTGAGACAGTAGATATTTCTGTGAGTATAATGGTTTTACCTAATAAACAACAAATGAAACTACAACATGGTTATAACGATGCTAGAGCATCTAATTTCACCAAAATCACTTTGTTAACTTAACTGAAGAGTATATTGCGATTATTAAAATCACAAGTAATTTACAAGAGTATAAAATTTTCTAATCTTTATATGATTCAAGGAGATTTAATAAATAATAAATTTTTATAATTATGCTGTTTAAGAAGATAACAACACAAATCTTTTACGATTATTGAATAATAATTGTTTTGATTTTAAAATTTTATCCTAAAATGCTATTTTACAGTATATACTAATACTGCCTAACTGTATGCTATTTCAATGATGCTATAATTAGTTTTGAAATTATTTCGATAATATCATTTCGTTGAAATGAATCATCATTAACTTTCATAAAGTTATGATAATGGTTAAAAATTATTTTTTTAAAGGATATTAAAGTAATAAAATATTCTTTTCTTACAATTTACTATTGTAAAAGTACAATAATAACCTTAAAAAGTTTTTTTATATTAAAGCTAAATAAAGTATTTTTTAATTTACACTACAGGAATAAGATTTTTTATTTTAAAAAACTAACAATTAATTTTTAGTCAACATAAAAGTTAATTAAGCATGCACTTAAAGCAAAAATTATTTATAATTCGAGATTACACGGGAGTAGATCAAGTAAAATTGAATTAATTTTCTATTACAGTTGTTCAAAAACAAGCCAGAAGCATTGCTTATTACAAGCTGGCACTAAGCATAATATTACGTCTTAAACTTAAACAACTAATCACTCTTTACTGCTTATTTAACTAAAGAATAAATTTATTTTTATTGTATCAGGTTATTTATAGCTATTGTTTTACAATTAAATTAACGCTTGATGATAAACACTAATACACTAGAGATTATGCGTATTAATATTTTATTTGATTGATTCCTTTTGTTATTAAGATAAAAACGAACTTTTCAATTCTTCCTAAAGAATTGCATACTTAATGAGAAAATCAATATTGCCTACTATCTATAAATAATGTTTCCGCAATTGTTTTATTGCTAAATAAATAAAATAATATCAAGTTATTTGTTACTAAAACAAAAAATAACTTTAACAATTACCTCAAATGTTAAAATATACATAAAATATTTTACTTTATCTTTATTAAACTTTATGATTATTTCAACTTAGCGAGAATTGTACAGTAATTATACCTAACGAATACTACTAAGTAATCTTTTATTAATGCCGTATAAAACTATTGGAAATATTCGCACGGCTAGGCGAATAAATATCGCTACACCAATAAGCAGCAAGGCAAAATAATTATATTTATTTTGGAAGTGTTTGCGAAAATATTTTATAGCGCTTATTGACTTATGCCATTCTATCGTAAAGGGTGAAACTTGACTAGTACTCTTTACATGAGTAACAAAAGCATCAGGAACGTAAAGAATGTCCCTACCGTATTTAGTTATTCGCATACATAAGTCTATATCTTCCACGTGTAAAAAGTAATCTTCGTCCATACCGCCTAACTTATTATAAATATTGGTTGATATCATCATGAAAGCTCCAGAAATACACTGAACAGTACTAACTTCCCTAAGTGTTTGATTTTTTTTTACATTAAAATGTTTTAAATTTATATAATTAAAAGTTAACCATTGTAGATTAAATAAATCTATGACGCATGACCATGGTGTCATTAAATTGCGATGACATTCACTCTGTTCAGTACCATCAGGGTTTTTGATTAATACTGTTGCCATTGCCGCAGCAGGGTTTGCGTCAAATGCCGAGAAGACGCGCGTTACTACATTAGGATGTAGGATGCAGTCAGGATTTAGCAAAAGTACATAACCAGTATAAGCATGAATAACTCCTATATTGCATCCACGAGCAAAACCGACATTACCTTGTCCACGAATAACTATCAGAGTTCGATTCTGTGCGGCGAGTGCATCTATAGAGCACTGTGTATTTAACGAATTTCCATTATCTACTAGGATAACAGAACATACTCCATCTTGCTGAAGAGCTGATTTTACGCTTTGTACAAGTATTATACCTGTGTGATAAGAGACAATTACTACTGTGCAGCTATGAGCTATGTTGGATTCCAAGTCGTAAATCACCACCTAAGAAAAGTTTTTAGCTGTTTTACGTAATAAAGTTACAAATTGACACTAAAACCTTGACGCAATATGATAACGATCATATTCGGATAAGTTATTTTTGCTAAAGTTCGTAAAAAGATATTACAGCTTAGCAGTTTTACATTTTTAATAATTAAAGATTTTACAAAAAGTTCTAAAATATTTTTATTAATTACTTTATAAAATGCTTTATAGCTTATCAAGCCATAATTGATTTATTATGATAATAAGCAATCAATTTAAAAAAATTATTAGAATATATATTTAATGCTTTTTAAAGCAATCAATAAAAGATATTATTTTAAATAACGCAACATTTTACTTTTTATAGTATAATACGTATATTATATGTTTGTAATAACTATATATTAATATTATCGATCAACTACTATGTTAAGGATAGTTTTGCTTATTATTCAGCCTATGTCTTTCATTTAAGACAAGTAGGTGCCTAATAATTAATAATCTAGCTAGGATATTAATTATTATGGTTTCTGGTATAAATTATATTAGAACATAGTCAATTTTATTATTTATCAAAGCTAATGTCATCCTTTAGCACATCATGTGCTACTGAAATATACGAGTGATATTTATCACAGATAAACAATTGGATGTAATTAGTTTGATGAGCTCTAATGGAAATAAATTTGTTATGCCTTGTAATGTGATAGTCTAGGTATTTATATTTATCGTTCTCAAACAAAATTCGTGTTGAAAACCGTAGGTGCTAAAAATTCTGTGTTAATTTAACTAAATTGCTTTAAATAATGATCATTATGATCTGATTCTGCGATTGTAACGATACATTTCTAATATAATTAAATTTTAGTAGGATTTTGTACTCTACTCTGATAAAGTGATGGTAAGTTAATGGCAATTTCTTGGTCAATCATTTGTTTTTTATCTAAAATTCTAATCTCTTAATATCCCATTGGTATTTTTTTTCACACTAGCAATGATTTTAGCAGAAATTGCTTCAATTTGCTCATTCTTCATATTTCCATAGCGTGGTTGCATAGTTACTTCCACTGCGATAGATTTTGTCCCTTGAGGAAGATTAGGTCCGGTATATTGGTCAAATATATGAACACTATTGATAATAGCCTTGTCGGCACTTCCCACTGCTTGGGTAATTCTGTCTGCTGGTAAATCCTCTGCTACTATAAAAGCGAAGTCACGAACTATTGACTGAAACGTATTATTTTCTAGTAGTGGACGTTGCGGGTTGTTGTGCTTTGGTATTGGAAGATTATCTAACAATACTTCAAAAGCTACTGCTGGGCCATTAAGATTAAAATACTTGAGAATGTAAGGATGTAAGTCACCAAAATAGGCCATAATTTTGGATCCGAGATAAAAACATCCTGAACGACCTGGATGATACCAACTTGGCGTTTCTTGAGATAAATGCAAATTAATGATCGATATTTCAATCATTTCTAATAGATTAATTACATCGGCTTTGGCGTCGAAAACGTCTACTGCTCGATCAAAATTGCGCCAATCACGTCGACCTGTACGACCGACTCTTAAACCAACAGCTTCTTGGCATTGGTCTTCCGGCTGATCACCAATATATTTTGGGCCAACTTCAAACATTGCGATATCAGGATGACCTGAATTAATGTTGCGGGTAGCAGCGGTAATTAAGTTTGGTAAAATTGACGGACGCATAGCTGCTAAATCGCTGCTAATTGGATTAACTATTTGCAAAGCTTGCTTCCCACCGCCAAAAAGTTCTGCATGCTTCAAAGGCAAAAAAGAGAAAGTCACTGCTTCCATCATGCCCCGACTTACTAAGGATCGCTTAACAATACGGCGAAAATTTTGTTCAAAGGTTAAGGCCGGTTGGTTAATTACGTTGATATGTTCCATAGATACCGGTGGTATTTTATCATAACCAAACACCCTAACGATCTCTTCTACTAACTCAGCTTCTCCCATCACGTCACTCCGCCAAGGTGGAGGAATAACGCTTATGCTCTCGCCTAAGCTATTGACTTCAAATCCTAGAGCGGATAAGATGCTATCGGTTTTCTTATTCGGCACATCGACTCCACAAAGAGCTGCAATTCGAGAATAGCGCAGTGTTATTTTGCGTTGGCATAAATTTTCTTTGCCATTTACAACAATGTCGCTAGCTTCACCTCCACAAATTTTCAGTATCATACGAGCAACAATTTCTACTCCCCACCATGGACTCGTATAGTCAAGCCCACGTTCAAACCGATAGCGAGATTCTGATAAGATGCCAAGCTTACGTCCAGTGCTAGCAATAGAAAACGCGTTAAAAATTGCAGCTTCTAAGAACATGCAAGTTGTATTATCGTTTACACTAGTTCTCTTGCCACCCATGATGCCAGCTATACCTTCGATTCCTTTAGCATCACTAATTACCAGCATATCAGTTTCTAATGTGTATTCTTTGTCATTTATACCTAAACACTTTTCTCCATTTTTTGCTAAACGAATACTTGGATTACCATGTAACTTAGCGGCATCATAAGCATGTATAGGGCACCCAAGATCAAGCATAAAGTAGTTTGTGATATCGACTAAAGCGGAGATAGGAGATATATCCACTGCACGCAACCGCTTTTGCATCCAGAATGGAGATGGGCCATTTTTGACATTACGAAAATAACGGCCAATGACTACTGGGCAAACGTATGTTTGTTTCAGTGGTAAATCGATCTCAAAGCGTAGTGGGCTTATAAAAGTTCCATTCATTGGTGAAGTATCAAGAGGTTTCAAAGTACCAATCCCAGAAGCAGCTAAATCGCGAGCGATACCACGCACACTAAGACAATCGCCTCGATTTGGAGTGACGCTAATTTCAATAATTACCTCATCTAAACCAGCATAGGTAGCATAATCTATCCCTATCGGTGCATCTTTTGGTAGGTCAATGATATTGTCATGATTATTGCTCATCCCTAAATGTCCTTCGGACATCAACATGCCGTTATGAATTTCATTGTAATTCTTATATTGCTTTAATCTAAAGTCATAGCTTGGTACATAGGTTCCAGCTGGAGCAAAAATGCTTTTCATTCCGATACGTGTATTTTTAGCATGAGATGTTACTTGTAGAACGGTTTTGCCAATATCGACTTTACATATATTGAGTTGATCAACTGTGGGATCCGGCATTACTTCCACAACTTGGGCTACAAAAAAAGTAGAAAAAACTTTTGATGGAGCTTGCACTTTTTCAACCTCAAAGCCTAACATAGTAAGTTTATCGGTGATTGCTTTGAGAGATAAATCAGTATTTAAATGATCATTCAGCCAAGATAGAGTAAACTTCATGTTTTAAACTCCTCCGGCAATAGTCGGTTGAGCAAATGATAAAAATCCATAATGACGCATCCAGCGTAGATTACTCTCATAAAACGGACGCAAGTCAGGAATGCCATATTTCAGCATACTAACCCGTTCTATCCCAATGCCAAAAGCAAATCCTTGATACTTGTTTGGATTAATTCCAGAATTATGGAGGACATTTGGATGCACCATGCCACAACCAAGAATTTCTAACCAATTACCATAATCACCAATCTTTACTTCAGTGCCGATTCGCAAACAGCCAATGTCTAATTCAGCTGATGGCTCAGTAAAGGGGAAGTAGCTAGGACGAAAACGTAGTGGTAAATCCTTAATACTAAAGAATGCGTGACAAAAATCAATCAAGCATCCCTTTAAGTGCCCCATATGGCTTACTTTGTCGACGACCAGACCTTCTAGTTGATGAAACATCGGTGAATGGGTAGCATCGTGGTCGGAACGAAAAGTGCGCCCAGGTACAATTATGCGAATCGGGGGAGACTGTTTCTCCATTGTACGAATTTGTACTGGACTAGTATGAGTACGTAAAACCTTGCGTTTACCATTTTTATCAGGCTTTAAATACAAAGTATCTTGATCTTGACGAGCTGGGTGGTCAGGTGTAAAGTTAAGCGCTTCAAAATTATAGTAATCACTTTCTATGTCTGGCCCTTCTACGACTACGAATCCCATCTCTGCGAAAATAGTTACTATTTCGTCCGTGGTTTGGGTAATGGGATGGATACGGCCTTTCATTTCTGGAGGAGCCGGCAATGATATATCTACTCTATCTGCGACGATGCGATTATTCAGTATTGCTGAAGATAGCGCAATCTTGCGAGCAACTAATGCGTTTTTCACTAGGCACTTAAGCGAATTAAGTGCTTTGCCTGTCTTTTTGCGAGTATTCATATTCATACCAGCTAAATTGCTCATTGCTGTAGTAATTCGCCCTTTTTTTCCTAGAGCAAAAATTCGAATTTGTTCCAATGAATCAAGGTCTTCGGCACGAGCGATCCTAGCCAATAATTCAGTTTCTAACGCTTTGATGTTAAACATAATTATGCGCTAAATTTTGCGATTTACAAATTTATTATCTTAGAGAATGAATAAAGCTTTTTAAATTATATTAATAAATATGCCATATCTTCGATATATTACTGATAGTTTAAGTAAGACAATAATAAAGATTATATCACTAATCTTTTTAAAATTAATTTGTCTAAGGTTGTCAAAGTAAAACTGTGCTATTTTTTTATAGGATAATTGTGTAAAGTAATATTTATTAATACTGCACCGGTAACTAAGTACAAATCAGTTAAATATCAATCGCAATCCGTTAAATTAGTCTGCAGAGATAACATTGCTATATGTTTTTTACAAAAAAAATGTTATTCTTAAATAAGTTAACTAAAATATCAAGCATATCTATTTAAGTCAATCTTTGATTTTTTGTTTAGTAAAAGCGTAATTAAAAGTTGATTAATCAATGATCATAATTTCACATACAAAGCAATATTTATATCGTATAGATTATCTGTCATCAGCTTAACGAACAGTTATATTTACATGCATACAAACAAAACAACGATTGCAATGATTTTTAAAAATTGCCAATTAGAAGACGGCTGAATGCACTGGGATATAAAAATATTTTGCAGACATTTGCGGTCATAACAATGATTAGTATATAACTTTATAATCTAAGGAATACTGCTAAAGTTATATACCACAGTCTTCAGGTATCTTGATAAATATATAACCGCCGAATAAAATAAATTAAAAATAATCATGTTATTGATGGTGTATCTGAGTCGATTGTTTGTTTCTTCTGATTGATGATCTTGGAAACTCCAACTAGCGCAGGGCGTAATAGACGATCGTGTAAAACATAACCAGGAGCTAGTACTTGTACCACAGTGCCCAGCGGTTTGCTTGCATCTTCAACTTCAAACATTGCTTGGTGGATGTTATAATCGAACTTTTCGCCGAGCGGGTTAATTTGTTTTATATTATGCTTGTCAAAAGCAGACAGTATTTCTTTTTCAGTCATCTCTACTCCAATGATGACGTTCTTTATTGAATCCTCAAGCAATTCACGATCAACAGGCAGAGCATCTATCGCTCGATGCAAATTGTCAACTGCGTTGAGTAAATCTTTAGCAAGATCAGCGCATGCTAGTCTACTCCATTGCTCTTTTTCACGTTCAGTGCGTTTGCGTAAGTTTTCTGCTTCTGCTAAGGCTCTTAGTGCTTGATCTTTAAATCTTGCTAACTGTTGTTCAAGATTTGCGATCCGCATGACTTGGGAATCTTCTTCTATACTATCAGTATCAATCGTCTCTTCCTGCTCATTAGATTCAATTGTCTCTTTCTCTTTCAAATCAAATTCTTCGGTAACCAATGTATCGACTATTTTATCCTGCAAATCATCCACTGATTGCTGCGGATCATCAAATAAGTTTTGTGCAGACGTTTTATTATTTTTTATGTTTTTTGTCATAATCACTACTCATAATTATTCAGTTATAATAGTCTATAATCCAAACACATATAAGAACATACTGGTTGCACTTTTGCAGGTTTTTGCACGATTTAAAGAGTGTCAAAAACCATTAAATTAACCTTTCGTTTACATTCATTATTGACAATTATGCTTGAAATTAAACTAATGAAAATAGAATTAATTTGCTTTAAATCATCTATTATGACAACTATAAACAACTAGGAATAAATTAGCAAGGATAGAATCTTAAGTAAACAAAGTGTTATTTCTGCATCCAAAATGAAAGTGATGATTTTGAAGATTGGTAACTATTTAGTTTGGTATGATATTTTTATTTTACTATGTCTAAAGAACATTTGATTTTATGTGAAAAAAACAATTTTCGTATTTTATATTTTACTTAATAAAAACGCAATTATTACAATCGTAAATTTGTCTATTTTTTTACTATTGCTCTATAATCTAAATGTAGAAATTTAACGAGGATTTATTCATTGAATTGCCCTTAGGGCTTTACTTTAAAAACACATAATTTAATGAACAATTAAAGCAATAATATTTTTATCTATGACTTTTGTTAGTTATAAATAACTGCTCAAAATTTAGACATTATTAAATTACAATAATGTTTACTCAAACTACTTAATTTATCGTTTATCAGTAAGTTGCTAAACTTTTAGCAAAAAAATTTTAATCATTAAAATGTTAAGGATGTTAGTTTTTAGCGATTATTTTGATGTTTGTTTTCTTTAATTTTAGCACAATCTGGTAATTAACACTAATCGATACTTTTAAGTTCTCAAGTTAGGATCACATATGATATACTACCAAGATATTCCAAACTTTATGTGGTACTGGCGGAGGAAATTATCTTAATGTTGGTGCGGAAGATGGATAGTGAAGTATTAGTTCTTGCCACCGATAATCGAGGAAAAATCGTAGAGCTTACTGATTTGTTAAAGCCTTATCATCTGCGTGTACTTTCAACGAAAGATCTTTTACTACCTGATCCTGAAGAAACTGGAAGTACTTTTATCGCTAATGCTAAAATAAAAGCCCTGACAGCCGCACAGGCCTCAGGAATACCTGCTATGGCCGATGACTCTGGATTCAGTGTTGCTGCTCTTGAAGCTGCTCCGGGAATATATTCAGCGCGTTGGGCTGGCCCACAAAAAGATTTTAATTTGGCTATGCAATTGGTTCACTATAAAATGATAATTAGTAAATCTGACGATACTCAAGCCTGGTTTACTTGCGCACTCGCCTTAGCTTGGCCAGACGGTTATTGTGAAAGTGTTGAAGGTTATGTTTATGGTCGCGTCGTATGGCCACCGCGAGGCGACAATGGTTTTGGTTACGATTCGATGTTTGTACCAGATGGTAAAAATATGGAAACTTTTGGCGAGTGTAATATAAATAGAAAAAAATTAATAAGTCATAGAGCTGACGCTTTTTCACGGCTTGTTAACCGATGCTTTAAGGGTAGAAATTTTGACGGAAAAAGATTGTTATCTTTTAGACAAAAGTGAAATTTTTGTAGCATATACGTAAGATTACAACTTATTTTTAATCTATTTTTCACTTACACATTCTAGCATCTACTATTAGCTAACGCCAATAGTTTTGTTGTTAAGCATACAACAAAATTCTGCTCTTGCTTTACAAGAAAATGTTAAGCATTCAAATCTTTATTTATTTTACTAAGTTCTTGTATTTAACTTATGCTCATTTTCGAGTTAGAATTTCCAAGATCAAAAAAAAACATTAATCTAATAATCTTATTGCCATGAATCTAATGTCCATAACAAAATTATTTTACTTAACTAAGTTATGCAAATCATCTTTCAATTATTAATTGTTAGCTATTTCCGATAGGCTTGATAAAGTTTAATTTTATTAATTGCAGGAAATTATTACTTAATAATCTGTTTGAAAAACATCCAACTGTTTTGTTATACAGTGTATAAAGTATGCTATTTTAGTAAAAAATTTACTTTAATAATATAACTTTAGATTAAGCACAATGCTAAATAATTAATGTAGATTACTTTATTAATCTGCATTTTATTAGCGCCTTATCAATTACTATGCTCTGCTAAACTCTTTTAATTTTAATAAATCTTTTAGTAAAACTCATTCTTATTGAGGTTTCTCTTGCGTGAAGAGATTGAATTGTTAATTAATGGTATCAATTTTTTCTTTGAAAGCTGTAGTTTTCATGGTTTCTATTGTAATAGTTTATGAACTGTTGAATAGTAAGGTTCAAGAAAACTAGTTGATGGAGGCTCTATCAGTCTGATTCCGTTTGTAGTAATCTGTAAGATTGCAAGGTTGCGTTGATTTGTCCCATCTTCTAACAGACGAAATTGACCATCAACCCCATTGAACCCGGATGGCTGAGTGAGGTAGTTTGCGGAAAAGCCAGATTTGTTTGGCTGCTGAGCTAGTTTCGCTGCTAAACTTACGGTATCATAAGCTAACGAGGCTAGGCCTTCTGGCAAATTTCCGTAAACTGACAAATAGTGTTCGATAAATGGTTTACGGTTTGCTGGATCTGGTGCGACAAACCATCCGCCATTTAGTGTTGGCTCATGCAGAAGAGCTGGATTTGCCCATAGGGAGGAGCCAAGAAATTTTACCTTACTTGGATCAATATCATAATAGACCATAAGAGATGCTACATTAAGTATCGTTTTTCCTCCTTCTGGTAATAAAACTGCATCATAGTCACGAGATGCAGCTAAACTCTTAATCATATCAGACAATGAGCTGAATGACTCCGATTTATATAAACATATTGGATGAATAATTGCCCCAGCAATTGTCGCAGTCTCTTGCGCTGCGCGTCTCGTTTCAAATCCATATGCATTACAAGGGGCCAACATAGCGATGCGGCGGTACTCTTTCATAGCTGCGTAACAAACTATTAATTTAATTTGTTCACTTGGCAAAATGCCAAGTATCCATACACCATCGCTAGCGATCGATCGATCATTAGAAAATGACAAAACTGGAATGCCAGCTGCTTGAGTAATCGGGCGAATGGCTAAGACCGCATCGGAAAAAAGTGGACCAATAATCATGTCAGCCCCTTCGTTAATAGCAATTTCGGCCATAACTGCTGCCGTTTGAGGATCAGAAACAGTATCATAAAATGACAAAGTAAAATTGTCAGATGCTTTATCGAATAAAGCTAATTCTGCAGCATTGCGCATCGCCTTACCAATCATCATAGCTCGACCGCTCATAGGTAATAGAATTGCTACTTTTGGCGATTCAGAAAATTTTTTTTTTGTTTCATCTTGTTTAGAATTTAACCAATCACCCTGCCAGTATGTACCAAGTTGTGACACTGATTGTTTTTGCATGGAACATGCTGAAAAAACTGCAAACAAACTAAGCAATGCTATAAATAAACTATTTAATCGTACGTAGACTATTAGCATTCAGATTTTTTTTAATTTAACTCCATTAATCGGATAGTACTGAAATTCATAATTGTGTACTAAGCTTTCATTAACGATTCAACGCCAAATATTTATCATTATTTGTAAACCAAACATATTACAATAAATGTACAACAAAGGTATCAATATCACTTTTAAAGGTGGTTTTACTACAATGCTATCTTCCTAGCAATTAGCTGAGTATTTTAGATTAAAAAATCTTTGTAACGCTAATTATTTGTAGATGATTTTTATTATATAAAAAATGTATTTTGATAGCAAATTGCTGAATCTAACGAAACTTCTCCAAACTAATCTAATAGATTACTCTAACTTTACCTGAAATTTGCTGTTATTCATTATGCACTTTTATTGCTGTAGATTTTGCTAATTATTATTGGCTAGGCTAATAAACTTCTTTAATTATAGCATATAAAATAGGATAAATTTTTATAAAATATTAACACTTAATTAAAATTTGTATCGTATTATTTCTATAATTTACCCATAATCTATAATAATAAGACTAATTTATTAATTTAATATCGTAAATTTCTACTATTTTGTATAATTATGCTATTAGATTGATAGCATAATTATCTTACCTCTACGTAAACGAACGAGTAATATTTACTTTACGCTACAAAAGGTGTTGCAATGAAAGTTGCATCATTTATTAAGGTTAGCTTGTTTGTACCGGAAAAATGTATTAATTTGAATATGCGTTCTGTTCTAATTTAACATTAAATAGCTACATTATTTATGTAAATCTTATTTAAATAAGATTTAATTCATTTGTTTACTTAATGGGTGGCTAATTGATGAGATATTTGACGTATTTCTTTAAAATATTAAGAATCTTTGCTTTATATCTTGTTAAGACGTAGGGAGTAGATCTGTCTTTATATAACTGTGATACTTGTATTAATTCTAATCTTTATACTTGGTATTTTTACTTTAAGTACCTTTTTATATTGTTTTAACGCGAGAAAAAAAAATTATATTTGAAGCTACCCTAGAACAAACGTTCTCTAAAATACTTATCATAGTTTTTTGTTGACGAATAAATTTCTCGCAATAACTTGTTATTGATACAATCCGCGGTGATTTTTAACTCAATGTACTTATCTATACGCAAACAGATCATCATTTTTAAGATATTGTCAATACAAGACAGCAAATAATTTGCTTAAACATTAGCGATTTATCCAGCACGCTTGCTATTAATAAGACAGATAATCTTTTGTTATTATTATTTATAAAGTATTTATTGCTGTCACTTCTTGCAAAGAAGATATCGTAGTAATAATATCGCTTATATGTCTTAGACAGAGAGGTAATTACATAAAACGCGATTTTAATAAGGAGCATTTTAATATTGCTTGTACTAAATAGATTTATTAAGGAGCTACTGCTCATTTTTATATTTGCTTTTCGGCAATCAGCAATTTGAGCGAGTTTATAATTCTGTAAATTAAGTCAACGTATTGATGTTATTAAGCCTGTATGGAGATTTTAAACCTTTTAAATAAACCATCCTGGTTCATTGGGAACAGACTTAATCAACTTTTATTTGATGATTAATTAGTTTACATATAACAAAGCTGGATTTATTGCAAGTTATTGTTTAATCAGCATTATTATTCATAATTAGGCAAATCATTATTTTATTACCAAAGAGTATATTAATTTATGAATATTAATTCTATTGTAGTATACTATTTTGATTAATTTATTAAATTTTAATCTTTCTTTATCAACTACATATCTAGATATGTAGTTGATATTAATGTGTGTTTTAATTTTTAAACAATCAATGCGGCATTACCCATCTCATATGGGAGCTTTAGGATGAAGGTTGAACGATGCTTCACAACAGCTGGTAAGGATGTACTAGATGAAATCAATTTTCGGAGAACAACTAGTGAGATTCGGCACCTAGACGGGAGTGTTATATTTCATTGCGATAGCATAGAGGTACCAAGCGATTGGTCTCAAGTTGCAAGCGATATTTTGGCACAGAAGTATTTTCGTAAGGCAGGTGTTCCTGTTGCCCTTAAAAAGCTACAAGAAGAGAATATTCCCAGTTGGTTATGTCGGGCAGTTCCAGATGAAGAAAAGCTTGCTGCTTTACCGAAAGAAAGGCGTACCACTGGTGAAAACAGCGCTAAACAGATTTTTAACCGTTTAGCAGGTACTTGGACCTATTGGGGCTGGAAAGGTGGTTACTTTGACACTGAACAAGATGCTCGTGTTTATTATGACGAGATGTATGTAATGCTTGCTCGTCAAATAGCAGCACCAAATTCTCCACAGTGGTTTAATACTGGTTTGTACTGGGCATACGGTATCAATGGTCCAGCCCAAGGTCATTACTACGTTGATTTTGAGACTGGCAAATTGACTTTTTCGCAATCCGCCTACGAGCATCCCCAACCTCACGCATGTTTTATACAGAGCGTACAAGACAATCTGGTGCAAGATGGTGGCATAATGGACCTTTGGATTCGTGAGGCACGTTTATTTAAGTATGGCTCGGGAACTGGTTCTAACTTTTCCCAATTGCGCGGTGAAAGTGAACCGCTATCCGGCGGAGGCAAATCTTCAGGTTTACTCAGTTTTCTAAAGATTGGAGATAGGGCTGCCGGTGCTATTAAGTCAGGTGGTACCACTCGTCGTGCTGCTAAGATGGTCGTTGTCGATATCAATCATCCTGATATTGTAGCATACATTAAGTGGAAAGTAGTTGAAGAGCAAAAGGTTGCAGCACTTGTTTCTGGCTCTAAGCTTATCGTTAATTCTATGAAAGCTATAATGGCAGCTTGTGTCGGTGGGGTCAAAATCCTTGGCGATAATGCCTTTGAACCAAATAAAAATCCTGAGCTGAAAGTAGCTATTCAGGCTGCTAAAAATGCTATGTTACCGATAAGTTACATACAGCGAGCTATTCAATTTGCTCGTCAGGGATTTACAGAAGTTGAGTTTGACACCTATGAAACTGACTGGGATAGTGAAGCCTATCTTACTGTCTCTGGGCAAAACTCAAACAATTCAGTACGTGTTAGTGATGAATTTTTGAACGCCGTTGAGGTTGATGGCGAATGGAATTTGATTCGTCGTACTGATGGTAAAATACATGCAACTTTGCGGGCTAGAGATCTCTGGGAAAAGATCGCTGAGGCCGCTTGGCATAGTGCAGATCCAGGCTTACAATATGATAGTACAATCAACTCTTGGCATACTTGTCCAACTGGTGGTCGCATTAACGCTTCTAATCCTTGCTCAGAATATATGTTTCTTGATGACACTGCTTGTAATCTGGCTTCGATAAATTTAATTCGCTTTTTAGACGATGATGGTAGCTTTAACGTTGCTAAATTCACCCACGCCTCTCGGCTATGGACTATTACATTAGAGATCTCAGTGCTTATGGCGCAATTTCCTTCCAGGAAAATTGCTAAGCTTTCCTATGAATATCGCACACTAGGATTAGGTTACGCTAATATTGGCGGTCTTCTAATCGCAATGGGATTGCCATACGATAGTGATAATGGTCGTGCGATTTGCGGTGCAATTACTGCTTTGATGACTGGCGTTGCCTATGCTACTTCTGCTGAAATTGCTGGCGAAATTGGAGCTTTTTCTAAATACCAATCCAACGCTAATGATATGCTTCGGGTAATTCGCAATCATTGTCGTGCTGCTTATGGCGATAATGACGGTTATGAAAATCTTTCTATATCTCCTGTTGCGCTGGATGCTAGCAATTGTTCTCAGAGGTCTTTGATCACAGCTGCACGAGCGTCTTGGAGTACAGCTTTAGATCTAGGCGAAAAAAATGGCTTCCGGAATGCTCAGGTTACAGCTATTGCGCCAACTGGTACGATTGGCTTAGTCATGGATTGTGATACTACAGGCATTGAGCCAGATTTCGCGATTGTGAAATTCAAGAAGCTGGCGGGAGGTGGCTATTTAAAGATAATTAATGGTGTTATACCCATAGCATTGCGCAGATTGGGCTATAGTGATGAACATATTCAGGATATTGTCCGTTATGCTATAGGTCACGGTTCTTTGAAGAATGCTCCTGTTATGGGGCATTCTTCACTACTGGCTAAGGGATTTGCTGATGAACAAATTGCCGCTTTAGAACAAGCGATAGTATCGGCTTTTGATCTAAGGTTTGTTTTTAACAAGTGGACGTTGGGAGAAAAATTTTGCAAAGAAGTACTTAATTTAACTGACAAACAAGTTAATGATAGTTCCTTTGATGTACTGAGTAGTATTGGTTTTTCTAAGTTAGAAATTGAAAGCGCTAACAAATATGTTTGTGGCGCGATGACTTTGGAAGGTGCGCCACACTTAAAAGAGAAGCATTTAGCTGTATTTGACTGTGCTAACCCATGTGGTCGTGGGGGTAAGCGTTATCTTTCGGTGGAAAGCCATATTTATATGATGGCTGCAGCTCAGCCATTCATTTCTGGAGCAATATCAAAAACTATTAATTTGCCTGAGAGTGCTACGGTTGAGGATTGTAAAAACGCTTACATGTTATCTTGGCGATTAGGTCTGAAAGCTAATGCTTTGTACCGTAATGGATCTAAGCTTAGCCAGCCGCTTTCTGCTGCAGTATTTGGTTTTGACGATGAGGAGGAAATTAACGAATTTATCACTCCGTCAAGTACGGGAAAGGTTGGATTAACTGTAGAACGTGTTGTTGACAAGGTGGTAAATAAGATTATAAAAAAGCGCGCGGAACGTGATCGTTTGCCTCAGCGTCGTAAGGGTTATACCCAGAAAGCAGTTGTTGGTGGCCATAAAGTTTATTTACGTACCGGAGAATATTCGGATGGTTCGCTTGGTGAAATTTTTATAGACATGCACAAAGAAGGCGCTGCCTTTCGATCGTTGATGAATAATTTCGCTATTGCAGTATCTATTGGTTTGCAATACGGTGTGCCACTAGACGAATATGTAGATGCTTTTACATTTACCAGATTTGAGCCGCAAGGTGTAGTTCAAGGTAATGACGCCATTAAGATGTCAACTTCAATTCTTGACTATATGTTTCGCGAATTAGCTATTTCTTATTTGGATCGCCATGATTTAGCTCATGTGAAGCAAGAAGATTTAACTCCGGATACTGTTGGTGATGGTCAAGGCGAGGAATATGATCATTGCAGGGCGGATGCAATCTTAGATAAAGTTATTGACCTTGCTAGTCGTGGTTTTATGCGATCTGATGTTCGCTCGAATTTAGTAGATGTTATAACCCGTAATACGCAGCATTTTGTCTCTTCTTCTAAGAAAAATGTCGATGAGCGAGTACCGATATTATCATCGTTGATTGAGCCAAATATTACATTGGCTCATCAACAACGTAGTAGCCCCATCACCCATATGAGTGATGGGGCTAACGTGCTTTCTGATAGCCATATGAAGGATGCTACGGTTAAATCTGATGATGTTGCTGGGAGTAATTATTCTATAGCTGCTAGCAATAGGGCAATTAACGATGTTAATGAGATGGATTTATCAATGAAAATGGAAGCAAAGATTAAGGGTTATCAAGGTGAAGGTTGTATTGAGTGCGGTAACTTTACTCTAATACACAATGGAAGTTGCTTAAAATGTGTTACTTGTGGTTCTACTAGCGGTTGTAGCTAATATAGCTATAATTTTTATTATATTCACAGAATATGCGGAAGGATAAATATTATTATCCTAGTAATTTTTATTTAGCAAAATTTTTTACTGTCGAACTAATTAGTTTGTTTTTTTTAATAAAAATTATTAAAATTGTTAATTTTCCTGTAGCCATGTTGATCGGGTGAAAATTATAATAAAAACTCTTTATTTTATGGTATAAAAAAAGATTTTTTAGGCGATAAAAAGATAATAATAGTCTAAAAAAATACATATGTAATTTAAAGTAAAACAGAAAAAATTAATAAAAAGTTTTGTAAAATTACTTGCATATTAATTATCTGATGTTGTTTATTATGTTGTTTATTTTTTTTACTAGGATTAACGAATAGTATAATTAAAAATTGTATATATTTCACTCATTCTAATATCATCGAAAAGATTTCAATGATATCGCCTTATAGATGATATTGGATGTATGAATAGATTAATTACTAAAATAGCTGATAGCACAAATAATTTTTTCTCTGATAGTATAATAAATTATATAATTTAACGTTTGCTCAAAACAATTTTTCTTTTGTCATTCTGACTATCTTTAAAATGCTTTTTACATCATGTATTTAGAATAATCTATCAATTAGCTATCGATCATAACTTTATATATTTAAATTGTATTTTTGGATTTTATAATATACAATTTCTGCAATTACTTTTAATAACTATAAAAATTAACTAGTAAATTGAAGTAAAATATCGTTTAATCGATAGTATAATAGAATTATTTTTATAAAATGATTCATTACGGATATTTTTATTACTAAGCTTTATTTTGATAAAATAAATTATTCTATAAGCTATCATATCTATAAGTAATAGTAATATAAAAAAATTATCGATAAATAAAAGAGAAGATAATTGTAATTTGCCAATAGAAGATCTACGAAATGTTTAGTTTTTTCTTTTAATTTATCAAAATAATTTTCTTACAGAAGAGAATTTACTTTATTTAAAGAATTTACAACTTGTTTATCCAAGTTAGCTTAATTTTTTTTGTTTTATGCTGTAATCTATACTACAGTGCTCTACTGAGATAAATTTATAGTACGATTGACATAATTTTTATCTTTTTGGAATTTAGTAATGAAAAAGAGCTTTTAATGTCCGATTAAAGCATAAAATGCAGTTTTATCATATACGATCTATAAAAGCTAAACAAGAGAAACTCGAATAAACCACAAGCAGCATAAACATGACTTTCTATTTTAGATATCCTTTTTTATCTTTTTCTTTTACTAATATTATGTTTATAATATTGTGCGCTTTTGGCAAAAGAAATGTAGTAAATTAGTATTTTGAATAAGCCACAATTTACTAAAAATTTTATAAAAATCCAGATATTAGCTACTTTAATAAATAAGATTAAATAGCTTATGTAATAAATGAAAGATCAAAAAGTTTTGTATATGTTGTTTTTTTAGATTGAATTAGCGGTTAGATGATCTAATAAACTATAAATTTATAATTCCCAGTAAATATTAATTAATATTAATGGTAAATGGTTTTATAAATATAAAATTTAATACTACATATTATATCTTGTCATTCTTTATTTAACCGCTTTTTTAAAATTATTATTAATCACTATTATGGTTTTGTGTTACAAAAAAAAGATTGGAGTAAAATATTTTATCAATTATTGTGATAACTTAAATATTTTTAACATTAGTTATATATTACGAAATATATTACTCTTTAAATGTAAAAATTTTTCTCGAGATATCATTGTTTTCAATTAAACTTATTATCTATAATAGGATTAATTTTGGTTAGTAATAAATAGTTTATTTGATCCAATATTTTACTTAATTAATATTAATTAATTGTTTAGGTAGAGAAATTACATAGATAACATATTATAATTATGGTTGATTAGTTTAATGATTCAAACATCTAAGTTTAGTTCTATTATGAAAGTAAAAAATTATTGAGGATTTAATATAGATATTACGAATATATAACAAGCTATTTCTAAGCGAACAGACATTATTTTACTTGCTTTTTATAAAGCAGACTTAAGGATGGTTTTTTTAAGTAGTTTTTAAGAATTGTAGTCAAGATTATGCATATGATTATCTCTATATTACATGTTTAATGTGAGTGTCTTGTATTTTTTTGCTATTTACGCTATTTGCTTAATCCTACACTAGTAAAGATTAGTATTACTTTATGCTTGGCACTGAAATAGTTTAATTATATTATTAATCGTACAGTTAAAAATTAAGATAAGGATATCGTATGTATCTTGCATCAGATAATCAACAAATTACTGCCCAAACCTGGTTTGAAAGTTTGCGTAATCAAATTTGCAAGGTATTTGAATCTTTAGAAGACGCATACGATGGCAAGTTAAAGAGTTGGGAACCTGGAAGGTTTAAGGCTAAGAGATGGGAGCGTAATGGTGGCGGCGGCGGCGTGATGTCAATAATGAAAGGGCGTGTATTTGACAAAGTGGGTGTCAACGTCTCGACTGTATATGGTGAATTATCTGGAGAATTTCGCAAACAGATTCCTGGCGCGAATCAAGACCCTCGTTTCTTTGCCACAGGCATATCACTGGTAGCACATATGCGATCACCGAAAGTGCCTGCAGTCCATATGAATAATCGCTATATTACTACCAGTAAAAGTTGGTTTGGCGGAGGGACTGATTTAACTCATACAGTTTTTGATCCAATTGATACTAATTTTTTCCATGCAGGTCTAAAGGCTGCTTGTGATCGACATAATCTAGGATACTACCCTAAATTTAAAAAATGGTGCGATGAATACTTTTACATTAAGCATAGAGATGAGCCACGTGGAAGTGGTGGGATATTTTATGACTATTTAGATGAAGACTTTGATAGTACTTTTGCTTTTACTAAGGATGTTGGACTCGCATTTCTTGCAATTTACCCCAAAATAGCTGCTAGGCGGATGAACGAGGATTGGACATCAGAAGAGCGTGATCATCAGCTTGTGCGACGCGGCCGCTATGTGGAATTTAATTTACTATATGATCGTGGTACTATTTTTGGATTGGAGACTGGAGGTAATGTGGAAGCAATTATGATGAGCTTACCTCCAGAAGTACGCTGGCCGTGATTGCTTTGTTAAAGGTTAATTAATGAAATCTTAGCCATTAAAGTTTTGTATAATGCTACTTTGTTTAACTAATTGAATTAGCCTAAATTGTGCTAATTGTACCAACAATACTAATAAAGAATCAATTAAATTGATTCTTTATTAGTATTGTAACATAAGAAATTGTTAAGCTTTTGTATGTAAAACGCTGCTGAGTACTAATTTATCTTCTAATATAAATTAGTACTTGAAATAGCCTACTGACCCGCCTTTTATACGTACCTAAATTGGTATTTACAATGCTTTAAGTGAGTCCTAATCAATTTTTGTTACAACTTTTCTGATGTTTTTTTTCAAAAACCAGCGTTAATTTTTACACATGAGCTGCTTTGTTTTGTATAATGCATAAGGCCTTACACGTATTAAGCAGCCGTAATTTCAGTAGTTTTTATTACGTAAGTGAATAATATCACAATTTCCCAAACTTGTTCGCATCCACAAATTTTACAATAATTAAGATAAAAAGAGCTAAAGACGGTTAATATAGCATTAAGTAATATTTTTACGTGGTGCGAAGATAGATTCGTTTTATTCTTAGCTTTCAGGTTGTGAGTTAAAAGAAGTAAAATTTATGGTTTCTTTTGTTACTATAATAAAAGATACTTTCAGAGCTGAAATTTGGTCAGAATATACTCTGTTGACTTATCCTTAAATTCACTTTTATGAATTCCTAATCTAGTTGATTAGTATATTTTTAGTGCGTTAAAAAGTTAGCTCCTATTATTTGAATACTGACTTATCGTCATTGCTATAAGATAACCTAGATGTTAGAATTGTTTAATGATTTTATAAATAATAGGAAAAACAATATTACATTTAAATCTATTGGTTAATAATTCATTTTATATAATAAAAATTATAATACTTATAATATAATTTATGCAATTATAAAACGGTAATACTTTAATTTATCTGTAGTCATGGCTGGTTTAGTTTATTGCTAAATAAGCAAATATACATTTTATATCATAGGTTATATTGCAATATTTTTTATATAAAAATTATTTATTCATTTTTAATATTTTATTTGATTGATATTTGATAATTTTATGCATTATCGCAATTAAATTTGAACTAAATGAATCGTAGAGTATTAGTATATAGGAGTTATTATATTCTATAAACTTACCATTAAGTTTTTCTTTACGCTTGTATAGAATTTTATTATAATTTTTATGGACGTTTTAGCCTAGAGCATATTCTAGGATTATTTGATTAATCTCGTAACATAACTATGCTTGTTTAGTATCGTATTAAGTAATTTATGTATATTATTATATGATTAGTTAAAATTAAAATTGACGAATTAATAAGTATCAGCTTGTATAATTAGCTATTAAATAGTTAATTATAGCTCTGCTAAGATTATTTTAAGTTTATAAAATGTGCTATATTTGTTAATATGTCTCTTTCTTATAGAGATAAATATTAGGATTTTCTCATCAATTATGTAAAAAATGTCTTTTAGGTAATTTTTAATTATAAAAAGGTATTAATACTTAGTTAATATTTACTTCACTGTTAAATTGGCTTGTGCCAAATATTTCGCCTAATTTTCGTTTTAAACTTTATTGTTCTTATTTACTAAGACTATTTTAGTCTAAATTTATTGATATTTATTACAGAACATTTATTGCATTGGTATTGTAGTTTTATTATAAAAGTAAAAATATTTAATTTCATTCTACAAATTATTTAAAATTTTTAGTTATTTATTATAGTATCTATAAATAGATACTATTTTATAATAAAATTTAGTATTTTGACAAAATCAAAGCGAATGTAACTGATATTTTTGAATTATAATTTTCTATTATTCTTTTATTCTAAGCTTCATCTCATCTTGACAAGTATTAGTTACGTTTTCTTAATGCTCTTAATCTTGAGATTAATTTTATTGATTTCTAGAAACCAACCTTTGATTTATAAATTATCCAAGATAGAATCTATCTCCAGGAATGAGTATTAATTCATTAATTTGTAGCAGATGTTTCAACATTCAAATAAATTTCATTACATAGATAATTTTTTTAAATTTTAAGCTGTACATTTTATTACACTAATGCAAACACATTTTAAACAGTAAAACTATCTTACGATGGGTGTAAAGTGTTTAATTTTTAAGCTAACTTCTTTACTATTATATGGATTACATAATATCATAATATATCAAAAATACATGTGGCTGCCGCGGAAATGAATATCATTTTGTTGAATAATCAAATAATATAAACAACAAAGATACATTGCTACATTGTTATTTATTATACATCAAACGCTAGTGTAGTTTTTTTGTCCAGCCTATAAGTATAACATTGTTATTATGATAATCTTTAGAATTTTAGCCTAGCTATCAGTAAAAATAACATCCGGATTTATTCTTATTTGATAATATACTCCAGGTGGTTTAATAGGAATTTTTTCATCGTTGCGCTATCAACTTTAGACTTTGTTTTAATGAGAATTTAGTGGCAGAGATTTGGTTTATGGAATGCATTACGTCTAACTATTTATAAGTAGTTGCTTGATTAATATTAGATCTATCAATGAACGCAGTTTACTTAAACTATCCATAACTTAGATCTATAATTTAACAAGATAAAACATGTAATTAATTTTACAAAAAAAAATCAACATCTCAAGATATTAAATACAATGATTTTATTAAATTATCAAAAAAATCTCTACCATCCGCTCTTCCGAAAAAAGAGTAAATAGCATTCTCAGGATGAGGCATTAAACCCAAAACTGTCTTATTTTCGTTATAAACGCCAGCGATATCACGCATAGATCCGTTTGGGTTTCCAAGCAAACCATTCTCATTTGTAACATAGCGAAAAGCTACCTGGTCATTATCCTCTATCCTATTAAGTGTGTCATCGTCAGCAAAATAATTACCATCGTTATGTGCAACGGGTAGTGAAAGAATTTGTCCCCGACTATAGCGATTGCTGAATATACTAGAAGAGTTTTCTACCTTCAAACTGATTGTTTTACACACAAACTTTAATGTAATATTACGCATAAGAACGCCTGGTAATATTCTAGCTTCGGTTAAAATCTGGAAGCCGTTACAAACTCCTAACACTGGTACACCATTTCTGGCTTGTTTCTCAACCGTACGCATTACAGGTGATAGTGCGCTGATTGCACCGGAGCGTAGGTAATCTCCATAAGAAAACCCGCCTGGAATAATAATTAAATCTACTTTGGGAATTTCGGTTTCTTTATGCCAAATAAAGAGTGGGTCATTACCGAAAGATTGGCGTATGGCTATAGACATATCCCGATCTCGGTTAGATCCGGGAAATAGAACAATCGCCGTTTTCATTTTTTGCTCTCCGGGAAACATCCAATTATTGGAATATTCAGCGGATAAGTGATCGCATAATTCTTATAATTGAACAAGTTAAAAATAGTATAGCTTAGTAAGTGATCGATATTAATATTTTAATAGATAAATTACTAAATAAAAATTCATTTGATGATATTAGTTTAGATGTCAAGATTGCTCTCGATTTTAAAAAATTTATTTAACTAAGATGCTTAGTGAAGCATTAATTAATTGAACTCACATCTAACTAAGATGTATTCTATACATTATTTAAATGTTAACAATTATCATTAATCACATAACTTAAATATTGATTTTTCATCTATAAAAAATTTTATCACTTAAATTTAGCATAAAAAATTATGCATTTATATAAGAAATATGTAAATAATAATGTGCTTCTCTGCATTAGCAGCTAATATATTGTTTAATATCTCACTTGTACTAATTCGATTAATTTTCGTTCAAAGTATCGTCGTTATATTTATAATTAGCATTAAGAAATGCTATTTGTAATTTGAGCTAAACTAGTATACTTGCCTAATTAATAGAATATAGTAAATGTAATTTATTCCTTTGATTAACATAGAGCATTGGCCTACAAAACATAGAAAAACTCAATCTATATAATTGCGCGATTAATTATTTTATATATATGATTAGCTGATTTAATCGATATAATAACTAGAAAATTGACAATTGCGCTTTTTGTAATTAATAATGATATTAAATAGTCATGAATTTTTGTATTGTTTTCGATTTATTAATCGATGATGTTACTCTTATTACAAAACTACCTTGTCAGATAATACCACACCATAGGATCGTAATAATTTATTAGTTTATTTTTTAAAGAAAATTCCTTAAGCAATAATTTTTAATGTATCTAATCTAGGATTTAATAGTATTGCGTTTGGAAGCATAGAGATTAGTTTCAATATTTAATGTCTAATGCTTGTATACAATTTTAGCAAAATAATTTAACTATATTTTATTCAGGATATTATTCATTTTGCTTTTTATTTTTCTAATCAATTTATATTGATTTTACTTTAGCTGTTAGTTGTAATCAATAGTCGGATACTAATTATTAATCTAAAAATAAATGTGCTGTGGGGTTGTCTTATGTTAAATAATTAAATTGTGCGAGTATTGTACAATATATTCACTAGTTTTTGCGGCTTCTATTGCTTTGTAATATAGTTGCGCATTAAACTAAAATATTAAGTATTTAAAGTATATTTGTATTTCTGCATCAGCACTTTTAAAAAATCATTAAATAAGTATTTTATATCTCAAACGGTGAACTTAATCTGTTTTAATATAATATATTGTGGATCGTACAATAATCCATCTGGTAAAACTAGATGTGCTATATTAACAACTGCAGCTGTGCAATCAAGATTAAGTGATAAATTGCGGTTGCTTAATTTTTAAGCAAAATATTATCTATTGTTCTTGGTAATTATTAGTTGATCTCTATTTAAGAGAGGGTATTTATTAGCGCTTTATTTATACTAATCAATGAAATATTCGATATGTTAATCGATAATTAATATAAGCCATCTAATGTGACATACATCATTAGTTAAACTTTAATAAGTAAAGAAAAGTACTAATTGGATTAGTCGTCGATGCTAACACTATAATTTTCGATAATCGTATTTGCTAATAGACGTTCGCACATGTTTTTTGTATAGGATAAAGCTTTAACGGAATCCGTTTCGTCAAGATCAATTTCAATTATTTTTCCTTGACGAACTTCGTTGATACCAACAAATCCCAAATCGGAAAGGGCACGAGCAATTACTTTTCCTTGTGGATCAAGTACTTCTAGCTTAAGTTTGAGATAAATAGTAACCTTCATAATATTATCCAAATTATTTAGTGTAGTAATTTTTATTATTACGATAAAATTCTACTACTTTTTAGTCAAATTAATCGTATAATTAAGTTTATTTTTTTACAAAATAAGTTTGTTAATGCTGTTATAGCTAACTTAAGTAAATTCGTGAAATTATCATGACAATAATCTAATGCAGCCGTTGATGTGGAAATTTGCAAAGAAAATAACTGAAATCTTTTGTTTAAACAAAATGTAAACGTATCATTGCCGATTAGGAAAGTTAATTTATACTAGAGTATAATAATGAAGATAGTTTATTTTTAATTTAGTAGGTAGAAATAAGATTTTTTTGGTTTTCCTTGCGAGAAAATTATATCTTTCGCTCATTTTAACACAATAATATATAAAGAATTATATATTATTGTGTTAAAATGGAATATGTAGCAATTATAGAACTTTTCTTATTAATATTTAACTACCGTTGTGTAGATAAATTTAAAAATATTTTAATTAGTAATCTATATGTGTTGTAGTATAGATTTATGAATGTATTTTCCTTAAGCATATTAAGTATTTTTTATGCCAAGGTAGCAAGTATTTTGAAGCTTAAACTTGATTTTTGCTAACATACTTAATATTTGTTAGTATAGTTTATTACTTATAAACTTTTTTATGGATCATAGCAATTTTTTACCAGTCTATTGAATATTAGTTTTATAGTTATTGCTTCAATACCTATCGGCTTTGAAAGGTAAAAATTTATTTTTATTATATATTTACTCATAGAATAAAATCTTAAGTTTTTAATGATTATACAGCAATCTTATGTTTTAATATAAAATTATAATTAACTATACTAATTGTGTGGAACCGCTTAATTTTTTTGTATAAAATCTACCGTTTGTGGGCTTAACGTCAATCATATCATATATCGGTTGATTAGTGATCAATTAATAGAAATATCAGCGCGCTGTTTTAACATAAGGCAATTTTAGCAGTGGATAAAATGGAATAAAAAAATAACTATCCGACATATTGTTAATGCTACTTAATTATATCACTCGATAACCTACTGTAATTATAAATAAAATACCACCTATCGGCGATTTATTTTTTTCTAGAATTAGTTTTTTATCGTAGAATAGATCATAAAGGTTCCAAATTATTAACATTTCCAAATTAAGTTTTAATATGAAAATTAACCATATCCTTTGTTATAATTAGTATCTCCAATACTAATTATAATCGCTAATAAATCACCAATCGACTAAATCGAAGGTTTTTTACAATAATATTTAAGTGATTGCATAACTGCTAAACTAATAATAATTAGGTTTTTTTATGCTATCAGTAATATCTACCTCACAAGGATAAATATTATCCGTTAGGGAGGTATATTATTTCAATGGTAGCTACTTCAATGCCATGGAATGACATTAAAGCAAATTAATTTGCGCATAATTGTTTTGTATCGTTAGGTTTATTAATTGCAATTGGTACAATGCTAAAGAAGTACTCTCAATTATTCTTAAGATCAATAATGATAAATTATTTTGATGCAGCAGTGTGGTTACAGCAATGCATTGTCAAGTAAAGTGACTTTGCCTACTGTATTAAGTAATAATAAAAATCAGCAAGAAGATTGATAAAATAATTAAGCGCTTAAAGATTGAAAATATTTTAAATTGATTATATTGCTTTTTTTGAAATTTTAATGCTGTTATTTATTCAAATAACGTATACTAAATACATTTCTTACCAAAAGTATTTCTAACAGAGTAGTTTACTTTTTCGAGATTTATCTGCATATCATCGTTAAAAATGCCAACATAGAACTTGAAAAATGTAAATTGCTTATGCAGATTATCTCATTTAGTGCAGTAACATTGCATTTTAAAATTCATCTACTTAATCAGTTTGCTTTCATAAGAATATCCATAGAATTATATCAATATCCGAATTAGCTATTTCTTGATGAGAGACTTAGTAGACTCTACCCTTGGATTAGCTACAAATCTGCAAGATATCTAGATATCACATGATGCTTATTGTTGAAGTTTGTAGCTAATTATCTCTGCTGTATAAATTTCAATTAGTATACAACATTTTATAATTTATTAGTATTAACTAAATCTGGTTGCAGTAATTTTTAAAAAATTCAATAAAAAGACTGATCAGCTATAATTATTAAATTATTTAGCATTATGCTAATCCATCTTGTACTGAAAGGCTATTGTGATTATTCAAATCAATGTTATTAATTTCCGTTAGCACTCCTAGACGGCGTGCTACCTCCTGATAGGCTTCCTTAACGCCACCTAGATCACGCCTAAAGCGATCCTTATCCATTTTTTCGTTGGTTTTAATATCCCATAATCGGCAATTATCCGGACTGATCTCATCAGCAAGTACGATCTGCACTTCCTCATTACTATTGTGCCAACGACCAAATTCTAGTTTAAAGTCAACCAGTCTTATTCCAACCCCAAGAAACAAGCCAACTAAAAAATCGTTTACTCGGAGAGACAAAATAATCATATCGTCTATCTCTTGATTAGTAGCCCAACCAAAACAATTAATATGTCCTTCAGAAATTAGTGGATCACCTAGTTCATCTGATTTGTAATAGTACTCAATGATAGAGCGCTGAAGTTGAGTACTTTCTTCTAATCCAAATCTTTTTGCTAATGAACCAGCAACTACGTTTCGTACTGCAACTTCAAGCGGAAGCATTTCTACCTCATGTATAAGCTGTTCACGCATATTAAGTCGACGAATGAAGTGGTTAGGCACACCAATCTCTGTCAATTTTGTCATCAAATATTCGCTAATGCGATTGTTAATAACACCCTTTCCAGCAATTAGATCATGCTTTTGATTGTTAAAAGCTGTAGCATCGTCTTTGAAGTATTGAATGATCGTGCCTGGTTCTGGCCCTTCATACATGATTTTAGCTTTACCTTCGTAGAGCTTGTAACGTTTAGACATTTAATGTGATCTCCAAGTTAGTAGATCAATACCCAGTTTTCGTTGACTGTCTAACTGAACTAATTCTAGTTAAATTTTAATAAAAGTATGTTTTTGCCATAAATATAAATAGCCTATTACTAACATAATAGACGATTCGATTGGTATTTAGTTAATTTATTCATCATAAAGCTATTCTTTTAAACCTCAATTTATCATATATTTAATGTTTATACAGTATTGGCAAAGAATTTAAGGTTTCTATAAACACTGCTAGTACTGAGAAACAAACTAAAGAAATCAATTTGATAATAAATTGATTTCTTTAGTTTGTTTCTCAGTACTAGCAAATTGCTTTCCTTTGTTGGAAAAGAAAAAATGAATAACATGGGTTTTAGACCTTCAATTACCTAGTATTTTAAGTCTTTATCTATAAAACTAAAATTTTAGTCATGCGGTAATCTAGCGCTATATAATTTATAGAAATGATTAGATATGCTTTGCTTAAAGTTATTTAGGACTGATTGTCGTAGAATTTCATATTGCTGGTTTATCAACTAGCTTGATAGTATTCCTGATGTTGTAATCTATAAGGCCTTTTAAAAAAGCTTGTGATGAAACAAATATCCATAATTGATTAAACTGTTGAGCTATTAAATCAAAATAAATTGTAAAAAACCTTATAATATAAATATCTGCTGTAACTAATTTATAATAAGTTATGGCATATCAATTTTACGTTTATGCATTGAAATAATAAAGTATTAATCTTTACACTAATAAGTTGATACTTATCCACCAAATTGGTGTAGGTCTTAATAATTAATTAAATAGAAATCAACTATTTTAGCTAAATAAACTCTATATCACTTTCATAGTATGAATAATGCCATTCATCGGATTGCTGGCTATTTAAAATCACATAAATAATGCATATTAGGTGATACAAGCTTACATCTACCACACTAATACATTATAACATATAATATTTAATGAGAATGAATAAAAAATTATTAACCATATAGGCAGCATTTCCTAGAGAAATTTTTCTAAATTTTTACCTGATTGGTGTGAGTTAAATGCAGTTGTTTTAGTTTTACTTCCAAGCTGGAAAATAAGAAAATGCTTAATTCCAGTTTTAATGATTTCAGAAAGATAATTCTAACATAAGCGTATAATCTTAACGATTGCACGTAAAAATTCTACGTCAGACACTAGTTTAGTTTAACGATAAATTAACAACCCATAACTTCTTTGGTGGATTTTAAATAAATTTAAAAAATTAGAATTAAAAATTTAAATAGAATATTATATCACCATAATAATTGTAGTATACAGCAGAGAAAAACACAAATGTTATTACGAGGATAAATTTACTAGATTTGTAACAATTAGTGTAATATAAAGAAATAGCTTATAAGGTAATTTAGATCTGATGAACTATCACGGGACTATTGAAGAAAAACTCATGTTATTAACCATAATAAACTTTTTCTTTTAAAGACGATCGAGTTAAAAACTTAGCAATAACTGGATGCTACTTCAGACGATTGCGCTCCTAATATCAATAATTGATATGATTGTTGATATTAGGAAGATAACGTTGAATATACTTTTTGAGTACATTATAAATAGATAACAATAAATATTAGCCAAAATTAACTTGAATCATCAGAAAATCCTTGGTTTATCTGCACAAGATCGCAAAGTTATTATAATTAAAAAATTAACGATAATGACATTATTTTATAATGCCTGCACTGATTTATGCTTTAATATTTTTTAAAGCTAGATTATAAGCACTAAAAATCATCAATTGATTAAACTTGCTATTTTTATCATTTATGTAATTCTATTAAAGTTTGCTTTCCTTGTTTTTTGTTATCTCAATAGTCTATTCATCGGTACCTTTAAAAAAGTATAGCCTTCTTTATCTGGAGGCTGCATTTGGCCAGCACGCATGTTTATCTGTAAAGAAAGTCTGATAAGACGTGGCATTTCTAGTTTAGCGTCATTATCTTCTCGCATTGCTATGAAATTTTTACGAGATATTCCCTCTGCCTACGTGGCTATTAGTTTCTTTTTCTACACTAACAGTGCTTCCCATTGAAAAGCTCGACCATTTGGTTCATAATCATGACACATAAATAGACGCATATTATTTGGTAAGTTTAGTAACTTTTGGATTGAATCGTATAATTTACCGGAATCACTGGCAGGAAAGTCGGTTCGTGCGCTTCCGCTATTTGACATAAACAAGGTATTTCCGATAAAGGCTGAGTTGCCTATAACATATGTCATACAGGTTGGCGTATGGCCCGGGGGTATGTATAGTAAATGCAGTCATGTTACCTATGTGATAAGTATCACCGTCGCCAAAAAGATAATCAAATTAGCTATCGTCCCTCTTGAATTCGCTTCCTTCGTTAAATAACACACCAAAAATATTCTGCACGATTTTGATCTCTTCGCTGATTCCTAATTTACCTCCTAGATTGCTCTGTATATAACTTCCTCCTGAGAGGTGTTCAGCATGAATATTAGTACCAATAATCGAATCTGTTTTTAAGCTATTGCTGCGAATATAATCAATCATTTTATTTGCATGGTAATAGTTTATTTCACCTACCGCGTAATTTATATCCATTACATAGTCAATCACAGCGCAAGATAACGAGTCTGGGTCACTTACTACATAACTTATTGTATTGGTTTCTGGCTCAAAAAAACTTCTATATTAGGGATTATCGTCATATCAATGGGATAGCCATCCATTATATTTTCCTATGGTTTTTTATATAATGCTTTGTTACTTTAATTAAAAAGTATTTTTATTAGCACCCGATCCTAGCCTATTTTTAAACTTAAAATGGTTAGCTACAGCCAATAAACTTGGATAATCTTTGATTAGCAATATTAAGATGTAAAAATAATTTACTATGTAGTTAGAAAAATCATCACTCAATAATGCTATTTAATAGCACACTATTGAGTTTTTATATCTACTTTTTTGACGATAATGAGGATTATCCTAAGTGCATTTACATGAAACATAAAGTTAATTTGCTCTGACAATTTAATTAATAGCTTTTTCACAATGCAAAATTCAAAACAGTCCGCTTATTATGATACTGTTATCATTTAAGAAAAATCTTATTTAAGTAAATCTAGATTACTATAATAAGATTATAGATATACTATTTGAGCATAATGCAATAAGTTTATTTTAAAAAAAATTATGTTGAACTTTTTGACGGTCGTATCAATTCGTATTTAATACCAAAATTTTTCTTGCATATTTATTGTTTCTTTGTATTAACTAGGTTTGTATTTTATTACGCATTGTACTAATAATTTGCCAATTGCAATTTCATTCATTGTTAAATTATTTTAATAAAAAAATTAAATTTTTTAGACATAAATAGGTATAATATTCAATTTTAATAATTTACAAAAAATCTAGCAATAACTTAAAATAAAAATTAATAAATAAACTAAATGCTAATTTTAAATAAGCATTGGTGCTTTTTAAAAACAAATACAAGACTGTTAGTGTTTTTATGTAGAATCGATAAAGTTTTTGTGTCGTAATTTTTTTTTGGTATTATTCGACTATTATCTAGGGTAGCAATGTTAATTTAGCTGCGATGTATTATTAATACTATGGTGAGCTGCCTGATAAATTATGAGAATTTTTAATTTTTATCAAGCATTTCTATATAAACTAACTTGTTTTCCATACGGATGGGCTGTTGATTAAGCTTAGAATTGCTATTAGGTTTTTACAAAAATACTATGGATAATGAATAGTATAGTCCTTATATAAAATTTTGGCAACAATAAGTATAGTACTATCGAGTTATATCTACTAGATCATAAATGAAAATGCGCATATTTTAAGCCTTATTCTTATTAGTTATGATACTAAATAGAAATTACTTTAAATATTAAGATTATGAAATAAAGCGAATAATGTTTTTGTTCATAACATTACTTATTCTTTCCAGATGGATTAGTTAACATAAAAATTTAACTTTGATACTAAAATGAGTTTTTACGGATACAATAATAAGCAAAAAGTTGTTATGGTTTCCAATGAAAACATTAAAAATTTTTAATTTCCTTCTTAGAAGCATTTAATATGGTGTAACTTATTGATATTATATTTAATATGTCAGTTAAGAAAAATAGGTATATTTAGTGAAAAGAAAATCTGCTTTATATTTTATTAAGCACATTGTATATAAAACAAGTTAATTTTAACCCTTGGCAACCACTGCTCTAAAGTTAATTATTGTAATCCATACTATATTAAGATTAATATTTTAAATACTATATAGTATACTGGCGCTTTTATTGTTGTTTTTGATAACATAGTGTTTAAAAAGCAAGATATCAGTCAATTAGTTAAGACTAATATTGTTTGTTAAGATTTGGCTAAAGGTTGCTATACTTAGCTAACTAAGTAAGATAATTATGCACTTAACCAGTCAATCCACTGATATAGCTAAGTTTAAGACGTCTTTGCATAAAAGCAATATTTTAGTTAATGAAATATTAGTACTATATTATATAGTATTGTAATTAGCAAAAATGCATTAACTAATAAATTTAGCAAATATTATGCATAATATGTTTTATAACATAAATATTATTGCATTTTATTCCAAAAAAATTCTTCAGCTGTAGATTTTAAATGATTATATTTACCTAGCATAATATTTTATATATGCATAGCATATTTTACTAGACAATAGCGTATACTAGTACGCTGGATAGATAATTGAAAGGTTAGTTATATTTAAAACTAAAAATTAATAACATATTCCTTTATATCTGCAAACAGCACAATTTGCTTTGTTTAGATCCAAATCTTTCTATAAGAAAATTATTTGCTCTATTTTTTTAAATAGACATTACTACACAAGCAATTTATTGATCTAGATAGAAATCTAAGTATATTATTTAGATAGCAAGGATGTATCAATAATGCTTAAAGACATTTTATATTTATTAATCACTTGTATTAAATTTCTATAATTATTTTATTAATATTATTAACTTTTCAAAAAAAACTTTATTACCTATGTTAAATGATTAACTGTGAACTGTTTAAAAAAAATTTTTGTATTCTCGTTAATTAAATTAACAACCTAAGCGTAAATAGGTTACGCTTGCACTATTTTTTAATGCAATATCCTAAGATCGATATTTAATTATTTTTAAACAAAAATGACGATGTAATTTATTAGTTCTAGTATGCAAGTTAAATGTACTCAATTTAAGCTTGGTAGTATTATTTTGCTTAACGCAGCAAAACTGAAGGCAGTTCGACATTGCGAAGATTTGTCTAGTTAGTTATTATTTTTTTTAACTCGTCAACTTGCATATAAGTATGATTATGCGAAACATTCAAACTACTAAAATAAACTAAGTGAGCTAAGTTGGTAGTTTTGTTTGCGATAGTAAAAAGTTTATATTCCATAAAGTAATGCCTTCAATTACTAGAATAAAATAATGCTTTATGATATGCTCTCTGTCTAAGACGACGGAGTTATCTTTCTTTTAAAGAAAATTATTTTTATGATAAAGTTAATAACTTTAATGTAGAATAGAGAGCAAATATTCTCATAGATCATCTAACATTATTGTAAAAGATAGCTAAAAATAAAAGTTATGATGGTTAGTACATCTAACTGTTTTTTCTTAAGGAGATTTTTGCCTTTAACCTAGTCATTAGCTTTAACAAAAATTCGTTGAGATTATAATGCGAATTAGGATTTAAGCAATGAACGCATTTGAGTTTAAAGTAAAAATGCTTAGCTGCTCAATCAATCTAAGAGTGAATATCAGTTATATCATTATTAACAATGACTTAATTTATGTACCTACAAGTAAAAATTTTTATTTGTTAACAGTTAAACATTTATTAAATTTGCTATATATTAAATACTTTGGCTTTCTTTGGTATTATGTTTAATCTATTTAATCGCATTATTCAGTATAAAAATACCGCCGAATAAAGCAAAAGTGATAGCAAGAATTTACATTCTAGTCACTTTAGTAAAAGTGGTAATCTTATTTTAAGTTAAATAGTCTAAAATAGATTTATCCATTAACAATTATCTATTTCCCTCATTAATGGAGAAAAAAACATAAGAATCATTCAAAATATAGTAAATTACATTAATTTAATATGATTAGGTAATTCAATTATTAAAATATACTTGATAATATGCTTGTTTATTAATTTAAAAAAGTATTTTACACAAATTGCTATAACAAAATTTACCAAAAAATCTAATTAACCGCCAACAGCATTCTATTAAGCAAGCAAATAATTTTAATTAAAGTATGCAATTAATTCCAATGTTATAATAAAAGCTTGCTAGTTTAAGTTAATCATTAACAAATTTGGCTATTTATTTGCCGACAAGAATTTTTCTTAGTTACTATAACTACATACTTACATCAACAAATTAGCATTTTTTATTGTCAATTATCATTGATTGTCTATCAATATTCTATTGATAAGTTATCATATCATTGGTGTACTATACAATTTTATTATTTAGTAAGCAGTACTTTCATTAAAAATGATTGCTTCTAATAAGATCTGTACAGTAGATATAAATATTAGTAAAATATTATTTACCCTATGAGTTTTAACATAAGAACAAATCAGCTTAGTAATGCAAGCTTAATTAAATTAAGCTAATTAAATAAATTACTTAGAAAACTAACTATTTGTAGATTATAAACAATTACAGTAGTTTTTTATCACTTAAACCACTTAGGCCGTAATAATATTATATAATTGTGGTCGACGGTCACGAAATACACCCCATTTGATTCTTTCAGCTCGCAACTCGTCTAAATCAAAAGTTCCAAGAATTACCGCTTCTTTTTTTTGCTTGGCATCAGCTATCACTGCTCCAGTTGCGTCGGTGATAAAAGAAGAACCGTAGAAAGTAACATCCAATGTATGACCAATCTCTATACCTGTACGATTACTGACAATAACAGGAATTAAGTTAGCGCCTGCATGTCCCTGCATAACTCTACGCCAATGAGCAGAGCTATCAACTTGCGAATTCGCCAACGGTTCGTTGCCTATAGCGCTTGGATACAGCAAAAGCTCCGCACCCTGTAAAGCCATAGCGCGAGCAGCTTCAGGAAACCATTGATCCCAACAAATCGCGCATCCAATACAGCCATAAGCGGTATCCCAAACTCGAAAGCCAGTATTGCCAGGAGTAAAGTAGAATTTCTCTTGATATCCTGGTCCATCGGGGATATGCGACTTACGGTACAGATCGAGAACAGATCCATCAGCGTCTATCATTACCAGGCTATTGAAATGCGTATTATAAGTCTCTTCAAAAAAACTAAACGGTAACACGACAGATAATTCTCGAGCGATGCTCGAGAAACGAGCAATGATCGGATTACCCTTCAATGGTCGTGCTAACTGAAAATAAGATGCATCCTGATCTTTGCAAAAATATTGCGTCTCAAACAACTCCTGCAGCAAGACGATTTGCGCTCCATCTTTTACCGCGTGGCGCACCATTTCTTCAGCGTGGTCAAGATTATCAGCACAATTATCACCACAGGACATTTGAGTAGCAGCGATAGTAACAATTCGTGACATCAAATTAACAATCAATAGAACGGCAGCGGAAAGTGGTAATTTACCGATGTGTTTTCAAAAACAACGTAATATGAAATTTACGTACAATAACTTCTAATTCAAATTTTTTCAATCAAACTTGATTTTAGAAAAAAAGATATGCAGCAATGTTTTTACAAATTAAAAACACCAATAATTAAAATTACTGCTCGTAATTAAAACATGCTTTAAATATATTTTAGTTTTATTTCCTTATTTATTGTCTTTAAATATTATCTCTTTACTGTATTAGTATTTTTATGATATCTAAAAAATCAAAGTAATTTACATCGATCATGACATAATATAAGTTAAAACAGGGATGAAAAATTTTTGCTAACCGTTTACCAGACTGGTTTAAAATTATAAGTTGGTTTCTTCGCATTAATTCATCTGACAAGGATATTTTTTGCGTTAAAAAAACATAATAATTCACAGCGTTTAATCATGTATTGGGCGAAAGGTTGGCGTTTTTTCTTGAAAAAAAATGAAAAATCGTTTCTCATTATTTTACTGTCGAAAACATCCATAAGTCAAATAAAAACTTATAGTTTTTACTATTAAATACCTAATAGCAATAAATTCATCTAACTTAGAAGTTAAATCTTTTTTAAGTCACTTAATTTAATGTTAGCAAAGCGAGTTAATTCTACTTGTAATTCTAGAATACCAATGCCACTAACAACGCTAGTTGCTCCTACTATAGGATATGCTGCTGGCCGATACAATATCTTGGTGATAATTTTTTCAATCATTATGGCAAGTTCAATTTGCTTAACTTTGTCTACCTTAGTTAATACTACTTGATAAGAAATAGCGATTTTATCTAAAATGTTCATGATTACATCATCTATATCTTTTAACCCACGTCGGCTGTCGATCAGTAGACTAACTCTACGTAATGTTGTCCTATAACGTAGATAGTTGAATATATTTTTTATCCAAATGGCTTGCTTCACCTTCGAGGCTTTTGCATAGCCATATCCTGGTAAGTCTACCAGGATTATTTTCTCGCTTAAGTTAAAGAAAATGATTTCTTGAGTACGCCCAGGAGTATTTGATTGTCTTGCCATAGTTTTACGTCCTGTAAGCGCATTAACTAAACTTGATTTGCCTACATTAGAGCGTCCCATGAAGGCAACTTCTGGTAGCTTTTCCATTGGCAATTGCAAACTTGTCGCTGATGAGGCGACAAAGCTGCAGTTATGGGCGAATAAAAAACGAGCCAAAGCAAGTTCTTCTTTCGAATTATTATTCCCTTGGATCATATTATTCAAGATTATTTTATGCACAAAAATCGCTAATTAACAAAGAGAAGATAATATTTCTATAGATAATTTAATAACTGATTTACAGTTTGACTTTTATTATTAGCCATCTAATCAAACTGATTGTAAAAAGAACATTCATTCTATTTATTAATTATACTCGAATAATTTGAATACTTCAAGATATTTAGCAAAAAAATTATTTAGCATATTATTATCAATTTTATTCTAACAATTAATAAAACTCTGATGAGGATTATTAATCGTACGCATTATATTAATAGATAATCCTTTTATTTTCGCTGCCGACAACAAGAGTTTGATTTGATCAAACGGTATATTTTGAATAATTTACTGCTGCATACTATTATGCGTTTTGAATTACTTTTATTGGATTATTGATACTTGCTGGATCCAACGCTAATTGATCTAATTTTGTAATATCTATAATTTAACCTTTTAAGACATATTTGGCAAAAGTTTTGTCGTAAAATACCAAAATTATCTAAAAAATTTTAGATTTGTGGGCAGTTGGCACGAGAAAAATGAGTAATTTATTTGAGCAAATTTTTAATTAACATAATATTTATGCGAAATTACTAAGGAGATTTGTTATATTGGCATTTTTGTGTACTGTTATTATTTATGGATCTAATAATGATTGCACGATGAAAGGGATTTTTCAGTAAAAATTACTATATAAACTATCTAATTCATCATCTAGACATGATTATTTAGCTAATTTTTTACGAAACTGCATGTATTAAGCTTGATCATTGACTTTTTCAGTGATTCAGAATTATAACTATGTTCTTTCAAACTAGTATACAATAGGATATAATTAAAGCTAATTAATGATTGTAACATAATGTAAGCAAGGCTATTGGTGAAGTCTATTTAAGTATATTGTTGTAAGCTTGCATTAATGTAGTATTTTCTGCTGAATTTATTACCGAGTTTAATCAATGCTGTGTCTATTTTTTGATGCTTTGTGCTAATTGTAGTTGTGAATATGCGTCAATCAAATTTTTGGAATACGTTAAATTTACTCTCAAGCTTTACTTGTGCATGAGATTATATCAGCAATTAGCACAGATTATGTCCAAGATAATTGGGCATTGGGTAAAATAATATGCCGTATTTAAAAAAATACGATTAAACTGATATGGTCGCTTTTACATTAATAGATTTTTTTATATCGTAAAAGCTCAACAAGTCAGTATTATGCCATAAAGCGTAATTATTTTATCCTAGTTTTCTTCAGTATAAACTATATAACGATTTCTACCTTATTTGTTGTTGATGATTTTCGGTTTTTGCTTAATTAATTTACTATCTATCGACAAATGAAATAACTGTTATTTTATAATGAAATAACTGTTATTTTATATACTTGATCGATGTCCTGTTAAGGAATGTTTTTTGCTAAAAGTAGTTCAGTATAATATTGAATTACTTAAATTCCCGTTCTTCTTTCTTTGAAAGAAAAAGGACAAATTTACATTGTAAAAAAGATAGCATTAAGGTTGCTTGGGAAATTTGAGTAATTTTTATGAATGATTTGACAATTTGGATATTTATCAGGTATGTATATAGTTGTATATTAAAATATAGTCGAAAATTGTATTTGTTCATGTTTCTGTATTATAGCTATGCTAATTAATACATCTTCTTGAAGCATAAGAATCTTTACCGACATTGTATACTACAAATTTTTGTTAATTTATAATTAGTTTATGTATTTTTGTAGCGTAATTATTGCTTTGTATACTTAACTATAAAGCTTGACAAAAGCTGTTTAGATTTTAATGCGTTGTTTATTCTCCAGCCGGATAGTAATTAGATTTTTTTTGACATAATAATTACTTTCTGAAGTAAGTATTATTATGATTAGCAAATCATCAATTAAGCACAACCTATTGATGATTTGAGCTCGCTATCAAGCCTTTAAAAAGAGTCATAATTTATGGTACATACGCACTATGTTACATTTGCTTAAGCGAAGTATTTTACCTTAAAACAGATTATTATATCATAAGTTAATTTTTTTTGCAAAATTTACGCTGCACAGTTGTTTTTAATTTTATCGCAAGAAACACATAATGACAGTTTTTCAGCGAAGGATAATTTAATTAATAAAGATAGACGGTTATTAGGTTGTATGCTGTTTGTTATGATTTAGATTCATAAGTTAAAATAATATTTAATGTATCTTAAGCAAGATTTGTTATGAAGTATAAATAATATAGTATTGTTATAAATCTAATTTGTTTTTTTTGTATACTATTGTCAAATAGTTTGCTATTAAACGAGCATACAGTTGTTTTTAATGCTTTGAGCGTTTTGTCTATGATGGCAACCAATATCAATACATGCTATCTTCAATGTATCGAGGAATATTTTTAATAGTTGCATTTCTCAACACTTTATTTTATGCATGAAGGTGTATTAGTTAATAAAGAGTAATAATTTTGGTAGGTCACTGTTTATATTCTTTCTCCTTAGAAAGGATTGATTTAAAATAGTCTAAATAAATAGTTTTTACTTTTGATTAACCCAAATATAGTGTACTTAGAAAGTTTTTACTGTTTTATCTAATGAAAACTGACATTGATTACATCTACGGTAATACCCTCCCTAATCCAGGTACAGCCATGGAAGTCTCTCCTGGAATTCGTTGGATCAGAATGCCGCTTCCGTTTGCTCTAGACCATGTTAACTTATTTTTGCTAGATGACGGTATAGAAGGTTGGGTTCTAGTAGATACTGGTCTTGCATCGAAGACGACTCAAGATCTATGGGAGTTGATTTTAGCTAACGAATTATGTGATAAGCATATATCACGTATTTTGATTACTCATTTTCATCCAGATCATATTGGCAATGCTGGCTGGTTGTGTAAACGTACTGGTGCGCAGTTATACATGAGCCGCACTGAGTGGCTGTCAGCCAGAATTACTTTGGCAGAGCGGCAAGAAGATTTTCAAGAAGATATTCAAAATTTTTATAGTTTAACTGGGATATCTGACTTATCTAGTTTTGAAGTGAATGATTTCGCTGCTCAATTTCATCGAATCGTTTCGCCAGTACCACCGCTCTATAGACGGATAAGAGAAAAAACTTCCTTGGTAATTAGCGGTAAGACTTGGACCCCTATCCTCTCCGAAGGGCATTCGCCTGAACACATTTGCCTATATTGTAGTGAAGGTAATATTTTAATTGGCGGTGATTTTTTACTACCGCAGATCTCACCAAACGTATCTGTTTGGTGGAATGAACCGGAAGTTAACCCACTAGCGGACTACATTCAATTTCTGGAAAACTTAAACTACATGCAATCAAGCATTCTGGTTTTACCGGCACATGAACTACCCTACCGTGGTTTGCAGAAACGCTGTTCTGCTCTGCTTGCTCATCACAAGGAGCAACTTCAATTAGTACTAGAGGCTTGTTCCTTGCCTTCGACCGTCCTAGATGTTACTTATAAGATGTTTAAACGTCAGTTTGATCCCAATCAACTTAGCTTTGCTATTGGCGAATCTCTCGCACATCTAAATTATTTGATGGGGATTGGAAAAATAGAACGAAACTTAGATGCAAGCGGGTTTTGGCGCTATAAAATTAAGTAAATAATTACATTTGTAACTTAATTTTATAGCCCGTTTTTAGTATAATATTCATAGTAATGACCTTAGCATGTTTATTTTAACAAATAATCCTTGTTAATCTAGATCAAACTTAAAAAGTGATATTATTTTCTATTTTTATTGAACTAGTAGTTTTTTAATATTCATTTACTAAAGACTACAACGCAAAATTTACTTGTTTAAGCTGGTGTATTAAGTTGTAATTTAGTTTTAAGGTAGTTGTATTAGCATATTTTAATACCGCATCCCTATAGCTAATCCGAGTCTGTTTACATTTACGTACTTAGCGTGTCGTAAATGTCAAAAAAAGTTATGTGGCCGCCAAGTCATTTAATTTCGCTTAGATAATGATTTTCTTTAGTAATTCTAGTAGTGCAATACATGCAATTATATAAGTTTAATATTCAAGTTTTTAGTCAGTATTATATGGTCTGTATAGTAAGCTTGAAGCTAAGTTAAAGTCGTATAAATTAAACTATGAGGTTTTATGAGAATGTTAATGATATTTGTTGGAGATCAGATTTTGCTAATGGGTAATCCTGGAAAATTCCATCCATAGATTACCTCAAAAAATGGTATTAAACTTACGCCAAACAGTAAAAATCTCATTATTTAGCGATGTTTGATACTAACACTATAAACCATTCTAAACAATTTATTTATTAACTCCAGATAATCGTTGGTTTATTTTTATGTTTATTTATAGAAAAAGGCAAGATATTTGCTTGATTGTCTTGTTTTTCATAAGATTTGTCTCTTCATGATTAAAGAGAAAAAACAAATTTTATAAATTGGTAAATTAGAGTACATAAATTTTCTTGCATTTTCCAGAGGACAGGTATGAATCATGTACAATTTACCCCATCCAGCGGAACCTATTGATACTATAACCTTCGAAAAGGCTTTGTGCGAGCTTGAAGTAATCGTTGATAATTTGCAGCAAGGTGAGTCTTCGTTGCATGATACTATTGCCGCTTACGATCGTGGCATTGCTTTAAAAAAATATTGCCAAAATGAATTAAAGAAGGCCTTGTTTCAGGCTAAGCATGTTAGTCTTAATGAAAGCATTCAGCATTCTGGTAATAAAGATTAAAAATGTCATTAGGAGAAACTGAATGTCTGATCTGCCAACGTTGCTAGCGGAGTGTACTACCGTCGTTGATGAAATTATGGATGTAATACTGCTATCGCAAACCAAAGATACTGAGATGCGGCTTTTTGAAGCAATGCGTTACTCCTATACGACAGGGGGCAAAAGGCTGCGACCGTTTCTTGTAACTCATTCTTCAGCACTATTTAGTGTTGATCAGCGTTGTGCAGCTCGAGTTGCAGCTGCTGTAGAATTTATGCACACCTATTCTTTAATTCATGATGATTTACCAGCGATGGATAATGCTGATATTCGACGAGGCAAGCCAAGTTGCCACAGGCAATTCGATGAAGCAACGGCCATTCTGGCTGGTGATGCGCTTCAGGCTCTAGCTTTTGAGGTTCTTACCGCACCGGAGACTCATGTTGATCCTGCTGTACGAGTAGAACTGGTGCGAGGATTGTCTCAAGCAGCTGGTGTAAATGGTATGTGCGGTGGTCAAATGATTGACTTGCTTGCTGAGCGTACGGGTGAGTTAAACATTAGCAAAATTACTCGCTTACAGCACTTAAAAACTAGTAAAATGTTTGCATTTTCTTCAGTTGCTGGATCTATTTTGGGTAAAGGTTCTCATAGATCTTATATGGCATTACATAATTTTGCGCAGGACTTTGGTTTAGCTTTTCAGATTGCTGATGATTTACTGGACGTGGAAGGCGATCGGAAAAAACTTTGTAATTCAGTTGGACAAAATGTTGTAGACGGCAAGGCAACTTTCGTTTCAGTTTTAGGAGTGGAGAGGACGCGAGCTCATGTTAGTTTGTTAGTTGATAATGCTATCACTCAGCTCGAAGTATTCGATGAAGTAGCTGATCCGCTACGTGAGGCCGCTCACTATTTTACAAATAGCATTAACTGACGGACTTGGTATGGTTAATAAATTATGAGCTATCGGCCAGATACTCCGCTCCTGGATGTAATCTCTACTCCTGATGATTTGAAGGAGTTGAGCGTTAGCCAATTACGTCAAGTGGCCGATGAGCTGCGTGCTGAGACAATTTCAGCGGTATCAATTACTGGCGGGCATTTAGGTGCCAGTCTTGGTATAGTTGAGTTAACAGTAGCTTTGCATCATGTGTTTGATACACCGTACGACAAAGTGATTTTGGATGTTGGGCATCAAGCTTATCCGCATAAAATATTAACTGGTCGGCGCGACCGCATCCGTACACTGCGTCAAGGAGGGGGGCTGTCAGGCTTTACCAAGCGCTCCGAGAGCAAATATGACTCTTTTGGTGCTGGGCATAGTTCAACTTCTATTTCCTCCGGCCTTGGTATGATTGCGGCGCGTGATCTATTGGGCAAGGATTTTGATGTGGTTTCGGTGATTGGTGATGGCGCAATGAGTGCTGGTATGGCTTATGAGGCTATAAATAATGCTGGGGCATCTGCCAGTAGCATTTTAGTAATTTTGAACGACAATAAAATGTCGATTTCCCAGCCTGTTGGTGCAATGAGTGCTTATTTATCTCGGATAGTATCTTCGCGTTCTTTCTCTTCTTTACATGAACTCAAAAAACAACTTACTCAACACTTTCCGAGATCTCTGGACTTAGTTACTCGGCAAGCGAAAAAATTTGCCCGGGATATACTTAGGGGGAACACTCTTTTTGAGAAAATGGGTTTTTTCTATATTGGCCCGGTTGATGGGCATAATATCGACCATCTTGTTCTAATTTTAAAAAAACTAAAGGGTAGCAAGCATGGACCTGTGCTCTTACACATAGTTACTGAAAAAGGCCGAGGACATCCGTTTGCTAAGAACAATGCTGAAAAATATCATGCAGTTGCTAAATTTAATCCGATTACTGGCAAACAGGTTAAGCCAAAATTGAATGCTCCGAGTTATACTAACGTTTTTGCTGAGAGTTTAATTCAAGCAGCTGAAGTAGATGACCGTATTGTCGCAATTACTGCCGCTATGCCATCTGGTACAGGACTTAACAAATTTGCTGAACGTTTTCCAAAACGTAGTTTTGATGTTGGTATCGCTGAACAGCACGCAGTCACATTCGCTGCTGGCATGGCATGTGAGGGAATGAAGCCATTCGCAGCAATTTATTCAACCTTTTTGCAACGTGGTTACGATCAGGTGGTTCATGATGTGATGTTGCATGATTTACCAGTACGCTTTGCTATCGATCGTGCTGGATTAGTTGGTGCAGATGGCCCTCCTCATGCTGGGGCCTTTGACTTAACTTATCTTGGTTGTTTACCAAATTTTATTATTATGGCACCATCTGACGAGGCAGAATTGAAGCACATGATTACTACTGCTGTTGCAATTGATGATGGTCCTTCAGCTGTACGCTATCCTCGCGGAGAAAGTGTTGGAGTAGAGTTACCGGAGATTGGATCTGTACTGCAGATTGGTAAGGGTAGAATTATACGTGAAGGGACAACTGTCGCGATATTATCTCTTGGTACTAGACTACAAGAAGTTGTATCTGCAGCCGATGCTTTGCAAGCACGCGGAATATCCACTACAGTGGCCGATGCAAGATTCGCTAAGCCAATTGATGGTGAACTTGTTAGTCGTCTAGCTAAAGAACATGCAGTACTTATCACTGTGGAAGAGAATGCCATCGGTGGATTTGCTACTCAAGTGCTGCATCATTTGGCTCAAGCTAGGCTATTAGATATCGGATTAGTGATACGCTTGATGGTGCTACCTGATCGGACCATTGATCATGACAGCCAGATTGCTCAATACAAAGATGCTGGATTGGATGCAGAATCAATTTTGAACACAGCACTTTATGCACTAAAAGCACCTGTAAGATCAGGAAATATTTAGATTGGCTATTAAAAAACTATACATTGCATGATTTGATAGCCAAATTACAGTAGCTTAGTTTAAGTTTCATATATTCTTAATTAGTTATATTTTTTGCAAAATGTCTTTTACATCCTTACTTAATTTTTACTAATAAATACTCAAATAGGATTGATCGGTAATTGGAAAATTACACTAAAAAAACAGTTACTACAATATATCAATAATAGTAATGAAAAAGTTTTTATATGCGAGGAATTAATCTCAATTAACTGTGCACTAGTTAATTTTACCAAATAATTTATACATTAAGCTAGTTTTTAGGCTTTAACGCAAAAGCCTTATAGGCGCATGAAAACATTTGCTATTTAATCCGTCTATAATATGAAATTTCACTGTTGCCTAAAGCTAAAAGCTAGTGATTACAAAATATATATAGCGTGCCATGTTTGTTTTTTTAGGTAAAAATAAAGAAAAATCATATGTACTAAAATAAAAATTGCGCTACTGTAATCTAAAAAAATCTATCACAAGATATTTCTAGGTTATCTTTAAATTAGGAATATTGAATTCTGCTTAAGATTATAATCTAATTGGTCAACTTTAACAATTGAGCTGTAAAATTTTTTATCCATTAATGCCCGTAAGTTATTTTAAAATTCTTGCTAAATAATTTTTTGTAATCTATATGATTAGCTTAGTTATCCCATGATAAAGATTTAGACAAAAAAAAACTTAGTTTATTATTATTATTTTTTTTAAGTACGTTATAAGATTGCAATAAAAAAAGGTTAAATCTTATACGTAACGCTTTATATTGTTCAAATATATAAATTTATTATGTCCGATTTTTTGAAGTTATCCAACCTTGACCATCAGCTGCTATTTGTTAAGTTTTCTTCTGTGATAATGGAGAATTTTAAATTAAAATTTCCAGCCATGCTGAGAGCGTTAAACCTCATTTAGATTTAAGCGAGTCTATCTAAATGTTTGCTTTTTTATCACATAGGTGGATTTTATTAAGTCTTCTTTGAGAAAGCGAGCTCTGCCGACTGTCGATTGGATATTACTTTTACATAACAATAGACACATTTGACGAAGAATATCGTATTCGAGACGTGTCAATTTAATTACTTGACTACTTTGCTAAAAGGCAATATATTTTGTATATTGCATGATTTGATATTTTTACTGATTTTTCACAATCAACCTTTTGATTTATGTGAGATAAAAGCAAATTTTAATACGGATTATCCATCCTAATTAATTCTTTTTAAAAAATGTATGCTAATCCCTTCTTCGAGAATTGTCTGGCGGATATGCGTAATATAGCTATCCTTTTCGTCAACAGATATCGATTAGTTAAGATTTAACCCTGATAATGATAATGGACGAAGTTGTTTCGGAGAGTTTGTATATTTTAAGTATATCGCACGCTTTCGCGATTTTTCCCGTTCTGAAAATTAGCAGAAGCAGCTATCATTATATAATTAAGGATAAGGCAAGCCTTAGATCCTTGGTCTTTATGGTAAGATAAAAGATTGATACTCTAATTTGACGAGACTTGAATTAGCTCATATTCTAGTCCAGAGAATATCTCGATAGTCTAAGTGTCATTTCTCCCGTAGATCATACTTTTAATGGGTTAGTTTCGGAGCTATTAAGTTTTGGGTTACGGCAATCTAATAGATTCTGAAGAAATTATTTTTTTTAGTTAAATCGCCTATCCCCGGATAGGATAACGAACCCAATAAAATTTGCGAGTAATTCTTATTTCGTATTAGCGAAATTAATCACACTTTATCACTTCTAGCACTAAATATAATGTTAAATTGAGTGATTTGATATTAATTTATAGATGCTAGCCGGAGAGTGAGTAGTTAACTTGATGCTCTTACTAAGCCAACTTCATCCGCTTTATCTGGAATCTATCAAGAAAAATTTGTAATCATTGATAAGTAATATTCTGATTTTATTAATTTACTGACTAAGTCGTTGAGTATCTCAATCACCCTATTGGATTGTATGGCAGATTTGTTTTTTTTTCAAGCAATTTACTCGATATTGGTTCCTAGCGTAATTTTTGTCAGGAGCTCAGACAAATTATTTATTATTTTGTATGCAAAAGACTTTTATAAAACGAGTTATCAAAGTTCAAAGTCAATAACAAAATAAAGTATTGAAATATTTTATTGAGATATTGCCGTAAATAAAAAAATAAGTAATGATTTTTGCTTGTTTTATACAACCTCTAGTCCATAGCTAAAATATAGTTATTTTTTGGGATCTTTGTTAGCTTAACAAGGATCGTAATCAAGATAGTTATAACCATCACATTAATAGCATGCTTTGATATTTCGCTTGCCTTTGCAGAAATTGCTAAGGCTCGTAATTAATGCTGGTTTATAGTGATATGGGTAGGCTAGGATCTCTAAGATAAATGCTGCTCGCTATAGTTTGCGAAAGATTAGTTTATAAAATAAACTAATCTTTCGCATTTAATTATTTCGATTCTGTGTCAGGATAAAAATATAGTCATTCCCTTATCTATAATACAAGCAGAATTATAGATAACTAGTTAACAATTTTATTATTATTCAGTAATCTACGTTTAACTATAAACAAATATTACACCGCAAAAGTTATATTTATGTTTATTTTATCTATTGTGTGCATATAGGTAGCATAAATATTTTATTTGATGTTCTATCTTAATAATATACCAGTTTAAATTTTTTTTGCTTAAATACCACCTATACACTTTAGAAGATTATAGTACCTTATCTTCCTTTGAAAATTTGACAAAATTCTAAGTATTGGAACAGTAAGCCAAATAATTAAGTGGCCATTTGTAAATTGACCGCGTATTTTTTTATTAAACTATTTATTGATAAATGTTAGTTGCTAATTGTATTTTGCTGTCGGCTGAAGACTGGTTAAGTTTTAGTAGTATAGAAGACAATTCAGTGTTAATAACAGAATGACCTTTGTTTTTGGAAAGAAGTTTGTTTAGTATCATTGTTGATTTTTAACAGAAAAATACCTAATATGTTCACAATTATTGATTTAGTGGGTCTTTATAAGTAAAAGTGCTTTTTCTTGAAATCTTGCGTGAGAAATTAGTAAATGAGTTAAATAATTATTAGTTGAGACAAATTTTTTTAAAATATAAATCACTTACCTTATTTAAGTATAGTTTATAATGCAAATATAACTAATTTAGTTATTAACCTAAATAAAGTTAGCATAAAAATTAACCTTTGCTGTTGATTAAATAGCGCGAAGTCTTAATAAGGTCGCGGGAAAATTTTTACAAAATTTTTGCCGAGTAAATTATAAAATTATTTTACCTACCTTTTGCATCCGAGTTAATTTGGCTAACAGGTAAGAGTGTTTGCTTGAAATTACTGCAATTGAAATATAATTTTTTACACTAGATTTATAGCTAATTGATTTGCAAGCGTAAAGTTTCATTGTTTTGATTACTAAGATAGGTGGAACAATTATCTAAGCGATTAGATCAGTATTTGATACTAGTCCATATTTAAATTTTTAATCGCTGGCGTGTGTAATTATTTACATTCACTTCGCTATTAGTGGGCAATGAAAATTGGATTGGAGAAAGTGGATAATGTTTGTGTGCTATAGGGAAAATTGACTATTCATCTACGCTAGTATTATACAAACTGTATAACCAAAATAATAATCATGGTTAGTTATGGCATCGATCATAGCTGTTTTAAAGCACAGGATGAATGAAAAACACCAACCAAGATCGCTAATGACTGTTAGGCAACTATTGTATCAGTGAATGCTAAAAACTATAATATGTTCAGTTGTGAATGTAACGTTCATTAATATAAAAAATTAACCCTGATGGGGGAGCTAGGGGTGCTTTAGATGTTAATGGCACCTGCCGCTTGCCAAAAGAGGAAGGTATGAGCAAGGTTATTGGTATAGATTTAGGCACGACAAACTCGTGCGTAGCTGTCATGGATGGAGCAAATGCTAAGGTTATTGAAAATGCGGAGGGTGCTCGCACTACACCTTCTATGGTAGCTTTTGCTGAAAATGGTGAACGGCTTATTGGCCAAGCGGCCAAGCGCCAAGCAGTCACTAATCCAGAAAAAACGCTATTCGCGATTAAGCGTTTACTCGGTCGTCGCGCTGATGATGTCGCGTCCAAAAAATTTAATGAACTTGTTCCCTATAATGTTGTTGTGGGTGATAACGGTGATGCTTGGGTCGAGATCTCTGGCAGTAAATATAGTCCAGCGCAGATTTCTGCGATGATTCTTGGTAAAATGAAGGATGATTCTGAGGCTTATTTAGGTGAGAGTGTTAATCAAGCTGTTATTACTGTACCAGCTTACTTTAGTGATGCTCAACGCCAGGCAACTAAAGATGCAGGTAAGATTGCTGGTCTTGAAGTCTTGCGGATTATTAATGAACCAACTGCCGCATCTCTTGCGTACGGTTTAGATAAAAAAGCATCCGGCACTATAGTTGTTTATGACTTAGGAGGTGGTACTTTTGATGTCTCTGTGCTAGAAATCGGAGACGGAGTTTTTGAGGTTAAGTCAACTAATGGCGATACTTTTTTAGGTGGTGAGGATTTTGATCAGCGCTTAATTGACTATTTAGCTGATGAATTTAATAAAGTTAACGGCATAGATTTACGTAACGATCGTCTAGCACTTCAACGTCTGAAGGAATCTGCTGAGAAAGCAAAGATTGAGCTATCCTCTTCGCAACAAACTGAAGTTAACCTACCATTTATTACTGCTGATCAATCAGGTCCAAAGCACCTTAATATCAAAATTACCCGTGCTAAGCTAGAAGCAGTGGTGGAGGACTTGGTTCAGCGCACAATTTCACCATGTGAATCTGCTCTAAAGGATGCGAGCTTATCGGCTCGTGATGTAGACGAAGTGATCATGGTTGGTGGCATGACTCGTATGCCAAAAATTATTGATATGGTAAAAAACTTCTTTGAGAAAGATCCAAACCGTGGTGTAAATCCTGATGAAGTGGTTGCATCAGGTGCTGCGATACAAGCAGGTGTCCTAAAAGGTGAAGTAAAAGACGTATTGTTGCTTGATGTGACTCCACTTTCGTTGGGAATTGAAACTTTAGGTGGAGTTTTTACTAGATTAATCGATCGCAATACAACAATTCCAACCAAAAAAAGTCAAACGTTTTCAACTGCTGAGGACAATCAAACTGCAGTAACTATCAGAGTTTTTCAGGGCGAACGTGAGATGGCATCTGATAATAAGATGCTTGGTCAATTTGACTTGCTTGGTATACCTTCGGCCCCGCGTGGAGTACCGCAAATCGAAGTAACTTTTGATATAGATGCTAATGGCATTGTTAACGTGTCTGCAAAGGATAATGCTACTGGTAAAGAGCAACAAATTCGTATTCAGGCTTCTGGTGGTCTATCCGATACTGATATTGATCATATGATTAAGGATGCAGAGGCAAATGCTACAAAAGACAAAAAGCGCCGTGAATTAATCGATGCAAAAAATCAAGCTGATAATATTATTAGCTCTACGGAAAAGACTATAGCTGATTTTGGCGACAAGTTTGATGCTTCGGATAAAACATCTGTTGAATCTGATATAGCTGCACTGAAGACTGCGGTGGAAGGAGATGATATTGATCATATTAATTCCAAGAAGCTAGCCTTACAGCAGTCTTCCATGAAGTTAGGTGAAGCTATGTACAAGGCGCAGCAGCAAAATCAGGCTGTATCTGATGCTGCGAAGGCGGATAGCATAAATAATGCTGACGGTGCTGCTAATGCAGATGGTTCTGGCGCTCATTCTAAATCCTCTTCTGAAGCCAGCAATAATGTTGTCGACGCAGACTTTGAAGAAGTTAATGATCAGGAACGTAATAAGTCTTCATGATCTTTATCGTTGGATACAGATATGGTATGATAATGGTACGTGTGTTTTTTACTTTTTTAATTGGATTGCTATGATTAATGTTGTTTAATAGAATTGTAGTGCCGTTAGAGTAAAAGGATGTAGTGTAGTTTTTAATTCTGGAGAGTAAATGAAAAGGTTTCTTTTTGGATAGTTAAGAAGTATTTATCTAAAAGAGCAAATTTTCCTGTTAGGAGGTGGTTTATTGTACTTTATTTATTATTTTTAGCAATGTAATTTACAATTAGCTAATGAAGTAGTGTTTTGACTTATTAGAGCCTTTATTGTTGATTACTTATATTGTCCCTTGTTCCGATCAAATTATTTTATTTATATTGATTCAATAGACAAAGTTAATTATGTTACATTAGTAATGAAAGTTAGATAAGTTTATTAATGTACCTGCTATAAAATATATTTAGATTAATGTTTTAATCAGGAAGTTTAAAAATATAATTTTTATAGCAATATTTTTTATTTAAAACCTTTTAAGACAGATTATTAAGTCTGTTATAGTACAATGCTTACCTAAATACGATAAATTATTCTTTAAATACTTTACTTGGTAAAAGTAAAGTATTTAAAGAATGGATAAATTAATGGGCAGGCTAGTAGTAGTCATATTTTTTTGTTACTATTAGTAATGTTAAGTAGAAATACTTTAGAATAATTAAAAATATCTTAGCCTATTATTCTATAATATAAATTGTAGAATTTTTAGAGGTTGATTTAGGTAGTAAACTAAAAAAGCTATTTTAGCTTATCTAATTTTTTAGATTTATTAATAAATAAGAATTATTGTCCAGTGCTTTTTTTTATTTTTATAAAATTTATTATAATTTCCAATAATTAATTATTTTGAATTTCTAGTTATTTTTACTTTATTATATTTGTAATAAGCAAAAAAATATTTTAATAATTCTATTAGCTAAGTATCTTATTTTAAGATGATTTTTCTATGAAATGATTATTTTCTTATGCTAAACTTTTACTTATACTATAGTAAACCAATTTTCTTAATTGCTAGATTAACTTTTTGTTTATTAGATCTATTAATTAATAGGAGAAAGAAGCACAGAACATTGCTATGTTATAATGTTTATAGCTGTAGGGATAGTACTAAAAGATATTTATCATTAGTATATATAACTTTTCATTGCCTTGATTATTCTTACCCAGGATAAGGCATTAGCACAGTCAAGCAACGTCTATAGATGATTATTTTGATTCAAATTAAGTAATTAACCGTAATATTTTTATCTATAATATGCAATGCATATTTTTTCTGAGAAAAAATCAATAGTATTTTTTTTGTTCATTAAAAAAGTTAATTATTGTTAAAGATTCTCTTGTCAAGCTTTTGTAAGAGAATAAGTATAGGATACAAAATAAATGTTGAATAAAATTCAAAACATTATGATAATAATTCTACTGAAAACGCTAATAGCGTAGATCTTCCCAAAGTTCTCTTACTTTATTGAAAAAACCATGGCTTTGTGGACTAGTCTTTTCGATTCCACTATCTTTTTTAAATTCCTCTAATAATTCGCGCTGTCTATCAGTAAGATTAACTGGAGTTTCTACCGCTACCTCTACATACATATCACCACGCGATACTGAACGCAATACTGACATTCCTTTGCCACGTAAACGAAACTGTCTTCCAGTTTGCGTACCAGATGGTACAGCAACTTTAGCTCTCTTACTATCGATTGTCGGTACTTCGATCGCTCCGCCTAGAGAAGCGGTAACCATTTCTAGTGGTACTCTGCAGTAAATATCAGCACCCTCACGTTGAAAAATTGGATGTGGTTGTATATTTAAGAACAAATAAAGATCGCCTGAGGCAGCACCACGCATACCAGCTTCACCTTCGCTTTGTAGGCGAATACGAGTTCCATCTTCCACACCAGCTGGAATATTTACTGAGAGGGTTTTCTCTTTGCGTTGACGACCAGAACCGTTACATAGTTTACACGGATTATCAATAACTTTTCCAGCGCCACCACAGCTAGCACAGGTTCGCTCAATAGTAAAGAAACCCTGCTGATTACTAGTTTTTCCTCGTCCGCCACAGATTAGACAATTCACTGGCTTTGATCCCTTTTCTGCGCCTACGCCTTCACATATATCGCAAGTAACGAAATTTGGCACGCGGATTTCAGTCTGTTTACCGTTAAATGCATCTTCTAGACTAATCTTCATGTTGTAGCGTAAATCTGAACCACGTCCAGGGCTACTACTCCGGCGCCCACTTCCCCCTCCCATGAAGTCTCCAAACATCTCTTCGAAAATATCAGCAAAACCACCACTTCCTGTGCCAGGAGTTGAGCCTCCACCCTCGAATGCTGCATGTCCTAAACGATCATATGCTGCTTTTTTTTCGTCGTCTTTTAGAACGTCGTAAGCTTCATTAAGTTCCTTAAATTTATGTTCCGCGTCTCTATTTCCTTGGTTGCGATCTGGATGGTAGCGCATTGCAAGATTGCGATACGCTTTTTTAAGGGTATTTTTATCAGCGTTTCGGCTTACTCCCAATATTTCGTAATAATCGCGCTTTGCCATCAATATTCACTGCTCCTAAAATTTTGCATGGTAATACTTGTTAACGTGTTTAAAACTTGATCGATATAAAATAAAATAGCCAGCCTATAGTTGATTATTGTATCGTTAGGTATTTTTTTTTGCATTAGGATAATAATCCGAATTAATGCTACCCTAAGCGATAATTTATTAAAAATTATCATTTGTTACATCCTCTAGCCTCTCTTTTAAAAGAGAGCTTGATTCGATTCCGAAGCTAATTCAACATACTTTCTTCCAATTCTTCTAATCAAAGAGATCATACTGAGAATGTTTTCTGATGTCATTACTATACTCTGATAGTACTAAAAATTAGAGTAAATAGCCAAGTTATCTCAAGCAATTTCATCAGCCAAGATTGCATAGTATAATTAGTAGCTTGGATAGAGTGTTTGCTTGATTATATGCTTTAATAAACGTGAATTGCTTGTCATTTATTTTAACATATAACCTAACATTTCAGATAATTTCGCTCGATTTTGATATAAAATTTAAGAATCTAATTTTCCTATTTTGCTAGCAGTATACTATTAAACAAATAATTTCTTAAACTTCCTTATACTTTACTCTATCTTAACAATGAATACTGGACAAATGCTACTGGTTAAGTATGTTATAATTAATTGCTAGTTTCAATTGTTGTGTAAAGAGCAATGTTTATTTTCACAATCTTATTTCCTTAAAAAAAAATTAATATTTTTAGTACTTTTATTGGAATAATAACATTAGAGGCAATTGTCTTGTCGATCCTCATGCTTATACGTGCAAATTGCTATCCCATAAAGTACCCTACTGCATTGAATATATTTTTCATGTATTTAATATAAAGTGTTTAATATAATTAAACAGCAACACTATTTACATAATCTAATAAATTTATTTATTATCCCTATTTTTCTAGGGAAAATATAATGTATCTTACAAGATAGCTTAATAAGCTTATTAAGATTACTGCAGATAATTTTAATACTTAAGTATTACCTATCTTATTGATTAATCTTGATAAGAGTTCATTTAGTTTAATATTCTTAGATAGATAATATGTCCGTATTGGATTTTCTAAGCGTTTTTAAGCTTGTGTAACCGCATCATTTGGTTCACAATTTGATGCTATTTTATGTGCTAAACTTACTATCTCTTTAGTCAATCATCCGCTATTCGAGACTTTCTTATTTATGATTAAGTGTGCTCATTGGCTAATTTCATTTCGAATACGTACTTTGTATTTAGCATTAAATTAATGTTGAAGTAGAATTTTTACAATTATTTATTACAACGACAGTAAATGAGTTTTTGTTTGCTTACTGCGTTAAGCTTATGCCGATTTATATTAACTGTCTTGTTTTGCCATCACATAGGATAATGTGTTTTCTTTTTTTGTTGAAACAATAGCTTGCATCACGCAACATTATTAACCTTGCATTTTTTAGGTAATATTAGTTAAAATATTTAATCGCTTCCAGCGTTTTTCATAATTTATTTATAATTTTTGAATTTTGCTACCATAAACACATAATTGTCGTATATGTGCTTAAATTGTACAGAAGGCACTGTGTGTAATATGTTATCACCTATGAAGTGTTTTAAAACAAAAAACCGCATGTAACATCAAACATAATAGGTAAATCATAATAAAATCAATCACCTTTATTTCTTACTGCTTTATCCATCAACAACAGATGTCGTGTTATTTATTACTTCGAAGCGCCTAATATTATATCTATTCCTTGTATAATTTTATCAGAAAAGAATGATATAATTAGCATTTTTATTTAATTAGCATTAAACGGAAGTGTTAATTCACTCCTATTTAAGGTGCTGTGTTAAGGGATTAATATTTATGTAAGCAAAACACATTTAACGTTGTTAAATATTAGAAATGATATTCATGGCTATAGTTCTTGATGCGGGTTTGATCTTTCTTTTAAGGATTTTTTCGGCTATATTCGTGAATATAACAATGTTTTAATCTTACCTAGTTGCCCGATAAAGTATTATTTATTAAGAAAGTTAGTTTTAAGGTAATGCATACACTTTAATCTATAGATTATTGTAGAGATAAATGAAGTATTGTGCTTCTTTAGTTGTATAATGCATGCGACTATAGCGCTTAATCTGGTTTTATTAAATTTATTAAATAGTTTCTTGAAGATGATAGTGAGTATTATACACCAATCCTAATTGCTTTCGGCAGTATACTATTCCTAGTTATTGAATATATATCCAATTACTAGGAATAGCTTTATTAACTAGAAGTGGGAAGAACGGCATATCAGTTTTTTTTTAAAAAGCTAATTTTCGCAAAGCAAGGATTGGTTAAGATCATCGTATGATTACTTTCAAATCGGATTTATTTTTTATGCTTTGATCTAATAGTTTGCTTTTTGTAGTCAAATATTCAGTGTTAATTAAAAAAAGTTTATTAAATCTGACCCAAAAAAACCTACTTTATTGTGGTACAATGGGGCAATAGCGGAGGTCTCAAGAAGTTAAAAATATTTAATTGAAGTCTAGGTTATTGCCTGTTTTATTTTAGCGGCTTAAATTATTGGTATATTATTGCAAAGCGCCCAAGCTGCATAACGATAAAGTAAAGCATTATCTGATGTAGGCTGTTATATTTTTTTTAAATCTTTAGGCTGTATTTTATTACTGCTTGAAGAAATGGTCTTTCTATTGGAGATATGATCCTATTTTGTTAATATTGTATGGTTCCATTGATAGAGAACTTTAAATGCCAGCCATTACCCTTGCTGACGGCTCAGTCCGTTATTATAATTCTCCGATTACGCCACTTACTGTTGCTAATGATATTGCCTCTAGTCTGTTAAAAGACACTTTCCTCGCGGAGATTAACGGTAAGATAGTCGATATCAACCATATTATTGTCGAGGATGCTAAGCTTATTTTAATTAGTCGTGAAGAGGATAAGGCGCTTGCTTATATTCGTCACGATTGCGCGCATATTTTGGCTGAGGCAGTTGTGGATTTATATCCTGAAACCCAGGCCACAACAGGCCAATCTATTGATAGTGGTTTTTATTATGATTTCTATCGTTGTCAGTCTTTCACACTGGATGATCTCAATAAAATTGAAAAACGCATGCATGAAATTGTTGATAGTGATGAAAATATTGTACGTGAAGAATGGACACGGGAACAAGCATTGGATCATTATAAGCAAAAAAACGAATTATTTAAAGTTGAACTGACGAAAAAAATCTCTGATGAAGAAACGATTATTTTTTACCGACAGGGCAATTTTCTTGATCTGTGCCGTGGACCACATGGCTCATCGACAAAAGTGGTTGGCCATGCTTTTAAGCTTATGAATGTAGCAGGTGCTTATTGGCGTGGAGATAGTAAATGCGAGCAACTTCAGCGCATTTCTGGTATAGTTTTTGCGGATGAGAAGGCTTTGCGGTGCCATATCCAGACCCTAGAGGATGCTGAAAAACGCGATCACCGCCGAATAGGTCGGGAGCTTGATTTATTTCACATCCAAGAAGATGCAATCGGTTCTGTATTTTGGCATCCTAAGGGCTGGGTGTTGTATCGTGAGATTGAGATGTACATACGCCGTCGTTTGGATATGGCTGGCTATCAGGAAATTAAAACGCCGCAGTTAATTGACCGAGCGTTATGGAAAGCTTCTGGTCATTGGGATAAGTTCAACGAGAATATGTTCACTGCTAATGCTAAAAATGATAGAATATTGGCCCTGAAACCGATGAATTGTCCCGGTCATGTACAAGTTTACAAGCATAGTCTAAAGTCTTATCGAGATTTACCTCTTCGTTTAGCTGAATTTGGCTCGTGTTATCGTAACGAACCATCGGGAGCCTTGCATGGAGTTATGAGAGTACGTTCTTTTACTCAGGATGATGCTCATATCTTTTGTACAGAAGCTCAAATTACCGAGGAGAGCATAAAGTTTTGTGATTTGCTAAAATCAATTTATGCTGATTTTAGCTTTCATGATATTCGTATCAACTTTTCTGATCGGCCAGCTATTCGAGCGGGTACAGAAGAGGTGTGGAATCGAGCTGAAAAGGCCTTGCGCGATGCATGTATCGCTGCCGACTTGGAAACTATTATGAATCCTGGTGAAGGTGCGTTTTATGGACCAAAGGTTGAATTTATTTTACGTGATGCTATTGGGCGTGATTGGCAGTGTGGTACTTTGCAAGTTGATTTTGTACTGCCGGAACGCTTGGACGCTACCTATGTAGCTGAAAGCGGTGATCGCAAGCGGCCTGTTATATTGCACAGAGCTATCCTGGGCTCTATTGAGCGCTGGATTGGTATACTAATTGAGCAATTTGCCGGTCGGTTTCCGATGTGGTTATCGCCAGTTCAAGTGGTAGTGGCGACGATTACTAATACTGTTCAGGATTATGCACGTGAGGTGGCTGCTACCTGCAAAGCAGCCGGGTGCCGTGTAGTTTTAGATTTGCGCAATGAAAAGATTAATTACAAAGTTCGCGAACATTCTGAGGCAAAAGTACCCGCCTTGCTTATTATCGGGACTCGCGAAGCCAAAAGTAGACAAGTAGTAATACGTCGTATAGGTAGCAAGGCCCAGGAAGTTCTTGCTCTTGATAAAGCTATTCATAAACTAAGTACTGAAGCGTTGGCTCCAGATTTTTCTGCCAATCGCTTTGTTGAATAAAAAACAGGAGGCAAACTATAGCTAGATCAACATTTAATCTGACCCAGCCAAAAAAAAACGGCCCTCGGGTCAACCGTGACATTCGCGTTCCTAAGGTGCGCTGCGTTGGTCCTGATGGCGACATTTTAGGCCTGATGAGTATCGATGAGGCTATTATGCAAGCGGAAAAATTTGGCCTTGACTTAGTAGAAGTATCGCCTAATGCTGATCCACCTGTTTGCAAGATTCTGGGCTATGGAAAATTTAAGTACGAAGCACAGAAGAAAAGCAATGAAGCAAAGAAAAAACAAAAGATTATTGAGATCAAAGAGATCAAAATGCGACCTAATATCGATGAACATGATTATCAAACGAAGATGCGTAGCGTAATTCGTTTCTTAACAGGTGGAGATAAAGTTAAATTAACTATGCGTTTCCGTGGTCGTGAAATGGCACACCAGGAAATTGGCTTAAAGGTGTTGAAACGCGTACAGGAAGATATAGCTGATATTACTAAGGTAGAGTCGCATCCAAAGCTTGAAGGTAGACAAATGATAATGGTTATAGCTCCACGTTAATGGCAAGTGATATTGTTAATATATGCTGTAATTAGTTTGCTTATTCAAGGAAGTCAATTTTAGCTCGGTTGATTATCGTCAATAATAATAGTACTATGAGCCGCTTATTTGCCTAACGATATGTTTGTGTATGTAATCAAGAGATGATTGAAGTTAGCAGGTCGAGAGAACGATTTTTTATAATTTTATGGTTCATGTGGTTCATCCCGATCACTTATTTAGCAAATAGAATAGTAATATCTTATATTGACTAACATGTGAATATTGCCGCATATGTAATTTTTTCTATAAAATGTTGTATTTTGTCGCAAAAACTTAGTTATGGGTTTTTATTATTACATTACACAAATACCTTATTTAATTTGATTGTTAATCAATCTCTATCTTCGAAAAAAGGTAATTTTTATACATAATCCTTATGTAAAGCGGTGTATAAAGATCTACAGATTAGGAGTAAGTAACTATGAAAAATAATTTTAAGTTTAGTTGAATAATTCATTATAATTTAAATCCGCCTATAATATAAGTTCGACCACGACATATGTAACTTATTTATGATTGTTGTTAGAAAGACTAAGAGCTCAATCTGACCGATAATTAGTATATTTAGAATTCCTTAGTTAGGTAAATACATTACTTTAAATTGGATTTGTATATTGTTCTTATTAGGCATAGAATTATATATTAACAATATGTTAAGTTAGCAGTGTATCTGCAATATACAACATAACTGTAATTGTTGTTTGTTAGATATTTTTATAGTTCGATGTGTGCAAAATAGTATTTTCATCCTATACTAGCTTTAATAGCACAATTATAATTGATTTACTTGATAATGTATAAGATTTTATTACGTCATTCAGTTTTTACCTATATTAATAATTAATATTTTTATTTTATCTATTTTTCACTTTAAGCTTCTAGCTCATTTGCCCTTAACTTAACATTAAGGTAAGATAGTAAAAATTAATTTTATATAGTAAATGGCTAATCTACAAGATAGCCACAATTAATGTTTAGTAGAACAGGAATATATTTGCTATATACGATCTTCGTTGCAAATATTATAATGCATTCCTGCATGCATAGTGACTTTCTTGCTGACTGACTAGTAATTCATTTATTCAAACTGAAAAAATAATTTGAAAGACATTTTTAGAATCAATTATTTGAGGTTAATTCAAGTTAGGCTCGGCCTGCTGGGGTATTAGCCTCTTCCTCGTCTGCAAGACGTTCCATTTCTTCCATTTCACTATCGCTATATCCGTAATGATGTCCAATCTCATAAATTAAGACGTGTCGCACAACTGCATAAAGATCATCACCACTATCGATCCAGTAATCAAGGATCGATCGACGGAACAGAAACAATCTATCAAACTTTGCTGATGTATCTTTTGTAGAATAATAGTTTAGCGATAATCCTTGATACAAGCTAAGTAAATCAAATGGTGTTTCAAGGTTCATTGCCTCACATATGTCCTCATCAGGAAAATCCTCTACCAAAATAGCAAGACTAGACAATGGTTTAAGCAGTTTCTGGGGGATATTCGATAAGGCATCCTCAGCCAAGGCAGCCATCTGCTCGATGGTTGGAGCAAGAATTTGTGGACGAGCTTTCTGTGCGCACATAAGCGCAGTTATAACCCATTTCTATTCAAGTGGACAGTTCGCTCCCTAAAGGGGAAATTCAAAAAAACACGCCTGACAGGTCGCGAGATTAATTTTAGATAGGAGAAGAATGTCATTTAGTTGCTAAAAATAATCAACTAACCACGAAAAACAATATGATTATTAAACGATAATCATATCACAGGCAATAGGATTTGTCAGTAGTAAAATTTAACATTCTTAGAAAAATCCTTATTGTTAAGATTAGCATTGACTAACGGACATAGTGAAGAAAAGTAAATTAATTTATCTTATTTTATAATACTAATAAATAAATGTATACAAATAAATTTATTCCGTTAATTAAACTATAGTGTGCTAAAAGAGCATTTTTCATACTGGGGTAGACGAATTAAAAATTGATCATAATCCTTTGACTTATCTATTTTTCTACGAAATGCATGGATGATTATCTATTGAGCTTTTTATAATAGATTTAACATATTTTAGATGACAAAAATTATATTGGTTAACATTTTGCGTTATTAAGCTTTAAGATTTCATTTGAAATGATAATTAACAATCTAACCAAATAATTCAAATACTTTTTAATTATAATAGTAAAAGCGTACATTGCAAAACTTTGATCACTTTCTAATATTTACTTTTACTATTGTAGTATCATCAGCGATTTCTATTATAAAAAACAAATTAACAAAGTTTATGCTTATTAATTGTCATTATAAATTAATCTATTAACCTTAATAGAAACAATAGATTTCTGAAACAAATTATGGCCGCTTAGTAATATAAAAGTTATAGTAAAATTAATTTTTCTAATAACATCGGAGATTAAATTGCTTGACCTACTAGCTAATTTTTATTCATCATCTCTATTAAACTATCTATAAAACTTATTTAATTAATTTTTTTATTTAATAAATTGTATCCTTGTTATTAGGATAGTACATTTAAAAAGGGAGATTAAATAATGGTGGAAAAACTTAGCATTAAAGAGCTTAATAACAACCTTGTATCTATGGATGGTTGGACTAAGACAAATGATAATACTGCGATCATCAAAACTTTTAATTTTAAAAGTTTTGATGATGCATGGAACTTTATGACTCAAGTAGCTATTAAATCCTCCAGTATGAATCATCATCCGGATTGGTCAAATTCTTACAATAAGGTTATTGTTGAGCTTAGTACGCATAATATCGGTGGAGTAACAGATTTGGATATCGAATTAGCAAATTACATGGATGTAACAGCACTTGATATTAGATTAATCTAATTTATGTTTATAAACTTATTAATCTGTTTAATTAAATAAGTTTATAAGTATATATTTAATAAGATCTAATCTCCTTAATGAATTATTCTCTAATACAGTACAATTTTTTATTAATTAATGTAATTTTATTATCAGAAAATTACTTAATGAAAATTATATTTTTAATATAAAAAAGATGTATTAGCTAGTTCTTGCTTATATGCAAGCTAACTAGTACTATTTATAGTAAGTATCATACAAACTTTTTGTAAATGTTATTCTTATCTAAACGCAAAGTAGTTTAATTAAAGTTGCCAGCTATTGTCAAATTAATTGATGTTATTTTTTTTTTGCAAGAAATTAACAAGACCAATTGTGCACTTACATTTTCTCATAGTTTAGTTTTAGGTGAAAGATTATTTGAAAAGGTCAATAAATCCAGATTGTTATTAGAATGATTATTAGTGCGACTAAGTGCTTAATCAGACTAGCTACTTTTATTGTAGCATTTCAAATTTATTTAGTATAATCTATCTTTTTAGATAATAGGCTAACGTTGAAAATTAATTCTATTTCATTAATTAAAAATGATTATAATGCCTTAATTTTTATTGTTATTGTTAATACAGATATAATCAACTTTTCCCCATCCTTTGTCTTTAATTATACTTGAGAGCAGCCGCGATAAATAAAATAACTTTGATTATGATCTTTTTTATAGTTCTTATGATAAATATTAAATTGATAATGCATTGTAAGACGATTTCACTACAAATGAATCGAGTACAGTTGTTTTAGAAATATCTCATTGTAAGTAAAAAATGTTTGCTAATTTTATTTATGCTGTCCTGCGTTATGCTTATAGCAAATGATAAAATTGTATAACTAGCAATATTATTGCTTTTTAACTAACTTATCAATTTTATCATAAAATATATTGCTAAATAGTTCTCAATATAGTTTTAAACTATAATATCGTTGCATTTTTTTTATTAGCTTAGATAAGCAAACGTTGTATTTTGTGAAATGTTTTGATCATGCTTTCTCTGAAGAGAAAAGCACATGGCGTAAGTAGTAGAGTAAGAAGTGTGGAAAAAGCTAGTCCATAGATAATAGCATTGGCTAAGGATACCCATATCTGGGTGGATGGTGCTCCAATATTTATGTGGCGTGAAATAAAATCTATATTAATGCACATTGCCATCGGTAGGAAACCTAAAATTGTGGTAAGAGTAGTAAGCAGTACTGGACGGAGTCGTTGAGCTCCAGTGCGTAGGATCGCTTCTCTGGTATCTAAGCAATTTGACTTAATTTTATCAAAAGTATCGATTAACACAATATTGTTATTCACTACTATGCCAGATAACGCTATGATTCCGATACCATCCATGACAATATTGAATGGAGATTGGGTAATTATTAATTCAAAAATTACTCCAATCGTTGACATAACTACTGCTGATAGGATCACTAAGGCAGAATAAAAACTATTAAATTGAGTAACTAAAATGATCGCCATAACAAATATGGAAATGCCAAATGATTTTATTAAAAAATTCTGTGCTTCTTTTTTTTCTTTATCTTCACCCTTGAAGACTATCTTTACGCTTTGTGGCAGCGGCTTGTTAGCAAGCCAATCACGTATTTCCATTACCTTGTCGTTTATCAGTATACCATCTGATACATCTGCCTTAATTGTAACTGCCTCGTGAGCATCGATACGACTAATTTTACCGATTTTTGCTTTAGCACTACGTTCTACAAAGTTTGAGATTGGCACCAAGCCATTCGCCGTTTTCATACGAGTTTGGTCGAGCTGCTCAAAAGTCCGGTAATTATCTGCATAACGTACGACAACATCGATTTCTTCTTCGCTGTCTTTTGGAAGATAGTCACTAATTTTTAGCCCTTTAGTAATAAGTTGTACGTACTGACCAGTTACCATCATATCAGCTGCATATAGCGCAGCTTTTTCTCGATTAACAGTAATTTCCCATTCGATACCTGGAACGTCACGAGTATCTTTCACATCCCGTAAGCCGGGTATTGTCTGAAGCTTTGCTAACATATTGTTGGCTACTTCCTCCAATGCCTCGCGATCTTTGGAATAAAGCTGCATTTGTATTGGACTACCGGTTGTCAGGACATTACGCTTTATGCGCGTCTCAACGAGAATGCCAGGCAGACTTTTAGTCTGCTGAGCAATCTTAGCTAAAATTTGTTTAGCTGGCTGTCTTTGTTCCCAATCAATCAATTCTACCTGGATGCTACTAATTATGTCGTTAGCCAGCTCTTCTCTTCTACTTTTCTTGTTTGCTCCTACATAAGTATAAATTGACTTAACTCCTTCTATATCCATGATTATTTGCTCAACTGGCAGGACAAGACCAAGTTTCTCTTCTATCGAAAGATTGCCTCTGGCATGGATATATATTTGAGCAGTGTCTGGCTCAACATTAGGAAAGAATTCTATTCCCTTACCATGATTAACATAGTAGTATGAAATTATCAGCAACGTTGCGATTGATATTAATAAAACTATACCAGGCATTCGCAACGCGGTTTTGAGTAATTTTAAATAAAAGCCAGTTAAACCTTGGATCTTACCTGTATCACCAGTTTCAGCAGCAATAATCTCTAGACTATAAGAATGATTTATTGTAATGGCCTGGCCAATTTGAGCACCTAAAGCTGGGATAAAGATCAGTGCCATTAGCAGTGAAGCTAACAATGTTGTCAACAGCGTGATTGGCAAAAATTTTATGAATTCTCCGACCAAACCAGGCCAGAATACCAATGGGAAGAAGGCAGCTATGGTTGTTGCAGTAGAAGTTATTATCGGCCAGGCCATGCGCTGGCTAGCCAGAAGATAGGCTTCTGGTCTACTAATACCCGATATCATCTTACGATCGGCAAATTCAACAACTACAATGGTACCGTCAACCATCATACCAACTGCTAGAATTAGGCTGAACAAGACCACGACGTTGATGCTAATACCCAGTGAAGACAGCACCAAGATTGCAAGCAATAATGAAGCAGGGATCGTCATGCCAATTAGCCAGGCTATACCTATGCCCATGGCTCCTATAATGACGATTATTACGAGCAATATGGCGCTAATAACATTATTTTCTAGGTCATTTAGCATATCTTGAATTTTGTTAGACTTATCTTGACTAAAATTTATTGTAATACCTAAGGGGAAATCTTGTTTTGCATTATTCACTACAGAACGAATATTTTCTATAGTATCAATGATATTTTTTCCTGAGCGCTTAGAAATCTCGAGAGAAATGGTCGGTTGTCCGTTGAAACGCGCATAGTTTTGGCGATCCTTAAAGCTATGATGAACTGTACCGATATCACGAATTCTTACAATTGCGTCTTCTTTAACTTTAATTGGTTGATTAAGAATATCTATTATATTCTCGTATATCCCTGGCACCTTAACTGGAAAATGTCCGTTACTAGTATCTAGCGCTCTCCGGTACTAATCAAGTTGTTTGAACGTTGAAAGATCTCCAACACATCACTTGGTCGCAAATTGTAGCTCTCTAATTGTGACGGATTGATCAGAACCTCAATTACTTCTTCACGACACCCGACGAGATTTACTGCAAGAACTGAAGGAATTCCTTCCACCAGCTTTTGCAATTTGCGTGATGTTTGCAGGAGTACATGCTCATCGATATTACCAGACAAAGTAACAATTAAAACTGGAAAGAGTGAGAAGTTGAGCTCATGCACTCTCGGTTCATCTGCATTTCTAGGCAAAGCTAACTTAGCAATATCAATTTTCTCTCTGACATCATCTATAGCCTGAGCAGAATCAAAACCTGCATTAAATTTCAAAGTAATATTAGCACCGCCTTCATAAGCAACTGATTGCATCTCATCTATGCTATCGATCGAACGAAGTTCTTGTTCAAGCGGACGTAGCAAAAGACGCTCTGAATCTTCTGGTAATATACCTTCGAGTTTTATTGATACATAAATTATTGGTATATTGATGTCAGGATCAGATTCTTTCGGAATTTCTATATAAGAAGCAGTGCCGGCAATTAAGATTAACAAAAGCACAGATAATGTGCTTCTATTATGTGATAAAGCGTAAGATATTAAGGCGTTCATAAAATCGTTTCATTATCAGTTTCTACTGGTTCTACGGTCTCGCCTTCTTTGACCATATCTTGTCCGGCGACGATAACTCTTGTATTGTTGGGTAGACCTGTGACCCAGGTTCCCTTATCATCATTTCCAATAATTGTGATTGGAATGAAGTGAGCTTGATTATTATTGTCGACGATCATCACACCCAGTTGTCCTAATTTTTCTCGTCGGAATATCGATGGACTTATCCGATAACCATTTTTTGATGGTAAATCAATATGTATATCCGCTGTTAAGCCATGGGCAAATTTATTGGTAAGATTATCAACATGGATTTCAATACGGAAAGTTCTAGTTTTTTCATCTGCAACGTTTGAGATATAGGTTACTAGACCAATAACTTCTGTTCCAGTAGATAGGTGAGCATGGGCTAACATGCCGATTTTAAGCATTGGTGCTTGACGTTCGGATATCTGAGCTACTACAAGTAAAGGATTGAGATCTATTATCCTTGCGATAGCATCTCCTACAGTCACATACTCTCCTACTGCAATCATAAGGTCATTAAGCACGCCGCGAATTGGAGCACGGACGCGTGTACGTTCAAGATCAATTTCAATTGTTCGACCTTCGGATTTTGCTGCATCAAGCTCAGCTTTAATAGCTACTAGTTCTGTTTTCGCTTTAAATCCCTTGGCAACTAATTTAGAAATCAAGTTATATTCTATTTGACGATGGTAAATACGAGAGTTCGCTTTGTCCATTAGAGCATTACGATTAGATTCATCGATAAACGCTATTTCTGTGCCTTTTGAGACTTTAGAGCCTTTTGATATTGGAGTAGCTACGACTCGACCAGCAGTTTCAGCCTTGATAGTAATGATTCGAGCAGCTGCAGTATGACCAGATAGTATCATTGAAGGAGTAAAAGAACTAACAGATGTTTTATTGATGCGAACACGCATTAAAGGATTTGTGAGGGGATTATAAATTTTCTCAGTTTTCTGAGAAGGAGCTGTTTTTATGTTGAATATTTGACCAGATATTATAATCTAAGAATAATTTTGCGCTTATGAGCTAGATTAATAGATTATTACTTGCATATATTTAATATAATAAGTAGTTTTTCTCGATGTTATTTGATGTAATGATGAATATTTCATATTTGTTGATGCAATTACTTTAACAATAATAAGTATAATTATACTTATTATTGTTAAAGTAATTTTGATATAAGCTAATATATTATTTTTTTTATCTTAAAAAACTAGGATAATTTTATATCAATTAAGTCATTGATTAAATAATTAGATAGTTTGTTATAAAGTTAATTTAGAGAATAGACAAATTAGGTTAGAAATCAAATTGCTATAGTTAAAATAATTTTATTACAGGCGCAGGAAAAATTCCTAGCTTTACTAAAAGTAATTGTTAAATCAATGAGTAAGTTGCTTGTGTTATTTTTTTGTGTGAATTATTTACTGCACTTCCTTAATCAAAAATTAGTATTAACTAATTAAATATTTTAAGCCTAAAGACGGTATAGTTATCTTTTTGCGTTAACTTTGATTGATTATTAAGGCAAGCGCTAATTGCTTGCCTTAATAAAAATATTCTTATTGTTATGTTATAACATCTAGTAATGATCATACTTCTTAGTTATATTACGCGGGAATTTTTAGTACTATAAAAATATGCTAAACTTATTTCCGTATTTGCTAGGTATAATAATGATTTATTAGGTGCAACAATGCCGCATTTTTATTCATTTTTTAATTCTTTGATTTCAAGCTCAGCATATATTAGATTGTTAAATGTCCTTATTGTCATCACTGCTTTGTGGTTAGCTATACTCTGGGCAGTTTCTTTACCGTGAACCATTCTGGTATTTATTTGCACAAAGTGTCTATTGCGTATGATAGACAACTGGTTATCGATGATCTATCTGGAGCATTTGAATTTGGCACGATGACTGCAATTACTGGACCTAATGGAGCTGGAAAATCAACACTCATTAAAACGATTATGGGTGAACTTTTACCTGACAGTGGAAAAATCGACCTAGGTGGAATATCCAATAGCACTTTGGGTTATCTACCACAATCACTTACAATTGATCGTAGTTTTCCGATCAGCGTTATCGATACCGTTATTCTAGGCACATGGCCAAGAATAGGGCCGTTTAGCGGAGTAACTTCAGAAATGGAATACGAGGCAACTGATGCGCTATCAGCGGTTGGCTTAAGCGGTTTTGGTAGGCGGTCAATCTGCACTTTATCTGCTGGGCAATTTCAAAGAGTTCTTTTCGCTAGGTTGTTACTGCAGGACCCTAAAATAATCCTTCTTGATGAACCGTTTAATCTAATCGATAATCGAACTACTCAGGATCTGTTAAGTATTATTGTTCGTTGGCATGATGAAAAACGTACGATTATAATAATTTTACACGATTTTGAGCAGATTCGTGCTCATTTCCCTAATACTTTGCTTCTTGCACGTAAGTCAATTGCCTGGGGGCCAACGGAAAATACCTTATCATCTGCCAATTTACTCAGTGCGCAATCTATTGCTGATGGCTGGTCCAAGGAACCCAAGCTTTATAGCAAGTTGTTGGAGATTTAAGAGATGAATATGTCAGCTTTACTAATCGAGCCATTTGCTAATTATGGGTTTATGCGGCGTGCGCTAGTCTCATCTGTCGCATTAGGTTTGGGCTCTGGTCCATTGGGAGTATTATTAATGCTACGTCGTATGAGTATGATTGGCGATGCTATGAGTCACGCAATTTTGCCTGGTGCTGCTATTGCTTTTTTATTGGTAGGTAGCATTTCCATGTTTGCAATGTGGATGGGAAGTATTATAGCAAGTCTCATCGTAGCTTTGCTTGCAGGTATTGTGAGTCAGACAACTGTCTTAAAAGAGGATGCGAGTTTTGCTAGCTTTTATTTGACCTCTTTAGCTTTAGGCGTACTGATCCTTTCTTTAAGTGGTTCTAATATTGAATTGTTACATGTACTATTTGGCACTATTCTGGCGATTGATGCTCAAGCGATTTTTCTCGTTGGATTAATAACTTCTTTTACTTTAATTACTTTAGCGGTAATTTACAGACCTTTGGTCTTGCATTGTTTTGATCCAGGCTTTTTGCGATCTGTTGGTGAGCGTGGTGCTATTTACCATTTATTGTTTCTGTTTCTCGTTGTGATTAATTTAGTAGCTGGTTTTCAAACGCTAGGTAGTTTGATGGCTATTGGCATGATGATACTACCTGCGGTAATCGCAAAGCTTTGGGCGCGCACTCTACCTGTAATGGCATTAATTGCTGCTGTAAGTGCTGTTACTTCTGGTTTTTTCGGATTGCTTGCCTCATATCATTTAGGATTTGCTTCTGGCCCGTCTATTATTATATCCGCAAGTTTGATTTATGCTGTCTCTCTAATCATTGGACCATACGGCACCCGTACTAGTATTTATAATCGATCTCACTAAAGAATATTATTTAATTTTTAATTAACGTATTAAAAAACTAATTTAAGTAAAATGACATATAAAAAAACATTCATATGTCTTGTCATATTTATCTCGTTAATTTTACGTGTTTCTTCCTCAGTGTCAGCTAAAGTTATTAATGCGGTAGCTAGCTTTACGATTATTGCCGACGTGGTTCAAAATGTCGGTGGCAATCATGTTTCTGTGAAAAGTTTGGTGCCGGTCAATGGTGATCCGCATAATTTTGAGCCTTCTCCCGCAGACCTTAAGAATGTTAAGACAGCTGATATTAACTTCATAAATTTAGATGATTTTGAGGTTTGGTTTAAGCGTTTAGTTACAGCAACAGGTGTTAATAGGAAGCCAGTAATTGTATCTCGTGGTATAAATATTCACTCTTTTAATGAGGATGGTAGGATTATAAACGATCCGCATGTGTGGAATAGTGTAGCTAATGTATTGGTTTGGGTTGATAATATCGAATCAGCTTTGATTCAGGCTGATCCGCAGGATGCCTTAGCTATTAAAGCTAGCGCTGAGGCATATCGTCAGCAACTTAAAGTGCTTAATTCTACTATCAAAACTAAAATCCTTCAGGTACCGAAAGAACGACGTGTGCTTTTAACTAGTCATAAAGCTTTTGGTTATTATGGTAGTGAATACGGCTTGAATTTTCTTGCTCCACTAAGTTATTCTACCGATAATGAGGCTTCTGCATCTGATATCGCTCAATTGATTGAACAGGTTAAAAGCAATCGTATTAAAGTATATTTTTTTGAGAAATCCAACAATTCCCGCTTGCTGATACAGATAGCTAATGCTACTGGGGCAAAATTTGGCGGTGAGTTGTATTCTGAAGCACTGTCAGAACTTAACGGTAATGCTTCGACTTATATAGAACTGATGATGCACAACACTAACCTGATAGTCCAGGCTTTGTCTGAATGAGACTTAAATATTTAATTATTTGATCGAATGCGGGGATAATAGCTCGTAGCATGATACGCCATATAAAACTTCATTGAAAGTATAAGTCATTTTCTTTTTAAGAAAAATACTGGTGGGCTATTAATGAGTTTGTCATTTACCAAGTTGGCCATTATTATTGGGTTATTTTTTATTGCAATGACGGCTCGTGTTGAGGCTCGTGATCAAATTCGCATAGTGGGCTCTTCTACTGTTTTTCCCTTCGCTGCACTGGTCGCTGAGAATTTTGGTAAAAGAACTGATTTTAGAACTCCAGTCATTGAATCGACCGGTTCAGGAGCTGGTATAAAGCTTTTTTGTCAAGGTATTGGCGTTAAATACCCAGATATAACTAACTCATCTCGTGAGATCAAAAAAACAGAGGTTGCTTTGTGCGCCAAGAATGGCGTGAGAGAAATTACTGAAATTAAAATTGGTTTTGATGGTATTATATTGGCTAATTCCAAACAAGCTAAGATATTTAATCTGAGCTATAAAGATATTTTCTTAGCTTTAGCTAAGAAAATACCATTTAATGGTAAATTAGTCGCTAATCCATATACTAAATGGTCACAAATTAACGCATATTTACCTGATATTAAAATTGAGGTTCTTGGTCCTGCACCAACTTCCGGAACTAGAGACGCTTTCGTTGAACAGGTAATGAAAACAGGGGCTAAAAAGCTCGAATTCTTAAATAAATTATCTAACTATGATCAGAGTAAATTTAAGCAGATATTTGCATCTATGCGTGAAGACGGTAAGTTTATCGAAGTTGGTGAGAACGATAATCTCATTATTCAGAAGCTAGAATCAAACCCATCTGCAATAGGGATCTTTGGCTTTTCTTTTCTTGAGCAAAATACCGACAAGATACATGGTTCTCTCATCGAAGGTATTCCTCCAACATTTGATTCGATTGCTAACGGTTCTTACCCCATTGCACGATCTCTATTTTTGTACATAAAAAATCACCATATTGATTTGATACCTGGAATAAAAGAATATGTAGCTGAGTTTATTAGTGATGAAGCAGTTGGTGAGGAAGGATATCTAACTATCAATGGTTTAATTCCGCTACCAGAATTAGAACGTAATCAGGTATTGGATCGTTGGTTTAAAATAATTGACTCAAGCATATATTCGGTAGAATCATAAAGTTAATTGTATTAGAAGGTATTTTGATTTAGGATTTAAATATTAGCTTGCATTAAGCTATCTATGCGATTCATTGACATTCATGTAATAATTAGTTACGAGATATTAAATACTAATAAGTTATTAGTAGAACACCTTGAACAATACTTTAGAGTAACGTTTTGAAAACACTTACAGTAAAATTTTTAATCAGTTAACCATGGTACAATATTAGTAATCGATAATGAATTTTTGCTTAATTTGCTAACAGATCATTAGTCTAACTCGATATATTGCTTTTTAGGAGGTGTTTAATAAATTAAATGATATCCTAGTATAAGGAATGATGAAATTTTGTTGTTGCCTGTTTCTCAAGATATCGTAAATCGTATAGAAATCAGAGGGATAAGTAAGCATTCGGCGGCATTTGTTACGCATAAACGTGTTTTTCGCCTTTTGCTTGAGATATTTTAGCTGTACAGTTTGGATCTGGTGGATCTCTAACTATGCTTCTTGTTAATGGTTGGCTGGATTAATATGAGGTTAAGCAAAGATCAAAGTCTAACTACTTCGTGAAGGCCATTGATTTACTTGGCAACCTCACTGATGCCCAGGTCCTAGTTTGGGCGTTTATTACAACAGCTAAGTCATGATTGTTAACTAAGTTGTTTGCTGTATGTTGGCTCATGCTACCTAGAAGCTAAATCGTAAGGAAAGCTTACTCTTAAGTAACCGGTTATACTAATGTCAAAATTTATTAAAATGGATATATGTCAATACTAGATCTTATAAAGATGTTATTATACGCCATAAAAGAATAATCTTTAACTTTTATTACCCTTGTAGTATTCAATTATACCATTGTATCGAATGTATTGCTTGAATCCACGCCTTTGCAGTTTCTAATTTTTGTTAACCATTTATTACTGTTTATTATTTATCAAGAATCTTTATATTCAGTTCTTTGATCCAGCTATAATATGTTTAAAACATCTTTTCTTTAGACCCTTTATCCATCACTGGTATAGCGCCAGAGGGGATCGCTCTCGGGGGCCAGGATCAATGCATACTTTCATTGTGGTGATTGGGCTGATTGGCTTCGCTACCCTTGGCTACACCATAGGACGCGCCCGAGCGATTATAACTGCAGGCGGTGTCGTGAAGGATTTGAACTCCATACCTAGCTATTATGGCTATTATACTGCTATATGGATCGGTATTCCTTCATTAGTTATGCTTATTGTTTGGCTAATCGTAGAACCTCACGTCATTGACGGAGTTGTTATGAGCAACTTGCCGATAAATATAACGCAAAATCTTTCTACCTCCGAATATGGCTTACTACTTAATGATATTCATAATGCGGCTAATGGTAGTCTTTTTTCAAAGATGAATGACCGAGTCATTGCAACTGCAGCCAAGCAACTTAACAGTTTGCGTCAAACAAGTTTTATGCTGATGCTAATCGCAGTTTTTTGTGTGGGTATCAGCGGTTTAAGGTTTGCTCGTAACCGTATTAGCCCTGATATGAGAGCGCGGAACATCGTGGAAAAAGTAATCAATTTTATATTAATTATCAGTTCATTAATTGCGATTCTGACCACGATGGGAATTGTTGTTTCGCTAATATTTGAAAGTGTTATTTTCTTCAGCAAGATTCCATTGCACGAATTCTTGTTTGGTTTGAATTGGAGTCCACAAATTGCCATTCACACCGAGCAAGTCGGCTCCTCTGGTGCTTTTGGTGCAGTGCCACTATTTGCCGGTACCTTGCTGATTACTTTTATAGCTATGTTAGTGGCGGTACCAATTGGTCTGATGTCGGCAATTTACATGGCTGAATACGCTAAAGCGCGATTTCGAGCATTCGCCAAGCCTATGCTGGAAGTGCTGGCTGGCATACCAACGGTGGTCTATGGTTTTTTTGCAGCTACCACTGTTGCACCAGCCTTTCGGATAGCTGGGCAAAAAAGTATTGGGCTTGATGTTTCTTCGGAAAGCGCATTAGCCGCTGGAGTAGTAATGGGAATTATGATCATCCCATTCGTCTCATCTTTGTCAGATGATGTGATTAAAGCGGTTCCTCAATCACTGCGTGACGGATCGTACGGCCTTGGTGCTACTAAATCTGAGACAATTCGTTTGGTTGTTATGCCTGCCGCCTTGCCTGGTATTGTAGGAGCTTTGCTTCTTGCTGTTAGTAGAGCAATCGGTGAAACGATGATTGTGGTTATGGCTGCTGGTCTCACCTCTAATTTAACAGTTAATCCGTTTGAAGCTGTGACTACTGTCACAGTGCAGATCGTTACTTTGTTAGTTGGCGATCAAGAATTTGATAGCCCTAAAACTCTCTCAGCATTTGCTTTGGGTATGGTACTATTCTTAATCACCCTTGCCCTTAATGTCCTTGCCCTCAGAGTGGTACGTAAGTACCGAGAGCATTATGAATAATACACTTTCTACTTCTTTAGGTAAATCTACATCTAGTAAAACAATTCGTTTGCCGGATTTTAGTGGTCCACATCTTGCTAAACGCTATGCTAGCGAAAGGCGTTTTCGTATTTTAGGTATTTCCAGTGTGGGCGCTGCCGGAATAATTTTGCTCATTTTGTTGAGCAGTATTGTATCTAAAGGCTATTCAGCTTTTTGGCTACACAAAGTTGAGTTAAACATCACATTTAGTAGCGAAGTGTTAAATCCTGATGGTGGTGCAGTTGAAGAAGTAAAGTTAAAGGAAGCTAATTATTTAGCGTTGATTCATAATGCTTTAAAACAAAAGTTTCCTGCAGCTATCGGTAATCGCTGTAAAATTCGTATGCTTTACGGGATAATTTCACCAAAAGCTGATTTGGTTTTGCGTAACATGGTATTGAGTAATCCTTCTCTTGTTGGCACAACTAAGACGGTTTCCTTAAAACTTTCTGATGATTTAGATAATCTATCTAAGGGTTTTATTAACCGTGATCTACCAGAAAGTGATCGCCGAGTAAAGGATCTGCAAATCGACTGGTATGATCAATTAAAATCGGAGGGTCATATTCATTCAGTATTTAACACTGACTTTTTTACTACTGGTGATAGTCGCGATCCTGAAGAAGCAGGTATTTATAGTGCATTAATTGGTTCAATTTTAACTTTGACTATTACGTTATTAATTTCCTTTCCAGTTGGAGTAATGGCTGCTGTTTATTTGGAGGAATTTGCACCAAATAATAGATTCATTGATTTTATTGAGGTTAACATTAACAATTTAGCAGCTGTTCCTTCTATTGTATTTGGTTTGTTAGGCCTAGCTGTTTTTCTAAACTTTTTTGGTTTGCCGCGCTCGGCACCATTAGTTGGTGGTTTAGTGCTAGCTCTGATGACATTACCTACTATAATTATTGCAGCCAGATCGGCTTTAAAGGCGGTATCACCATCAATTCGCGAAGCTGCTCTTGGCCTTGGTGCTTCGCCTCTACAAGTTGTTACCCATCATGTTTTGCCTATGGCAATGCCCGGGATACTTACTGGTACAATTATCGGTATGGCACAAGCTTTAGGCGAAACAGCTCCATTGCTAATGATTGGCATGGTTGCTTTTATCGTAGACATTCCGCAAACTTTCACCGATCCAGCTACTGTTATGTCGATTCAGGTTTATATTTGGGCTGACAGTCCAGAGCGAGCTTTTGTTGAACGGACATCAGCAGGTATTATGGTTCTGCTTAGTTTTTTAGTTTTAATGAATGCAGTAGCTATATTGTTACGCAAACGCTTTGAGCGTCGATGCTAGAGAGATATAAAGATGATTAACAGAGCTTTGAATCCGCCTGATGTTAATTTAGCAGCAAAATTATCGGATTCTAAACAGTTAGCTAATCGCTTCACTAAAATTAAGTCCCGTGATGTCAACGTTTATTACGGCAATAAACATGCATTGAAGCATGTTAATTTAAGTGTTTATAAGAATGAGGTAACTGCGTTAATTGGCCCTTCTGGATGTGGCAAATCTACTTTTTTACGTTGTCTAAATCGGATGAATGATGTAATCGATATTTGTAAAGTGACAGGTAAAATTACGCTAGATGATTATAATATTTATGACTCATCTCTTGACGTAGTACAGCTTAGAGCGCGAGTAGGTATGGTTTTTCAAAAGCCAAATCCTTTCCCAAAATCCATATATGACAATATCGCCTATGGCCCTCGTATACATGGTATCGCTTATGGTAAGTCTGAGCTAGATGAGATTGTCCAGAATTGCTTGGATCGCGCTGGGTTATGGAAGGAAGTTAGCGATCGTCTTGAGCAGCCTGGTACCCACTTGTCAGGCGGACAGCAGCAACGCCTTTGTATTGCTAGAGCTATAGCAGTAAATCCAGAAGTAATTTTGATGGACGAGCCGTGTTCAGCACTTGATCCTATTGCTACTGCTCGCATTGAGGAATTAATCAAGGAGCTACGTGAAAATTTCACTATTATTATCGTTACTCATTCAATGCAACAAGCAGCTCGTGTATCACAACGTACGGCTTTTTTCCACCTTGGCGAATTACTTGAGGTCGGAGATACTCAGGCAATTTTTACTAATCCTATTAATAGCTGTACCCAGGGATATATTACTGGGCGTTTTGGTTAAGAGCATCACACTAGCTTATAATGGATAAGGCCAATTATTAGCTTAGTATAATTACTAAGGCCTACATTTAAGTCGCATAGCTATTATAGTTTCATTTAATTTATAACAAAATATAGTAAAGTTTTTACTCAATTGGTCGATTTAATATAAATAAAATTCATTATCTATACTTTAAATTTGATGTTTGATTATCTATTTCGGATGAATTTTCATGATTAGCGATTAATAATTTATATTATATATCTATAGCTATGAATTATATTCTATATTTAAAAAAGATCGAAGATATAGATACTGGATTAATTACATACAGATAATTGACAGATAACTTGAACGTTCACTTTAAGTAAACGAGTTTTTATCATCGTTAGTCGATGTTTTATAAGCCGTTTAGTAATAAGAAAAATTGGATTTTAATAGAATACTGAAAGAAACATGCCTGAAAAGTACATTATTTATCATTTTACTGCAAAATATTTATTTTTTTCTTTTTCTGTGCACTAGTGCATATGGAAAATATAATAAAATTAGACGATGATATAACATTAATATCTTGTTTATCTCGCTGCTACTGCAATAAAATCAATGGTTAGCACCCGCTCATTAAACTGATAATAAAGTTAGTTTGTTCATGTAAATCTTGCTAAGTTTAGATGATGTTGTTGATTAAATTGATATTATTTGTGACTTAGTAATTGAACATGGTTTATTATCCGACATCATTAATAAATGATTTGATATCTTTTTATTCTGATTGTAAATAGAATAATGCAAGGTAATACACTTACCTATTTGATCGTAGAATACAAACAAAAGCTGCTAACAGTTCAGAAATATTGATATTTTACTCGTATTAATGAAGTATCTTTTCTAGCTATCGGATTGAATGGTTTTAAAACAAAATAGCAAATATTATGCTTGATCTAACAAGCGAATCAAAAATATTCTTTTTATTATGAAATGCTTTTACATAAAAATTTTGTGCTACTATTAGGTAATGATTAGTCGATTAAGTATACTAATTGTTTAGTTAATAAGCTTGTTTCACTCGTAAAATCTTTATTAAATAAACTTAATACAGAGTCAATAATAGTAAACAATATAATAAATTATATTGTTTACTATTATTGACTGAATGAAATATTTAATTTTATTATACTGTAATGTATAATCATTTTATACTAGATGACCACCCGCTCAGCGTAGTTATAAAGAAACTTCGGCAATGTGTTCTAAGTAATCAAATATCCGCACCTAGGCAATGAAGTAATGGAAATTAAATTTTGATTTATTATCTAACTTTTTAGATTATGCAAATAATTCTATGTAAAATCAAGACTTGTGTATTATTCTTCCACTGTCATAATCGACTCGTGAGATTGGATATTCACCGGTAAAACAGGCGTCGCAGAATTGTGGATTATCATTTTTTCTTGATGTTTTACCCATAGCGCTGTATAAACCGTCAATTGATATAAACGCAAGGCTATCTACACCAATCTTATTGGCCATATCTTGTATGTCAAACTGCGCCGCTAATAGCTCTTCTCTTTGTGGAGTATTTATACCGTAAAAACACGAATGGGTAGTTGGTGGGCTGGCTATGCGTAAGTGTAACTCAGTGGCGCCTGCTCGTCGGACCATTTCAACAATCTTGCTTGAAGTAGTGCCTCGTACAATAGAATCATCAACTAAAATAACCCGTTTGCCTTCAAGCTGCTTGCGATTAGCGTTATGTTTTAATTTTACTCCCAGGTGGCGTACCTTATCATTTGGTTGAATAAATGTACGGCCAACATAGTGGTTGCGTATAATACCTAAATCAAATGGGAGATTTGAGGCTTCGGAGTAACCAATAGCTGCAGGCACACCAGAATCTGGTACCGGGACCACTACATCAGCATCCACACCGCTTTCATAAGCTAGGTATTTGCCTATATTCTTGCGAGCTGCATAAACACTATTGCCTTCGACAAAACTATCAGGGCGAGCAAAGTAAATGTACTCAAAAACACAAAATCTGCTAGGACGGGGAGGAAATGGAAAGAAAGATTGAATTCCTTTGCTATCAATAATAACCAACTCCCCTCTATGTATATCACGTACGAAATCAGCACCGATAATGTCTAATCCACAAGTTTCTGAACACAGAATATATGCTCCATCAGCATTACCAAGAACGAGCGGACGCACACCAAATGGGTCACGCATTCCAACAAGTAGATCTTTACTCATGCAAATCAAAGAATAGCCACCATCAATTTGACGCATGGCATCAATTAGGCGATCAATCACTGAGGTGTTTCGAGATCTAGCTATTAAGTGGATAATAACTTCAGTATCCATGGTAGAATGAAAAATTGAGCCATGGCGAACTAAATTTTCACGCATTTGCAATGCATTAGTTAAATTGCCATTATGACAAAGCGCGAAGCCACCAAATTCTAGATCAGCAAATAGCGGCTGCACATTGTGTACGGCCGTTTCGCCAGTAGTAGAGTAGCGAGTATGGCCAATCGCTGAGTGCCCGACTAACTGAGCCAGGACAGCTTGATTTTTCTCGCCAAAATTTTCGCCAACATGACCAATACCTCTATGTATGTTAAAATATTGACCGTCAGTGGCTACGATTCCAGCAGCTTCTTGACCGCGATGTTGTAGAGCGTGTAAGCCAAGAGCGGTGTGTGCAGCTGCGTCAGATGTACCAAAAATTCCGTAAATTCCACATTCTTCGTGAAGATGGTCATCGTTAGATAAAGAATTTATGATTGTCATGTCAAAATCCGATTTTTACTCCATGAGTTATCAATGATTAAAGAAAACCATAAATCAACAATATGGCTGAAAGCAAAATTGTTAAAACAAAATTGCTTATAAAGCAACTAAGTGTTTTGAGGCTCATGTAATTAATTTATTAACTTTACTATTTAATATAGTAAATGATATAATTCTTCTAAAGAAAATAAATTTATAACTTCTATATTTTGCTGATAACTTATTCTATATTTTTATTTATTTATGTAAATACGTTTATTATTTTCTAATGGCTTGAGTCAGGTGTTTGGGTTTTCAACTAGTTTGGTATCCAGACATTTAGGTACTAAGGTTAGTAGCTGATTTGTTCCCTTTACAATCATAGGTAGTAATTTTGCTTCCTTCAAGTATTTTGGATAATTGTCTGGGTTAGGCTCAATCCATGAAAGTAGCAAGTAGGCAAAACCAACGATTATTAACCCACGAACTATTCCAAAAATGAAGCCAAGCGCTCGGTTTACCGAATCATATTTTATCATAGGCATCATTCGAAGAGCTAATTGTCCCATATTCAAGAATAATATTAAAGATAAGACAAACAATACGCCACTAGCGATCAATATTTTTACCGAAAAATCTGTGCCCATAAATTTTGCTAGATATATAGTGATAAGCTTGTAACTATAAATTCCTACTAATAGAGCGCTGATCCAAGCAAAGATAGAGAATATTTCAGAAATAAATCCCTTGATAAAAGCTGGTAAACTAGAAAAAATTATAAAGGTGATTATTATTATATCAATAATATTGATTTTCATATAAAATACAATTATTTGAATTAAGCTAAAATTAATTCATTTATCCGTATCAAAACAAGAAACTAATCTATTGCTATAAAGTAGTTAGATTAGTTTTTGTTTAAGGTGTTTTACGTAAATCAAAGTTTTTAATAACACTTTGAATTTAGCTAATTAATTCCCTATCTTAAAATTTTTAATATTAATTATTTTTTTTTGAGAAAATGGATATTATAATTTTGGTACATTATGTTCGTTAAACATTTATTATTTATACGATTTTATAGAGAAATTGATACCATTGATATGATATCGATTGCCTACTAAACTAATCATAGAACTTATAAAGTTGATTTATCAATACTTAATCTTTTGTGTAAACTGCTGTTCAATAAGAATTGAAATGTATTCTCATAAAGCAAACTAACGGTAGTTACTAAAGAATGCTCAAAAGCGCTATTTTCGCGCTAGATACTGTGCATGTTGCTATAATAATGGACATTAGTAATCTATGTGCGGTTATCATATTTTAGACAATTTTTGCTAAAAGAGTTAATACATTACTTATATGACATATTACCTAATATTATGCCTAAACTGCTGTTTGATTTTAGTCCATAAAATACTGTATGCATTATCGGGAAATTTATTGGCTTTTTTTAAAAAATACTTAGAGGGTAAAGCACAGCTGGTAACTGCTGATTGTTAATATTTTTTTGTATTTTAGTTTGGTAGTGGTGTACTATTCGCATAGATCTGAAGGTAATGTTAAGCAAACTACAACCTATTTAATAGTTCAGTAGATTTAACAAAAGAGCATGGTAGTTTATAGCACTAATAGCCGAGATTACTCATGATAATGAGTATTGAACTGATCATGAATAACTTTGAGAAATAATATTTATTCTTGTTTTCTCTAGCTAAAAAAACAACGTATTTTCTCAGCATTGAACTAATGATTAGCTTTTAGTATTAAATAAAATTTATATCTCATGCAATCAGCTTACTCTTCAAAGTACCTGATTAACAGTATAGAGATTTATTTCTATACTGTTTTCGCGCATGGTATTGATGATTGCATTTTGTTTGGTTAGCTATGAGTAGCCAATGGCATATCCTTTTTAGGTTTGCTAAATAAGTCTTGTATGTCTGCTAAATAGCTAAATGATTCTATATAAAAATATAATTATATTAGTTAGCAATCGAACGTATTAATGACAAATTTGATAGCTTAATAAATGTATCTAAACAATAAACTTTTGCTTAATATTAGTATTAAGTTATAATATTGCGTGTTTTATAATACGTTACCAAACCAGCATTATTATCCTAAGATTAGCGATTGATATAATTCACCTTGACAGGTGAATTATATCATAATTGATCCAGTAAATAATATTACTACCAGTAATATTATTTACTGGATCATGCTTTTAGAGGAATCTTGGCAAGAAATTCAATTAAAATTAAACTTTGATTTATATAGAAATTGTAATTAACAATTAATATACGTCAAATAACGTTAGTTTTTTCAAATCAATGAGTAAAATGCGTGAATTTATCATAATAACCTCTAATGTGTTTGTTAAAATTAAGTTATTATCTAAATCGGCAATTCAGCTTTTCCGTTGATGAATTGATTGACATAGTTATTCCCTGAATTATCTATTTTATTAACTGCTCCTTCCCAGATGATCTTGCCATGGTATAACATAGCTATCCTGTCGGCAATTTTACGTGCACTGGACATGTCATGAGTTATCAAAAAACCTGTTATACCTAGATCGCGTGTGCATTTAACGATTAGTTTGTTAATGATGTCGGCCATAATTGGGTCGAGTCCAGTAGTTGGTTCATCAAAGAAGATAAACTTAGGATCGTTTGCTATGGAGCGAGCTAACGATACACGTTTTTGCATACCTCCGGAAAGATCCGCAGTAGATAAATTAGCTACATCTTCACTAAGACCTACCTGAGCAAGTTTCTTTAAAGCGATACCACGGGCAGTAGATCGATTTATATTTCTCGTTGCTATTAGTCCAAAAGCAACGTTTTCCCAAACTGAAAGACTATCGAACAAAGCCCCACCTTGAAATAGTACACCAAATTTGTGCATATAAGCTTCCCGCTCGTAACGCGGTAGGCTGATTACATTTTTACCATCAATTTCAATAACACCGGAATCAGGCCTAATTAGACCAATGATGCATTTTAATAATACTGATTTGCCGCTGCCAGAGGCGCCGATTACTACTAAGCTTTTGCCTTCGCATATATCTAAATTAATGCCGTTTAGCACCATTTTAGAGCCAAAGCTTTTCTTTAGGTTGCGTATACGAAGCTTAATGATCTTGCTCATCTGCTTCGCCCTTAATTAATAAAAAAAATCTCGGTGATAATATAGTTTGTTAGCAAGATCATTATTGAAGCTACTACTACAGCATTAGTAGTAGCTAGGCCAACTCCTCGCGCTCCTCTACGAGAGTTAAATCCTTGATAACAACCCATTAGTGTAATCAGAAAACCAAATACTATTGCTTTTGCCATACCGGCAATGACATCAATTTTTTCCAAATGATGCACAATAAAAAAAATGTAGCTAGCAGCGTTAAAATTTAATTTGTAAATACCAATCATAAACCCACCATAAACACCTATTATATCGCCTATCAATACCAAAAACGGCAGACTAATGATGGATGCAATGATTCGAGGGACGATTAGATATTTATAAGGATTTGTTGACAATGTTGTTAGTGCATCTATTTGCTCGGTGACTTGCATTGCGCCTATTTCTGCCGCCATTGAAGCTCCGACTCTTCCGGCAACCATCAATCCGGTTAGTACTGGAGAGAGCTCACGAAGCATAGATATCACAACAACTGTTGCTACCGTTTCTTCGGCAAAGAATCTAGCAAATCCTGTATAGCTTTGCAATGCAACCACCATGCCTGAGCATAAAGTAGTCATTCCTACCATCGGAAGAGAATGATATCCGATTTCAATAAATTGACGCAATATTAACCGTAAATAGAGCGGTGGTTGTAAGCAATGGCAGATTATCGATAAAGCAAATAGCACGATTCTACCAGTGCTGGCAAGAAAAGTGATAAAGTTTCGACCAATTGCTGCGAGAGGATTCATCCTTGCATTGTTTCCAATAATTCGTAAAATGAAGTTATATTAATTCCTAATTGCGCTATCGCATACAATATAAAAAATGATAATAGTTATTTAACGATAAAGATAAACATCGATTATGTTTTAAATATTGTACTTTTATATTCTGCCATCCATTATACATGATTCCCAATATCTTTCTGCTGCTAAAAGCTAGAGAGCAATTTAACTTGGTTATTTAATTGCTCGTAATAATATAAAAGCTAATCTTTATATGAAAATTTCAGTATAATGCTGAGGCGATAATAACCTGGCATATTGAATGCAATGCTGCATAAAATATGCAAATGGGAATTTATTTTAGAGATTACTACAATGAAAAAGTATTTAGCACACTTATAACATTTCAAGGTTGAAAATGTCGAGCAATCTTTTTAGCAATCTATACTGCACGTGCATTTCATACTCATTTGAGTCATCATTTAATACTATAAAATATTGCTTAGGATCAGTTAGTTATTCGGAGCAATGAGAGTAAAATTGAGATATGTCAATAGTGCAGATATCAAGCTTATAACAGATAGAGATCTATACGCAAACAGCTGCTAATTACAACTAGGAACTTATTGTTCTTTAGGTTATTTTTTTTTACGAATTTTTATATACTTAAAATCTTTAATTAACCATGCGTGGCTTTCAAAGTTTAATTATAATAATTTATATGCAGTAGCATAGTGATTCATTAGCGTTATCATATTAGTACATTATATTAATGGTTGATTTTATTATGCTTTGTTAACTACATCTAACTATTTAATTTTTATTTAATCGACTCACCTCATTTAATTATTTGATTAAGTTTAATATTTTAGTAGCTTTTTGTTAGGTTTGCAAACATTTGGGATTGTACGAAAAAATATCTTTGATAAGAGTATTTGATGGGAAAATGCCTATAGCCATTAATTTTCTTTAACTTATTCTGTATAATGCATTATAAATAAGCGAGAATTTGCTTTGTAATCGCTCGTTTTTATTTTGCCATTATTACTTGGCTTATTATCGATTTAATGGCTGATTTGTAGACGTTTGACCAGTCGATCGTCAAATTAGTGATATATATTTTAATTTGCATAAGCAACTATGCAGTCCTTGCAATGAGTAAACGAATTCTATTAGCATATTTGAATAAACTATAAATTTTCTGTTGCGTGAAATAAAATTACCTAATACAAAAATATTTTTTAACTCGAAGTGTGAATAATTATCTAAAGAGAATAAGCAGTTAATTTAATCTATTAAAAGATATCTATTATTACTAGCAATTAACTATAATTGCCATTACACTCAATATAAGCGATATTATACTTTACCAAAGATAGCTTACAATTTCCCAATCTAAGTAATACTAAAATTAAATTATTAATAAAGCCTATTTAGTAATTCTGTAAGATCTAAATGAGAAATAATTAGCAGGCTTTTCCTAACGCTTGCAGTAGATCTTCGATTAAGTCGTCAAGGTCTTCAAGACCTACAGATATTCGTACTATTCCATCAGTTATGCCACAGTCAATACGTTCATCTGTTGGGATTCTTGCATGGGTTGTGGTAGCTGGGTGGCAGGCAAGTGACTTCGCATCGCCAAGATTATTAGACAAATCAATGAGACTAAAAGCGTCAAGAACATTAAATGCACCCGTTTTGCCTCCGACTACTTCTATAGTAATTATGTTGCTATAATTAATCATTTGCCGCTTTGCTAAGTAATGTTGAGGATGATTAGCGAGTCCAGGGTAGCGAACCTGTAAAACTTTTTCATGACCAGTTAGCCATTTAGCAATTTTAGCAGCTGTTGATGTCATCCGTTCCACACGTAATTCCATAGTTTCTAAGGATTTTGCCATAATCCAAGCATTGAATGAGCTAATAGAAGGTCCAGTATTTCGATAAAACGGGATAAAATAATCATTCATCCAGGCAGCTGAGCTTAAGACTGCTCCTCCAAGACATCGACCCTGACCATCAATGTGCTTAGTGGAGGAATAGACAACTATATCTGCGCCAAGCGCTAGTGGGCTTTGAAAAAGTGGTGTAGCTAAAACATTATCAACGATAACTTTAGCACCGGCATTATGAGCTAATTCAGCTACGGCTGCTATATCTACCAGGTCAAGCATTGGGTTTGATGGGCTTTCTAAGAACACTGCATTAGTAGGTTGTGATAGTGCGGTTTTCCAAGAATCCAAGTTAGAGCCAATTACAAACTTAGTTTCCACACCCCATTTTGGTAAGATCTCTGAAAGTATGTAATGACAGGATCCAAATAGCTCACGTGCCGCCACAATGCGATCACCGCTCTTTAGTTGGCAGGATAATGCAGAGAAAACAGCTGCCATTCCAGTTGCAGTTGCTCTACACATTTCTGCTCCCTCTAAGGCAGCTAAACGCTGTTCAAAGAGGGTAACCGTAGGATTGCTGTAACGCGAATATATGTAAACGTCGTTTTCACCCTTAAAGGCTGCTTCGGCTTCAGCTGCGGAATTAAAGACAAATCCCGAGTTAAGATAGAGTGTCTCAGCAGTTTCATTGTTTAAGGTACGAGCCAGGCCAGCGCGAACAAGGCTAGTTGCACGGCGCCAACCGGAGATTTCGGAAGTCACTCGAAACACTCCTGATGAAAGAAAATTATTATACAATAGGAAGAAAATCGCAAAAACTTATATTGCATTGCGTTAGATAGATAATTGCCTTCGTATAGCTATTTAAATATGTTTTTACAACATAATATATTCATGATGCCGTGCAAGAATAGATTAACTCAAGGTTTTTATCATTATAGACAAACTATTATCACAGTATAAGCTATTGATATCAATTAGCTTATATAGAATTTAATTTTTGTGTATGATGTTTAAGAGGTGAGTAAAAATATCTTCATAGTTTTTTTTAAATTGAAAAAATTTAGATACTTGTCCAAAATGCAATAAAAACTTTAACAATCTAGTAGATATTATTATCGATAGTGATTAACACCACTTACAATGCCATACTATGAGAAATGAAGTGATTTTAGATAACTAAAGTATATCAATAAGCGTTGATCTAAGTATTTTAATACAGTTGGATATTGGTCTCTAGTAGAAATGTTTTTTTCAAAAAAGTATTATTATAAATATACAATTTATTTTTGCTAATCAGCCAAATGATAAATTTTTCCGTTTATTTTTGTTGCTTTCATTGATCTATCATTATGACAAGAATAATGATTAGGTTAGCATTGCAGCTATTTTCAGGATCGGACTATTCTATCTGTAAGATTTGTATGTAAGCTAAGCGAGATTATTTAATTAAATTATTAATAGTTAGTAAATTTATACAAACAAGTAACATATAGCAATATATATGTTACTTGTTTGGCTTTAACTAATATGTTTATTTTCAAAAATATTGTTTTTGGCAATCATTTAATAGTTAACAGTTTATTTGCACTGACTGTCCTGGCTTTATCGGATTGGCATTATTGCAAAGCGTAAAATTTAGCTAAACAGTGATCTATTTTAAAATAAAATCTATTCCAGCATCTTGAGAATTAATAAAAATTGGAATGGTGATGTGTTATGGACATAATAATAGGCCGTAAATTTATCTGGAATAGTTTTATTACAGTTAACAAGTTTTAAAAGATAGCAAATCATCAACCGCGATTACTAACTCCAAATATTGCAGGACAACTAATGATTAGTTGGAAGAGCAGATTTAATGTGCTAACGAATGTTAGTGCGTGGGAATGTCTGTAAGACAAGGAGAGAGAAATGAATCCTAAAGAAATTGCTCAACTACAGGCGTACTTGCGTAATCGCTTTTCCAACAAAAACATTATTATTATTCCTCGAACTAACAAAAAGGATTCTGCTGAAGTAATGCTTAACGATGAGTTTCTTGGCGTTATTTTCCGAGATGATGAGGATGATGAGATTTGTTATCAATTTAATATGACATTACTCGATATTGATATTAACGCATTTTAGTACAAAATGATTCTAAATTTTTTTAGCACAAATCTTCTTTGTTGAATCAATAACAATTACTAATTAAACCATTTAATTGATCGATCTGGTACGAGTGATTGTATATTTTGCTCCATTCAATTCCTGTTAATTTTTTACTCCAAAATGAAATTTTATACCTAATATGTTGGATATTAGTTGATTGAAAAATTAAACCAATAGTTTATTTGCTTGTCCAAGCGAGCTGTATGCATAGAAACTTTATCTTAACTTTAAGTATTAATGACAATCAATCTAGTATAATATTCCATAATATGGAATATTTAAATAAATTATTCCCACTCAATAGTGCTAGGTGGTTTGCTTGTAACATCGTAAGTCACTCGATTAATGCCACGTACCTCGTTAACGATACGAGTAGCAGTGCGGCTAAGAAATTCATGCGGGAATTTATAGTAATCTGCTGTCATACCATTACTAGCAGTTACCGCACGCAGCACACAAACATAATCGTAGGTACGAGAATCTCCCATCACACCAACTGTACGTATTGGTAACAATACTACAAAAGCTTGCCAAATTTCATCGTACAATCCCGCTTTGCGGATCTCATCAAGGTAAATCGCGTCAGCACTAGTTAATATATTAAGCTTTTCTCTGGTAACAGAGCCAATTAAGCGGATAGCAAGGCCTGGGCCAGGAAATGGGTGACGGTTAATTAAGGAATCTGGTATGCCTAATTCACGACCTAACGCTCGGACTTCATCCTTGAAAAGCTCTCTCAATGGTTCTACAAGTTGCATCTTCATTACATTAGGTAAACCACCTACATTGTGATGAGATTTGATGGTAATTAAAGGACTGTTAGTCTTGGACAAGCTCTCGATCACGTCTGTGTATAAAGTACCTTGAGCTAAAAATTTCGCTCCTTCAATTTTTGAAGCTTCAGAATCAAAGATATTAATAAATAACTCACCAATGGTCTTTCGTTTAATTTCTGGATCATCAATTCCTTCTAGCTCATTAAGAAATTCTTCGCTTGCATCGCGGGTAATAAGCGGGATATTGTATTGCCTGCGAAATAAACGATTAAATTCTTTCGCTTCTCCGGAACGCATCAAGCCGTTGTCAACAAAAATGCAGGTTAATTGATCACCAATCGCCTTGTGAATTAACAAGGCTGTTACCAAGCTGTCAATGCCACCAGATAATCCACATAGTACCTTACTATTTCCGACTTGTTTACGAATTTTTGAGATTACTTGATCCTTATAGGAAGCTACATTCCAGCTAGATGTTAGCCCAACAACCTTATACGTGAAATTGCGTAGAAGCTGGTTTCCACATGGCGTATGCTCCACTTCTGGATGAAACAGTAATCCATATATTCGTTTTTGCTCGTTAGCAAAAGAGGCAAATGGAGACGAAGGGGTGGTCGCTACGCTTTTAAAACCGGGAGGAATTGCAGTAATACGATCTTTATGGCTCATCCAAACTGTTTCAACCCTACCTAGCGGCAATAATTTATTGAATAGAAGACAACTATCCTTGATAGTAATTTCAGTTCGACCAAATTCCTGTTTTTCACTTTGCTCTACTATGCCACCAAGTTGGTGACATAGTAGCTGGGCACCATAGCAGATGCCAAGGATTGGAACGTTCATCTCAAACACTAAATTCGGTACTTGGGGTGCATTCTTATCGTAAACTGAATAAGGCCCACCTGATAAAATAACGCCAGAAGCACTAAAATTCTTAATTAAGTTAAGGTCAACATTAAATGGGAAAAGCTCACAGTAAACCCCAGACTTTCGTATCAGACGGGCAATTAATTCTGTTACTTGGCTACCAAAGTCCATAATAATAATTCGACCAATCATTAACTGCACCCGCAAATAAATTTTATTTATTAACTACAAAGTAGTGATAAATTATAGTGTTGATGTTATTAAATTTTAAATATAATTCTTTTTTTAAAAGAGAAATATTATCTTATTTAATATCAAATTTAAAAAAATTCTACATAACAAATTTCCTGCAATCTGCCAAAGTGATTTGATCTAATCATTATTTTTTTAATTTTATATTTTTATTTGTTTAGCGTAACTATAGTTTAATTTCTGAATAATAAAATGTTACGCTTGGCGTGCTATTATATGATTCATAACTAACTTACAGTAAGTAATAATAATCATACTTTAGAAAAGTATTCATTTTTATATATTTGAGTTTAACCTTCAATAGCAAATTTTTTGCTTAATTCTAAGCTTTTAAGTTATATTTCAAAGCAATACATTTCATGTTTAATCATGATTTACTTATAGTATACAGCTAATTCTTAAATTTATCTTGTTAACCTGAAGTACCAAATAAAATGCTAATCTAGACAAATAGAAAACGATCTAATTTTAGAAAAATTCTATTTTCTATCCCATAATTAGATTATTAAATGCATTAACTAAAGTGAAGATCAAATAATTTTGTTAGATTTATTTATTGCAAAACATATAAAGTAATTAATTTTTTATTACTTTATATTAGTCAGTATACTACTTACGCTATACTAAGCATACAATCGATATGATTGGGGAAAGTATTTAATTTTATTAGTTAACGTAACTATCTTTTATTTATTACAACTCTATTGTTAGTATGCTAATAGCCAAACAGCTAGTTGAATACTAGTCTAAATATTGGGATAATTTTAACTAACTAAACATCAAATACATATAACATGTACAGTATACTATATATACCCCTAAGCTTAAAGCATATTTGATTAGTAAGAAAATTTTAATAAAAAATACATATAATCGTTGATTAAGTTGACTGTCTCAAGCTTGATTAAAAATCAATAGTAATTCATAATTATCGAATATTTAATTATTATTATTTAACCTTATAGCATGGTTTATAATTTATACAAAAAGTAAAAATCATTATTCTAGTATCCTAGCATAACGTTAATAATAAAAGCTTTTGCAAGGCAATGCAGTCTATCGTTGCAAATATAAACATCCGATGTTTTTGTCAAATGTAATCGGATTAACCTTATTCTTTTATGCTATGTGAATAGCTAGTTGATTGTCATAAAATTTAATTTGTTGTCTTTTTTATGTACTTTTTGATTGTTAGATATATCAGACTTTTTATTCAAAAAGATCATTAATTCACGATCAAAATTAGTTTAAATATCAAGAGATAGATTTTAATTTTATGTTTCATACTTTTAATGATTCTCTTTCTTTTAGTGTATTTTTAGTAGGGCTGTTTAAAATTGAAGATTTGTCATAATCTATTATCGATCAGAGCATTTGCCAGTCAAGTAAGTTGCATTCTATTTTGTATAAAATACTTAATTAGGTTTACTAAATTTCAAAACAATTTATTTGTTAATCTTATTGTTGGTCTTAGGTCAATTTGCTTTTTAAAGCAATAATCTTTATCTCAAAAAAAACTTACGCAAATAATAAAATTTTTTTAATGCTTATTATAAACTCTTCTCAACAAACAAGTTAAGGGTACTTTTGTACCCCTAAACTAAACAGCTTTAAAGAAAAGCTTTGTTTACAATTTAAAATCAAGGAAGATAATCAAATAAGGTTTTTTATTTTTTGTATATGCATTTGCTCAAACAATATGATTTCTTTGTAGAAAGAAAGGCTAGCTATTAATCACATTTTTTGAATGTAGAAAAGCAGTGTCTATTTGCTAAAAGTAATAATTCATTGAATATATTAATGAATATTAATCATCGTTACAAATTAAGTTGTAAAATTTTTGAATACAATTAAACAATTTAAATTAAATGCTAAATTCAATTAGTAATTGTTTTGTTTAAACTATTAGCTAGATCAATTATCTTTGTTAATTACTGTTCTATGGATTTGCTAAGCGACATTATATAATCAGCTAATCAATAAATATTTATATAGTCATAAATATTCCTAAATAGATAGATTATGATGATTACAAGTTTTTACCGATTATGTGATATATTTTAACTGTCTGCTGTCTGTGTTCTAACATCATTAGTCAAAAATATTTTGGCGGAGAGAGAGGGATTTGAACCCTCGGTGAGCTCACACTCACAACGGTTTTCGAGACCGCCCCGTTCAACCACTCCGGCACCTCTCCACAAAACTCTAGTCAGGAATATTCTGTAAACTAATGAAACTGTCCTGTTATACAGTGTATTAGTCTTCAAGCAACTTGCTAGAGCGATTATATTAATGTAAGTGACGGCAACACTATAAAACTAAATAAATTAATCATTGTAGTATTCTTTAAAAAATTTAATTAACAAACAAAAATATTTTAAATAATATATTTAAATTAGAAAAGAATCAAAATTTAATAATTTTTAGATTTGATTAATTTATTACAGTAAAGTATACCTACACAAGTAGTATTTATTTTAGAAGATAATAGTTAAAGATGTTATTTAAGAACAATTAGCACAGTTAAATATTTGAATTTTTCAGGGTTTAGTTTGCTAATTCACCGCGTGAAAATAGCTGAATTCCTTTTTTGTAAATTACTCAATAAGTTCATGATTCATGATGTTCATTATATCTTAAAATAGTGAACTTTATTGTGTTAAAGAAGATGCTGCTTAAATAGCTTTATTTCACAGAATATATCGCGCAATTAAAATAAGCATTTTACAGTTCACATGCTCTTTGTTACCAGCATACTATAATAAATGCAGTTATATTCCCTGATAATTAAGTTGTAATGGAGATTGATCGAAATATATAACAGTTTCAGCTTTTGAAAAGCTTATTGTAAAAATACTTTTTTAAGTTTGTAATCGATTATTATATTGATTACTCAAAAGGCTGACACTGAATATCTTCTACAGTATTTTAGAAAACTCATTTATAATGATACATGCAATCACCATAGGTCAATATTTTAGTTTGTCATGTCTAAATTAGGGTTATGTGTTTTGTTCTGTACCTATTTCATATTAAATCAATACTTTTATAAAACAAGGGAATAATAAATTCTGTGTTAGGATCTAATTAATGTTAGCTGTCGTTAAAACTGGCGGTAAGCAGTATAGAGTTGCCTATGGCGATATTATTAAGGTTGAACATATTGAAGCTGTTATTGGGACAAAGGTTGAGATTAATGAGATTCTATTGATCAATACTGATAGTCAACTGACCGTTGGTTCGCCATTAGTATTCGGTGCTTCAATTGCATGTGAAGTTTTAGACCAGCGTAAAGATCCAAAGATTATAGTTTTTAAGAAAAAGCGTCGGAAAAATCATCGACGTACGCACGGTCATCGACAAAATGTTACTGTTTTGCGTGTGATAGGCATCAATGCTGGCGCTTAGTTAAATCGAAAGGTATCGCATCGATGGCTCATAAAAAGGCAGGTGGCAGCTCTCGTAACGGCCGTGACTCTGAAGGTCGTCGCTTAGGTGTTAAAAAGTTTGGTGGTGAATTAGTTATTCCTGGTAATATTTTGGTTCGTCAGCGAGGTACTAAGTTTCACCCCGGAAATAATGTTGGTATAGGAAAAGATCACACGATTTTCGCTACAGCTAAGGGCAAGGTTGAGTTTCGCCACACACGTAACCGATCTTATATTAATGTTGTAACAGTAAATTAATATTGAAAATAGGTCATGAAGAACTCTAGAGCTTTATTTAATAGAATATTTTACTGTTAGTTTTACCCTAGTTTATAATTTTTCGTTTCCGTTTGATGAATTATTACTAAGTGGTTCATGTGAAATTCCTTGATCAAGCCAAGATATTCATCCGTAGCGGTAACGGGGGCAATGGCTGTTTAAGCTTTAAACGTGAAGCTTATTTGGAATTTGGAGGGCCAAACGGTGGCAATGGGGGACGAGGCGGTGATGTAATACTAGAATGCGTAGGATCGTTGAATACATTAATTAGTTTTCGTTATCAGCAGCATTTTAAAGCCATGAACGGTCATCACGGTAAGGGCAGGAATATGACTGGTGAGTCTGGTAAAGATGTTACGTTGTGTGTTCCGCTTGGCACTCAAATTTGGGACGAAAAAAATAAGTTTTTATTAGCTGATATGACTAGGATAGGACAGCAAATAGTCCTTGCGCGTGGTGGAGATGGTGGCTTTGGAAACGCACACTTTAAGTCATCCACTAATCGAGCTCCACGTAAAACAACGTTAGGTTGGCAAGGCCAAGAGATGTGGATCTGGTTGCGCTTAAAATTAATTGCTGATGCTGGAATAATTGGTTTGACTAATGCCGGTAAATCTACTTTTTTATCGACTGTGAGTGCTGCTAAACCAAAGATTGCAAGTTATCCGTTTACTACTATCCATCCTAACCTTGGTGTTGTTAACATCGGTGATGACGAGTTTGTCTTAGCTGATATTCCAGGATTGATCAATGGTGCTCATATGGGGGAAGGGCTGGGAGATCGCTTTTTAGGCCATATTGAGCGCTGCACTGTCTTGCTTCATTTAATTGATGCTACAGGCAGCAATCCGCTGGATGATTGGAAGATTGTGCGAGAAGAAATTAAGGCTTATGGCTCACAATTAGAAAGCAAACCAGAAATTTTAGTTTTTAGCAAAATTGATGCCCTTGCTGAGTATGCTGTGAAGGCTTTACAGGACCTATTTCAAGAGGAAATTTGTGAGCGTCCTATCGCTTTGTCTAGTGCTTCTGGTCAAGGAGTAAGGTATGTTTTGAAGAAGTTAATAGATCGCATTCGTGTTAACATTGACAGGCAAAAAGCGAGTAATGAGGAAGCTAAAGATCAAAAAAGACATCGTATGTGGTTACCATGAACAGTGCCCCCATAATGAACATCACTGCCTCTGATCACAGGATTTATAGATCTCGTAGGATAGTGATCAAAATTGGCTCAGCTGTACTAATAGATAAGAAAAGTGGCTTAGTCCGTACGGCCTGGATGGAATCTTTGGCAGCTGATGTTAATCGCCTGCGACATGCGGGGATAGAGGTCTTGATTGTTTCTTCCGGAGCTGTGGCTCTCGGCTGCCATCGATTACGTATTAATCACATTCGATCAAAGCTTAAAGCAAGGCGACCTACTTCTGCCATCGGCCAAATTATGTTGGCTCATGCCTATCAAGAAGTAATGTTTCATAATGGTATAACTACAGCGCAAATTTTGCTTTCTACGGATGATACCGAACAGAGGCGGCCTCATTTATATCTTCGTTCCACCATAAATGATTTGCTGAAACTTGGGGTAGTGCCGGTGATCAATGAAAATGACACAGTATCGACCACTAGTTGCAGCTTTGGCGACAATGATAGGCTCAGCGCAAGAATAGCTCAGGTGGCAAACGCCGATACTCTAATTATTTTATCAGATATAGATGGTTTATATACTTCTGATCCTCGCTGCAATGCTGCTGCTCGTCATATACCAGAGGTCAAGTATGTAACCGCTGAGATCGAAGCAATGGCTGGTAATGCGGGTAGTAGCTACACATCTGGTGGTATGGTTACTAAGCTTGCCGCCGCTAAAATAGCTGCTGCTGCAGGCTGTCAAACGGTTATAGCTAACGGATTGGAACCAAACCCAATTTATCGCATTGATAGTGCAGGAAGTTGCACTTGGTTTTGTGAGGTTGCTTCCTCTTTGACTACTCGTAAACGCTGGATTGCTAGTTCGCTTGATCCTCGTGGTCAGCTTATTCTTAATTCTGGCGCACTACAAGCGCTAATTGCTGGCAAAAGCTTATTACCTGCTGGAGTAATTGAGGTAATTGGTACTTTTGAAAGAGGTGACGTAGTAACATTACATGCGCCTGATCGTGCATTATGCGGTCGTGGTCTAATAACTTATGCCTCTCATGATGCAAAACAAATTGCTGGACTGAAATCTCGTGAAATAGAAACTACCCTTGGTTACCATCGCTCAGATGAAATCGTTCATAGAAATGATCTTGTATTAAATGAATGCAGCATTCCTAAGTAGGTTTGAATATAATGGATTTTGCAAAAGACTTCCTTGTTAATGAGTTAGTAGACTTTTCCGAAAACGAGATAGAAGCAGTTATGTTGGATATAGGTAAGCGCGCTCGTATTGCTGCTGCGTTCTTGGCTCATGCCTCTTCCGAGCAAAAGGACCAAGCCTTGCGTAACGCTTCTACTGCTCTGTTGAAGGAAATGCCGACGATTCTTAACGCGAATTTCAGAGATATTTCTATAGCTAAAGAAAATGGACTAAAAGAATCAATGATTGATAGGCTATTGCTAACTGATAGTCGTATAAGTGATATGTCTAACGGGCTAAACAGTATAGCGGAGCTATCTGACCCGGTTGGTCTAACTATAAAAAAATGGACTCGGCCGAACGGACTTTATTTCGAGTGTCTTCGTGTGCCAATAGGCGTGATTGGTGTTATATATGAAAGCCGACCAAACGTAACCGCTGATGCTGGTGGTTTATGTTTGAAGGCGGGCAATTCAGTGATTTTACGTTGTGGATCGGAAAGCTATCATTCTGCTAAAGCCATTACCGCAGCGATACATCAGGGCTTGATATCAGCTGGATTACCTAAAGATGCAATCCAATTAGTTCCAACTAACGACCGGATTGCTGTAAGTAAGTTGATCACTATGCCGCAATATGTAGATGTAATAGTGCCTCGCGGTGGAAAATCGCTAATTGAGCGTGTACATAATGAAAGCCGTGTACCTGTGTTAGCTCATTTAAGTGGACTTTGTCATGTATATCTTGACGCCGAAGCTGATCTAGAAAAAGCCGTAGTTATAACTGTGAACGCTAAAATGCGTCGTACTTCGGTATGTAACGCAGCTGAGGTATTGTTGATTGACCGAGATGGAGCGTCCAAGTTATTACCTCCAGTAGCTGAAGCTCTTAGCATGGCTGGTTGTGTGTTACGTGGTGATAAAAATGCACAGGCGATTGTAGGTAATAATATGGAAAGTGCTACTGAGATTGATTGGGAAACTGAGTATCTTGACGCTATTATGTCAGTTGCATTAGTCGATGGCGTTTCTGGTGCTATTGCTCATATTAACTCACACGGATCTCATCATACAGATAGCATTGTTACTGAGAATAAAATAGCTGCGGAAAAGTTTTTGCTTGAAGTAGATAGTGCTATCGTTTTACACAATGCTTCAACTCAGTTCGCTGATGGCGGAGAGTTCGGATTTGGCGCTGAGATTGGAATTTCTACTGGGCGTATACATGCTCGCGGCCCAATTAGTGCCGAACATTTAACTAGTTTTAAATACTTAGTACGTGGAAGTGGTCAGATTCGGCATTAGCTTTGTTTGCTTAACATTTTTAATGTAACTATTCTTTAGAAATCTATTAATTATTCTTATTAAAGGCTATTAATCTTGTTTTGCTAGTCTAACTCCTTTGTTAGAGCGTATAAGACCACATAAGTGTGTGTATGCTAAAAGAGATTACTCAATTACCTCATACCTTAGCAGATAGACGGCGAATCACAGTCGGGCTAATGGGAGGATCTTTTAATCCAGCTCATGACGGTCATCGCTATGTTGCTAAAACTGCGATGAAGCGACTAAGACTAAAGGAAGTTTGGTGGCTGGTAAGTCCACAAAACCCACTGAAATCAAGAAAAGACATGGCAACTTTTGCTGAGCGTGTTGCCTGTGCTAGGACGATAGCGCGTCATCCACGCATTAAAGTTAAGGATATCGAATTGCACCTTGGTACCCAATATACAGCGGATACTCTTGCTACTTTACGCCTACGTTGCCCTAATATATCATTTGTATGGATTATGGGAGCAGATAATTTAGTAATATTTCATCGATGGAAACGATGGTTGTTTATTTTTCATACAGTTGCGATTGCTGTTTTTGATCGTCCTACATATTCCTTAAGTTCTTTAGCAAGCCAAACAGCTAAGCGATTTGCTAGGGTAAGAGTTTCAGACAGTAATTTACAAGCACTAGCGCAACAGAAACCTCCAGCTTGGGCGTTCTTACATACTTCACAATATTTAGAATCGTCAACACGAATACGAGCTAAGAGCAAAGTACTATAATTAAAATTTTTTAAATTATAGTATGCTAGGAGAAATAAAGATTGCAACTGCAGCGATTGGGTTAATCTGCATCAGATCGATTAAAAATATAAGCTATAATAAGTCAATAATTAAGATAATGCTTAATTATTGACTAAAAAAATTTGATTTTGGATTTTGATCGAAAACATTAAAGCAATCGCATTAAAGCCTTCCTTATATTTAAGGAGAATATGCTATGCAAATAGAATCTTTATCTCTCACAGAGATAAAAATTATAACTCCAAAGCAATTCAGAGATTCTCGTGGTCATTTATCGGAGACTTACAACAAGCTAACTCTAGCTAATAATGGAATAAATCTTGATTTTGTGCAGGATAATCATTCTAGTTCAAAACAAACAGGTGTCCTACGTGGTCTGCATTTCCAAATACCGCCATTTGCTCAAGACAAGCTAGTACGTGTCATTAAAGGTAAGATTTTCGATGTAGCAGTTGATATTCGCCAATGCTCACCCACCTATGGTAGGTGGGTTGGTGTGGAGATATCAGCCATAGCTCAGAATCAGATTTTAGTACCAATTGGTTTTGCTCATGGATTTATTACAATGGAGCCAGAGACCGAGGTAATATATAAGGTTACTTCCTCTTATTCTCCAGAGCACGAGAAAGGGATTGCTTGGAATGATCCAGCAATAGGTATTAAATGGCCGCTGAACGGCTTGAAGTTAATCATGTCTGACAAAGATACAAAACATCCATTGTTAGCCGATTTACCATCTTATTTTCAATTTGATTGTTGATAACTATTACTGTAAATTCAACCATAATTATAAAGCAATAATTTGCTTAGCAGGCTATTTGTTTGATGGCGTATTTACATAAAACGATGATTGATACGTTCAGTTATAAATCATCGATTGAAATAATTATGAGGACTTTAAGTTAAAAGATTGATATTAAGGCAAATTATTCTGCTCAGATTAAAAGCATTTGTGCATCTGTTAATCTTAAAATATAACTCAGTATGAAATAATAGTGTTTAGCATAATTGGTTTTACCAAAAAATATTAGAGTGTTTTGCTTATAATTGTGTTTTTATCATATGATTGCTAATCAAAATTAAATTTTAATGGTGCTTTACGTATGCCATTATAGTATATAATATAAATTAATTTAATATTAATAAAATGAATAACTTATTTATAAAAGTTATTTTATCAATGGTAATAAAAAATTTTTAAAGAATAGTTATTCAATAACAACAGGTATATACTGCAATTATAGAATTGACTTAATGAAACAAAATAGGATAAATTTTGTATTCTAGCAGTAATTAAGGAATCAATATAATTAGGTAAAAATTGCTGACTTGATGTATAATTACCCTTATAATTGATATTTATACTAGATTTTACTAGTAAATAGCATTAATTTAATTAACCATAGATAGTGTTTACACTCTTTATCCTATAAATTATTATTGAGTACTTAGAAAGCTTCTTGTTGTTTAATTTAATTAATTGGCCAATTAATTAAATTAAACAACTTTGCTAATTTTGAAAAGCTTAAAATTTTTCATTAGTTACAGTTTTTTTTTAAACAACAAAATACTTAATTAAGTAATGCTTGATAATTTATTGTATTGATATGATGTAATATAAGTAAAACTGTACCAAAATAAGTTTTTGCATAAAAAATTATTTAATCAATACGCAGAAAAATTTTTTCAAAAAAAATTGATCACAAAAATCTAATAGTCTTTAAGCAAAAATTATATTTTATTTAAGAAATCTATCACAAGAATAGCATTAAACTAATGAGCTAAGTAGTTTATAAAATCATATTTTGCGAGTTCATTACTATCAGATCACAAGTAGAAAATATATTATTCACTAATAACGCTTCGATCTCCTAAAAATTAAACCCCGCATTAGAATTTACTTTTTAACAACTAATTTATCTTCACCATAAATTAGTTGTTATTGGGATAATCTATAATATGCTGCAATGAACTTCATCTAACTTTGCGTAAAAATCCTTAACTAAGAATATTAAGTCATTTAGTAAAATTTTGAGCTAATTAATCAAAATTGTAATAATTAGCTAATTTTTAACTCAGGTTAAAGTCTTAACAATTATTTTTTTTGCGGAAACTGTTATAAATATCGTAACTATAAGCAAAATTATAAAGTAAGATTTATTTAAATAATTAATATGATTGTAGTATCATCACAAAATTTTTGCATAAAAACTGTCTTTTCCACAAAACAACTATTTGTCTACTTTACTTAAACAAATAAGCTACATGGGAAATTACACAAAAGCTTTACCTTTGTATTATTTGTAAAAAAGTATTTCTGATTGATTATATAAGATTTTATTCCAATGATTATCATTCCTTGTTTCAGTATAGGATTAGTGATTAATTTGTTATTGTTAATAAAATTACTAATAAATTATTTTTTATGTACTATCAATATATAATATATTATAATTTTTAATTAAAGATACTGCTGTCTTCTTGAATTACTTTCCTCGGTTGTCATACAATCCAGATGTTAAAAATTACTGTCCAGATAGATTATGGTTCCGATAGTATTAAGGCATTTTTTTATTTAGTCGATGGTTTATTACTATTAATGTGGAATTACTTAAGCTTAGCTTGAAAATAAGAAGAATAGTTTAAAGTTTATTTAACACGAGATATAATATACTGTTGTTAACACGTATGGTTTTTATTGAAATAACCATCTCAAGTACATACCTTGGCTAAGGTATTTATCTATGAGATTTTGACAGTTTTGAATTGTTATCTTTTTTGTTTGTTGACTAATACTACTTGACGCTTTTGGCTGATTTAACCATAAGCAATAAAATTCTTAATGAAGAGGAACGCATGGCAGATAAGCTTCTAGGCGGGCGTATTGTTGCAGTTATGCTCGCTAATGGGTTTAATGAAATTGAGTTTACTGAACCCCAGAAGAGGCTAATAGAAGCTGGCGCTACTACTAAAGTGGTATCGCGCGCGAATGGCTTGGTTAATGGTTGGTATGAAGATTCTTGGGGTCATTTTTTCCCGGTAGATGTCGATCTAGCCGAAACATTGTCAGTTGATTATGATGGTTTAATTATTCCCGGCGGCATGCACGCAATAGATAAAATGATAAATGATCCGCATAGTCGTCGTATTCTAAAAGCCTTTATACGTGCTTCCATGCCGACTATTATTGTTGGCGATGCTGCTAAAATGTTAGCTCGAAAGGAAATAATACAGGGACGTACTGTAACATCATCTATAAATGTTCGAGCGGAGCTTGAAGCCAACGGAGCTATCTGGAAAGATGCTCCTTTTATCGTCGAAGATGCTTTGGTCACTGTCAACGGTATCGAAGGCATACGAGATGCGATGGAAGTTTTTGTCACTATAGTTGATGCTTATGATAACGAAGACGCTAAAGCTGCGTAATGCCTTGTAAAGTTCTTTAAAAACGTTATACTATGTATTTATTTATAATTTGTTATTTTTCTAATAGGCTAAGCTATTTGCAATAACCAAAATTTTAACCTGGTTTTATGTTAGCAAGTTTAGGTAGATTGTTAGTGATTTTCTTTAAGCAAGAATACAGCTGTTTTTTGTTTTGAATTTCTTTACGACAATAGCTAACAATTATTGTGGGTTTAGTTATATTTTGTTTTGGTAGTTTAAGCATACAATGCTATTGAACATTATAAAACACAAATGCTGCTCTAAGCAACTGCGCGAGCAGCATTTGTGTTTTATTGCGAGTACCAAGATAAGTTGGGAATACTTTAGAATTGCTGCACTAGCGCTCAAATTAAAATTTGATCTTATAAAGACAGCCATTCCATGTTAAGAATCATATTAAAATTTATAATTGGTTGTTTTGATGCTGAAGTAAATTTCTACAGTAATTTAAATCCAAGCGTAATTTGTAATTTATAGATTAGTTATATTATATAGATAAGTTATATTATTATTATTTAATATTTTATAACTATAATAACAAAGCATCAAATTCAAAATAAGTATTTTCTTATGAAGAATTTTTTTGAAGTATTACTACACAATAATATTATACATATTTTGATTACCATATCATGAACTAATAAAATTTTTATAAGTATTATTACTCAAATTTCTAATTTGCTATTATCGCTAAATGAGCGATTGTTAACAGCTTTGAATTGTCAACTTCATTCATAATAGTTTGAAATTATAAAGAAATATTTTTTATACAAAGATTTTTATTTCTAATCATAATACTAGTACTGTGTGACTAGTTGATATTTTGTAGAATTGATTTCTGTGCTTTCCTAGCAATATTGCCTATTACATAACTTAAGAATATCTAGACTAAAAATAAATCAATTAATTTTGTGACCCCATTGGCAATCTAATTAGAAGAATGATCTTATTTTAAAGCTTATTGAGACCTACCTCCATTAATCTATGTATACGCTAGCTGGATTATACACCTGGCGAAAAATATAGAATGCTTTATAAAGATAAAATTTGTAAATTAATTATTTAAATTTAATTTTTACGTATTTTAATTTACCATTAAAGAATTTACATAATGCTTTGTTTTAACTATTTGATATAATCCTTTGCAAATGTGGACATTATTGCTAATACTAGTTTTGAAATATTCCAGTACGATCTTTAAAATTTGTAAATCTTATCTAAGTGAAAAAAAACTTTGAATTATTAATTGTAAAAATTAGTATTACCTAATGTTAACTAAAAAATAATTGAAAATTTTGCCTTATTACTTTCCTAGCTTTGAAGGGGTTTATGGAATAAATGCTTGGATTTTTTATTTAGAAAATTTTCAATTGTTACTTAGATTAGTAATATTATTGTTAATCGAATTATTTGATTAATCTAAAATTAAAACTGCGTATATTGCTGCCTAGTATAATTAAGGTATTGTTTTTATACTATTTTTCATATTAATTTAATATGTTATTGTATTTATATACTCAAATAATTTTTTAAACTATCACACCATATTAATATACTAATGTTTTATTATTTAATTTTCTTAACTTACTGTAATATTTTTTTTGTATGTTATATTTCTAATTTATTTATTTTTAACTTAAACTGGATCTGTTATTAAATGGTTTTTCGTATATATTTAAATTCTATAGTATCAATCTTAACAAATAAGTAACATTATAATGGCTTAGTAAACATTAAATAGCCGTTTGGCTATTTAATGTTTACTTGGTATCGTTGTTTACTTGGTATCGTTGAATTATCCAGATAAAAATAGGTGAGCCGATTAATGAAGTTACTACACCAAGTTGAATTGGGTTACCTTCATTAGGTAGACGGGTAAGCAAATCAGCTAATGTGATCAGAATGGCACCTCCCAGTGCACTTGCTATAAGCAATCGCCCTGGTTGATATCCTACGAATGGCCTGAGTATGTGCGGTACTACAAGACCAACAAAACCAACCGCGCCACATACCGCAACCATCGCTCCTACCGAAATCGATACACCTAATATTATTCGCCAACTTAGCAATTTTACGTTGATACCAAGTGATTTAACAGTTTCTTCACCCAAACTCATTGCATCTAAGCTTCTTCCAACAGTTGCCATGATAATCCAACCTAGGAGCACGAATGGGGTAGAGATCATAAGGTCGGCAGTAGTACGATTTTCAAGCGAACCAAGTAACCAAAATATCATATCACGTAAAGTCATTGGATCTGGTGCTAAATTAAACGCAAGCGAAGTTAGTGCCGTAGATAAGCTAGAAATGCTAATGCCGGTTAAGATAAGCACCAATAGGTTATCGTTTCGTGTAGCGATAATAAAAAGCAACATAGTTGCTAATGTAGCGCTAATAATTGCCGCTAAAGGTATAATTATTACTGAGATAGCTGCCATACCAAAACCGATGGCAATCACAGCTCCTAGACTAGCTGCTGCCGTTACACCTATCAAACTTGGATCTGCTAGTGGATTGCGTAAAAGCCCTTGCAATGCTGCACCGGAAAATCCTAGCATGCCCCCAAACATAATACCAAGCAGGACTCTAGGAAGTCTTAATTCAAGGATAATAATATTTTGTACAGTCGTGCCTCTGCCAAATAGTGCGAATAATATCTCTAATATAGTTATTTTTGTTGGACCTAAGCATAGTGAAATTATTGCTATTGCTGCTAGTATAATTGTTAGAATGGTTAGTAATACGCGATCACTAATCTCCCTTAACTGGATCATTGCATTAAGGACGCGCGGAGGTATTCGGCTGCCTTGACAGAAAACATTCCGTTACAAGACAGAAATCGACTTGGTATTGACACTGTTCGAATTTTACCTATAAGTCTTGAGATGTATGGGTTTCCTGCTGATGACCAATAAGAGTGAGAAACTTCTTGAACATCATTGAAGAAGCTAACGATATATATATCAGGTGGATTAGTTATTATTTGTTCTAAAGAGATCGTACGCCAACCAAAATAACCTAAGTCGACAGCCATGTTTTTTAGTCCGGCCAGTTTAATCATTGCATCTATCTCGGTGCCGATACCGCCAGTAGTACCGCTAGGTGTGATGTAAAGAGCGCTCATATTCAACTTTGGTTGAGATTTTAAAGTGAATATAAGAGACTTTTGATCTCTAATTATTGAACTTACCGGTTGATCAAGTGCTTCAGCAACTTTGATAAAATTGGAAAAGATTGTCTGATAATCACAACAGTTTGAAATATTAATAATCTTGATCCCAACACGTGCTAGTATAGAGGTAAGGTATTGGTTTCCCGCCCAAGAATGTACGACAATTTCTGGATCCGTTGCTAATATAGCTTCGGCGATTGGCTTAATTATTGGTAAGCCAGTAGCCCGGTTTCGATGATAAGAGAAAGGTTCCTGAGCTTGTTGGGATATTCCACGAATTTGCATTCGATCGGCTAGTTCTAGTACATATTGGTCTGAACAATAATCTAAAGATACTACGGTGGGAGTAGAAAGCATTGAAGCAGCTGGTCTAGTCCAAATTAGAATAGCTAATAAAACAATTGCCATTTGCTTCATAAACTAAAAACAATATGTTTTTTTTTAAACAAACTTTTATTATCTCGCATTTTTTTAAGCGAAGATTGGTTTTTTTATTGTATAAAACATTCAAATGTTAAGATGATTAATATTGCTCTATATTAGGTATTTTAATTATATCTAATTGATTCGTTGTTAGACAGCGAGTAATATGTTTTCTTTAATAAGAAAATTCAATATGCTTCTCATTATTTGAATTATATTCGATACTAATTGCGAATAATCTTTGATTAGCTATTAAGTAATGCGCTAAACTATCACTCGCTTATGGTATTATTTTATGAACTTTAGCAGGATAATCGACCCTTTTATTCTTGGATTTTGGTCACTTTAGAAGTTAAAACTTTAGTATTTGCAACAGATTTTTTCTAAAAACGATCATTTGTAAAAAATACAGCTATCAACCTTAAAGGTTAAGCGATTATTAGAATGCTTTTAATGATCCAACAACAACTAAGATAGCATGATAGATTATTTTTTAAAGCCAAATATGAGATAAATTAGTAATTTTACAGTGATATTAAAAAAATGTTTAAGTATAAGCAGTCCAATGATTTTTAATATAAACACTCTGACGTTTTTTTAAGTTACGATTTTTTGTTTTCTACTTTTAAAATTATAGCAAAAACATAGCGATTTCTAAAATTAATATTAATTATACTAATAAATATTAATTTTTTTTTAGAATAAAGCTAACTAAGAAAGTTGCTTAGGTAAGAATATAATGCTATACAGTAAAAAACAACATTTACGAATTATCTTGCAATCCTGATTGCAAGGCCCATGTTCCCCTAAAAAGCTGGGTTATTTATATTCTAAGGAGGATGCGACGGGGATTCAGTAATGTCACCTTTAGTGAGGTCAACATATTACTAATATAATCTACAAAGTATTATTTAACCTTTGCTGTTAATGATACGTTTATTTGGGTAAATTTTTTGGCGTGTCTCGATTAGAAAGTTTGGATACCGTCTGGTGTGGCGGGATGAATGAAGAGTGAAAGATATCATTTGACTAACTTTAATGCTCTCGGTTTGGCTAAGGCTGTAATTCAGGCTGTTTTGTCCGAAGGATATGACGCACCAACCCCTATACAAGTTAAAGCTATACCCTTGATTCTTGAGGGGCGCGACGTTGTTGCTGTTGCACAGACAGGCACAGGCAAGACTGCTGCTTTTCTTTTACCCTTGCTCAGTAAGCTGGATCAAGCTGGTCGTATAGCAAAACCAAAATGCACTAGAGTATTAGTACTTTCTCCAACTCGCGAACTAGCAACTCAGATCCATAAAGCTGTTTTGATCTATGGTAAAAAATTACATCTGCGCTCCACTGTTATTATTGGTGGTGCAAAGTCTTGCGTGCAAATTCGCAAATGTGCCCCAGGGGTTGATTTTTTGGTAGCTACGCCAGGTCGATTGCTTGATCATATTAGGTCAGGTACTATAGATCTTGGCAATACTGAGGTTGTTGTGTTGGATGAGGCAGACCAAATGTTGGATTTGGGTTTTATGCCAGCCGTACGCAATATATTAGCAATGACACCGAAGAAACGGCAGACGTTGTTATTCGCTGCAACTATGTCTGCTCAGATTCGTGCTTTGGCTAAGGACTTTTTGACCAATGTCTCTGAGATAGCAGTAGCGCCAGCTTCTATTCCAATTGAGCTAATCCGCGAGAGTGTTGTGCAAGTATCTCGCTCCAGTAAAAGTAAAGCGCTAATCAAGATATTATCAGATGTTACGGTTAAACGTGCCATTGTTTTTACACGAACTAAGCGAGGTGCTGATCATATCGCTCGATGTTTGAGCAATGCTGGTTTTGCAAGTGAAGCTATTCATGGTAACAAAACCCATGCTCAGCGAGAGTGTGTACTGAATACTTTTAAAACAGGTAAATCGAAAATATTAGTTGCAACGGATGTTGTTGCTCGTGGTATTAATGTCATTGGTGTGACTCATGTAGTGAACTATGAATTACCTATTGTCCCAGAAAGTTATGTTCATCGAATCGGTCGTACAGGTCGAGCTGGCGCGGAGGGTGTTGCTATATCTTTAGTAGATGATGGAGAAATGGAATTGCTTACTGCTATAGAGCGCCTTATTGGTCGATCTCTTGTTGCTGACAAAACTGTTGATTTTTGCACGCGAAGATCGCGTTTTACTAGATCTGCTGAAAAAGAAGTAAAGTACGATCGTCACCGCTGTATTAGTAATTTACGACGAGTCCATGATAAGAATTATCTGAAACAACAAATTTTTGATGAAAGTTATCAGAAACAGCCTACAAATAAGGGCGTTAATCGATCGAAATATGCCCTCAAAAAAGGTAAGCGCCAGAAGAAGCTAAATGACAAAAATTCCCAGATAAAGCAATCCTTGAGCAAGAAGGAGATTAATTCTGGGATTGTTCGATTTGCTGGTCGCAAACCACCGCAGCGGCAAAGGACAGGAATTCCATTCTCCGGAACCTGAGCTGGCGGACTGAATACCAATCAACGTTAATATGAAAGGAGCTACAGTTATGGCCACTGGTACGGTGAAGTGGTTCAACACCACCAAGGGTTATGGATTCATTCAGCCGGAAGATGGCGGTGCGGACGTTTTTGTGCATATCAGTGCTGTTGAACAGTCCGGAATGCATAGTCTGAATGAGGGCCAAAAGATCTCATACGAGTTACAATCTGACCCGCGTCGAAATAAGGTTTTTGCTGGTAATTTGTCAGCTACTTAAGCCTTTTAAGCTTAATTAGCGATAAATATAAGAAGCCCCGGTAAATTTTGATTAACGGGGCTTCTTATTTGGCTTTATTTTTTCTGACTGTCTTAGTAAGAAGAATTTGTTGTTTGCTGATATGGATAATGAAATGATTATTTGTATAGAATGGGATCCATAATAATATAAACCTGTAATAAAGAATTTAAATATTGTATTGTTTTAACATTAGGAGGAAAGAACGGAAGTATTAATTTATTTTCACTTTTTAAGTGTACTAATACGTATGGTTTACTTTCTTTAATTGTAAATATATAACTTTTGTTTCGGTTTAAATTTTATGGAATTAATTAATTTGTATTATTGATTGTGAAATAGTACAATTTATAAATTACACTTTTTATAGATAATTTTTCTGTCCAAGGTTGATAATTAATTTCTTGCCATAATTAAACTTACCTTTTGTTACTTTTACAAAAGTAAAGCTTTTTATGTTGAATTATTTTAAAAATTAAAATTTTTGATTTAATACTGCTACCAGCTAATAAAGCGCTCGGTTGTTATATGTATAATAAGATTTAACAAATTACCTTACCTAATTATAGCAAAAAAAACTTTTGTATGAATTTTGCTATTAGATTAGCTTTATTTTATTTAGCTAATTTTTTAGTTTAAAACAACTTTAGCAATTGATTCAGATGGTTCTTAATGAAGTCATATACTAATTTGCTGACAATTGATAACAAAAATCATAATCCTTTTTCATCTACAAATTATTTCTGTTACTGCAGAAAATAAATCTAATTATTAAGTATAATAGCTTAAATTAGCATGATAATAAGCACAAAAAATTTACTATTTCCACATTAAATTAATACATTACTAAAATATAATTTTAAAAAGAAAATTCTTAAGATAGAAATTAAAAAAAAACATTTTGATAGGTCATTAAATATTAAAGAAAATTTCTTTAATTTAAATTTTAATGTATACCTTCTAAAAGTAAATTTACATAAAAATTTTATCTATTTGAGTAATAAATATTACTCTTTTAGCACTTATTCTTAATAAGAATTTTATATTACGTATTATACAATATATAGAATAAATTTATTCTATATATTGTATAATACAGCTTGAATTAACAGCAAACGTAACAATTTTGTTATACATTTTTATGTATAAAATGTACTAGCTGATTTTAATTTTACTTAGCTTTACAAAAAGCATCTTGATACGATACATGCTATTTTGCACTGCAAGAGTCATTTATTTTTGATTTACCTTTGTGGTTATTAAAATTACGCTGTAGAAATAAATGTTTCTTTATTTGATCTTAAGTTCGTACTTGAGCTCTGCAGCATAATGTTACTTTTATAAAAGTATAGAATAGAATTAAATTAACTGTTTGACATTCAAACATCTTCAATTTTGACTTCATCGTCAATCTCAAATGATTTTATTGCGTATAAAGCATCAATCATCGCGGAATTGAAAGTACCGGGTCCGAGTGAATTTTGAGCAGCAATATTACCAGCGTAGCTAAAGGAAGCGTGAGCCGCAATTGTAGCTCCAAACGGTTCTTGTTCAACTAGAAATGCGCCAATTACGCCAGTTAGCGCGCATCCTATTGCAGTTACCTTACTCATAATCTGGCTACCGCCAAAGACTCGCACTGAACGCTCACCGTTGGTTACAAAATCAACTTCTCCACTAATTGCAACTATTCCAGAAATAAATCTTGCTAAGTTTCTAGCAGCATTTTCAGCGTCTGCCACGGTATCGCTAGAATCCACCCCCTTACCGCGTGGCTTCCAAATACCATTTAGTGCTATGATTTCCGAAGCGTTACCGCGCAATACTGTCGGTTTAATTGCAAGTAAACGAGATGCTAATCGATGGCGAAATTTAGTTGCACCCAAGGCTAGTGGATCTAGTACCCAAGGTTTATTTATTGTTGAAGCCATTGATGCAGCAGCAATCATCGAATTTTCCCAATAAGCATCAACGGTACCAATATTTATTGTCAATGCATCAGCAATTTTTGTAAACTCAGCTGCTTCTTCCAGAGCATGCACCATAGCTGGCGAAGCGCCAACCGCGATTTGAGCATTGGCCACCATATTCATAGCAACAAAATTAGTAATATTTTGCACCAATGGTGCCCTATTTCGAAGAAATTCAATATATGATGCCATCATATTTACTACTACCGTTATTGTATAATTGGTTTTGAGGAAAATGGTAACTTTTATGATGTAATCGAGAGAAACATCTATTCATAGTGTTTATCGATAATATGCACTTTGCAATCATAAACAAGAAAAGGACCTAATTCCACTATCATTTAAGCTTACGTTAAGATTAAATAATAGTATTGTCTCTTTAATTTACTTACTAAGTTAATTATGCTCTAAAATTATAAAATTTTACTCAATCTATCTTGTAAAGATTTATTTAATAAATTAATTTTTAAGTAATTTTGAAAAAAAATAATTTTTGGGTACAATTTAATATAAAAAGGTATAAGACTAGTCTAAATTTTAAATTTAGCTAACATTATCGCTATATAATAAGGAAATATCTTATTCTATAGCGATAAAATGAGATGATTAAACTTATTGCCATCTAATAAAGGATTTAGCAACCTATAAGTTGATTTGCTCTCTTACAAATGTGAGTTTATTTTTTATCTTATCTATGTGAAATGAGCATATACTGTTATTATTACACAATAATTTTATTCGACTGCGTGTCTTTTGTTTTATTTACCACAGAATTTTTTATATTTTTAATGTTTTTTCCGTGGAACGAATACAATAACAAATTAGAATAATGTATAAAATTGTGTATAGTTAATTTTATGTTATAAGAAATATTTGTAGTAAGAAAATCCATTCTCTCACTAAAAGTTTTTATCGGACGTTATCTATAACGAGTTTTTATCTGGAAAATAAATCCTATTCAAAGAGTCAATACGTTCATCCTACTAAGAGATATTTATATTAGGAATGTTCATTTTTACGCTTATTACCTACCAAGGATTTTTGACTTCTTAAAATGGTGTTGCTGATTTTTTTTGTATTATAAAGTTATAAACCAGCTATCTCTTTAAGGGAAAATCCTATGGCCGTTTGCAATATTTGCACAAGCAAACTGTATAAATAATAGAAAATAATTTTTCTCTCGCTTAAATACATGGAATGTTGACACTGCATTATGTTGTCTTAGGCAAACCACCTTAGGGAATGTTCTGATCCATTGCTGCGTTCCTAATCAGTTTTTGTAATTTTTCAAAGGCTCTTACTTCTATTTGACGTACTCGCTCGCGGCTAATCCCGTATTCTTGACTTAGATCCTCTAGTGTAGTAGGATTGTCTCTTAGACGACGTTCTGTCAATATATGGCGCTCGCGATCTTTTAAACTATCCATTGCTTTGTTGAGGAGCAATAGGCGTTTATGAAGATCTTCGTCCTCAGCTAAGCGAGTTTCCTGGCTGATCTGCTCGTCATCAACAAGCCATTCTAACCATTCGCCTTCTCCATCAATTCTTAGTGGAGCATTTAATGAATGATCTGGACTCGTTAGGCGACGATTCATAGATACTACATCTGCTTCTGTAACATCGAGACGCTTGGCTATTGCTATAACCTTTTCTGGCGGAAGGTCACGGTCTTCAATAGCTTGCATTTGCCCTTTAAGCTTGCGCAAGTTGAAGAAAAGCTTTTTTTGAGCTGCTGTGGTGCCCATTTTAACAAGCGACCAAGAATGAAGAATGTATTCCTGAATAGATGCTCTGATCCACCACATTGCATAAGTAGCTAAACGGAATCCACGCTCTGGATCAAAACGTTTTACCGCTTGCATCATGCCAACATTACCTTCTGAAATCAATTCAGCAACGGGCAGTCCGTAGCCACGGTAACCCATCGCGATTTTGGCAACAAGACGAAGGTGACTAGTTACTAGCTTGTGAGCTGAATCTGTATCTCCTTGCTCTCTCCAGTTTTTAGCTAAAATGTACTCTTCCTCAGGCTCCAGCATTGGGAAATTACGTATCTCTTGTAGGTATCGTGATAGATTACCTTCTGTACTAATTGTAGGTAGTGCGTTGCCATTTGATATCATGCGATTCCCTTCCAATTGCAACCTTGCACAGCTCGGATCTTAAAAGCATATACATAAAAGTATCATTTCAGTATATCATATAGTATAGGCTTATATTTTAGCGTATTAAATGAGAATTTGAATGCATAATTAAGTTGTTTCCAATGCATGCAGAAGCGTCATTAAGTCTTCTGGAAGTTGGCTTGTAAAAGTCAATGACTTGCCATTTGCTGGATGATTAAACCCTAGTACGGTTGCATGCAGGGCTTGACGTGAAAAATGACGAGCTGCGTTGCCTGCGCTAGATTCTCTAGCTAATATTTTTTTTTTATGATATAGACAATAAAGTGGATCACCGATTAGTGGATGTCCTATATGGCTTAAATGAACTCTGATCTGGTGAGTTCTTCCTGTCTTTAGTTGGCATTCTAGTAAACTAGCCCCGTTCATTCGTTTTAACGATTCATAATAAGTTATAGCATGACGTCCACTGTATTGATCAACTACAGCCATTCGCTTGCGATTCTTAGGATGGCGCCCTATGGGTAAGTTAATATTTCCATTTAGCGGGATAGGATGCCCAAAACAGATAGCTTGATATGCTCGATTTATGTCGTGAGCAGCGAAGCAGGTAGCCAAAGCAGCATGTGCCCTATTTGTTTTGGCTATTACTACTAGACCAGATGTGCCTTTGTCTATTCGATGTACAATGCCTGGACGCTGTACTCCATTAATACTTGATAAATTCTCTCCGTAATGATACAATAAAGAGTTTACTAGAGTTTTATCTAGTGCCCCAGGAGCTGGATGCATGGGCATCCCAGCAGGTTTATCTATAATAATTAGCTCCGAATCTTCAAATAAGATGTTCAAGGGTATGTTTTGAGCTTTGGGATGAGCGGTTGTCACTAAAGGTTTAAAAAAAATCCTATATCGTGCACCTGATTTAACTCGAACCGATGGACTTTTGATTATTTTTGTTCCATCGCTTACCTTACCTTGTTTAATCAAAGACTTTAACTGGGAGCGAGATAATGGTTCAGGTAAATTTTTCATTCGTCTGCAAGCCATAGTAAGCCAGCGATCTATACGATCGATTTGTAGTGTTGCTAATGCAGCAGTATCAGCTTCGACAACAATACATTCCAGATTCATGGTTAAACTATCCTTATACCTTTATTCAATTATTTTTTTTGTATATCTATCAAATATACAATTTTTTTGACAAATAACTGGATATTTTTTCGTTACAGTTTGTTTCTATAGAAACAATTAAACCATATATGTAAATGCATTTAGCAGGTTAATTTTTTCTTAACTTCCTTTTATAATTTTTTACATTAAAAGCCTTAATAAAAGGTTATTATATATTTAATACTAACAATTAGCTTTTATTGTGAAAAACTTTTAGGTAAGTATTTATATTTATCGTGATCATCTAGGCTGTATTTTGCGCAATCGCTTTTTACAAAATTACATCATGTTATGCTGGATTATTTATTATCTAATTTAAAATTACTCAATGAATAAGGAATAACATAATTATTTTACTAATTAGCCTATGCTAGTAAGTATATCTTTGCCTAATCTACTTTAGGGTTTTTCTTTAATCATATAATAGCCAGTTGTATTGGTGCACATTGCTAGATTAACTGATATGGTATAAGTGGTAAATAATGCTTATTATGTGATTGCGAAGTATTGCTAAAGTTAAATATCACTTAATTGATAAATGCTCATCGCTTTACTTATTTGTATAAGTTTATTCTATAATCAATCTAATTAATTTGTAATAGAATTAACTTCGGCTGATTAAAGAAAGCAAAATTATGAATTATTATTAGCATAATTTTGTAGCTATTATAAGATGTAAGGTTAGTTAAATTTAGCATTTTTTAGGGAGATTTCAAACAGTGTTTAAGCCATCTTACTTTACTTTACTTTTCAACCGCAGCAATTTCTCTTTTACATAATTACTGCTATAATTTTTACTTGTTTCTTCTCTTCAGCAAGAAGAAACAAGTAATTCGATACAATATTACTTAATTATTTAGATATAGAGTCACAGTCATTCCGTAATCTTAGTAGTAGCTTAACTATAATAAAGCAGCTATTTTTTTGAGACTAATAGGTCAGCTAAATTCTTTAACTTTAATTGTTAAAAAAGTTTTTTTTAAAATACAATACTGTAAAAAACGCTAAGGAAAGCATTTAACTCTAGTGATTACAGCTTGTTTTGGAATAATCATACGAATATTCCATCATTCTTCTATAGAAAAGTTTTTTACATTTTTTTAAGATAATTGCGATACGATTAAATTATATTACTCACCTTCTCTAAGGTTAAATGGTGTGGTTTGATAAATGTTATTGAGCCAATTGTAAAACAGCAATTTAGCTTCATTATGCCATAGATTTTCTGGGACTAATGATGCGTCATTATTCGGAAAATAATTGTATGGCATTTCTGTAGATTCGCCTCGCTTCAAATCGCGAAAATACTCTTCACTTAATGAAGACAAGTCATATTCAATATGATTAAACATGTGCAGTGATCTATGTTGCTGGTCATCTAGTAGGCATAGGCCAGTATCTTTCGATACCACTAAAATTTTTATTCCGCTATCGACTGGGATGTCATCGGCTCGAACTTCGGTCCAGCGGGATGTTGGAACAAAAAAATTATCGGAAAAACCAAGCAAGTACGGGGAGGTTTGGTCTACTGCGTAATGAGGGAATACGCCAAAAGCTTTTTTCGGTAAATCGTATTTCTGCATGCCATAAAAATGGTAAACAGCTGCTTGCGCTCCCCAACATATGTTAAGGCATTCATGCACATTAGTTTGAGTCCAGTCAAAGATATGACGCATTTCTTCCCAGTAAGTAACTTCCTCATACTTTAGCTTTTCTATAGGCGCTCCTGTAATAATAAATCCATCGAATCGCTGATTTCGGATATCTTCCCAGTTTTGATAAAACGATATGATGTGATTGTTTGAAGTATTACGTGAGATGTGTTTCGTGATTTTTACTAAAATAAGATTAACTTGAAGTGGTGTTGCTCCTAGAAGACGAGCAAACTGAGTCTCTGTGCGAATTTTATTTGGCATTAGATTTAACAACCCAATTTTAATTGGCCGCGTACCTTGACGAACAGCAAGAGATTCGTCAATCAATATAACTCCTTCTGCTTCTAGCTGAGTTCTAGCGGGGAGGTTGCGTGGAATTTTGATAGGCATTACCAGTTTTTATCCTTATCTTAAAAAATAAATAAAGTAGAGAAATAGCTAATTTTTAATTAGAATTAAGATATAATGAACAAAATTAATCTAATACTAAATTTGCAATGTTTTAAATATAGAGGTTAATGTAATCAATGCTTACTAAATTTTTCTTTAAAAGATCATTGATTCATATGAAAATAAAACTTTTTTATATTTTAAAACTAAAAATCATTTTATGTTGAAGCTTAACTAATAGAATCCTTAATTTTTTATCTCAATTGCCATTAATATTTATCTTCCTAAGCTTGGGTTTTATCATTAAGTATTTTGTATGCTAAAAATGAAATTAGAATTAGAAAGTGCCGCTACTAGTTTTTAGCATATTTGTTATTATTTTTATTTAAATTAAAATAATAAACGTTAAGAATCTAATTTTGTTTAGCTCTATTTTAGATGAAATTTGTTTTATACTTATCTATAAGTTAGATTATTTACTACTAACAAATTAATTAATATTTGATTTGTAATCAAATATTAGACCTTATTCTAAGCGTATGTACTTGATAAGTATGAGTATTATTAGTTTCATTTAACTCGTTATATTTGATTATACAATCGTTTAGATTGTATAATTTTGGCTTGATAACTAAAAATTGTTTAAATACTAAATTATCGGCTATTTAGTATTTTATTGAAAATTTATTATCCTTTAGTAGTTTTTATGTATAAAAACTACTAAAGGATAATAACTAGATATTAGTTTGTTTCATGAATAATTTATTTTTAATAATTTTGATTTAAAGAAATGTATTAATATTTCGGCTATTTAATAGGTTAAATAGCGCACTATACAATTTTCTATATGTAGTTTAATATTGTCTTAACAATGAGTACAAAACATAAGTGCACTTTTATATGATGACACAATTAAGGATATTCCCTGGTGTTTTTATAATTTTATTCGATAAAATTATTGCATCATTTGCATTAAATCCAGATTAGGAAATTTCAATGATTTATTATTAACTACTGTTGAGTATTAATAATTATCTTTAATTTTGGAACATATTAAATTGTGTGAAGAAAATTAATTAGCTTGTGGAATTGTCCAAGAATTGATTTTACGATAATCAATAATTATAAGTTTATGACTTACAAATATTAGAACAGAAATAATTTTAAATATTAGTACATTACGAGTAATGATTCATTTATAGTAGGAAAAGCAATTTAATTTTTTCAAAGTGTAAGGTAGAATTAACAAAATGTTATCTTTTATAAATGTATAGTATAGTTTTTTTTAGTAGAGTATCTTGATAAATTCATTATATTATAAATTTATTCGCTGATATAAAATTCAGGATAAATTTAACATTTATGATAAATTGATTAGCTAATTAATTGGATTTCTTGATATATTAATATTTGCCAGCACTGATGAAATCCAACCAGCTGATTATGGTTTTTTGTAATAGGTTGTAATAAAATTTTACTTTTTGTTTATTTGCTTAATACAGATTAATGTAAGTTTGCTTATGAAAATAGTTAGAGATTTTAAAAAAAACTTTAGTTCAATTTTGTGTTAATAAATAGCGAATGTGTAATGAAAATAAATGTTTTTTTTGCGATCTCCGCAAACAAAAGATATAGAAATTAGTAAAATAATTTAACGCTTTGTGTTTTGCAGTGTAATTTAGTTATCTTTGATAAAAGAAACTGCGTATGAAAAAAAATGCTTAGGTATTATTAATGCCTGCTTTATTAATTTCTTTTTAGAAAGGTGCTGTCAATCTAGCTATTCATAGCAATTAATTGTTAGCAATATTAAAAATATACATAATTTTATTGCTTAAAGTATTGTAATTAAGTTGTGTAAAGTTAAATTTTTGATGATTTTTTACGCAAATAAATTTTATTTTAAATTTGCACTACAATAATAAATTACGTAAAAAACGAGGGTCCAATAAATTTTCTTAGAAAACAAAGATTTTTTTTAAAGTGAAATTATTTTTACAATTTAGTAACCTATTGTGTGCTGTATTTTTGTCAGCTGCTGTCCCCATTCAGAAATACTGCAAAGTAGGTATACTTCAAGGATTTACTGGCCCTGCTGAGTCTTTAGTTATTCCGATAGTTGCGGGTGCTGAATTATCCATTAAAGAAATTTCTGATAGCGGTTTGTTTCTTGGGGGTAAGAAGGTAATCCCTGTAAGAGCTGATACTACTTGCATAGATGCTGCAGCAGCTAGGACTACAGCTGATCGTTTAATCACGTTAGAGAGAGTAGCAGGTATAATTGGCACCACCTGCTCTGGTGCAGCTACGGCAGTTCTTAATAATGTTGCAAGACCGCATGGTGTTGTTATGATTTCTCCTTCCGCAACATCCCCGGTAATGAGCTTCCTTGAGGATGACGGTTTGTTTTTTCGCACTGCTGCATCTGATGCTAGTCAAGGGGAGGTTATTGGCGATATTTTATTTTCTAAGGGAATTAAGTCTGCGGCTCTTACTTATACAAATAATGATTACGGCAAGGGCCTTGCTGAAGCCATTAGGACATCTTTTGAAAAGAATGGCGGCAAGATTACTGTTGTCATTGCCCATGAAGATGGGAAAGCCGATTATTCAGCTGAAGTTGCTACTATGGCTTCAGCAGGCGGTGATATATTAATTGTAGTAGGATATTTAGACCAAGGTGGTAAGGGAGTAATCCAGGCTGCAATTGATACCGGCGCTTTCGAAAAATTTATGTTACCAGATGGTATGGTCGGTGATTCCTTGACTAATGCTTTTGGTAAAACTATCGATGGATCAATTGGCATTGTACAGGGTAATGATAGCCTTGGTTCGAAGATGTTAGTTGATCTAGCCAAAAAAAATGGATTTAATGGAGATGACCCTTATTTTAAGGAGGCATATGACGCAGCCGCAATTATGCTGCTTGCTATGCAGTCCGCTGGCAGCACTGATAGTGCTGTATATAAATACCATGTAAATAAGGTTGCCAACTTTCCTGGCGAGAAAATTTACCCTGGTGAGTTGGCTAAAGGCCTAAAAATTCTTGCTAGTGGCGGTGAAATTGATTATATTGGTGGTACTACTGTGGAATTGGTTGGAACTGGCGAATCCGTTGGTAGCTTCAGTGAAAAAGTCGTTATCAATGGAACCTGGAATACAGTATCATACCATTCATTGCTGCGATAAGTTATTGTTTTATTTGCATAGACTTGGTGTAATGATCTTCGATTAAAATTTGCTTGTTAGCTAGAGTTCAGAATAAAAATACGCGGACTGAACTATTCTTTTTTTAAATACTATTTTGAATATTTCCATACTTCCTAAGTTTAATGGTTAATTGTATTTTTAGAGGAAATAGGGAATTTTTTTCATTATAATTTACTACAGATAGCTTTTTATGCAAATCTTGCTAGATCTTTTTAAATTTTTTAATTTACTTTATAAAAAACATAAAATACGTCGTGTGTGATAAGGCGAATTATTAACTTATTTATTAGCAATAAAAATTAATAGAATTTAGATTTATCACTATTACAATTGCTCATTATAATTCTCTAGTATAACATACACCTGTACGTGGATTTTTGATACTATCAAGTACAATTAGTATTGCTATTTTTAGTCTAAAAAGTAGTCAATAAATTAACTTATGGAATAGAAATCACAAAAGGCAATGGATTTTAAGCTCAATACTAATAAAATAGTAATTTTATATAATTTACTATAACTAATGTACAGTTGAGCTTAATATTTTTCTTTATATATTATATCTAATAAAATGAATTTTCTCGATGTAAACCTTAATCTCAAATGAAGCCATTGTTTAAGTTGATATCATTAAAATAAGTAGTAGTAAATAAGATCATCCATAATTAACGCTTTAATCAATTTCTTTGCTTTTACTAAATTACAGAATTAATTTTTTAACATTTTATTATGTAATATTTATAAATGGTAACCTCATCGCTTGTATGTTTTCGATTGTCAATTTTTATGATTAACAGTAACTTCAAATTAATCCTTTGCTCGAGATCGGAGCAGTTTATAGAAAACTACTTGCTCATTATATTTCAACCTTAACAAAGAAATAAATTTATTATAGCTGTAGAATCTTTATCATATGTAATAAAGGTGATTATTATCTTATTTGATTAAACTTGATGATATCAAATAGCTAATAATTCTTTAAATTATTTTTAATGTACTGTCTTCACATAGCAACAATTGAGATTTCGATTTTGAAATAAGTATAAAAATTTTTTATTCAGGGCACTGAAATTAATTACTACGAAGTTTAATTAGATTAAATTTGATTCTCCTTTTTTTTTAAAAAGTTATAAAATATGTTATCAAGCATTTTATGCTTGTTATTTAGGAAAATAACATTTTAGGATATTGTTAGTTACTTTACTCAGGTATTGTTTAGAACTAAGGGCGGAGCATAGCTTTTGCTATTAAAGTCATCTAACCGCATTAATTAAATGTTTTTGCTAGAATTTTTTAGTTATGCTGTCACCTAAATAATTATAATACAGAAAATATATTATCATGCAGAATCTTCTTTTTGTAATAAGCAGAGGATTGCAAATTTGCATTTGATTTTTAGTAAATGATAGAATCTATCTATGAACTTAAATTTAATTTAACAGGATTTATAATAATATCTGTTTTTAACAATTTAAATATTTTATAGAATCATATCATTAGCGATAGTAGTAAAAGTTTATATTTTTTAAATCCGAAGGATTGTTTATAATTAGCATACTTAATGATAAGTATACCTAGTTTAGTATATTGTGATATTCTTACATTGCTTACGCTTATCTGAATAAGCCTTTCTCCTATTAACATTAACTATTGGTTAGAGCTGTTAATGTATCAATCAAATATTTTCTTAGAAAGATTTATTTTTTTACAGTTTACCAGTAGTTAATGCCTAATAACGTTGGCTGTTAATAGATAGGTTTATTGAGCTTTATGAAAAGCTGAATTTATTTTATGCATTTAGCCGAAAAAGGAGAAATCTTTGTTAAGATATTCACAAATTTAATGATAAAACCCGAATATCATCAGTATATATTTGTTATCATCACTAAGATTACTGTATTATTCAATCACTAAATAATGTTTTTCATAAAAAGTAATTTAATATTAAATATACATAATCATTCTTAATTCTTTAATCTGTATATTTTTAATTAGTTATATTATTGTAATATTTTCTATAATTTGGTAGATAATAACTTTGTTATAAAAAACTACCTTTGCGTATAATTTTAGATGGTTAGACATTGCATTGTCGATTAATGGTTACTTTTATTAGATACTTTTTTAGATCTGCCGCATTGTATGCTGTTATAATAATATTACAAAATCCTTGCTTAAAATTTATTTATAGTTAGTCAAAGAAAAAGCTTGTAGTTTAAATAATGCACAAAGTATTAATCGATTACTTCTCTTATAAAATAATATCAAAAGCTTTTTCTATTCACTCTACGAGTAGATTTTTTACGCAGAGAATTTTTTTATCCTATACAATTATTTTACCATTAATTTAATGGAATTAATGAAATTTTATTATTGTATTCATCAACAAATTTCTTGCTTTTATTTGATTATTATAATACTAGGCTACACTAATATATATGTTAAATTGCTGGGAATATGATGTGGACTGCATTTTGTTAACAAGAAATTATTTTTAGCAAATAATAACAACAACTAGCTAATATGAGAAGCTGAGGTTATGAGTATACAAGCTACTAATCGATAGAAGTATTAAATAGTTAAAAATGATCTTTAAATACTTTTATACATTAGAAATAATTGATATTATGGGCATCAACGATTTTTTAGCTAGAAAAAGCTTTCTCTTATTAATTTTCATCAAATTATTATAAAATACTATATTAATTTGATTGATAAATAATCAATAAGTTTACCGTACATAAGTTAATCTCTTAGGAGATTAACTTATGTAAATTTGTATGATTTTTAATAATTAAAGAGCATTAACGGCAGATCATCACTTAAATAATTTAATTGTTTCAATTTTTAACTGAAATTTTTAATAATTTAATATTATGTCAGCTCGTACCTCTTTAATTTATATATTAACCTTTGAGTACTGGTATACTTTTAAGTTAGTATTTACTATTTTTACTTCAATAATCATTAGTCAATAGTTATGATATTTTGGTAAATTAATAACATTACTCCTCTCTCGAGGAGAGGATATTTTTTCTTGACCTATCGTAGGAAATGTAGAGCTATTTATTGGTTTAGATATGTGAACTATAAATTTATACAACTAATATAAAGCATAAATAAAACTATATATGTTTTAAACAGAAATCAATTTTTAAGAATAAATTAATCAATGATAGTAATGGAATTCGGCTAACTGGCAAATTAGGGCGATATTCAAATTATCCATCATAATAACTTGCCTATAGCAACATCCCTTTCGATTAAGCATAAAAAATAATTAAAAAGCTTTTATTTGAATGAAATACTTTTGATTTATCTTTTTAATAAAGCAAAATATTAAAAATGTGTAAGCGATTATAAGACCACGAGCAATAAGAAATTTTTCATTTATATACTTATCCTCAATTTGAGTGATGTTGACACAAAATTAAAAATAGGGAATGCTTATCAAATTATACTAAAAAATAGCTATTTTATAATTCCCAAGCAAATGGCATGATTCATTCTAGATTATAGATAAGGGCTTGTTTTTTTTTAAACGCTAGGATTAGAATGTGTTTTATATTTTTTTAGATTTATACTGGTCGAATTTATGCAATACCTTAGCCCTGTTGGCGGAGGACCATCTAAGAATAAATGTCCTAGATGAGCTTGACAATTATTGCAGTGTAACTCTTTGCGTATCATAGAAAACGAATAGTCCATTTTAATGCCGATTGAATTTTTTATGATTGGAGACCAAAAACTAGGCCAGCCCGAACCACTTTTATATTTAGTATTACTATCAAATAATGGTTGATCGCAGCACACGCATGCATATATCCCTTGTTCAGTGGTTGTGTAATATTGATTCACAAATGGCTGCTCTGTTTTATGCTCACGTGTAACTTTATACTGCTCTGGAGTTAATTTAGATTTCCATTCAGCATTTGACCTATTGATTTTATTTATCATTTAATCCATCGCAGTTTTTTTTATTGCAACTAGAAATCCTTAAAATATAAAATTAATATTGAAATTAAAAATCTATAGCAGATAGTAATTAACAATTAATAAAATTATTAATCTCATTAAATGAGTTTATATTCATTAACAAATTAAGAAAATATAGCATGTATCGTATTGCTTCTTGTTTCATAGTAACATTACTCTAGTTTTTAATCGTAAGTTGTAGCAGTTATACAATTGCCTTGTAGTCGATTGTATAGAAAGCATAAGTCGTTATGCAGTGTATTTAATTCATACGCTGTTAGCGAGCTATAGATCAGTTTTAGTTATTGGTTTATTATAAAGATAATTAGACGACGTTGGTGTTTATATCCTTAAGTATTTTCACTATAAAGTGATTAAAAATTTGTAATTTAATTGCACATAAAATGCTATGTTTCTCGATTTAAGAAGTGTTTTTATAATAATAATTAATAGTATATTAAATTAGCAAATATTAAAGAAATATAGCTATACATTTACTATATTAACTAGCTACATATAGCAATAATAAGTTAAGTTCAACTAAAGCTTTAGCCAGCTAACTTAAGTTCGCTATTATCATCTAGTAACATGATTTTGATGTTCTAGACATAATGCTATGAGCAGTGTCAGCTAATTTAAAATCCATTTTTATCAAGCTAGTCCATACTTCAAATCTTTACTCATAAAATAGTTATATTTTCAGAATAATCTCTAATTTTAATTAAAATTAATCCTCAATAAGTATTATTAAATATTTTAACAAACTTAATATACTTGTCTACTGTTTTTTTTAAACACAGAATCAATATAAATAAATGATTAGCCAAATTAAAATATTTTACTCTCCTTTAATACCATGAACAATATAGTATAAATTAACTTGATGATTTTTTTTTAACTATTGCTTAAACTTCAAGGATTTCAGATATACTAGACAAAATCAAGCAAAAAAATTAAGAAAAATATTTTTAATAGCAAATAAATGGCTCCCGGGGAGGGATTCGAACCCCCGACCAAGCGGTTAACAGCCGCCGACTCTACCACTGAGCTACCCGGGATTGATGTTAACACTACAGATTTATTTTTAAGATTATTGCTTGAGATAAATAACTCATCTTTCTTCTTTGGAGGCCCCGACCGGTATCGAACCGATGTAGAAGGATTTGCAGTCCTTTGCATAACCACTCTGCCACGGGGCCATTTAGAAATTAATACGAGAATTGATGTATATAATCGTACGAAAAAAATGTAAAGTATTGCTTATTTTGAAAGAAATCGATGGCATACAAAACGCTCTTTAGTAAATTAGCCATTTTTATTTTCTTCGTATATTATAACATAATTTAATAAATTTTCTTTAGTCAAATCCATATTAAGTAATATTTACTTATTTCAAGAGTATGAAAAGATAATTCGTGTTAAATAAAGATAATATATTTCTAATAAAGTTAATCTTTCTGTCTATTCAGACAAGAATAGATAGCTATTATTATTAAATCCAACTAAAATAGTTTAGATAAATCAAAAAAAAACGAGTTAAGATATTAATCTACTAAAGCCATAAATAATACTAAAGTTATGATATTTTGTTTTGCTTTAGTTTTGTTGATCAGTAACACTGATAATGACCAATTAATAAATAAATAATTTGACTTGTTATTGATAATATAATTGATAATTTTCCTTACTTACTTAAAGTAAAAAATAACAAAAATTGTTTATCAAGCAACTTACCAAAAGTTAATATATGTTTTACAATTTTGTTATAAGGATTAAATTTTTATACAATATGTTTATAAAATATAATACATATTTTGATTCTCAATAAGAAATAAACTAATAGTCAATGAAAATTATTGTATACACAAGATACCAGTTTAGATAACTTGATTTAATCTTTTATCATAAGTACAAAATAATGGCTATTAATTACAATTAATCGCTGCTGGAGTCTAATAAAATAGCAAATACAATATTATTTTTTGATTCATTTTTAATGATGATTATAGAGGATTCAAAAGTCAACTTCCAAGAAGTAGTATACTTTAGTCTTAATAGTAGATGCAAGTATCTAATTAGTATTGTTTATGTTGCTGAATTGAATTAACGATGGTAGTTAATTTAATTATAATACATATTCAAATAATAATAAACTAATAATCTTTTTTTTCTTAACAAGTGCTACGATAGCACACCTTGCATCAACCGATAGACTTGCTATTTAATTAATATTAATAAACAATAATCAATTTTAACAGTAAAAAAAATACACTCGAGTTAATTTTAATTATTTAAAAATCTAAACTAGATCTTTAATAGTTAAATATTTAACTATTAAAGTAAATCTATTATCTTAGTTTAAATACAGCGAACTAATAAGAAGTCATTTTGTTTGTGTATATTTTACATCATTTACACAGATTTTAGCTGTGTATCATACATTAAATAATGGATTAGATACTTACTTTTCTCTAAGTATTTAAAGTAATTAACGAAGCAATTTAATTTTTTTTAGTACTATAAAAAGTTTGTTAAATGTCAAAAACATTTATTTTGATGCTGGAAAAAGGAAAAACATTTAAATTATAATTCTCTAATAATTACTCGGGAGCATAAAGTCATTTGGTTATACTTGACTTAAATTACTAATGTTATTACAATAATACACCATTCTTAACCTAAGATAATTTCTCTTGATTTTTTATCATATATCTTTTGATCAAAGATCAGAATGATTGAAGAATCAATGCGAAATAGTCCCTAAATCAAAAATAAATTTATAACACTACTGACATGTTTGGGAAATTTTCTTTTAATTATTAAGTATAATTCTATACTCAGTTAAATCTCTGCTTAAATTTATTAATTATTCAGGCGCTAGTGTCATTTTAAGCCCATCTAAATTTTCATTGAATAAGATTTGGCAAGAAAGTCGAGAATACTCACTAACATCAAATGCAAGATCTAGCGTATTATTCTCTTCTTCATTTCGTGGTTCTAGCTTATCCCACCATTCAGGATCAACGTAGATATGACAAGTAGCACAAGCACAAGCACCTCCACATTCGGCTGTGATCGGCAGACCAGAATCACGAATAATCTCCATTATTCGCCATCCAGGAATTGCTTCAAGTGCGTGTTCGCTACCTTCCCTATCTATTACATAAATCTGCATCTTGTTTTCCTTAGATAAGTCCGGAATTAAGTTTTTTAATCTTTAAGCGTAATTTACATTGATTTTGTATTTATTTGAGGGAATGCTATTACATTCTATTGTTCACCAACAGGTAGAAAATGTTTTAACATCTGTTAATTTATCAAGCTCGTTACAAATAAGCTTAAAAATACTCATTAATCTTAGCTAAATTAAATACCTTAAATAATAATTGAATAACATTAATCTTAGTAGAAATACTACTTAATATATTAAAAATAATCACTAATGTACTGATATAATTTTGGATTAAACATGACAAATATTGTATAAAATTACTCGACTTAACTGAAATTTATTAATTATGATATAAAGAATGAATACATCGTATTAAATAGCAACCTAGACTCAAATTATGTAATCAGTTAATAAAAATTGCTCTAAGAGAATGATATTTAAATTGATAAAACCATAGGCTTCTTTTTACAGAAAAGCATTAATCATTCATAAAACTAAATAACTGGATCACTAGGCAACAGATAATAAAGCCTTTTTGCTATTACAAGATAAAATTGATAAAGAGATGAGCTACTTGAACATACGCTTATACAATGAATAAAGCTCAAAAGCAAATCCTAAAATATTCTTTAAATGGAGCGTTAAGACGATACAAATAGGAAGATTCTAATTGAATCTTCCTATTTGTATCGTCTTAACGCAGATTGCCAGTTTTGCATTTACAAATAACCCACAACAATACTAAACACATCCCCAGGAGTAATGCCTTTTATCCATCGAATAGTATATACAAATCATTTTTGTAAAAAAATTTTATAAAATGTTATAATGAAAGTCACTAATAACAACATAACATAAAACAACAAAGCAAAAAATAACATCAGTCAATTAAAAATTGACCTATTCAATAACGAGAATAATAATATAAATTATTAAAACGATAGAAAGAAACAGTATTATATAATCAAAATTGCGTAAATTAAATCAATAAATAGAAGAGTCACATTATAAAGCTAAGTCAACAATATTTTACACAAAAATAACGCTGTCTAATGATGTGAAATTTATTCAACTCATTCTTATTTAATGCGGTTAACTATTTGCATCTATGACTTCTTTGTTAACTGATTGTTCGATATTAGAGCCTCGCCGCCGGCGTTTTCGGCGCGGCCGATGCTCATCATCTTCGCTATTAGCCTCAATAGTAGGCAAATCACCATCCTTGTTACTTGAGAGGCGAAGTGTCTGACGTACACCATTATCATTGATAGATAATCCTACTTCGTTAGATTTTGTAGAGATTCTGTTTGAAAAGTGTCGTGTAGAAGCTGATGTTTTTTCGTCATGTTTTTGGGAATGCTCAGATGGAACTGCTTTGACGTTACGTTTTTCACTTCGTTCGAAACTAGATGATTGACCATCATAAGCTCGACGATTATCTTCGCTGTTATTTACACGATTAGCTCCTGGGCTTTTGTAAGAAGGAAAACGATAATCATCAACTTCATCATCATTCGAATCACGAGAGGTACCATTATGTTGCTGGCCTTGGAAATTACTACGATCGTGGCGATCAGCTTCATCTTCTGCAAACGCACTGACAATTCTATAATAGTGATCTGCATGCTGAAAGTAGCTTTCTGCAAGGACTCGATCTCCGGATGCTGCAGCATCTCGACCCAAAGCTAAATACTTTTCATAGACCTGATTAGCGTTGCCTCTTATACGCACATCAGGACCATTGCTATCAAATGTTTGATTACGATTAGGCGTGTTTGTACGGCAATTATTACGTCCGCGATTACGCTTTTGATGTGGGCCTTGTCTCATGCCAACCACATTTCCTGTTGTTTCAAAATCGAACCATTGTTTAGTTCTTAGGCTACGTTGTTTAAACAAAACTACCTATGTGCCTCACACTAATGGTCAACTTGCACAAAGCAATCTTTATTCTAAAAAAGAACTTCATTAATGAAATAAATTAGTACAATAACTTCATATATCATAATATAGGATTTCTGACTGTACTCCAAGCGCTTTTCCTCCTATTAGGAATTTGAAAAATATTTTATTATGCTATCATAAAATTAGCTTTACGGCTAATATATTTAAATATTGTATGTTTTACGTTAGGGTTTCATCCATCAAACCACCCTAGCCGATCAATAGATTCGATACATGATTTCTAACTGATCAATAGCAGCACAATCATTACCCTTCTGAACAGTAGCGATATATAATTTGTATCGTGTTAGCAAATGCTACTGAAGGTGTAATTATAAGATCAAAAGAGTACCGAACTAATAGATTTAACTAGTAGCACATTATTACAAATAATAATTGGGAGGTAAACTTAATAGTAATTAATTAAGTTAATTATTAAAAAACAACAAACGTCTAGTCGATAAGAGAATGTTCTCAAGCAAGGGTGCTTTTTCCTACTGTCTGTAAAGACAGTAGTTAGCAAATAATACATTTTTAAAAACTAAAATCATCCTAGGTTCTAGTTTAATATCAGAAATTGAACCATCACTATAGTCTATTATTAGAACAATAAACTTGTTAGTGATGTGTTCAATCAATGTTTTCTATATATGCATTGTTAAATATAAATACCGAAAAATTCGTATTTAAATAATTTTTTTTAGTTTTTTTTTAGTAAAAAGTAGATAATCATAGCTAATTACGACCAAGATTTTTTACTATAAAAAATATTTTATAAATAATAGTTTAATAATTAAGTAGCAAATTAGAGCGAAAATAATCTAAGAAAATAACGCTCAATTTTTTACTCAAATAATTAATAGTATTCTGCGATTTATAGTAAATATCATTATCTAGGATGTACTAGATGATACGGCTATAAGCATCTATCACTATAACTATACAGGTGGTTTCTTTCATTGGCATTCTTTACTTTTAGAATAAAAAATTTTCATTTAGGTATGGAGAGAAATAACAAAAACATTTTTAATCAATTTCTACTGAAAAAATTAATCCAGCATTAGAGCAATATAATTTAAATAAAGGGTTTGGAAGCAGTTTGTTATAGCTATTGCGCTATTATTGTATGTTTACAAATAAATTCTATTTAATAAATATTTGTTATTATAAAATAATATAGGCTGATTTAAAAATGAAACAGTATCAGTTTTATGGGTGGTGATTGATACCTTCGATACGGAGTTCACATAAACTTTATTTATACTCCTTGCTACGGCTTAGTTAATTGTTAGTCTGGTTGTGATTAAAACTAGATCTAATAGATGTCTATTTTTATAAAAATTTTATAAATCCATCAAAATTATAAACACCTATGTATTCAGGGGCTAACTATAATAAAATAACTAACATACTTATTATGGATGCAATTTATCATCCTATGAGCGTTATCCAATATAATTTGAAAAATTCATGCTAGGTGCGCCATACGCATAGTTTATTGAGAACAAGATAAGATTAAGTAATTAGCATGGTATCGAATATCAATTGTAGTTTGCTTCGAATTACATTAATAAAATTCCATAGTTGTTACCTATGCTTAACACTAAATAATTTTAGCCAAAAGCGTAAAACATGATAGAGGTAACGAACTTTTTCTTTGATTATATGCAAATAATTCTAGCGATAATCGCTTCACTTATGTTTGCACTTGGTGCTCAATGGCAAAAAATCGGTTTAGCAACTGTAGATTGGTCTACTGGAGCAATGATTTTAATTACTGCAGCTACCTGCACCCTGTGGATTTTTGCGCCTTTCTTTATGCATTGGCAATATTGGCTAGAACCGCAAGTACTAATATTTGCTTTAGTTGGTCTTTTTCGTCCGGCTGTCTCCGCAAATTTAGCTGCGGCGGGGATACGATATCTTGGGCCTACCTTGGGTAATGCTTTAGCTTCTATTTCTCCATTATTCGATACTGTTATGGGAGTTTTAATTTTAGGAGAAAGATTTACATGGTCAATGGCAATCGGAACCATTGGCATTATGGTTGGTATTTTGCTATTATCTAAGCGTGGAGAGATTAAGGTTGACTGGCCATTATGGGCATTATTTTTACCAATCGGTGCTGCTTCGCTGCGTGCCTTAGGTCATTTGTTATCAAAAGTTGGTATGGAGTCTGGCATTCCAGATCCTTATTTTGCAAGTATTGTTGGTTTTACGGTCTCTGCCATCATAACGTGGTTAGTACAAGTCTTGCTCCGTGATTCAATATTAATAGATTGGAAAGCCCCTGGGGTGAAGTGGTTTGCTCTGGGAGGAGCAACGACCTCAGCTGGTATAATTTGCTTAAATGTTGGACTGCTGCGCGGTGATTTGGTCGTTCTTGCACCTATGGCTGCAACTTCACCGATATTCACTATGCTACTATCAGTGTTGATATTCCACAGCGAGCGTTTGACTAATAAAGTTGTGTGCTCAACGCTTATTGTTGTGATTTCTGTTCTTTTCATTGCTCTTGGTAATTAAGTTTTTGCATACGCAAAGAAATAGGAGAGTTAAATAGCAGTCAGTCTTAAATATTCCGTTATATATAGAGATCATCTTGGATAAAAAAATAATTACTTGTATCTAGATTAATTAGTTAAATTACTTAAAGTTTTGATAAATTCGCCTTACTATCTAGTGCTTAATTATAGCTTATTTTAATACTAAAAATTACTATTAACTAATAGTTTATTCTTTATTCTCTTAACTATTTTGGTGCTTACATTCCCACAATATGCAAGTTTGCTGTGGACTTTATTGGGTAATATATTGGATTTTCAGGAAGGAGATTTTGTCAATGAGCAAAGTTAAGCTTATCGACGTGGGAGGAGATATTTTTAGAAGATCTTTTAGGAATCTTAAGTCAAAAGTTAGATAAAATTATATTCAAAGATAGTAAAAAGAAAATTTTACAATTCTTTTTTTACCGGAAAAATATCACAAAAGGATCATTGATATTGATTATAGATCAACTTGTTAAGTCGCGTAAATCATTTCAATTACTGCGATATTTATTTTTGTTGGTGATTCTATTCTTTCGAAGGTTGAAAAATTTTTAATTGTCTGATAGTAGCCAGTAAAAACTATAAGTTTTACAAAAGATAATGTTTAATTAAGCAAACTAATAACAATAGTAGTAAAATACATGTATTTTACTACTATTGTTATTAGTAATGACGTATATAACTCTGGTATTATTTTGTTATTGAATAATATTAAATTATTATAAATATATAGAGAGGTATTTTTTTTAGGTTTTATTTGAACAAGAATCTTGTAATTAGATTGATTGTTCAAAAAATGCTTACAGTTTTAAGTTAAATGAGTATGCAATTGCATTGCCTAACGCTAAACTAGACAAATATTCAACCTATACTTGTAAGAGTTAGCAGCTTAATTTAGATGATCAAAAATTATTCCAAGATTATAATTTTGGTGATTAAATAACTTTAACTCACTAGTAAACTGCTAAAGATCTAATTAGCTTTTGAGAAAATAAAATATTTTATAAGGCAAAGGCAAATTGATTTTTATATCATATACTTTAAAAATTTTTAATTAATTTCCAAGTCAACTGGCCATCCGACTGTACGACAAAAATCAATTTGTCTGGGAGTAAAAATAGATAGATCATGTTTACGCCATCGTCCGATGCTTTCTGGCACAATCACTTTACTTGCTGCCTTTATTAAGGTAGCTTTATCTATTGATAAATTTAACCTTTCAGCTAGTTCCAGCATAGCTTCCATCGGATTGACAACGAAAGTATCGAATTTTAAAGTATAAATTCGCTCTTTGTGTCGTGCACTCATGTTGTTAAGTCGCTTTTGAGTGCGAATCCAGTACTCAAGTTGGGCAACCTCTGGTACGACATAAGTATTTAAATCTATCTCAAATAACCATCCCCAATTGCCAAGTTGGCCCTTATTGTTGCTATAAGCCATGTCAAGCGGATGACGAGTAACATAAATAAATAGCACGTCTGGCCAGTGATCTATAATTTGTTCCAAAAATAGATGACAATTCGGTTCTTTAGTCATCCAACCAACGACATTCTTAAATCTATCAAAACCTTGCCGTTGTTGATGCCAAAATCTCCCCAAGGCTGGCCAGCGAGCTATTGACGTTAAGTTAACACCTTCTCGCATCACACGCTCAAACAATTGAAGACGTTGGTGAATTTTTTTTTCTGATACGCCACGGCGAATCCAATGAGGTCTCTTAAACAGCTCGGTGAAAATTAAGTTATCGTAAGCATTATTCAGACAATCACCAGCATAGTAGCCAAAAGACATTATTGCATTAGCAACAGCTCGAGTACCTGAGCCACCAATACCTCCGATGAAGAGAATAGGTAATTTAAATTTAACCATTTGAGTCGTGTTTATTGGGTTAAATTAATCAATAAGTAAGACATAATAGTTATGATTAACTTAAGTTTTTTATCATATTATTAGCACTTTTAGTCGGTTTATTGTTATAATACAGTTTAATCTAATAAAATAGATTTATTAGTAAAATAATACATTGTTTTTTAGAAAATCCATTACAGTGAAATAGTATAGTGTGTTTTGTTTTAGATTAGATTGTAAAATACATTAATTATTTTTCAACTTTTAATAAAAATAATTGCATTTGCTTAAATATTATTTCTTTAACTAAAAGTACTCATAAGATAATCCCATTAGGTTTACTAATAGCGAATATTTATTTCAATAATTTTTAATTATTTTCCAGAACAAGCAGAATGTAATATTCCGATAGAGTAAAAATTCTAACGTAAAACTAACTAATAAATTTTTACCATTTATATCAATAATATTAAATAATTGTCAGATTATACTATAAAATTCTAATGCTTGCTATTAGCATTGTCAATGCTGCTTACTAAGCTGCAATATTGTTTGATATACCTTAGCTTTCCTTATATAAAAATATTATTACTTTTTTCATTTGCGTAATTTTTTTTGCTATAATTAGACATTATATTTTTAAAAGAACTTTTTCAAGTCTTATTAACCCGTACAAGTGCTTTGCTTTTAATTAGCGTCTTGTCCGCAGTGAAGTTGCCTAATTATTTATAAATTTACTTTTATTAACGAGTTGCATAAAATCAATTAATAAATAATTTGATGTTAATTTTTCTGTAGGTTGCTCGCTAAATAACAACTATTAGCATAGTGGAATGGATTTTCTTTAATTGAAAATACCCAGCTACATATCTTCTCTTTCTTCCTCTTTACGTGTTATAGGTATTGAAATTAGTGAACGCGAATTAACTAAAATTTTGACGCGAATTGCAATTAGTCCTAGAACTTATCCAACTCATGCATGGCATAAGCTGATCTTCACTTCCAAATTACCTAATATCTTGGCAGACAATCTTGACTATGCTGTAGAAACGTTACGGCAAAACACCTATGAAGTAGAATTACAATCCAATGCATCTCGATTAGCCAGCCTACGCAGTGCACTTGAGAAAATAGGCGTTAACGGATTTATTTTACCTCGAGCGGACGAACATATGGGTGAGTCTATACCATCCTCAGCAGAGCGTGTATCTTGGTTAACTGGCTTTACTGGTTCAGCTGCGGTACTACTAGTACTATCCGATGTAGCGGTAATATTTGTAGACGGGCGGTACACTACGCAAGTCGTTCAGCAAGTTGACATCGATTTATGGACCGTGGAGAATTTTTCCCTCAAAAACTTAACCAACTACTTGCGCAAGCATCTTGCTGGCCGTTCTCTTGGCTTTGACCCTAAACTACATTCAATTAATACCATTCATCAGTTAACTATTGCAGTCCACGATGCAGGAGGTATTATACTTTCACTGGAAATCAATCCAATTGATGAGTTATGGATTAATCAACCACCTACTTCGCTTAGTCCTGTAGAGTTGCTTCCGGTTAAATTGACAGGCATGGAGACGACAGTTAAGCAAAAATTGGTTGCAAGCAAACTGGAGCACTATAAAGTAGATGCAATGGTATTAAATCAATCAGAATCGATTGCTTGGCTGCTTAACTTACGTGGCGCTGATGTAGCATACACGCCTTTACCATTAGCTTATGCTATTATCAATCGTACTGCACAGGTTGCACTATTTTTAGAAAAATCAAAATGCAGGGGTTGTTTGCAGAATATTTTAGATAATAAGATTTCTTTGTATCCGTTTGAGGATATTGGCAGTGCTATAGATACTTTAGGAGCTAATAATAAGACAGTAGCCATTGATCCAAATTTCTCTACTGAATGGATGCGTCGTAGGTTAGAAAACGCTGGTGCCGTTATTTTTTTGGCTTCTGATCCTTGCATCATGCTTAAAGCCTGCAAGAATGCTATCGAATTAGCTAATACTCGTAATGCTCATATACATGATGGAGTTGCAGTGACGCGTTTTTTGAAATGGGTAGAAGATAATGCTAATAACACTACTGAATTAGATGCTATTGAAGTATTGGAAGCATTTCGCTCTGAAATTAGCAATTGGCGTGGTCCTAGTTTTCCTCCAATATCTGCTTCTGGCTCTAATGCTGCTATAGTGCATTATCAAGTAACATCAAAGACTAATCGTCAACTGGATAATGATAATCTTTACTTGATTGACAGCGGTGGCCAATTTTCTGATGGAACTACCGATATTACACGAACTGTTGCTATAGGTACGCCAAATCAAGAGATGAAGGAACGTTTTACTTTGGTACTAAAGGGGCATATTGCTATTGCTTCAGCACGTTTTCCAGTTGGAACCAATGGCGGTCAGCTTGATGCGCTAGCGAGACAGTTTTTGTGGAAGGCTGGGCTTGATTTCGATCATGCTACAGGACATGGGGTAGGAGTATTTCTTGGTGTTCATGAAGGTCCACAAAGGATAGCCATTTCGAATAATGTTTCCATCGAAGCTGGAATGATTTTATCGAATGAACCGGGATATTATAAACCTGGTGCCTATGGTATTCGTATCGAAAATTTGATGATAACGGTGCCAGTACCTTTGCAAAATGATCAAATAACTGATATGCTAGGTTTTGAGATCATTACTTTTGCACCAATAGACCGGCGGTTAATCGAGATATCATTGATGACAAAGGAAGAGATTAGTTGGTTTGACAGTTATCATGCAAAGGTGCGTGAAAAAATATTGCCTAATTTGGATTCAAATCATCAGCACTGGCTAAAATTGGCCACGGCCCCCCTGATAGTTAGTATCATTGCTTGGTTTTTTATCGGTTTTAGCAACTAATTTTAATAAAAAACTTAGATTAGTAAGTTTTTATTAAAATACCCTAATATTAGTTGTGAAATATTATGTAATTTTAGCAAATTTTCTTGAGTCTTTCTGTGAAAGACTATTAAAATTTTTTAATATTTAGCTATACGTCTTTTCTATGTTTTAATCCATAGTAATTCAAACAATACAATAATAGCTAAAAGGCATAATATTTATGCTATCTTAGGATAAGATAGTCAACATTATTTTTAATTTAGTTAATTAATGTTATTAATACGTTAATATGCTGTCTTGTTTATTATTTTAACTTTTTTTTAAAAATCGAACATTGTAACTATTGTTTTTATATTTATCGATAAGTTTACATGTGCTTTTGATTTACTTAATGGCAATCGGCACGAGTTGACAGTAATTTAATTAACTCTTCGTCCAGTTATAAGCGTATGAATAACTTGTAATTAAATTTTTTTAAAGTTAAAGAGCAGTACCTCTATACTTTTGCTTTTGGTAAAGGCTTATTTTATAAAATAATTTTTGGATTGTTAGCAAGTAGTGATGTATATGCTTTCAATTTATTGCATTGTCTACTAATAATCGAACAGAGCTTTTCTTGATAATTCTAGCAATGAAGTGAAATTTATTACTAGATTACTATCTAGTAAAGTCAACATTTTTCTTATCAAAGAAGAGAAGTCTAGTGCAAGATTAATCGTATAGTGATACCTGTTAATGTACTACTACTAATGGTAATTAAGATAAATTATTTTTATTTGAAATAGCAATGAATTAGTGATAACAAGTATATCTTATTAATGTTGGTAATTTATGATAAACTTATTTATTATTTAGCAATAAAAATATAAGTTATTCAATCTGCTGTATGCTGTTACGTTATTAATATCTTGGTGACATCACACAGATAAAACAAAGGATTTCAAGTTTTGTTATGTTTTAAGAAATCTCTAAAGAGATTAAGGCATGTATAAATAGCTCTGCTAAAGAAGGAAAATTAGCTAATTTTCCTTTAATCTACATATAAAATATAGCGAATTGAGCATTCGGCAAATGCATAGCCAAGCACATTATCTTGCAGTAAAATAAAGGTGAGATCTAATAAGATTTAGGAGAGCAGGAACTGCAGCTGTGGCAATTTGTGAAGCAACTGCCGACCAATCCATCAACAGAGCTCCGTGAGCAACAACGTTGGATTGCTTGATGCTCCCTAAATTACGACCGCGAGCATCTGAAATGCTCCAGGAAACAACAACTAAGTCATCATTGATATCATTTGGTGTTAGAGTAACGGTTCCTTGTATCACAAATCCATCTTGTGCAGGAAACTTAGTAATATTAACATTAACTTGTTTAATGGCATCAGTCAGACTTTGATGTAGCAAATCATTACCATTACCCGTTGCGCCTATAATTTTATTGATTGTTATTGTTAAATCCGCAAGTGGAATATCGATGCAACTAACTTTTGGCATGATCCAACAAGCCAATTGATCTAGAGCTTGATCAATCTTGATATTGTTGGCGATCACATCTTGCCTTAACGCAACCACTTTGCCGTTTGGTTTTTTTAAAGTCCATTTGATTCTTAGCTTCTCATCTAATTGTTGCTTACCTTCCGCTATAAGAATTAAACTTGCCCGGTTTGATGTTATTGAGCTAGCAGGTATGCCATGCTTTTGAATGGCTTTAACCGTCATAGTGGTAATGCGTTTCATTATAGCAGCATCCGGTAAAGCAAACACTGGGCATACTAATACCCCTTCTGTATAAGGAGCTATTAAGAAAGAAGCATAAGATATATTTGCTTTGTTCTTGGAAAAAGGCTGTGGTATTTGCCCGCATGCAGATAGTATACCTAAAATGCTTAAAAGTGAGAGTAGTTTGCCGATCAACTGATCTATTGATTTATTATTGTTCATAAAATGAATAGAAAATTTAACATCAGCAGCAATGGTAATATTATACTGCATTGTTTTTATCTTTACTTAAAAATTTAAGTAAATTAAGTATTTTATTAAATTATACATTACCTAGGTTATTGGTTTTTTTTAAAAAATCTATATTACACAATAGTTATCATTTTTTTAATTCTTTAGTTTATGTGCTTATATTAGACAATTAGTTTCTTAAAGTTTTGTGGTAGATCTGCTTATTAGATATCTTTGTTTACTTAACATGGGATAACGTGAGTAATAAATATTTATATGTTATTAAAACGATGATTGTTTGCATTTATTATGCAATAATTTTGATCAATAAAATTTAATTAAATTAATTTTTATTTTTTCGAATAACTTTTATCTTGGCTTAGTAAAAATAAAATTCTTTATTTAATTAGATTGCGCTTATTGTTCTGAGGATAGGAGATGAGTATTAGTCATTCCGCTTTGAATTTCAGATGAAATGGAGAAAAAATGAGCAATTTGGCATATTGTTCTTAATTATTGCACATTTCGACAACAATAATTAACTGCCTTTATACCGAGCAAAAGATTAAGTAAAGAATGTTGCAAGTTTTTTTTATTCGATAATTTAGCATTTTAAAAACTAACTATTTTAAATTATTATTTTATGCCGCACAGAGCGTAGTAAAATTTTTTGTTAAAACTAAATTTTGCTTGCTTGGTGGCTAAAGTATTAATCGAGAAAAATAGTTTGATTTATAAAATATACATTAGTGCCAATAATGAGCGTGTTAATCATGAACTATGAAAGATATTGTTAGCCAGCATAACAATTACGCTGAATTAATATTTGATTATAGGTGGATTTTTCTATCAAAAAGCTCATTTACATTATAAGATAAGACTATGTTATCATAATATTGATTTGATATATTGTTTTTAGTTGAGTACAAAATATAGTTATTTCTGATGTTTCTATTTGTTCTCTTTATCATTCTTATAGAGAAGTCAAAAATTTTTAGCCGCGTAATTTGCGATAGCTTGATAAAAATCAATTTTACTTTATCGACCATCATCAATGTTTTTTTAAATATAATACTATTCTTAAAAAGAATTACTAAATTTATAAAAATTGTTTATATACCTAATATATTAGGTATATAATTGGAATGTAAAAGCTATAAACTTTAATAAGTAAAGAAAGTATAATTGTATTTAACATTGTTGCTTTTATATACTATATTTTTTATTTAAAATCCTAACTTAATTCACTATTACGCCAGAGAAGGTTAATTAACGCTTTACTCAAAAAAAAATTATTTTTTATATTAAAAACATTGTTAGTTATTTTTGCTAAAAGATCTTTTTACTAAGCTTAGTTTTATTATTAATGTAAATAATTAGAATGACAGAGATAAAGAATAAACAAACTGTAATGAATGTATTTAATTGGATTAAATATGAAATTAAATCCTGTTTAAGAAGCCTGGCTATCTCAAAAAAATGGCCAGAAAAATTACCATTTGATCGAATTACCGTCGAGCCTCCACGCGATGCCTCTAATGGCGATATTGCTACGAATGCTGCAATGGTATTGGCTAAACCAGTCGGTATTAATCCGTATGATATTTATTTGCCACTAGCAGAAGGGTTGAAAAAACTTGAATCTGTCAAAAGTGTTGAGATTATCCACCCAGGCTTTATCAATATCCGCTTAATATCAGATATTTGGTTGGCCCAGATTAGCAAGATACTTGAACTTGGCCAAGATTTTGGCAACTCTAATATGGGGTCTGGTCTTAAAGTAAACGTAGAGTATGTTTCTGCAAATCCTACCGGTCCATTGCACGCTGCTCATGCGCGCTGTGCGGTTTTTGGTGACGCACTTGCGTCTTTACTAGAAAAAGCTGGCTTTAGCGTTATACGAGAGTATTACATCAACGATGTTGGTTCACAAATAGATAAATTAGCTCATTCTGTTTATCTTCGTTACCAAGAAGTGTTGGGTAGTAGCTCGTGCATTCCAGAATGCGATTATCCTGGTGAATATTTAAAGGATGTTGCTAAAGCATTAGTAATGCACGAGGGAGACAACTTGATGAATGCTTTAGAACAGGAATGGCTAGAACCGGTTAGAACCTTTGCTGTCGAATTGATAATGACTAATATCATGAAAGATCTAGTGACTATGGGCATTCACATAGATCGATTTTCTTCTGAGCGTGCAATTGTAAAAAAAAATTTAATTAGTCATGCATTGGCTAGGTTAGAAGCTGTAGGACTAGTTTATAGAGGTATGCTTAATCCACCAAAGGGAAAATGTCCTGACGATTGGGAACCAAGACCGCAGCTCCTCTTTAGGTCGACCAAGTTTGGCGACGACGTTGATCGTCCACTACAAAAATCTGATGGTTCTTGGACGTATTTTGCTAATGACATCGCTTATCATATGGATAAGGTAGAACGAGGTTATATGGATATGATCGATGTTTTTGGCGCTGATCACGGAGGCTATGTAAATCGCATAAGAGCAGCAATCTCTGCCATAACTGGTGGTCAGGCTAATTTAGATGTTAAGTTGTGTCAGATGGTGAATATGTTTGACGGTGGTAAACCAGTACGTATGTCAAAGCGCTCTGGTAATTTCGTTACTTTGTCCAACGTATTGGATACAGTTGGACCTGATGTTTTGCGCTTTATTATGCTAACTCGGCGTAACGATCAAACTTTGGAATTTGACTATCAGAAAGTTAGCGAGCAAAGCCGAAACAATCCGGTGTTTTACGTACAGTATGCATATGCTAGAGCTTGTTCGGTAATTCGCAACGCTAAGGAAATTTTTTCTGCTGAAGATCTCTCAGATTTTGCACTTTCTCGGGTTGAAATAAATTTTTTAACTGATCGTAATGAATTGAAGCTTAGCAAGCTGTTGGCAAGTTGGCCGCGCGTCGTAGAGAGCGCGGCGGCATCACACGAGCCACATCGAGTTGCATTCTATCTAGCTAATGTTGCCGCTAACTTTCATGAGCTTTGGAGTAAGGGTAGGGAAAATGCACGGTTGCGCTTTATTTTAAAAAATGAGCGAGAAATAACTATTGCACGAATTGCCCTAGTACGTGCAACAGCTGTGGTGGTTGCCTCTGGACTAGAAATAATGGGTGTTAAGCCTATGGATGAACTCAGGGGATAAAACGCAAACCTAATAAATTATAACACAAGAGAGCATTAAAATAACTATTTTGAATCTGTTATTGGTTATTGTAGGACTTAGTCGTATAGCTTAACGAATGAATCCTTTAATTCTTTGCTGGTACAAAGAAGCTTCGGATCTTAGAGTGACAATTTGCAATTCTCAGTAGCTAGATAACCAAGTTGGGACATAAATTGATACGGAAACAATTAGCAATAGTTTACAATAAGTGCATAACCAGTGAAAGCGCCATCCTAAAGCTTAATATTGTGCAGTCATTCTGCCATAAAATTACTCTTTTTTTGATAAAAAGTTAGTATCGATGACTTTTATCACGAAAGTCAAGCTATACGCTAAATATATCATTCTATACTATGCGACAATCATTTATAATTTATTTTAATGAAAAGCAAGCCATTGTTAAGCAACAATGCGCTCTTGATGATAAGAAAATGTATACTACTATAAGCGAAAGCTAATAAGCGTTATTTGGAATTTTGCAAATAATATAAATACTTTACTCTGTATTCGCAGAGCATTATGTTAGCAAATGAGGGTAGCGAGAAAAACTAACTCTTAGTTTAATGAACAAAATGCTAGTATGTTAGCTATATGTTTTTCTTTTTTTGTAAGATGTTATTTTACCTTTGGTAGGCCTATAGGCAGTAAAAAATAAAAGTTTAGATTAAGTAGCCCAATTCTTGTATTTTGGTTTAGAAAAAAAATATTTCTTAGTAATTATATTTAGAGATTTAATAATTGTAAAATACTGCAAAGATTTTTATTAACATTTAACGATTTAGAAATTAGATTATTTTTATTAAAGCTATATATTTAATAATTTGGCAAATGGTTGTGATTATACTATAGTTTATATTTGAATGATATAAATACTATATAATAGAATTATCAATATGGGATATGCAATATATGCTCTGTTAATTTTTTATGTATAGCAAAATCATTATTTTTATTTTTTTTTTTGATGATGATATTTACGTGTTTTAATTAGGAACATAAATACCTATTAATTATAATACAATAAGACCATTCTCACATGGCAATTCTAGTTGTGCATTTGCAGAAATAATAATGAAGGTGATTTTTAGTTTGAATTTTTACCGAATACCATCTAATTGGATGGCAATAAACAACTATTAAATAGCTGCTTATCAATTGTTAATTATTTAGACTTGCTCTAAGCAATTTTTGACCAAATTATTTTTTAATAGCCATGATTGGTGGCGATCTTGGATAACCTATATCTAATATGACATACGAGCATCGCATTCCTCTTGCTCTCTCCATGACCTGTATTCGCCATGCTTATGGGACCGTACAGGCTATTGATGGATTGGATGTTTCTGTGAGTCCTGGTGAGATAGTTTGTTTACTTGGTCCTTCTGGTTGTGGAAAAACAACAATCTTACGTCTAGCAGCTGGACTCGAGGATATACAAGAGGGAGAAGTATCCTTGAATGGGCAAGTTGTAGCGGTAAACGGAAACAACTTGCCGCCAGAAAAGCGCGGGGTTGGATTAGTTTTTCAGGATTACGCTTTGTTTCCACATCTCGACGTGATAGATAACGTAACCTTTGGTTTGATTGATTGGCGAGCTAGTGATCGTAAGGCTCGCGTGGCATATATGTTAGAAATGGTCGGATTAACGGATGTGGCGAAATCCTTTCCTCATGAATTATCTGGCGGTCAACAGCAACGCGTTGCACTAGCTCGTGCTTTAGCTCCCAAGCCGCGTGTAGTATTGCTTGACGAACCGTATTCCGGGCTGGATGCTCGATTGCGAGATCGTGTACGAAGCGAAGTGCTGCGTATTTTGAAATCCAGTTTTTCTGCATGTTTAATGGTTACTCATGATTCTGAAGAAGCTATGTTTATGGCTGACAGGATTGTTGTTATGAGAGCTGGGCAGATTGTTCAGCTTGGTAGTCCCGCCGAGCTTTATTGTTCACCATCTGGAGTTTTTGTTGCTGGGTTGTTTGGCGAGGTGAATTTGATTGAGGGTAGAGTGCGTGGTGATACAGTCTATACTATAGCTGGAGCATTTTCATCTGGTGGATTGCCTAATGACCAAAATGTTACTGTAGTTGTGCGACCAGAAGGTGTGCATATTGATACTTATTCTGAAACCTTTAACTGCGGTATTTGTTGCGAAGTAGATCAATCCCGCCTACTAGGTAGCGCTAGCTTAATTAATCTTAGTGTAAGGGGTGAGGATGTGAAAGTGGGTAAAACATTACATTTAACTGCGCGCGTATCTGGAATTTTTTTGCCATTGCCTGGGACTCGCGTACGAATTACGATCGATCCTTCTCAAACTTTTGTATTTCCGCGCAGTGATCCTCAATGAAAGCAAAGAGTCTTGCTATAGCATAATTTAAACATAGCTGGCTTTTGTATATTTGCTTTCACTAATTGTAGTGATTTGTCTATAAATTGCTGGTAGAGTCCATTGAAAAATTCATTCTAGGATAGGATTTAGGAACAATTTCATGGGAAGTTTTAGCATATGGCATTGGCTTGTTGTGTTAGCAGTTTTACTTTTGTTGTTTGGAGGTAAGGGTAAAATTTCTAGCTTAATGGGTGACTTTGGTAAAGGGATAAAAAACTTTAAAGAAGGCATGGAATCTGATAGCTGCGGTGGTCAAAAAACTAACAGGTTGCTCTCTGAAAAGACTAAAGATTAGCATAAAGTTAATAACTGATTTGATTAAAAATTTTTAAATAGCGACCTTATTGTTTAATTGCCTTCCACATGAAGTATTAATCGCAAATCAATAGAGAGAGTAGTATAAATGTTTGAACTTGGCTGGCAAGAATGCGTTATGGTAGCCATTGTAACAATTATTGTGGTCGGTCCAAAAGAATTGCCCTACGTAATGCGGGCAGTTGGTCGTTGGATGCGTAAGGTAGGTTTAATGGTACGAGAATTTCAAAGTCTTCTAGAAGAGGCTGAGCTTGATGATGTGCAAGGTGATATTCGTTCATCTTTTGAAGAATTATTTGGCAATAATTTCAATATACAATCGCAGCCTCAAAAGTCCAAAGATAATGCTTTTAAGGAAATGTACAAATCGGTAAATGCTAAATTGATTTTTGATGAAGTTAATAATGAGCATGATGATAGCATCTATAATTCATCACGAATGGTTGATATTGCATGCAATGAACCTGATAAAACATCATCATCCTTTCTTGATAAAACTACTTTAAGTTTATCTTCGATGTCACCTGAAAATGATTCAGCTAATACTCATCTGTTGGATGAGAATGCGTATTCTAGACATAATTGATGAGTATGGGTAATCGTCTAAGAGATCAAAAATATGATCTAGATGATACTAAGATGTCGTTCTTCAGTCATTTAATTGAGTTGAGGGTACGGTTGATCTATGCGATGGCAGCTTTTTTAGCATGTTTTTTTGTAGGTTATTATTTAGCTGAGCCAATTTTTTGGTTCTTGGTTGAGCCTCTACGGCAATTATGGAATGGTCAGTCAGATCGCCAGCTTATTTATACCGGTTTGCATGAGGCATTTTTCACCTACATCAAGGTTGGTTTTTTCTTTGCTTCTTGCTTCTCCTTTCCACTGGTGTCTATGCAAGTATGGCTTTTTATTACTCCTGGACTATACAAAAGTGAGCGTCATGCGTTACTACCTTTTATGGTGGCTACCCCTCTAATGTTTTTGCTAGGTGGAGGTATTGTATATTACTTCGTTATACCAATTGCTTGGAAGTTTTTTGTCAGTTTTGAAATAGTTGGCTCACATAGTCATTTGGCTATGATGTTAGAGCCAAAAGTTGATCAGTATTTGTCATTGGTAATGAGATTAATTTTTGCTTTCGGAGTTGCATTTGAACTTCCTATATTACTAATTTTATTAGCTAAGTATGACATAGTTAATTCTCGAATCCTTAAAGACAAGCGAAAATATTTCATTGTATTGGCCTTTGTAGTAGCTGCTATCATGACTCCCCCAGACGTAGTTAGCCAAGTATTGCTTGCTGTTCCTATCATTCTTCTTTATGAATTTTCTATTTTTATTGCGCAATTTATCGAAAATAAACGTAAAGAAAATGCAAAGACAGCAGGATGCAGTGGTTTGATGTCATAAGTTATTAACCTATATCTCGACGTTAAAATAATAAATTTTTCAAACTAATAGATATGGCAAATGCCTACAATTTATTCGTAAAGATTTATAATTAACCTGCATAATTTACTCATGCATGATATTCGAAGCATACGTAAAAATACTGCCACTTTCGATAAAGGTTTAATCAAACGAGGGATAGCTTCATCTTCTAAGGCTGTTTTGGCTAAGGATTCAGAATGGAGATCAATAATTACAGAGCTACAGATTGCTCAGCGACGTCGTAATGAAGCATCTAGGCAAATATACATTGCTAAATGCAAAGGGGAGGATGTACAAACTATAATTGCCGAAATATCGCAGATTAAACATGATATAAGTCAGCTGCAAGAATTAGAGCGGAAGCTTGCCACTGAGGTTAATGCCATGCTTGAAATTTTGCCAAACATTCCAGCAGACGATGTGCCAGATGGTCTAGATGAAAGTGCTAATATTCTAATGCGTACAGTAGGTACCCCGCGCAGTTTTAATTTCTTACCAAGAGATCATGTTATGCTCGGTGAAGGTTTAGGTATGATGGATTTCTCATTGGGTGCTACACTAGCTGGCTCTCGCTTTGTTGTATTGAAGAGTCATCTAGCTAAGCTAGAGCGATCAATTGCATACTTTATGCTTGACATTCATACTAATAAATTCGGATATACTGAGATTGTTCCGCCTTTCATTGTGCGTGATGCTGCGGTTTATGGTACCGGACAATTACCTAAATTTTCTGATAATTTATTTCAAACTACTGATGGACATTGGTTAATTCCAACCGCTGAAGTCCCTTTAACTAACTTAGTCGCAGATAGCATAGTTGATGAAAGTGAACTACCGTTGCGTTTTACTGCTTACACGCCATGTTTTCGCTCAGAAGCCGGTGCTGCCGGTCGAGATACTCGTGGCATGATTCGCCAACGTCAGTTCACTAAAGTTGAGTTAGTATCCGTAGTTCATCCAGAAAATTCAGATGATGAATTAGAGAGAATGACTAATTGTGCTGAAACTATTTTACAAAAGCTTGGCTTAGCATATCGTGTGATGAAGTTATCTGCAGGTGATATGGGGTTTACAGCTCGGCGTACTTATGACTTGGAAGTTTGGCTACCGGGTCAGAATGAAGGAAAAGGTCAATATCGCGAGATTTCATCTTGTTCTACTTGTGGTTCTTTTCAGGCGCGACGTATGAAAAGTAGATTTAAAGCTAAAGGCGAAAAAAAAACTGATTTTGTTCATACACTGAACGGTTCTGCTCTTGCTATTCAAAGAACCATGATAGCTATTTTGGAAACGTATCAAAATGAAGATGGTTCAGTATCGGTACCTGATGTTTTACAACCATATTTTGGTCGAGATTTGATTAATTTGGTAGAATAATCGATGACTTTTCATACTAAATATTGTACCGATTGACTATTTAATGATTAATGTGTTGCGGATTATAGGGAGATAGCGGTGATTATAGAATAAGTCTTTAAGTTTTATAGCTAAATTTTAATTTTTTAATGTTTATGCAAGAAGTAAAGTTCCTTTGTTATTTTTTTTTACTAGTCTACATGCTTTTTTTCTAAAAAAAATTATTTATCAAAATTATGATAAAGCATCACAAATAACAACGCGTTTTTCTATGTGTGATTGGTTATAGATTGTGAAGATTGGTATTTTTGACTAGTATCTACTTATCATAATTATTTTTATTGCATTGTGTATAAATCTATAAATTTACTACTAATATCCAATTTAGTTTTCATTCCAAAGTAATGGTCTGTAATAAGCAGCGCTTACATATCTCGTTAAATTTTATGGCCATAATAATAAATTACGAATAATTGTGAAATAAATTGCTTTATGATAAGATATATTTTAATACATGAGTTACTTAATTAGTGAGTAATGTCGTGGATTGATGTGCAATCATCAGCGATGAATTTTACCAATCATATTGGGAGGCTAAGTGTAATGTATTATCTACTATCGAAGCTTAATACTAAAGGTAGCTGATTTTATATTATTCTATATACGCAACCAACGACATTTTCGTCTTGTTTTCCTTTTTAAAAGGACTGATTAGCTATCATCCTTTGCATTCAACCCTTGTCGAAAGATAAGCTTTCGCCTCTTAAAAGTAAATATCAAGTTTACAAAATTATTGTGGATATATTATTATTTTGTTTATAGCAAATTGCGCATTATCAACCCTATTGTTTTATTTATTGTATCATTACCATAGAACAAAATCTCAAATATGGTTTATCGCAATTACAAAACTTATTATATATTATAATTATAAGCTTTATAATGAAAATATATAATAAAATTAAATTAATTTAGATTAATGCTAATAAAAATAACTTGTGCGGTTATTTATAAGAAAAAAGGTAATCATTTTTAGCTTACTTCCAATCTACCATAAGATTTAACATTGGATTTAGATCAAAATTAAAATTCTCATATAGTAAAGAAAATAGTTTACAGTATAAGTGTATACAAAATTATCATACATTTTTATTATTACTTTTCTTAAACTAATACGGCTTGTAATGACCTTCAACGTTATTTAATAGTTATTATTTTATTTACTAGTTAATTATCTTTATTCAGTAAATATTGTCGTTAGTTACTGTTACCTACTTATATAGTATAGTACAGCTTATACTAATTTTTAGTATCAGCAGCTTTGTTTGTTGAATGGTATATTAATCATACCATAAAGTACTTAATTGGTTAATTAAGTATAATTCACCGGAAAACTAAGAGAAGAATATTGGTTTATAAACAAAACTCTAATCTAAAGCATATTTTCATCAATTATTCTCATTCTATTTAATAATATGGCTTGGTAGTATTTTTGAACATTTACTGTAGCTTTAATTCTATTAATTAGCGTAGTGGTATCAATAATCTAGTTGTATAAAGCTATTGGTTTAGTTGGTAAAAGTAGTAATAGATGATTCGCACTTTTAATTATTGTATAATCCTTTATTATTTTTTAACGGGAATCTTAATCCTATAGTAATTAAGGAGGGCATTAATGCAAAATTAGCTATTATTTCCTTACTGTTAATATAGATCGATACTATTGAATTATAGCTATCTTTTTTTACTTAGTTGAAATGGCTATATTCTTGCTTGATCAACAAATAAAGCAATCTTTGTTCTACAATTCTTGGATTAGGCCTATTTACTAATCAAATCTAATTAAATTATGTTTAAGTATACCAATAGCATTGTTTATTATCAATGATAAGTTGTATTTATTGGGTGTTTTTTTCAACAGTTTAAGATATAAATATAGGTACAGTGTTCAAGTAATACCATTTCTTTTTATAGCGCAGATTTTTTTTACTTGCTACAAATACCATTTATTATGCTGATATAACCGTTGTATTAATTGATTATAATCATATTTTTTTAGACTAAAATTTGTACTTCATCTAAGAATAATTGATACATAAAAATGCTTTCCTGTTATTTTGTTGTATTGTTACACTTTTACAGGGAATATAGGAGATATTTTAATTAATTTTTCTAATCGAGCGCTGTTTATCTCCGCGATTCTAACATTGTTTCTGTACATACCCACTTGTCAAAATCTGCTTCTGAAACTAAACTCAGAGCATGAGCAGCTTGTTTTAAGCTAATGCCGTCCTGGTGTGCTTTTTGGGCAATCTTGGCTGCCGCATCATAACCAATATGTGGGACTAAGCCAGTAACTAGCATTAAACTACGGCTTAGTAAATAGGCAATGCGTTCTTTATTAGCTTCCATCCCTTCTACGCAACGTTCAGCAAAACTCGTTGATGCGTCTCCCAGTAATCGAATTGACTGCAATAATGCATCTGCCATTACTGGTTTAAATACGTTAAGCTCAAAATGCCCACTAGAGCCGGCAATAGTGATGGTAGTGTGATTTCCCATTACTTTAGCACATACTTGAGTCATAGCTTCGGCTTGAGTTGGATTAACTTTGCCAGGCATAATGGAAGAACCTGGCTCATTGGCAGGTAGAATTAATTCACCTATGCCGCAGCGAGGGCCAGAACCAAGCATGCGTATATCGTTTGCCACTTTCATTAGAGATACTGCCAGAGTATTGAGTACTCCAGAAATTTCTACTACAGCATCATGAGCAGCAAGCGCTTCAAATTTGTTGGTGGCAGAGGTAAATGGCAGATCTGTAAGATCTCTAATCTCCTCTATAAATTTTTCGGCGAATGCCGGATTAGTATTTATACCAGTACCGACTGCTGTTCCTCCCTGAGGAAGCTCTAAAAGGCGTGGTAGAACTCCCTCCAGACGTTTTATTCCAGTTCTTACCTGAAATGCCCAGGCACCGACCGTTTGACTTAGTTGTAATGGCGTAGCATCTTGTAAATGTGTGCGACCAATTTTAACAATACCTTGAAATTTTTGTACTTTTTTATCTAATGCGTTTTGTAAATGATGTAGCCCGGGCAATAGTCTAGCATAAATCTCACGCACCCCAGCGATATGCATGGCAGTTGGAAAACTGTCATTGGATGACTGCCCTAGATTGACGTGGTCGTTAGGATGGATTGGGCTTTTTGAGCCAAGAGAATTACCGAAATATTTATTAGCCAGATTTGCAATCACTTCGTTTAAGTTCATATTAGTGTGAGTACCGGAACCAGTTTGCCATACTACCAACGGAAATTCTTCGTCGTAATTTGCTCCTGCAATCTCTGCTGCGGCATTCTCAATAGCTTTAGCTAGTTCCATTTTCAAGGTACCAAGTTTGCTATTGGCTCGGGCTGATGCCTGTTTCTGCAAGGCAAACGCGTGTATTAGTGCGATGGGCATTCGTTCGAAACTAATTGGAAAATTTTCCAGGCTGCGTTGAGTTTGGGCGCCCCAATATTTATCGTTTGGCACGTACATAGTTCCCATGCTGTCAGTTTCTTTACGGGTGATGGACATTTAGACTCCTTAAATTAAGATTAGGAAAAATATTAGCGCGGAAAATAGCGACAAGCTCAATGTGGTAAGACCAGGAAAAATTGATCAATTTGGCATTAGTTATTCTAACGAATAACTGCCTCTGTTAAGAATCGAGGTATCTCGCGCTAAGTTTGTAAGATTGCAAGAGAGGGCTATGATTGCTGGGATTTTGTTTACAGCAAAGTTATTGACTTGTGCTTTAGATCGATCGTATGGATGGTTAAAGATAGCAAAAAACCACACAGTTTATTATTTCCTAAAGGTCGTGTAAACAGATTAAGGGTATATTTTTAATTCGACCGCTGTAGATGCCATTAGCATGAACTCCGGAACGGATTGCTCGGATATTTTCTGCGTTAACATCTATAGCGAACACTGGAGTATCAGGATTAAACGTTAGAGCAATGCTATAGCTCTCAGTAAAAATAAATCAACACGCTTATTAATATTGCATGCTTCTTTACGTACCACTTTAAATATAGCCTCATCAACATATTTATTTTTCTGAAATCTTTCTAGTGTTGGAAATACACCCAAAAAGTTAACATACCTAATAACTATTGAGGAATAATCTGCTATATTTGCTGGTAAAAGATCATGTTCCTTTGTTATTTGCACGAACAGAATGACTAGTGTTTAACTTCAGTTAATTCAGCCAAAATTTTTCTCTCTTCTAAAGAGATCGCTTGGTACTCTTGCCAAAAATATATACGTTGATATGCGCATGATTAAGTATGATATCTGTTCGTTCTCCCAATTGTAACATGTTATGCATATGTCTATGGATAAGCATACATCAATACCTGTAATGGTGCAGTTAGTATTGTATAGACATTAAATTGGCACTAATTTAACACTGTTATTTTCATTGAAACCAAGTACTCGAATGAGTACCTCACTGCAAGCTTAGCTCATTGCCGCGATCCCACAATATGATTGCCTTTACCAGTGTTACAATGTTAAAATTATTAATATTAATTCACAAAATAATCTTGTACATTTGAAGAAACTTATCATTGCTAATATTGATTCTAATACCAAAGCTGTAATGAGGAGTAAACATACTTCATGAAATTTGCAGATGTTGAATCTATGCGAGGATCAGAAGCAAATAGTACCCTTAATAATTTCCTGTTCTCCTGTAAATACGATTGACTATTGTTTTAGACTAAGATCGTTCTCAGATAGAATAAAAATTAAAACAATACAGAAACTTATCGATAGTAATTTTCTTTTTTTCCTATTGTTTATTTCAAAGCTGCTTACTGTGCCAATTGTTATTTATACCTATAAAAAGAGATATTGTTGGATGTGATCTTTTGTAAATAAAAATAAATAAATTAAATTATTTCTTACACTAATAATCGTCAAAGATTAATATTTAATTTAAATATATTTGTCAAAGAATTTAATTTATTAAAAGAAAATCTTAAAACATTTGGTTAGCTTAATTATTATATATTTTGCTTATTCTATTAGAGTAATACAGTAAGTTAGCTAACCTACTAAAGCATTCCTGTAGAATAATAATAATTAGATGTATCATAGCTAACGCTATGAGCAAAAACAAGCAAGATGGAGCGATTAAAAAGCAATAAACTAGAGAGTTTGGTCTTAGTTGTTTGTTAAAAAAATTATATTTTAGTATCTAATTACAATAGTAGCAATTTTTATAAGCTTTATTGATGTGATATTCTAGATAACATTTTATTGAATTATTTCTAAGTTTAGAAAAATTAAATTATTTAACTACAGTCTAATATTTTAAGTTATCTAATAGCGTACAATAATAGAATGACTCTGCAAGTTGGGTATAGCATTGAATAAAATTATATTATTTATTCCCAATGTCGATGGTATCAGGCTATTATTAATATAATCTGATCTTAAACATAGACCTAGTATAATACTAGTTTATATTATAAGTTGTCAATGTTTATATTGACATGTATAGAGCGCTTGATACAATAGAATAATCAAAACGTAAATGGGGTACTTTTTAAGTGTATAGTCAAATTTTATTCATGCTAAATTCAGACAAATAAAAATTATTTGCTTGTATGTGTTCCTCCTAAAAGTATTTTTATTTTATTTAGAATCATAAAACAATCGGTAACTCAAAATTCTTTTATGATAACTAGGTTAAACATTTTCACTGAACCTAATTAATCTGTGTTGTATCAGAATTATCAAAAACATTTTGAGTATTGCAGAAGGATCAATAATTAGTCTTATCAAACTAGTATTTTATAGAATATTTATTTTTGAACGATAAAGTTGATCGAGCAACATGTATCGCATTGTTCATTATGGCTTTTGTTTGATTGAAGAGAAATAAGATTTACATACGAGTGATTTGCTTAATACTGGTGGGGGTAATTATTCACTTGCAATTTATCATTAGAATTGGAAAAAAATATTTTTCTAATTGGATTTTATGCCATAAATGAGGATGATAAAATCATCACGTTGTTTTTGCAGTATTTATTACGATTAAATAATCTATCCTTGCTTTCAGCTTCTACATTAGCGCGGCATAAATGCTTTTATTTTCGATAAAGCTATCAAAAAGCTTATTATTATACAATAACGTATAGAAATCCTTTTTTGCTAAAAAACATTAAATGAGCTGTAGTTAGTAAATTCCAACGAATAATTTAGATATCAAGATTAGCCATTGAAGTGGAATGTATTCTTATAAAAAAGTATACACGGTGAGTTAGCTAACTAAATAATCGATGTATTATAATTAATAGTACTCCAAATATACATCTTGCTAAATTTAATAATGAAAATTCAATTATGATAATTTAAGGTGCATTTATCAATGCTAGCACTATGAGCATCTCTCTAAAATTAATGTCGAGCTCTTCCCCACTTATCCTCGAAGCAAGGGGTATAAGTTTATATAATGGGAACAAAGGATTACTTGAAGTAATTACCATATCGGTAAAAGCCGGCGAAATGATCGGATTGCTAGGTCCTAACGGTTCTGGTAAGAGCACATTATTAAAAATTCTTGCTTGTCTTTCTGAGCCATCAGAGGGAGATGTTTTGCTTAATGGTAAGCCAATTATTCGCTTAAATCGTAAATCAATTGCTCGTACGATAGGCTATTTACCACAGGGAGCTAATAGTACATGGCCGATTTCAGCACGTGAAATAGTTATGCTTGGTCGTATACCTTTTCTATCATCGTTATCTAAAATTTCTGAAGTAGATCACAGCGCAGTGAACAACGCTATGTTAGCAACAGATACTACACATCTCTCTAAAAGAGAGGTAACTAAATTGTCTTGCGGTGAACGCATGCGGATTATGATAGCACGTGTCCTAGCAGGAGATCCATCGCTTTTGCTATTAGATGAACCGGTGACAGGTCTTGATCCACGTCATCAACTGGAAGCGATGATATTACTCAAACAGCTTGCTCTAACCGGTCGAAGTAGCTTAATGGTTTTGCATGATATAACTTTGGCGGCTCGATTTTGCGATCGGATTTATGTACTAAATAATGGAAGGATAATTTCTGAGGGCTTTCCTTCTGAGGCACTGAATATCGAAATCATGGCTTCTGTTTTTGGGGTAGAGACTCGGCGTATCGAAGAAGGTAACGAAGTATTGATTATTCCTTGGTCTCTTCATGAGCAGAGCTAAGTTAGTTAAAAATTAGGCATAATTGACTGCTTTGTTCCAGCGTTTACTATTAATAAAAACCATAAGCATAAGAAAGTTTAATTGTAGGATATCGATTATGTAAACTTGAAAGTTGATATTATCTACAATACTCTGCAGCAAACAATCTTGTTATTCTAAGTAAAAGTACAGTCATAAAATAGCTTGTTAGCTATTTTATTTTAGCAATAACATAAATTTAATTAGCAGGTTAACTGTTTAAATTTATGTCATGTTTAATGCGGCAAGGGATTACTTATATAGTATTCGTAGTACTTTACTATTGTTTAAAATATTTTTTTAACGACTAATGAATTATAATTCAAAAAAAAATAAATTAAGCCCAAGAGGATTGGTATGAAGCATATTCATCTTTTACAGAAAGATCATTAGCAAATAAAGACCACCTTTTAGTGACAGCACTACTAATAATCCAGTTTAAAGATACAGAGAATGACACGATAGCTTGCTTTATTTTGTTCTAATTTATACTATAATAGATGGTGCTTTATTCTTCTCATATTATTAATATTATTTTACTAATTTATTATAGTAAATGATTTAAATAAATGTGTGATTTATTGTAGCTATACAGTAACTAATTAGTTTTTTGTCCTTTATATTAGGAATACTATCAGAGAATAATACAATCTCACTATCGAATATTTTTGTTTTAAGGCGTTTATTAGTGGGATTATCTCCTAGATGCTAATTTAGTTTAATGTAAAAGGTCGTCAATATTTTATAGCTGCAGTATTTTTATAGCATATAGTTAGGCAATAATAATTATATCATAATTACAGATAAGTTGTGTTTTGGGAAAAACTTAAATTGCAATTGCTAGCCTATCAAAAAAACCAGGTTTGCCGTCTAGCAGTTTATACTTTATGTTTATTAATGTTTTGCAATTAATTTGTCATTAAAATAATTGCTTGGAGATATAATTTGTTACTATTGTAGTCGTAATAATCTTTAATTTAATTTTTTAATCGACCAATCATTTATTAAATAAATAAAGATTTTATTTAATCTCTAGCATTGACTTGTTACGATCTTGCTATGGTTAAAGATCGTTTGCTTAATAGCTTGCAACTAAGCTTGGAGGAGTATTTGATCAATTATATTTCTGCTAAATTATTACATATTTATCCAGTTGCGCAAGTCATTCCTCTTTTACTGTGCGTGGTATTTTGTTTTTATTTAGTTTGCTGGTTTTATTGTTAAGAGCTTGTTTAAGCATACGTGCTTGGCGACTTTGTATTCGATTTTTCAGAAGGCGTTCAACTATTTTTCCTATATAATACCCTAATGGCAAGCCAATAATCATGAATGGTACTGATCCGAGAAATATTGCAGCGGTGCCTTCTTTTAAAGCGTACAAAAAATACTTAATATTTTCAAAATCTTGTACATCCATCACATTAGAGCATGTGATCATATGACAACCAACCCAATAATAAAACGTGTAAGTGGGTACCAAGGTTAATGGGTTAACCACTAGCGAACCAACTAAAGCGATTATCCAATCAAAAGTATCTTGACGCCATAGTCGGTTGCAAATAAATGCGGTAAGGAAGCATATAATTGCTTGCAGACCGACAGTGGGTGAAAAGCCGATCACCATTCCCATAGACATTGAACGGGAGATCACCCCGGGCGACATACTAGTCTTTTTCCACTGACGTAATATTTTACTAATTATTTTTATTTGCAATCGCGGCACTCACCATACCAGGAATCTAATAGTGCCGGTGCAGCTATATTTTATTTGCTATAGATTTTTTCAAATAGTTTGATTAAAACTAGTCGTATTTGATAACAATTCATCTCTACTGTAGAACAGATAGATTGAATTACATTATCAAGATTAAATATATGCACCGAGATGAATAGCAAAAGAAGGTTTATTTTTCTTTTTAAATACTAAAGCTTATACTCAGATAGTGTGTTGTTTAAACTTACATTAAATTCTTAAGTATCAAAGGACAACAATTGTGATTTTTTTGATATAAGTTTTGTTTTACACTCGTAGTTATATGCGTTTTGACGTGTTTACTCTGATTTTATGTCATCTAGCATAAAAACAATAAGATTTAAGAACAGTGATTTGATAACATATAAGTATTTTACTTACAACTACTGCATTAATTGCGAATTAAATGATCTTTAATTAATTGTTTTTTTTGAAAATTAAAACTGGTAAACGTTAGGAGCAGTAGGCTAGGATATATTTTTGATATCAATATTTAATGTATTCTTTTAGTTTTTTTCCCTATTTAGAGACGGCCAGACAACAAACCAGAGATCTTTCAAAAGAAAGTGACTATATAAGAAGATTACAATAGAGTAAGTGTTATAATTTAAGGATTTTTTATTACCCGCTCTCATTGAGAGACATGGGCGTTAGCTGTATTTTTAACAGAAAATTATGCATATAGAAGATGCTTTATAAATAATTTTTCTGCTGCTTGATCAGAATGATAATTTGAAGAACTAATGTAAAATATTAGGAATTGATTTGTCGCGTATGATTTTTAAACGATATAAGCTGAATTTTCTTAGCTTTGCTTTATACTTTTACTTTAAGCTCACTTTTTAAGTGAGCCCATTAAATTTATAAAAGGAACCATCCGCGCTTCCATGTATAAAATAAGATCATTCAGCTAAGTTTTACTCAGACTATACATAAAATTAATATCTTTCTTAAGGTAAGAATTAGCTTTAGTGAGCACTTTGTGCAATGATTAATTTAAATCTATTTCCGAGCGTTTACGTATTGTTTAGCATAAAGCTGAGCATAAGTTCCGTTTATTTTTACTAATGCTTGATGGTCACCGCATTCTACTACCTTTCCTCCTTCAATAGCATAGATAAGGTCTGCTTTTAGCAGAGAAGATATCCTATGTGTTATAATCATGATGGTTCTATTTTTCATAAGTTTTCCAAGTGCATCATGTATCTGCTGTTCTGATTCGCTATCAAGTGCATTTGTTGCTTCATCAAGCAGTAAAATTGGTGCGTTTTTTAGTATTGCTCGTGCAATAGCAATGCGTTGTCGTTGACCACCAGATAATTTAATTCCGTACTCACCAACTCGAGTATTATAGCCTTTTGGCAAAGAACTAATAAAAGTGTCTGCTGCAAATTCAGCTGCTGCATACAATTCCTTATCTGTAGCTTCGGGTCGGGCAAAACGGATATTTTCAGCAACGGTATCATCAAAAAGGATAATTTCCTGACTTACCAAAGCTATTGAGTCACGTAAGCTATTTATAGTTAAAGCACGCACATCGCTGCCACCAACAGTGACTGAACCGCTCTCTACGTCAAAAAATCGTGGAATAAGATTAATAATAGTACTCTTGCCAGCACCGCTGGGACCAACCAAGGCAGTAATTTTGCCAGCTGGAGCTAATAAGTTAATACCTGCTAACGCTTCAGTACCATCGGAATAGCTAAATCTTACATCCTTTAGAGTAATGTCCGCTGGAGCTCGTACCATGGCTTTAGCATTCGGCGCTTCGGTTGTAACAGAACGATGATCAAATAACACAAATAGCCGCTCAGCCGCTGCTAAACCTTCTTGCAAAGTTGTGCTAACTTTGCCAAGACCGCGTAATGGTTGATAGATCATAAGCATAGCAGTAATAAAGGAGAAGAAAGCGCCCGGAGTTGTGGTTCCTTCAATAACTTGATATCCTCCATAAATGATTATTGCTCCTATAGCTAGACCACCGCATCCATCGACAATAGGCTGCACAGCAGCACGCACTAGGCTTTGTCGGTAAGTTATTTGATAAATTTTATTGCTTAATGTGTAAATACGTTTAGTTTCTGATTTCTCCATTAAGTAAGCTTTTATTACCCGGATACCTTGAAAAGACTGGCTTAGCAGTGTTGTTAAATTTCCCATACATACTTGGGCTGTAATAGAAATTTGGCGCATGTTTTCACCCAATTTTTGTATAGGAAAAACAGTGATCGGTGTGATCAGTAAAGCGATTAACGAGAGACGCCAATCTTGATATAGCATTACTCCAAACAATAAGACTACCGATAAACCGTCACGTATTAGGCCAACTATGGCAGTTGAAGCTGTTTGACGTAAAGCCTGGACGTTGACAGTAAAATGTGATACTAGTTCTCCCGTAGAGTGATTTTGAAAGAATAACATATTCTGATCAAGCATATGAGTAAATAATCTAACCTGTACGTCCGCTACAATTCTTCCTCCTACTCTGGCAAGAAACGCTTCCTGAAAAAAAGATGCTGACGCCTTGAGCGCAAAGGTTATCATTACCGCAGAGCCAACTAACCATAACATAGAATGGTTCCGTTCCACGAAGACCTTATCAACAATAGGATCCATCAACCAAGCGGTAAGAGCTGTTGTTAAAGCTACCATCGCCATAGCAATAGCGGCGTAAACTAGCCATTTTATGTAAGCTCGTACGAAGGTTGTCCACAAGCGGAACAATAGTAGTTCAGTGTAAGTATGTTTTAACAAAATTTTAATTTTTTCGTAATTTGTAACGATCATTTGATACCTGATTCTTGTTGACAATAAACTTCTTGACTTACTTCGCGTTGCTATAGTCAGCCCTTAATGAGGTTTTTGAGAAGATTAATTAAGATGCTGGATACTATATACTCCTATTTAACTCACCGTTCAGATTGATGAAAAATCATGCTAGTTGATCATGGCTTTTTGCGTATACTTTTTTTTAATAAGCGCAGAGTTGATGGAGATCTTTGGCGGTCTGCTCAACCAAGCCCCGCTCATTTGCAAAAAATTAAAGCAGAGGGCTTTAAGACAATCTTGAATTTACGAGGGTCACGCAATGACGCTACCTATATCTTGGAACGTGCTGCGTGCACAGAACTTAAACTTAATTTAGTAGATTTTCGTATTCGCTCACGCTCGGCCTCAAACAAGCTAACTATGTTGGCTAGCATTGACATTTGGAAAACCTTAGAATATCCGGTATTGATGCACTGTAAATCTGGATCAGACAGGACCGGATTTATGGCAACGATGTATTTATGGCAGCATAAAAAAGTTCCCTTACGCCAAGCGATGAATCATTTATCTTTGCGTTATGGACACGTCAAACAAGCTAAAACAGGAGTTATTGATTTTTTTTATGAACAATACCTGCAGGCCGAAAAAGAAAGTGGAATTGGTTTTCGCAAGTGGGTAGAAACAATTTACGATCGTGATGCTATGGATGCTGCTTTTAAACAGAAAAGTCGAGCGAATATTTTGATCAACTGGATTTTGCGTCGCGAGTAACATTGCTTCTATACTAACAACAAAATCCCTTTATTTTATAACCAATGATTAAAATGCTATAAGCAAATTATTATAGATTCTTTATCTAACTATAATTCAATCGCGAATATTTATGATGTGAAAATGCTAGCGTGATAGCACTCTAATGTATTAGTTCGTTATTCCTATTGATTATGCTACGCCTTGTCCATTGATCATGAATGGGTGTTGATTTCTTTCCTGCATTTGTTATGATATATTTTTAGTATTTAACTACATATTTTGATTAGAAAAAGCAAGATATTGTTTTTGGTCATGTGATTTGCTTCTTTCTCGAATTACCATCTTAGCTTAAGCAATTTAGATAATATTTTACCTATATTTGTTCAGGATAATCTTAAGTGATTTATTTATCCTTTAAGTATTAGATTGTAAAAATACTTACTGACTAAGATTATGGATCATTTGGAAAAATTTATCATATCTCCAATTGATGAACAATTACCAATCGCTGAGCTATAAAAATCATTAGTTGCCAATAATTATATTATTGAATATAATTAGCTTGTGATAATTTGCTTTATAGCTTTTTAATAAGAATTAGCTTTGCTAATCCTTAAAGTAAACGCGATAATTTACCAAGAATGAAATTTGGTTGTAATAGCGTTGTAACTTAGATTAGTATTGTTGTTAGTGTTGGGATATCCAAGTAATTTCGTATTGATCTTTAATGAACTATTCAAACAGTCAACGTAATTGATTGCCTAATTTTTATTTGTGTTCTATCTTTATAGATAACCTTTTGCTTATGGATGACTTGCTTCCTGATTTGGATTTAGACTTACCTAGTCCCCGTAGAGATCAGCGTGTTGTTGTAGCAATGTCTGGTGGTGTTGATAGCTCAACAACCGCTTGTCTGCTGAAACATTCTGGTTATGACGTTATTGGCATTACCTTACAACTTTATGATCATGGTTTGAAGATTGGTAGTGTTGGTGGCTGCTGTGCTGGTAAGGATATTTATGATGCTCGAGTAGTAGCTGAGCTATTTGGTATTCCACATTATGTACTAGATTACGAAAGCCGTTTTCATGAGAGAGTAATTGAAGATTTTGCTGACAGCTATTTACGAGGTAAAACTCCTATTCCTTGTGTCCAATGCAACCAGAGAATTAAGTTTAGAGACTTATTGATAACAGCTCGAGGCTTAGGTGCATCCGCACTGGTTACTGGCCATTATGTACGTAGAGTGCCTGGACCGCATGGTGTTGAACTTCATCGAGCTATCGATTTAGCTAAAGACCAAAGTTATTTTTTGTTTACTACTACACGAGAACAGCTTGAGTTTTTACGCTTTCCTCTGGGGAATTTTAGGAAAAATCAGACTAGAAATTACGCTAGTCGGCTTGGGCTAAAGGTGCAAAATAAGCCAGATAGCCAAGATATTTGCTTTGTGCCAAATGGCAAATACTCAGAAGTAGTTAAAAAATTACGCCCGGAAGCATATGAACCAGGTGAAATCGTACATCTAGATGGTACCGTAATTGGGCGTCATGAGGGGATTATTCATTATACGATTGGCCAACGTCGTGGCCTTGGTATCGGTGGTAGAAAGGTTAAGGGTGGTCAATCCCATACCGATCCTCTTTACGTGATTAGCTTATCCCCAGAAACACATCGCGTTGTTGTTGGCCCGCGCTCGGCATTGGGAACAAATTATGTTCTGATTGGTGAGCTAAACTGGCTTGTAGGTGAACTTCATGCAAATATGAATATATCTTCTAATTTTCGCGTATTTGCAAAACTTCGATCTTCTCAAGAAATTACTATGGGCACCTTGCATTTGACTGGTGATAGTGCAAAATTGATTCTTGATGATGTGCAATTTGGTATTTCTGCAGGACAAGCGGCAGTTTTTTATGACGCTGAGGCTGGCAATCGTCTGCTTGGAGGTGGTTGGATCATGAGAACTAGAAAATTTTTGGAGTAATAGATAACGTAAAAGTAAAACATAATGTCTAATAGATTGGTTGATTTTACCTATAAATTATATTTATGTCAGCTAGTTGAATAAAATATAATTTATATTGTTGCAATAAATAATTAATGTTAAGTAAACCATTTCAGATTTTTGTTGAATATTTTACTATTATTATTAAGAGCATTTTTATGTATTAAAATTATTAAGTTGTTTGAAATAATTGTTAATTGTGAGTAATTCATCAAATTAAAATTTTTTAATCTATACATATGGAATCTTTTTCTATTTTAGCGTCAAATATATAAGATAATTTTTAGTATTATAGAGATAATTTTTTGGTTCTTTTTGAATAAAATTATAAGGTAATAATCATATTATCATTATCAATAAAAATGAACCAATAAAGATGAAATAATTTTTTCTCTATTTTGTTTAATGACAAATATTTACTGAGTGATTTTAGAGAGATATATAAAAGATACACTGTAATGACCAACTGATTTATTTATTATTATCTTTACTTACTCATTAGTAAGAGTGATGTTCTTATTAGAAAGAAATATTAATACTATTCTACAATGTAAAAAATTAATTTTTAATTATTTGAGGGTATTTAAAAAGCGTAAGATGCTTGCTATCATTTACTCACTTATCAAGTGATAAGTGAGTAATAATTTACATTCTAAACAGCACTTTTGTTATAGCTATTTTAGTGATAGTATTTTTAGTTAAATGCTATATGGGAAAACGGAAATACTAAATTAATTTTAAATTACTCATTGATTTTTATGATTTTATAAATTTAAATAATACGCTAAAATCTACTTTACACAATGAACATTGTTGTTGTTATGATGGTTTGGCTATTGAATAGCTTGGTTGTGATTATAAAATTACGGAATTTTGTTACCCTGAATAACGATGTATGGTAGTTAGGAAGGCTTTACTGTTTATTCTACTACTGCCGTTTTAATGACTGATCGATTAAATATTAAGCATAATTTATGAATTTATCCTTGATTTTTAGCTTTATAAATTTTGCTATATCTCAATTACTTATAATTTTTACCTCATCAATCTTACTGATACTCAGTAAGATTACTTTGTATTGAGTATAGATTGTCACTTGACAAATTATTGATTATTATAAAATTTCCATTTTAGTATAATTACTATAACTCAGGTTTTAATGACTGTTGGAGTATTCAAACGAAAAAAAATAATCTTCGTATTTTACCTGCTGCTTTTTATAATCCTAGCCTATATAGATAGGTTTGTCATTTTGAATTTTAGTAAATTTACTAAGTGCTTTGTATTTTTTCTAAATTTAGACCGACAAAAAAAAATTTTTCGGCTAATTTATTATTTCAATAATACAAATGGCAGTCTATTATACTTTTGATCTTGAATACAATAGCTTCAGCATATAGTTACCAGTCTAAATGATCAAATAATTTAATATATTTTAGCTATTTGTGAGTAAAGATTAATTAAGGCGAGTACATTAACTCTAATACAATTAAGCAAAATTTTTTTGTTGAGTAACACAACTACCTTAATTAAATTTAATCTCGAATAAAAAATTTTTATTTGATTAATAAAGTTGTTTTGCTAAAAACAGCCGATTTGATTCCGCTTTTATGGAAAAGAAGAAGATTGATTTATTTTATTTGTAATGTAGTTCTTTAAATACGTTTATTGCTGCTGATAAACTAGTAAATGTTTGCTGCTTTGACTGTAACAAAGTCTGTATCGTTACGCGTCTTTGCGTGGAATTTTAATTATGACGCTAGATAATAAAAGAATTATTTTGATAGTTGGTGGTGGAATAGCTGCTTATAAGGCACTTGACTTGACTCGATGTTTGCGTGATCGTGGAGCAATTGTCCGTGCAATATTGACTAAGGCAGGTGAGCATTTTGTTACTCAACTATCGCTATCAGTATTAACGGAAAACAAGGTTTATACAAAATTATTTGAATCGACAAACGATTTGGAAATGAAACATATTAAGCTTTCTCGTTCTGCCGACTTGATTATTATTGCTCCTGCTACTGCAGATTTAATTGCAAGCATGGCCAATGGATTGTGTGGAGATCTTGCTTCCACTTTATTACTTGCAACTGATACTGATGTGTTAATTGCTCCTGCAATGAATTTCCGTATGTGGGAACATCCGGCTACTAAGACAAACTTAACGACACTAATATCTCGAGGGGTGCGAATAGTTTGGCCAAATAAGGGATATATGGCATGCGGTGAGCACGGATTTGGCCGTATGGCTGAGGCAATTGATATTGTTAAGGAGGCGGAAAATTATTTTCTAAATCGCTCTGGCTCTCTCGCTGGACGCAAGGCGATTGTAACCAGTGGACCGACATATGAGCATATTGATCCAGTGCGCTATATTACTAATCGTTCTTCTGGTAAACAAGGATATTCCATTGCTAAGGCTTTAGTAGATTTAGGATCTGAGGTTACGCTAATTAGTGGCCCAACCAGCGAACCTTATCCTCTGGGAGTAAATACTGTGCTGATTGAAAGCGCTAGTGATATGCTAGCAGCTTGTGAGGCAGCTTTGCCTGTTGACATCGTGGTATGTGCTGCTGCTATTAGTGATTGGCGAGTAAATACTATAAGCAAACATAAGATCAAGAAGGAAGTTGGTAGCATTAAAACCTTGCAACTTACCGAAAATGCAGACATATTGCAAACTCTCTCCCAAAAGACGGAGGATAGGCCAGATTTAATGGTTGGCTTTGCAGCGGAAACAGACAATGTAGTAGAACACGCTATGGCTAAGTTAATACGTAAAGGTTGTGATTGGATTTTAGCTAATAATGTTTCTCTTGATGATAGTACCTTTGGTAGTGATAACAATACTATTCATCTGATTACTAGCGATAAATTAGAAAACTGGCCAACTATGACTAAAGCTGAGATTGCTTATCGTCTTGCCTCCAAGATAGCAGAGTATTTTCAGAGTAGGCTTTTTACATGAGCATTTTTATTCGTGTTGTTCGTCTAGCACATGGAGCCGACTTGCCTTTACCAGCCTATAAAACTAGTGGTTCAGCTGGAATGGATTTGCATGCTGCTATTCTTACTTCGTTAAGTCTGCCTCCAACGGAGCGAGCCGTTATTGCTACTGGGTTATCAATCGCGCTACCTAAAGGGTACGAAGGGCAGATAAGAGGACGTTCAGGCCTAGCGCTTCATTGTGGTATTGCTTGTTACAATGCACCTGGGACTATAGACAGCGATTATCGTGGTGAGATCAAGGTGATGCTAATAAACCTTGGTAAGAAAACGGTGAATTTCGAACGCGGAGATCGTATTGCTCAGCTAGTTATATCCCCTGTTATCAAGGTAGCTTGGGAAGAAGTATATGCTTTAGAAGATAGCGAACGCGGGACCGGTAGTTTTGGTTCGACTGGATTAAATTAATTAATTTTTCTCATTTATTTACTGGTTTTCAGCATTAAATTTAAATTACTGATAAAAAAATTTTTATTATCCTAAGTAAAAAATTACTTTATTATTTACGATGTTTTATTTAACGTAAACTTATTACTTGCTTTATTCCGAGTAAAAATCTAATAATTATACATTTAAGCATATATACTAATATTAAGGTTATAATAAGTAACAAATGCTAGTTGTATTACTGATGTACCATATCAATTAGAAAAAAATTAAATTAAATAACTAACTAGAAATATAATCAAAATAAGAAAATAGCAATAACTTATATAAAAACGATAAGTATTTAATATGAAATACGCTATAAACAATGTTCTGTTGGTGATTAATTTCTCTTTGTGAATAAAATTCAATAACAAATTATTCTCTAAATAAAACTATATGTTAGGCGATTAATATCTAAGAAATATTGATATGGTTTAACAAACTGACTAATGGAGTATGCAAAACGCTATTAGAAGCAATTAAATCGCCTGCTGATTTTAGCAACGCTATCTTGCCTTTAAAATCGCTGATATAGCCACCTGCTTCTTTTACTAACAAAATACCCGCTGCTGTATTGTTGATATTTAGTTTTTGCTCCCAGTATCCATCAAGCCGACCAGAAGCAACCCAAGCAAGATTTAGTGCTGAGCTACCGAAGCAAAGCACCCCAAAGCTTTTTTCTAGCAATTTACTTTCTGATACGTTAAATAAATTTCGACTATTAGTAATTTCAGCAATAGAAATACCAGTGGCTAACAAAGCTTGCTGAATTTTACTACGGCTAGATACACGTAAGCGACGATTATTGAGAAAGGATCCGGAGCCTTTTTCTGCCCAGTAAAACTCATCATTTAGCGGTTGGTAAATTGCACCGGCAATTATCTCACCTTTTTCTTCAAGTGCAACAGAAATAGCAAAATGCGGAATGCCGTGTAAAAAATTCTTGGCACCGTCAAGCGAGTCAATAATCCAACGCTGTCTATTCGGATCACTGCTATGCAATGTACCTTGCACTTTCATTAAAAACCCGTATTTTGGCCTAGCGTGTTTGAGCTCTTCATAGAGTAAACGTTCGGTTTGTCTCTCAGCAGTTAATACGAAATCTAGTGGACCCTTTTTAGAAACTTGTAAATTTTCAACCTCACCAAAGTCTCTCCGTAGGTTGCGAGCTGCTTTTTGGCAGGCTTTAAAAATTACGTTATATAAGGCCGAATGAACGGCCATTAGTATATTCTCCTATTGCTAAATATTTCCTTGATGAAAGCTAGAACATTAATTGTCATTCTTTTGCACGCTCGACGTAGCTGCAGTCTTCAGTCTTCACAATGACACAAGCTCCAATTTCAATGTAAGGTGGTACTAAAATTTTTAAACCATTTTCTAAAAGAGCAGGCTTATATGAGGCTGCAGAAGTTTGCCCTTTAATTACAGAGTCTGCCTCTACAATTCTCATAGCTACGGTGTTGGGTAAAGCAATAGAGAGTGGATTTTGCTCAAAAAACTCAATGCTTACTTTTAAGCCATTTTTTAAGAATGATCTTTTATTACCCACTACTCTAGAATCAATCTCTATTTGAGAGAAATTATCTTGATCCATAAAGTACAGTATATTGTCATCACTATATAGGTAGGTTGCTTCACGCTGCTCTAGGCGTATGACTTCAATCTGTTCTCCTGCACGAAAACGTTCGTTTAATTTCGTACCACTGCGAATGTCTTTCATCTCAACTTGATTAAAGGCTCCGCCTTTACCTGGCTTTACTGCCTGAGTCTTAGTAATAACCCAAAGTCTTCTTTTATGCTCCACCACGTTGCCGATGCGTAGCGCATTCCCATTTAGCTTCATTTAGGAGCCCCATCTTAAGGAAAAATTTTAAAATATAGTAACATTTTACCAAATTAATGATCATATGTCTATATTGATCAGACTATTAAGAAAGATAAAGATGATATCTAAGTTATTATTTTATTTAGCTTATCTTATCTCAATTACATAATTGATGAAATAACTATATAATTTCAGTGATTAACAATAGATAATATTGTTTTTATTTTAACACTTATAAGTTATTATATTATGAATTAATAATCAGTGATTAAATTGCTACTATTTGTTAAATCAAGCTATTTATCTAGCTCTCGCTGTAAAAATTTTTTATGAAAAATCATCACACTTGATGATAATATACATGATTTAGTAAAAACAGATTATTATAATCTATGTGATTAGTATAACTTAAGGTTTAAATTAAATGCTTTATGCTAGAATTTATAAGCTAAATTGTTAATTATTCTTCATTTGGCATATAAGATTAATCATATTAAGGTTTTTTTAAAGATAAAATATAAATTTTATCAACCATTTTTGTAGTAATACATTGATTACGCATAAAATTATACTAGGTTAAATGTATTTATTCAGGATATATGTTGTTTTCTTATCTGTTTAGAATGATCAAATAATAACTTAAATATGTTTAAAAAAATCAGCATTGATTTAAATATTATTAACCATAGCTTATGCGCTAATTAACAAATTAATTTACTTAATGTAGAATATTACAAATAATCAAATGCTAATTAATAAACTGCTATAAATAAATTATTCATTAAAAATATTTAATTTCGGTTAGATAGATAATTAACTAGCAATTAATAGCCGATATAATGTTATTCTAGTTCTTTAGAAGTTAACCAACAAAAACAATAACACAAGCATACTAAGATGGTATTTTATCAATCGATAGCTTTCTTAGCTATAAGAATTAAGTATAAAAATATGAAGTTAGATATTTGTTAAACAGCTTGTAATTCTTGCAAAGAAATAATAAAACCTAATTCAACTACAAAACTTCACTTTAAAGATAAAACATGTATTTATACATGTAAAATATAATTGGATTGTTAAATTATTCGTCAACCTAAGACCAGTAAATAAACTCACTACAGGTAATTTCGCAACTATTTTTAATCAATAAAGCAATTGACTAAACAAAAATTAAAAAAGTAATTCCCCAACATGGTGCTATTTAAGTAACTTTACACAAGGCATAACCATTTTAGTTATGTAAATAATCAAACTTAGCTATGTACTTATCACCATCTTTTTTTAAGATGATAATTTTAAACATAAGGATAGTATAATCATTGGTTATCAAAAGTTATATTACCAGCTTTATTATAATATTATTTAGCAATTCTAAAATTAGATTGCATAAAAATAACTTATAATATATTATTATTCAATAAAATATTAACCTTTAATTAAAGTAATATTTATACTTATTAATCACCTAAATAATGTTGGAGATATGTTAATTTAAACGAAGGTAAGATAATTAAATACAAAAGCCTTGTTTCAAAACTTATAGTTCATCTTCAACAACGAATATACTATAGCTTACAAAAGTAATTGATTTTTGTCAATTATATAGAACTAGTGAAGCTTTTTAGCCTCATTTTAGCACACTGAAAGTAAATCTATTTTTACTAAAAAAAATCTTCGTAATTAAATCATTAAGAATAAACGTAGTCTAATAATTTTATTGTGAAAATTTAATTCTTATTGATCGTATTTTCTTTTTAAACTATATTAATAGTTTATTTGATTAATTCATTTGGTTTCTAAAAAAACTATACATTTTACCAATATAGATTTATTTTTTTGGCTATGGCCTAATTTGTCATATTGACAATAAAACTTTAGTTATTTCTAATGCTCCAATTATCTATAAAATACTTATATTCATAGGTATAAAATAATAACCTGCCTTTATCAGCTGAGTTATTGTTTAAGATCGCGTTTTACATTTAAAAATCTTTTTTAAGAGCATGCGGCTTTGGGCCAATAATCTAATAAATGTTCCAAACATCACCCATCTACAATTGCTATCGCTTTATTTTAACATTTATCAGTTCTTTTTAATTCATTTACCATACGGTCCACCTGATGTTGATTTTTTTAACTAAAAATAATGCTATTTTTGATTTGCCATTACACAACTAATATTTAGTTGTAGGCTTAATAATAGTTCAAGCGATAATTTAAGCAATTGACTTAGCGACTATAGTTAAAAATTCCTTTTTTAGGAAGGATACTACTATCCATTAGCTATTCAGCGTAGATTATTTGTCATAAGTCGGATTAGTCGCTTAGTTTATCTTAGTATTTGATATCATACGTCTTAGCATTAATCGACAAGCTTGTTCATCTGCTGTAAAACCACCTGTAATCCACCAATTCTCTACTAAACGTAACAATTCCCCAATTTTTGGTCCAGGTTTAATGCCGAGTGCAAGCACATCATTGCCCCTGAGAGGGAAAACAGGTGGTATCCAATTTTTAGCGATAGCAAGATCATCTTCAATGTTCTCCCCTGTTTTTGCTGCGAGCAGCATTTTAGCATTGATAAAGTTTTTAGCACCGAAGCGATATATTATTGTTTTACGTTCATAAGAATTCATCAAAGTATTTCTGGATGTTGCGATAGCAGAAGCTAAACGTTTTGCATCAACATTAGAAAACTTAAGCCTTTCTGAAACCGATCGAGCTGTATTTGAATCGGCTAATAAAGCGGCGAGGCGACTAATAGGATTTGGATTAATACTATAGTAACGCTCGATATTTATGAATCTTATGAGCTGACCTACATCAAATGGACCATCCCACAAATGCTTAGCTATTCCACTTTCCGCCATGATAACTATCACCTTTGCTGCCATTGGAGCAATTAGCAGGCGGGAAAATTCTTTCCATATTCGTTCACCAGATAACCCAGATAAACTTGGCGCTAAATCAACACAAGCCTTAAGACTATCAATATCAGGTTCTTTATGCCCATACTCAGCATAGAAGCGGAAAAAGCGAAGAATTCGCAAGCAGTCCTCGTGAATTCGCATTCGCGGATCACCAATGAAGCGAATGCGTCTAGCACGAATATCAGCAATGCCGGTAGCAGTTGGATCATAAAGATTACCCTCCATGTCGAGATAAACAGCATTTAGAGTAAAATCTCGACGTGAAGCATCCTCAAGCCAATCTTCTGTAAAGGATACAACAGCATGACGACCATCAGTATCCATATCTCGACGCAGAGTAGTAACCTCTACAAAAGAACTATCAATAAAGATAGTTATAGTACCGTGTCTTATTCCAGTAGGAACTGCGTGTAAACCAGCCGATGTACATAGAGCAAGTATATTAGCAGGCAGTGCATTGGTTGCTATATCAAAATCAACAACCGGCAAGCCAAGCACATGATTACGAACTGCTCCGCCGACAAATCGTCCGAGGTAACCATTGTTGGCTAATAAAGATAAAACAGAACTGCAAGGTGGATTATACATCCATTCAGCAAATACCATACTCTCAGCCGGTTTCATGCGAAAATTAATTAACTACTCCTTTAAAGTATACATAAAAGTTTACAAAAATTCCCATTAACCTAGAAACAAGCTTTAAATTAGCTTGTTAGCACAACAATGTTCTTGTACATCAGCACAGATAGAAATATCTTTTTCTTAATCAGGTTTGTCAAATAAAAAGTACAATAAATGATTTTTATAAGGATAAATAATTTTTTACTTGTAGTCGGATTGCTTTATTGAAGTAAATTTATGCTTCTTTATCTAATAAATTAAAACAAACAGCTTTATTGTTAGTCAATGTTACAGTTAGTATCTATTAATAAGGATTATAGTTTATTATTTATTCGTGCATTTCTAACTATAGAGGTAAGCTATAGTATCTTATTAATAATTTATTACAATTAATGCATAAAAGATATTTCCAATTTACAGTATTGCATTTGTTAATACAGTAAAATAAAATAATTTGCGTTTTGACACTCTAGTTATTGAATTCTAATGCACTAGATTTCGGCGAAATCTATTAATTTAGATCTTAGCCTTTACAAAGTTTCAAATTGAAGTCGAGCTAATTAAAATGTTAATCAACAGACGCAGATTGACATTAAATCTTTCACGACTAACATTGGGTATTTGTGCGATGTTTAGTAAGCTAATGCTTAAACTTACTTAAGTTATATATTCCAAAATTATGAGCAATGATTGGAGTTAACTGGTAATCCATTATTAACAATTCCACAGCAATTTAAATACATGGACAAGATTATGATGGTTGTGTTGCCTTGGTTCTTAATTTAATGCAAAAATCCTAATTTTTTAGGATCTTTTTATCTTATTCTGTCTTGTAATAAAGAGTTGTGTAGCAAGAAATTTTTTAAACGGTGAATTAAAGCGTGATGCTAGATCAATTACCCAATTGGCTCACTATTTTCCGCATTCTAGCGGTAGTGCCGATTGCGCTGTGTCTCTGGCTTGGTGGAGAAACTCTGCGATGGATTGCTTTAGTATCTTATATATTAGCTAGTATTACCGATTACTTTGACGGTTATCTTGCGAGAGTCATGCAAGTTCAGTCGAGTCTTGGGCGGTTACTGGATCCAATCGCCGATAAGCTGCTGGTCGTGGCATCATTGCTGATCCTAGTAGCACTTGACCATATTTCTGGGATAACAGTTTTGGCGGCTTTAGTAATCATGTTGCGTGAGATATTAGTTTCTGGTCTGCGTGAGTTTTTAGCAGAACTGCGAGTTAGCATACCAATTAGTCGTTTAGCCAAGTGGAAAACAACGGTTCATTTAATCGCAATCGGTTTTTTGATTATTGGAGATGATTCAGCAAAATGGATATATTTCACAACGATTGGTGAAGTTGGTTTGTGGTTAGGTGTAATTCTGACACTCTGTACTTTTCAGGATTACTTAGTAAAAGGAATACGCCGTGTATCTGCTCATAAATTAACGCGTTTTTCGGAGAGGAATATGAAATAGTTCTATTTTATTTATTAGAAGATAGATTGTACTAAAAAAATTTTTTGCATAATACTATAATTCAATTTTGTCAATACTTAAAATTTGAATAATGTATTTATTCCTTACAATAAGCTACTAATATTTTGCTTGCTTTTACTTCAATAAGGGCAGTGCGGAGTATTTTATGATAAAAAACTTTATGTCATTGTACTGATGATCTTAACTTAGGAAAATAATTTAACGCTTGATTTGTTTGATGACATCACCCACTATACTGATATATATTATCGTAAAGGTAATTAATTTTTAAAGTTATTTGTTTTAGTACAATATGTGTGTCATACTTTTTCTTTTCGTGCGTAAAGTATGTATTTATATACGATGAAATTTACGTGTTAAATTACTATGGGTATGCTTTCTAATAGTTTTCTGAATCTTAGTTGTGCAGTTTTTTAACAATTATTTTTACTTAAGGTAATGATCTTATAGGTAAAGTATATTTATGCTAGTTTTATTTTGTATTTGTATAATTGATCCACTATAGAATTCTTACTAGGTTACTTTTTATAGTCTTATGTTATAGTACAGTTTGATCAACTTGTGTAATTGGTTTACTTCTGTAAATTAATCTGTCTTAATTAGAGTGTGTTAAGATCGCTAAACCTTTATACTAAACTTGGATATAGTTAATATAGGATTTACTGTTTACTTTATGATATAATTTGTTACAAAATTACGATGCTTCTTGACGCGCTACAGGATTCTTTACAAACTACATACAGCAAATGGCTATCAGCTCTTAATAATGTTATTTGTGAAATGGAGAAAAATTGCTAATGAAGAAAAGATTTATAGATTGTATCCCTTTAAAGATCTTTAAATTTTATGAATTAATAGGGTATTAGCATAAATAAAACACAGTAAATATCTTTCAATAAGATTGATTTTTATTAATTAATTTGCGTATGAAAAATCATACATTTAAAGAAATAATATTTATTAATAAACTTAACTATAGCAACTTTGCCTTATTGTTTGTGATTTTGCAAAGCTTTACAAAGCGGGCGTAGCTCAGTGGTAGAGCACAACCTTGCCAAGGTTGGTGTCGTGAGTTCGACTCTCATCGTCCGCTCCATTTTTATGTATTATTTTCCATCAATGATTGACTTGGGCTGCTGAGAATGCTATAAATTTAATTTTATAGTGGTAGTAAGGTCGTATTTTTAAATACGTAATAGATTATTCTGTGATTATTTTTATCAGCATTTTTCTTCTTTACATGATAAAATTTAGGGAAACAAATTTAAATTGTTTGCTTTTGTGTTGGCTTTAAGCTAATTAGCTAAATTAGGTTATGATATTTATGGTTTCTGTTATTTATCTATGAGGTTATTAATTGTAGTTAATGATATATTTTTTTCTTTTATTTGCTTTGTCATTTAATTCAGCGTTTTATCTTAGGAAAATTTATCGCGCTTATCTTGACTATCTTTGTAATTTTATGTTTAAGATAGCAAAAATCGAGCGTTTAAGCAGAAATTAGTTTTTCTTTTATCACTGTTACAAATTACTTCTGGAAGAAGATAGTTTCTGACTTTGCACAAGCAAAAGTTTGTATCTGCTGCATCTTTAATACAATGAAGATATATACAAGAAATACTTGTATAAAAGATAGATTGGTTTAGTGAATGATGGTACTCAGGCGAGTGTATGTTAATAAGAGAATGAAAATTCAGCATGAATCGATTGACCAGCGCTATTTAACCTCTTTTGTGCGTCATTGATCGAGTTATGCTTAAGCTGCTCTTAGCAGTCTTCAGATTAGTTTTATAGATCGTGGGCTAATACAGAGTAGTCATGACCGCTAAGATTATTCTTGGCTCGCGCGGATCGTTGCTAGCTCTTGCGCAGACTAGAGAGGTTAGCAACCGTTTAATGGCAGCTTGGCCTGAGCTAAGAGAGGAGGGAGCGATTGAAATACGTAGAGTGAAAACAACTGGAGATATTGTGAGTGATCGTCCACTTGTTGAGCTTGGCGGTAAAGGAATGTTTATCAAGGAGCTAGAAAGCAAATTGCTTTCTAGAGAAATTGATGCCGCGGTACATTCAATAAAAGATATTGAAACTACTATTGCCGAATCTACCGTACTTGAGGCTGTATTGCCGCGCTCAGATCCGCGCGATGCGTTTATTTCTTACTGTGTTGATAGTTTTAATAATTTGCCAGACGGTGCGCGAGTTGGTACCGCTTCAGTCCGACGTGCTGCTTTAGTGCGCAGTCAACGACCAGACTTACAGATAGTTTTGTTTCGTGGGAACTTGGATACTCGCTTGCGTAAACTGCGCGAAGGCCAGGCAGAAGCAACTTTCTTAGCAGTTTGTGGGTTACAACGTTTAAAGATGGAGCATACAATTACTAAAATAATGGAGGTGAACGAATTTCCGCCAGCAGTTAGTCAAGGAGCAATTGGTGTGCAGCGTCGAGCAGGTAGTACTGCGACTCATGACGCTAATATCGCTCGATGGCTTTCTGCTCTGGACGACTGGGCAAGTCGTTCAAGGGTAATAGCGGAACGCTCGATGTTAGCAACACTGCAAGGTTCATGTCGTACCCCAATTTCCGGTCATGCGGTGTTGAATGGTAATCTCCTGACTTTGAGCGGCTTGGTGTTATCATTGGACGGAATGCATAGTCATTCTGTGACTGCGAGCGCTGTTGCTAGTGAGGCAGAATCTCTTGGTCGTTGGGTGGGTGAGGATATTTTGTCGCGCTGTGGCCGCAATTTTCTCGCTTAACATTTTATGCCATTACGGCGAGTTATAGTCACTCGACCAGCATCACTGATAGCTGATTTTCGGGCTGAGCTTGCGCAATATAGGATTGAGGTGCTGCCAGCACCTATGTTATCGGTTAAACCGGTTGCTAAAATGGCAACTATTGCTAGTGATGTCCAGGCAATTTTACTTACTAGCGGCAACGGAGTGCAAGGTGCGGTACGGCTAGGAATAAGTCGTAATTTACGCGTTTTAACGGTTGGCTATGCCACCGCGCAATTGGCTATGAAGGCAGGTTTTGTTACGGTTACTTCTGCATTAGGTGACAGCGCATCTCTCATCAATCTAGCTATAAAAGTATGTAAACCAAAAAACGGACCATTGATCTGGATAAGCGGAGAGTCAGTCAGTACAGATTTAGTTGCACCACTATCAGCTCATGGTTTCTTAGTCTATCGACATATCGCATATTTTACAATCATGTCAACGAACATTCCGGTGAGAGTAGAAAAGGCCTTGCGGGCAGGATTAGTAGATGGAATATTATTTTTTTCCCCCCGTAGTGCAAAGGCTTTTGTGATTCTTGTAGGCAAACGATCCCTAGAAGTGGCTTGTTCAACAGTATCGGCGTATTGTTTAAGCGATTCTATTGCTCAGGTGATTTCAAAACTTAAGTGGCACGCTGTGTATGTATGTAAAATGCCGACAAAAGCTGCTCTTATACAGACAATGATTGTCAGCTGATCAGTTTAAAATATTTAGAAAGTGATTGCTCTATGGCGAATACGCCTAAGGAGGAGAACACAAAGAGCATTCTCGAGATATAGAATAGAAGGAGAAGGTTATGGAGTGGACGAGCTGCATATATTTAATTTACTAGCACAACGACTGTAGCAGCGAAGAGAAAACCTATATCTGTTACTAATAGAGATTCGCTGACTATCAGATCTAATAGTGTTTCCGATACAAACCATAATAATAAATTTAATTTTGATATAAAAATGCGGTTTCAATGGTCAATTCATCTGAGCATTTTAGCTCGAGTACCGAAAAAACAAAAGTTTGCCATTGTAAGGCAGGGAACGAAGCAAAGAGCGGCAATGATACCGTAAGTGATAAACAAGCTAAAATATCACCGAAGAATAAGAGTTTAAGCGCTGTTTTCATGCGGTTAATTATTGTATTTATTATTTTATCCATAAGCATTTGTTATGTTAGTTATCCAAAGTGGCGCGAAAAAGCAGAGCAATATGTAGCTATGATTGGCGCAATTTCACCGTTGACATTAAGTAAGTCTATTATAAACTTTTTAACACAAGATTCGCCTACTTCGTCGGAAAATATTAAATCTCAGCCTACTAAATACGAATATTTAGATTCTTTCTTCGATTCCTTTGCAGTTTTGAAGAAAGATTTTCAGTCTCTGAAAGAGCGCTTAGTTGTTTTGGAAACAAAGACTTATCTTTTGTCTGAAATACCTGAATGGATGAGTAAAACGAAAGAAAATATCGATAGAATAACTGAGCAAATTGATGCGATGGAGAGCAAAGTTAAAGTTTTATTAGATGATGTAGCAACTTTTCGCTACAAGCAAAAAGTTGCGGAAGATATTGACGTATTTTCATCAGCCGGTTTGGATTTGTCGGATCGTTTGTCTATTTTAGAACGTCGTCTTTTAAATATAGAAGAACAAGAAAATTTTGAATGGCCGCTTGTCTCGTCTGATGGTTTTGACATCTTGCAAGAGAAAATAAAAGTTTTACGGAGTTCTTTTGAAGACAGGGATACTAGTCTGATCGCTCAGATTGACGATATAGTTGCTGCTCAGCAAGAGCTAAAATACAAATTAGAAGAAGACCAAAATAAAAAAAAGAAGATTGGTGCTTTCTTGTTAGCGATTGATCGTTTGCAAGAAGCTAGCCAAAAAGGTAGTGCTTTTGCGGTAGAACTGGACGAGCTAGAAAATGCTGCTTGGGATCAGCTAAAAATTGCCGAGGCTATTGTTATTTTGCGCACTCATGTGGATGGTGTACCTTCCTTGGTAGATTTGCGGTATAGTTTTCCGGCTGTTGCCCAATCGATAATCAAATCCACGTCTTCAATCGGTGATGATAATGATATAGTTGACAAGGTAATGACACGTATATTCTCATTGGTAACCTTACGACACACTGAAACGGATGATAATCGCTCTCTTGACGCTATAATCAATCGAGCTGAAGCAGCTACCAGGAATGGTGATCTTTTGATAGCGGCTGATTATTTGGAGGCGTTAGTTGGTAAAGCTGCTCAAGCGGCACAGCCATGGATCACTGCGGTAGAGGAGCGTTTTGCTTTAGATAAAGCAATACATACTCTGCATTCGCAGGCGCTTGCTGCGCTGTTAGGGGATTGAATAGATGCGAGGATCACTAATTTATCTTATACAGCTTGTTACTTTTGTATTTATCGCAGTCTGGCTATCTCAATATCCTGGCTGGATTAGCATAGAGTGGTTGGATTGGAAATTAGAAACATCATGCGCATTGTTTTTATTAGCAATTAGTGTTATAATTGCTTTGGCAACATTCAGTTGGCGGGTTGTTTATGCGCTTATAAAAATTCCCTCGTCGTTATGGCACTACCGTAAAGTTTATCGTGATAAAGCTGGCTACCATGCTCTCATTCAAGGGCTGGCAGCAGTCGCTGTTGGTGATGGAGGTGAGGCTAAACGTTTTTCGCGTGAAGCTGGCTCCCTTCTAAAAGATCCATATCTAACTCGATTGCTTTCTGCTCAAGCAGCGGTATTAGGGGGAGATTTATCTGTTGCTGGGCGTTATTTTGCTACTATGCGAGACAACGAAGATACTGCTTTTTTTGGATTACTCGGCTTGATGCGGTTGGCTAGTGCAAGGGGTGATTACCCTTATGTTCTCGAGCTAGCTAAAAAAGCAAATAATTTGCGACCAACCTCTGTTAAAGTAGCCACTACAATGGTCTTCGCTCTCGCTCGGGATGGTCAATGGGAAGAAGCGCAGTCTGCTCTCCAGGACTTTGTTAAGAGAGGACTTATTTCTAAGTCCTCTGGTAAAAGACATCGGGCCGCTCTGCTAATAGAGCGCTCAAGATTAGCTGATAACCAAGATCTTTCTCTGACTTTTGCGGCTAAGGCTCGAGAAAGTCAACCGGACTTTGTACCTGCTATAATAGCAGAAGCGTGGCTATTAGGCGCTATGGGTCGTAAAGATAAAGCCTATACGCTGATAAATAAAGAATGGAAACAAACACCTCATCCAGATCTAGTTACATTAATGCGTATATTGTGGAAAGATGACCTTGCTGGATCTATGTTATTATGCAAAATACAGGCGATGGTGGAAAGTTTACCAGAACATGCCGAAAGCCTTTTGGCCGTTGCTGAAACTGCCTTAGATAATGATTTTTGGGGTGAAGCTAGGGCTCAACTTTCTTCCTTGGCTCCAGATGATATTGGCCCTCGAGCATGCATGCTTTGGGCTAGATTAGAGGAGGGCGAGCATGGCAATTTAATCAAATCTCGTAATTGGATGCAAAGAGCATCTTATGCTTTAAGTGATCCCGCATGGACTTGTATTTCTTGTGGTTCAGTTATGCCTCTATGGACTATTGCATGTAATAATTGTGGTGCGTTTGAAACGATTACTTGGATTCGTCCACCAGTAATAGTTTTTCCACCGGTCCTAAGCAGTTTTCCCCGCAATGGTATGGACTCAGTTAGATCTTTTCGCTGGTCTACAATTCAGCATATAAAACCAACAAAAAAACTTGCTTGGTAACTTAATTTTTTTTTGTTTTATATTTGTTTGTTAAAATTAAGCGATATTCATTTTTGCTTAACTTAGCTGATAAAATCTTCTAAAACAGATCTAGTAATCTATTACAAACTTTTTTATCAAAAGATTTTAAGACATTTTACACAATTAAAATTATTGTTGTACTGTTTTACTAGAAAAATTTTTTAAATTACAGTTAATATAAGAAGCATTGTTCGTAATTTATGCGCTAACTAGTAAATAATTTTACGATAATCCTGTTGATTTTTTAATGAAATATTGAAGAAATTTCTTCGACGTTGATGCATGTGTAAGAACGTATAGCAAGCTTAGATCTATTAATTGTTATAGTTTTTACTTGTATATTTTGACATTATCTTGAATTATCGTTTTTTAATTACTTATTTTTACCCAACGAACTATTCTATTATCAACGAGTAGCTAGAAGGCTAGTAACAAACTGCGCAATGTTCCTAAAGCGTATAATTAACGTTCGACCTAACGATAAGTGACATATCTATGTAGTAATTGTTTAAGTTATTTAACAGCAAAAGCATTAGCTATATACAAGAGGAAAGATATTTCCCGACTATTTTAAATCCGTTACAGCTTTATTATAGATTAAACGGATAGTAATAAAACTCATTTATAAAAGCTTCGTATTGAACATGCAGTGTGTTGCATTTTACTATAGTAGTCTATAATGGAAGAACTTTGTTTAAATTATCCCAACTAACAGCTTACTAGTAATAGCCGAAGCTTGCATTTTCGTTTGATTATCCCTATTATGCAGAGAAATAATTTGATTGATTATTGGATTTTCTTTGCCGCAATAGCTCAGACGGTAGAGCAACGCATTCGTAATGCGCGGGTCGGGGGTTCAATTCCCTCTTGCGGCAGCATTATCTTTTTTTGATTTACTACAAAAAAATAATCTTTTTTTAACTAAGTGATTGAGGTTGATAAATAATCTAATTTGTCTATAAAAATAGATATTTTATTATTCCGGTTTTTATCTAATCTATCTCCTATAGAGACAATCTTACATTTGTTTTTTTATATTACTCGTAATTTTTTAGCATTTGATGCTTTAGCACTTTTTAAAATATTTTACTTTTTAAGTATTAGTTCAAACATACAGATGTAAATCTTAACAAAGTCAAAACATTATATTTAATATATATAATCTAATCTAGTAAAAAGCAAGAAATTTTTTGTCTTACAATTATTTATACAATAAATATTATCATTGGGTTACTTATTGCGATTAAATAAAATTTAATTAAAAATGTCGTTAGCATAAAATTATAAAGGAATACTAAATATATTTTAGTTTATTATTTAAGTAAACAGTTACACTATTAACTAAATTAGAAACTATCTTAGTTAGTCATTTTCCATTGAAAAAGCTCTACGTACAGTTAATTATATTTAATTTAAGCTAATATTTAGTTCATTATTGAACTAATTAGCAAAATTTAAATATCATCAACTAACGATTAGCTTGTTTATAGATATAAAAATCCTATAAATATATAATTTACAATTAATAAATTATATAGCATTAGTTTAGATGATATTAATAGTTATTACTTATACTAAGGTATATATTTGATGAAATAAATTTTTGTAAAATGGACTAGTTATGGTTGTCGTAATATTACATTTTGGCCTGATTAAGCTAATGGCACTTCACTATTTTTCTATTTCGTAAATAGAATGATAATTTTTAGTATCGTTTAATAAATTTAATCTTTTAGTTGATAACTAATTTACAAGAAATTATTCTCCTACGTATCGTAGGACAATTAAAAAAAATTATCTAATTTAACTAATAATCTAGGCTGTGCCGAGAAATTTAATACAAGTATTAAATTTCTCTATATAGATTGCTTTTTTACACGCACGTCTAATCGCTTTTTTACTATGAGTAGGACTATACTTTTAATAAGATTCCTAGTCGTTTGTAAGATATATTTTCCTCTTTTACCTACGCACCTTGATTAAAAATAAAAATGTTTACTAAGGGTTAATCATATTAATAATTTTACTTTACATTAAAAAACTTCTACTGAACAATTAATAAATTGTTTAAAGAAGTATTTATTGTTAACGAACAATAAAAGATAATTTGTTAATTATTAAATAATTTATGGCAGTGCCTAGTAATTTGCTTTTATAATTCAGCAATTTTGACGAGGTCGTTTTGCATATTTTAATATGTCGAAAGATAGCTAAGTATTTGGAGATACGTTATGGCAACGAGTAAGGACATACGCCGAGCTTTTCTCGATTATTTCAATCATCACCAACATTTAGAGGTTGCTTCCAGCTCGCTCGTTCCTCACAATGATTCAACGCTGATGTTTACTAATTCAGGTATGATTCAATTCAAGAGCTTGTTTACTGGCGAGGAAACTAGTGAGTATACGAGAGTGACTACCTCACAAAAATGCATGCGTGCCGGAGGCAAACATAACGACTTGGATAATGTTGGTTATACGGCGCGTCATCATACGTTTTTCGAGATGTTAGGTAACTTTTCTTTTGGTGATTATTTTAAAGCTGAAGCTATCGAGTATGCTTGGAAAATGATAACTAACGAATTAGGCTTGTCCAAGGATAAATTATTGGCGACTGTATATGCTGAAGATGACGAAGCAGCTAAGCTCTGGAACAAAATAACTGGCTTGCCGGAGCAAAAAATTATTTGCATCCCGACATCAGATAATTTTTGGGCAATGGGTGATACCGGTCCATGCGGTCCATGCTCAGAGATATTCTTTGATCATGGACCTTCTTTCTCTGGTGATTTGCCTGGTAGGTCTAATGGAAATGGAGATAGATTTATAGAAATATGGAATTTAGTTTTTATGCAGTATGAACAAGTTTCGCAAGAAGAGCGTGTTGATTTACCTCGACCATCGATTGATACCGGTATGGGGTTGGAACGTATTACTGCGGTATTGCAAGGAAAGCATGACAACTATGAAATCGATACAATGCGCCATATTATCGAAGCTTCTGCAGATATTTCTGGTGCAGATCCGGATGGCAAATTTAAGGTATCTCACCGCATAATTGCTGATCATTTGCGGGCTAGCATTTTCTTAATTGCTGACGGTGTGTTGCCTTCAAGTGAAGGTCGTGGCTATGTTTTGCGCCGAATTATGCGCAGAGCGATGCGTCATATACATATTATGGGTTGTACCGATCCAATCATGTATCGTTTGGTGTCAACAATTGTGAAAGATATGGGTGAAGCATTTCCTGAATTAGTACGCGCATCAGCTTTGGCTACTGAAACTATTAAAATGGAAGAGATCAAGTTTAAGGAGACTTTGGATCGCGGCTTAAGCCTCTTATCTGATGAGACCAATAAGCTTGGCTTTGGTCAGCCTCTAAGTGGTGAATTTGCTTTTAAATTATATGATACATATGGATTTCCTCTAGATCTGACCAGTGATATTTTGCGTGGTCAAGGCAGATCTTTGGATCAGGCTGGTTTTGATCTGGCTATGGCAGGTCAGCGTGCTGCTGCTCGTAAATCCTGGTTTGGTTTAGTCGAGGCTGCACCAGATCTTATCTGGTCTCAGGTCCGTAAAGATGTCGGTGCAACCAAATTTTTAGGTTATGATAAGACCTCAATAAATGCTGTGATTTGCTCATTGATCGTCGACAACAAGCAGGTTAGCAGTATACACTCAGGCATTGATGTTTTGGTTGTCGTAAATCAGACCTCGTTTTATGCAGAAAGCGGAGGCCAGATTGGTGATACCGGTATTATGCGCACTTCCAGTGGAGCAACTCTAACCGTCACGGATACTAAGAAAAAATTTGGTGATCTTTTTGTTCATGTTGCTATAAGTAATAGTGGAATAATTAAGATTGGTGACTCGGTGGAAATGCTGGTCGATATTGATCGACGTGATCGAGTACGTGCTAACCATTCTGCCACTCATTTGTTGCATGAGGCTTTACGTAGAAGGCTTGGCTGTGAAGTTGCTCAAAAAGGCTCGTTAGTAACACCTGATCGTATACGTTTTGATTTTACTCAACCTACTGCTATCACTAATGGTGATCTGTTATGGATAGAGAGTGAGGTTAATCGCCGAGTATTTCAGAATTCTTCTGTAATTACACGTCAAATGACATTAGAATCAGCCCTCACTGAGGGAAGCACAGTACTATTTGGCAAAAAGTATGGCGAAAAAGTTCGCGTCGTCTCTATGGGAGGAAAGATTGAATCAGATAACAGGTTTGCTTGGTCAGTAGAATGCTGTGGTGGAATTCATGTGAAAAGAACAGGCGATATAGGTATAGTAAAGATCATTTCTGAAATGGCTATCTCTGCTGGTGTACGACGAATTGAGGCAGTTACTGCCATGGGTGCGTTAAATTGGATCAATTCTCACGAAAAAATTATTACAAAGGTTGCAGCTGAATTAAAAAGTACTCCGGAAAAATTACCTGCTCGCACTCATGCTTTAATCCAAGAGGTTCATCAGCTTAAACGTGATTTAGTTAAAAGCAGAAAGCAATTAGCTTTTGGTGGTGGTATTACTAAAAATGTCTGCGGAATTACCTTCACTATAAGGTTGTTGGATGCTGTTCCAGCTTGTGAATTAAAAAGTATCGCCGATGGTCTTAAGCAACAAATTGGCTCTGGAGTTGTTGCTATTATTAGTAATAATAATGGTAAATCCTCACTGGTAGTTGCTGTTACTAATGATTTAGTTGATCGTTTTAGCGCAATCGATCTAGTTCGAGCTGCTTCATTTGCTATCGGTGGTAAGGGAGGGGGTGGACGTCTTGACATGGCTCAGGCGGCTGGCGGATATAATATAATTGATAGCAACAATAAAGTTATCGCGGCCATCGAAGAGGCTTTAGCCTCTTTATACCCCTCGCCTATTTTATAGATTATAAATATTAAATCAAACCGCTAGGTAGTTTTGTTGTATGTTTTCTTTGCTTTATTGCATCCTTTAAAACTATTTTAAAGGATGCAATAAAGCAGTAAAATTTCCTTTTAGCAAAAGGATTCTTATAGAGTTTTGAGGAGAGATATGTAAGTATGTTCTAATCACTAATGCATAATAAATTAAATATTACTAATAAAAGTTGATAACTTCTATACCAACAGATTAAAATTAATATTTTAGTAGTTTAATGATTGATTAGCTTGACATTGAACTCAATGATATAATAATACAATTATTATTTGTTTAATTAGCTTAGTTTGTATATGTATTATTTATTTGATGTGGCGTTTATTTGATAAAATCAAAGATTTATTTCTTTTATTTAAAATTACAGTTTTTTGTTAAAAAAATAAACTTTCTCTAAAAAGTAACATCTATACGCTTATTGTCTGCTAATAAAAAAACTTACTTAGAATGATACTTATCTCTTTATTTAGTTAAAAATAAATATATAAATTTTATTTAATAAAACTAATTATACTTATAAAAACAAGGCATTAGTAATATCACTGTATAGTGATATTTTTATTTGATTAATAATTTACTTACTGCATAAGATTTAAAAACACTCTCCAGTACATCTTTATAAATTTTTTCTTAAAAAGCTATCCACTAGCATGAAATCAAACAAAAAAAAATAATAATATTATCTTATTGACTGTTTATCACTGCTAAAACCAAAACAACATTTCAAATAAAGCAATATATTTACTATATACAATTATTACTGCCATACTTCATGTATTACTTAATTTGTAGAAAGATAAATTATCATGAATTTGATAAACGAGTTATATTCAAAGATGGTGTCTAGACAATCCACCGTTGTACCATCTTTATATAGATATGTACTCATTTTCTTTTATAAAAATAATTAGGTATAATTACCATAAGATAATTTTTTGATAATATTCATGTTGCATCTGAGTCAAGTGTAAAACTAATCTTCTTCTTCTAAAGCATTAATTTAACATAATTATAACGAACCATAATTTTAGTTATATTATTTAATAATAAAAGAGATATGGGAATATGCTATCATATTTTAATCAACTTAAAGTTCTCTATTGTTTCTTAACTATTAAATGTTTTTTAGAAAACATTTAATAGTTATAAGCATTAGGCAACCTCCGAATGGGCAGCGAAATTTGATAGTGTACGTATTTCGTATTGATATCATCTTAGCCATTGATAATAGCTAAGATGCTTATTAGTTATTGAAGGATTAATAAATTGAATATGCTATAGTATTTACAGTGCTAAAATTTAGCAAATTACTGTAATTCACTGCAGACTAAATTAGTAATAGCTGTTTTTGGTAAAAATTATAAGTGATCAGCGATATCTAATTGTATTACCATTAGCCAAGAGTGCATTTTAATACAGTGAAGTAAATGTCTTGTAAGGTATAAATATCAGCTACGGACACGTGCTCGTCAACCTTATGCATAGTTTGGCCGACTAAACCAAATTCTACCACTGGGCATAGTCTTTTAATGAAACTAGCATCTGATGTACCACCAGTTGTGCTTAGCTCTGGACGTCTGCCTGTAATCACAAATATGCTGTCTGATATTAACTCGGATAGTGCCCCAGGTTCTGTAAGAAAGCTTTCACGGGAACATTCGGTTTTAAGTGTGTAAGACATATCCTGCTTATCAAAAAACTTACGAAACATGAGGTTAAGCGATTCAGACGAATAGCTATCATTAAAGCGTACGTTAAAGGTAGCTTGTGCTTTCGCTGGAATAACATTATTGGCTACATTACCTACATCAATTGTTGTTATTGATAGAGTGGTTGGTGGAAAGTTTACTGTACCTCGGTCTAAGTTATTGTTAATGAACGGTGTAAATAAACGAATTAGTTGGTGTACTGGATTACTTGTTAGGTGTGGATAAGCGACGTGGCCTTGGATGCCATGTAAAGTAAGACGTCCTGTAAATGAGCCACGACGGCCAATTTTTATCATATCCCCCATAATCGTATGGTTAGTTGGTTCTCCCAAGATACACATGTCAGGAATCTCGCCGTTATTTTTCATCCAATTAATGACCTTAGCGGTGCCATTAATAGCCTGGCATTCCTCGTCACCACTGATCAACAAGCTGATTGACCCTCGCTTTCCACCATAATAAGCTAGATATCTATCAACTGCAGCGACGAAGGCACCAATTGCCCCTTTCATATCTGCAGCACCTCTACCCCAAAGCTGATCTTTAGCGATGATACCGTCAAATGGTTTTACGGTCCAAGATGATAAATCACCAACTGGCACAACGTCTATATGTCCTGCAAAGCAGAAATGGGGTGCAGTGTTGCCTTTACGTGCATAAAGGTTTTCAATTTTATGTGTTCCATATTCTTCAAAATGTAATCGATGACATATGAATTCCATCGGTTCTAGCAAAGATTGTAATAAATCTATAGCACCTCCTTCTTCAGGAGTGACGCTGGGGCAGCGTATTAAATCTGCGGCAATTTTAACAGGATCAAGACAGTTTGAGAACGATGTAATGATATGGACAGGAGTTAACATATAAATTTTTTCATAGAAATCAGTAACGGAGTAAATCATTAATCGATGTCTTTGACCTAGTCTGAGCATCCACATTTTTAATGATTACAGCGCAAGAAAGCGAAGGACCCTGCATGTCATTAGGTAACAATTTGCCTGGCATTGATCCAGGTACTACAACTGAATAAGCAGGTACACGACCTATATGAACTTCTCCTGTATTCCGGTTGACGATGCGAGTAGATTGAGAAAGAAAAACTCCCATAGAAAGTACTGCACCTTCCTCAACGATCACACCTTCAACAACTTCGCTGCGAGCGCCGATAAAACAATTATCTTCAATAATAACTGGATTGGTTTGTATAGGTTCAATTACACCACCGATACCAGCGCCGCCGGATATATGCACGTTTTTGCCAATTTGAGCACAGGAACCAACGGTAGCCCAAGCATCAATCATGGTACTATGATCGATAAAAGCGCCAACATTGACAAAACATGGCATTAAGATTACACCTGAAGCGATATGCGCAGAATAGCGTACTACACAGTGTGGAACTGCACGGAAGGAGGCATCGCGGAATCTTTGTTTATTCCATCCAGCGAATTTTAACGGCACTTTATCCCACCATAAGGATTTTCCATGTTTTATATCCTCCGGACCACCAGAGACCAATTCCATATCGTTTAGCAGGAAAAATAGTAATAGCGCTTTCTTGATCCAATGATTAACAGCCCACTGGTGGTTACCCTTAGGTTGGGCAGTGCGAATTAAGCCAGCATCTAGTTTCTCTAAGACGATTTCGACGGCTTCACGCACTTCACCCTTGGTAGAGGTGTTTATGCTATCTCGGTTTTCCCACGCAGTGTCGATAACAAGTTGTACAGCAGTATTCATAATTTTTAATTTTTGTTAACAGTTTAAAATTATACATTTTCTTAGTATACTACATTTAGTTAGTATAGAATGCTGGTAGCGCAATGTTTACATCAGTTATTTTCCTCTCTTTACTACGTCTCGCAAAAAGCTAATTATATCTTTGGCTACGTTTTGTACGTACGGTTGATCGGAACCTGCTTTAGCCCAGTTGAAATCATTTTCTAGCCAAACCGTAGTCATCCCAAGATCTGCAGCCGGTTTTAGATTGTTGGCTATATCTTCGATCATTACTGTGCGTTTAGGATCAATGCTTAGCAAGCTAATTAGCCTGTCATAAGGTGCTGGATTAGGTTTAGGCGAATAATCAGAGGCAACTATATCATAAACATGGTCAAAATGGTGGTCGACGCCTAGTCTTTTTGTTACCCGTGCACAATGATCTGCCGATCCATTGGAATAAATAACCTTACGACCCGGCAGCTGCGCTAATAATTCTTCCAGCTCCGGCGCTGGATCGATAGAGTTAACATCGATATTGTGCACAAATTCCAAGAAAGACAATGGATCAATATTATATTCCATCATTAAACCGCGTAAAGTAGTACCGTAACGCTTGAATAAATCCTCCTGTAAATCGCTAGCTACTGTAAACTCTAAATCAAATTTCCCTTGAATAAATTCAGTCATTTTATCCGAAATTTGTATGAAAAGGTTAGATCGTGGAGAATATAGTGTATTATCCATATCGAAGATCCAACAGTCGATAGTTTTTGATATCATTTAGCGTATTAATCCTTAATAATTTTTTTAAAGTATGCTAGTATTTAGTTATGAAACGAAGTTTATCTTGAATGTAGTTAACTACTAAGCTTGGCGATATAATGATGGCCAAGAAAAATAATCTTATTATCCGGGCAAGATCATCAATCGAAATTACCAGCTTAAAAAGCTATCATCTTAACATTGACTGTTGTTATATAATAGGCTTGACTTAGGATTAAGCTGTAGAATGATAATTCTACATCATTGAGTCACAGATCGTTAACAATGACTGCTAAAACTTTAAAAATATTTTGGTATAAATTTAATATTTTGCTTGTATTTTGCGACCAGAAAATAATTGTCTTCATCTGAAGATGAATTAGTGATATAGCTAATTGCTCTAATACAGCAATAAATTTGTTGCTGTGATTTACAATTTTATCAAATTGATCGGAGGTATCGATTTAAAAAAGTAAATCAAATTTACTAAAATTAATTTTAAAAATTGTTCAAAATGAAATAAACGCTTCTTATATGAATTAAACAATAAAAGGAAAGCATCTTTTAAGATTCGGACTAGAATAAACTATTTTAGATCATAGTTTTTAGTTATTTATTTTTATATATATCTCATATGCTTTTTTTTAATACAATATTAAATAATGCATTATTAAATATTAAGAGTGCATAGCTGAAAAGTTTTCTTACTAAATTATAGTAGATATTTTACGTTAAGTATTGATTTTTATGAAAAATTTTGTTGTGTTATTGGCGTTTTTATACTAGGACGTACTTGTTAGCTATATGTTAAGTAAATGAATTATTACTTTTAAGCAGTATGCTATATATTAAATCTAGGCAAATAATAGTTTCACTAGCGTAATATTGAAATTATTTGTTTTTAATAAATCGAACAAGCATTTAGCAAAATAATTAAATAATTTAGCGTATAAAAACAGTTATCCTAGTTTTTAAGTTAATATTAAAAAAGTATTCTGCCTAATAAAAACTATTTAACTCTGATGAGTTGTTAATGACCGAAAGATAAAAATTATTAGCATAGTAACTTGTTGTAATACTTATCACTTTGGGATAAGTATTTTACTGTAGGTTTTTTAGATATTTTTGTATTCTAATGCTAGATCTACAGAGGATTCTTTTTAAGATGTTAAACTACGGCCGAGGAAAAATATAACTTATGGATAATAAAGTTGAATTATTTGGTCTAATCTTATCTTTTAGTTGAATTATTGACTAATTATGCGACAGTATTGATTGATTTAATCAAATAAGCTCTGAGAATTCATGTTTTTAATTTTAGTTTAGAAGATTATACTTAGCAGTTTTTAATCATTTTCCTGGTTAGATTTTTAATTTATGCACCTAATAAATTGTATTACTATAAAAGATGTTAGAAACAATAGATTATATTTTATTTGTTTAGTGTAATCATTAACTTTTTAAAATTATTTTTTTATTTATCCATTATGAATTGCACTATAATTAGATTTTAATCTGGTTTATCGTTTGGTATGATGATAATTTTTGCTTAACACTATTTTGTTACTTTTTTATCTAATGATTAATAAAGTGATAAACGCTAGATTGTATCCTGTATTCTACTACGTGGATAGATTTACTGTGTATCTCAGGTTATGCCTTATTAAAGAATATGCATTGTATTATCTGAAGAATTCCATTACGTCAGAATAAAAATATTCGAATAGCGCATACTAGATAAAGCTATAAAAGAAGCGATAATATAAATCTTAAGTCAATCAATTAATTAATTATTAGTCAAAAAGTATCTTCTTTGCGCGATAGAAAGCTATTATATTATTTTTCTTTTTTTTAATTACTTATTTAAATAAAATTATCTTGATTAATAATTAGTATTAATTAGGCTTATTGTGAAATAAGATAATTAAAAATGTTTTGATAAGTAATTAGGAGAATACGCTTAAAGATAAATGATGGCTCGATAAAAGTTTTAGACCAAACTCCCTCAAAGGGTTTGAGAGAAATTATCTATTCTTGGAGTATTTTGAATGCCTTTTGCGTATCTTTATTGTATATATGGATGTATATTAAGTTTATTGTTGCGAAGTGACACTAGAAATTTTGGTTGATCGTATCAACTTTAAAATAGCTATTCGATTGGATAATACGAAATCTTTAGGGTGATATACTTAAATTCTAATGGTACTTTTTTTAAGCAGTTTTTTATTCTGTTTTGGAGGTCTTGGATTTAAAGCCAAAGAAACGGATGTTTATTGCTCTCTTACTTAATTTTAAAGGAGACCACATGGCGCGGCCTGTGATCGGCATTCAATGCAACCACTTTGTAGCCGAAGGGGTAATTGAGACTCAGCTGGTTAGCCAGCTTAGCATTGAGGCAGTTGCTGTTGTGGCTAACTGCACGCCACTTTTAATACCCTCTATGCCAGATGCTTTGGACATTGATGATTTATTGGCAGTCTTGGATGGAGTTGTACTAACCGGAGGTCGAGCAAATGTACACCCTCATTACTACGGCGAGGAATGGACAGAGCAGCATGGTCAAATGGATCTTGGTCGTGATCAAGTAGCCTTACCAATGGTACGAAACTGCGTAGAACGGGGGATTCCAATTCTTGGCCTATGTCGCGGAATTCAGGAAATGAACGTTGCTTTTGGAGGCTCACTTCATCCAGAGATTGGCAATATACCAGGAAAACACCGTCATCGTATGCCTAAGAATTGCAAAGACCCAGAAATTATCTTTGCTTTGCGAGAAAAAGTACGTTTAACCCCCGGCGGGAAGATTGCTACTATGCTTGGCACTGAAAACATTGTAACTAATTCACTACATGGCCAAGCAATTATGCGGCCTGGCGATCGAGTAATTGTTAATGGTGTGGCAGCCGACGATACGATTGAGGCAATTGCAATTGCTGATGCTCCTAGTTTTGCTATTGGAGTGCAGTGGCATGCAGAATATAATGCTATTGCTGATCCTGTTAGTAGAGTTATATTTGAAGCATTAGGCGCTGCGGCTCGTGTACGCTATCATTCTAGGATAGCCAACTAAAAAATTAATCAATAATTAAGAGCAGGTCTATCTTGATAATTTGGATGACAGCACAAGCAAGTAATCGCTAAATAACTTAGCAAATTTTTATAATCAATTATTGCTACTAATTTAATCAGATATGCTAAATTTTTAGCATGACGATAATCTTTATTATAACAATGAAGTAGTTGTTTTTGTCATAATTTTAGCATTAAATATCTTAATATTTGCCGTTGACAGTGCTTTTTAAATTTTTTGCTGCTACTCATAATAATATACTGCACTTTGAGTTAATCGTTTGAAAGTGAGAGATGATAATTTTGGTTTTTACCTTGATATTAATTTAATTTTAAAAATAAGTTTTATTACTTGACTAAGATATTATGACTTAAATGCAGTACCACACATTCATTCGGATTTACTCAAGCCTATTGAGCTAGTTAGTTATGAAGTAAATAAACAATGATTACTTATAATTGAGCTATCAAGTTTAGGAAGAACTCAATTAATAAATAATTTTCCGTTTATTATGCCTTATTTACTTATATAAGCAACGTAATTTTAATTGTCTATACATTGTTTTATGGAATTTGATAATATTCATGTTAATTTTTATTACCTCATGAATACAGTATAATGGCAGTTTGTATGCAACTTTGCTTAATATCAAAATCTTAGATTAATAAAAGGGCAATTTCGTAGAATCATTTTACGTTTTCTAATCATAATGTTATTGATGTTTACTAATTAATTGCTAATATACTTTACATTAGTAGTTAATGAATTGTTTGGTAAAATAAATTCTGTCTAAGTTAACTATTGAAATCTTTAGTTGTTTTTTCACTGATACTATCTATCATAATATGATTATGGGATGATGTTGTATAGCATCAATCCAATTGTCATATGTTGGTTGTACGTTAAACTATTTAAGCAAGCAAATTATTGCTTTATTTAAATTTTGTTATATTGTTATAGCTAAATAAGGCTATTGTTCTAGATAATTTAAAAAATCAAATTTAGTTTGGTAAAAGTTTATTTTACATATCAAGAAAACTGGTCAAGTTACAGGTTAATTTTTTAATTAAAAAATTAGCGATGACAATCGATATTGTTTGATGAAAGATCCGCTGTATGTTTGATGCCCGACATATCTTTAATAACGTTAAGCAGTTCGCTGGACGCGTGATAACTTTCTGGTAATTTGATGCGTACGTTACCGCGGCTAGTTTGGATAATAATATAGACACGCCCAGATCCCTTTACTTCTTTTTGTATCAACTGCTTGATCTGTTTTAGAGATGAACTGTTACTGAGAAAAATTTCTATTCCGGATGTTATCTGTTCCATTACCTGATTTAGTAGTTTTATTGAGGAGGCTGATAGTTGCAACTTGTTGTCTTTAATTCTTGCGTTAGTATGAATCAGTAGTGGTTCTCCTGAATCTAATAAATCTTGTGATGTACCAAGTAGCTTTGAAAACATGATTAACTCAAATAAACCTTTACTATCAGTAAATTGTATGTTTGCGAAATGTTTGCCAAACTTAGAAGTGCGGATTTGTCTACCAATGACTATTCCAGCCATCGTCAGTTGTGTCTTTCCACCTCTACAGAGAGTCTCTGAATATGCTTCGCTAGAAGAGGTCACTTTCATCTTAGTTAAATTTTGTGCATAAGAATCTAACGGATTAGCTGAGAGATAAAATCCGAGTGCAGCAAATTCTTCCCGTAATCGATCCATGCTTGGCCAGTCTGGTCTGCTTTTAGGTAAAATTTGCTGTTGCAATGCCCAATCTTTTTCGATGCTAAAAAGACTTATTTGCTCAGAATTTCGCTCATTTGCTGCTAAGTTTAGGCGTAGCATAATGGTATTAATATTCTCAAATAATTCTGCACGATTGTTATGTAGTTCATCAAAAGTTCCGGCGCGGATTAAATTTTCCATAAGACGCTTGTTTACTTGATTGGGGTTAATACGATAAACAAAATCTACTATATTTTTGAAGGGTCCGTCTTTGTCTCGTAAATACACTAGTAATTTCATCGCTGAAATACCAACGTTTTTTATTGCAGCAAGAGCATAACGAATACCATATCTATCATCTTCAAGCTTTTCGACTGAAAAATTCTCGCGTGACCTATTAATGTCTGGAGGCAGTAATTTTATATTAAGATTGTTTAATTCTTGACGCAATACGTTTAGTTTATCTGTATTATTAATTTCATAGGTCATTGATGCTGCTAGAAACTCAACTGGATAATTAGCTTTTAGATAAGCAGTTTGGTAACTAATCATAGCATAAGCCACGGCATGAGATTTGTTAAAACCGTATCCTGCAAAAGCAGCGATTTGATCAAAAATACGGTTAGACTGGTTTTTTCTTACTCCATTTGCAGTTGCTCCCCTAATAAATTTATCACGTTGAGCATCCATTTCTTCCTTAATCTTTTTACTCATGGCTCGACGTAACAAGTCTGCAGCACCGAGGGTATAGCCAGAGAGTAGCTGAGCAGCTTGTTGAACTTGCTCTTGATAAATCATTATGCCAAAAGTTTCCTTAAGTACTGGCTCCAAAATAGGATGCATGTAATCTGGCTGTTCCTCGCCGTGCTTACAGGCGATATATTTTTCTATGTTTGCCATTGGTCCAGGTCGATACAAGGCAACTAGCGCAACGATGTCTTCAAACCTATCAGGACGCATGCGGCGTAACACATCGCGCATTCCTGAACTTTCTAATTGAAATACGCCAATGCTATCGCCCTTGGTTAATATAGAATAAGTGTGTTTATCGTTAAGAGGAATTTGAGATAGGTCGATTTCTACTCTTCGCTCTTTTAATAGGTCAACGGCTAACTTGAGTACCGTTAGAGTCTTCAAACCTAAAAAATCAAACTTTACAAGACCAGCTTGCTCTATCCATTTCATGTTAAACTGGGTAACTAACATATCTGAGCGTGGATCACGATAGAGAGGTACTAGATTGTTTAACGGCTTGTTGCCTATTACTATGCCAGCAGCATGCGTAGATGCATTGCGATATAGTCCTTCCAACTTTAGAGCAATCTTAATCAAATTAGCGACATTTATATCATCTGCACTTTGCGCTTGAAGTTCTTTTTCATTTTGCAGTGCTTGTTTCAAGGTGACTGGATTATTAGGATTGTTTGGTACTAACTTGCAAATATGATTTACCCGGCTATAAGGGATTTCAAGTACACGTCCGACGTCGCGTAAAGCTGCACGAGCTTGAAGTTTCCCAAAAGTGATAATTTGTGCAACACATTCTCGGCCATATTTTTTCTGCACATAGTGAATTACTTCATCACGACGATCTTGGCAGAAGTCGATATCAAAGTCTGGCATTGATACGCGTTCTGGATTAAGGAAGCGCTCAAATAGTAATCCCCACCGCAACGGGTTTAAGTCAGTAATTAGTAAAGAATAAGCAACGAGTGAACTTGCTCCTGACCCGCGTCCAGGACCAACAGGGATCTTTTTTGACTTAGCCCATTTTATGAAGTCCGATACGATAAGAAAATACCCTGGGAATCCCATTTGTTCGATAATCGTTAATTCCATATTGAGTCGCTTGCGGTAAGGAATTGCTATTTTTTCTCGATTAGTAGCATTCATTTCTGGAGTATAAACATAAGCATTTAAGCGGTTTTCTAGACCATCACTCGCTTGTATGCGTAACTCCTCCGCTTCAGTTCTATCATCTTTCGTTTCAAATCGTGGTAGTATGGGTGCAGTCTTCTCCGACATTACCGCGCAGCGTCTTGCGATTACTAGAGTATTATTAATTGCTTCTGGTAAATCAACAAATAGTTGATGCATTTCCTCAGCGCTTTTGAAGCGATGATGTGGAGTAATTTGCCAGCGTTTTAAATCGCTAATTGTTGTGCCTTGTGCTATACATAGAAGAACATCTTGTGCTTCATACATATCTTGGTCAGCAAAGAATACGTCGTTGGTAGCTACCAAAGGAAGATTACGAGCATATGCTAAATTAATCAGATACTTTTCTATTTGGCGTTCTTCTTCAATGAAATGGCGCTGCAGCTCGATGTAAAGTCTATTAGGAAAAAGTGTCTCTAAACGTGTAAGTATAGCCTCCGCTTTGCTTTTGCCTTCTTTAGCTAATAGTAAGCGACCTAAACTACCTTTTATGCCTCCTGTTAGTGCAATCACACCATCGGTACGTCCTTCCATTTCATCAAGGGAAATCAGCGGAGTGTCATTTCCTGTAGTATTGAGAAAGGCCTGACTTACCAGATTCATTAAATTAGAATAGCCGGTTTCGTTTTGGGCAATCAACGGTAGTTGGTCTGGTAAATTATTACAATTGCTGACTTCATACAGGCCTGCTAATTCCGTATCTATTGTTCGGCGAATGTTAAGCTGTACTCCTATTATTGGCTGTACGCCTTGGTTAGAAGCTGTTACAGAAAATTCCAATGCTCCAAACATATTGCTAGTATCCGTTATGGCGACAGCTGGCATAGCATTTTGCTTGGCAAGTTTTACAATCTCGCTGAGATGAATCGCTCCTTCAGCCATAGAATATGCTGAATGTACACGAAGATGAATAAATTTAGCGTGAGACACAATAACCTCATATATTAATATACAACATTAATATATTCTGTTTATTAGTAATTATAGTGTATCTAATTAGGGGTGAACGAATTATAAAATAAATTATAACAATTAGGAAAATTTTAATTATTCCAGTATTTTTAGATAAAAGTCTATATAAACGCAATTATTATTCTGTGTATAATAATTAGTTAGCTAATTCGTGAACAAAATTAAATTTTAAATCTAGCTAAGATAAAATAAACTATTATAAATAAACTGTAATCTAATATGAATTATAAAGTTTTAAATGTTGCTTTAATACTTAAAACAATTAATGGTTATTATTGTTATATTAAATGAAGTTATTTTTCATTTGAGAAAAGAGACGTAATTATTTTAATTTTTGTTAATCTTGTTATTACTTTATAATAAAAGTTGTACTACGAGATTGATAATTGACAGTTCTGATAGATACTACTGAATACGCTAAAGAATATATTATATCATCAGTTAATTCATGAATTTTTAGGCAGCCCGACGTGCATATAAAATAAATAAAATTAAGTTTAGCTATTTTACTGAATTGGTTGCCAAATATAGGATCCAATCTGTTGTAGCTGTTGAAGCTAATGTAATTTTATTTATTGTGTAGATGATTGTTGTTCAACTAATACTCCGTCACGACACTCAACTATACGGTCCATTTGTGTCGCTAGATCCGTGTTATGGGTTGCTATTAGGGCCGATAAACCGGTACTCTTTACTATATGGGTAAGTTGGCTAAATACTTGATATGCTGTTTGTTGATCAAGATTACCTGTCGGTTCATCGGCAATCAATACTCTTGGTAAATTAGCTATGCTGCGCACAATTGCCACCCTTTGCTGCTCCCCTCCGGAAAGCTTAGCAGGCCGATGATTTGCTCGAGAGCTTAAACCTACCATATCCAGTAATTTGTCTGCTTGCTTTCGTGCTTTACGCTTAGAATACCCGGCAATCATTTGTGGAATCATAACATTTTCGCGAGCAGAAAATGCTGGCAGCAAATGGTGAAATTGGTAGACAAAACCAATAGTGCTTTGGCGAAAACGGGTACGTTCTCCATCATCCAGCTCTGAGCAGTTTTTTCCGTTGACAATAACTTTACCACTGGTTGGCTTTTCCAAAAGGGCAGCAATGTGTAATAAGGTTGATTTACCAGCACCAGATGGACCAACCAAAGCGACAATCTGTCCTTTATTAAGAGTTAGATTAGCCGATCTTAGCACTAGCAGTTTCTTGCCTCCTAGGCTGAACATACGAGTTACTTCCTTCAGAACAATAGCTTTTTCATCTGAAATTACAGGGAAGTTTGGTTGCAAAGATATCATCGTTTCATTCGTAGCGTAGAGCGTCAACTGGATCAGTGAGAGCAGCACGCCAGGCGGCGTATATTGTTGCCATAAAACTAAGTGCCAATGTAATTATGAGCACCATAATTATTTCAATTGGGTTCATCTTTGCTGGGACATTGGCTAAAAAATATATCTCTGAAGGAAATATTGAGGTGGCAAAGATGTTTTCTATCCATTTCTGAATCAGATTTATTTTTACCACAAATAGTAATCCAAGCACCGCACCTATAATTGTACCAATAAATCCTATACTAGTTCCCGTCATAAAGAATACTCTGGTAATCATACCACGTGAGGCACCCATGGTTCTTAGTACAGCAATTTCCTTGATATTGTCTTTCACCAGCATGGTCATTGAGCTGGCTATATTAAATGCTGCAATTAAAATGATCAACATCAAGATTAAAAACATCACATTACGTTCAACCTGCAATGCATTAAATAAGCTGCTATTTTTTTGCTGCCAGTCATAAAAATACGCTGTAGGAGGCAGTTCTTTAATTATCTTACATCTTACATCATCTAGTAAATTTGGATTTTCTGTAAAGATCTCTAGTGCATTCACCGAGTTTCCTTGCTGAAAAAACGTTTGAGCTGCCTTTATTGACATGTAGACGAAACTACTGTCGTATTCGTACATGCCCATCTCAAACAAGGCAATCACCTTATAGGTTTTTATTCTTGGTATATTACCGATTGCGGTAACAGCGAAACTGGGTGAAATCATTGTTACATAATCGCCGACTTGCAAACCCATACGATCGGCTAATCGCGAACCCAGCACTATTTTGGTCATATCGTTAAAATCTTCGAGGGAGCCGTCTTTAATATTATTGGCTATAAGTTTTTTGGACTTTAAATCTCTTGTTCGTACACCTCTCACTATACTGCCCGCAGCAATTTTGTTAGCAGTTAGCATTGCTTGCCCTTCGACCAGTGGAGTAACGCTCAATATACCAGGCACTAAAGCAATCTGCATCAATAATTTATCGTAATTTTTAATTACTCCATCTCTTGCATAGATGTTGGCATGACCGTTAAGGCCAATGATTCGGCTGATTAGCTCCTCTCGAAAGCCGTTCATTACGCTCATAACAATGATTAAAGTTGCTACTCCAAGGCCAATACCTACTATAGAAAACCCAACTACAATCGAAATAAACCCTTCTTGGCGACGAGCCATTAAATAGCGCATTGCTAGCATTCGTTCAAAATCACCGAAAATCATTTATTAGAGCTTTCTGTGATAAGTGCCATCACCTGTGCTGTATGCGTGTGATATCGTAGATGTATCTTAGATTAATGATTTATCAGCCTACTAACCGAGTGAGGACTTCCTCAACTGATATTTCTTCATGTTTGCCCGTCTTGCGGTTTTTAATTTCTACGATTTTGTTTACAGCGCCACGTGGACTGACAACAATTTGCCAAGGCAAGCCTATTAGATCCATGATAGCTAGCTTAGCACCAGATCTATAATAACTGTCATCCATTAAAACCTCGACACCGGCTGAACAAAGCTTAGCGTAAATATCCTCCGTAGTGGCATGACAATTTGTGTCATCAACGCTTAAATTTATCAAGCCAACATGAAACGGGGCTATTTCTTCTGGCCAGACAATGCCGTTTTTATCGTTGCAGGCTTCAATGATAGCACCAACCAAACGAGAAATCCCGATACCGTATGAACCCATATGCACAACTTTTTTTCTGCCATCTGCACAGGTGACCTTTGCTCCCATTGGCTCAGAATATTTAGTGCCTAAATAAAAGACATGCCCAACTTCAATGCAGCGAATATTTATTAGATTGTCTGCCTCAATTGGACAATTAATTGGATCGTGTTTTGTTTTGGTTGCTGCGTAACGCTTTAGACAACAATCAACTATGGGCTGAAGGTTGTCATTATAATCAAATTTATCGAGAGTTACTTCTGTATCGATCCAATCCTTTTGACAAAATATTTCGCTTTCACCGTTATCGGCTAATATAACGAATTCGTGATTCATTTCGCCGCCAATTGGCCCGCTGTCAGCATTAACTGGAATTGCTTTCAAGCCCAGCCTATTAAACGTTCGTAAATAGGCCATAAATTGGCGATTATAGGTGATTTTAGCAGCTTCCTTGTCAATATCAAAAGAATAGGCGTCTTTCATTAGAAACTCACGACTACGCATTACGCCAAAGCGTGGACGTACTTCGTCACGAAATTTCCATTGAATATGGTATAGCCGATTGGGTAGCTTTTTATAGCTATGCACATGGTTTCTAAAAATATCAGTAATTTGCCATTCGTTAGTAGGTCCATAAAGCATGTTGTGTTTATGCCTATCAGTAATACAAAGCATTTCCCTGCCGTAATCATTATAACAATTGTTTTTATACCACAATTCGGCCGGTTGTATAGTGGGCATCAACATCTCGTTCCAACCCGCTGCATTTTGTTCTTCGCGTACGATTTGTTCTATGCGCTTCAAGACTTTAAGTCCAAGCGGAAGCCACGAATAAATACCAGCACTAGACTGCTGCATCATCCCTGCTCGCAGCATTAGACGATGAGATAAAATATCTGCTTCCCGAGGCGTGTTCTTTAGAGTAGGCAGAAAATAGCTGGATACGCGCATTCAATTTCTCGGCAATAAAATTACTAGATTATGTTAGGCGTGCTGTTGTTAATTTTGGTTAAACCTATACTTATTAGTTTTTCAAGTAACAGCAATTTTTATATTTACAATTTTGGAGTAATACCAAGGACAGAACGCTTTTACTGCAAAAAATAAGTATAGTTGAAAAAGCATTAATTAGATCCTACGAAGTTTTCGTATGTTTAGCGTTTTAATTAAAAATCAGATTATAGAAGATTATCTTAATTATTGTATAATAGAACTTTTTTTAATTAAAATTTAATAAAATCTCTAGCACTTGGCGAAAAAATAGAATATTCTATTTTTTCGCCAAGTGCTAGAATATAAAAAGCTTCAATTATGAGCTGCTTACGATCGAGCATTAATGCATTTTCTAGTTGGATTAATCGATATATAGCATCACGGCGATAAAAAGCAGATTCTAAACCGATGCAAGAAACATAAATTCGCCCAGCCTCTAAATCACCAGGAATTATTTCTTGAATGTCAGGGGACTGATTGGCAGCCAGAATGGCACGTTCTATCCAACGCAATAGCATGTAAGTCACAATATGAAAAATGTCTTGATTACTATTATTTAATTTTCTTTTGCACCAATTTTCTGCTAGAGCATGCACTTCTTCTCCACTTATTTTAGGAATTTTACTGAGAATATTGATAATGTCACGATATATTACAGCTCCACCAGCTTCTAAGAATGTTAAAGCTTTTCCTGGACTTCCTTCTACTAAGCGTAAGATGATATTCATGTCCTTATCTGATAGATACGGGTAAACCTTAGTTATCAGTGAGGCAACAAAATTATCATTTAGCGGTCTTAGCATCAATTTTCGACAGCGTGATTTAATAGTTGGTAAAATAGCATTTAGTGAGTTGGTAATTATTATTACTAAAGTTTTTTCGGGAGGTTCTTCAATCAATTTAAGAATAGCATTTGCAGCGTTAGTGTTCATCTTTTCGGCTTCATCAATAATTATTACACGCCAACCGCCGGAGCTAGACTTCAAATGTAACGAGCTTTTAAAAGAACGAATATCGTTTATACGAATTATAGAATTTGTTCTTCCTTGTTCGTTGGATTTACAGCGTAAAATTTTAAGATCTGGGTGGGATTCAGACGAAACTTGAAGGGCAGCTTGGCACTTAGGATTTATCGTAAGAGACTTAAATAAACTACAACTCAATGGTTGGTGAAGCTTATTTCCTTCTTGGGAAAGAATAAATTTCGCCAAACGGAAGGCTAAAGTTTCCTTACCAATACCAGTTGGTCCAAAGAATAGCCAAGCATGAGGCATCCGTCCTGAATTATAAGCTTCGACAAGCTCGCCTTCCGCTTTCTCATGTCCTAGCAATTCGGTTGATGCAGAAGGAAACGGTAAACCTTGATTTTTATTCTTTTGATTATCCCTCATTAACAATTTTTAGTACAACAATATCTAATTGATTTAGATTGCTCGTAATATATACATGTTGCCAACTAATAATTTTCAATTAGTGTGGCTTACAGATTAAGTATAGCCTAATATAGCCTTTAGGATTAATTTTTTTGTAGAGCGTTTTTTACATATATAAATTTAGAGTAGATCACATTTAATACAAGTTAATGCCTTAAATTATATTGTAGACTATTTTACTTTTACGTAAGATTATAATATAATAAAAAAGTATACTTACCATAGTATGAATATTTCATCACTACCTCTACGTTTTCATTAAAGAAAAAAATAGCTTCAATATTATATCTTTATGAGTGTTCTATATAGTAGCCCAATATTAAGTAGTAGATAGCTCGAGATATACGATTCAATCCATTCAATTTATCAATATTATTCTTAGCTACAAGGGGGACAATCTGATCCTCTCTATTGGGAATAGATATTCGTAGTTGGGCTAATACTTGACCCTTTAAAATTGGTGCGAGAATTGGGCTATCATATTCCACACTAACTTGCATTTCTTTACGACTGATACGATCCATAGTGATAACCAGTTCTTTCTCTGTCGTCAAGGATACCGTATTTTGTTCACCAAACCATACTTCAGCTTGTTCGACAGTTTGGCCTGAATCAAACAGTTTGTAGTTGTTAAATTCACGAAACCCCCATTCTAGTAACCTTTCGCTTTCTCTGGAGCGCTGGTTAGCGCTTTTTAAACCACTAACGACTAATATTAACCTACGTTCGTTACGTTTTGCACTAGCAGTTAGCCCATACCCAGCGATCTCAGTATAGCCAGTCTTAAGCCCATCAACCCCTATATTTTTGTAAAGTAACGAATTACGATTGTTTTGCTTGATTCCATTATAAATAAAGCTTTTTTCTGCATAAATCTTATAGTATTCAGGAAATTTTCGGATTGTTTCAATAGCTAAAACTGCAAGTCCACGTGCAGTAACTAAGTGTTTTGGATCTGGCCAACCTGTAGCGTTATAAAAGGTAGCTTCTCCCATACCGATCCTAGAGGCTTTTTCATTCATTAGTTCTGCAAAAGCAGTTTCCGTTCCAGCAATTGCTTCAGCAAGTGCAATTGCTGCATCGTTTCCTGACTGGACTATGATACCACGCAAAATATCATGAACGCTTACTCGTGAACCAATTTCCACAAACATCTTGGAGCCACCTTTTTTCCAGGCCTGCTCAGAAATCGGAATCTCGTCTTCCATGCGAAGCCTTCCATCTGCTAATCGTTCAAAAGCCAGTAATACAGTCATTATCTTAGTGATAGATGCTGGTGGCATGAGTCTGTCTGCATTTTTTTGCAGTAACACATAACCAGTATCGTAATCTAGCAGTATTGCTTCACGTGCACTAGTTGCTATTTTGGCTGCATTAGCTAATGAGGGCAATAAAATACCCATAAAAAGCAACAAATAAGTAATGCGAATAGTAGTGCTTACTATCATTTTCAGCTATCCATTGACGATACAAGTGAATTAGTATTCATTAACTTTAAAAGTATTTTGGTTTGCAAATTAATACAAAACACACTGTTTTGTAATTAGATTTAACATATTAAAAATTTTTTATAAATATAATATGCAAAGATATTATATTTGATTAGTGAATAATTATTCGATATTGTTTGTATCATGTGATCGATATTATTTGGTAAACGGATTTAATACTCTGATAGAGTTTTTGATACGTGCTACATCAAGCTTTCTTGATAAAATCTATTTATCTGAACAAATGCTATATTTGTTTTCGACAAAATGTGGCGTACTGGATAATTTATTATTTAATTTACGCACGAAAGTAATTATTTTTTTTCTTCTATAGCGCTAGTACCTAACGATGTCTTCTTAACTTTACTACTTCAACACGAACTCGAGCCGTTCCTTTATTTACAAATCCTAAAAGCTTAGCGCTACGGCGTGATAAGTCGATGATTCGACCACGAGAAAACGGCCCACGGTCGTTTATGCGTACGATCAATGAACGATTGTTTATCAAATTTGTTACTCGTACTAAGCTTGGCATTGGCAGGGTGCGGTGCGCAGCAGTTAATTTGTTATCGTTAAAAATTTCTCCATTAGCTGTTTTTCTGCCGTTGAACCCTGGTCCATACCAAGAAGCAATACCGACTTCTGAGTAATTTAATTCTTTCTTCGGATAATACCAAACGCCTTGGACTTTGTAAGCAGCGCCAAGCTTATATCTTTTTCTATGATCATAGTATCTTTGGTTATAATTAGTGTTCTCTATATTTTCCAATATATCTGTTTGTGAGCAACTAGTCAGGATAAATGCTACAATTAAAATTATGGTTGGGAACCATGGTCGAATTAAAAAATAACTTTGTAACAGAATCATTATGTTTTTAACATTACCCCATGTAACATTAGAAATGTAATATAATTATATTAGCATTAGCAATTTTGCTAGAATAATGATCAAATAATTGAATTAATAAGTTGAATATCCATAAATTAAAATAATTGTGATTATGTTTTGCTGCACTATTTAATTATACAGTATGTTTTTTTTCAGCAGTGCTGATTTCGTGTAATTTCTTTCGATAGTGCTGAATGATAAATTCAAATATTTTATGCGGAAATTACGAGGAGTGATAAGCATTAACTTCTTGATTAATAGATAATTACGGTTATTTTAGTGTACAGTAACGAGTGCTTCATATCCTATAAAATAATAAATAATACATTATTTTTTTATTTTAACGTATATTTTTATTACTGCGATTAAGTCAAAGGTATTTTAATTTATTGAGTGAGTGGTAGAGATTTATTTAATGATTAAATTAGAAAATGCATTTTACTTTTAGCGTTCATAAGTTTATATTTAGCTAATCATTCAGCAATACTTTTTTAGATTTAGGATATTAGTATCTTTGCTAAAAAATTACTAGAGATACAAATAAAAAGCTTTGTTATCACTATTTTTATGATAAATTTAAATAATTAAATATTATTTATTTTTTAATAAACTATTTATGTTGATTATAAAGTTAATTTTTATAATTAAATATTTAGTAATGTGATTACTAAAGAAAATAATGTTGTAGAATTCTTTGTTAAACTTTATTATGTTTTGGCGCTGGTAGACAAAAATTATAGAGTTGATTTGGTGTTTTGTGGCTAGCTATCTTTTAAAAGAAAGTTACATCTTACAACAAGAAATTGTAAAAAATTAGTATTTGCTAGTACTAGAGTTATTTGAGGTTAGATTACAGCATCGTATTTGTAGATATTGGCGCAGCTTGATTGCTAAAATTAATGATTGTTTTGCTGTAGAAGTTGAGCAATATGTATTATATTTATTAACATTTCTCAATGTGAGAGGATCTTTAAGATAGACTATTTTAGTATAGATTAAGCTATAGTAAGAATTTGAGTCTGCCTTATATTAATTAACTGTATTTATTTAGACTAAAGCTATTAATTCTTACGATTTATTTGCATTCTATAAAGAATAGAAAAATGCTTACTAGATGTATAAGGATTAAATTTAGTATGATAGCTTATTGCGTTATAGAAGTAATGAAATTATCACTTTATTGTTGATCAAGCTGTTGTCTTTAAAAATTTACTGTGAGCGGAAATACATGTTTATTATAGGTATTAAGAGAAACAATTTTATATTAAAAGAAAATTATTAAGAAAATCGTTAGCAATCATAGGTAATTTTTGATTATATATATCAATAGTAATTTAAATAGAGTATTTATTAATATTGCTTTTAAAAGTTGATGGTTAACCAACGACAAGACAGTTAGTATTGTTTTTCGAGTAATATTTCGACAGCAATAATCTAGGTTGTGTTAATTTAGATAAAAATACTAAAAACCTTGTTATTTCTAAAGTATTATACTAATAATAAAAGAAGTTTTATCTTTTTTCTGTTACTTAAACATTAAACATATCCTATAGATAAACGATTTTGATATTTGCTTAAAGCAATGCATAATGTTTGAATATCGATGAAAAACTAAATGCATTATACAATTCATCATATGAATTTATAAATGCTTAATTATGAATTAGTCTAAGAAAGAGTAAAATTATACTGTTATCATTTTTAAAATAATTTGATCAAAGTAAGAGTATATAAGTAAGGATATGTACTATACATCCTTAGAATTGTTAAAAATGGCTAAGATTTCATCACTTTACAAAAAAAAATTCAAATATAGTTACACAACTAGAATATAAATTCTTTATAAATTTAATTTGCATTAAAATCGATTAATAATAATAAATTGTTAATATTTTTAAGATATCTATTGGTCTGTCCTAGGTATACAATTGCATTTACTATAACCTTAACGCATCATCACTTGGTATGATGATACATTGATCTGTGAAATGTTAACATGCTTCCTTTACAAGGACGGATGACCGAGCGGCTGAAGGTAGCGGTTTTGAAAACCGCCAGGGTGCAATTCCCTCGTGGGTTCGAATCCCACTCCGTCCGCCATCTATTTTAACAAAGAAATACCATACACAATCTTGATTAGTTCGAAACGCCTTTATTATATTATGAATGTAATTTCTATTTGCCTCGCAGTTTATAACTAATCAATTAATTAATTATAAAAGTAAGTAACGATTGATATTTCACTAATAAAAAGCTATTTATTTTTAGTCAGTTAAATTTAGTGTTACTAAAAGATAGTAATTAGTAACATGTATTAGATCTAAGGAACTACATGTTGTATTAATCAATAGACGCTAAAAGGAATTGATTAATCTGTTGCTATAATAGTTTTACTAAAAACGAAATAAAATTTTTCTCGAAAAGTTTGGTGTCATTTTTAAATGAAGTTTAGTTTATGATCATAATCATATAAATTTGTATACTTTATAAAAATAAAGCTTTTTTAGGTTGGATATTTCCCGGTATGCTTAAATTATACACTTTTATTAATGTTAGAATGTAAGATTTTAGCGCTACACGTTAACTTAGAGATCTTGCTTTTTGGATAATTGCTACTACGGATGCGGTGTTATTTAGACAGCAAAATCAACATCTTTATAATGCTAGATTTACTGGTTAAGTCTTAATGACGTGTTTTAAGATTTAGTTATTAATTAAAATACGAGCAACTATTTAAAATAATAAAATTAACTAATTAATATTAAAATGCAAATCTATTCATCTTATTATACGAAGTTTTAGACAAAAGCATTGACTTAATATTAGAAAATAGTAAACGTTTGATTCATAGATAAGCTTCATTCATCAATTAGTACATTTTCCAATTAAGGAATTGAAAACAAATTCAGCGATAACCAAAGATAATGTTACATTATCTGATTAATTATTCTCCCTTGCCAGCAACAGTTAAGCCATCAATCCGGATAGTTGGGCAATCTGTTCCATATTGAAACATTAAATCGTTAGCAGCGACTATTGAAGCAAACATTTTTTCTAAGTGTCCGCCTATAGTTATTTCTGATACCGGATAAGTAATTTCCCCATTATTGATCCAATATCCAACAGCAGCCTGGCTATAATCACCTGTAATTAAATTGACGCTTGTTCCCATCAAGTCAGTAATAAACAATCCTTGCTCGACCTCATTGATTAACTGTTTGGGTGATAGTTTACCAGGTATCATGTAAAAATTGCTAACGCTTGGCTCAGGATTACTGCTGGTACTGCGCACCGCGTTAGCCGTGCTATCAAGCCCAAGCTGGCGGGCAGTAGTTAAATCTAAGATCCAACTGGTTAGTCTACCGTTATCGACCACCGCACGCGGGCTTGTAGCTAGTCCTTCTGCATCAAATGGCTTAGAACGAAAACCGCGAGGTCGATGTGGTTCATCCATAATACGAATGTTTTCAGGGAATAGTTGATTATTCATAGAATATTTTAAAAAACTTGTACCTCGAGCGATGGCTAAACCGCTGATTGCTGATGCAAAATAGTTAAGCATCGAGCGAGCTGCACGCGGTTCAATAACTACCGGCACCCGACAAGTTTTTACTGGCCGTGGATTTAATCGACGCACGGTACGCTCCCCAGCCTGACGACCCACATCAGCTGGTTTATCCAAATCTTCGTCAAACACTTTAGCAGTGTAATCGTAGTCACGCTCCATTGTGCAGTCAGTACCCGCTATAACAGCTACTCCCAATGAGTAGCTGGATTGCTTGTAAGCTCCAATAAATCCATTGGTTGCAGACATCGTTACTTCGGAAACTGTAAAACGTGCCTCGGCTCCTTCAGAATTTGTAATACCAGACACGGCGAGAGCAGCATCTTCAGCAGACTGGGCGCGCTCAATCAAATTATCCACACTCAACTCAGTTTTATCAAACATCTCAATGTAAGGCCATTTACGAGCTATTTGTGTAGGATCAGCTAGACCAGCATATGAATTCTCTGGTGCTACTTTAGCCATGGCTATTGCTCGCTCAATCATGTTATTTAAAACATTTTTTTTGAAGTCAGTTGTGGAAACTGCTGCTTGTCGATTGCCAACAAACACTCGTAAACCAAGTTTGCAATCTTCCGATCTCTCTATCGCCTCCGTATTGCCGAGACGTTGCGATACTGACTGAGAGATCTCCTGCACTAAAATAGTATCAGCTGCGTCAGCTCCGATTTTTTTTGCTTGATTTAAAATATCTGCAAGTAAATCATGCGCTAAAATATCATTCATGAAGTTTCCTAAATCCGTGCTAGCATTTAATTATCCAACAAACTACAAATTCATTAAGATATTAAACATATATTCTAAATATATTTACAGTATCTTCCACATTACAGCATAAAATAGTATAATTTATTTACTTGCATAAGTTTTATATCTTTAATTGTACTAAATATAACAATTATTAAAAGTTTAACGTGAGTAGTTATACGTCTTAAGCTAAATTAAGTGGTGTTTTTTGTTAAATTTTTGTATAGAGAGTACAATCTTGCTGCCATATATTCGAGTATAATTAAGTGTTTTTAAAAGCTATAAGCATTTTTTTAACTACTATAATCTTTGTTAGTCTAAGCCTGATGCTATCTTTTTTTAATTTTACTTAAAGCATTTCAGGATTTTCTACAATGTAGAATCATTACGACGAATAGGGCTATCATCAATTACTTCAATAATAAACTTAAGATCTTTTGCGGAAAAAATCTAGTCATAGTCTTGTACTTAATCTAGTAAAGTACAATTTTATGCTTGATAATTTATTATTATCGACGTTGCAAATATCTAGCTTATGATTTTAATTTTAGGATTTTATCTTATAGGATATTTCTACTTAATAAACAAGTTATATTCAACAAATCTCAAATTCACAGTTTTTGTCATTGATTGCCAGAGCCAAAGGCTATAAAATAGCTGTTTTACTAAATCAGCTAACATAAAAATCATTAATCCTTCTCGGGTATGCATTATATCTTCATTCATTTCTTAAAATATTATAATCATAATAATTCTTTATAAAAGAAAAGAATAATATAAAAAGTTTGTCAAAATTACTAGCTTCTCAGTTGTTTTAAGATCACTAATATGCTATTTAATTATTTGAGTTATTTGGAGTATTTAAATACTCAGGATTTACTGAATAGTTTCAGGATATTTAAGGTTATGAGCATTGCTTCGAATCCTCAAATGACTTCTATATTGTACAATAGATTAGGTAGATAATTATCAATTTTAGTATCTACAGTTAAGATCGGATAGAATGGGCTAAATTGTAAATTAACTTGCATAGCTTCAACAAAATTACGCTCGTTTACTTTAGTAAGTAAGCAATATATAATTATTTTATTAAGTTACTTTTTTAAAAACTTACGATACTTAATAAGTTTGGTTAATTCAAAATTAGTTTTTAAATTGTTGAATATAATAGCAAAAGTACAATAAAATATTTTGATATTATCATAGGAAGATCAATGCTTGCTTACTTAGAATTAATCGTTTCCTTATTTATTGAAAATGCTTAATAATATAGCATTAGCTTTTAAGCATATAAAATATCAACAGCTATTTTGAGTTATTAAAAATTCCAATGAGTTACACAATTATTGTAGCAAATGTTAATCCATTGTTTAATTGAAACTAAGTTCAAATAATTAAATGCTTTCAAAGATACTTCGCTTTTGATAAGCGATCAGGTGTCGAACTTTATTTACTTAGAGATTTTTAATCTAAATATCACCATCCATAACACTTTACTACTGTAGTCGATGGTCTTCTACGCTGAAGAAATTTATCTAGCGCTTTTTCGATAACAGTTTCATTTTTTGCTTATAGCTAACTCGCTAATTAATATACCATTACTTACATTATCTATTCCAGACTATAATATAGTCCATTACTACCATTTAATTTAGATACATCTTTAATAAAGAATAATACATTAAAAATACCTTAGTGGTAGAAATATTAAATTTTGATTTTTTTAATTATGGTACGGCAAAAAACTTCTACAGCTTTTATCTTAATGGCTATTAAAATTACTTTTATATTCTACGCACTATATGATTGAATATCACTTGTACAAATAATAACCGATATTAGTTGTTTTAGTTTTAGTACCTTGTCAACTAATCATTTGTAACAATGAACTGATTTTGGCATCGATAGGGTAATTTTTCAAAAAGTTAATTAAAAATTTTTTGGGAGATTATCCTAATTTTTAGTACAGAGGATTGGCATATTGAACTTATTTTATTTTAAACATTAGTTTAAAGATGCCTAAGAATATTAAAAATTTTTTTTAAACAGATAAATTAATTAATGAGAAAAAATAAAAATTAAGTTATTTGTTTTTTTTCTTTAATTTCTTTATTAGAACATTAAAGAAATTTTAAACGCTTGCTGAACAATTTAAAATAATAAAAAACGATATTCTCGCAAACGGAACAACAAAATAAAACTTTACTAACAGGATGTACACTTTAAAAGTAAAAATTAGAACAGAATTGTAGTCCAGATTAATAAACTCTTTTTAAAAAACGGCCCTAGCTGTGAAGTTTATTGTCACTAAGCGAAAAAGCTCATAGTGCTGTTAATTGGATTGAAGATAAGGGATAGTTAAAAAAGCTTCTAAGCTATAATAGCTCGAGCTACTTTAATTGCCCACAGGGCAAATTGTACAACACTTGACTAATTCAATACCATAGGATTACTATAAATTTTGCATCATTAATAAATATTAAGAAAGATCGATATGTCCAAAGCGATTTTTGGAGCAGGCTGCTTTTGGAAATTAGAAGAGCATTTTCGTTACGTTTTTGGTGTGGTTGACGTATCCGTAGGATATTGTGGTGGAAATAAGGATAATCCAACTTACGAAGAGGTTTGTAGTGGCACGACTGGTCATGCAGAAGTAGCAAATATTAAATTTGATAAGAGTAAAGTGGGTTATGAAGATTTGCTGAGAATATTTTTTAATTTTCACGATCCAACTTTGGTTAATCGTCAAGGGCTGGATGTTGGCAATCAGTATCGCTCGGTTGTATTCTTTGATAATGCAGAGCAGGAACGCTTTGCTTATGCAGCGAAGGAAAAGTTGGTAGTAAATGGCGTTAAGATAGCTACCGAGATTGTCAAATTTGATATTTTTTGGCGTGCTGAAGAATACCATCAGCAGTTTCTATCTAAGCTTTGCAAGGGATTATTTGAAAATAAATAGAGATAGTGTGCAATTTTACATATAACGGGATGGCTTTATAAAATATTTATTAGTTATTTAATGTTAAGCAAATAACATAGATTACTATATAAATATTATATAAGCTTGCCTATAATGGTTTGGGCTGATATTAGTAATTTATCGTTTTGATCGAGTAGAATAATGTTAGAATAACTTTCTGATTTATTGCAACGCAATATAGACTAAGATGATTGTTTTTTAGTAGAAAATCGCTAAGTATTGCTTTACTTTAATGTCTTAGCCGATTTTAAATTAAGTTTAATTGCATTATAATAAATTTTATACTTATTTTAAAATAATTTGTATTTTATAGCAATTAATTTAAAGTAACTTATTAGCAGCATTATTTTTTTTAATTAAAATATTTTTAGATGCATTGTTTATAATCTTATTTATTAGATTTATCTAAGTATTTCATTGTGTATATTGTTTTTTTTAGTTACGAATAGATTCTCTTTTAGAGAAAAATTTAACTGTGAAAATTGGTTTTGGCTGGTTGATGTGAGTCATAAATGTTAGTTATGGAAGATAGTTTAATATATTTGTTAAATTTAACTTATATAGGCTTTAAATGTTAATTTAAAGATTAAAAGTGTTTGCTCACTGTGACTATTTAAAAATGGTGAGGCATAATCTTGGTAGCGCACTATTTTATACTAATAATAGTCTAATAAACAGAATAAATAAAATTCTACTGCATTGTAGCATGATTGTATGATTTGTCGGCCCTATATTTACAATATAGTTTTTTATCAAAAAATTTCTTCAAAAGAAACCGTTACGTTAAGTAATGTATTAATGCTTAAGTTTGGAATGTTTAGTTGCAAAATAATCTAATAAAAAAAATAAATTAATCTATAATTATAGCGCTATTTTTGCGTAGATTATTGCAATGATACTGGTTGTTGATGTTTTCTCATACTAAATTAAAACATATTTTCAGAACAAAAAAACTATTTATTAACGTTCTGAGTAGAAATTTATGTACTATATTTAAATTAAGTTAATGACAAGTAGCTTCTTTTCGAAGACATATTAAATATTTATTGTATTTGTTGGTATCTATGTATTGATTTCCTTGCCTAAAATAATAGCCAGTTAGACAAATATTTTTAGGATGCCTACGCATGCTTTTGCTCATGATGCTTTTTAAATCAATATTTAACCTTTATTCAGGTAAGGTAATTTAGATTAATTAAAAATTAATATTTTTATAACTCGATTAGGCGATTAACTGCTTTTTACTTTTGTAAAGCAAATAAAGATGATCATTAGAGTTAAGTTTGATTAGCTTGTTATAAAATAAAATATGCTAATAGCTAAACGCTTAATAAGCAAAGCTCACTGTAGGTTGCTCTAAATCGTACAATGACAATATACTTTATGATATTAAAATTTATTGAGATCGCTTTGATAGCTTGAACAACTAACTAACAATCTTCTAATTTAAAAGCATCTAAATAATTACGATTTTTTTGCATATAGCTTATTCTACTAATCAATTATAATTTAAATTGACTTGTAGGATGAGTACTAACACCAAATTAATTGCCGCACTTAGATGAGAAATTCTGTGCAATGCCAGGCTGTCTAGAATGTTAAATGTCATATAATAATAAAATTTAGTTTGATTATTATTTATATAGATCTAGAGATTAAGTTTATTCGCACAGGTTCTGGCCTTAGTAGATTATCTTGCTTAGCGAGAAAGATGCTGTCTAACTAATCTTTTAATCATTCGTAAATAATTAGTTTTGATTCGCAATAAATTTAATTTTTTGTTTTTCATTTAGGCAGTGTTTAATGTAGCAGCATTCTATGCTAATAATCCTCAAATTATTAGCATAGAATGCTGCTTTGAGTAACAAAAAAAATAAAGTTCATATATTAAGTGGTATATTTATCTAACTTTTATTATATAGTTTGTCTATAAAAGGAATGCATATAATAAGTTATTTGCGATAACGCTATTCAATAATAAATAAAATCTTTATCTATTAGAAAAGTCAGGTTTGTAAATATAAAATTAATACTGTATACTTTACCTTTAGGTAAATTTCAGTTAAAACTTAAAATATTAAGACAGTAACTAAGAAACCTTTATAATTTTTATTTTTAATATTAAATATTAATCAGATAATATCTTCTTCTTAAAAGAGTAAGTTGAATATTGGAGTATTTTTAATGCTGAATTATTAAACATTCTATTTAGCTACCTTAGGTTAAAATTTTTGCTCTTAATAAACATATCCCCACTTTGGACACTGCTTAAGCTGCATTGCATACGTTTGTTGATGTTATGTTCGACATAATTATAATTAAAGCATTGGACAATGTATTATAATTTTTTTTAACTAAAAATACATTATACTTACATGCTAATCTTGATATAATAAAAATTGTAAAGTATCATGTATATCTTTTTCACTTTACTTTGCATAAAATTTTCTCAAGAGCACGTATAAATATTATTAGTGAAGGCTATCTGATCAAAGTATCAATAGGTTATGTATTTTTTATAAAAAAATTAGCTATTACAATAGAACAAAGCTTAAAGCTTGTCGATTTAATATTTACATTTAAATTAAATTTTTTTGCTGAGTAAATAGTTAGTTATTGTTTTTATTATCGTGCAGTTGATCGCTTGTTGTCTCTACTAATATTGTGCATATTTTGTTTTGTTATTAATAAAATTATTACGGTATGGGAATAGCATATAATCTTCTTTTTCTATCGGATTTGATTTAACTTAGAATAAGCATTAGCTAGTCGGCAAAATTCTTTCACCGTTAAATTTTCTGGCCGGGATGTATGATTTAGATCTGCTGCTTGGATTAAAGTAACACCTCCTAGCTTTTTTAAACTTTGTCGTAGCATTTTTCTGCGTTGAGAGAAAGCTGCTTTCGTGATATATTCCAAAATATCGCGGTTGGCTGCTGCAAGTGGTGTGACGCGTGGTACTAGACGTACAAGGCTAGAACAAATTTTTGGTGGCGGAATGAATGCGTTTGGCGATATATTCATTAATTTTTGAGTAGTGCATAGCCAAGATACTAATACGCTAAGTCGTCCATAAATTTTACTACCTGGATTGGCTATTAGTCGATCGGCTACTTCACTTTGGAACATTAGGGTGAGCGAAGCGAAGTCATGTGGGTTACGTAGTAAAGTAAGTAGAATGCGTGTAGCAATGTTGTAAGGTAAATTGGCAACGATATGTCGAGGAGGTTGACTAATTGCAGTAAAATTAACCTTCAATGCGTCCTCTTTAATTAGAGTTAGCCTACCTGATGCTGCTGTAATTAAGGATTTAAGAAAATTGTTAGCTCTAGAGTCAATTTCGACTGCCACCACTTTTCTGGCACCTTCTAGCAAAAGCCCACGAGTTAAGCCACCAGGCCCTGGACCGATCTCAATCGTTGTACCAGTTGACATGTCGCCTGCTAATCGGGCAATTCGGCGAGCTAGGTTAATATCAAACAAAAAATGTTGACCAAGCGACTTGCGAGCAGAAATTCTACCAGCACTTATTATTTCACGTATTGGTGGCAGCATTGCTACTTCATCCGCGATCTCAAGAATACGTTCAATCACTGCGATTCAGCGCGACGACGAACTATACACCAAGCCATATCAGTAGCAGCTCGTAGACTATCTATTCGTGCTGTACCGGTACCGGCTAATCTTAGCGCTGTGCCGTGATTGGGAGACGTACGAATGAATGGAAGACCTATAGTTACATTGACCCCTCTCCAGAAATCAAGAGTCTTTATTGGCACCAAAACTTGATCATGATACATGCCGAGTACAACATCATAATTTGTCCTTGCCTCTTCATAAAATAGTGTATCCGCCGAAAAAGGGCCTTGAGCATCAATCCCTTTAGCAGATAGTTTGGCAACAGCGGTAGCGATCACTTCATTATCTTCTCGTCCCAATGTGCCGTTTTCTCCTGCATGAGGATTAAGTCCTGTCAATGCTAGACGTGGGGCAATGATTCCAAAATCAGCACGCAAAGCGTTATAAGTAATAAGCCCGGTAGTAAATATTTTTTCTACTGTAAGTTGACGCGAAACCTCTGCTAATGGAATATGAATTGTTACTGGTACTACTTTTAGATCAGGTGTTACAATCAACATTACGGGTATAACATTAGCATCCGACAGTTTAGCTAGATATTCGGTATGTCCAGGTTGGTTGAAACCTGCTTGGTATAAAGTTTCCTTTTGGATAGGATTGGTTACAACAGCGGAAGCCATTCCTGCGCGTATCAAAGTTATTGCTCTATTAATTGCTTCTACCGTTGCTAACGTATTAGCTAAATTAGGTATACCGGGAGTGGTATCTACTGGAAAATGATGCCTTAATACAGGTAAAGCACTTGGGAATGCATTACTAGCATAAGAAGGATCTTCCATAATCTCAAAAGAGATAGATAATCCAAGTAGGCGTGCACGCTTTGCCACGCGTTGTGGATCGTCAATAAGAAAGAACGCAGGTGTATCTTGGTTGCGGGTGATCCATAAACCAAGTACAAGGTCAATACCAACACCCGCTGGTTCTCCAGGAGTGACTACGATAGGTGGAACATTAGACACGAGTTTCAATAAAGGTAGCTTGGCGTAATTCACGTAAATAGCGCTGAGCAAGGACCCCAAGGCGCTGGTTCTCGAGATTGCGACGAATCTGAGTGGAATCTTGTAGGGTGGGATTCTGATCATTGCGCTGGCAAAGCATAACTGCCAAAACGCCGTTTGGCAGATTGATCGGCGTTGTTTTTTCTCCAACTTGCAGGTTTTCTACCTTTGCTCTCAAATATGAAGGCAATTCAGTAATACTTAACTTTTCTAGCTTTGGCGCTATAGAGGAACCAGCTTCTTTAGCCAGTACTGCCAAATGCTCGCAACTCTTGGCTTTGTCGATTGTATCCTGAACCTTTGAAATATACATCTTGCGCTCTTGTAGATCATTGGGGTGTATCATTGATAGAAATATTTGACTTAAACTGATATGAATCAGTCCAGGATCCTGCTTTGCTATTACTCTTGTATCTTTTACTTGAAGGATGTGATAACCAAACACAGTGCGTATTGGCTCTGTGATCTCCCCTACAGATAGTGTTTTTATTACATTAGAAAGTTCTTGCGTGAGATCTTCAGGTAATAACCAGCCTATATCGCCACCGATACTAGCATTGGAACCCTGAGAGAATTGCTGCGCAAGTGACTTAAATGATGCACCAGCACGGAGTAGCTTTACTAGCTGATTAGCAAACTGTAGCACCTCACTTTCTTTAACTTGATCATCAACGGTTAGCAGTATCTCAGAAACTAATTTTTGTTTATGTCCAATCTGAGCAGCTAGGCGTGAGCATATCTCATTGACCTCATCAGTGCTAACTTCGACCTGATTTGCAAATTGGCGTTTTACTAATTTAGCCCAAAGTAGATTGCTGCGAAGTTGACGTTCTAGCGTGTTAGGGTTGATGCCAAGTTGCAAGATAAAGTTCTTCAATTCCCCTGCCCGTAAACCATTACTTTTCTCGATATCACGAAGCGCACGATCCATTTCAATATCTTGGATATTTATGTTCATTTTTTTTGCTTCTTGAATCTGAATTTGCTCGTCAATGAGATTTCTCAGTATTCTAGGTGCAATCCTTTGGGCAGTTTCATAACTTCGTGGGAGTTGTGAGGTTATGATCACCATATCAATTCGATTACGCAGGTCCCAAAAAGAAATAATTTCGTCATTTACTACGGCAGCAATTCGCTGCATATATTGTAACTTGTTTGCTAGCGGAGCTACTGTCCGCATAAAAAAAGTACTTACGCAAACAACAAGTGCAAACACCATAGATATTTGATATCGAGACATTAAATGAAGCATACTCAATGCGAATAGAATTACCAGCATATCATTTAGTAAATGTCGTATTGCACAACAACGTCTTTATGAATATTCCAAGCTAGTATGAATTAAAATTCACCTAAATGAGTTAGGGTAAGACGAAACATGATTCGATCGTTAGCTTTGATATCTTTGTCGCTTATATTCGAGCGTTGAAAGTTGATACCAAATAATATGCATTCGTTTGTATAGGTAAAGCCTAACTTACCACGAAGCAAAGGATTATGAGGATGCGATAACTCACTTGTTAGAAGTCCATCTATATTCCAATGATCGCTCATTTTTAATCGGCCGTATAATTCAATTTGTTCACGAGAAATTGGTGATTGGTTATCGTAATAGCTATCAATACTGATATAATTGCCCCCGAAATGAAATCTTGGTTGAGATAAATAAAAACCAACTTCGTTACGGTGCAAGTTTGCTTCTTCAGGATCATAGCGGAAACGATATGTCAATTTGAATGGCCAACTTGTTGGACGCAACGATAGTGCCCCAACCAAGTCTGATAAATCTTCTTCTAGACCAGCACCATAGTCAAGTGAGCATCTACCGTAAAATCGATAACTTTGGCCTATTAAGATCTCACTCGAACTACCATCATCACCGTATACTCCGGCATGCAAACCATAATTCAAGTGACTACCATTAGTCACTCTATCTGTATCATCATAGCGATTTAAGCGAAATAGTTTAGTTTCATCAAATTCAAATTGCTGACTTCCTTCATTTGTAATCTTTTTGGGATTGCCTCCCAGGGGGGCAATAAACAAGCTGCCAATTGGCTCAATAAGTGTAGTCAATTGATTGCTGCGCTTGACAAGTGGATACTGCCACTTTAGTCCCATTTGCGGAAAGATACGACCGACGATATATTTATCCTCATTTAACCATTTACCAGCGTTAGTCACGTAATAAGCATCAGTTTGTAAGTTAGCGTTCAGAGTATAGATCGCGCCATTATCCGATATAGATTGTAACTCCCATCCAGTGACTGCGGAAACACGTTGAGTATTCTTTCCAGACTTTTTGCTCATGGATAGCAGGCTGGCATCCAGAGAAGTATGACCTCCATACTTGTCTCGAGGTCCGACATAGCTATATTGGATAAGCGGAAGTATAATTGGCGTATCGTCCGAATGAATGCTAGATTGTAGATTTTGAAATTTATAAGCTTCTAGGGAGGTGTAGTTGCGTCCATGGAATCTTTCGGCGTACAATTTGCTGGTTAGCAACCTTGCATCTTTGATGTTGTAGTGAGTTAAATAACTGCTTTGACTTGCTTGTTCAAAATCAAAACCACCAAGCCATGATTCATTTATTTTAATTTTTCCTGCCCAGTCAGCATGCCACTCGAATCCATAATCTTTTGAAGCAGTATTTTGATAACTTTGCTTTACATAAGCTATAGAGTTATCTAAGTTTATTTCTCCTTTAGAGAACTGCTTGCGATAGTTGGTTAAAAGTATGGAGCCGCTCGTTGAGTGTATTCGTGGCTCTATTAGTAAGTCACTAGCATCGTCGATTACGTAGTAATATGGTTGACCATAGATAAAGCCTAACTCATCTGATAGACCAATAGTTGGGGCAAGCATACCAGAGCTTCGCTTGATAGTCGGATCAGGGTGTTTAAAGTATGGTGTAAAAGCGATCGGAAAGCCGTATAATTCAAATGTAGCGAAATTGTAAATGATATCTTTATTAATCTCATCATGGACTATTTTTAGCGCTTTAATCTGCCATACAGGTGTTTTATTTCCATCTTTATCACATACACTACAGGGAGAAAATATCGCTTTTTCTAGCTCTGTATGATAAGCAGGTTTGCGTCTACCTCGGACTGCTGCGAGACGAGAGCCGTCAACTAACAAACTGCGAAAATTATTAATTGTGCCGATTTTTAGCTGGTGGTTTAATTCCACATAGTCGCTGAATATTACTTGGCCCGATGATTGCATGATAGCGACATTGCCGAGAGCAATAACAGTATCAGCTTTACGATTATAGCTTATTGTATCAGCGCGTAGGACAAGAGAATTTTGACTGATTTCGACATTACCACGTGCAGTTAATATGCCAAAAGATTCATCATAAATTATCTCATCCGCAATTAAGAGAAATGGCTTTTTTCCAGCGTTGGCTTCCTGTGCTTTAGATTGCTTGACAATATTGTTAACAGATAACAATATCAGGATAGCAGCAATAATTTGTGTACGTGTCATCCATCCTCAAGATGTAAATTGCCAGCAACGCTTAATAACATTGTAATAATTGCGGGAGTCCACGCTGCTAATCGTGCTGGAATTCTTGCTGCCATTCCTAGTGCAAAGAGGATATTTGATAAGAAATATATTAGAAAACCACAGCAGAGCCCCGCAGCAGCCAAAACCAATATGTTGTTATTTTTAGCTAAACGTAGAGAGAATATTGCTGCAATCATAACCATGTCCATCATCAATAGAGGATAAGCTAGCTTTGCGTGCCAATAAAGCCGATGTTGAACTGCTAAAAAACCAGTATTTTCAAGTAATTCAATGAATTGCTGCAATTCCCATAGTGACATTGTTTCAGGCGCAATGTATAAATTCTTGAGGTTATCTACAGTGAGATTAGTCGGGAAGGAAATTTCATCGATTGGCTTTGATCTAGTGTGTTCAACAGTTATAACTACATCTTTTAACATCCAATTGCCGTTAGATAATGTTGCTTTGTGGGCATCTATTCGTTTCTGGAAATGATTTTTATAATCAAAAAATAGCATTATTACATCAACTAGACCAGTATTATTATAGATATTTCGTGCATTAATTACTAAGCGATGCTTTTCGTCCTGCTCGCGCATCCATATCTCGCGAGATTGCACCGGTAGAAATTTATTTGATCGGTTATGTAGAACAGAATCTTCTAACTGATGGAATTTTTTTAGCATGTTAGAAGAGATTGAGTTTAAGATGGTAATGTTAATAATTCCCATAGCTAATGCTATGAGAATAGGTGGCATCATAAATTGCCAAACTGACACGCCGACAGATCGAGCAACCACTAGTTCGTTGCTCCGAGTTAGCTGAGCAAATGCAAGCATAGAGCCAAACAGTATTCCAAAAGGCATAATTTGACATGCCATGGTTGGCAACTTTAGCAGTGCCATTTGTAATAAAACGATGAAATATGCACCTTCTTTTCCTGTTCCTCGACGCAGTAGCTCGATAAAGTCGAGTAAGAAGACTGTAGTTGTGAGTCCTGTGAAAGATCCAAACAGCCAAATAGCTAATTGGCGGCCAATATAAAAAGATAGTATCCAAGAAAACCTCATTTCCTTAACATAATTATAATCTGGTAACTTGAGCACGTCGTGTACGTAAACGCACACAAGACAGAGAAATAATTGATAAAATCAATGGTAATATTACTGTAAGCCACATAAGTGCAATCATTGGCGATGATTTTGTTACCAAATACTTGCTTACACAAGCTAGAGATTCGGTTGCGACGGCTAATAGTACTGCGAGTATAATCTTAGTTGACTGTCGATGTCTGGAAAATTTCGTTGATAACATTACCGCCAAGCCGATTGCGCTTAGGCTGATAGGTAGTAAAGGACTGCTCAATCGTTGGTATCCTTCAGCTATTAGTTCGCTTGCACTACTGTTTGTATTTACGCTGTCAGTAGGATTAAGTAGTTGATATATGAACAACTCATTTATTTCACGATAGCTGCGCTTTTCCTGTTCATTCTTGCCAAGATCAATTAAATAATAGTCAAAGTACAAAATATTGATATGTTTAGTTTTAACCTCATGCTCTTGTCGATTGCCGTTAATCATGACAGCATGAGGTCCTTTTGGTGTATTGACCAGTATACCTTTTTCAGCCACAAAAGTTATCAACTTAGCTGGATTTCGCTGGTCGTGCAGCATAATGCCAAGTAGATTGCCGTTTGCTTGAAAAGTGTGAAAATAAATGGTGATATTATCGCCCAAGGAGCAAAATTCACCTTCACGCGGTATAATGTTTTCCATGTTATGCTTTATTTGCCATTGCAATTCCTTAAATACTCTATAGCCCATCGGAATTAAGTAGGTGTTTAACAAAAAGCAAAGCCCTGTCGTAGCGATAGCGACAAAGAAAGCGGGTTGTGACAAACGTATTGGGCTGAGACCAGCAGCAGCCATTACGAGCAATTCTTGATCAACAGTCATTTTATTATAAACGAAGAGCATGCTAGCGAAGCTAGCAATTGGGAGCACAATCGAAAGCCAGGTAGGCATTAGCATAATGGTAAGATATATGAATGTATTAATTGATAAGCTACGATTGACTAGCAGATCTACAAAGCGCAGAGATTGCGATAGCCAAATAACAAATGTTAACGATATTATTATAAATAACATCGCAGTAACAATTTGTCGTAGTACGTAAAGTTTAAAGCACATCGGTACGTCAGATTATCTTTGATAATGCCAAATTTATAGCAGTGAATGATAGCTCAATTAAAGTATTGACACCGTATATATGAACAGGCTATTGCAAAAGGCATACTTTTTAGCAACTGTGGAAAAATTTGATGAATATCAGCTTTACTAAACTCAACCGCCCTAAAAAAGGAGCGTTAGTCTGTGGTGTTGTGGAAGGTGGTAAATTATCACCAACTGCTTATAAAGTGGATAACGAGACTAATGGTCTCATTAGCACAGCTATTTCTTGCTCGCAGTTTACTGGCAGATCTCACCAAACACTGAATGTTTTTACGCCAAGCAATCGTATATTGTTGATCGGTCTAGGTAAGCCATCCCAAATAAATTTAGCTTTTGCGGAAAAATCTGGAGGCGTTATTTATGAAGCTTTGGCTAATAGTGGTGAAGAGGAAGCCACTATTATGATGGAGGTGGATGATTTTAAGAGTGTAGAAATAGCTGCTCATTTAGCACTAGGAGCACTATTGCGCTCCTATAGATTTGATTCATATAAAACTAAAATAACAAAAGAAGAAAGACCATCACTGGTTAATTTGTTTATCTCTATCGAAGAATATTCTTATGCTAAAAAAGTTTATGAAGTTGAAGCAGCTGTAGCTGAAGGGGTATTTTTTACTCGAGACCTTGTTTCTGAGCCAGCAAATATCTTGTTTCCTTCGGAATTCGCCAAACGGGTTGCTTTGATGACAAGTTTGGGATTAAAAATTGATATATTAGAAGAAAAGGAAATGGCTAGGCTTGGTATGTCTGCTATGCTTGGCGTTGGTCAGGGTAGCGAGCACGAATCGCAGGTAGTAATAATGCTCTGGGAAGGTGGTGACAAAAACCAAAAATCTGTTGCTTTTATCGGAAAGGGAGTATGTTTTGATACCGGTGGTATCTCTTTAAAACCTTCTACTGCCATGGAAGAGATGAAGTTTGACATGGGTGGTGCGGGAGTAGTTTGTGGCTTAATGCGTGCTTTAGCTAAGAGAAAGGCTAAGGCAAATGTCATTGGCGTGATTGGCTTGGTTGAAAATATGCCAGATGGTAAAGCGCAACGACCAGGTGATATTGTTCGATCGATGTCTGGACAGACCATTGAAATTGTTAATACTGATGCAGAAGGTCGGCTTATTTTAGCAGATTTGCTGTGGTATACTCAAGATCAGTATAAGCCAGAGTTCATGATTAATATTGCTACTCTTACTGGTGCAATGGTTGTAGCGCTTGGCGAGGAAACTTGTGGTTATTTCAGCAATAATGACATATTAGCGGGCGAGTTACAGGCCGCTGCCAATGCTGTTGATGAGGCTATTTGGCGAATGCCGATGGGTGAAGTATATAATAAGCAAATGGATAGCGATGTAGCTGATATGAAAAACGCTGGCTCACGTTGGGCCGGCGCAATTACCGCAGCGTGCTTTCTGGAGCGTTTTGTAAATAATATTCCTTGGATTCATATGGATATTGCAGGCGTGACTTGGTTACGTAACAATTTGCCTACTGCACCAAAGGGCGCATCTGGCTTTGGTGTACGTGCGCTTAACCGTCTCGTTTTGGATCATTGCGAAAAAAAAGTATGAACAAAATGACTTATCATCATCTATACAGATCAGCATTAACGCTAAGAGCTAATATCAATTAAGTCATCAAAAGATATTTTGATTTTGTTTTTTGATACTAAACAAAAGTTTTCGTAATGAAAAAATTAAAGTATGTTTGTCGTTTTATTTTAAGCTGTTTAATCAGCAAATGATGAATGATTTACTATCAAACTGATAGTACAAGCATCTTTTTAAGGACATTAAATGTAACCATTAAGTTATGTTAGAAAATTAAATATGGCTCTATTTAATCTCCTCTCTACTCTAGTTCATTTAAATTTGCCGAACCACACCTTAAAACTGATAAGTGCTTTGTTTACTTATGCAGTTAAGGTATATTTAGTATATTAAAGGGTAATGAAACAATTATATTTTTCTACTAAGAACGCGCTATAGCCTTGGATATTTTGTAATATGTATTTGTTGGTGAATAGTTATTCAGCTCTGACGGGATAATTTTTGTATCATAGTATCTTATTAAGATTAATATAAATAGAATGATAAAATTATTATCTCTCAGAATAATATATTTAAAATAACTATTAATATTAATGCATATTGCAGTAGTAATTTTATGCAATAAAATCTCTTAACGCTATTTCTTTTTTTTCGGCTATATTTTTCATACTCTTTTATGTAAAAGATACTCTACGTGGATCCTTGCTATAAACAAGCATACTTAATGTATTTTATATTTGATGGTTATTAAACTTAATAAGTTATAGTTTTTCAAAATTTGCTAAAATATTTGATAGTGCTTTTTTATTTCTACATTGCGTAATGCATGAAGAAAAATTAATCAGACACCTTAACCTGAAAGGTGATTATACTTCTTACCGTACAAATGTTTTTCCTTTGCTTACATCAAGTATTAGTCATAAAAATAGTTATATTATATTTGCTTATTAATTAATTTCATTCTTGTGCGTATTCGCACCTAATAAAATGATTAATTAGTCGTAACAAACATTGTATTTAAATGTTTGTTGACTTATCCTCAACGTAACATAAAAGAGTATTAAAAGCTAGTTGGGTGCTTAACTAAATAAACAAGAATGTTTTTATTGATGTGATTGATAATATTCAATACTAGCCTATGCAGCTAAGAAAAAATTATTACCCTTAAAATAAAAAACGCATTAAATAATTATCTATATTAACCTTGTATATTTTCTGTTTATTTGCAGCACTAGAGCGTAAATGATTTGAAAATTTGGTATTTATTCAATAATCAATCATCCTATAAACATGTGCTTTTATTTAGTATACTTATCATCGACTTCTTTAAGGTTGTATGGCTAGAGAATAATCATGCTTAAAAATCAGCTATCATAGATAAAAATTAAAATTTTACAGATTAAATACTCTAGCAACAAAAGGACACAAGGGCAGGGCACAACTTAATGCGCTCAATCAAGCCTATTGTTTGACTGTTAATAGTGATAATCTCAGGTTCTTTGCCTACAAATGATAATATCATCATCATTAAATATGCAACTAGCAATAATTTATTATATCTTTATTAAGATAGAATAAAGATAATTATTACATCATCCAAATATATAGCTAATAAAATTCAGGATTATTATCCGAATCATTTATTTATCGATTATTAATTTGATAATATATTAATGATCACTTATAACGCTGCTTGTTAATTTAAAAATCCAGTTATCGATATGTTGATCTATGCAAAAAATTATATTGCTTAATTCAGCATTTATTTAAGTATTCGCGATGTAGTGTGAAATCAAAATTCATATGCATATAATTAAATTGCTCTATTAAATTCGATTCATCGACCAAGATTTCAGAAAATTTTATTATTTAATAAAATATTTCTCGCTTTAGAATTACGCAATATTTAAGTATCAGTTAAAATAACTTGATATACTAAACTAAATACACGACCTTTGTCACAAGCTGTGCGATGCTGTTCAAAGCATATTCATTGTGCTATAAACACAGATTAACCAAAATTTTCTGTTATTTGTAAAATCACTAGGTAGCTATTTTTAGCTTATACAAAATGCTGAATATAGCAATATCGCTTTGTTGAATTTGACTACTATTTACTATTAATAATCCATGAAAAGTTTCATTAGGTGTGCAAATGTTGAATACTTGATGCTGATTTTTGGTGTCATTTGTGCTACAAATGTTTTTTTAAGAAATCTAGCAAATGTAATAGTCAGATTTGAGATAAGTGTATAGAAACCGCTATTCTAGTTTTATTTACAAAGTAAAATTTTATTAATTGCATAGCAGCAAACTAAAAACTTAACAAAATGATCTGTCAATTATATTGATTAAAATCAATGTGTATATCTAAATATATTTAAAGTTATTTTTATCATTAATACTTACAATGGAGGGATTATAGATAGGGTGTATTATGACCAGAGTCAAAGTTAAAAATCTGTTATTAATAATTTTAATTGCGGTACTGTAATTCATTAATGACTAAATGCTTTATCTTCATTTTAGTTTAGCAAGATATTTATTAATGATAAAATTTATAGTATTTGATTAACTAGTATTTATCTAAATCTGTTTTTAGATAGTAGATACTTATGCTATGATCACTCGCAAGTATTTGGACATGCCATGTTCATAATTCCATTGGCGAGCATAACCAAGAGAAACTTCCTCGAATCGAGTTTTACCAAGCATGTCTGTGCGCCTAGTATGTAGATGACCAGTTACTACCGCATATGCATTAAAGCGTATATGCCAATCTTCAGTCAGTAGTGTACCGCACCATGGAGTAAAGCGAGGCACAAGTGGAATGCTTATTAAATCTCGACGTAGAGGCCAGTGATTTATCAGAATAGTATGTGCGTTAGCTGGAACTTCTAAATTAAGTCGCATTTCGGTCTGAGCCAAACGAGTGTGACACCAAGCGATGCGGCTTTTGTAAGTTGCTGGCGAAAGTAGAACCTCGTCAGTGCATACGTTGTGGGTTTGCTCGGCCCATTCAACTACTAGCTCAAGTGGTACGTTATCTGGTCGAAAACTGTAATCGTATAGCAAAAACATTGGAGCTATAATTAGTTTGTCAACACCTTGAGGCAAAGATCCAGGCCATAGTGGAAAAGGATCTTCCGGAGTAATCACTCCTAGGGATCTAGCTCTGGCAACCAAAGCATTGTAGCGATTAGCCCCTATAGGTTCGCCGGAATTGGGTCTTGACCACAGTTCATGATTACCAGTAACCCATATCACTTTGGCAAAATGGTTTGCTAGGATAGCTAGTGCGTCTGCTACTATATCGATTTGTTCAGCAACATCGCCAGCTATTATCAGCCAATCCTCAGGATAAGAAGGTAAGTCTTCTAGCGCTATACGATTTAGCCCGCTTTCTAAGTGCAAATCAGAAATTGCTAGCAGTTGCATATACTTCTCCTCTTCTTTAACGATAATATGCCTCTTCAGAAAAGAAGAATCTCTTTATCTAACATCCACTTTTTTGCATAAATACTAGTTTATTATTCAGTGTACTGTTGGATTCAGCAAAACTCTTCTTCTTTTGAAGAAGTCAGTAGATGATCGCTGATTATTTTAACATTCTGATTTATTACTCACTATTAAATACTAAGCACATAGATTAGCGCAGCTTAAAGCATAATGGCTACAAGGTAAAATGGCGCTATTCATCTTGAATGATTCATAAATCATAGCACTATTAACACTTAATCATCGAATTTATATTCTTTACATGTACTCCTTGCTCTTTAACAAACTGACAATTGACAAACGATTAAACTTTAGGTTTATTAGTAATGGCAATTTAACTGTTTATTTTATTTATTATTTAGCCTACCTTCATTTAGCATTTATCAACTTAATCCTTTAATTATGCTTAATTATAAGTATTCTACATTGTTTTAAATATTGATATAATATTAAATAATTAAATTAATTATTATATACTATAGTTAATTTAAGAGTATTTTTGTGCTGTTGCTGTAAGCTAATTTGATTTTGTTATTCTTAATTTATATATCAAATACTTAAGCATCGCCATGTATAGTATTAATTTTTTAATCTTCGTAAATAGCTAAATAAACAATAACTATCTTATTAAGCGATAAATAAATAAGCTTCGTCTCTAGCAATTGTTCCCGTATTGATCAAACTAAAATTGTTTCTGTTCAGGCAACAAAGCAGTTGTTTAGCATAGTGATACTATGCGATTGAATTTATTTCTATATGCGATAAATTATGTTATCAAACTTAAACATATTTATTAAAAACAATGCTTAATACTAAAAGATTTTTAATTTTCAGTATTGTTGGTTTCGTTTTTACAACTAATGTGGTAAACAAGCAATGTTTTTACTTAATAGCTTGATATTGCAAATTGCTAATTCTATATTGTGTACTTTACTGGAGGTAAGGGATGCAGACTCGTAGCCGTTTGTTTGATGATTTTGCTCGTATGGCTAGTGGAGCCTTTAGTGCGGTTGCAGGTGTACATACGGAGATTGAGCAGCTTATTAATCAGCGCCTTGAGAGGTTTTTAGCTGGGCATAATTTAGTGACACGTGAGGAATTTGATGCTGTAGAAGCTATCGCTACTAAAGTACTTAATGAACAAAATGCTTTGAAAGATCGTTTAGCTGAATTAGAATCTCAGCTGAGAAACCTCAGAATGACTGACCTGAAACGTAAACCACCTGCTAAACTACACCGTCATCGATGGGGTTTTGATTGTGGTAGGCGAAATGTCGAACTTAAGGTTCAGTCTAATGGTGCTACGCTGAAAGACGAATAACTATTTTTGATAATTTATATGACTTAAAATCTAAGTAAGTAATATTTTACGATAAATGTAATTAAAGTTGTTTATTGATAATAATATGTTTTATAAAAAGTTTTTATATGCTTTTGCTTTTTAGATTTAGACACTAGCTGTGTAGGCTCGTTTATTCTGGTTCTTTATCTCGATTATTGAGAATTTATTTTTATAAAGTTTGGTTTTGATATTGATAAACGGAAAAATAATGTTTTTTTAATTATATTAATCTAGTAAGGCTATTTATATCTATAGCAGCTATTTCTGATTATTTACTTTTAATCTATTGTATCAGTTTTTATTTGCATAATAAATAGCAATTACTAATTTCTAGCTTATTGTTAATTATTTTGATCAAGAGCATATTTCAACATTCAAATGAGCAAATATTTTGCTTATGCCTCTGTACAATATATCTACTAAAGTGTAAAATGCACTACTTTATTATCAGGTAGGGCATAGATGAATACTTACTTAAGTGTCTCTTTTATACATTAACAATGTGTGCTATTTGACAAGGAAATAGCCTATAAAAATAAAATTGTTCTACTTGATTGGCTAATATTGCTTTTAAGCTGATTATAGGGAACAATAATTTTAACAGAAATTAATTTAATTATTTATTAGGGTAATTTATTAATAAAATGCCAATAAAGGCTATCTTTCTATAGAAAATTATAAAGATATAAAACTTTTATGAATAATTATTTTACTATTATCAGTGCTGATTAAACATGTTTAAGTTTCTATACCTTTTAAAGGATGATATTGATGATATCAATGGACTACAGTTTTAATTTATAAATTAAAACTTGTTAACTAAATCTAAAATAGCATTCTATATAAAACTCTATTTTAAATAGAGCGCTAAATTGTTATTATCACAATAACTAAAAAATTTTCAATGAAACAGATCTATTAATTAGGTAATTAGCCTAGCATGTACAATATAACATGCAATCAGATTGCAAAATCATTTATTATTGTAAGTAATCTAAATATTAACAAAAAATCATAGGTTAATTTAACGTAGTGAATAGAATACCTCAATACTCTCTATTTCATAGAAAATTATATTATGTTAATTCATAATGATATTATAATCATACGTTTATCTTGTGTTATCTTTTAACCGATAACGCTATGCCTATGCAAGAGATTATTATTTCATTTGCTGCTAATAAAGCTAACTGCTGCTAACACAACAAATTAATTGGTTTAATTTTATTCTTTAATCTGGTATTTCAATCCAATTGACTTGCCCTAAACCACGCCAACCTATTGAAATGTAGTATTTATCTAACAACATTCTTTGCTCAAAACTCCACAGACTATTGCTTTCTTGCATATCTGCTCCGAAGTTAATTCGGATTGGTGTAATAAAGGGATTCGTAAACCAAAATTGATTTAGTTCTTGCGACAATCCCTTTCCTGTAGCCTTTATAAAAGCTTCCTTTAAAGTCCATAAAGACATAAAGGCACTTGTCTGATTTGACGTAGCTTGAGCCATTATCCAGGATAGCTCAGGCGGTGCAAAATAATGATTAGCAATGGATAGATCAATCTTACGCAGTCTATTCTCTACATCTACACCTAAATCTGTATTCTTTGCTGCTATACCAACTACAACCATTCCTTTGGTATGTGATAAATTGAAAGAAATTGCAACCGTTGTCCGCCCAAGCAAGGCAATAGGCTTGCCGTATTTACCTCTCGTAAACCGAAAATCATGAGGATCTACACCTAGTTCATTGGCCAGTGCATTACGCACCATAGCGTGGGCAACAATGTATTCTACACGTCCAGTTTCAAATACTTGACGAGACGCTTGCTCGCGCTCAAAACTATCAAGCAAGGCTTGATCAGCCGTAACGTCAATTTCGCTAAAGCCTTCGATACATCGAAAATAAAGAGAAATTGTCGAAATTGTATAAGCCCTAAGATAATTAATTTATTTTAAATAGCATGTAAATTACTCGTTTATTAAGATAAGAAAATTTAATAATTAATGCAATATTTTTATACTCATATATAACAGAAATAATTTTTATTAGCTTATGTAAAAACACTTAACTAATTTTTTTGGAATATATAACACAGAGCAAAAATACTAATAAGTAAACCACTTAACTATAAAAATACTATCGCATGAATCGATTGCATCTGGGGTAAGCAAAAATTTCTAGCGTAAGCAGTATTACTAAAAATATTTAGGGTAAATCTATTGAAAATAATAGTGTATTAATCTTAGCTCAGATTAATTTACAGACTATATCATTCATTAGAGAATAAGTTTTAGCTTTTATTCTATCGAACATCTACTCAATTAGATTAATATTTTTTTATTTACTTAACTAATAACAATTGAATAACTACTATTTGAGCATATACTTTTATTCTTTATACGAAGCTTTTGCCATGTAAGTATTACTATAATAATTAAATTAATAAAATTGCTAAATCCTTTAATCTTTGATGGAAACATTTTTAGTATAAAACTTTTTATACGTTTAATCGATAAGAAAAAGAAAACTTAAAAAATTATAATAACGCGTAGCAGAGAATTTTATTTTAATCAATAAAAATAATAATTTAAATTGATAACAAAAATTATTTCAAACTGCAAATCTGATACTTACAATACCATAATACAATTATCTTCATCATGGACCTAAGAGAAATAACAATTAACACCGACGTCCACTTTGCCTATCGAACAGATGGCAACGCCCGTCACCCGGAATAACATTAAGTATTCTCTCTTCTTGAAATATAGGAACCCCCTCCGCAGGCATACGTACTGTTGCTCGCGGGCCACCGTCTAGTACTCCATGTAATACGCAAGCGTCACCTAGATCTTCCACAAATTCCACTTCGAATGGAATTCCGTCTTCGCTCAGCTCCACATGCTCGGGTCTAAAGCCGAGAGTTACTGGACCGCTAACCCGGTCAACGCCATCCACGCTATAGATTCTGCTATTAGTCCCGTCCAAAACTACTGATCCACCATCAACTCTAGCTTTTAGTAAATTCATTGCAGGTGAACCAAGAAAACTTGCTACAAAGACATTTGCTGGTCGGTCATAAAGATCGCGTGGGCTGCCGGTCTGTTCAATTATACCTTGATTTAGCACTACAATCTGATCAGCAAGAGTCATTGCTTCTACCTGATCGTGAGTTACGTGGATCATTGTAGTGCCGAGGCGGCGATGTAGACGACTAATTTCCAAGCGCATTTGTACACGCAGAGCAGCATCAAGATTAGAAAGCGGCTCATCAAACAAAAATGCTTTTGGATTACGCACGATAGCTCTACCTATAGCCACACGCTGTCTTTGCCCGCCGGAAAGTTCTTTAGGTTTACGATCAAGTAAATCTATAAGCTGTAGGATTTCAGCTGCATTACGTACTCGATGTTCTATAGTTTCTGAGGAAGTTTTTGCCAACTTTAGTCCGAAGCTCATGTTTTGATATACCGTCATATGTGGATAGAGTGCGTAGCTTTGAAATACCATAGATACACCTCGTTTAGAGGGATCAATGTTATTCATGACCTGTCCGCCAATCGATAATTCACCAGCATCTATTTCTTCTAATCCAGCAATCATCCGTAATAGTGTAGATTTTCCACAACCGGATGGCCCGACTAAAACACAGAAAGTGCCATCTTTAATACTTAAGTCAATTCCATTAATTACCTCGGTATCACCGAAATTTTTATGTAAGTCACGCATGGTAACGTCAGCCATTCGCACTCCTTATCCTTTTACAGCACCAGTAGTTAGCCCCGAAACAATTTGGCGCTGAAAGATCAATACCAGGGCGATCATTGGTACAGTCACTATTGCAGAAGCAGCCATGATTTTTCCCCATGGCACCTCAAACTGGCTACCACCACTAATTAGCGCTATTGCTACAGGCAGGGTGCGCTGATGGTTGCTTAGAGTAAATGTCATTGCAAACAAGAACTCGTTCCATGCAACAACAAAGACTAGAAGGCTCGTGGTGATTATTGCTGGCCGCATCATCGGAAAAAAAATCTTAGTCAGTAAAACCCATGGATTTGCTCCATCCAGTATAGCTGCTTCTTCAACTTCGACAGGTAAATTACGTATGAAGGTAGTCAAAACCCAAACCGTGAATGGCAAAGTAAAAATTAAATAGCATAAAACTAACCCAAGCCAGTTGTTAAATAAACCAAGTGCACGAATTAGCTCAAACATACCCGACAGCACAGCGACCTGTGGAAACATAGATATGATAAGGACAGCTAGGAGAATTAGGCGCTGGCCTTTGAAACGAAATCTGCCAAGCGGTAAGGCAGCAGTCATGCCAAATAACAATGATATTAACCCTGACGCAATCGATATAGTTAGTGAATTCAAAAAATTCTTTCCGAATGGCTGCTCCTCGAATACAGCAATATAATTTTCTAAAGTAAGCTTTTCTGGGAAAAAGCTTACCTCAAAAATAGATGAACCAGATTTAAAAGAAGTGATTAAGGCATAATAAAATGGGAATAAAAATACTACCAGCAGTACGCTAACTATCATAAATAATCCAATTTTTACAGTTAGCGAGTTATGATAGATTGTCATTCTAGTGAACTTCTTTCATTACGTCTACACGCATTATTGCTAAACAAGGCGCGATTATGAAGAAAATCACTATGAATAACATAGTCGAGGCGGCTGAGCCGTAACCTAGATCTTGAAAGTTCACAAGATTCTGGCGGGCATATACTGACATAGTCATAGTTGATTCTGCGCTACCTGTCATAATATACACTACGTCAAATATTCGCAAAGCTTCGATTAATCGGAAAAGCACTGCTACAATTAACGCCGGTCTAATTAAAGGTAAAGTTATACCGAAAAATACCTTTATTGGGTGGACGCCGTCAACTTTAGCGGCCTCGTAGCAATCATTAGGTAACATTTGTAGTGCTGCTAATACTAGCATAGCGACGAATGGAGCGGTTTTCCATGAATCGACAAGAATTACTGTGAGCATTGTAAGATTATGATCAGCAAGCCAAGAAATTGGATTGGCAATTAGTTGTAATTTTACCAATATATAGTCTATCACGCCGAATTGGTCATGGAGCATCCAGTTCCATATCTTTGCCGATACTACAGTCGGGATTGCCCAGGGGATTAACATGGCAGCACGAAACAAGGAGCATCCGATAAATTTGGTGTGCATTACTAATGCAATTATCGTTCCCAATAATATTTCTATAACTACTGATCCTATTGCAAAAACTATAGTATTCCAAACTGAATACCACCAAAGCGGATCGGCAACTAATCCATACCAGCATCCATTATCCTGAACCAAGAAATTATCAAAACCAATAAAGCTATAATTAGTTAGAGTAGATAAAGATGCGTCAGTAAAAGCATAAAAAAACGTATAACACAATGGCCAGATTGCCACTATTAGTAAGACTACTAACATAGGCAATAGCAACAGCCAAGCACTGTAAACCTTTCTTTTCTGGTAGGATAATTTAGTGTCCTCAGATTTTAACCTCTGCTCCATCGCTCCGAATTTAGTTATTTCGAGACCATTATAATCGACCGTGATGATGGTTGATACGGTTTAAGCTATTATCAAGTTTAGATAAACTAGAAATAGAATCTTTTTGTCCGGAAAGAACGTTATGGATAGCCGACCAAAATTGATATGACAATCGGTTATAATATTCACCTGAATTTGCCGAGGGACGAACAACCGCATTAGATAGGGTTTGCCTTATAATAGAAAAAAATGGATTAGCTTCCAGCAATTCTCTATTCTCATATAATTGCGGATAAGTTGGATTGTATGAGTACATAGCACGCAGCTTTTGCTGTGCTGGACTAGTTAAATATTTAACTAGATCTACTGCAAGTGTAGGATTTTTAGAATATCTAGAAACTGATAGATTCCACCCACCAAGCGTACTCGTATGATTGCCATTAGTACCTCCTTTGGGTAAAACTGCCAATCCGACTTTATCTTTAATTGGACTATCCTTGCTTTGTACTAAAGCCCAAGCATAAGACCAGTTACGCATGAATACAGCATTACCAGACTGAAATACACCTCGCGATTCTTCCTCATCGTAATTTAGTACCCCTAGCGGGGTAATATCCCCTATCCAAGAAGAGGCCATTTGTAAAGCTTTTACGGCCTGTGGATTATTGACAGTGCTTTTACCATCTTTATCAACAATAGTGCCACCACCATAGCTTTTAATCCACTCAAGTGCATTGCATGTTAGGCCTTCATAATTTCTTCCTTGCCAAACGTATCCCCACATAGCGTGATTGCCTGCTGCACGCTCTTTTTCCATTATTGCTTTGGCTGTAGTTCTCATTGCTTCCCATGTTTTTGGTAAACCAAAGTGATATTTTTTTAACAAATCCTTACGGTAGTAAAGAAGACCTAGTTCCGTCCACCAAGGAAGAGCAAGAAGTTTCTCGTCTACTGTGTTGTTCTCAATAATAGCTTTGAAATGTCCTTTGCCAGCATTGGCATCATATTCATGCAGATCTATCGTGTGTGCAGACAATAGTCTCGGCCATACTACATCAACTTGCATAATGTCGATATCGTCACCTTGATTAGCAAGGATCTGCTGATACATAGCCATACGCTCAATGGAAGAATTTGGTGTAGGTATAATCTCAACTTCTACGCCATGATTTTTTGACCATGCCTCTACAGCAGCTCTACAAAGTTTAAGCTCTACGCCGATGGAACCGCATGATATAGATAATTCATGGCCCTCTTTAGCAATCAATCTCGCTGATTGCGCACTGATGATCATGCTACTGGCAACGATTAGCAGGATCGCTATTGTATATGCTATCTTTATTTGCAATACATGCCCTTATCTTAATTTGCAATACATGCCCTTATCTTAAGAATTAAGATATTCCTCACCTCAAAAATAATTTATTCAGTAACCGCTATAGATTTTTTAGGACTTATAAAATTCATATAGTTTAAAAGAATATCGTTACAACACTTCATATTCTATGAAAAATCAATTTTGATGTAACAAAAAAATATGATAATATTACAATGCTTATTAGGCATTTACTTATTAGTATATTTACTGTGTGGCTAATTTATGTAAAAAAGTATTGTAGCTAATTAATTTATAACTCATAGATTTGTTCATCTAATTGACATTTATTTAAAAACTCAATTGATTAAGTGTTTGTTGAAACTAGTTATATTTAGGTTATTATCTGTTTCTGTCTTAATTCATCTTAAAATCCTCGTGAGGAGATAAATATATTGCGAGGAAACAAATAATAGTTTAGCTAATTCAAAATTCGCAACTGTCGATGGGGGGTTGAGCAAGATAAAATTTTCTATACGTTTGAATTTAGACATAACATTTACTTAGATGTTTTATGTCAAAAATAGAGTAAGTAATCGTGTTTAGTAAAAAAATAATTAAAATTAATCGACAATATTAGAATGATTAGCTTTAAAATCTACTACTGCTTTGACGTTATCTGAATCTTGCTGCATCTTCTCAGCAATCTTCTCAGCTGCAATTAGTAGTTTACGGTAGGTGTTTAGGGAAAGTGGTATGCTAGAGAGATAAAGGATTAGTAGAATACTTAGTGTGAACCATGGTACACTGATTAATGTGGCTGTAATTAGCCCAGAAAATAGCAAGGTTGGAACTATCCAGCCCTGAGATAGTTTTATTTGCTTGAAGGAATAAGTCGGGATGTGACTTACCATCAGTAATCCGACACCTATGAGCCAAATCGCAACAAATATTGGAGTATCTTTCAGACCGAGATAGAACTGGAAATCAAGTATTAATGGCAGTAATGCTAGACCAGCTCCAGCTGGAGCTGGGACTCCAATAACGTAATTATGAGCAAGTATAGATGCCTCGTTGTCTTCCGGACGCACATTAAAACGGGCTAGTCTTAGCACACAGCAAATAGCAAAAAACAATACTACCATCCAACCAAGATTTTGTAACTTGATCATAGACCATAAAAATATTAACACGGCAGGGACCACGCCGAAACACAAAAAATCAGATAAGGAATCTAGCTCTGCCCCAAATCTAGACTGCGCGCGCAGCAAACGAGCCATACGACCGTCAAGTGCGTCAAATACCGCTGCTAGCAATATCATGCCAACTGCAAACTTCCAACGCTCAGCGAAAGCAAAACGTAAACAAGACATGCCAAAACATAACGCCATTACGGTGATCATATTAGGCAATAGCTTATTAAACGACAAAACACTAAAACGTTGACTTTGGTGTCGGCTTAGTCGGTTCATCGCATCACCCCTTCCCGCAAAGCCTCTGTACTATTAAGATCAGCGATCACGGTTTCACCAGCGATACAACGTTGGCCGAGCGCTACTAGTGGCGCAACTTTAGGAGGCAGGTAAATATCCACCCGACTCCCAAAGCATATCATGCCAATTCGTTCACCTGCTAGCATGACCTGCCCTTCGCTAATTTTACATACTATTCGACGAGCTACTAGTCCAGCAATTTGTACTAAAACAATTAGCTGCCCGTCTTGAGTTTCCATTGTTATGAGTTGTCGTTCATTTTGCTTGCTTGCTTTGTCAAACGAAGCGTTAATAAACGTACCGGGAAGATAGGTAAGCTTAACGATCTGGCAATCAATAGGGATGCGATTTACGTGAACATCGAAAACATTCATGAAAATGCAGATCCGCTGCACTGTCCCTGGATTAATGCCAAGTTCCTCTGGCCATGATACTTGGCTAATTGAAACAACAACACCGTCGGCTGGACTGATAATTAACCCATGACGCACCGGCGTTATTCGATTTGGGTCACGAAAAAAATACGTGCATCCTATTGTCATTACCAAACCAGGTAAAACTAGCCAATTATTTATTATGGATAAGATAATTGTTGCTACAGCAAAAAATACTATAAATGGCAACCCTTCTCGGGAGATCTGCGTTATAATTAAATTTAGCATGATAACTTTAGTCTATTGGTCTGTCATTACTATAGAGTAATCTGCTAATGATAGGTTGTACCGATGATAAATTTTTAATTCGACTAAGTAATGTAAATTTGTGAATACAACTATAGTTTTGGCGTGAGTGAAATTAGTATTGCTAATTATCTTTAATTAATAATTGGATCAATATGATTGTTGCATTTTGCAAAAGATTACGAGACAACGAATCGTAATAGTTAGAGTATTACGATATAGTTTTAAATATTTGCAATTATTATTGCCTAAGTAAATTAATAACTTTATATCTTCACTCTATGGCTTAACGATTTTTAGTATCGAATACAATGTATCTAATGGATTTGATTTGCCATTTAACCTTTTGTATTAATACTTGACTACTAAGGAATAAGAAATGAAAAATTGCTTGCTATTTTATAATATATTTACCTAAAGGCACTAATTTTTAATTATACTAAAACATTTCGTATATTACTTCAATATGGTAAAGGTTGATGTTAAATTTCTTATTTATTAATTACTAAAACTTTATAAAATAATGGCAGTCGAGCGCTGGCAAAAATTAACGGTTGATTTACGATATCCTGAGATTGTCTAGCAGACTTTTTAAAGATTAATTTATCTTTCTTTATCCTAATCACTAAATTACTATTCTATACATCAAAGTTGTAGTTTTTTAGGCACTAATGTTTTGCTCATTGCCTCTTAATATATCATTTTTATAGTATAGATTACGCACATAATAAATATAATTGATCCTATCTCGCAGATATTGATAGCAGTTATTCATTTTTATTGTTATGTGTTATCTGATAGCTTAGTGTTGTATTTAATTTAAATTGCAATAAACTTATCATGACCTTGCGGGTTAAACACTGTGAAGGCTTTTTGTATGAGTAATTCATTATCTCAATCTATCTGCGTCTTTTGTGGATCATCTTCTGAAGTTGATGAGCTTTATAAAAAAGCAGCGCAAGAAATAGGTTGTGTAATTGGTGTACGTGGTTACACGCTAATCTATGGCGGTGGCCGACTTGGTTTGATGGGAATAGTTGCTGATGCTACTTTAGCGGCGGGTGGCAAGGTAATTGGCGTAATCACAAAAGTCTTGCAAAATTTGCAAATTAGCCATGCAAGATATGATAAACTATTGGTAACGGATAGTATGCACGAACGTAAACGTCTCATGTATGATCTTGCTGATGCTTTTATCATATTGCCAGGTGGCCTAGGTACTATGGATGAAACTATGGAAGTGCTAGTCTGGTTACAGCTTAAATTGTTGGATAAGCCATTAGTTATGCTTGATATTAATGATTTTTGGAGGCCAATGTTTGCACTGATTGATCATACTATAGCTGCTGGTTTTACATCCGAAGAGAATCGGAATCTCTATAAAGCAGTTAGCACAACAAGTGAAGTATTTGACGTGATTGGTAATTGGTCAGCTCAAGAAAAATAATCACAATAAAAGCCACGTTGTAATATATTGTCAAAATTTTTTAGTTACGCTTACTTACTTTAATGAGGTAAAGAACTATAAAATTGTTACGGGATTGATAAATGGGTAAGATTAAAGTAAACAGGCCAATAGTAGAACTTGATGGCGATGAAATGGCAAGGATTATTTGGCAAATAATCAAGAAGAAATTAATTTTGCCATATCTAAACATTGATATAAAGTACTATGATCTTGGCATTAAGGTTCGTGACAAAACGAAAGACCAAATCACTGTTGACTCTGCTGAAGCCATTAAAGAATATGGTGTCGGTATCAAGTGTGCAACAATTACTCCTGATGACGATAGGGTTGATGAATTTGGCCTAAAAAAGATATGGCGCTCACCGAATGGTACGATACGTAACATTTTAGGCGGTACGGTGTTTCGCCATCCGATTATATTTAATAATATTCCTCGTCTTGTGCCTAGTTGGTCCCAGCCTATTGTTATAGGTCGTCACGCTTTCGGTGATCAATACAAAGCTACTGATTTCTCTGTCGACGGCCCAGGTAAATTAAAAATTATTTTTCAGCCGGAAAATGGCGATTCCATCACTCGAGATGTTTGCACTTTTCCAAGCAGTGGTATTGCCTTGGCAATGTATAACATAGATGATTCAATTCGTAAATTCGCACGAGCTTGCTTTAATTACGCCTGTGATATTGGCTGGCCCTTATATTTATCTACTAAAAATACTATCCTTCAAAGCTATGACAGTCGCTTTAAAGATCTATTTGAAGAAGTTTTTAAAGATGAGTTCAAATCCGATTTTGACTCTAAAGGTATCTTCTATGAACATCGATTAATTGATGACATGGTTGCATGGGTGCTTAAGTCTTCTGGAAAATTTGTTTGGGCATGTAAAAACTATGATGGTGATGTGCAATCTGACGCAGTAGCTCAGGGCTTTGGTTCGCTTGGTTTGATGACATCAGTGCTCATGACGTCAGATGGGAAAATTGTTGAATCTGAGGCTGCTCACGGTACAGTAACTCGTCATTATCGCCAATATCAGCAAGGTTATATTACTTCAACTAATTCTATCGCATCAATATTTGCTTGGACCCGCGGTTTGTTTTTTAGAGCTAAGTTTGACGATACTCCTGAAGTTGCCAATTTTGCTAATACCTTAGAGAAGGTTTGTATGGAAACTGTAGAAAGTGGTTCTATGACTAGAGATTTAGCTATATTGATCAGCCCGGATCAACCTTGGCTGAGTACACAGGAATTTATTGCTCGGCTGGATAATAATTTGCAGAAGGCAATCAACTTGTGAAATAAATGTAAGATATTTTATTTACTATCGCCCTAAAATTTAGCTGCATGTGGATTCTAGCAATATTGGGTGAGATGTTTAGGATGGATTTCTGGTCTAATTATTTGATTGTATTGAGATACAATCATGTTAACGCGCACTAGATCCATATGCCTTTGCTAAAGCCTTCCTTTCTTTTCGCACCTAAGCAAATGACACACTCACTGTTAGGCCAATAACAGTGAGTGTGTCACAATTTAGCTTGCTTAACTAATGGAGCAATTTTAACGGCTACTTTAGCGATAAAATTTAAATTATCATTGAATAATAAAGTTAATAAATTATTAGCTGGCCGCTAGTTAGCGGTCTATAGTTTAAATTTTGCCAGTTATCATTGATTTTACTGATTGATAGATACAGGTTTTTATAGGTAATGCATCTTTATATCAAAGATATATGACTTCTTTCTTAGTAAAGAAAACTAGCAATGTTGCTACATAATTTTGTCATTAAAATTTATGATTTTGGCAAGATGTGAAATAAATATTAAAATTTTTGACTTTTTAATCATTCTTTTTTTATAACAATCGTAGTATGGCTGCCTGCCAAGCAGTATTGGGTAATGATGCATAATTATTTTAATGCATTAACGGCATTATTCAATGATGTTTTTTGTATTAGTTCTTAATTCGCGAATAGGGAGTATGTTCTGTAGAATAATGAAGATAGTTTGCGTAGTTTTTTTTCTTTTAGAGTCCTAAATTAGAGAAATTTTGTAATTATAATTATTGTGATTGTATAGCTAAGTAAGCTACATTGCTTATGGTGCTTAACTGGCTACTTCGTAGGTTATGTTGTTAATTTAAGATATTTTAGGAAATTTAGTTTATTACTCGCCTGCCCGTTTAGTAGAAGATAATTGTATTTAATAGGTTTTAATCATTTATTTTGGCTGCAAATCTTTATGTATTGTTGGTTAACCAATCTAAAATATATGCAGTATGTTAAAGCTATTACGTTGGAAAAGTTATTGAAGTTTATAGCTTTTAGCATTTTCCTCTTCAGGAGGGAGAGAAAAATTCCAATAATCAATAATAAGTTTTTCGCTTGTTTGTAAAGTTAAAAATAGCTGTATTATTTTAATTACGCGCATTCTTGCAATCGTTAAGGTCAAGTTTTGTCTCTGCGAACAACATTCCACCATTGTTCGATTATACATTGCGTTAACTTTTTAGCATTATCATGATGATTTGCATTATTTGATTTTATATTAACAATATTGTAGCTAATTAATAAATAATAAATCTTGTTAAGAAATCATTGAACTGTTGCAAAAGATGCATCGAGGTTATTTTTACTACAGTTAATAAAATTATGAAATGATGATAATTTTATTGTGATTTTACCATAAAGTTAATTTTAAATTAAATAATAATGTCTAACTGCATATTATATTGGCCTGTGTGATCTCTGATTATCATCTCAGTATAGTATATTCTATGCCCATAGAATATACTATTTATTTCTCGTTGAACTATATTACCTAAACGATAGCTTCTTTTTGCTAGAAAGAATAAAGTTTCTTCAGCACTCTTTATTTGCTTTTGTTTATAAGCTGTAGTTACTACTATACTTATTTAGTTCTAATAAAAATAATACATTCAAAATGAATCTTAAAATAAGGGCGATGTATTATTGGTCAAGTGATTAAAAATATCTATAAAATATAATTAGTTAGGGATAGACAATTATTTGTGAATAAATCATTTTTTACTTTTAATGATCTAGCTATAAAGTTATAATTTATAAATTATAAATCTGATCGAACGTCCTATAGTTGGGATACTGCATAAAATTTATTAGGATTGAATAAGAAGGCCTATAGCTATTTGTTCTATAAGTTTAATTTAATTGATTTGTAAATAGCTTCATTATATACGTTGGTTATATATTCCGCAACAACGTTAACACAATTTATTAAAAACTATCTTCTAGTATATTTAAATAATAATTATCATTAGGTGTAAATACTTGATCCTCAAGAGTTTCATTTGTAAACCTGTCAACCCTACCAAGGGTACCGTTTAGCGTCATAGTTCATAAAACAAAAGTTGTCTTCTGGCGTTAAGTTAGCGATAATATTCCGCATTCCCCTAACACTATCAATGACTGTTACCGGCGCGTCTTTACCTCCCATATCAGTTTTTACATGCCCAGGATGCAGTATAGCTACGATCAAACCTTGACAAGTCAACTCCCTTGCTAAACAGTTTGCTGCCATGTTTAAAGCTGTCTTGGACGACCTATACACAACATTTCCTCCACGGTTAAGTTGAATAGATCCCATTAGTGAGCTAGTGAAAGCCATCACCTTCCGAGCACTACTTAAAACGTTCTTTTTGAACTTCCAAGCTAAACGGATTGGTGCAAAAACATTAGTTTCCATAGTTCTAGCCCAAGCATCATAATCTATGTCTCCAATCGATATGCCCTTGTTTATATTTATCCCAGCATTATTAAACAACACGTCAATTGGCTGACTTTTTAGTTTATCGACTAACAAATCAATGGCATTAATGTCACTTACATCTAGTTGGTAGATTACAACATCTCCCTTCACAGCTTTAAGTCTATCTGCGGTAAGAGGATTGCGGCAAGTTGCGATAACATGCCAGTGGTCGGAAGCATATTGCTTGGCAAGTTCAAGTCCAATGCCGCGATTAGCACCGGTTATAAAGATTGTTTGCACAACAGTTCCTCAAGATAAATACAGTTAATTTTCTACACAACATTCATGTTGCGCACTATGTTAGTGAAGACAAATTCACATATACATCAAATAGTATTTGTCGTATAGAAATTTCATGAAATAAAAACAGAAATGATCATTCAATTTATTAGTTGCTCTAATTATCTATCATGCTGTAGTGATTAAGATAATAGCTTATTAAGAAGGTCAAATATATGAAGTTTTACCTACTTTAAGTTGTAAGAGTTATACCTTATAACGAGTTGTTCAAGTGTTCTGGCAAATATCTTATAAAATATCTTTTTTTCGAAGAAATTATTGGTTAATCGATTATTTAAAGCCTTTTAGAGGAATTTATATTTAGTTATAAAATAGAATTACTAATCTATCTTATCTAATCAACTTGAGTATTGCTAGATTTGAAAAGTGATATTGTTATTATTTGTCATATTTTGTTATTTTTTGAATGCAAAGTTTTAATTAGCTATTGCATTACATAAAGATGCTATTTACCGCCCTTGCTCTTAAGTATCATCTTACCCAATCAAAATGATAAAAATAACTTTTTATTATAAGCGTATCAGTCTTATATAATTTCCTTCTTATAAGAAAATGCTTTTCTCATGCTATGTTGTGGCTTAATATATTGATAATATAAGCCACAAAATCTTAATAAGTTATTGGTATCCTTTAAATAATAGTCTGACATTAGATATGAATCTTTATTGTGCGAAATCTATTTATCCATTAATTATCTAGAAACAAATTTGAGACTTAATTACATTGTAATAGGAATTTTATTGGATTAGCAGAAAGAATTCTACAAATGACTATAGCTGAAACCATACAGATTAAGCTACAAAAAGCTTTTGCTCCATCTATGATGGAGATCACAGATGAGTCTGACATGCACATTGGTCATGCTGGTAAACGATCGGAATCAGAAACTCATTTTCGTATAATTATTGTATCGCCTATTTTTGATAAATTAAGTAGAGTACAGCGTTATAGGATGGTCCATAATGTTATTGCAAACGAGTTGGAAAATGCTGTTCATGCTGTTTCTATGATGCTGTGTTCGCCTAATGAATTTTGGAAAAAAAATTAATTAATCCAATTCAATTGGAATAATCTTATGTACAATAAAAATATTTTCTTAGTATTTTACTGTATAAATTTGTATTTTACTGTACAAATTTATACAGTAAAATAGCCAGTTATTAATTGATTATGTCAATCAATGCAATTATCTACGTGAATAAGAGTTTTTGTAACCAAAAATAATTTGCTATTTGTTACTCGATATAATATTGAATTCTATGATTATTAAGGCAAAAATTTTCTAAATTAACAGCATTGGATGATTGTTCGTCTTTTAACTCAAGTTGTTGAGTATTAGCTTAACAGCTTGATTTAGCGTATTTTACGGACACTTTTAGATATTTTATATACATTTTTTAAACAATTTTACTATTGCAATAAATAATTAGCTTTAGATGCAAAGAAAGCTTTTTGATCATGATTTAATGTCTTATTGAATAATGATTGTTATTACTTTAATATATGATTAATAAGTAAAAACTTTGCTTGTTATAAAAAAAATTTGTTGATAAAATTTATAGTTATTTTGTTATTAGGTAGAAGTAATAGGCTAAAGATAGTGATAAGCTTAAAAATTAAGAGATATTAGCGTAATCATGGATGATTATATTTTTATAATCATAATTTTTATAGATTGAAGGTGAATATGTCCTTAATAAGTTACCGCTTAACGACATTGGTCATTTAGATATCAGGTTACTGTATGCTTTATAATAAATAAAGTATTAGCTTGTTAAGCAGATAATAGTTTTGTAGTGATCTGTTTTCAATATAAAAGCATCATATTGTTTTTGTTTTGATTTATAATCATTTATTAGCGCAATAGACAATTTAGATTAGGATAATTTATCCAGCATTGAAATTTTTACTTATACCTATCTTCCAGATACCTAGCAGGTAAATTCTAGTTAGCCGTTGATTAGTTTGCACAAATTATAACAATAGTAGTCGTTTTGATAATTGATGTAACGTTTTCTAGTTTGTAATTATTATTATTCATTGTGACTTATTGCATTTACTACTAATGACTAAGCTATGAAGTAAAAAAGTAATTGCCCAATACACTTTAAATGTTTTGAAATATCACCTACTAAAATAATCACATACAAGAATACGATTTTTTAAGTGAGGTTTTTTGTGATATCGTATGAGAAAATATTATATAGATGACTCATATTAACTTTCTCTTGGATTGGAGAATTAATACATTTACCATAACTAATGGTTAGACAATAATACTATTTGGGTAATTTTAACATTCGCTTTTATTAGTTGTTTAATATTTAAACTTTAATTACCTACCTTAAAAGGTTAATTAGCTTTATTCAAAAAAATATTATTATTTTAGATACTATGTCAGGATAATGTATAAAGTTTTTTTTGTAGATAAAAATTTACTTAGCGCGATGATTTGTTTTTAGCTTTTATTAAAGATAATCGAAGAAATTTCTTTAGTTGATGATTTAAATTGTTTTAAACTACATATTATAAAAAATTTTTTGTGATTTTGTTTTAGATTATAGGATATTAGTAAAAAATACTCAAAGTATAAGGTTAAATATTTATTTCGCATATTACCCATTACAACGCAACTTTGTTCTTTTTATTGAATAGTAATATCAAATGTTTCATGATTGTATCTCCAAGCTGTTCAGCATCGACGATAGTCGTCGCGCGGCGGTAATATTGTTTAACGTCATAACCAATTCCAATAGCTACAAGTTCCACAGAAGAGCTTGAGTCAATATATTTGATAATTTTACGCAAATGATCCTCCAAGTAATTGCGGGAATTTACTGATAAAGTGCTGTCATCCATTGGTGTTCCATCAGAGATTACCATTAGAATGCGTCGTTTTTCTGGACGACTAATAATGCGATTGTATGCCCACATCAAAGCCTCTCCATCGATGTTCTCTTTCAATATATCTTCACGTAGCATCAAGCCAAGAGATTTACGAGATAGTCTCCAAGGAAGATTAGCTGACTTGTAGATAATATGTCGTAGAGCATTAAGTCTACCGGGTTGTTTAGGGCTACCTGAAGAAATCCAGCGTTTGCGTGCCGATCCGCCATTCCAATCTACAGTGGTAAAGCCCAGAATTTCGACTTTTACGTAGCAGCGCTCTAGCGTGCGAGTTAGTATATCGGCGGTAATTGCTGAGATCGTAATTGGCCTACCGCGCATAGAGCCCGAATTATCTATTAATAAACTGATGACAGTATCCCGAAAACTTGTTTTTTTCTCAATCTTATAAGACTGTGGATACAGCGGAGATGCAATCACTCGGGACAATCGACTTGTATCTAGGAGGCCATCATCCAAATCAAATTCCCAAGAACGACTTTGATGAGCAATTAAATAACGTTGAAGACGATTAGCTAACTTACTGATAAAACTTTGTAAATGGTTAATCTGCTGGTCAAGCTTTACGCGCAAATTTTGTAACTCTTCAGCGCTACAGAGCTTTTCTGCTTGTACTACTTGATCATATTCTGTGGTATAAATACGGTAGTATTCTTTATATTTTGCTGTGTAATTGTTACTTGGTTTGCCATATTTCTTTGAGAAGCTACAGTCTGGAAGTAGCTTAGTATCCTCTTCTTTATTGATCTCATCATATCCAGCAAGCCTTCTACTGATCTCTACATCTTTTAGAATGTTATTGTCCTTGGTTTGTGCTTTGGCATTTGTTAGATCGTTACTTTGATTTATTACATTGTAATACTCGCTATTGTTGATAGTTGGATATTTATCAATTGTTGTTTCTTTGCAGGTGTCAGGCTCCACCAGCTCAAGATTTGTGATTATTTGGCAAACTAACTGGGCAAAAGCATTTTGGTTTTTTATATTGATAATTAATTGTTTAAGGCTGTTCCCAACTTTGTTATGTAGCCAAAGGCGCCATAAACCAATCAACTCTTGAACGTATTTTGGAGGTAATTCACCAGTAATCGATTCCCATGCTATCAAATACATTACATCTTCTAAGGATAATTCATTTTTTTTGCCTCTATCTAGATCTTCTTTAGGCTTAAAATTATTATTAAGCCTAACGGATAGATTATGAGCCACTCCAGGCATACAAAGTGCACCCAAAGCTTCAGTTCTTGCTTGCTCCATCACATCAAAAATTTTACGCTCTGTTTGGCTTTTAGGGGCATAACGTGCATGAATTTCCTTATTGTGATGCTTTAAATATAAAGCAATTGAATCAGCCTCTCCGCGTAAATATGCAAGAGTATCTGGATTTAATTGCTTTGCTGGTAAAGGCAAATAAGCACTGCTGCTAGAATTCAGTGCTAGTTGTGTACTGTAGATAACTTCAAGATTAACTTTACCGGACATCGCTCTTAAGCAAGCTGCTATTGAAGTTTTGAAGCATTCAAAGGCTTGATCATTGGAATGATTACTAGTTTTTATCACATTCATTGTTGTCTGATATCAATTAGAAAGTTTGATGCCAACCTCAGTTAGCTCCTCATTGAAGCAACGCTGATAGTATTCCGCTACAATTGTCCGCTCAATTTCTTCGCATTTATTAAGAAAAGTCAAACGAAAAGCAAGATTAATATCGCCACCAAAGATATCGGCATTTTCAGCCCAGGTAATGACTGTACGTGGAGACATAATCGTGGATATATCTCCGGCGAGAAAGCCAGCGCGAGTCAAATGAGCACATGCTACCATTTTAGATATCAAACTCTTGCCTTTTTCACTAGCATAACTTGGATTATTAGCAAGAACGATGCTAATTTCCGCATCTTTTGGTAGATAGTTAAGGGTAGTTACTATATTCCAACGATCCATTTGACCCTGATTAATTTGCTGCGTACCATGATATAATCCAGTATTATCACCAAATCCGACAGTATTAGTAGTTGAAAATAAACGAAAATAGGGATTAGGAATAATTACCTCATTGGTATCAAGTAGAGTCATACAACCATTAATTTCTAGTATGCGTTGAATAACAAACATAACGTCGGCACGGCCGGCATCATATTCGTCAAACACTAAGGCTAACGGATTATTTAAAGCCCACGGAAGAATGCCATCTTGAAATTCTGTTACTTGCTTGCCGTCACGCAGAACTATCGCGTATTTACCAATTAAATCTATACGACTAACATGACTATCTAAGTTAATTCGCATACATGGCCAGTTAAGACGCGATGCCACTTGTTCAATATGCGTTGATTTACCTGTACCGTGATAGCCTTGGATCATGACTCGTCGATTACGCGCGAAACCAGCTAGAATTGCTAAGGTAGTATCATAGTTAAACAGATAAGATTCGTTTTTAACTGGTACATATTCGCTCGGTTTACTAAATGCTGGCAATTCTAAGTCTATATCGAGCTTAAAAAGATCTCTTGCTTGGACTTTTATGTCAGGAACGAGAAGTGGATGGGCAAGCTTATGCTTAATAACGTTATCATTGCTCATGCACGAACTCCTGTCTATCAGTAGATCTGATTTTATTAGTTTACAAAGAGAAATAGAGTAACTTTATTACAAGTTGATTAAAAATCAATCTAGAAACGTAGGATATAGCGATAAGATTAATTAATTTTTCTTGATTGCTTATTTGTACTATTCTTATATGAGTAGTTTTTCTAATGAACTGCTTATTACTTGGATTTTAGTTATTACATTATTAATTTATTTTAGATTAACTCTAAGAGAGTAGCTGGTATATGTTCTAAATTACAATCAAGAAAACGATCAGCTAGATGAATTTCTTATTGTTATTGCGTACTCTTGTAAAGTCAAATAAATCATAATATTGAAGATAAATATTTTGCATTTTTATTACTTTATAGGATGATAAAGAGTTTCTTATTGAAGAATAGTAGAAATTATATTTTATTAAAAATTTTCTTGGCATATCCTTACTCTTTGTAAAATATTTTTTTGTTAATTAATGTAATTGAGAAATTACTTTACCTGATGAATATATCAATAAAAAGTAATTGATTATTTTTATATTTATTCAGCAAACTACTGAGTGGATGTCTGCTGAATAAAAAATACATTAAGTATTTAGCTAGAATGATAATATATTTTAGGTTTATACAAAGGGATAGTTATTATCTAAATAACTATAAACAGTACAATGAATTGTTGACTCAATTACTAAGAATATATATTGATGGTAGTGCTCAATTTAGCTAGTTGATTATTTTGAGCAAACTATTTGTTGCAAGTATTTGCCATACCCTGATTGCGCCAGAGGCGCAGCTAGTCTTAAAACCTGCTCGATATCGATATAACCCATGCGATAGGCTATCTCTTCAATGCAGGCGATTTTAAGTCCTTGGCGTTCTTCTATTGTACGTACAAACTCTGAAGCCTGTAACAGGCTACTATGGGTACCTGTATCAAACCAAGCATACCCACGTCCCATTTGTTTAACTCTGAGTGTACCATTATTTAGATAAATTTTATTTAAGTCGGTAATTTCTAATTCGCCACGGGGTGAAGGCTTGATGATGCCTGCTATATCAAGTACTTTATTGTCATAGAAATATAATCCAGTTACAACCCAGTTAGACATTGGGTTCGCTGGTTTCTCAACAAGAGATTTGGCTTGACCATTATTGTCAAAATCAACAACGCCGTAGTGTTTTGGGTCGCTGACATAATAGGCGAATATTGTTGCTCCTGGGTTTGTTACTGCTTCTTCTCGTGAATGTTGCAGGATGGCAGTTAATCTATGGCCATAGAATATGTTATCTCCGAGCACTAGTGCGACCGGATCATTAGAGACAAATTCACGTCCAATAATAAATGCTTCGACTAAGCCTTTCTGCTGTGATTGAATTGCGTAGGTAATTTCGATTCCCCACTTATTGCCATCGCCAATCAGGCGTTGAAATGCTTCCTGGTTTTGTAGTGTGCTAATCAGCATAATTTCGCGTATACCAGCTAACATTAGAGTGGTTAATGGATAATAGATCATTGGTTTATCATAAACTGGCAAAATCTGCTTGCTAGTTACCAAAGTTAAAGGATAAAGCCTAGTGCCTGATCCTCCAGCTAAAATAATCCCTTTCATTTAAACGTCTCCTTTGTAAGTCATGCGTTCAGCAAAAACTTCATCCAAGCCTAACTGCCAGCTCCTATGAGGCACGTTTGGCAACGCATCTATTTGTGACGAAGTTTTAAGGACTGAATAAAGCGGACGTTTTGCTGGTTTGGGATAATCAAATGTACTAATTGCCTGAATCTTTGGTCGTTGCCAGCAACATTTTTCCGCTCGATCAAAAATTGCTTGAGCAAAGCCGTACCATGTGGTTTTACCTTCGTTTGTGTAATGATAGGTTCCAGGTACTAAATGAATAGCATTCATTTGAGCCCGAATTATAGCCATGATGGTAAAAGCTACATCAATTGCTGTCGTTGGAGTACCATATTGATCTGCTACTACACGCGCTTCTGTTCTTTCTTTGCTAATACGTAACATGGTATTCATAAAATTATCGCTATAGGCGTCATAGACCCATGCAGTACGTAGGATTATGTGGTTAACCAATATGTTGCGAACCGCATTCTCACCAGCCTCCTTGGAAGCACCGTATACATTTAGTGGTGATACGGCATTGCTTGGAAGATAAGGTTGTGTTGCTTTACCGCTAAACACGTAATTAGTGGAGATATGAATTAGCTGAATACATCGCTGATCACATGCAGCTGCTAAATAAGCAGGTCCTTGCCTGTTGACTAGGAAAGCTTGCTCTGGCGCTTGTTCAGCGGCATCTACCGATGTATAGGCAGCGGCATTGACTATTAAGTCAGGGCGGATCAAATCCAACGCATGATCAATCATTTCGATTCGAGTAATGTCAAGTCTATTCTTGTTAAGACCAATAATTTTAATTCCTTCAGAAACTTTCTTGTTATCTAAACGAAGGAGCGCTCCGCCAACCTGGCCGGCTGCCCCAGTAATTAGAATGCGCATGATTAAACCTTTTTAGGGCTAATAGATTTATCAGCATTAGGGGGAATTTATAATCTAGTTTGGTATTAGCATTTTGCGATCCAACAATGGCCGCCACCATGCTTCATTATCTATATACCATCTTACAGTTTTTTCAATTCCGCTAGAAAAAGTTTCCTCTGGCCTCCACCCCAGATCGTGTTTAATTTTGGCTGCATTAAGTGCATAGCGGAAATCGTGGCCTAAACGGTCGGTAACAAATGTAATCAGTTCACGTCTAGATTTGCAACAAGCAAGTGGCGGTGCATATAAATCCAACAGGTCGCAGATCTTTTCAACTACCTCTAGATTAGAAATTTCATTATAACCGCTAATGTTATAGCTATTACCCACTGCGCCTTTGGATAAAACTTTCCAAAGAGCCTTAGCATGATCTTCTACAAAGAGCCAATCACGAATATTGCTACCGTCGCCATAAATTGGCATTGATTCTCCACGAATTCCTTTGATTATCATTAACGGTATAAGCTTCTCGGGAAAATGAAACTGCCCGTAATTATTAGAGCAGCTTGATACCACTATAGGTAAACCATAAGTTGTACCCCAAGCTCTTACTAGATGGTCAGACGATGCCTTGGACGCAGAATAGGGTGATCTTGGATTGTAACAGCTCTCCTCAGAGGACATGCCATTCATTCCAAGTGATCCAAATACCTCATCAGTAGAGATATGATGAAATCGAAAATTATCTTTTCTGTCTTCTTTTAAAATTGCAAAGTGCTGGTACGCTGCTTGCAACAAACGAAATGTTCCAATTACATTGGTTTGAATAAATGATTCAGGCATGCTAATAGAGCGATCTACATGAGATTCTGCTGCTAAATGCATTACTGCATCTGGATCGTAACTATTAAACACTTGCTTTAAGGATGCAAGGTCTGTAATATCAACCTGTTCAAAATTGTAACGATCACTGTTTTCTACCCCGCGTAGAGCAGTTCCACTAGCTGCGTAGGTTAGCTTATCTAAATTAACCACCCTAACATCCGTTTCTGCGATCAGCAGTCTAATAACCGCAGAACCAATGAATCCATCCCCCCCAGTGACAACAATCGTTTGCGGTTTTATCATGATTTTCTCTAGCGGTATGCTTAAATTTAAAGAATATTTTCCTAATGGAGAAGTTATTAATAGATTTTTAGATGTTTGTATTTGAAAACGCTAGTTAGTTCATCTTCCAGTGCCAGATTTGATATGGAATTTCATGTCATCTCTAGAAGAGATCGTCATAGAGATAAGGTAATACTGCTATGTAAGCTAAATCGCAATATACAATATTGTTTTTATCTGTTATAAATTTACTTTGCTATAAAGCAAATGAGAGATTTTTGTCAATTCATTAAGCAATTAAATGTTTTGATAATTTAATCCGGAATAAGATTTTTTTTGCTAATGGTAAATCTTAAAATATATGAAAATAGCTATTGTAAATAGAGATGTGCTTTTTTAATAAACTTTAAATTTAGCTATTCGTTTATTCATTAACTATGGCTGCTTTATGTTCTTGAAAAGAAATCGCTAGCAACTTTACTCCAAGTAAGCATTAAACATTAATTTACAGTATTACCCATAAGATCTTACTTTCTGTGCACCGTATGCTGTCTTTCTTTGCAATAATATTAAGAGTAATTTATCGTATAAAAATACGTTACTAATATATTTGGTAATCTAAAAATTAATAGTTTAAGCACGCTATTTCATGATAGCGAAAATTAAATTATTTTGGCATTAATCTAGTTTTTGTATTTAATAGCAATCATGTAATGGTTGAAAAAATATTTGATTTGGCCAGTAATTGATTGTGCTATTTTACTAGAACAATAAAGAGCAATTAGTTTGCCTCTTTTAGAGTATCTGCATTAAAAGAAAAAAAAGATCGTTGTATTTTTACTCAAAACCTCTTGTAACTAATAATTTGATTATGTTTTGCCATAAAAATTAATAATCTTTTAAGACAAGATAACAATCAGAATTTTTGCTAGTAAAATTTTGTTTAAGTGTTAGAGTGTGTAGATAACTTGCTATTTTAAATCGCAAGTTATCAGTAATGTAATTAAAATTAGGAGTAATTTATCTATTAGGGTTTAATGCAGAATTGCGGAAAGAATAATTTAACTTTTAACTAATATACTAATTTTTGCGCTTAACTTATGGGCAAAAATCACTAAGACTTTTATGCCGTTAAGGAGCAACGTACGAAAATTATTTTTATACTTGACTTTTCGTATTCTCATCGGAATCTCAATTAAATTAAGAATTAGGACATTTATAATTTTTGATTGATAGTATTGTAAAGATTTATAAAGTATTTATCGCTGTAGTTATAATTATTTTTTTTTGCATAACTCACAATCCAGTTGAGAAAAATATATTATAGTTTGCACTTCCTCGAATAATATATTTTCGTCATTTAATTCGATATTTTTCCCTTAAAATATGCTATTGACAGCAGTTATTTTTGCTGCGTATCAGTTTATAAGTTAAACTATATCTAGGGAAATTTATTGGAGATCTCATATATGACCTTATACACCATATCCTTAACACACTATAAATATCCTTAACGAACTATTATCTTCAGCGTATCTTCGCTATGGTTAGATCATTATTCCTTAAGATCTTGTTTGTACTTCTGATTATTAGTTTTCTGATTTGGAGTACGGGTGATGTCATTTTCAGTAGCTTTAATAATCACGACGATGCTATTAGTGTTAATGGCGAAGTACTAGTTACTGCGGTCGATGTAAAAAAAGAATTTGAGCGCATACGTCAACAATTTGGCGTTCCAATTACAGCAGAGCAAGCAATGAAAATCGGTCTGCTAAAGCAAACTATGCGCAAACTCAGCGAGCAAAGTCTCATTTTAACAACTGCCAATCGTTTAGGTATATCGATCAGTAATAGAGAAATTGTACGTATGATTCATAAGCAATTCTGCGATAGCTTAGGTCAGTTTGATCGTGTGGCTTATAAAAGCTTTTTGTCCAACAATGGCTGGGAAGAAGTAAATTTTATACGAAGTATACGACAAGACATGCTTCGCGATCAACTACTTACAGCTATAATCAATGACGATTCAAGTATTGTCCCAGAAGTCTTTGTAAAAGCCTTGAATGAATATCGAAAAGAACGCCGGATTGCAGACGCTGTGCGCATTAACGCTGCTCGCTTACCTTGCCCTAAGTTACCCAACGACTCGGTAATTTTAGCTTATTACGATAAACATAAAAATAAATACAAGACTCCAGAATACCGTAAGATAAGTTGGATCGCTTTATCGGTAGATAATATAGCACAAAACATTAAAATATCTGATGATGAACTTATTGATATTTTTGAAGAACGCAAAAATTTATTCAATACAAAAGATTCTCGCAGGATTAATCAGGCAATTTTTCAGACTAAAGAAAATGCTCGTATTGCTTATAATCGAATTCAGGCCGGTGAATCTTTTTCTGCTGTAGTTAAGGAAATGACAGGCCGGAACGCTGATAATCTTAATGTTAGCAAAGTCACTCGTAATAAAATTATTGATGATCTTGTTGCTAATGCTGTGTTTAATATCAGCAAACCAGGCACTGTGAGTAAGCCGATAAAGACTGAATTTGGTTGGACATTATTGAGTATAAGTGATCTCGAAGTTGGGGCTTCGGTCAATTTTGAAGACGTACGAGATGATTTAAAGCACGATGTTTTATCAGAGCGAGCCTATGAACAATTGTTAAAATGCTCTTCTTCCATGGAAGACGCACTGGCCAGTGGTTTGACCATTGAAGAGGTTTCGCAATTAATGAAGATTCCTTTGCATCAGATTTCATTTTTATCGCGTGTTGGTAGCCTAGTGGAAAGTATGCAGGTTAACAAGTTACCTGACGATCCGTTTTTAGATATTGCCTTAAAAACTGAAAACGGTGCTTATAGTGGGGTAACTAAAACTAATGACGGCAATACATTCTTTATTTTGCAGGTGAATGGTGTTACTCCTTCTCAAATTCCACAGCTAAAGGATATACGAGAGAAAGTAGTTTTAGATTGGATGAGAGAGGAACGTTTAGAGAAAAGCAAGAAGATTGCGAATGCTATTATTCATGACGTGACTAATGGTACGTCGTTATTGCATTCAGCGACTAAGCACGGACTACAAATCGAGAGACTGTCAGCAATTACCCGAAAGGGTGATTTCCTTCCTTCTGGTTGGCCTATCGCAACAGTGGAAGCCTTGTTTGAGCAAAAAGTTGGTGACGCTAAAGCACTTAGCAGTAAAGAGGGAAGCGCGATAATTTCTTTGAAAAAAATCATCAAAAACATACCTAATACTGCTTCCGTAGAGAAGCAGCTCAATCGTGAGTTTGCTAGCGGTAGGGCTAAAGATTTGTTTGATCTGTTAGTAGCTGATCTTAAATCAAAGAACAAAGTTGTTGTAAATTCTAGCAATGTCTATCAATTATTAGCACTTAACTAAAGCTAAGTCACTAAAATAGTCATATTTTGGCTTTTGACTAATTTCGACCATTTATATGGTAGGCTTAAATTTATGAAACGACAGTGATGCAGAGATAGATACTTTATCCTTAATTACTATAGGGAAGTTTTTGATTTTATATTTAACTTTAAGTAATGGACTTATTTTTCTCTCTGAAATTTTATAGTCAATAATTAATATATAATTGCATGATATTATAATTAATCTGTTGATTTATTTAGCAAATTTACTATAGTTGATAAATGATATTTGCTAATTATACTTCTTTACGCGTCAAAATTTATAGCAATTAATACTAAGTCTATTTTTTTTATTACTAAGATAATTTTAATTGCTAAATATTTAGATATATTATGCAGGTCATTCCTAATAATTTCAGTGTATGATTAGTTCAATACTTAGACTAATAAACTGCTAGACGATTTACAATTAATTAAGAATACTGTAAAAGAAAGTAGACGTAGTTCATTAAACTTAATTCAGGTAATTATATTACTTAAGCTTATTTTCATAAATCAATGACGAATAATTTAGTTTATATTCTACGCATAAAAATTAGCTTATACTATACCCTATAGTATTAAAATAATTTAACTATTTATAAATAACAAGTTTTACCAAATATTTTAGCAAAAATAATATTCTATCTTGTTAATTAACGATAAAATAAAATTTATTTTTAATAAAAAACATTATATAATATTTTAATTAAACTAAATGTTAGCGTTATTCATTATGTAATGTTTGTTAACATCACTCCAATAACTTAAAGAAATCAACTTAATTTTTTTATATTTCTTGCTAATTACGTAGCTACTTAGATTATAAAAATAACAGCGAATGTTGGCAATTGCCGGGAATATCCTAAATAACAGATAGACTTTTGATCTACTAACTGCTATCTGTAATTATAGAAAAAAAATTATACGTAATAATAATTTATTGTGTTTAAGAAAAAAATTTTCTCTTGTTTGATTCAATAAAAATCTAATCATACTTAATATTTAATCTGTAGATTAAATATTAAGTATGATTAGATTTGACATACCTTTTACTAATTTTCTAACTAACACTTATTGTGGATTTAAGTTAGATTAATTTTGACTTATTAATCAACGATAAAATCATAGTGGGAATATATAAAGTAGGATTTGCTGCAATATAACGGCATTAAATCAATAAATAATTAAAGCACTTGATAAAATCAATTTAATTATTAGAGCTTAAAAATTTTAATTCTGAATATTCTGAGCTAGTAAACATATAATAACATAGAATTAAATTATTACAGTATTATTTATAATAATAAATTGAATAAAACTATAATCAAATCAAAATTAAAATAATCGGAGCGGTGGGATTCGAACCCACGACCACCACACCCCCAGCGTGGTGCGCTACCGAGCTGCGCTACGCTCCGAACTACTGCAATATAGGTAATCTGAATTGGCTAAAACACTAATAATTATTTTTTAATTTTACTGCTACCTGAAGTAATTATTATTAAGCATATTTTAGCGCCAAGAATTACTTCTAGCTTGATATCGCTCTAATGCTCTTTCTTCAGAGAAGTGTGTTTTATTTTTGTAAATATTTACTAATCACCTCAATACTTGCTTATATCAGCTAAGAGTACTCAATATTGAGTACTCTTAGCTTCTTTTAATAGTACGCAATATAATCTCAATTCATAATTAGGCTTGCTATAGTAGCCTACACAATACAACAGCAACCTACTAATTTTTACTTAGTAAACAAGGTTAATATTTGACTTTAAAAATTAATAGCATAAATGGGATAAGCTCCACATACTACTGCTCAATCAGCTTGATTGTAAACAATACAAAATTTATCTGTTATCTATGGCTTTGTAGATAAATCCTTATGCTTGAGGTATTGTTTTATATTAATTTGAATTTTTTTCTTCTAAATCTTGGTTAATTCTATTTCTTAAGACATGAGATGGACGAAATACTAGAACTCGGCGAGGAAGTATTGTAACTTCCTCGCCTGTTTTCGGATTTCTGCCTATTCTTTTTCTTTTTTGGCGAACTGAGAAACTGCCAAAAGAAGATATTTTAACTATTTCTCCACGAAGCAAAGCTTCAATAATTTCCTCAAGAACTGATTCGACGAGATCTGCCGATTCATTACGGGAAAGGTCCACTTCTTGATAAATGGCCTCGCTCAGATGAGCTCTAGTGAGAGTTTCGCCTGTCATTTATATCCTCATTTTTAGTAAAAAATATTACCGCAAAGAAAATCAAGCGTCAATTAATTCGGTGATTTCAAGAGAGTGATAGCAAGTTAGCTGTTTGCTTGTCCTATTTCCTATAGTACCAAGAATGTACTGGAAGACCAAAACGAACAACTCCTGCACCCCAGGCAAGTCCTCCGCCGATAGCACTTAGGAGTAGCAAATGTCCAGCGCAAACCCGACCATCACGTACAGCTTCATCTAGCGCTAATGGGACCGAGGCTGCTGAGGTATTAGCGTGACGTTCAATGGAAACCAGTACTTTCTCAGTTGGTATTTTCATGCGGTTGATTATGGAATCAATGATGCGTCGATTAGCTTGGTGGGGTATCAGCCAATCAACATCGTTAGGAGATAAACCGTTATCTTCCAACGATTCATCTATTACGCTAGATAGCTTAGATACTGCATGGCGAAAAACTTCTTTTCCGTTCATGCGTACATGACCAACGGTCTTGGTCGCTGAAGGACCACCATCGACATAAAGAATATCTCGTTCAGATCCATCAGTATGCAGATGGGTAGAAAGCACTCCCCAGTTTTCGTTGTTATTAGCATCTATGACGCGTAAAAGTACCGCTCCTGCCCCGTCGCCAAACAGTACACAGGTAGTTCGATCTTTCCAGTCAAGTAGGCGTGAAAAAGTTTCTGCACCGATTACTAAGGCTGTGCTGGCCTGGCCTGACTTCAAGAAGTTGTCTGCTACCGCAATAGCATAAATAAATCCTGCACATACTGCTTGTATGTCAAAAGCAGCACCATTAAAAGCGCCAAGTTCTTTTTGTACCTTGGTTGCTGTCGCTGGAAAAGTATCATCTGGAGTTGTTGTAGCCACAACTATTAAATCGATAACCTCAGCATCAAGTTTAGCCATCTCAAGAGCATGGCGGGCTGCTTTAATGGCGAGGTGACTAGTAAGTTCTGTGTGATCAGCAAAATGGCGTTGTCGAATGCCAGTACGTTGACGAATCCATTTATCGGATGTATCCACCCATGCGGAGATTTCCTCATTACTGACCACGCGCTCTGGAAGATAAGATCCGGTCGCGATCATTATGGACCGTTTTATCATGCTGTTGCCACCACTTTTGATTGCTCTGCCGGGAGATCAAGACCGTTATTAGTTAATTCTTCACGAACTTTCTCAAGAAATCTATAACGTTTCATATCAGCTGCTACACCGATAGCATTAGCAAATCCAAGAGCATCAGTGCTACCATGACTTTTTACAGCAATGCCGTTAAGGCCTAATACCATTGCTCCGTTATATCTTCTTGGATCTATACGTTGACGTAGTTGGCCAACAGCGCTGCGTGCCAAGAGGTAGCCAATTTTTGACAATAAAGAATTATGAAATGCGTCGCGCAGAAACTGACTAATTAGTTCTGAGGTGCCTTCTGCTGTCTTTAAAGCAATATTACCGGAAAATCCATCAGTGACAACCACATCCACCGTGCCAGCTGGTATGTCATCTCCTTCCACGAATCCATAGAATTCGAATGGCATGTTAGTCATTCTTTGTAATGTAGCTGCTGCCTCACGAACGCAAGTGTTGCCCTTTTGACCCTCAATACCTACATTTAGAATGCCCACGACTGGTCGTTTAAGTCCTAAAACTGTTCGTACAAATATTTGCCCCATAATAGAAAATTGTACTAGATTCTTCGCATCACAGGCAATATTGGCTCCGAGATCTAACATTACACTCTCACCGCGTTTAGTGGGAAAAAATCCTGCGATCGCGGGTCGATCGATTCCAGGCATTAGCCGTAGCACTTTCTTGGAAAGTGCCATCAAAGCGCCGGTGTTTCCAGCTGATACAACGCAATCTGCCTTATCATTTCCCACCAAGTCAATCGCTAGACGCATGCTAGAACCTTGTCCTTGACGCAGAGCTACTGATGGTTTGTCTTCATCGGCAATAGCTTTTTTTGTGTGTATAATCTCTGGCAAATGTTTTTTGAGACGTTTGGTTGTTTTTAACAAAGACAATATCAGTGCTTTATCTCCTACTAAAATGATTTTAAGATCTGGGCTTCGTTCCAGCGCTATATCAACACCCTGAATAATCATTTCAGGTGCTTGGTCACCGCCCATAGCGTCCAATGCAATTCTTAGGTCTTTTGACACTAGTCAATCCTCATTGTCAATTTTTAAAAGGTACTAGCATTACAAACCTATGAACATCGATCGAAGAAACTTTGGCGTTTTTATCAATGCTGCGCATCGATTTTTATTGGCAAAACGCCTATCCTACCTACCGATTGGCGCCCAGGCGGGTTTTACGTCACATGGAATTAGTCAGTTGACAAGTAAGCTATGCTATTTTGATATCGCAGTTTTTAACAAAGCTCGCGCTGCGAAGAGCGAGTCTACGCAAATATCTATCTTTTATTTCCTTATTTGTACACTGCTATTCTCAACGTTAATCTTCCATGCACTAACAATTGTGCGAGTATATGGATTAATCAAAATGCATAAAATTGCGGCTATAATTTTGCCCTAACGTCGGAAATTTTCCTTTCAGAGCTTAGAGATCTTTAACGATTAGGTCAAGTTTAACTTCTAACTTATAGATTTGTTGATTGTGATTAAACAACTCATCTATCTCATCTGTTACTTCATTGGCGATTGATTTTAAGATAATCGTACACTGCAGCACAAAGCTGGCAGCTAACGTGCTATTCATTATCGATCCAATCTGTATACTTGCGCTGGTGTATTGTCGACATCGTCCTGAGTGATAAAAGATTTAGTAATCCGAAACGCTCCGATAGCACAACAAGCTACGATTGATTTGCTTCGAAAGTGATATTTTATACGTTGAGTTATACTAATAAATGAAATAAGCGGCAATAACAGTGTGTTGACAGAGTATATAATTAGATTTTTTTATTTTATACTATATACATACATGGTTCAAGTGTACTAAGCATACCGAAAGAGCATATATATCATTTTAGCAAGCATCTATGATTCCGAATACCTATTATTTAGTGGCTAGCTTTTTAATATAATTTTTGTAAATGTCGTTCTTTGTACTGGTTGGAATAATAGTTAGATGACTATACTAACTAAAAAAACATAACATCGTAACTAAGCTAATTTTATAATTCTAAGGTTACATTTCTTCTTTACTTAAAGACTACATAATCACAATTATTACTAATTGATATGTGAAGTAATTGGAATATAAATAGGCTACTTTCTGTAAACTTTCCGCTTAATGCCCTTGCATTAGGGACTCTGTAAGTAGTCAGATAGAGTGAGATTGAATGTACAAAGTTTGAGCAAATTGCAATAGTTGTTTGAGAAAATTGCTGAGCTAGATTGCATCAAACAAACTTGATACTATTTGGCAGCTTTTCAAGCTTTTGCTTGATTACTTGACTTGTTTCTCAAGAAAGAAATTACGAGCATAATGACCAGAATTTTTGATATTAATAGCACTTATAACGATTCTTCTTTTAAAAAAATTAACGGTTTTTTCATGCGACACTCGATTTGTAGTTTATTAATTTCTATCGAAACTATACAAGTAATATTTACGAAGTTAAACAACTCAATCAATTTATCTATTATGCACATGCATCGCATCGTTGCTCTTTTTATTGGTGTTTTAGTTGTTATCGTTGCTGCTTGTAGCCCGCAAATTAAAGATCACGGTAACACAGTAGACATGAAAAGTCTAGCTAACATTAAGTTAGGTCGTACGGAACAATCGGAAGTCCTTGACTTATTAGGCTCACCTTCCAGCTATGCTAATTTTGGTGAAGATCAATGGTATTATATTAGCCAACGCATTAAAAGTCAGGCTTTTTATAAACCGAAGACAATCGAGCGACGAATAGTTTGCATTAATTTTGAATCTAGTGGTTTAGTTAAGTCTGTTAAGGTACTAAACCTGAATGATGGTAAAAAAATTACTCCTCTCAGAGACGAAACTCCAACTGCTGGTCAAAACATTACTTTGCTTAAGCAGCTTATCGGCAATATAGGACGCTTTAGCCCTGATGAATAAAGTCAATTTAACTTTTATAAGATATAATTTAATCTAGTTAATATCTATCTTTATACTTTTAGTGAGTTTTTGCTCAAACGCCCAAAAACTTATGAGACGCTAATTTCAATTCAAAATAATAAATTTCATTAAACTAATAAAGAAAATTTCAGCAATTCTAGGGAATACAAAACTTAAAAAAATTCTTTGTTAGAAGATATAATTCGACCTTATCTATTATATTAAAAGTAATTTTTGTTATTAAATATAGATTCCAGAGTTAATTGCAAGATAAACAAAATGAAATCTTCTTCAAGATACGAATGAAGCCAATATGCACACAATAATTAACAAATTGTCAGTAATTAGATTATTTGTTGCTCAATTAACGATACTAATATGATCTAGGTTTACAAACATTTACAGGGAATTACCATCTATGCGTTTGGAAATGTATTGCCATTTGAGGCAAAAAGCTAAATGCAAAGTATAATCGTGATAATAAATTGACGAAGATATTAAATTTTATGCGCAACAATCCTACCTCTTACACTTTTTTTCTTCAACATGACATAATACTTGTTGTATTGTTTTTTAACAAGCTTTTAACACTATGAGGTTTAGGACTTCCACCTAAAAAATCAATAATTACTAACACAATATCATTATATATAAGCGACTAAAATTTATTTTCTAATCTATTATTATGAATTACTAATTGTATATTGTAGAATGTCGTTTATTCAGAAGATGGCAATAAAAATATCTAGGGTAAATTAGTTTATTTTCACTTTATTTGATCTTACCAGCCAAACAAATATGCGGTAGAAAATCATTGATTTTTGTTTCGCTCATCGTTAATTCATTGATCTCTATTAAATATCCTGGCCATATACCGATGTCAAAACACAGCTATATTAACTCGTTAGATAGTACTAATGCAAAGATATTATTTAACATTAACAATAATTATATGCAATAAAAAGTCTCTTTGAGACTATGAAGGGAAAATAAGATTATGAATTGCTTGTTAATCAAACAAACAAAAATCAAAAATATTTCTTTTGCTATTAGCCATATTTTTTAAATAGCACTAATCAAAGATTTTTATAAAAAATATTTTACATAACATAACAAATTTTACTACACGAATATAACCCAACGGATGGGATAATTTATCATTACAAAATATTTTAATACCTTCTTATGCAAATGCTTAAGTTAGTATTAAAGCAGCTTGTTAATTTTAATTAAACTATCAATTAATAAAATTGAATGACAACAAATATAATTATTATTTAAACATACATAGTTAAATATGATGAAAATATTATTCACCAGTAGCAGATATATCTATCTTATTAATTTGATGACACAGATTTATTATACCATAGAATAATTATTCCTGCAAAAACTACAAATGGCAGAATGCAAATATTAACTGCCTGCCACCCAAAAGTATGGCTAATATAACCTGAGAATAATGTAGCAAATGTAGAAGCTGAAAATACCAAAAAATCACCAAAACCTTGAATCTTCTCACGTTCATTGATGCTACATGACTCTGTAAGAAGAGTACTACCACCTATAAATAAGAAGTTCCAAGCGATACCTAACAAGATCATTGAGGAAAAAAATTGAAGTAATTCAACTCCTGAAAAATTAATAGCAATACAAATAAGGTAGGTAATTACTCCGGCCAGCATTATGCGAATTACCCCTAACGTATTTATTAGTGATCCAGTAAACAATGATGGCAAGAACATACCAATTGAGTGCCATTGGATTACAGATGTTGATTGACGAAAGGAAAATCCACATTTTTCCATCACTAATGGTGTCGCAGTCATAATAAAAGTCATACTACTATATCCTACCATAGCACTAATAACAGCTACAAAAAATTTAGGTTGACGGGCAATCTCCAGTAAAGGACGGCAATACTGAGAATTAATTATGACATTAGGCCGTGGTATGCGTAAAAAGGCAAGAAAGACAAGAGTTATTGCTTGCAAAGCTGCGATAGCTAAAAAGTTTCCAGCAAACATAATCGGAGCAAACCAGTCGTATGAAGCTTTCGCAATTTCTGGACCTATTATGGCAGCTAACACTCCTCCAGTCAAAACTAATGAAATTGCCTGTGATCGAAAATTATTGGGACTAGTATCAGCAGCAGCGTATCGGTACAGCACGGCAAAGCCGTGAAATGACCCAATTAGAGTAGAAGCTATGCAGAATAATAAAAAATTTATTGAAAATATAGCCGAAATCCCGATAAATGCTCCAGTCATACCAATAAAAACGCCAGTAATAAAACCCAAACGTCGGCCAACATAACGCATATATAAAGCTGCTGGCATAGTTGTCAGCATTGTTGCAGCAGACTGAAAGGTGAGTGGAAGTGTAGCATATGATGGGTCAGGGGCTATGTTTTTCCCAGATAGCCCTGTAACTGCAATGCTTATAGTCATTGCAGACATCGACAACGCTTGGGAAATTGCTAACAATGCTATATTTTTAGTAAATGGATTACTGAATAACATTAAGTATTTTATGCGCAACCAAGATTTTCTTCAAGTATTAAAGAATTGTAATAATAAGATAAATTTTTTGCCAATTAAAATTACCTTCATGCATCATAATTTAGTGTTGTGACGATAGTCAGATTGTAATTATGATATAAAATATATTATCATAGATATTGACCTTTTTAGATCATCCTAGGATGGTATATTTATACGAAGTAGATTAGTTATTGACTAATGATTAAGTTTAATTTTCAAAAGTTTGAATGATTTAAAAATTATTTGTCAAAAAAATAATCTGCTATATAGAAGAATATTATATTCTTGTTTAGATTTAGCTGGAATATTAATTCGATAAGAATTACTAATTTTATTAGCTATAAATTAATTGTAGTATTGTTATTCAGAAAGAGATTTTTGATCAAAAAAGCTAGCAATATAACTATACAAGTATTTTGTTTATAAAAATGTGTATTATGCTTGTACTCACTAAAAAATTTATACTTTTTATACAATAAACGTTACCTTTTTAAGGTCGAAAACGACATTCTGACAATAAACTAACATCTTTTTAGGATAAGTAAAATTTTCTAGACGTTAAATCTCAATTAAAAATGACTCCATCCTGATTCTGCCAACAAATTAAGTTTAGTACCGTTATAATCTAAAACATCAACACCCTTACCTGAATCTACCCAACCTATACGAGTGATGGGTATTTCTAATTCGTAGCTTGCCTGCTGAATTTGTGTGATAGCATCAGGTGCCGCGGTGAATAACAATTCGTAATCATCACCACCCGTTAGAATTAACTTAAGCATTTCTGAACGATCTGCGATTATGCAAGAAACTGATTCGGAAATTGGTAAAGCACTCCCATCAATGACTAATCGGCAGTTGGACTGATTCGCTATATGTTGAGCATCTCGAATCAAACCGTCTGAAACGTCAATAACAGCAGCTGCAATTCCTGACAACCGACAACCAAGCGATATACGCGGTTGAGGTAAGCGATAACGATCTACAAGTTCCAAGTATTGTTTAGATAGCATTCCCTTTGCTACTTTTAGGCCAAATGCACCATCACCAATCGTGCCACTGATCCAAAGATCTTGACCTGGCATAGCCGCAGAGCGACGTAGCAACTTACCTTTATGGACGATTCCAAAAGCAGTGATTGCCAAAGTCATAGGCCCATTCGTAGATACAGTATCTCCACCAATAAGATGTATACCGAATTCTGCTTGATCAATTGTTAGTCCATTGGATACTTTTTTTAGCAAACACTGCGAATCCGGCAAATTTTTGCGCAGTGCTATGGTAAGTGTATAGCCGTATGGCGTAGCTCCCATAGCGGCCAAATCTGATAAATTTACTCGTAACGCTTTACGAGCGATCAATTCAATTGGATCATTCGGCAAAAAATGTACGTTGCAAATTATGGCATCAACTGTAACCACCCATTCTTGTTGCGGGCTAATCGGAGGTAGTACAGCAGCGTCCTCTAGTAATCCGAATGTGCCTGACGCATTCTTGGTAAGAGGCGTAAAGAATTTAGCGATTATATTAAACTCATCTATTAGATCATTTTCTTTACTCACAATAACCCATTCAGACCTCCTACTTTATTATGGTTAGTTTTATATTTCACTTTTGCGCAGTAATCGTGCAATTTGGTCTAGTACAGCATTCACTAGCGCTGGTTCGCGAGCTAAGAAAAAATCACGGCTTATTTCTACATATTCGGTGATAATAACCTTTGCTGGAACCTCGCTAAATGACAGCAGTTCACAACTACCTAGTCGAAGAATAGAGCGTAACAATACTTCCAAACGATGAAGAGTAAAATCAGGTTCTAATGCTGCTATTAGCATAGAATCGAGGTTTGGCGTGTCATGAACCGTATTGATCACTAAATTTTTAAAAAATAAAGCATCAACTTGAGATGAAGTAGCATAATCACTAATGCTACTAAAGTCGAATGAAAAAAAAGCTTGCACTACTTCATGCGGAGATGCCTGAGATATTTCTATTTCATACAGGGCTTGAGTAGCAGCTAGACGCGATAATCTACGAGCCAAAGTTTTATTACTATCACTACGTTTATGATTTAAACATTGGATACTGGTGTTCATGTTAGGGAAAACTGATAGCGCAAGGATATCATTGTTATACAAGCTTCTGCAAATTCCTTGCCTTTATTTTTGCCATTTTCTATTTTGGCACGTTCCCAGGCCTGCTGAATGTTTTCCACAGTCAATATGCCGTAAGTAATCGCTAAGTTGTTGCGTAAAGAAAGATGCATAATGCCACGCGCACTCTCTTTACAAACATAGTCGTAATGATTTGTTTCACCACGGATGACACAACCCAAGGCTAAATAACCATCATATGATATTCCTCCTTTTAAAGAGCTTTGAAAGGCCATAGAAATCGCACCTGGGATTTCAAAAGCGCCAGGTACGGTTATTTGATTATATTTAACGCTGACCATTTGCAGATGCTGAACTGCGCCACGTAATAGCTCATCAACTATTTCTTCATAAAATTTAGCTTTAACTATTAATATCTTATACATACTTTATATTCTTTTTACTTATCTATAGTTATCGAACGTTGTTCGACAACTTTAAGGCCGTAGCCATCTAAACCAATAATTGTTCGTTTAGTATTGGACAATAGAATCATATAATTTATGTCTAAATCTAGAAGTATTTGCGCACCAACACCATAATCACGAAGTTCTTCGTTAGCTGTACGGCCTTCTGCTTCTGCACGCAGTTTGTCATGTACTAGGTCTGACAATGAGGTAGCACTTGGTTCGCGAATCAATACGACAACACCACGCCCAACATCACCAATTATTGTCATTGCAGACCCCAATATACCGCCGCGATTACCAGAATCATGGCCTAATACGTCTTCCAGGACGTTAAGTGCATGCATACGTACCAACACAGGGGCTTTAGTAGTTATGTCACCCTTAACAAGAACAACATGCTCAGCATAACTAACCTTGTTAGTGTAAACTATCATACGCCAATCACCTCCAAACTTGCTGTGCAATGAGGTTTCTACTGCACGATCAACAATACTTTCAGTTCGCCGGCGATAAGCAATAAGATCAGCAATCGTAGCAATCTTCATGTTGTGAAATTGGGCAAATCTCATAAGATCTGGTAGCCTAGCCATAGTGCCATCATCATTCATAATTTCACAAATAACACCTGAAGGATTTAGTCCAGCCATACGGGCAATATCCACTACAGCTTCAGTATGCCCGGCGCGTACCAAAGTACCTCCTTCACGAGCCATAAGCGGTAAAACGTGACCTGGAGTGACTATGTCTTCACGTCCTAACTTTACATCGATGGCAACTCTGATAGTATGAGCACGATCATGGGCTGAAATACCTGTAGTAACTCCGTTTCTTGCTTCAATTGAGACTGTGAAAGCAGTTTCATGCCTTGTTTCATTACGTGAGGACATTAGAGGCAAACCAAGCTTATCGATCCGCTCTCGTGTTAAAGAGAGGCAAATTAGCCCGCGTGCATACTTTGCCATAAAGTTGATAGTTTCTGGAGTAGCCATTTCGGCCATTATGCAGAGGTCACCTTCATTTTCTCGATTTTCGTCATCTACTAGTATAAACATTCGCCCGGAGCGAGCCTCTTCTACTACTTCATCTATAGTGGACAACACGCCTGGATAAACTTTTAATGGGTATAATATTCGCTGATTGGACATCACGATTCAATTGTTGGGCCGATTAGAGGAGATGTTAGCAGTGTTCCTGATTCACCTAAGCGAGCAACGTATCGCGCAATCAAATCCACTTCCATGTTCAAATCATCACCTACTGATCTCTCGCAAAAAGTTGTATTGTTCCAAGTATAATTGACCAAGTTTAGTGAGAATTTTCTTCCATGAATTGAATTTACTGTTAGAGACACGCCATCGAGACATACTGAACCATTCGCAGCGATAAAACTATTCAAGTATTCCGGCGCTTCGATAGAGAGTCGATAGCTATTATCTTTTCGCTCGATTGAGAGAATTTTGGCTAATCCATCTACATGGCCAGTAACCAAATGCCCGCCTAGTTTAGAATTTAAAGTTATAGAGCGTTCTAAATTAATCGGCATGCCTTGAATCCAAGTCCCGATCGTAGTTTTAGATAAAGTTTCGGCAGATACATCGACAGTAAAACTGTCTTGACTATTTGCAATTATTGTAAGACAGACTCCACTACAGGCAACTGAATCGCCAATAGTCATACAATCCATGTTATCCTTGGTATCTATCACCAAGCGTATACCTCCGTGTTTTTCAAGTGAACTTAAACGGCCGACATTAGTAATTATTCCTGTAAACATAAAATCAGATTAGAGGCTCGGTCGACGCAGAGTTTCTAAAGTATCTGTGCCAAGCTTTTCTATCCCTTCTGAAATAAAGCGTGGCCCCTCTTGTAAATTCATAACAGAAAGACCTCTTAAAGATGCTTTTCCGTCACCTATGGCTATAGGTGATCGAAATAATGCTATGATATCAATTATTTTATGCCGAATAAATGCACCAGCAACAGTAGCCCCACCCTCCACAAGGAGATTATTGATGCCGCGTTGTGCCAATATCGACATAACCACATCAATTGCTGGCCAACCATTTGTATCAGTCACATCAGGTAGTACAGTCACTCCATAAGCTTCCAGCCTCTCGCGTTTTTTAGGATTCGTTTTCGTACCGCAAATCACCCAAGTTGGAACTTGTTCAGCAGTAGTGACAAGCTTAGCACAATGAGAAATAGTTAAATTGCTATCAAGCACTACACGGACGGGCGATTGTGCTTCAAGCCCAGGCAAACGACAAGTGAGTTCCGGATCATCAGCTGCAGCAGTTCCTGAACCGATAAGAATAGCATCATGCTTGGCACGAAGCAAATGTCCTCTTGCACGCGCTTTTGGGCCACTAATCCAGCGGCATGAACCTGTAGATGTGGCAATACAACCATCCAAGCTGGTAGCAAGTTTTAAGGTTACAAGAGGTCGGCCGATTTTTTTACGATAAGTATATCCACTGATAACATTTTCGGCCTCCACCGAGCAGACCCCAGTTGTCACTTCAATTCCAGCTGATCGAAGCATGGTAAGCCCGCCCCCATTGACTCGATGGTCTGGGTCTTTTATGGCTAAAACAACACGAGCTACCCCAGCTTTGATTAAGGCCTGAGAACAAGGCGGGGTTTTGCCCCAATGAATACAAGGCTCTAAAGTTATATAAGCGGTTGCCCCTAGAGCTGCCTGCCCTACCTTTACTAAGGCATTAGCTTCTGCATGCGGTTGACCACCATCGGAAGTACGAGCCATTGCTAATATCTTGTCGTCACGAACCAATACGCAACCAACAGAGGGATTATGTCCTGTACGTCCCAATCCTCTTCGAGCAAGACGCAAAGCTATCATCATAAAAGATCTATCAGCTAGTGCAATGTAGGAAGCTAATGTCATAGCATCCCAGGATAAACTAGGTAGGCCGCCATTAACTGATGGATTCGTTCTCGAAATGAATTTTTCAATGAAGTTTTTAAAGTTTTGCACATCATCAAAATTATTGTAAAATCTACTAATTAAAAGTAAGCAATTAAATAAACATTGACAATAGCACCGATTTATTCACAAGAAATTCGATACGCTTTGGAACTACTTAAGGCACTGGTGCAAATAAAATAGTTCGTATCAATTGAGTTAACTTGTTAGATCTAATTTTCTACACTTGTTATTTTTTCCTTAATGAAACATTATTTCATGAATTTTACTCAGCTAAAGCTGCTTAATTCAGCGCAGAATCTTAGACCAGATCGGCGATGATATATTTATGTTTTGTATATTTGAGAGGAAAATAACTGCATTTTTTACCTTAACTATTCTAAATGAAATGAACAGTTCACGCCTATACTCCATCATTAGGCAATTATGCTCATGCATAGATTGGAAATCTATCGCACAATGCTTTGACTTTAGCTAGAATTCTTACCTCTACTTCGCTATTTCCATGTGAGTTGTTTGCTAAACCGTTCATTACTTGGCTGATAATACTACCAACTTGACGAAATTCTTCTATGCCAAAGCCGCGAGTTGTAGCTGCTTGAGTACCAAGACGCACACCAGAGGTAACCATTGGTTTATGATGATCAAATGGTACACCGTTTTTGTTGCAAGTAATGCCAACACGTTCCAAGGCGTGTTCTGCATCAAGGCCGGTTAGATTTTTTGATCGCAAATCAACTAAAATTAAGTGAGTATCTGTTCCTCCTGACACGAGGTTTAGTCCGCGATCCTTTAATACTTCGGCTAGTGCTGTAGCGTTATCAATCACAGCTTGAGCATACATTCTAAACTCAGGTTGAAGCGCTTCTCCAAAAGCCACAGCTTTAGCGGCGATGACATGCATCAGTGGGCCACCCTGTAAACCAGGAAAAACAGCAGAGTTGATCTTTTTGCCAATGTTTTTATCGCGAGATAGTATCATGCCACCACGCGGTCCACGGAGGGTCTTATGAGTAGTTGTAGTTACAACATCTGCATAGGGCACGGGGCTAGGTATAATGCCAGCAGCAACTAAACCAGCAAAATGAGCCATGTCAACCATAAAATAAGCGCCTATACTATCGGCAATCTGGCGGAAACGTACGAATTCAATTTTGCGTGAATATGCCGAACCACCAGCAATTATCATAGCAGGCTTATGGGCTTTAGACAAAGCCTCGACCTGATCGTAATCGATCCGCTCATCTTTCTTAGATAAACCATAACCTATAGCATTAAACCATTTACCTGATAAGTTTACTTTTGCGCCATGTGTCAAATGACCACCAGCATCTAGCGACATTCCCAGAACTGTATCTCCAGGTTGAAGTAAAGCTAAAAATACAGCTTGATTAGCCGCAGCACCGCAATGAGGCTGTACATTTACGAAAGAACAATTAAAAAGTTCTTGAGCTCTATCAATTGCTATTTGCTCAGCTATGTCGACAAACTCACAGCCACCATAATAACGCTGATGTGGATAGCCTTCGGCATACTTATTAGTTAGAACGGATCCCTGAGCTTCCAATACAGCGCGAGATACAATGTTTTCCGAGGCAATGAGCTCAATACGTGATTGCTGACGGAATAATTCCTTAGAGATTACGCTACTGAGTTTAATATCTTTTTCGGCTAAACTAGTACGAAAAAAGTTCTCTGTATCTATGCGAAGATTTGTTGTCAGAGTCATGAAGAGAGCGGCCTCCTTAGAACCTCAAAATAATTAGGCGTTATTTTTTAGGAAGAATCGAAGATATTATAATTAAAGCTATTTTTTACATTATTGAGGTCTGGTGGGTTAGTCATTTTTATTAACCGCCTGGTATGACGGTGGTCGCAAAAATAAGTAGTAAGAAAAGCTTCAAGACAATCCCGCGCAACCTCTAGACCAAGTAGTCGACCACCTAGAGCAATCACATTCGCGTCGTTATGTTCTCTACAAAGTCTTGCAGTTGTTACGTCGTGACACAAAGCAGCCCGTACCCAGGGGTAACGGTTTGCAGCAATACTGATTCCCAACCCAGTGCCACACACAAGTACCCCGCGTGAAGCTTTTCCATCTAACAGTGCTCGCGCTACAGCCACGGCAAAATCTGGATAATCTACGGTAGTTGTCCCATTGATTCCAAGATCCAGTACTTCAAATTCTTTTCCGCGCAAAAAGTTTGCTAGATCTGACTTTAATGGAAAACCAGCATGATCAGAAGCAATGGCAATCGCGGCAGATTTCATCGTGCAATGACCTTGATTAAGGATCAGTTTACCACTAAAAAAGCGTTATATTTAACCCAATACCTTAATATTTCTTAAATATTTTTAGTTAGCGAGATTAAAGAGTAAATTAGTAAAATTCTATGGTTGAATTTTACTACTTTACTTACCACAATTCGCCAATGATACAAGTTTACTTAGGAAAATTATTTTCTATAATGCTTGCTAGAATACATAAAGTACAATTATTAAAAGATTATTGTAAGGAATTTTTTTTAGATTAACTGAGTGCACTATAAAAAATGTTAAGATTTTTCCCGCGTAGTATGTTGACTTTCTCTTCTGCCTATATCAGCTATGTGTTTATATCTTTGTCTTTGAGTCAGACGTTAGTTAATATCTTGAGTCAAACTGTAGTATATACGGCAAGCATACTATTGATTTTATTTTAATGAGTGATGAGGCTGGAACTGAAGCAGCCAATGGTAAATCAATGATCAAAATGACAACGCAAGTTGTAGCGGCGTATCTGAGCAACAATTCAGTCGCCCCTAATCAAATTACTGAAGTGATCAATACAGTGCACGATGCACTTAACAATCTCAATGAGGTAGGTATAGAGCCGGAGTCTGAGCCGACAAAGCCTGCAGTTCCGGTGAAGAAGTCGGTTACTCCTGATCATATAATCTGCTTAGAAGATGGCAAACAACTAAAAATGCTTAAGCGCCACTTGCGGACTACTTATAATATGACTCCCGAAGATTATCGGGCTAAGTGGGGTCTACCCGCTTATTATCCAATGGTAGCCCCGAATTATGCAACTCAGCGTTCTGAATTTGCAAAGAAAATTGGCTTAGGTCGCCAGACTTCACGACGTGGAGGGCGTCGCAAAGGTGTTTAGTTGTTTTAGTTTTAATATTTATCCTTTTTTGTAATATCTTTAATTACTCTTGTAATTTATACTTTTTGAAGAAATGTATTCTTCTTATTGATATGTTGTTTTTGCTATAAATGATGTTTTCACATTCCTGGCTTTTGTTTTCAACTTTATTTTGATATTTTTATTTTTGTACCTAAATACTTTATTTAGGTGTTACTTCGATTATTGATTAAACACAATCTTATTATGATTTTTGAAAAATTTATTTTGTCGTTAAATACATAATGGCATTAGTTTGCTTGGTTTGTTGAGTCGTTAGGTTAAATGAAAATTTATAGTTAAAATTAGTTAAATGAAAACTTTTTGGGTATGCATTTAATGATCTGTTAGTCTCTTAGTCTATTGATATAAAGTTGCTTTTGTTAAATATAAATTTTTTATAACTGCATATTTTTAGTGTTTATAACTGCATATTTTTAGTGTTTATAACTGCATATTTTTAGTGTTATTGTTATATTTACTTGCTGTTAAATGGCATAATCCTTAATAGCTGAGAAAATTTCTATGTTGACCTTAATAGCAAGTAAATATAAATTTACAACATGCAATCGCATAAGTAAATTACCTGATTGGTTTTTAAATTTTTTATCTGAAACTTAAATTAATTTACAGATAGGTTTGAGGCAATTTGATAGATTGTGATGTAAGTAAAATTTATAGCATAAAATATTAATTTTTTATAGAGTTTTGGTAAATTTTTTAAGATCAAGCATGCAAAAGTTATTTACTGCTGTAGTTGGTTATTTTAATTTTTTGCAAACTATTTTATTCCCTTGTTTACCTTTTGCACAGGCAATTAATAAGTTTTATTAATTTATTCGCGAATTTAGGGCAATTTCCACCAATATTAATTATTTTTTAGGGGCAAGTCACAATAGGCCAGCACAGATGGTTGGAAAAATTCGTATAAATTTTATTTTATGGAGTTTCCTTATAGTTTTAGCTTTAGTTAGTTTTTTAACTGCGCTTAATTGGGAGCTGATCCAAGATCAAATTACCAAAGTGGATGTAAAAACTAACAGCTCGAAGATGTCTAGTAGTATCAGTGGTGAAATCTCAAGAATACCGGTGCGCACAGCAACAGTTAAGACTGGTTATATAGCGGAAAGGTTAAGGGCAGTTGGTAATCTCTATTCGGAACGAAAAATTGACGTTAGGTCTCCTAATAGTGGATTTTTGGTTGCACTGCCTGTTGCAGATGGATCTCATGTGAGGATGGGTGATGTGCTGATGGAGCTTGACTCAGAGATGGCTGCTGCCATGCTACTCGCTTCAAGAACTCAGTTGCAATTTGATCAACAAAATTACAATCGGCTTAAAGCTTTAGTTGAAAAAGGTTACGGTGCACGTAAGTCTCTTCAAACTGCTGAAGCTAAGCTAGCTGCTTCGCATGCTGAAGTTATCCGCAATGAACGATTATTAAATGATCGTAAAGTTGTTGCACCGTTTGATGGTGTCATTGGCCAGATATACTACTCAGTCGGGGCTTTTGTCACTTCGGGAGAAGTAATTACCAAGTTATGGAATGATTCTTACTTGTATGTTGATGTAAGAATCTCAGAAAGTTATGCTAAACGTATTCACATGGGTATGGAATTTGATGTAGAGAATGGTATTACTAATGAGGTACTTAACAATGGGGTGGTTAAGTTTATTTCTTCCGATATAGACCCAGTTACCCGGAGTGTTCTCGTTCGTGGCTTGATTCCCAACTATGACCGAACATTACGCGCTGGGTTATTTATAGCTATGTCACTGACTATGAAGCAAAAATCAGAAGCTATTATTATACCGAGAGATGCTTTGGTTTTTGCTTTGGGTGGTACCTTTGTATTTAAGGTAGTCGATGGCACTGCTCAGCGCGTGCAGGTTAATGTTGGAATTGAACAAGATAATATGGTCGAAATCGTTCAAGGTCTAGCACCCGACGACTTAGTAATTACTGATGGTCGTTTCAGCGTTCTTCATGGCGCGCCTGTTAGTTTGGTTAAGTCATGATTGCGATGGAAACGCCGGCGTGATTCTCTCCGATATATTTATTCGTCGTCCGGTTTTTGCTATAGTTGTTAACACTTTAGTTGTCGCTATTTCTTTGTACGGGCTACTTAAGTTATCTGTTGGCGAGCTTCCTTCTTTCAATGTGCCTGTAGTTACTGTTACAACAGCGCTACCTGGAGCTTCCTCTGAACAGATCGAAACCCAAATTACTTCTCTGATCGAAGAACGTATCGGAGCTATTGCAGGAATCGACTACATTACATCAACTAGCAGTCCTGGAATAAGTTCGATCGTTGTCACTTTTCGAGATAAGGAAAATGTTGATAATCCACTAGAGAAAATTCGTGCTAAGCTTGATTTAGCGATGGCAGAGTTGCCTATTGATGCTGATGCTCCGATATTACAGCAACACAACACTGATGAAATCCCAGTTATATATCTATCACTATCAAGTAATACACGCTCAGCGATGGAACTTACTGAGCTTGTTCAAAATGTGATTCGCACACCAATTACTACAGTATCAGGGGTTGGTGAAATCAAATTATTGGGAGAACGTAAATATGCCATCCGTATTCATATATATCCATCAAAGCTTGCTGCTTATGGTTTAACTACTTTAGACATAAAAGCTGCTGTGCAAAGCAGCACAGTTAATATGCCGATGGGTAACATCGAGCTATCGGGGCGAAAAATTAATATTACAGCTGATACAGCACTCGCTACTGTTAGAGAATTTGAAAATATCTCAGTATTAAACAACGATCGTTTTTCTGTGCGATTGAAAGATGTTGCTGACGTGATCGTTGCGGCCGATAGAACTGAGACAGGTGTTTTGATAAATGGACATAATGGGCTGGCTATTAGTGTGCTGCGGGCAAGCGATGCTAATTCTGTCTCTGTAGCTGAAGGTGTTAAGTCACTGATTCCGCAACTTCGTACCATGCTACCAAGAGACGTTAATATAGAAATAGCGTTTGACAGCACTGTATTTATCCAGGATTCGATTACAGAGGTTTTTAACAGTTTAATGATTGCCGTGGTACTGGTGGTGATAGTTGTTTTGTTGTTTCTCGGTTCTCCCAATGCGGCATTTATTATTTTAATTACTATCCCAATATCTTTGATCGGCACTTTTTCCTTTATGAAATTTATGAACTATAGCTTAAACACCTTTTCATTACTAGCTATGGTTCTTGCAGTAGGTTTGGTAGTAGACGATGCTATCGTTGACGTTGAAAACGTTCAAAGATTAATTTCGCGAGGCCTTAGTCCTCTAAGAGCCGCTTTCATCGGCAGTCGAGAAATTGGCTTTGCTATTGTAGCAACAACTCTTACTTTGGCATCAGTCTATTTACCGATCGGCTTTTTGCCTGGAATGATGGGTAAACTATTTTCTGAATTTGCCTTCACCTTGGTTGCTGCAGTTATAATTTCTGGTTTTACCTCACGTACCTTATCACCTATGATGTGTGCCTACCTACTGCGTGCACGTGATAATCCTTATCTGATTGAAAAGGCAATGGGTTATATAGAAGGTATCTACCGTAGATCACTGAATTGGGTGCTACATCACCGCGGGTTTATTTATATTGTTAGTTTACTAGTTGGTGGTGTTTGTACAATATTTACTATGTCTCTGCCGAGCGAGGTGGCTCCTTCTGAGGACCGCAATTACATTTATGTACAGTTTTCTTTTGAGTCATCAATCTCTTATAATCGTCTTCATGAGATAGGTCAAACTTTGTCTACTCTAATGAGTAAAATGCCTGAAAGAAAAAGCTCTTTGGTGTTACTGGGTACTCCAGATCCTAGTTCTGGTATTGGCATACTTATGCTTACTCCGTCTAACGAGCGTAAACGCTCTGCACTTCAGGTAGGTAAGATATTGGAGACAAAGCTATTGGAGATTCCTGGCTTGGATGCTAGCGTACTTGATCCTGGTTCACTTTCTGGCGGCGGTCAGCAACCAGTACAGATGGTGGTGCGTACAATTACTAATTATGAATCGTTAGCAAAAACCATCAATATCTTACTAAAAAAAGCTAGCGCTACTAATTCGCTTAGCAATCCAATCTCCAGCCTGGAGATGAATAGTTCTTATCTGAAATTTGATGTTGATCGTTCAATAGCTGACATTATTGGTGTCAAAGTAGTTGATATTGCTAGCACAATTGCTACTGCAACGGGTAATTTTCAAATTAAGACTTTTACTTATGGAGGGAAAAACTACAGTGTTCTATTAGAACTTGATATGGATTCTAATATTCTTCGAGATATTGGCCTGCTTGAAGTACCTAACAACAAAGGTAAATTAATCCCGCTAAACAACTTAGTTAGTATACAATCTACTGTAGGAGCAACCAGTTTAGAACATTTTAATGGACAGCGTTCTGCTACTATTAAAATCGGGTTAAGAAGTGGAGCTGCTATTGGTACAGCGCTTAATGAGTTGCAGGCTATAGCTCAAGAAAGTTTACCACCTGATGCCTCTATAGATTGGCTTGGAGCGACACGTCAGCTTAAGGAAGCTAATGCTTCATTGGGTTTGGTATTTTTACTTGCTCTTCTTTTTATTTATGGTTTTTTGGCAACTCAATTTGAAAGTTTTCGAGATCCTTTCGTAGTGTTGCTAGTAGTACCGTTTTCTGTTCTTGGGGGTACTGTTGCTTTATCGATTATTGGCGGAAGCATAAATCTTTATAGTGGGGTTGGAATGATTACTTTGGTCGGATTGATCGCAAAGCAGGGTATTTTGGTTACTGAATTCGCAAATCAACTTCGTGAAGGAGGGCTTGATCTTCGTACTGCTGCAGTAGATGCTGCAGTTACTCGTCTTCGACCAATTCTTATGACTTCCATCTCAATGATATCTGGCGCATTGCCGATGCTTTTTTATTCTACTGGCTCTGGCGCCAATGGACGCGAACATATCGCTGCAGTTATCGTTGGTGGTATGGTAATAGGTACCATTTTAGCGCTTTACTTAGTGCCAGTAACTTATACATTGTTGAGCCGACGTCATAGGCCTGCTTTGCCTACACCTCCGCATTGATAGTTTCTTGTTATTAATAATTCAGATAAGTAAAGTTAATTTAAGAATTTTTGTCGTCAGTAGTAAAATACACCAATAACAAATTTAATTATAGATAAAATAATTAGCAATAACTTAATATAACAAGTATATTTTCTTCTCTATAGAATTTAGACTATAGAGCAACTTACGGATGGAAGGTTATTTAATTATTTTTTTCTTTCACTAACCAATGAATTTTATTAATTCAAATTATGATTGTCAATTCATTTAATAAATACGAACAATACACATTGGTATGCAGTGGTTTACTTAGAGTAAAGTTACTTAGTAGTCAGCTACTCTTATCGTTATAAAACAATCATCGTAACCTACAATAAACAACTATATATTGAGTTAATTTTTACCTTTTGTGAGATTACTATTGTATCTATTAAAAATTAATTGATAATTATAGTAAATTATTAGGAAATAATACAAACATTCTTAAATAATAATGTTTGTATTATTTTAAGAAATTATTCGTTGTTCAGATTATAAATTACTATTAGAGTTAAGTATTTGTTATTTCTGAGATTATTAAACAAAGGCAGCATAATTCAGCTAATTGTACCCTTCAATACAATGGTTCTATCCTTTGTAAACACTTTATCGTTATCGTATAATAATCAGGGTTACTATCTGTAATCCTTAACATATTTAATCTATCGTACTACTATGTGCATTAAAAAATATTTTAATTTAATGAATAAATATTTGATATTATATAAATAATAGGTAAAATATAGATGCAATGCAATTATTCATTGTTAAAAATATTTAATATATCGCAAAAAAAAATACAAACTAACTATGATAAATCATCTATTTGCCATAATTCTTAAGAATTAAACAAGTTATATTTAACTATTTTGTTTAAAATAATGTATTATTGTAATTAATTTATGGGTAATGTGATTTTTTTGCTTTTTAAAGAGCATGAGCTAACACCTTTATTAGAAATAATTGTATAAATTAATTATTGTGTATAACTACATATCGCATGTGATATGTACTATTCTATGCATTACCAAATAATAGTTTTTATGAGAAAAATTATTACTCAATACTCGAGTAACTATATAATATCTTGATACAAAGCTTAAGCTAATTAAGCATAAAAATATATCTTTAAAAACACATTTTATAATAAATAGATAAACATTATCAGCAATAATGCTAGTAAGATTTACAAAATTATTTATTAATGAAGCATCCTTATGCTGGCTTTTTTATTTGAAACTCTGCTAAGATAGGCAAGTGGGATGGTTGGGTGTTTCAATTTTTTATTTATTTATTCATTCTAACGCGAATAGATAACTATTTATACTCTACACAAAAGTAGTAATATACAATTATAGTGTACTATATTATCTGTTCAATTATATATTTCTCTTGCTAAGACTTAGGAATACAACTGTAAGTTTTACATATTTTTACGATTATTGACTTAAAATGCTATTAAGATTAAGTAAAAGTTTAATATTATCGTTCTTATTTAAGATTTTTTTTGATTACTAACTGAATGCGAAATTTTTATGCTTGTTAGCATGAAAAATATATTATTTTACTTATTAACTCCGTGTTAAACTGCTAGTTTAAATATTATCCTTATATAACACCATTGTATATTATGTGTAATAAGTTATTCGTTTTTTAAAACTTGGATTAGGTTTTATTAGTAAACAAGAGAAATTTTCAGTTTATGAAAAAAATCATTTTTTCTAATGTATAAAATACTAATTGGAATTACTATAAGCTTTTCTTCTGGAAAAGAAAGAAGATTATAAAACAACAAAATTTAATTAACAATTACAGTTTAATCGTTCAATGTAAAAAATCGACAATCAACACTTGATAATAAATTCTTTGCGTAACAATTTTAGCTTAGTAGTCCACAATTAAAGCAGGTCATTAATAGTTTAGTCATATAAGTAATACTATATAATTGGATTATTGTTGCAATATAAACATAAGATAATCAAACTAATACAGAACATTATATAAGAATTAGTTCATAGCTATAGTAAGATAGATTTTATTATGGGTGTAATAATAAATATGGACGTAATAAAATTATAATGTTCGAAAAGATAAGTAGGAAATCAGGCATTAAATATTAGCCTTATATCAAGGGGTATAGTATTCAGTAGCAAAAGTTATTTTTTTATTTATTCATTAACCTATCGAAATAGATAGCGATTAGTACCGTTCCATACAATATTATAATTTAACAATCGCATTTTCTTATAAGAAAGAAACGAACATCTTAGTACATTTAAGCGGTATTTTCTAGTATTTGCAGTAATTACTAAGTGCATTATTTGCAGCGCTTTTCCAACGGAATATAGTCTCTTTCACGAGGACCAGTATAAAGTTGACGAGGGCGGCTAATTCGTTGACCAGGATCTTCAATCATCTCTTTCCATTGTGCAACCCAACCAACTGTACGTGCAACGGCGAACAATACAGTAAACATAGAAGTGGGAAATCCTAGTGCCTTTAATAAAATACCTGAATAAAAATCAACATTTGGAAATAATTTCTTCTCTATAAAATATGGGTCGGATAAAGCAATTTCCTCCATTTCCATAGCAATTTCAAGTAGGGGATCATTTAGATTAAGTTTTTGCAGAACTTCGTGGCATGTCGTTTGCATAACCTTGGCACGTGGGTCGTAATTTTTGTACACTCGGTGACCAAAGCCCATAAGTCGGAAAGGATTGTTCTTGTCCTTAGCGTATTTAATAAATTTTGGTATATTCTCTTTCCGACCAATCTCTTCAAGCATCTTTAGCACAGCCTCATTCGCTCCACCGTGTGCCGGACCCCACAAAGAAGCAACGCCGGCAGCGATACAGGCGAATGGGTTGGCACCGGATGAACCGGCCAAACGAACCGTAGATGTGGAAGCGTTTTGTTCATGATCGGCGTGTAAAATTAATATTCGATCTATAGCGCGAGCCATAACCGGGTTAATAATATATTTCTCTGCTGGAACTGCAAACATCATATATAAAAAATTTTCAGCGTAGGAAAGGTCATTACGTGGGTAGTTAAAAGGTTGGCCCATTGAATATTTGTAAGTCATAGCTGCAATAGTAGGCATCTTAGCAATAAGACGAAAAGATGCTACCATACGTTGATGTGCGTCATATATATCTGTACTATCGTGGTAGAATGCTGATAGACCACCTACAACTCCGCACATAATCGCCATAGGGTGAGCATCTCTACGAAAACCGTGATAGAAATTAGCAAGCTGTTCGTGCAACATGGTGTGATAAGTTACGTCATGAACAAAACTCTTTTTCTGTTTAGGTGTTGGTAATTCACCGTTTAGTAAAATATGAGCTACATCCATGAAATCAGATTTTTCGGCTAAATCTTCTATGGAATATCCACGGTGTAGTAGTTTACCAAGATCACCGTCAATATAGGTTAGATTAGATTCACAAGATCCAGTAGAATTAAAGCCAGGGTCATAGGTAAAGTGCCCTGTTTGTGCATAAAGTTTGCGCACATCTATCACTCCTGGCCCTAGGGAACCTCTAATCACGGGAAGTTCAAAGCTTTTCCCAGTCGAATTGTCTGTTATGGTAAACGTTCCTATATTTTTTTGGCTCATTTTTGATTATCCTATTTCGAATTCACAGTTGCAATTAGTTAAGATAAATCATCAACAATGACCGTGGATACTACTTTGGGAGTCTTGTTCTTTTAATACTAAAAACAGCATCTATGCGTCTAATTGATTCTTTTTTGCCAAGAATTGACAATATCTCAAAAATACTAGGTGAATTAACCGACCCAGTAACGGCAGCGCGTAGAGGCTGTGTTACTTGATTAAGTTTTAATGCATTGTTTTTAGCAAAAATACAGATTGCATCTTTAATATCACTTTCCTGAAAAGAGCTAAGCTCAGTTAGTTTTTGAGCAAGCCTAGAAAATATGTCCGCCTCGCAATTGTCCAGTAGATGCCTAGCTTTTTCATCAAAGCTAAGTGGAAGATTAGCAGCGTAAAATCGCGCGTTGTTTGACAATTCATTAATTGTGCGAGCACGTGTTTTTAGTCCATTCATTCCCAAATAAATACGAAGTTTGATTGAATCTTTTAGATCTAGGTTATTTGCATCAGAACGTAAATTGGCTAAAACCATATCGGTTAGTTGATTATTGTCTCCTTTGCGGATATAATGGCCGTTTATATTTTCTAACTTAGCAAAATCAAACCGAGAGGGAGAACGACCGATGCCGCTAAGGTTAAAAAGTTCAATAGCTTTATCATGTGATATGATCTCTTCGTTGCCATAAGACCAACCTAAGCGAAGTAAATAATTATTCAACGCTTCAGGTAGATAACCCATCTTACGATAAATACTTATATCAAGTGCTCCGTGGCGCTTGGACAATTTTGAACCATCTGAACCGTAAATTAGCGGAATATGCGCAAAAGTAGGCAATTTCCACCCCATAGCTTGGTAAATAATCGCTTGACGAAAGGTATTGTTTAAGTGATCTTCACCACGAATTACGTGCGTAACGCCTATATCGTGATCATCTACTACTACCGAATGCATGTAAGTTGGTGTACCGTCAGCACGGAGTATAATCATGTCGTCGAGTTGCGAATTCATTACGGTTACTGCGCCCCGTACAGCATCAACTATAGTAGTTTCACCGCTTAGAGGTGCCTTGATCCGGATCACTGGTTTAATTCCAACTTGTGGAGCATTTAATGACAATTTTCGATTACGCCAACTGCTATCATATCTTGGCTGACGTCCTTCAGCACGAGCATTTTCCCGCATTAACTTCAGCTCATTTGGCGAACAGTAACAATAATACGCTTTGTCTTTTTGCAATAATTGATGAGCAACCTCAACGTGACGGTTGATTTGCTTATGTTGGAATATTGGATCAGCATCACCTTTCAAACCAAGCCAATCCAACCCATTTAAAATATCATCTACAATTTTCATGTTAGAACGCTTTTTATCTGTATCTTCGATACGCAACAAGTAACGTCCACCATGATGGCGTGCGAACATAAAGTTAAATAGTGCTGTTCGCGCACCGCCGATATGTAGAGACCCCGTGGGTGAAGGAGCAAAACGAGTAACGACTGACATACAATACCTTCCAAAATCAAAGCCATTATTGTATTGGTTATTATCCAGTAAGATACCACAAATAACTATTAGTAAAATTTGCTTTAATATTTCCAATGATTAGTCTAATTGTCATAAAAACTAAAATTGACTGTAATTTTCCGATTTTTAGTATAGCTATTCTGGATATATTAATCAACAATGCTTCATGAAAATTTTTTATATCTATAATACAACTATATCAGTAAAATAGTTTTTTAATAAACATATAATAAACTATAATTGTTTTACTGATAAATGATTAATTTTAATCAAAACGATTGTATTCTTTTTTTTTTGATATTTTTGCGATGAAAGCATTAGCTTATTGAAGAAATAGTTATCAAGGTTACCGTAACAGTAAATCAAAAATTATTATTTTCCAATTAATTATTTCATAATTAAGTTACCAAACAAATAAGCGATATAATTATTGAAACTACAGCTTTAGTTATTGCAATAAAAATTTTTTGTCTTATGGAATTTACCAGTATTATAATAGCAAATTCTGGCTTTCTGGTTTTCTTTTAAGAAGAATTGTATTAATTAGAGCAAATATCAAGAATGCGAAAAGAACAGTTATATTCATTTGCACTAATACTAGATAAACAAAGCATAATTAATTCTTACATTTACCTTCTTCTTAAGAGATACGTTAATCCAAGTAAAATTTACTCTGCTGCACTATCTAATCATTATCTCCATCTCTTATTACCACTAATTGCTTAGTAAGTGTTAAATAAACAAATAAGGCAATAAAATTATAATATTTCTTAGCAAAATTAAAAGCTTTATATGTAAATTATATTTTAGATTTTATTCTTGATTTTTCTTTTAGCAGGTAAGGCTGTAGCAAAATACTCTTATTAATGAAAATTAATTAATCAGTTTATTAATATATGTAAATATGTAGATAAGTAAAAAATAGAAATATTAAATTTTTAGAAGAAAGAAATTTTAATATTTTTCGCTTAGCTATACTAAGCAATTATACTATAATGTATTTTTTCCATTGTATTGCCTTTGATGCTTAAAACCTAGAAAGGTAGAGCATTAATGATGACGATTCCTTCACATTGTAAACTAGAATTAATTGCATTAATTAATCTTTAAAGTATATTTGAAAGATCTGATGTAATGATCGATAAACAAGATAAACTTCAATTCTCCTCTTGATTAAAATTCAATCTTAATATGAAGATTTTAATTCAATAAATTTACTTTTAATTAATTTTTAACAAAAGTAGTTATCTATAGTATGATTTTGGGCAACTTTATCATTCAATTGGCACAAATAGAAACTAACTTAACGGTAATTTTATTCTATCATAGCAAATGCCGATTGTTGATCTAATTAAAGTAAGCAAAGACACTAATTTGCTGTTAAGTTATTATTTCCTCGAAGGAGTGTTAATATCGTGCGTGCTGCTCGGAAGGAAGGGTCTTCACCATCGACGATAAGCATCTGACGAATTGACTCGCTGGCTATTTCTTGTTTTGCTCTAGCACGGCGATCGTCAAATAACTGCTCAATTGCTACGGTTATTCGGTCGGCAGTGCAATCCTCTTGCAGAAATTGCGGAATAACACGTTTGCCCATTAGTTTGTTAGTTAATACTACTGACTCTGGATCTATTAAACGTCGAGCAATAGTTGCAGACAAGGCATTAACACGATATGCTGCTACTGTTGGCACACCTGCCAAACTTAACTCCAGTGTTACTGTACCAGAAGCTGCTAATGCCGCTGTGCAAGCAGAAAATGCTCCAGTTCTATGACTATGCTCGGTTATAATACTAACTGGTGGACGCCAATTGGCTGTTGCTTCGCGAACTGCATCGGCAACCAAAGATACCGTTGGCAATACAACTCGCAAACCCTGGTAGCGTATAGCTAAACGATCGGCTACATCGCCAAAAACTGGTAATAGACGTTTTACCTCACCTAGTCGACTACCTGGAAACACTCCTAGTACCGGAGATTCTAATGGCAAACCATAAATACTTTTAAAGCATTTACTGTTGACATCCGGTGTTAATGCAGCTGGATGACCAACAAAAGTTGTTGGCAAACCGTGTGCCACAAAATAAGGTGGCTCAAATGGATAAAGTGCTAAAAGATGATCAAGGTACTTGGCGATAACTTCTGCACGGCCTGGACGCCATGCCCAGACAGTTGGTGGCACCCAATGAATCAGTTTTGGCCCCTTGCCCGTTTTAGCACGTAGCGTATGCAGCCTTTTATTTACTCGCATGTTAAAAGCTTTACTGTCGATGGTCACAACAGCTGCTGGCTGACGAGATTGCACATCAGCTACAGTTTGGCTAATGCGCTCTAGTATCTTAGGTACTTTAGGTAATACTTCAATTATACCCATAACAGCTATTTCACTGATAGGAAATATTGTTTGCAATCCTTCAGCAGTCATGAGATCACCCCCGATACCTGCTACTTCCACATTATCTCCAGTCTCAGCTCGCAATGCCCTAATCAGTCCAGCACCAAGCACATCTCCTGAGGACTCTCCGGCAATGATATAAATCAAAGGTACTTTTAGCTCAGCACTTGATTTGGTGTTCACGATTACTTCCATCAAAAGACATAGCATGAATAAATAGACCTGCAGCGTCGGCAGCAGCTATTGTTGCGTAACGATCTATGATTAAGGTTTTTAGTGTTTCCACAAAAATTCCAGCAAATCCAGAAGATGCGGCGCAGGAGATGGTCCCTGGGCCGATTGTAGCCCTATCAACGCAGGTGTTTTGCCCTGTTTTACAGCCCTTTATTAGAATCGGCCCTATAATAGCTTTGCGACGCAAAGTAGCAGCACGCGTAATCATTGAATCAGTTCCTTCTATCGCCTCTATGGCTAATACAAGTCCTTCCTGTACTACAACAGCTTGACCAATATCTGCGCAGGCAGTAATTTTTAGCACAGTGATTCCTCTAGCAGCATCCTGCATGGCAAACGCATTTGGCTTGATTTTCGTATGGGTACCGGCAGTTACAAGATAACCGCCCAATATATCCTCAATGCTAACTACTTGTATGCCATCATTTTTTATCTCTTCAACGATCAAGGATAGCAAACCATCATCACCAAATGCTCGCGTTCCTGCTCTAGCAATAGAGGCAGTGGAACGTAAATCTAGTTTTATAGAAGATAAAGCTGGACGGTGTATTGATCCAGCCATAACCACTTCAGTGCAGTCAGCTGCATGAAGAGTTTTAAGAGTCTTAGTTGTTGCACCGAGGGGTAGCCAGGCATGTGGTAAACCATCAACAGTTGCTAGATCGGTTTGTCCATCAAAGGCTACTATAAATATTGTACGTCCCTCGTTTAATACAATATCGGCAATACGTCGCGGCAGTACACCTCTGCCGGCTAAGATTCCTAGACTACCTTTAGGATGAACAGTCATTACTTCCTTAAAGATCGTTAACGTCTTCCGGTTGACAAATTTTACGCGAAGAATCGGCTCTAATAAAATTTATAATTTCTATAACTGGTGCCGATGAGGGAAATTCTAAAGCGACTTCCTCTAGTCTCTCGTGGTACTTACCCTCACCTGCAAATAGTAATCGATACGCTTTACGGACATCATGAATTTCTTCACGAGACAAGCCACGGCGCTTCATGCCAATTATATTAATACCTGATAAACGTGCCCGATCGCCAATGACCGAGCCAAAAGGAATTACATCGCGTTCAACTCCTGTAACACCACCCACCATAGCGTAACGGCCAATACGTGCAAACTGGTGTACCGCCGATAACCCACCAAGCACTGCAAAATCTTGTACAGTTACATGACCAGCTAAAGTAGCGTTGTTTGCCATAATTACCTGATTACCTACTTGGCAATCGTGTCCTATATGAACACCGACCATAAACAAGCAACCGTTACCGATTTTGGTTACCATTCCACCACCTTCAGTTCCTGGATTCATGGTTACATGCTCACGTATTACATTATCAGCACCAATTTCTAAAGTTGATAACTCACCATTGTATTTAAGATCCTGCGGCTGTAGCCCAATGCTAGCAAAGGGAAAAATCTGAGTACGTGGACCAACACTGGTATGGCCATCGATTACTACATGACTATGTAACACGCACCCATTGCGCAGCAAAACATCCGTACCAACGAGACAATAGGCGCCAATCTGGACACCATCATCAAGCTGGGCTCCAGGCTCAACCATTGCCGTGGGGTGGATTTGCGTGGCCACTGCCAGCTCCTCAATGGTCTAGAATCATTGCTGAATAAGTTGCTTCAGCCACCAGAAGTCCTTCCACTTTAGCTTGACCCTCAAACTTCCAGACATTTCCTCGATTGCGCAGCTTTTTTACATGAACTTCCATACATTCACCGGGTACTACTGGACGACGAAAGCGTGCATTATCGACTGTCATGAAATAAACCAGCTTCCCTTCAGATTTTGGACCCAATGTTGTTACAACCAAACAACCGGCTGTTTGAGCCATAGATTCTATGATCAGCACTCCTGGCATGACAGGGCGCTGTGGGAAGTGTCCAGCAAAAAATGGTTCATTAATCGTGACGTTCTTGATACCAATACAGGCAACATTAGGATCTATTTTGACGACTTTATCTATTAAGAGGAACGGATATCGGTGCGGAATTAGATCCATTATCCGCATTATATCAATATCAGGATAGCCGCTGCTTGGCTCATTCACCGCATCATTCATAATATTCCGCCTTACCTCTCGCTCGTTGATTAAGCAGTCGGTTTGTTTTGCCCTAACTTCTTTAATCTCGAGATTTGTCGCCGCCACTTGCGCACCGGAATAGCTGGTACTCCGCCATAGGAACCTCCTCCAGGCAGACTACGGTTAACACCAGACATGGCGGCAACTTGTACGTCACTACCAATTTCCAGATGGCCAGCAATTCCAACTTTTCCAGCAATCACCACACGGTCACCAAGCCTGGTGCTACCAGAAATTCCGACCTGTGAAACTACTATGCAACCTCTTCCTAGCACAACATTATGACCTATTTGCACAAGGTTATCAATCATCGACCCTTGTCCTATAACTGTATCTGCATTGCTGCCTCGGTCGATTGCAGTATTAGCACCAACCTCTACATCGTCCTCGATAATTGCCCGTCCTAGTTGTGGTATTAGAAACGTACCTCCTGCATCCATTTCAAAACCAAATCCAGGCTGGCCAATTCGTGCTCCAGGATAGATAAAACATCTAGCGCCTATCAAAGCATGGGAAACTACTGCGCCAACACCAATACGTGTTCCTTCACCAATCCTCACTGCTTCACCAATTACCGCATTAGCCTCAATCCAAGCTGAATCACCTAACACTGCTTCCGCACCAATGACAGCACCTGGCCCGATGGCAACCTGATTGCCTAACCTGGCAGTAGGATCAACAACAGCTGTCGGATGCACTCCTATCGGCGCAATCTCTGCAGGGTGAAATAGTCGCGCTAATTTAGCATAACTGCGACGAGGAATAGCGGTAATAAGTACTGCCATACCATCTGGTGCTTGATTCGCGAAAGCTGGAGGAACTAAACAAGCTCCTGCCTTGGAAGTGCGAAAATCTTTCAAGTAGCGACGGTTTTCTAGGAATGTTACTTCCTTTTCACCTCCATTATTTAGTGTGCTGACACCATAAAATAAACGCGCTAGATCCCCACTTCCATGCAATTTAGCTCCTGTCATTTCAAGTATTTGCTCCAGGGTAAATTGCCCAGCTTCGCTGTGGAACCGGCTATCGACCATGCTTTGTCATCCTCCGTACATAATCGTTCGTCAATTTAGTAGTGGCAATTCGATCCTAATTAATGGCAGCGCTTATTTATTCTAGACAAAGCAGCCTCGCTACAATTCATTGATTTCTTTTGAAAAAAAATGAACTTCCTTAAGAGGAAATACTATATCGTCTATTGAATCATTAATTACATTAATGAACGAAATTAAGATGTTAATTACTTTTTTCGTTGCCTTAATGAAAGGCTGAACAAGGACTTTTCTTTGCTACTGCATTTTATACCTTCATAAGTTGCTCTCAAAATAACAGTTGCAGGCAAGATTAAGCACTAATGTTGTAAATCTTCTTCGTTCGCAAGCAATAACTTTTTACCTTTTGGATGATACGAGTTTAAAAGATTTGCTATATATAATTATATTTTTCCTGTATTTATTTAGGAGTATTCATATTGTGAAATGATTTCCTAAAAAAAAACAAATGAGGCAATTGTTTTTTTTATACTCTAGGGCTGATTCTATCACAGCTAATGATTTGCAATTGATCATCGTTTTTAATAAAAAAATTATTATCATTTTTTATCGGATCTAAACCATTATGATCCCATTTAAGGGGTAATTATTTATTTAAGAAGCTTTTTTTAAAAGCACAGTTTGATCTACAGACAAAGAATATTCAAAACTGCGTACCAAAGCTTAAGCGAAATACTTCAGGAACGTCGAAATCTTCTTTTGCTAATACTTCAGCTACATCTACTCGTATTGTACCAAGTGCAGTGGCAAAAGATAAACCAAGTCCTACAGTTGCGCGTATTGAACTCTCATCCGCTATTTTACTATCGCTTTCGTCAACCCCCCATACACTACCAAAATCGGTAAAGATAAATGTGCGCATACCAAGGTCTTTTGGCATGCCGTTTGGAAAAGAAAGCTCAATCGATCCTACATAGTAATTGTTAGCACCTAAGGCGTCTTTGCTAACACTATCGCGTGGACCAATACCACCACGCGCAAAGCCTCGGAAGGAACTAGCACCAACAAAAAATCGTTCTAATATGGAAACTTCTTCACCGATACCTACAATTAATCCACTATTAATAAGCAATGACAATCCCCAAACATCATCTAGTGGATAATAGTAACCAGCCTTTACACTGGTACGAAAAAACCTTTCATCACCACCAGCACCTGCCACTTCATTCGTTATCTGGGTGATGTACCCATCGCGCGGATCTAGGCGGTTATCGCGTTTATCATAAGTTAAAGTTTGCCCAAACTGAGAAACTATCCTTGTTCCTTCCTGAGCTTTGATGTAGCGGGAAGTATTTTCGTCGACTTCTTTAATTTCTATTTGCTCAAGTCTATATCTAATTTGTTGGGTTAGATATGGCTGTAGAGTGTAGTAGGAATGCAGCATTCCGCCAAAGCGAAACTCATCATAGGAACTTTCTTTCTTTTCTCTTGCAGTACGAAAAATATTAAAACCGGCGGCTATATCACGATTAAATAAATAAGGTTGGGTAAAGGCTATATCGAATTCGGTCGCAACATTGGATGTCGTTACTTTAAAAAGTAAATCTTGCCCTCGCCCAAGTAAATTTCTCTCACGAATAGCAACATCACCGATTATTGATTCTGCTGTAGAAAAGCCAATGCCGAAAGATATTTCACCAGTAGATTTTTCCTCAACATCAACATTAACTACGATACGATCTGGCCGACTACCCTCAGTATTTTTTACATCAACGCTTTTAAAAAATCCTAAATTGCGAATGCGTTGCTCAGATATTACCATCTGGTTGATGCTAAAAGCATCACCTTCTACAAAGCTTATTTCTCGCCGAATTATTCGATCTAGCGTTCGCACATTACCTCTTATATTGATTCGTTCAATAAAAACCTTACGCGCTTTACCAATTCGGTAGGTAATATAAATTATTCGCTTTTTAACATCGGTATTCACTTTAGGACTTAAGTCCACGAAGGCATATCCTAAAGTGCCAAGGTAGTTATTGAAGGCGTAGATTGTATCGTCGATTAAATCAGCATCGTAAGTTTGTCCTTCCTTAGTAAGGACAAACTTACGCAAAGCTTTAGAATCAACTTGTGGTAAAAATATCTCAAAGTCACTTGATCCAAAAGTGTAGATGCACCCCTCCTCTACGGTAAAAGTTATAACAAAGGACTTACTATCTGGCGCAAACTCAGCTACGACTGAAAGCACGCGAAAATCTGCATAGCCATTTTTTAAGTAAAATCGACGCAATAGCTCTCTATCGTAACTTAAACGGTCAGTGTTATAAGTGTCATCGAAAGTGAAAAATTTGTAAAATGCATATTCCTTAGTTGTAATGACTCCGCGCAAAGCAGTATCAGTAAATGCCCGATTACCTAAAAAATTGATAGTTCTTACCCGAGTCAGTTCCCCATCGTTGATCTCAAATATCAAATCGACACGATTTTGATCTTGTTGTATGATTTTTGGTTCAACGTTTACAGCATAATATCCAGAACGCTGATAGGTCTTGATTATACTTTGCACATCCTGTTGTACTTGAGTGCGGGAATATACTAAGCGGGGGCGAAGCTGAATTTCGCGCTTTAACTCTTCATCATCGATTCGCTTGTTTCCTTCAAATGCAACGCGATTAATAACAGGGTTTTCTACCACCTTAATCACCATGTTAATAGAATCACGATACATAGTTATATCTGCAAACAGGCCAGTACTATATAAAGCTTTTAGCGATTGGTCGAGTCTTTCCGAATCAAATGTATCACCAGGATGAATCAGTAAGTAGGAACGAACTGTAGCTGGATCGATACGTTTTGTCCCCTCAATCACAATATTTTTAATTACATTCTTATTTATTTCCGCGAACTTTGCCTTCGCTATTGGACCAACTCCAATAGCTACCGTGAAGGTAAGCGCTATCACCTGACAAAAACGGATCAGTTTTATGCGCAAGATTCAAGTCCCCAGTGCTCTAAACTAACTTAATTATCCTGCGCCAACTATACCGGCATAAAAAATCATTTTTGTCAATCGCTAGAAAGTATAGGCATAGGAGGTTACTTATCTGTATATTTCGAATACTGCGATAATGTAAGCAGCTATTTAATCAATGAGCTTAAATAGCTGCTTACATTAAGCCTTATCAGGTCCTTCCATGTTACGAATAGCATGAGTATTACTATAATACTCATGCCAATAACAGAAGCCCATTCATAAACTTGTGGACTAAGAGGTCTTCCACGGATGCTTTCAAGTGCATAAAATATTAAATGACTGCCATCAAGGATTGGTATTGGAAGCATATTGATTAGCCCAAGATTAATTGACAACACAGCTGTAAACCACATCGTAGTTATCAAACCATTATGTGTGACTGTACCGGACAATTCAGCTATGCGCAACGGGCCCCCAAGCTCATCGGTGCTGCGCATACCAATGAGCATTTCCCCAATCGCTTCAAATGTTTGTACAATGATCGAAAAAGTTGTTGTAATGGCTAACATAACTGCTTTTAATGGATTAAGCTTATCAAAAAGCATATGATTAGATTGAATACCGATGCGACCCAAGGATTTTTTATTTCCTGATGAGTCTAAATCTACGACAATCTCTGTAGTAACTGGAACATTGTAAGTCGCTCCATTTCGCTTAATTACCAGCATAACAAGTTTTCCTGGTTGCTCAATGATGATGCGTCTAAGATCAGAAAAGTTAATTATTTTTTTACCATTCACACTAAGTATTGTATCGCCTGACATTATACCTGCACGATCGGCAGGAGAGTTTTTGATCACATTAGCGACGACTGCAGGAGCAAATGATTGACCAACCCACATGTACAGAAAGGATAGAACTAAGATAGCAAATATAAGGTTTGCGACTGGTCCTGCAATAACTATTCCTGCACGAGCATTCGGACTTTTGTAGTAAAAAGCCTCGCGTCGATCTTCCTCAGTATAGGATATACCATCAATGCTTTTATCATCACCAAACATCTTTACATATCCACCAAGCGGAATAGCACATATCTTCCATCGAGTGCCGTTTTTTGCGCTCCAGCCAAACAACTCTAGTCCAAAGCCGATAGAAAAAACCTCAACTCGTACACCATTACGTCGAGCTACAAAGTAGTGACCTAATTCATGAACAAAAACCAATAAGCTCATAATCACTAGAAACGGCAATATGTAGTCGGTGATAATATCGATCATTACAATATTTTGTCCTTAAGCGTCTTGTTATGCATTACACTTATACTTTTGATGAAATACTTGGGCAAAAGTAAATATCCTTCCCTATCTTCGCAATTGAACACCTGTAAAAGCTGATATTATATCGTTTGCAATACGACACCCTTTAGCATTTGCCCTAAAGACTGAGTCAAGGTTATCGATATCTTCTGTAGGACAACGCTGCATTGTTTCATACACTACCGAGATAATCTCGTTAAAACCAATCCGTCCTGCCACAAACGCCTCAACGGCTACTTCGTTAGCTGCATTCATTACACAGGGTGCATCTCCCTTTGTTCGTAAAGCTTCTCGTGCAATATTTATGGCTGGAAATCTATCATTATCAAGGGTAAAGAAGTTAAGCTGACCAATCGACACTAAATCTAAATTTTTCGTTATTGTTTTCATTCTTTGCGGCCAAGCTAAGCAATACGCAATAGGTATACGCATATCTGGAGAGCTAAGTTGTGCGATGACTGATCCATCAATGTAGGAAACTATTGAGTGCACCACAGATTCAGGATGAATTAACACGTCTATTTGCACTTCTGGCATAGCAAATAAATAATGCGCCTCAATAATCTCCAAGCCTTTATTCATAATCGTAGCACTGTCGATAGAAACCTTCTTTCCCATAGACCAAATAGGATGTGCTGCTGCTTGTTTTGGAGTTTTGTAAGCCATTTCTTTACGAGAAAGTGTACGAAACGGGCCACCTGAGGCTGTAAGAGTGATCTTTTCGATTTTATCGCGTTTTTGAGTATCGAATAGTTGAAAAATGGCGTTGTGCTCGCTATCAACCGGTAGGATTTGACATCCTGTACGCATTGCCTCTCTAATAAACAGCGAACCAGCACAAACTAATGCTTCTTTATTAGCTAGTGCTACTGTACAGCCGCGACGTATTGCTTCTAAAGTTGGAGCTAAGCCTGCTGCGCCGACGATAGAGCACATAATCCATTCCGCTGGACGTCTTGCAGCTTCCAGCACTGCTTCGCTACCAGCTGCAGCCTCAATTCCTGTTCCTGCTAGCGAGTCACGCAAAACTGGCCAGGCATTCTTGTCTGCGATAGCTACAAAGGCAGCTTGCAACATCTTTGCTTGTTTTGCTAATAATCTAGCATTGCACTTACAAGCTAAGGCAGATACGATAAATTGCTCAGGCATACGACTAATCAAATCGATTGTATTGGTGCCAATCGACCCAGTAGACCCAAGTATACTGATCGAGCGTGCTTTATCTACCACTTTAGAACGCTCCTTCCGCTTATCCAAATCGCAAACGTAACCATTGGTAAAACAGTCATCATACCATCAACCCTATCAAGAACGCCGCCATGGCCTGGAATAAGAGTACCAGAATCTTTCACATTAAAGTGGCGTTTGATGGCAGATTCTAATAAATCACCAATTTGTGCGACTAAGGTAATGCAAATCGCTATCGGCACTAGTGCAGGTATGCGAGCCTCTTCAAGCACTATAGTAAATATAGTTGCAATCAGCATTGAAGACGCGATACCTCCGCCTAATCCAGCCCAGGTTTTAGATGGGCTTACTTTAGGCAATAACTTCGGGCCGCCAATAATGCTACCGCTAACATATGCGCCAATGTCTGTAGCTACCACACTGGTAATTACATAGATTACTGTTTCTAAACCAAATTCTATGTATGACCGCATCCAAACGATTCCCAAGGTGGGGATTATTGTCATGATTATTGCTACGCCAAGCCAAATTTGTTCTACTATTCGAAGGTGTTTGGCGAATAGTGTAAGAATTGAGGCAAATAATAGTGCACAAACCATTCCTGCTGGAAAGCAGAAAGCAAGCGCCATCAAGAAGCATACTAGCATGACAACTGCTAAAATTAGTCTAGTGCGGTAACGATCGAAAGGAGAAGCAATCAACCCACCCCATTCCCATAACATGCAACTGGCGACTATCAGTATACCGATATCAAATGCTAAGCCACCTATCCATATTAGTAAGCCAGTCGCAGGAAGTAATACCAAAGAGGAAATAACTCGTTTACATAGATCACCAAATCGTTCATTTAATGCCGATAAATACTCAATCCTACCATCCTTGAAGATCTTCATGTGCCTACCTCATTAAACGGTCGTCTGACCATAACGCCGGCAGCGACGAGAAAATTCTTCTAGCGCTTTTACTAGATGGGTTTTACCAAAATCAGGCCAAAGAACGTCGGTAAAAACAAGCTCAGCATAGGCAATTTGCCAAAGTAGAAAATTAGAAATTCGGTATTCACCGCTGGTACGAATTAATAAATCAGGATCGGGAATGCCTTTAGTATCCAAGCTAGAATTTACTATCTCGTTATTGATTGCAGAGGGAGAGAGTTTACCATCTGCTACAGCATTGGCGATGCGACGTACCGCTTTAGTAATTTCACAGCGACCACCGTAGCTTAGCGCTATATTTAAACTAAGACCAGTATTCCTAGCAGTTAGCTGCTCAGCTTTATTAATAAGCGCTACGATATCACCTGTCATTCTATCTCGATCTCCAAGCATTCTAATGCAGACATTATTTTTATGCAACCCAATTACTTCGCGTTGTAAATAGTAACGAAGGATATTCATCAATTCAGAAATTTCCTCTTGAGGCCGGCTCCAATTTTCTGAGGAAAAACCAAACATAGTTAGGTGGGTAATACCGAGTTGCGGAGCGCAATCTACTACTCGATTAACTGCTTTCATCCCTTCTCGATGTCCAAAAGTGCGCGGCATCCCCCGAGAACGAGCCCAACGTCCGTTACCATCCATGATAACTGCCACATGGAGGAGAGAAGCTGGAGAAAGAGAACTAATGAACGGTGTTGCATTCACCATTTCAAACCTGCATGATGTCTTTGTCTTTATCCTCTAAAGCCTCATCAATTTTTTTAACGTATATATTGGTAAGCTCCTGAATATCTTGTTCGTATAAACGACGTTCGTCTCGGCTTAGACAACCATCCTTTTCCAGCTTCTTCAATATATCCATACCGTCTCTGCGTACGTTACGCACGGCAATTTTTGCGTTTTCAGCATATTTTGCCGCAATTCTTCTCACTTGCTTGCTTCGCTCCTCAGATAAATCTGGCAAAGATATATGTATTGTCTTACCGTATGATTGCGGATTCAAACCTAGATCGCTATCGCGAATTGCTTTTTCTACTACTTTGTTCATACCTCCATCCCACACTTGTACCGATAGCATTCGGTGTTCAAGAACGCTAACTGTACTAATCTGGTTTAAGGAAATTTTCGTACCGTATGCGTTTACCATAACTGAATCTAGCATATTAGCTGAAGCTCTTCCGGTCCGCAAACTACAGAAATCGCTTTTTAGATTAGCTACGGCCCCATCCATGCGTCGTTGAATGTCATCGAGATCTAGTTTTGCCATACTTAAGCTACTCCGTAATAATCGTGTAACGACCTTTAGCTTGAACTACATCGGCAAATGCTCCGCTGTTGTTTATGGAAAATACGAGAATTGGGATATCGTTTTCGCGAGCAAGTGAGATCGCAGAGGCATCCATTACTTTTAAGTCACGTGTAAGTACTTCCATGTAGCTCAAACGGTCATAGCGTTTTGCGGTTGATACCTTCATCGGGTCAGCGTCGTACACACCATCAACCTTGGTTGCTTTTAATAAGGCCTGACAACCCATCTCGGAAGCACGCAGAGCGGCAGCGGTATCAGTAGTAAAGAACGGATTTCCTGTGCCGGCAGCGAAGATAACTACTCTTCCCTTATCCATATGCCGCATGGCACGCCGACGTATGTAAGGCTCGCAAACTGCTGCGATTGGCAAGGCAGACATAACTCTGGTTTGAATATTGTGGCGTTCTAGGGCACTTTGCATGGCCAATGAATTAATTATTGTAGCTAACATACCCATATAGTCTCCGGTTACTCGTTCTATTCCGGCAACTTTTGCAGAGATTCCACGGAAAATGTTTCCACCGCCAATAACTAGACAGATTTCAGCGCCGGATTTAGAAACCAAATAAATCTCGCGAGCTACCCAATCAACCATCTTCGGGTCGATTCCATAGGCAAAGTCACCCATTATAAATTCGCCGGAGATTTTTAGAAGGACACGTCTGTAGGATGTAGTTGATTTTTTAGCTTCATTTTTTGCTGTTTCTTGGCAGCTGTTTTTTGCCATGCGCCTCTCTCCTTGTCGCTATGGCTTTTATTTTTTATAGCCAGCTTAAGAAGCCAGGGATGCAGCAACTTGAGTTGCGAAATTAGCCTCCTTGCGTTCTATGCCTTCACCAAGCTGAATACGAGCAAAACCACTCAGGTTAACTGGTGCGCCAACACTGTTACTTGCGTTCTCAACAAACTCTGAAATTTGGATTTCTCCATTTATAACAAATTTTTGTTCTAAAAGAACGACATCTTGATAAAACTTTTGCATACGGCCTTCGATTATCTTGGCAGTAATATCATCTCTATTTTTGATAGAATCAATCTGCTCTGTAAGAATGCTACGCTCTCGCTTAGTAGCTTCCTTGTCCAAATCCTCGATAGAAAGACACCTCGGAGCTGCAGCGGCAACATGCATAGCAATTTGTTTGCCGATATCATAGAGCTTAGCTTTGTCCCCTGTAGAATCTAGAGCAACCAAGACGCCGATCTTACCTAATCCAGGTTGCACAGCGTTGTGAACATAAGGCACTACAACCCCATCGGATACTGATAATATTTTTGCTCGACGTAAGGAGATTTTTTCTCCTATGATTGCGACATTGCTAGCCAGTTGTTCGGCAACAGTACGGCAAGTTGCTGGATATGTTATATTGTTTAAGTTTTCTATATCTTCCCCATGTCGAACTACCAAATTGGTTACTGTTGAAACAAAGTTTTTGAAAACTTCGTTCCTTGCCAAAAAATCAGTTTCAGAGTTGACCTCTAATATGGCACCCTTATTGTCATTTACCACAACACCAACTAGACCATCTGCGGCTATGCGGCTTGATTTTTTTGCTGCTGCAACTAATCCTTTTTTGCGTAGCCAGTCTACAGCAGCATCGAGATAACCTCCGGTCTCAATCAAAGCTTTTTTGCAATCCATCATTCCTGCGCCGGACTTCTCGCGCAATTCTTTCACCAAAGAAGCAGTAACAGTCATGATTTAATCCTCTTGCGCTAGTAATGTTTTATTAATTTGACCATAATTATAGCCTAATTTTTAAGTAGTTACAGTTTGGTTGACCAAACTGTAAAGACAAATTATAAAGAAGCGTTCTCATTAGCGAGTTTTGATTCAGTTGAAGTACCGTTACACTCGCTAACACCAATACCGGAAGCAGCTGCTTCAGCTTTAATACCACCAATGACAGCTTGTCCCATTAATTCTGTATACAGTGCAATAGCACGTATAGCATCGTCATTACCAGGAATTGGATAAGTCAAGCCATCTGGATCACAGTTGCTATCTAAGATAGCCACGACAGGTATATCAAGCGTGTTTGCTTCCTGAATTGCGAGAGACTCTTTGTTAGTATCGATTACGACCATAATATTAGGTAACCCACCCATCTCTTTAATTCCGTCCAGTGCGCGTCCAAGTTTATCGCGTTCACGAGATAAGCCGAGCGTTTCTTTTTTAGTTAAGCCATCTATCCCTGCTTCCATACGTTCCTCTAACTCCCGTAAACGTTTAATCGAATTAGATATAGTCTTCCAGTTTGTTAGCATGCCGCCAAGCCATCGGTGATTAACATAATACTGGCCGGATTCTTGTGCAGCTTTAGCAATCATGTCAGCAGCTTGGCGTTTAGTACCAACGAATAATACTCGTCCATTGTTAGCGACAATATCACGCACTGCCTCAAGAGCCTGATGCAATAGCGGAACGGTTTGACGCAGATCTAGGATATGGACGTTATTGCGAACGCCGAAGATATATGGTTCCATTTTTGGGTTCCAGCGTCGGGTATGATGCCCAAAATGGACACCGGCTTCGAGCAGTTGGTGCATGGTAAAATTAGGAACAGTCATGTTTTTTCCTTAAAGGATTTGTTTTTTCTGGTTCAACCTTAACGAGCAACAGCTTAAGGTACGGTTTGAACACCTGAGGAATCCATAACCAATTACAAGAAACTGAGTTCGGAAAAAGCTTGTTAGTGTGCAGACTATTGTAAGTTAGCATCTAATCATAAAATTATTGCCCATAAACCCATTTTCCAGAAAGCAAAACTAGTTATTCCATAAGAAATCTTTGACGTTTTATAACGCTGCTGCGGACATATATGCAAGCATATAGAAAAATATTGTTTTACTAGTTAAATATAGTGATTAGTTCAAAGGAGATTTGTTAGTTAAAGCTTGTTATCATAGTTTACGAATTGTCATTTGACAATATCAATATTGTATTGATTATATTAAAGTAGTTTAAAAACTTTTTATTGCTTAGGTAGCAAATATTTAATGATAAAATTTCAACTTTTATGAAATTTCAGATGATAAATTGTCGCCAATGCGTAAAAGTATTTGCCTTACTTTGATAATCTACTAAATATTTGTTAAATTCATGAGCGTTTAAGTGCACTGAATTACTTACTACAATGCATTTGATAATCATTACTTAAGCATATTGCAAATCAACTTAAATTTCCACACTTAAAGTCCAACTAACCGATACCAGACGCTGTGTTAGTTATTTATTTTTAATGCAAATATCGCTTTATTGTATCTATAAAATAGATTCAATTTTAAGTTGACTAGTCAGTTACTATAATCAAATCAATAGCAAAAAATTTTGCTAGAAAAATTTATAAAATTTCATGCAGCTTGTAGAAGCATTTTGACGCTGCTTTCTTTAAAAGATTTTTGCGTCAGCTTATCTAAATTTGTGATAACTTGTTTTATGACTTAAACTTCAACTGATTAACCTAAACATCTATGCTGACTTAAAAATATCATGCGAATACTTTCGATCATAGCGGGTGCCGTTAACGGTGGAGCAGAGACATTTTTTGTTAACATAACTAGTGCACTTGCCGAAGCAGGTGAACAATGCAGGGCAGTAATTCGCCCTAATCAGCACCGTCGTGCTGCTTTAGAAGCTGCTGGGGTATGGGTTTCAGAAGCACCTTTTTGCTCTTGTATGGATTTTTATACTAAAAAATCTCTTCATAATGTGATAACAAAATTTCAACCTGATATTGTGCTGTCTTACATGAAGCGTGCTAGCGCGTTTATGCCAGAAGGAACGCATGCTAAAGTTGCTCGATTGGGCGGGTTGTACAACTTAAATTATTTTCTTAATTGCGACCATCTGGTTTGCATAACAGAGGGAATTCGCCGCTATGTCATCGATCAAGGCTGGCCCAATGATCAATGCAGTGTGATCTATAATTTTGCTGAATGCGACAAAACCCCAGCACTTGATCGCGCATCTCTAGGGGTGCCTGAGGAAGCGACAATAATTTTTACTCCGTCTCGTCTCCATAGAGTGAAGGGTTTAGATTTGCTTATGCGCGCTATAGAAGATCAAACTCAGATTTATCTATGGATAGCCGGTAGTGGTCCAGAAAAAAAATTGTTAAAAAGATTATCATTGGAGCTAGGTATAAACGATAGGGTAAGTTTTTTCGGATGGAGACGCGATACTGGAGCTTTCTTTCGAAGTTGTGATATAGTAGTTTTACCCTCACGGTACGAGCCTTTTGGGACAGTTATGCTTGAAGCATGGGCTTATGGTAAACCTCTAATCGCGACCAATACTGATGGACCTGTAGAATTTATATGTAATGGGAGCGATGGTTTGTTAGTTACAAAGGATGAGGTAAACTCACTGCGTGATGCTTTGCTTTTGATGATACAAAATAACGAGCTAGCGCATCGGTTAAGTAACGCTGGTAGCGCTCGACATGCTGCCGAGTTTAGCAAGGTTGCCTGTATCGCTAATTACAGGGCGCTCTTTCGAAGACTGTTAAGGTGAAGTATTTAAGATTATAGGTTTTATTTTCGCATTATTCACCAGTATGTTTATAGAAAAGATGCTATAAATTATTCGTTTAGCCAATCAAATTCATCCATCTTCGATTAGTGTCATTATCCCCGTGCGGGATGAAGCAGGAGCCATAGCAACTTTATTGCACGAGGTGCTTGATAAGATTGGAGCATTCTATCACGTACAAGTTGTAGTTGTTGATGACGGCAGTTGCGATGAAACTTATGAGATTGTGCAGCAACTAGCAACTAATGATTCACGCATAATATTGGCTCGTCACTCTAAAAGATCGAATAAAAGTGCAGCATTGCGCACTGGGGCAATGCTAGCAACTGCTCTTTGGATAGCAACAATAGACGGCGATGGCGAAAATGATCCAGCGGACGTGCTAGCGATGGCTGCTCAAATAGATCTGACAAAAGTTGGTAAAGTCGGTCTTGTGGCTGGCATACGTCGACACCGCACTGCGGGAATTAGACGTTTAGTAGCATCACGTATTGCGAATTTCTTGAGGCAAATTTTATTGCGTGATAACTGCCCCGATGCGGCTTGCGGACTCAAAGTAATCCTGAGGCCATTATTTTTAGCTTTTCCTTATTTTGATAGCCTGCATCGTTATATGCCTGCGCTAACTAAACGCTACGGCTATGAAACGCTGCATGTTTCAGTTAACGATCGGCCTCGTAGAGTAGGAAGATCTAAATATAATAATATTAGCCGTGCCTTAGTAGGAATCATCGATTTGCTTGGTGTATTTTGGTTATTACGTCGCACTACTTTAGGTAGTACTCTGATCACAGAGCACAAAAAGATACAATAAATTGTAATGTGTCTCAAAAATTTTAGGTAGTAAATATCTTGTTAATTCGACATTGGATTATAGTACTATCAATCGCTTTAATCGCTTTAATGCCTGGTATTTTTCAAATACCAGTCATGGACCGTGATGAAGCACGTTATGCTCAAGCATCACGTCAAATGTTAGAAACTGGTGATCTAGTAGATATAAGATTCCAGAATTTGCCGCGCTATGTGAAACCGATTGGTATTTATTGGTTGCAGGCAGCCAGTGCAAAAATTCTTGCTGGTGGTCCGCAAGTTGGCATTTGGGCTTATCGCTTTCCATCTCTCTTGGCAGCTATCAGTATAGTTGCAATGACTACATGGCTATCTGCTCAATTAGGATCGGCGGAATCGGGAGTTGTTTCAGGTATTGTTATAGCTCTGGCATTGATTACAAGCGTAGAAGCACGTACTGCTAAAACAGACGCGCTTCTAGTCGCTACTATTCTGGCAGCACAAATTGCTCTGCACCGAATTGCTACTCGTCCCAAAAAACCTGAAAGATTTTTTACTGGTAGGTTACGCTCGCCTTTAGCTTTTTGGATGTTTCATGGGATCGGTTTGTTGATCAAAGGGCCGATAATTACTCTTGTACTTGGAACTACCATTACTTTTTGGTGCTTGTGGAACAATAATCGTGAGTTGCTACAACGTCTTTACTGGATTTCTGGTATTGTCCTAAATGTTGTTATAGTAGCTCCTTGGATTATAGCGATTAGCATGAATTCTGGGACTAGCTTTCTAGAGGAATCCATTGGTCATGCGCTCTTGGGGAAGATTACGAGAGGGGATGACCACCATGGTGCACCGCCTGGATATCACATGCTATTATTCTTTTTAGTATTCTGGCCATGTAGTGCTTTGGGTGCAGGCACCGCGATTTTCGCGTGGACTCGTCGAATATCTCCAGATATACGATTCTTGATATGTTGGATTGGACCTACCTTTGTAGTATTTGAATTGGTTGTAACTAAATTACCGCACTACACTTTTCCTACATATCCAGCTATTGCAATTCTTACAGGTCTATTTTTGACAACTGGTACTAATTTAGTATCTGTAGGAAAAGGCTTTATAGTTCAGAAACTGTTTAATTTTATTGTGATTTTAGTAAGCATTTTGTTGGCTATTTTCCCAATTATTGCTGAGATTTATCTTGCAGGCGGAGTAACTTTTTTAAGCATCAGCGCTTTTAGCGCTGGCATTATTTTAGTCATATTAATGGTTCGTTTTTTAATTGAATTATCTTTGCAGCGGTTGATTCATTTAGCTGTTAGTGTTTGTATTTTTTACACTTTAATTTTTGCATTGGTGATTCCGTCACTTAATCGACTTTGGATTGCTCAATCGCTCTATAAGCTTGTTTTTAAAGAAAGAAATTGTAAGAATAGACAATTAGTTATCGCTGGATTTTCAGAACCAAGCATAGTTTTTGTCCATGGCACTAATACCAAATTGAGCAATGCCGAGGGAGCAGCAGATTTATTATACAATAAGCAATCGACTTGTATCATAGCTGCGATCGAACATAATCAGCAGGAAGAATTTCTTGCTGCTACCGCAGCTCGCTTTATGCAAGTAAAGTCGATTGGAGAAGTGTGTGGATTAAATTACTCGCATGGCGATAAGGTAAATATCACGGTTTATCGATTAGCTGAGCAATAATTCTTTATCAAAAATGTTCCATTGTGTTGCTGGTTAGTTAGGCAAAAATCGAGCAAATGCTATAGTAGCCTATTTTAGTATTGCTTTACTTTTTATCCCTACTGCAATTAGGTTTAAGCTAAAAATCAGAAGTATGGTTTACAATAGCGATCGTAATCAATATTTATTAGCTACCGTTTAAAAAAAAACTAATTACGATTGTAGCTATTTTATTTAAAGTATGGATAGATTTGTTTGTGGTTAATTAAAGTACTTTATGATACTCATGACTAGTTAGTATTTGATACGAATAAACCTATTAGTGGTTTAACAAATTACTTATGTAAAGTGTTATAAATCTTTCCAAGTGTATTTAAGATAAAACAATATTAAGTGATTGTACAATTATTATTGAAACTAATCAATATAACCTATTGCGCACTAAAACTTTTATATAAATGCTAAATTTTTCATATAAAGACTTATGAAAAAATTATTTAAGTAGTATTTTTACTTTCTTTTTGTTAAAGAAGTTAATACTAATTTTAAGTATATATTGATACTTTGCATGATATAATCAATTGATGTTTAAATGACTGGATATTCGGCAATATGTTAATTTTTTTTTTCTAAAAAATGGAATATTTTCCGTGTTCTAGTGGAAAATAAGTTTCTGATAAATGATAAGAAATAGTATCCATTCAATAATGGCTTGCTATCTTTATAAGATAGATTAATTTTTAGGATTAAAAAATAAATAAAGATCTGTTGCGATAAGTTTTTGGTTTAAAGCAGGTAAAATTTATCTTCCTTTTCTTCAACCGTTTTGCAATTATCATACTAAAAAGTTAACAATGGCTGCACACATGAGCTAATATTGTCTAGGTGTTAGAATTTTTCTAGTTTAGTGTGCAGAAATTTAATATCCAAGTCATGCAATCAAGTATAGTAACTTCGACATAAATTATCGATTATTCTTTAAGATAATATTAGTTAAATTTATTTAGCCTTATTTATATAAAAAATGTCTTAAGAAGTAACTGGATTTGCTATTTTTATTCAAATGCCTAAAACTATTTAATAAGTTTGAACTCTAGGAGATACGAGTAAACTTTACTTAAAAAGCGAATCTTTGGATGAATTGGAAGCGGTATAAATAATATTCTCTTGTTTTAAGCAAAATCTCTAACGCTCTTCTTGCCGTTAAGGAGCTTAGCTAAAAAATAAATAATATCAATTCTATTAATAATTATGCTGAATTTTATTAAAGATTATCGTATTTTTAATAGAAATTTAGTACCTGCTTAGATGATTATTGATATCTCTAATTTGATACTAATACTCATGCTGTGGAACATGGTGCATTCTCTTGCCTTAATTTAAATTATTATTAACTAGAATAATTTAAATTAAATTTAATTATGTAAAATTTAAGCCTTAGTTTTACAGCGGCAATAGGAATTTTCTCAAAATTAACAACAAGAAATTATATTTATAAAACAAAAGGGAAAATAGTATTTATTTAAAATAAACGCTGGAATAATAAATTTTTGATAAAAATTTTAATGTAAGAAAAATGTTTAATAAATATTTAAGATAACTTAATTGAGATTATTTATTGGCATAGGTTGAAGCGATCATACGGTTTGACATTATGATTAAGCGTAATGCATTAACAATCACAATAATCGAAGAACTAGACATAGCAATTGCCGCAATAAGCGGAGTTGCGTAACAAGCAATTGCCAAGGGAATAGCAATGCCGTTGTAGCAAAAAGCGAATATGAGATTTTGTAACATTATTTGCTTGGCTTTGTAGGCAATTATAATAGCAATAACAACAGCATTCATATCTTTGCCAAGAAAAATTACTTTAGCGACTGTGCGGCTTACGTCAGAAGCATTGCCAGGCGCAATAGATACATCAGCTGCAGCCATTGCTGGAGCGTCATTTAATCCGTCACCAATCATTAGAACACGATGCCCTTTTGCCTGTAGCGTTTTTATAGCATTAACCTTCTTATCTGGGGTAGCTCTTGAACTCCAAGTTGTAATTCCAACACGACGCGCAACGTCTGCTACTCTATCTTCACTATCTCCAGAAAGCAAAATTGGAGATAGCCCCAAGGAAATCATCTTTGCTATTGCAGCGTCAGTACCTGGACGAGGCAGGTCAACCATGTTGAATACGCCTATCAAATTACCGTTACAAGATAACACTGAAGCATTTAGATAATCCATGGACAAGTATTTTAAAAAAGCCTCATTAGAAAGGGCCCAATTAGGTCTGCCAAGACGCCATATCTCGCTGTCTATCAAACCCTCTAAGCCTTTACCAATATGCTCGTTAACGTTCTCGATGCCGACAACAGATGTTGTTGAACCAATTGAATCTGCTATGGCTTTAGATATTGGATGACGGCTATGTCTTGTTAACGTAGCGGCAATATTTAAAGCACTTTTAGAAAAATTTTTCACGCAGCAATCGTCTATCGTCGGGATAGTAATTGTACCAGTCTTATCTATGATAACTTGATCAATCTTAGCTAGAATTTCTAATGCATTACTTTCACGCAACAATATGCGATATTTCATCAGTATCTCTGCGGCGATTACCTGTACTATTGGAGTCGCTAATCCCAGGGCGCATGGACAAGTAATTATCAAAACAGTGATTGCTGTACTTAAAGACTGACGAAATTCTTTTCCAATTATCCACCAACCGATGAAGGTTGCTATAGCGATCAAATGCACTGCAGGAGCATATAATACTGCAGCTTTGTCCGCTAAATTGCTAATCATCGGTCGGTTATTTTCTGCTGACTCTAGCATTGAGCGCATTTCGCCAAGAAAAGATGCTTGGCCAACTCTAGTAGCGCTTAGGGTTAACGAGGCATCGAGCACTATCGCACCGGCTGCTATAGTATCGCCGATTGCTATATTGACCGCTTCGCTTTCTCCGGTAACAATTGTTAAATCAACCCGCGAAAAACCGTTGATAACTATACCATCTACTGGTACTCGATCCCCAGAAGATACTAATACTTTGTTACCGGGCACAATTTGAGATATTGGGATCCAGTTTATTGTTCCATCAGAAGATATGACTGAAGCTCCACTTGGAGTCGTACGATCCAATGTACGAAGAGCTGATCCAGCGCGCGAGCGCAACATATGGTTAAGGGTTTGACCGATTAGCAAAAAAAATAATAAAGTAACTGAAGCATCAAAATAGGTATGTACTCCACCTATCAAAGTTTCATGTAGAGACAATCCAGCTGCTAGAATGACAGCCAATGAAATTGGTACGTCCATATTCAAGTGCTTGGCTATAATTGCCTTCAAAGCTGATGCAAAAAACGGTCGCCCTGAAATAGCAATCGTAGGAACAGCGATGCAGGCTGAGATCCAATGAAATAAGTCACGTGTAGCATCATCTGCACCAGACCAAATAGATACAGAAAGCAACATAATATTACCGGAACCAAAACCTGCTACTGCGAGTGCAAAGAGTAAGCGACGCAAAATCGCATCGGGCGCTATTTCAATCTCTTCAAGAAGATTTGCGCGATAGCCAGCATGGTCTAGTGCATTAAAAATTTCATCTGAGTCAACTAATGCACTTGGCCACTTCACACTAACGAAGCGCTCAGTAAGATTTACTCGTACGTCAATAACTCCTTCAATCTTACTTATTGCCTTTTCGATGGTAGTTATGCAAGCTGCGCAATGAGCGTCTGGTATAGCTAAACGAGTAACAACAAGCCCGTTGCCAATATCTTGCGACGCGTTAAGCAATTCACACTTGCTTGGCCTTTGTTGAGTGTTATTAGGCAAAAAAATTGGGTTGTAGGAGGTGCAGCAGGACATGTAAGTCTTTTTTTTGTTTAACGGACTTGACTCATCATTGATAAGCCTTACTCATAACATTATTTAGTTAAGTGTAAATAATAAAACTATTTTGAGCGAGAAATATCTTTAAGGTTAGCAATAGTTAATGATATTTAACTATTAATTTTAAACTGAATCAATAACCAAACATTGTAAATGACTTGTCATTTTACTTTTATATTAATAACATTAAAGATTTTTAAATAGATTCAATAATCGCAATAATAAAATAAGTTGGTGATTTGTAACCGATCACTAGTTAACAGATTATAATAGAATTATAAAATGAAAAATATTTAATTTTATTACTCTTAATTCAAACTTATCTACAGTAACTGTAGCAGCAAGATTAAATCAATCATAACTAAAAAAATACTGCGCTTTATTAATTATCAATTAATAAGACAAGAAAAATCAACTAAAAAATAAAACAGCATATTATAGTTGAGATAAAAACAAATTTAATTTACAATATAAATAGCCTATGTTTATTAAATGCTTTTGATTAATATTATTTATTTTAATAAATAAAACTCAATATGAATAACTAAGGCTTTATTGCTCTTCATAATTTATTGACTATAAACCTGAGGATTTTACGAACTAATTGATATAGTTAATTTCATTAAACTTCTTTCTAAAAGAAAAGCGCAATTATTAAATAAACAAACCAATTAAAAATATTATTGGGCGAATAATAAACCCATTATGCGTGATTGATAAAGCCCAGGTCAATTTATTGATAATAAAATGCCTAATTTTGTTTGTAAGCATACTCACTACAATAATCGTAATTAGAACCAGTTAAGATTGTAGATATTATCGGCAAAAGTAAACTATCTATTTAGATCTTCAGAAGAAATAGAATGATTAAATGCATGCTTAAGATATGCTCCGCCTTTTATATAATTTAGCACAACAAGCAAGGCTAAATACAATGAATGGTTCATCTTATCAATTCAGTATTACTCAAACAATTCAGTGCTTTATATCGCTGAGTTTTTTTGTTTTTTCTTGGTTGTTAGCTAAATTCTCGTTTAGGGGTATAAACGCTGCGTCATTTGCTCGTTCGCGTCCTGAAGGACGAAAAGTATAAGCGATGACTAAAAGAAATACCGCTCCGATATAAATTATCCCCCAACTATCTGCAACCTGTCTAAGATAATCATATGTCATAGCTTTTCTTCATTGCCATTGCTAGTATTTTTTCTACGTATGTGGAAAATTTATTAGCATAATTAGTTGATATGTCTAAGAAGTCAACCATGATTTTCAATCATCAACTTAGCTTTAAATAATGTATTGTTTAATTGGGATAGTTCTCGGCATGCTTGCGAGAAAAAGATTTTTAATAAAATGTGTTAAATGTAAAAATAAACAAAGGCGCAATGCTTGTTGTTGTATTATTTTATCATAGTTTTTCGTATTAAAATTCTTAATTTAAATTTTGAATAAAAGAAAAATAGTAAATTTACTTGTTCGCTAAAAGCAAAATCATTAGTATAAAATAAAATTTACAGTTGAGTTAAGAAATTAATAAACAATTGTGGTTGATTATAGCATAGCTTAATTTATTTTTAATCATGTAGCTATTTAGCGATAATTTTAATTATTAATTTTTTTTACTAATTAGTAAGTAGATTGCTGAGATTTTTTGTAAAAATAATTTGCTTCTGCAGTTAAATTTAAAAATGGAAGCATAATTTAAAACATTTAAGAATTATTGACTAATATTTATTTATACTAGAGGGTTATTAAATTTATTTAATATGGAAAATATGATTTTTATTCAATCAAGTATACATAAATTACAATTATGCTTGAAATGTATTAATACTCTAAAGTATAATACAGCTTAATCAATGAAAGTATTGATTAAGCGAATGTAACTTTATTATGGAGTATTTTCAACAAATTACTATCATTAACTTATTAACGAATTTTTTCTAAGTAAATTTAGTATTTCGAGAAGTTTTATATTTTTTCTACATAGGAGAAATATTAATTTTATAATAATTAAAGTTTGATTTCAAATATCTCATTATCTATAGCTTAGCTAATACTTTTAAAGATGTTATGATTCTCGTTAGCCATGCTATTTTTTTACACAGTAAAGCGGCAAAGATTATGGTACACACTTAATTGCATATTATTAACTTTGATAGATTCATGCTGGCTATTTTTTCTGCTAGAAAATTTCCTACAAAATTTTACATTTCTTGTCAAGAAGTTAATCAAACAATCGAAAGAAGCAATATTTTACTCTTTGACGCTGGAGCAAGTAGTAACAAAGTTTTACTGGAGTAATTTATATTAGTCTAATTGATGTATAATACGCAGTATACTTTTAGTATAGATGTTTTATTTGATGAAGGTAATATCCCAAAAATTTTATTAATTCTACCAATGAAAAATCAATATGTTTATTTTATTACACTTAATGATACAAACTCCAGAATGAGTATGATTTATTACTTAATAAGTCAACAATGTTAACTGCTTTGATCTGTAAAGCACGTTGCTGATTATTCTATCTTGTATAAGATTAAAATAAGGATAATTATTGAATTCTAAAATATTATTGGCAGTACTCGTGAATTAATTTGCTGATTAATCAAAGATACTAACGATTAAAGGCTATTTTATAACCAGATTGTTTTTAGGTTTGGATTTGTTGAATGATTAAAGTTAATAATATTAGTAAGAATTTTGTGGGTATCAAAGCAATTGATGGAGTATCTTTTGAAATAGGTCAAGGATCAATTATTGGCTTGATTGGTCCTAACGGTGCTGGCAAAACCACGCTGTTTAACATTATTGCTGGACATTTATCACCGTCATCAGGAGAGGTATATCTCGATGGCGAAAATATTACTTTTCTTAAGCCGCACGAATTGTTTCACAAGGGATTGCTTCGCACTTTCCAGATTGCTCATGAATTTTCTAATCTAACAGTACTTGAAAATCTGATGGTGGTGCCTGGTGACCAGCTTGGTGAGCAATTGAGTCAAGCATGGTTTAATTTCGCTAAAGTCCGTAAGGCGGATGCATTAGTACTTAAGCAGGCTAAAGAAGTGATCAATTTTTTGGAGATCCATCAATTGGAAAACGAGTTAGCAGGCAATCTATCGGGCGGACAGAAGAAGTTGCTAGAACTTGGTCGCACAATGATGGCTAAGCCAAAAATTATTTTTTTAGATGAGGTTGCTGCAGGTGTAAACCGTAGATTGGTGCAAATTATTGAGCGCTCTATTCTGCGTTTAAACCACGAATTTGGTTATACTTTTTGTTTGATAGAACACGATATGAATTTTATCAATCGTCTCTGTGATATGGTCTTAGTCATGGCAGAAGGGCGTATTTTGACTCAGGGTAAGCCAAATGAAGTAATGAATAATGAGAATGTGATAGAAGCGTATTTAGGTAATGGGCGTAAGTATAAGCAGGTGTCAGAGATATGAGTCTCCTTATGGCAACTGGCATGACATGCGGCTACGGCGGTGCTTACATCATCAATGATTGCGCGTTGTGGGTGAATAAGGGGGAGATTGCCGTAATTGTTGGACCTAATGGTGCCGGAAAGTCAACGGCAATGAAAGCAGTGTTTGGAATGCTAAATCTTTGTAAGGGGAATGTAGTTTTTAATGGCGAGGATATTACTCACCTTGCACCTCAAGATCGAGTGCGCGTTGGTATGGGATTTGTGCCACAGAATCGCAATGTCTTTGTGTCATTAAGTGTAGAAGAAAATCTAGAAATGGGAGCATTTATTAATGATAGCGATGTTTCCAAAATGAAGGAGCAAATCTTTGAATTATTTCCCATATTAGCTGAGAAACGCAATCAACCTGCAGGCAATTTGTCCGGAGGACAACGTCAACAAGTAGCGGTCGGAAGAGCCATGATGACCCAGCCGCGATTGCTAATGCTAGACGAGCCTACTGCTGGTGTATCACCAATAGTTATGGATGAACTGTTTGAGCGCATAGTCGATATTGCACTTACCGGAGTCGCCGTCATTATGGTAGAGCAGAATGCAAGTCAAGCACTAGAGATTGCTGATCAAGGGTTTGTCCTAGTTCAGGGAAGCAACCGCTTTGTCGATACTGGTAAAGTGCTATTAGCTAACGAAGAAGTTCGCCGTTCGTTTCTTGGAGGTTAGAATGGAAATAGCCAACGCTTTTGCTTTACTCACAAATTTTGTTATCTTGCCGGCTATTACCTACGGCGCTCAGCTGTCTCTTGGCGCACTTGGTGTAACTATTGTCTTTGGTATTTTGCGCTTTGCTAATTTCTCCCACGGAGAGTTAATGTCTTTCGGAGCTATGGTCACTATTCTAACCACTCACCTGTTACAAACGAAAGGAGTTAGTATCTCACCTATGCCAACAGCTTTGCTAGCACTGCCTGCAGGAATTCTTGCAACTATAGTGATAGCTTTGTTAGAAGACCAAATCATATTTCGATTTTATCGAAAAAATCGTTCAACGCCAATAACTTTTACTATAGTTTCGGTTGGATTAATGTTCTTTATGGCTGGCTTAATTCGAATAATTATTGGCCCTAATGAGCATAATTTTGCTGACGGTGCTCGATTTTTAATTAGTTTTCGCGATTTCAAGGCGATTACAGGATTGGATCAGGGAATAGCTATTAGACAAACCCAGCTAATCACTTTACTGGTAACTCTAATAGTGGTTATTAGTTTATTCTGGTTTATTTATAAAACCCGCTGGGGTAAAGCGATGCGCGCCTATTCTGACAACGAGGATTTAGCCTTGCTTTCCGGAATTAACCCAGAGCGTGTAGTGTTAATTGCTTGGATAATTGCTGGTACACTTGCGTGTATTGCGGGTACACTATATAGCCTAGATAAGATTTACAAGCCTTTTATATTTATGCAGATTATGTTACCCGTCTTTGCTGCAACAATTATCGGAGGCATTGGACAGCCTCTTGGTGCAGTATTTGGAGGGTTTGTCGTTGCTTTTTCGGAAGTAACAGTGACTTATTCTTTTAAAAAATTTTTAGCATATCTTGGCCCAACAAACTGGGAGCCAGAAGGTTTAGTACAGCTTCTATCTACTGATTACAAGTATGCAGTTTCTTTTCTCGTATTGATCTTGGTATTGTTAGTGAGACCTACTGGTCTTATTCCCGGTAAAACAATATGACTAAACATGTGACAATCGTTTATTGCATAACTGCTATCGCTCTACTTGCGGTAGGTTTATTTCAGGGTTGGAGTATCGCTTTAAACATCTTTAATTTATGCATTATTTCTGCCATTACGGCATTAGGTGTAAATATTCAGTGGGGATATGCAGGATTGTTTAATGTCGGCGTCATGGGTTTTACTGCTTTGGGAGCGTTAACTGTTGTATTGGTATCAATGCCTAAAGTACAGCAGGCTTGGTTGGTTGCTGGCAATGGACTTGCATTATCTTTTCTCAGTCTTATAGCTATCGTGTTTTTTATTATTTTGGTACGTAGTTTACTACCGCTTACTTCAAGATTTCGTTTACCCGCTACGATCGCTTTGTTGGTTATTGGGTATTTATTAATCGGTCATTTTTTCTTACCGACTACTAAAAAAATTGAATCAATTAATCCGATACTATCTGGTTATCTTGGTGGTATGGGGCTACCAGTCCTTTTGTCATGGCCTATAGCTGGTATGGTTGCCGGATTAGCAGCTTGGTTGATTGGTAAAGTATCACTTGGATTGCGTGCAGACTATCTAGCTATAGCAACCCTTGGTATTTCTGACATCATTATTGCAATAGTCAAATATGAGGAATGGTTGTCCCGCGGAGTAAGAAATGTCACAGGCATACCACGTCCAGTACCTTACGAGGTTAATTTAGTAGATCTTTCTTGGTTTATTAGTTTGACACATTTTTTAGGCATTATTGATATTAATAATGCTGCTAGCTTATTTGTAAAGTTGTGTTACAGTATTTTATTTGTTACTGTGTTAGCTATTATCTTGTGGTTTTCTGAGATGGCATTGAAATCCCCTTGGGGAAGAATGATGCGAGCTATTCGTGATAATCGTGATGCGGCAGAGGCTATGGGAAAAGATGTTAACGCACGATATTTACAAGTATTTATTTTAGGTTGCGCCATTTGTGGTGTGGCTGGCGCTATGCTTGCAACTTTCGAAGGTCAGCTTACCCCTGCTAGTTACATCCCTTTACGTTTCACATTCTTGATTTGGGTTATGGTTATATTAGGTGGTTCAGGGAATAATTGGGGAGCGATTTTGGGTGGGGTTATAATTTGGTTTTTGTGGGTTGAGGTTGAGCCAATGGGAAATTGGTTTATGAGTATAATCACCATTAATCTATCCAAAAATTCTGCTATTGCTACTCACTTAATAGCAGGCGCGTCCTATACTCGTTATTTATTGATGGGAATTATCTTATTATTAGTGATGCGATTCGCCCCAAAGGGGATTATACCGGCACGTTAGTCTTTTCTAGGTTAATTGCGAGGACCGTTATAAAAAAAATTTTAAGGGTGTGAATATTAAATTCATGCGGTGATTACTTAGTTTACTTAATAAGTAAGAAACTTAATTTTTGGCGCGGAGTTTAAAATAATACTTTGCTCATTACAATGATTAGTCATTGAGCAAATATAGTAATGGCATGTTACTATACTATGCTTAATGACTAAGCAATATATTAAATTAATCTATAGTATTTTATTTAGCGTTCACAACAACACATTCATTTTCTTTGTTAAAAACCAATGCTTGGTCTAATAAACTAGGAAGCTTTTTATCTCACGTAAAGTTATTTTTTTTTACATAATAGAGAGATTTATTATTATATGCTAATTGACAGTTAAAGTAATATTAATGAATAATATTTATATATTGGCGTCAGCATTGTTAATAATATAACAAAAAAATAATTTTTATTATATTATTATTTGGCATTACTGTTAATTTTAAAAATTAACTTTATAATATACTTTTTCTTCTGTACAACACTAATAAATAACGCTTGATGTTTATTATTGATATGAACTTTTCATATGAAATCTTATCATAAAGATTTATTATAATCTATTTTTTAGCTAAACTTATTCAAGCTATTTAGTATAATTGCATTACAATTATCCATATAAAATTTTTGCTACAATAATCCAGGCAATTTTACTATTGCCGACAACCAAATTCGATTACTTATATTTCCAATGCAAAGAATAATATAGATAATTTATTTGTATTGGAACGCTTTCTTGCTTTTTAATAAAGGTCATAATTTAGAGATAAAATCTTTACTTTTCTCTTTTATGTGAAGATCTGTATAAAATATATTTTTTTATAAACAGCACAAAGCAGTTTCCCTTAAAAATAATTATTAGTGATAGTGTGTAAAGTTTAATTTTATTATCTTAAAAAAAACTATTAATTAATTTTTAACTCCAATAAATTGAATTTATTCAAATAAGCGAATAAAGTATTTTACACAGTGAGTGCCGTTTGTTTAGCAATTTAACTTTTGTAGCAATATACGCTATGTTAACTGAATTGTTAAAGTATTGATGTAATTAAATTATTGGGTAAGTTAAATATGTTAATAATTTAACAGATTTAATATAGCGTGAATTTTTAACTAAAAAACGTCTATATAATATCGAAATTATTCAAGACAAAACGTTATGCTTACATTTCTAAGATTAAATTAGATTTTTTTAATGTTTTTAACTTAAATTAAAGCAAACCACATTATAATACATTTTTATCTATTATACGTTTATCTTGCAAAGATTTTTACTGACTTAGGTATTTAACCTAAAATTTAAGATAACAGAATAAACTATTCTATTAATTATAAAAACGATATTAATATTATAATCTGCTCTATTCTTAATAAAGAGCAGAAGTCTTTCTAGGATTTCATAATTTTCTATGTTATAGATATTATCTATATATAAGAATTACCATTAAGCAATGAATATTAATAGTATACCGTTGCTGTTATTCTTTTAAAAAATACCTATTTAGGTTAGATTTATTAGAGAATAAAATTCCGTAATATTAAGTGAAATAAATGCTATAGTTTGAGGAATAATCTAAAATACACCTAAACTGACTTAATTTTGCTAAATATAATGACAAAAGTCTACTCAAATTACTTTTTAAAAAAGTAATTTTTTTTATTTAAACGAATAATTAAGAAATTAATTGTCTTTTTTGTGTAAATAAGCAAATTATATTTTAACTTGATTATAAACATTAGTTTAGCAAATTTGTTACTTATCAATCTAACAATTAATTGCTTAAAAAAACAAGCTTGGTTAATTCTATTAGTTTAGATAACATATTTTCTAAACAACTATTAAACATTTAGTACAATTATTTTAATGAATCTAATAAAATTTAAAGCATTTGATATTAATTATTATTCTGTTTTTGTTTACCAGGAAATGCTTTACAAGCTTTTTATATACTAATAAATACTATTTAATTACTAAAGAAAATGATTGATCGTAATTACAATTATTTATATTTGTTGATATAAATAGAATCAATTTTCCTTACTAACGCTTAATTATCACTTTTCAAAGAAATTCTGATGGAACTAATTAAAAAATTATACTTATTGCTAACAATAAAATGAAACATCATTTAATTAATCTAAATAATTTCTGTTTAATTAAATTTATAAAATTAACAAGCAAAAAAAGAAAATTCTTTAAATCGAAACCTTTAGTTGGCTTAATTAAGTTTGAGGAAAATTTACAATTTTATTAAATTGTGTAATAAGGTAAATGTATTAAATAAATATATAAAAATTTACAATTTTTATATATTTAAGTGCCAACTTAATCTATTAAATACTTTTAATAAAAATACAGGGTTGGCGATGTACAGCAAGACTACACGCAACATCCATGTGACAGTAATTTCGGTATATCTTGATGGATACTCCAGCCCGTCGAATAATCACTATGTTTGGGCTTATAGAGTAAAAATCAAAAATAGCAGCAAAGAAATCGTTCGCATAACAAAACGTCATTGGCAAATCATAGATTCTACTGGAATTATCCGAGAAATAAGTGGTATAGGGGTTGTAGGAAATCAGCCTATACTTAAGCCAGAAGAGCATTTTGAGTATACTAGCGCCTGTCCATTAACTACTCCATCAGGAATAATGGTAGGTAGCTACACCATGGAAACCAATGAAGGGATAATATTTAAAGTATCTATTCCAGCCTTTTCTCTCGACAGTCCACACGATACAATCCAAATCAACTAAGTGGTTAGTAAATTATTAACTCTAACCACTTTTCTTTATCTAAAAATCTTTTACTTCTGGATCTTACATTAATTACTAAAATATTTTATTAATTTTGTTACAAGTAAAGATTAAATATATTAATAGTATAATTAGTATAATCATAGGTAAAATTTAAATATAGTAAGCAAAAATAAGCTTTTCGCTCTAATGTTTAACTATTATTTTTAACTTAATTCAGTAAACAAATATCAAATTACTATAAATGAACAAGTTGCTTACATAAGCAACTCATATAGTCAGATGTCCTGAAGTTTATGTCATTGTTATTGCTTCTAATTATGTTTAATGGAACATAGCCTATATGACTCATATCCTATTGTTTCTACTAAATCTTCTAGGTCTTTTTTACCGAATTTATCAACGTATGCGATAACCGGCATAAACCTAATTATGATCTCACCTGGATAACGTAATAGCGATTTTCTTGGCCAATAAAGTCCGGAATTGAGACTGACGGGAACGATAGGTAGTTTTAAATCACGCACCATAGCAACAAGCCCAACATGAGCGTTACCGCACTCACCAACTGCAACTCTAGTACCCTCAGGGAAGATAAGTACGCATCTACCTTTGTTAGACTCTTTTCTTGCTTGCGTCATCATATCGCGTAATGCTGAAGCGCCGCCATTGCGATTAACTGACATCATTTTAGAATGTCGTAGAAACCAACCAAAAATGGGCACGGAGTTTAGCTCACTTTTGTAAACAATACATAAATCTGGAACGATTACATTCATCACGAATGTTTCAAAAGCTGACTGGTGTTTACAAGCTAAAAATGCTGGTCCATTTGGTAAGTGCTCAACCCCCTCTACACGATATCGTAATCCACAAATAATTGCTAATAGCCAAGTAGTACCTCGAGACCACACTCGACTTACCTGACGAGCGTAACGGCCATCATCCCCGCTGTAGAACAGCAAGCTAATTGGTATTGTAAATACCATCAAAAGCGACCAAAGTATCCAAATCAAATTGAAGAAAGATGATCTTAAATAAATCATGGAATCACTAAGTCTTTAAAGATTAAAGTTATATTTAACATCTATAGACGACCGCAATACAGGAAAATCAGAATAACCTTAAGGAGGTAAATCATATTTTATGATATGAAATGTTAGATCGATTAAATTAAAACATAGTATTTTAGATTATTTTATTAGAAGCTAGCAAAGATCTATGTACAAAATTCACATTCATTAAATAATGGATGTATAGTTGCGCTTTTTTAATATATAGATATTTTATTTCTGTAGTGCTGGAATTAACCATAGCTAGCTATCTTAGTATAATTTTTAGTGCTAATTGAATAACTTTGATTATCAATCATTTCTCCAGGCTATGGATTGATTCATAACTTATAGGTAGTTTATTGATAAATCAGTTTGTTGCAATAATTATAGTTAAATAATATTACTAATTCGACATATTTGGATTAACATAGCTATTTTAGTTTATAGTTGATTCATCAAAACAAGAATTGTTTATAGATAACCATACTATAAAAAAGTAGCTGCGTTTTATGAAAAGTATAACTAGGTATTAATTAACTGATTGATAGTTTATAATATCATTGCTATTTATTAAAATAAAGGATCAAGCATATGTACATTCTATAATTATTCACTCAGTTTGTTCAAATAAATGATAAGTAGTACGATACGTTATTATCTAGGTAACTATTATCTAGTCGCTTATCTATATAGCGAATTATTTGGAGTAACGTATCATAAAATAATTACCTATTATATTTTAAGCATCCTATTTATAGTCATATTTTAATAGTAATCAAGAACATAAATTTAGTTACCTAGCCAAAGGATCCTCTAACAATAAATTAATCGTCTGAGTAACGTCAATCTTAATTTCTACTCCTTCAAAACTCAATTATCTCTACCCTACCTAATTCACTGAAAGTTTTTTCAACAGATCTTTGGTACTTTCCTGTATTCCAAATACGATACTCAATTTTTATAATATACTTTATGTAAATAAATCAGTAGTTTTCAATCAAACTATTGAATAATAATCAGATATTAAAAAATGTATGATTTACTATGATAGATAACAATAAATAAAAATTTTTAATTTAATTAAAGATAAGATTTGAAGAATTTTATCTAAATAAAAGTACATGATTAGATATTAAAGATCTTTTCTATAGATTAAATATTTAGCGCAGAATAGGTGATTATTTGCTCATAAGTGTAAATATTTATTTAAAAAAATAATTATAATGTTGATTATCTTATAAAAGTTTTTTGAAAATAGCTTTCCTCCCAAGAAAGCAATTAAACTTTTAATACAAAATAATAAATTTATTATTGTGAATAACCTAAATTAAATCTAAGATTTAAAAGTAATAATTAACTTAAAAACACATTAACTACTAAAAATCAATGTTAACAAAATATTTAAATATCTATATTCAATACAAATTGAGCATTTGACTGTATGAATTCCAGACGCTTATCAGCTTTCTTACCCATAAGAGTGTCAACTAGATCACGGGTACGTACATTTTCACTTTCTAGTTCTGGCTCTACCATCAGCTTTGAATCATAGTTTGGAGGAATCCTTATACGCATAAGCTGGCGTGATCTGGGATCCATAGTCGTCTCTCTAAGCTGTGCTGGCGGCATTTCTCCTAAACCTTTAAAGCGACTTATTTCTATTTTACCTCTAGAACTACAATAGTTATGCACAAGTTCTGCACGGTGTGCATCGTCACGAGCATAAATAGTCTTACCATTATGAACCAGTTTATAAAGAGGTGGCATAGCTAGGTAAAGATTGCCATCAGCAATCAACTTATGCAATTCTCTATAAAAAAAAGTCATTAACAACGATGCTATATGAGCACCGTCTACGTCAGCATCAGTCATAATAATAACTTTCTCATAGCGCAAAGCATCTTGCTGATAAGAAGACCCAGAACCACAACCAAGTGCCAGAAGTAAGTCACTAAGCTCTTGGTTAGCTCGTAGCTTTTCTGTTGTAGCACTAGCTACATTCAGTATCTTACCACGCAATGGTAAAATAGCTTGAGTTTCTCGATTGCGAGCTTGTTTTGCCGATCCACCAGCGCTATCACCCTCAACTAAGAAGATCTCAGTGCCTTCGTTGTCAGAGCGCGAGCAGTCTGCAAGCTTACCTGGTAGTCGTAACCTACGAGTAGCGGTTTTCCGACTCACTTCCTTCTGCTGGCGGCGCCGTAGGCGATCCTCAGCTCGCTCGATTAGTAGATTTAAAAGCTGATTAGCAGTATCTGGATCGCCAGATAACCAGTGATCAAAATGATCTTTTACAGCTTGATCTACCATCCTAGTTGCACTTGCACTAGCAAGCTTATCTTTTGTTTGACCATGAAAAGCTGGATCAGAAATAAAAATGCTTAGCATAACACAAGCGCCAGCCATTACATCTTCTGATGTAATTTGCGCTGCTTTTTTGTTATTAATTAATTCTCCATAAGCTCTAATGCCACGCGCCAAAGCGTTGCGTAGACCAGACTCGTGAGTACCGCCTTGTGGTGTAGGAATTGCGTTACAATAAGCATGTAGAAAACCATTGTCTTGATCATCAGGCCAAGTCACAGCCCATTCTACACGACCTCTATCAGTAGAAAATTCTACATCACCTATAAACGGCTGAGCAGCAACGGTGCGACGACCCTTTATAGCACTAGCTAGAAAATCAGATAGCCCACCGGGATAATGTAAATTACTTTCTTGCGGTGTAGCATGATCGTCATGTAATAAAACAGAGTCGCATTTCCAATAAATTTCTACACCGTTAAATAAATAAGCTTTGGAACGTGCCATGCGAAATAAAATAGATGGGCGGAATTTCAGCGTGGCGCCAAATATTTCAGGATCTGGATGAAATCGCACGGTAGTACCTTGGCCGCCCAATCTATCAGCGACCTTTTCCAAGGCTCCAGTGGGAACACCACGCGAAAAATGTTGCCTGTAGAGTTGCTGTTCACGAGAAACTTCAACTTCTAGTTTATCTGACAGGGCGTTGACTACTGAAATACCAACTCCATGCAATCCCCCGGCAGTTGAATAAACTTTTTCGGAAAACTTGCTGCCGGTATGTAATGTCGTAAGAATTATCTCTAAGGCTGATTTATCGGAAAATTTTGGATGGTGATCAATAGGAATGCCACGGCCGTTATCGTAAATCGTTACAGTTTGGTCAGCAGAGAGCTCTATTCCAATTCGTGAGGCAAAACCAGCAATTGCTTCATCCATAGAATTATCTAGTACTTCTGCGACGAGGTGATGCATAGCACGCTCATCGGTCCCACCAATGTACATGCCAGGTCGACGACGCACAGGCTCCAAGCCATCAAGTACTTCAATATCTTTAGCAGAATAGCTCGATATATTCAAGGAAATATTACTCGCAAAAAATTTGACATTAAGTTTTCTACAAAAAACTTATTAGGGTTGCAGGATATAATTATAATAGAATATTATTTTTAAACAATAGTATTCGATAAATAAAAAGCTCATTAGTAATTGACATCTGTTAAATCTTAAAATAGCAAGACAATGTAGATTAAATAATAGCTTAAGTATTTAAGCTGATTAAAATTCCTTCCATTTACACTAATCTCATGAACTTGTTAAACATTAAGCAAATAATAATTTCACCTATACAGCTTCTATTATGCAGGTATTTTACATTTAAATTTACAAAACCTCTACCATAGTTTTTCTTAAAAAAGTATTAATTCAAATAACAAGTGCAAAATTGCACGGTGCAATTTATATCATACAAAGATTAATTAACATTTGAATATCTTAAGTAATAATTAAAATTTAACAATCAAACAAATGACTTCATGCAAAATTAACGTTAAAGTAAACGACAAAGTGAAGGTGTTTATAGTTTATAAATAACTTATCTTTATAGACAGTAAAAAAACAATCGAAGCAAGTCTTATACTATAAGATGCATAATTAAAACAAATAAAGAAAATAAAGGCAATATTTATGATTAGATTAGCAAAAATTATTAGCTAAGCTTGGTGTCTATTGCGTGTTTGGTATCACAGCTAGCTAAATTAATTAGAGTAATACATATCGAATTCAATTGGATGCGGCGCATGTTCGAATGCGTATACTTCTTCCATCTTTAGTGCAATATAGCCATCAATCTGATCATCAGTAAATACTCCACCTTGAGTTAGAAAATTTCGATCTTTATCCAAATTATTTAGCGCTTCACGTAAAGAACCGCATACCTTTGGTATCGCTGATATCTCTTTAAAAGGAAGGTCGTATAGGTTTTTATCTATTGGATTGCCAGGATGTATTTTGTTCCTTATACCATGTAATCCAGCCATCAACATGGCTGCAAATGACAAATATGGATTTCCAGCTGGATCAGGAAATCTAACCTCTACTCTTTTACCCTTAGGACTACTTGAGTGTGGTATACGGCAAGAAGCGGACCTGTTACGAGCAGAATAAGCTAATAACACGGGAGCTTCAAATCCTGGAATTAAACGCTTGTAACTATTCGTCGTAGAGTTGGTAAAGGCATTGATGGCACAAGCGTGCCTAATAATGCCACCGATATAGTATAGTGCCATATCAGATAGGTCAGCATATTTCGAACCAGAAAACATTGGTTTGCCGTCTTTCCAAATCGACTGGTGCACGTGCATACCTGAACCGTTATCACCAGAGATTGGTTTTGGCATAAAGGTAGCAGTTTTTCCGTAAGAAGCTGCAACTTGTTTTACCACATACTTATAAAGTTGTAGGTGATCTGCAACTTGAATCAAAGTTCCAAACTCTATACCTAATTCATGCTGAGAAGGTGCGACTTCGTGATGATGCTTCTCAACTTTAATACCCATCTCAAGCATTACGGATAACATTTCGGAGCGAATGTCTTGACTGCTATCAACTGGAGGGACTGGAAAGTGACCACCTTGAACACCTGGACGATGCGCTAAATTGCCTTCCTCATATTCGCGCCCAGAATTGTACGCTCCTTCTTCATTGTCCACTTCATAATACCCCTTATTCATGCTAATTGCAATTTTTACATTATCAAACAGAAAAAACTCAGCTTCTGGACCAAAAAATGCTGTATCGCCAATACCTAGTTTCTCCATATAGTTGATTGCAGCTTTAGCCGTTGAACGTGGGTCTCTTTCATACGCTTTACCGGTAGAAGGATCAAATGTATCGCAAATAATAGCAAGAGTAGGTTGTGCAAAAAAAGGATCCATGACAGCGGTAGATAAATCTAGATTTAGACCCATGTCAGACTCATCAACAGCCTTCCAACCTGCGATAGATGAAGCATCAAACATAAATCCTTCGATTATGCTTTCCTCATCAATCGTGCGCACGTGCTGCGTAAGGTGCTGGAGTGTACCTCGCGGATCTGTAAATCGGAGATCAACGTATTTAACGTTACGTTCCTGGATTAATTTCATAACCCTCTTTACGTCGTTACACATGTCTGTTCTTCCTAAGTTTAGCCGTAGCTTTTGGGATTCATTAATCTAGTCCGCACTATAATATTCTATTCCGAGACCATTTAGTATCTCAGCACAATGGGTTGCCTCTTTACATTAGTCTCCCATAAATAGTTTAATGTTATTAAAAATTGCTGTCTTCTATTAGAACTCGAAATATTTATTTTCACGCAAAAATTTATAATATAAAAAAGGTTACTTCTAGTATTGTTGATTATTTTAATCAAAAAAATTTTGTTAATTTCTACGATTTTGTTAATCTCAATGTTTAATGCAATATAAAATGCCAGATTAGTTATTATTAATTATGTTTATACATTAGGTAATTTACATAAAGGTATACTAATATTTAATTTATAATTAAAACTAATTAACGCTAAAGTTATCTTTTTGCTAATAATTAAATTAGTTTAACCTATTAATTAGCATTTTTTAAATTTTATTATCGCATTTTGCTGTTATCATACATAAGATTGTTTTCTATTTAGATAGAACATTTCGATAGTTCAGCTAAGTTATCATTTAAGCTATTTTTAAAAGTTGTTTAATTCACAGTTTGCCAGTTTTACTAGATAAATTAGCATACGGATCAAGTGGCCAACGAGAGCGTGGGCGAAAACTCATACCATCGATTAGTCCTAATCTTAAACGCTCTAGTCCAACCCAAGCAATCATTGCACCGTTATCGCCACATAAAGTCATCGAAGGTGCAACGAACTGCAACCCACGGACTTTGGCTAGATCTGCAATAGCAGAGCGGATCGTCTGATTAGCTGCTACGCCACCAGACATTACTAGAAGCTGATTATTAATTTTTTCTATCTCTAGTATATCTATTGCTTGTTTAGTACGGTCGACTAGAGATTCAGACACTGCTTGTTGAAAAGCGGCTGCTATGTCTGCGACCATCTGTGCATTAAGGATGTCTTTTAACCGATTAACGTGCCTACGCACGGCAGTTTTTAAGCCGGAAAAGGAAAAATCGCATCCTGGTTTACCTAACATGGGTCTAGGTAGCTTAACGTTAGAACAATCGCCAAAGGCTGCTGCATATTCCACTGCAGGCCCACCAGGATATTCCAGACCTAGGAGTTTTGCTGTTTTATCAAAAGCCTCACCTACTGCGTCATCTATAGTTGTGCCAAGCCTACGATACAAACCTACCCCTTTTACAAACAAAAGTTGACAATGACCACCAGAAACTAGCAGCAATAAATAAGGAAAATCAATAGCATCAGTTAATCTGGCTGTAAGTGCATGTCCTTCCAGATGATTAACCGCAATAAAAGGTTTACAGTGAGCAGTGGCAATTGCTTTTCCGAATGTGCTACCGACTAGTACACCCCCGATCAATCCAGGACCTCCCGTTGCTGCTACGCCCGCGAGATCACCGAATTTAATTCCAGATTCAATCATAGCCCTAGTTACTATGGCATCTAGGTGATTGATATGAGCGCGAGCAGCAACCTCTGGTACTACACCACCATATAATCGATGCTCATTAAGCTGACTTAGAACGACATTCGATAAAATTTTTCTATCGTTTGCGACTACCGAGGCTGAAGTTTCGTCACAACTTGTCTCTATGCCAAGAACAGCATGTGTCATCAACAATGTTATGCATCCCCGTTTTTATAATATTTTTTTTATAAAAAAGTATTTATAAGGTATTTTTTAACGTTTAAATGAGTATATGAATAACAATACTATTCATAATCATCTTATCATTTTGACAAAATTGGAAACACAAAATATTAAGTGGCGCTATTGTAGCTATTTTATTTATCATTTGCGAATTAGTAGTTAATTTAAAAGTAAAAATCCATGCTAATAAAACCCTGTTTATATACAGATAGTTTTCTATTTTAAGAGTTCAGTGTCAGAAAAAAACTTTTAAGTATTTAAAAAAAAACAAATATTCATTGATCGCTGTATAGCATGCGCAATAGCTTTTGCGAAACTAATTTCGATTAGCATTTTGCATTGAATTTTATCAACAACAAATTTGTACTTTATATTTATAAATATAGATGTCTGTTATTTCCTGCCGAACATAAAATTTATAATTTTTTATTTCAGTTAATTGATTTATCAAAAAGTAATTATTTTTGGCTTTTTATTTCGCATAATGCTTCTTTATGAACTTAAATAAGCGATGTCTAAAAAAATAACTGATCTTTTTAAAGAATACATAACTAGAGATGAACGTAAACCTATTTTAACAATAGAATATCTTAGTTTGGATAAATCGCCTTAATTAAGCAGTTAATTTATATGTTTAAAAAAACAAATAATATAATTATTTTTACTAATTCTAAAGCATATTACAACCTAACGCTAAAGCTATTTTTTATATTAAGTTATATATCAGATAACGATATAATTGCAGATTTTTATACTATTATCAGTCAATATTTTTATAAATAAATCATAAATAAGATCCTGTTTTACAGATAACCAAATATACTACATAACTTACGATTCATTTAGCTATCACAATTTATTTTATTAACGTAACGATTTGTTAAGTAGTAATAATTAATCTCATAATACAGCCAAATACGCAAGAATGCTATTGACTACTAAATTTTCTTATAGAAAACACAGTGCAAAATCAACTTATTTTAATCAATAAAACAATATGCTGTACATTCGCATATGCGAAAAGACATTCATTAAGTTAAAATTAACGGTTTATTTAATAAAATAAACAAAAAATCACCTTATTCACAACGAATAACAATATATCATCGAATTTGTAAAGAGAATATTTTACCAAAGAAATGGAGCAAGAATTACTGTGTAGCCTGCTCAACTAACTACAAGTATCATTGATCTGATATATCGTAAAAATAGATCAACAATCAATTTAGCAGTGTTTTGTCTTGCTTACATGGTTATTAAAAAATAATCACTTAATTATACGTCTAAATTTATTACTTTAAGCGCGTTAGACTGGATGAATTCGCGGCGCGGTTCAACAATATCACCCATCAAAGTGCTAAAGACTTCATGAGCTACTTCTAAATGGTCTATCTTAACTTGTAAAAGGTTTCGACGATTTGGATCCATAGTAGTTTCCCAAAGCTGGTCTGGGTTCATCTCACCGAGACCCTTGTAGCGATTGATTATCAGTCCCTTGCGTCCAATTTCTAATATTGCTTCAATTAATCCAACTGGGCCGTAAAGAGTGCGCTTAGTTCCATCTTTATATACTAAGGTTGCGGGGTTGATAAATAGTTGACGCAACTCAGCTGCGCGCTTCCTAATTGCTTCAACCTCGGCAGTTTTTACTAAAACGCTATCTATATAGTATGTTTCAGTTACACCTCGCAAGGTGCGAGTAACTATGATTGCTGGCCCAGTATCAATCTGCTTTTTATATATAGCTGACCATCCACGCTCATGTGCGTCTGATAAGGTATTCATTCTTTTAGCAAAATCTTTTGCTGCTATCGTTGCTGCTGCTGGGTTGGCTAGAAGATCTGGATGCAATAAATCAACTATCATAGCTTGCTCAGTCACTATCAAAGCACCTAGCTTACGCACTATAGGTTCTAGTAATTGACGAGCCTGACGAGCAAGCTCGCCATGATTTATGAGATCATTCTCGCTAATTTGGGTATCTGAATCAGTGTGTAGGAAAGCAAGCTTGCTGCCTTCATTGATCAGAAAACGCTCAAGTGCTTTTTCGTCTTTTAGATAAGTTTCTTTATTGCCTTTCTTCACTCGATAAAGGGGAGGACGAGCAATATAGAGATATCCACGTTCCACCAGCTTTGGCATCTGTCGAAAGAAAAAAGTTAGCACGAGAGTACGAATATGCGAACCATCAACATCTGCGTCAGTCATTATAATAATCCTGTGGTATCTAGTTTTTTCTATATTAAAATCTTCTGGCCCAATACCGGTCCCTAGTGCTGATATGAGTGTGCCAATTTCTGTACTGGATAATATCTTATCAAAACGAGCGCGCTCTACGTTCAGAATCTTGCCACGCAATGGCAAAATTGCTTGGTTCTTACGATCACGACCTTGTTTAGCAGAACCTCCAGCACTATCGCCCTCAACTAAAAATAATTCAGCTTTTGATGGATCGCTCTCCTGACAGTCAGCCAATTTACCAGGAAGAGTAGCAATATCAAGTGCGTTCTTGCGGCGGGTTAGTTCGCGAACTCGTCGAGCAGCATTCCGAGCAACAGCAGCTTCATATACTTTAGTAAGTATGCGTTTAGCCTCACTAGGATGTTCTTCAAGCCAACTACCTAGCAGTTCGCTAATAATGTTTTCCACTACCGGTTTAACTTCTGACGACACTAATTTAACCTTAGTTTGGGAGGAAAATTTTGGATCCGTCATTTTGATTGATAGTACACAAGTGAGGCCTTCGCGAGTGTCTTCGCCGGAAAGTACCATTTTATCCTTTTTAATAATATTCGATTGACTAGCATAATTATTTATCTGCCTAGTTAATGCAGCACGAACACCAGCTAAATGTGCGCCACCGTCTTGCTGTAAAATATTATTAGTAAAACAGAAAATTGTCTCACGGTAAGATTCCGTCCATTCCATCGCCACCTCAACAGTAATCCCGCCTTTTTGGCTAAAGGCTGAAATGGTGGAGTGCATAGCAATAAGCGAACGGTCTAAATATTGAACAAAAGCTTTCAGTCCACCTTCGTAAAACAGGTCTACGTTCTTAAACTTATCGCTGCGCTGATCAATGAGAATAATACGCACGCCAGAATTTAATAACGCTAACTCACGCAATCGATGCTCCAGCATCGAGAAATCAAAATCAATCATAGTAAAAGTATCAGTCGAAGGCTTGAAGGTGATTTTAGTCCCAATTTTGCCAAACGATGGGCCAACTTCTACTAGATCTGCTTCTGCATATCCGTGATAAAATCGCATCATATGCTCTTTACCTGCGCGCCAAATTATTAGTTCCAGCCATTCAGATAAAGCGTTTACTACCGAAACTCCCACTCCATGTAAACCACCAGAAACTTTGTACGAATTTTGGTCAAACTTACCGCCAGCATGAAGTTGAGTCATGATAACCTGCGCAGCCGAGACGCCCTCTTCTGTATGAATATCAACAGGAATGCCACGGCCGTTATCTTGTACTGTTATTGAACCATCGACGTTCATAATAACTCGCACTGTGTCACAATAGCCGGCCATAGCTTCATCGATGGCATTATCAACCAACTCATATACCATATGATGCAAACCTGAACCATCATCTGTATCACCGATATACATACCTGGACGCTTACGTACAGCATCAAGTCCACGCAAAATCTTAATTGATTCAGCAGAATACTGATTATTTTCAAGGTTTTCTCTGCACTTGGTGGTTATTTCAAGCATCGTGGAACTCCGGTTAAATGATGACTTCAGCCAGCCAGACTTTGCTATCTGCAAAGTCAAACAATCTTGCTATAAGCGATTAACGTGAGATCTTAAAAAGATATTTTTAATTCCACCCGTTATATTGATCAAGGTATAAAATTTATAGAACAATATTAGGTTCAGCTCCGAACTGGTTTAAGATAACAGAGAATTCATCTACGAAATGTACGATATATGATATTAACTTAATTAAGTATTAGCACCAAAACACAATCCTCACAATATATCAGGTAAGTAAAGGTGTTACAGTCAACTATGACGCATCAAGCAATTAGCATGACATTACTAAAGCATTAACCATTAAACTTGTGCTTAAAATGATAAATTAGCCTATTGCTATTTGATCAGCTGTTTGTAACTATTAAAGGTATAATTCAGTTATTCAGCTTCAAATTCGATATACCCAATAGCTAGGCATTAAATTTCTTATTATTTGCTATTTGCCGAGAAAACAAACATATAGACGCATAAAGCTAATTATTTTTACCAAAAATTAGCTTTACCTTGTAGATTTCTGCTAAGATAATGATTGCATGTATATTCAATAACACTCTTAAGCATTTTAATACTCTTGTTATCATTAATTAGCCAATAAGGCTTGGAATGTTCGCTTGAGAGGTAAATAATGTCTTTTTTTAGAATACCTTGCCAAACAGATAATTAGTCACCAAGTTAAATTAACAAACATATCGTTTGATCTTTGAGTAAAGCTTGTTATCTGCTAGTTAGCAGATATGTACAACTTAATCATTTTTACTTCATTTTGTTACGAATGCTAAGTGCTTTTGTTTAAATTAACAATTTAAACAAAAGCACAAAAAACCAAATTAATATAGTGCGTAACTTTGTCTTAAAAATATATTATTTTTGTTGATTATTCTTGCCTAAAATAGATACTCTGCATTATATGTCTTAGCTACTAAGCTGTTCAAATTTTTCTTCATGCCATTTACTAAAAGATTAATGAATTATAATAATCCATCTCATTGCTAAATAAAACAGCATCAGAGATGTGCAGATTACTGTTTTGCTCGCGTAAAAATATAAAGCTAATAAACATTTGAATAGCTAAATTCTCATAGGCATAATTACATAAAGTGCACCGTCATTTTTCTCGTTGGTGACTATAGCGGGAGAAGTTTTGTCTGCTATATGAAATAGCACCGTAGCGCTATCGTTAAATTGATTAGCTATTTCTAACAAATACCGAGAATTAAACCCTATTTCTATAGGATCAGAATCATAGTCCACATTCATGTCTTCAGTTGCCCAAGCATTATCAGGATTTTTAGCTGATAATATCAAATTTCCTTTGTTAATCTCTAGTTTAACTGAACGAGATTTTGCTGTAGAAATAATTGCGATACGCTCGACAGCTTTTTTTAAAGATCTACACTCGAGTCGCATAATCTTATCGTTAGAAGTCGGGATTACCCGTTCGTAATCTGGAAAATTGCCATCGATCAACTTAGTTGTTATCGCAGTATCAACGAAGTTAAAACGAAGCTTATTTTTACTAAAAGCTACATGTACCGAGCCTTCGCTTTCATCAATCAGCTTGCGTATTTCAATTATAGCTTTGCGTGGTACTATCACCGGTGGTATGCCGGATGCTGATTCAGGCAGCGGAATTTCCATTAGAGCTAGTCGATGCCCGTCAGTGGTTACAGCACGCAGAACAGATATGTTATTAACCTGGGTTTCGTGCAGGTACATACCGTTCAAGTAATATCGACTCTCTTCTGTGGAAATAGCAAAACGAGTGCGATCGATTAGTGATTTTGCATTAACCGCAGAAAGCATAAAATTAATAGTTATTTGATCGTTAGGTAGACTAGGAAACTCATCTGCTTTTAGGGTTGGTAGCAAAAATTTAGAACGTCCAGCACTAATTGATAGACTTACACTATCTTTATCCATATTTAGCTTAACCTCTGATCCGTTTGGCAGTTTTCGGATGATATCATAAAGAGTAAAAGCCGATACAGTAATAGAGCCAGGTTGATCAACTATACAGACGGTGCTATTAACTAAATCCATATCCATGTCAGTAGCAGTCATTGATAGACGTCCTGCTTTAGCTTGTAAGAGCACATTAGCTAAGATTGGGATAGTATTTCGTCGCTCAACAACGCTTTGAATGTGGGCCATTGGTTTAAGAAAAGATGATCGATCAATCGTAATTTTCATCTGATTGCTATAACTTAATTTGATAAGTAGAAAAAAGTTGTATTATAAAAAGCTTAGTAATGCTAGTTGCCACGGCTCATAACAGCTCTATACTTAATAAAATGTCATAATTATTTATTACATAATAATAATCTTAAACGAGGAAATTTATCTTTTGATAACTATAGTAAAAAGAAAATTATTTCTCAAGCATTCTACATAGAATTGCAACATCAGTGTCGAAACTACGATTTGTTGAACGTAATTTATCAACTTTTTCTTGCATGTATAACGATAGTATGGTAACGGCCACCAAATTTATAAACAATTTCTGGAAGAGAATGTTGAGTGAGGTTTTTTTGCTAAGTACATTGCTATTTGTCGCTGACGGGCGATTGCTTTTGGGATCGGCGAGCCGCGTACATGTTGTAGTGTGATGCAACCTGCAGTTGGATCATCTCAATTGTCAATTATTCGCCTTGAACATGTCCAACAACCTCTCATTGCACCATTTCTATGTTATAGTAGCTAAACCCACTAAGGTGGATTGTGCTATGACGCGTTTTAATGCCCCTTTCAAGTTTACGCACATTGCGTGCTGATTGTATATAATGAAAATTCTATAACTTTGTTCGGAATATCTACTTTAATTCTTTTACTTTACACTGCAAAATACCCAAGCAAAGTTCGTATTCTGTGTAAGGTGAGTTCGCTACAAGAGGCTCCATTCTAAACGTGAGCGCAGCCTTGCCTGCAGCCGCTCTAAATTCGTTGGGGCTTTTGTCGGCGGAAATTACGAACTTGGCGATTATTGCCCGCTAGTGCATTAAAAGTATGAAAAATTCCTCCTTTACTGCTGATAAACGGCACGTCATCAATCATTAGCGCCTCTATGGAGCGAAATAGATCTTTAAAAGATATCGTATCTCATTAGAGTAGAGCACGAATAAATTAATATATAAACCTTTCGGATGAAACACATATCACTCTTCGCTGCAGATATTTCTTGCGGATCTCTCAAGCGATAGCGCAGATCAAATGCATTTTGCCTAGACCTATTTCGCTATATAAAATGGATTAAAGAGTGCTGTATCATTCTCCCCTACGCGCTGAGCTGCAGCGAAGGCAAATTCATTTGGTTTATCAACAACGAAATTATTAAAAGTGAAACGAGCGTCCAGCTACGCTGAATTTAAGTCACCTAGTGGATCCGAGACGATCTTTTTTTTGTGTCAACAGAATATTTTGCAATTAGCTTCTCTGGCACGTTTTGCTCTGGTAATTTAGCCAATGGGTATAGTCCATTTTTGAGTCTAGCATTGGCAATCACTTTACGACTGTAATAGCTGGATCTTCACCCTGCCAAAAAACTCGTAGTCTTTCACCGTATTGTGTGAATACCCGATCCTGTTTTAACTTTGGAGGAATTATCAAATAGACAATTTAATCGTTGCGCTAAGCTGAACTCAGAGACTTCAACCAACCATGATACACTGTTTCAGCACATTATGAGTGCAAACGCATCTTCACTCGCACCGAATGAGCAATCAATTCATTGCAATCTGGCAATTCAGACAACGCTAACTCTAGAAAGATTGCTTGCTGACCAATCGGCGATTGATTTAGAATAATGCTACAATATTTTCATTTTAGCTACGCATGTTGTGCTTGGCTTATCGCGCGGATCTGTATCAACAGTCTTTTCATACTTTCCTAACTAAGAAATTCTATTAATTATTTTAACTTAACAATTAAGGATAGCATTTCTAATATTCTATCAAAATAATAGTTTTTATTATTTAAAGATTATTATGAATAATTATTCAATTATGCTTTTAATATTTATTTAAAATTTGATAATTTAGCTAGTAATTAATCTTGAAAAATTCATTACATAGAATAAAAATATACTCTGTACTAGACAAATAATTAAAATTACTGTTTTAATAACAAATTAAAACTAATTTATTTAGATTCTAAAGGTAAAAATATACTTAGCAATTAGATCAGCTCACAATCTACTAGGATACTTTGTGGCAATTCTTGCGTAATCATATAAACGTTTTTAATATACAAGGTAAAACTTTTAAACTTTATGAGACTAACTGCTTCATTATTTACAATATGTGATGGAAATTTAAATTTATATCTACTGTCTTTAAATAAGCGTTATACACAATTTATAAGAATTATAGTTAGCTATTCAAAAAATTCCATAACGGCTTTATGCATGAAGATAAATTTGCAAGCTTTTGTTAGATTATTCTATAATGGATTACTTTTATTTGTAAGTGTAATAGTTATATTGAGAAGGGCTATGAATATACTAATATTTTAGTAAGCATTAGTCATAAGTAATCGACTGTTTAACAACTAATTTGTTTAGTCTAATACATAAACAAATTATTAAAGAACTAACAAATTGATATCACTTAAAATTTGTATTATCTTAGTAGACTGAAACTATACACTATACCTAGTATAGTGTAAGGATTATGCTCAATTACTACATTACATTATAACGTAATTATTCAAGATATCTTTATAAAAAGTATAAAATCTGATGAATTTAGCGATCAGCAATATTATTATCTTTTTATCTAATGTTATAACATTAACAGCGATAACCAGATTGTATAATAGATAATCCAATTTTAAATTAGAGCTGTTCACATTTATTAAGCAATCTGAACACTACTGCTTAGTCTCGTTAAATTTTTCTGTATTTTTGCTTCACGGTAATAAGTAGCAATATTAAAATTCATAATTTACACCATAATCTACAAAATACCTAATTACCCTTTATCAGCAAATATGCCTAATTTACTCGAAAGGCTTAAATACACTACAACAAAATTATGTTTAAGTTAGAAGATTGACTGTACCAACAAAAATACCAAACAGGTAATGTTTTGGATAAATCAATTGCATAAAATATAAAAAATATAATTTTTTGCCTGGTAATTGCAAAGCTTAGAATTAAACTTAAGCTAAAATATTAGTGAGATTAATTGAAATTTGTTCTAAACAATAGACGAACAATACAACACTAATTACTAATAGCTTTAATTTTACTATTTAGTCGAGATAAATTACGAGCGACTTTATTACGATGCATAACTCCCTTTGATACTCCACGATGCATCTCTTTCTGAAGTACTTTAAAAACTTCCATTGCACCAGCATGATTGCCATCAGCGATTACTTTTTTTACGTGTTTGATCTGAGTCCGAATACGCGAGATACGCGAGTGATTTATCGCATAACGCCTTGTATTGTGTCTTATGCGTTTCTCCGCCGAAATGTGGTTAGCCAATATTTTTTTCCTCCCTCTCTGCAGAGCAAATTCTTATTACTATAGTAGACAGTAACATTCATGATGCACTAAGTAAACAAAGATTATTTTTTCCTAAAAAATAATTATCTTCCTTTAAGGTATTATTTAGCTTTTATAGTATCATGTTGTGGGGTTTTTAAACGATTTAATTAATCCTCTAGAAGACATTAAAACTATTGACTTATCGAGCAAAGCTTCGCTACTATGACCCAATAGGGCAATTAAGTTTAGTACTACTAGTTAAACAGTCGTACAATTAAACAATTTAAATTAAAGCTTGATAGCTCAGTTATTGTTTCGCAGGCTGGAAATATCATTTTTATGATAAAAAAAAAAATAAAACTGTACTTTTGTTTATATTATACAAAACAAGTTATTCTCACGGCTATTCTCGCATAAAGCAGCTAACAGCTGCTCAGATTTACTCGATAATAGTAGAACGATCTTCAGTGGTTCCTATTGTTAAATACAATAAATTATGAGTGTTAGCATGACATAATCAATCAAGTAGATTGTAATGATACTATATTTACTTATTCGGTCAATCTTTACAGCGAGCCAATAATCAAGTGTAAAAAAATCGCCAGTTTGCTAGATAGCATTTTCTAGAGAAATATATCAACAATACGGTTCCTAAGCGAAAATTATATTGTAATCTAATAATCGCAGTTTGTAGGTTTGTGTCATCTCCAGTAAAAGCCTCTTAATCGACTAACCTCTTTTGATACAAAGGTTTGGTATTTTTAGCTTAGATTGAAAAGTAAAGCATTTGATCTTGATATTTTATGGATTCTATATCATCTTTTACGATAGAAGTTGTCAAATCTGATATTTTATGAGAACAAGTTTCAAACTTAGCTTTGGCATTGAGGACAATAAAAAGTCGATCTTCCGTATTGAACTACGCGTTTCACCGTTCCATAACATCCATCAGATAAACATCTTTCTCCTTCACGATTATAAACCCGGAGAGCATTTTGGAAAAATCCAGGTTCATTATTGACTTGACGGTGATCTCGTATACTTGTTCCGCCTGCGGCTATCGCTTCGGTAAGTACTGATTTTATCTCGAAAACCAATTTTTTTGCTCGTTTTTTGGTAATATTCATAGCAAAATGGGAAGGTAAGATACCGGAACGATGCAAGGCTTCACATGCATAAATATTGCCGATTCCGGCTACTAATTTTTGATTAAGCAGAGCCGCTTTAATCGGTACATGTTTGCCGGATAATACAGATTCTAGTGTTCTACTAGAAAATCCTTTATCCAAAGGTTCTGGCCCGATATTTTTAAGCAATTTGTGCTGATAAATTTCATTTGTTGGCGACAGATCCATCATACCAAAGCGACGATAATCATTAAATTTTATCCAAAGCGAGCTATCTGTATAGCATACTACGTGATCATGAATGTCAATCAAAGGCTTTGAACCATTGAATACCAGCATCCGGCCAGAAATGCCTAGATGAATTATCCAGCTTATATTATTGCTAAAATTGATAATGATGTATTTAGCGCGACGGCGAAAGCCAGTGATACGTTTACCAGTTAGCTGTTCAACTATCTCCTTTGGTATTGGCCAACGTAGTGCTGACCGACGTAGTTCAATCCCAACCAATCTTTGCCCTGTTAATCTCTGGGCAAGTCCACGCATTACATTTTCTACTTCAGGCAATTCAGGCATAATAATTAACAGTCCTAAGCAACATTCACCACCAACTATTAGATCAGCTGATCTAATAGTTGGTACCCTTGATTTCAAATTCCTACAGACCTACTACACTAGACTAGTTAGATATGGATAATTATGGAATATTATAAAGTGATTGACGATAATGGTGATGTTCGCAAGTTAATTTGCTCAAAAGATGAAAAATTTGCTTCCGATCCTAAAATTCATAAAGATATGACCAATTTCGGGTTTACTTATGTTGCTGCAAATAAAAAAAGCCTAATGATTCGCGAGTTGTTTGATGACGTAGCACCAAACTATGACTTAATGAATGATCTGATGAGCTTTGGAATTCACCGAATATGGAAGCAAGCATTTGTCGACTTATTAGCACCGCGACAGGCACACTGGCTGCTAGATGTTGCAGGCGGCACAGGAGATATTGCAAATCTTTGGCAAAAGCGCGGGGGTGGAAGAGTCACGGTTTGTGATATCAACGCTAAAATGATTGCTGTTGGACAAAATCGTATGAAAAAAAATAATAGCAATATAATGGATTGGATAGTTGGCAACGCTGAGCACCTTCCATTAGGTGAAGGTTTAGTTGATCGGGTTACTATTGCATTTGGTTTACGCAATGTAACCGACATTGACTCAGCATTGGCAGAAATGACTAGAGTATTACGTCGTGGAGGTCGTTTTATGTGCTTAGAATTTTCTCAACCAAGTCAGAAATTATTTAATTCTATTTACGATATTTATTCTTTTAGAGTACTACCTTGGCTAGGCGAGCAGATAGCACATAATCGAGCAGCTTACAATTATCTTATTGAAAGTATTCGACAATTTCCTAACCAACATGATCTAGCAACACGTATGAGCCGGGTTGGACTCGAGCATGTTCAGTGGCGTAACTTATCTGGCGGTATTGTCGCAATTCATTCTGGTTGGCGATTCTAAAGTGATGCGCTAATTCCTATGATACGTTCTTTGCGAAATCTAATTTTTCTGTTACGTATATTTTGGGTTCTGTCCAAGAATGGTGTTTTTGAACCACTGGAAACAGCAAACGCAGCACCCGCCATTTCTAATCTAGCCAAGATCGCTCGGCACTTACGTAATGATTCAATTACCGGCCGTTGGGGTCAAAGACTTGCTGGCGCACTAACCCAGCTTGGCCCAACATTTATCAAACTTGGTCAGTCTTTAGCGACTCGTGGCGATTTGATTGGTGAACAGGCCTCCGAAGATCTTACGCACCTTCAGGATCGTCTACCTCCATTCGACTATGCGATTGCTCGCAGTATACTAGAGCATGAACTAGGTGCACCTATTGAGACTTTGTTCTCGGAATTTAATGCAACTCCGGTTGCCGCCGCTTCTATAGCTCAAGTGCATCGTGCAATTACCTCAGATGGACGCAAAGTTGCGGTAAAAATTTTACGACCTTACATTGAAACGGCCATTGCTCGCGATCTTAGTTTGCTTTCTTGGATTGCTAGAATATTACAGCGTAACTTAGCTAAATCTCATCGATTTAAACCAGTTGATATTATAAATGTTTTTCGCGATACGCTTAAGATTGAAATAGATCTCCGCCTAGAAGCGGCAGCCTCTATTGAGCTTGCGGAAAACTTTATTGGCGATAAGAGTTTTGCCGTTGCTGAGGTTGATTGGGATCGAACCACCAGTCGAGTATTCACTAATGCATGGATTGATGGATTTCGCATAGACGATACTAAAGCACTCGCTAAGGCTAATTTGGAGGCAACAATGTTACTAACTCGTGCTGCGGCTGTGTTTTTTAATCAAGTATTCCGTGACGGATTTTTCCACGCCGACATGCATCCCGGTAACATGTTAGTATCGTCAGAAGGTGTACTAATGCCTGTAGATTTCGGAATTATGGGTCGACTTGATTTAGAAACACGATACTATCTGGCTGACATACTCGCTAGTTTTTTGCTAGGTAATTGGCGTAAGGTAGCAGAAGTTCATTTTCGAATGGGTATGGTCCCAGCCAATAAGTCTATCGATCTATTCACTCAAGCTGTTCGATCAGTTGGCGAGCCAATGATTAACAAATCTATGAAAGAAATATCTATAGCTAAATTATTCGGTCAAGTTTTACGCATTGCAGAGAATTTTGATATGGTAGCCCAGCCTCAGCTCTTATTGTTGCATAAAACTATGGTAATGTCGGAGGGGGTAGGTAGAAGTTTGAATTCAAACATTAACATGTGGGATCTAGCTAAACCGCTAATCGAGGAATGGATGCGTGAAAACAGAGGGCCGGAAGCTCGTATAGCACTAGTCACTGCGAAGATTATCCGAAGTATTGAGCAAATGCCTTCGCTGATTCTTCAGGGCGATAAGGCGCTCGGTTATATAAAAGATGGTGGCATCAAACTGCACCCAGATACTATGCGACTGATTTTACAAGCACGTACTCAGCTAAGTTATTGGCCCGTCTTAATTGCATTTGCTGCTGGCTGGGCCTTTGGTCGATACACTGTTTTTTTTGATTTGATGTACTAAGCTAATTTTAATTTAACCGGTTCATATTTGTGTTTAAAATTTCCACCCCATGACAAAATTAAAACTCATTTTAAACATGTGATGATACGATTGAACATGTAGTTCGATAAGTAAGTTTTTGTTAAGATTATTTTTTGTGTTTTAGGTATTTTTATTCATAGAGAATTTTTACCTACGATTAAGTGCAATTAGATGTTAACTGATAATGCCTATGCGCCTGGATGCGGTTAATTAACTAATAACGAACTTACTTCAAATTATTTACTAATATAAAAACAGCACAGCTAAAATACTTAAAAAAATCTTAGTCTTAGTAACTATGCAAAAAAATATTGGATTAATCATCTTCTTTATTGGTATTTTAATGTATAATCTACAAAAAGTGATTGCATAGGCATTGGGTATATCAGATTAAAAATACGTTGCTTTTAATTAAAGTGTGATTATATCAACGCAATGTATGAATACCAAAATCAAATTTTAATTTGATTTAATTTATGAACTAATTGAATAGCCATAATTTAAATAGGCGATCAAACATAGCTTAATAATTAAGCTCATATTTTCGATGAAGTAGCGTGTATTGTGAATTTTATGTCAAGCTATAGTAGTTTAGCTTCTAAATGACAATCGATAGACAGTATTGATTAACTAAATTGATTAACATGACAGATTAAGCAATCATGACACAAATTAAGCAAATTTATGGTCCACGATTAGAACCATCGAGCGGAAAGAAAGCAGAAGCTTTAGTAGTAATGTTACACGGATTAGGGGCTGATGGAAATGACCTTATAGAAGTTGCTCGGATTTGGGCACCACAAATGGCTTCAGTAGCCTTTGTTGCACCACACGCTCCTTTTCCTTGCGACATGACTCCTTCTGGTCGCCAATGGTTTGATTTTATGCATGATGGCGATTATACTAACATGCATGCTAGTATGCGTAGCACAGCAGAAATGCTGAATGAGTTTCTTAATACTGAGTTAGATCGCTTGTCTATTACTGCTAACAAACTTGCTTTAGTAGGTTTTAGCCAAGGTACGATGATAGCATTGTATGCTGCTTTACGTAGGCTTCCGCCTATCGCAGGTATTGTTGGTTATTCCGGTGCATTAATCGTTGAAGACATACCTGAAGATCCTATCACTTCAAAGCCACAAGTTTTACTAATTCATGGTACTTTAGACAATATCGTGCCATTTAGTGCCATGGAAGCAGCACAAAGTTGCCTCATATCTGCGGGCATAGCAGTAACATCTATTTCACGGCCTGGTCTTGGCCATAGCATCGATGAGGATGGTTTGAAATCAGGAGGGGCTTTTTTGAGTAAAGTTCTTGTAACGTAAAGCAAATCTTGCATAATTTTGTTAAAATAGAGGAAATCGGATAATACGCTATTTTTTAGCCTTATAAGGGTTAATTTCCATTAAATGAATATTGGTTATTGTACATAGTTGACGCCAAATCTATTTGGTTAGGATAAAATAATAATTTTAAACGGCACATGCTGTTCGGTTGTATCAATAATTAAATGGGACTAACATTATGCTATAATAGGAATAACGGTTAGAATTTATGCTAATGATAAATTAGTGCCATTGATTATAGCAATGTAGATTAGCTATCGTTAATTCATTAAAGCGATTATATATCAAGCAAAAAATAAATACACCGTTTAAAAAACAACATAATTGTGCAAGTAAGTATTCAAAATTTGATTACTAGTGACACTGAGCACTGCTTACCTCCCGTCTTTTAGGTATATATTTTCATATTTTAAAGTTTTTAACAAATTTTTTGCCAATACCAGTGCGAAATGTTCTGTACGAAACGTTTTATTTTTAATTTACTTAATAGGATAAAAGTAAGATATTTTAATAAATGAGAAAACTTACGCTTCTTGTCTATGCATGGATTATCTAATTAAGATTGGACTATATTAATAATTGATACTATTATGTTCTCGTTGGTTGTATTCAATAAGCCATCAACTGAGATGAATAGAATTATATCAATTATCATTTTCTTATAAACTATTCTTATTATAAATTAGCGAGGTTGCGCTTCGTTAGATTTTAATTTAAAGTATAAAAATTTTCCTGGTAAGTTTCATAGAATTTACGATGATCAAATCAATTATTTATCTGTATCCTTACGATTTACTTGTCATATCTTGTTTTTTATTCTGATATTAATTATTCTGATAATTTGAAAGATGAGAAGTATTTATATTAAAAAAGCTTTAATTAGGTAGCATCTAATTAAAGCTTTTTTAATATAAGAGTAAATGTATAATTTAATAAATTAAATGCTTTGCGGAATAAAAATATTTTATTTTTGTTAGTTCTTACGCATTGAGTCTAACAATTTTTAGTTAAATTAATTTATCACGTTTATTTAAACGAAGCTCTCTCTAACTAATCTATTGCAAATAGTAAACTAAAAATTAGTCTTTTGTTTGTTTTTAGATCTACGAACGGTTAAATTATTTTAAAAATAGTACTATAGTTAAAATAGCATAATGGTTTAAATTTGCTTAACGACCTCGAGCGATAAAATGATCATTGAGGAATTTTGGCTTGCCGTAATCCAATTGAGAACCGTCAAACTTTGTCATTGTTCCCCCAGCTGCTAACAGTAAAGCATGACCCGCAGCCGTATCCCATTCCATTGTCGGACTAGTTCTAAGATAAATATCGGCGTCGCCTCTAGCAAGAAGAGCAAATTTTAAAGCAGAACCACGTAACAGAATTTTTTTCACATGCATATTCCTGATATAACCATCTAGCTCTAGACTATAATGATTGCGACTAGCAACTATGGTTAGTTTATCTGGATGAGATTTACGAACGGTAATAATTTTGCGGGTACCGTCTTTGCTTTCTTCCCATGCACCTTCACCCAGTATGCCGCCCCAAACTATACCATTTTCAGGTGTATGCAAGGCACCAAGTATAGGAATGCCATCCCAGATCAATCCAATATTAACTGTGAAATCAATACTATTATTGACAAATTCCTTAGTACCATCAAGTGAGTCAACTAACCAAAATCTCCCACAAGAAATATCAGGTATATTACCAGCCTCAAAACTTTCCTCAGCTACCACCGGTATATTTGGTGTAAGTAAATTAAGATTCTGTACTATATAATTATCAGCTGCTTGATCCGCAGAAGTGACAATGCTTCCATCCATTTTAGTAAAAGTTACAGTATCAGTACGATAATAAAACAACTCAATTTCTCCAGCTGCTCTAGCTATGACTGCTACAGAGTTTAACAAAGCTACCTTATCTGCCGGATTAACTGTTGCAAATAAGGGCATAAATTACTCCTTTGCTGTTACATAATATTATTACTAATAAGTTAGCAATTAAGTTTAATTTTTTTTAATGATCGTAATACATTCTACGCGGCATCTAACGATGACTTATATTGGAAGATTGCCTTGTAAAAGTGCCATCGTCTACAATACAGATTTCATTATGGCTCTGTGTTACGCAAATTCAGGAAAAATTGTTAGAGCAGCTCAATAATATCACTATAAAGATAAATAAAATAGCTTCACTTGATTGTCCTTTTGAAGGCATAATTCTTGAATCTCTAATTTATCAACAGTGTATTCTAGGTAGAAAATATATGGTAGAAATGAACTTAAGCAGAGATCATCTTAATAAATGATTGTATTCAATAGAGTGCATAAGCTGCTTCAAAATAGTTTAAATAATGTGATCAAATTTTATTTCTTTGTTTATAGTGCCCATTAGGAATGGATTCTCTTATTTATCACTGCGTCAAATAATATTTTTAATACTAACAAGCGATTCTATAATAATGTATAGTAAATTGCAATGTTTAAAGTTTATCCTATTAAATAGGAATATGAAATAAATGCTTGCTAAAAATTTGTATGTTGGTCTTTTTAATTTCCTTGAAGGAAACTTAGATTAATATATACGCTAGCTGTGTAGTCGGATATATTATCCACTCATTTTGATTAGATAACTTTATCTCATCATGTAGAAATATACGCCACTATAGATTAATCGTTCTCGATACAAGAATTAATCTTACTTTTTTAGATCTATTAGAGGATTATATGAAAAAAAAATTATGATTTGATCAAATATACTTCAAGTATATCATGCTTCAGGTTTAATTGTCCTAAAAAAGTCTAGCGATATAACTTAGCGATTTTTTACAGATGATAACTTTGATGATCGTCGATCAGTAAACAACTTGATAAAAATTATTTTTTTTTTAAGTTTACTGCCATTCTTTCATAGAAAGCTCAATGAGTCTTGCTTATCCTCCAGTACGAAATACTACTTCGCAATGAAACTAAACCAAGAATGGCATCAATGAAGTGTACTAAAATCACTTACCAAATTAACTTTATTTTTAGTCACAATGATTAATTTCTGACTATAGTAAAGAGATCTTATTCAATTTTTATAAAAGATGAATTATCACTTCAGCAATATCAATTCCACTGAATAACAATTGTATTCTTTATTGAATTATCTTTCTTATAATAAGTTATAATGTATAACAAAATAAGTGCAAAGACTATAGTTGATCATATTCCTCACTCTCTTATAATTAAGAAACTTTCATTAATTTAAAGTAAATAGTTATTAAAATGTTTGATTCAGATGCGGTCAGTAATTGATCAATTACAATTCACAACGGTTTTATATAACCAGAAGATTAGCATCAAGTTAAAACTTGAGTAAATTTAAAAAAAGCAAAGGCTTTTATTAAGTTATAATAAATTCATTCATATATATGAATCATAGCGCTATAATTATTAGTTATGTCTATAATTTTTTTGCATATAACGCAGTACTAAGCAAAAAACTACATATTTAAGTTATAAAACAGTAATCTATTATTCCTATTTTATCGAATTAAATTCAAATCTTACTTTGAATAAAGTTTTTATCGTACGACGATAGTAGTCAGCAAAGCTGGTTTTTCCATATAAATAAATTTAATCATAAACACATATTGTATATGTAGACTATATATAAATAATTATCGATATATAGTACAGTTTTTAATAAGCTAATTTTTATATAAAATTAAACTTATCATACTAAATTAACATTTTTAAGTCAAAGCTTAACTATTGCCTAAGTGATGACATCAATTTTACTAGCAAAGTACATCTTTTCATTTCAAGACAATACCATAAAGCGGTTCATTTAATTAACAACAACAAGCAATTATCATAGAATAAAATGATATATGTATTTCATTATACCCACTAAGTCTAATAATTATACAATCACCGAGCATCCACGGGATGCCTAGTGGCTATGGAGTTAAAATACTTGAAAAACTCGCTGTTTAGAGAAAGCAACATAGTGGTATCAGCACTTCCATTATTCACCATCTTCTTATATACTTGCATAGACCAGTAAAAATCAAAAAATGCAAGATCACGACTGAAAGCATCTGTGTAAACTTTGATCGCCTGACCATCGCCTTGACCGCGCAAAGTTTCTGCGTTCTTTTGAGATTCCGCAACAATCACTGTGCGTTGTTTATCGGCATCTGCCCTAATTTTTTGCGCTTGCTCATTTCCTTGAGCACGGAACTCTCTTGCTTCACGCTCTCGCTCAGAAGTCATACGATCGAAGATGTTTTGCTTAGTCGCATCTGGATAGTCAGCTCTACGAATGCGTACTTCAATTATCTCCATACCGAATCGATGTGCGCTATCGTTTACCTCTGTTCTGATATTGGTCATAATTCTAGCACGCTTCTTCGACAAGACATCAGCTAACGTTTGATTACCTAAAACACGTCTTAGCGAAGAGTTGATAATTATTGACAGTCGGGAAGCTGCCTCACGTTCAGCACGCACTGCTCGAAAAAATTGTAGCGGATCAATGATTTTATACCGAGCGTAGCTATCGACATCAAGTCTTTTCTGGTCAGCTAAAATGACTTGCTGGCGCGGTGGATCGACATCAAGTGCACGGCGCTCATAATAAGTTGTGTTCTCCGCCAAAGGAATTTTGAAATTAATACCTGGTGTTCGAATCTCGCGAACCGGTTCACCAAACAGAACTACCAATGCTTGCTCAGTTTCATTAACAATAAATAAGGCTTGTGAAAGAATGACTCCCATGGCGAATACGATGCAAACACCGGCAACTGCCCAGTTCATTTAGTTATTCTCCCCTTTAGTGCTAGTATTTTTTATTAAGCGATTATTGCTGAATAATTCATGAACTTCCGGCAAAGGTAGTAAGTAAGGTATAACGCCACTATTCTTAACGTCATCGTCAATGATCACCTTATTTACATTTGATAGAATCTCTTCTAACGTGTCTAAGTAGATACGTCTAGTTGTTAAGTTCTTAGCTTGTTTATAAGCTTCGTAAACTGAGTTAAACCGGTTAGCATCCCCTTGAGCTCGGTTGACCACTTCCTGGCGATATGCATCGGCGTTTTCAATTATTTGGGCAGCCTCTCCTCGAGCTCTAGGCACCACATCATTTCGATAACCTTCTGCCTCATTTTTAAGTCGCTCTCGGTCCTGTCTTGCGCGCGTGACTTCGTTGAAGGCATCGATTACTTGAGCAGGGGGATCAACCTCGTTGAGTTGAACAGAACGGATCTCTATGCCAGCTTGATACTCATTAACTAGCAACTGAAGTTGTTCGTGCGCAGCAGTTTCAATCGCACCACGACATTCGGTTAAGGCATCCTGAATCCTTGTATTGCCAACAATATCACGCATTACTGCCTCAGCAGAAACCTTCACAGTTTGTTCAGGATTATGCAAGTTAAACAAAAAATTACCGGCATTGCGAATACGCCAAAATACAACAAAATCAATATCAATAATATTTTCATCGCCAGTGATCATTTGGCTTTCCTCTGGCACATCGCGCCTAGTGCTTGTGCGTGCATCAACTCCGGAACGAAAACCAATCTCGATCCTATTTTCGCGTGTAACATCAGGAAGGAATATTTCACCAATCGGAGCTGGCCAATTCCATTGCAGGCCAGGTTCTTTTGGTGTACCTGCATATTTCCCAAGAACTAGTTCAATACCTTGTTGGTTTGGCTGCACTCTATAAAAGCCAGACGACAGCCAAATAAAAGTAGCAATAACAATTGCTAAAATAATAAATTTGGGACCGAGAAATCCACTTGGCATCATACCGCGAAATTTTTGCTGCTGACGGCGCAAAATATCTTCGATGTCATTTTGGTTTGGTCCTTGATTACCGCTATCATTTCCTGGAGAACGCCCCCAGGGTGAATTGATACGCCCCTGCCCTTCGCTGCTACCACCCCAAGGACCTCGCCTGCGGCCTCCTTGATCACTCCAAGGCATAGCTCTATATCCTCTCTCTACATATAATATTTTAAACGCGGGGAAAGTAGTATATTGCCGGCGTATTATAAGGCACAGCTTAATAATCTAATATCCCAAATACTGCGGGTGTAGTATGTTACGATTTCCAGTATGTTGGCGAAATGGCAGGGATTTCAACCTATGACAATGGTTTCCAAAGAATCTATTCAAAATGCTTTAACAAAAGTAATTGATCCTACTTCCGGAGCTACATTACTTACAGTTGCTAAGGTAGCAGGATTAGTAATCAACGAAGGTAATGTTAGCTTCTCGCTAGAGGTTGATCCAATCAAGGGCCATACCATGGAAGGTTTGCGAAAGGCTGCGGAAGCTGCTGTTTTACTGATATCTGGCGTATCCTCAGTAAACGCTGTGCTTACAGCTCATCGCAGTGCTGTGCGCCCTCAGCAAAGTCGTATACCCGCACGCCAATCGATACCGAAGATTAAATCCATTATCGCTATTGCTTCTGGCAAGGGTGGAGTAGGCAAATCAACCGTTGCCACTAATGTGGCAGTAGCTCTTTCGAACAATGGTTTGAAAGTAGGTATGCTAGATGCTGATGTTTATGGTCCTTCATTAGCGCGTATGATGGGCATTAAACATAAATCAGAGATTTTTAAAGGGACTAAAATGCTTCCGCTTGAAAGTCACAATATTAAATGCATGTCAATGGGCTTTTTGGCAGCAGAAGATACGCCAACTATTTGGCGTGGACCAATGGTAATGGGAGCTCTAGAGCAGATGCTTCGTGACGTTGAATGGGGTGAGTTGGATCTTCTTGTAGTTGATATGCCGCCTGGCACTGGAGATGCCCAGATTACTATGGCTCAACGAGTACCTATGGCTGGAGCAGTAATTGTCTCTACACCGCAAGACATTGCTTTGCTTGATGCGCGCAAAGGCCTTAATATGTTTCGGCGATTAGCTGTTCCAATTTTAGGAATTGTAGAAAATATGAGCTATTTTATATGCCCGTGTTGTGGTGAGCGTAGCGATATTTTTGGTCACGAAGGAGCACGTATGGAAGCGAAAAAACTCAACGTACCGTTCTTGGGCGAGGTTCCTCTACACCTGGACATTCGAGTTGCTAGCGACAATGGCATTCCGATCATCGCTAGCGAACCTTTATCTCCACATGGAATCGCATTTACTAATATTGCTACTAAACTAGAATTAACTATCTCTAGTTCTTGTTAATACAAAACAAACGACAATTTAGAAGGTTTTTATCAAAAAATAGTCTTGTATGATTATTTAGCTACTTCGCAAATTAATTTTTACAGCAGGGATGATCTATTAATTGAGAAGAATTTTGCTCAGATATTTCATGAGCTAATTTAACTAAATTTTAATAATTGATAAAATCTTTATAACAATTATAAAAACCTATCTAGGTACGCAAGTAATTAGTAAAAGTAAAAGCAGGTCGATTACCATCAGGTGGATGATTTTCTCTCCAGATTTCGCGCCAGGCAGACCAGTTAATATTTGGAAATTGAACGTCACCGCGAGCCTGTGTATGTACAAAAGTAAGAAATAAAGCATCAGCTAATGGTATCGTTAAGGCGAAGATATCCCTTCCGCCAACGACAAATACTTCCTTTTCTTTAACACAGACAGCGAGGGCGGCATCTAGATTCTTTACCGGATATGCTCCTTTTGCAGCCCAGTGCACATTACGAGTAAAGACTATTGATCGACGAAACGGCAGAGGATGACCGATTGTGTCCCATGTACGTCGCCCCATCAATATGCTGTGACCTAGTGTACAATGTTTAAAACGAGCAAGGTCCTTAGGTATTAACCAAGGTAAACTACCATTATTGCGACCGATTACCATGTTGTCAGCCATTGCTGCAATGATTGTAATTTTAGTGATTTTATCCTCATAAATTTAATCAAAATGATTATGATATCAACTATGCTAATTAGCCATAAAAAGAATACTATAATAATTTTTATACTCGCTATTAGTCAAAATTGAATTAAGCATTATAACTTATCTAAATTGAAAATAATTATCTAATTGTATAGCTTGTATAACAATTGCTACTTCTGGTATTATTCCACTAACCAAATTACTTATAAGTTCTTAAATATTATATTTAATAGCTAAGATCTACTCATTTTTAACTTTAATTACTTCTTAATCTTTGCTTTCAAGAAAATGCTAATTATTATATTAATATAATGGTACGATTTAAAATCAAGCAATAAAATTGTGTTATTGTAACTTCATTATCTTTAAAAGAATAATCATTTGAATTAAAAAACAAAAGTTTATATTGGTTTGATAGACAAATTTTATTATACAATCAAGACGTAGAAATTTTATATAAACTGAAAATAGTTTTTTAAGTAGTTAACAAGAACATGATAAAATTATCTTTGCTATTTTAGGTCAAAAAATAATTACAGAGATGTTTTTGTAGGCCAAGCTATATTCAATCGTGAAAATATATTAGTTAATAGCGGGAATTTTATTTATTAATTCTGACTAATACTGGCTGTTTTTTTAACCAAGAATAAAAAATCATTTTTTACATTAAATTGACCAGTCTCAATTATAATCTTAATAAGCATATTGCCGACAATTTTTTAAGATTATTTCCCTGATTTTTCATCTTTATTAACAAGCTTATTAAGGGGAGCATTGATTAATTATATATCAAATATAACCTTAACAATAACCAAAAAGTGTGCTTTTATCGTTCTACGGTTTAATTAATATTAAATTTTTTTGAGATTATAATAAAATTTCTTAAATTAAAATTTAATATAACATTCGCATATTTACTTTCTCTTATCCCCTTTAATAATTGTTAACAAACGCCTACATCAACTAGCGTCGGCTTTCCGGTCGACTATGGCGATAAATGGTGTTCGGAATAAGCGAAGCGGAACCGGGGGCGGTACCCGGCGCCTCCACCATGAATTAATACTTATGTTAAGAAACAGTAAGGTTTTAAATGGGGGCGAAACAGGGTCGACGTGCGTAATAAAGGATCACTTTTTGCTCGGCATTGTTCCACCGTTATCGGGCTTTTATATTAGTTGCGAACGACAACTATTTTGAGGCTCGCTTGGCTGCGTGATACAGCTCAGCTTCCTCTGACTAATTCGTTTCGGCTTTGGACCTAAACGTGGGGCCTGCGAGCCGCCTAGCAACAGAAGGCTCGTATTGTTATTTTAGATTAATGTATGAATTTAACTGAGATCTTTCTTTAAGGAAGAACAAATTTTCTGTTAATCTACTAGGACTAAGCATTACAAATGTACTAAAGCATATGGTTGAAGATATTTTTCGATACGACTTAATGGTCGAAACGGCCTTGCGTAGTGTAGTTAAGGAAACCCTTAAGCTAGTATCTCAGCGTGGTCTTTCTGATAATAGAAGTTTGTATATCACATTTAAAACGCGTGCTAATGGAGTAAAAATTCCGGAGTATTTAGTTAAGCGTTATCCAGATAAGATGACAATCATTCTACAGTTTCAGTTTTGGAAACTGGAAGTAATGGAGGATAAGTTTTCAATAATGTTAAGTTTCAACGATGTGCTTGAGTCACTAGAAGTTCCTTTTGAGGCTATTACTGGTTTTACGGATCCTTCCGTTAAATTTGGCTTACAATTTGAGCACGTTGTTAATCGTAATATTACTCTTCAGGAGGAATTTCCTGCAGAAAAAAATAGCTCTACTGTATCGGCCGATGTAGTTTCTTTAGATCAATTCCGAAATAAGAAATAAAAATTATTTATCATTGACGATGAATTTAATTGTTTTTATTCACGAAATTTTAAATTTAATTAAGATAATAATCCTCTATTTTTGAGAAATAATTCTTTGAATGATTCTTTTTCACTGAAAAATTATATTTAATTATAAACACTATCTTAGTCATTGGTAATACAATGACTAAGATAGTGTTTATTGTGATAATTGATTTCGTATAAACCATGAGACTTTTAAAAAATAGAACGATGTAAGGAATTATAGCTGAGTTATTTTGTTGAGGATGCAAACAAAACGTAAAATATTTTTTAACTTCTTTATTGTTGTGCAGTCAGTGCAATGTTAGTTATTGTTATAAGTGACGATTTGACCTAATATATTTAAAATGAAACAAATTAAGTATAATTTACGCTAAATCAAATCAGCAATGTATTGTTTTTTAGAAAGAATTTGCTTTGCTTTTATAGAGCAATTTTTTATTGTGAATAAAATAACATATTGATACTCTTAATATTATAGTTAGTTGAGATTAGTTAAAAAGGATACAGTCATCGATTATATTCAGGCAAGCTAATTAACTCGATAATTTAATGTTTATTATTTTGCTAAAAAACTAATATATAAAATTATAATTTTCTTTTAGCAAAATACACTGATATACTGCTTAAAACTATATGTTAATTTTTGTTAGGCATTGAACAAAAAAAATATTATTTGATTGATTACACAAAAATATAACCTATAGTTTACTTATCGTTAAGTCATTTGTTTTTTTATCTTTGCCTGAGTATTTTATTCTTTATCTTTTAATATTATTAATAAAGCGATGGTATGTCTGCTCAGTGCTTGAACTTTGAAATACAATTCTGTCGACAAAAATTATCTAGCGCCAAGCTATTATTGATAGCTAAAATAGTAATAGTTAGTAAACTACAGAAGTCAGGTATTAACTACATACTTATTAAAAAATAAGTAGAAATCTATTAAAGTTAGTTGTAAAATTAATTTATTTGATTAAATTTAATGGTATATAGTAAATTGGCCTATTAAATTCCTTTGGGGTTTAATAGCTTTAAAGCTTAACTAACGAATAGTCGAATTAATAGACAATTATATAAAAACATTAAAAATAATTTTGCTCGATATTATGTTAATATGTTTGGTTTTTATACTAACCAAACATATTCAAGTTTATGTTTGCAATAAAGGTATTTTGTATTCTATGTTAAATTTTAACTTCATTTTATCAGTGCGATTAATAAAAAATCTTCATATTTATCAATAATTAATAGATTATCGGTATGAGATAAATCTCAATAAACTAAAAATCGCAGATTTACAATGCCCCTCATTTTTAATCGCGAATAATCATTACCGAGCATGAGGCATGACGCACAACTCTTGCTGCATTTGGCCCCAATAAAAAGTCCGATAGTTCTGGACGATGTGAAGCCATCACTATAAGATTACACGCAGTTTGTCGAGCAGCCTTAACGATTTCCTGATAAATAGTGCCATGAGCGACTACATGCTGCAGCTTTAGATTAGCTGGTATTCTTTTCTCACAAAAATCATGTAGCTGTTGACGAGCAGCCTCTATTGCTTCACTCTCAAAGTTTTTAGGGAAAAAACCAGCTACTATACCTGAATGAACCTCTGGCACTACGGTTAAGACATGTAATCGACTATTAAATAGTTTGGCTTGCTCAACAGCAATCGCAACAGCTTTTTCTTGAGTTTGTGGAGCTATCAAATCTATAGCTAGCAAAATATCTGAAAACATATCGCTGGCCTTTTCAAAATGCTAATAGTTTAGTACGTCTACGTTGTAGTGAGATAACTAACCAAAGGAGCAAGAGTGCAGGAATATAAAATATCTCTTTTGGTATGCGACTTGCCTTAACATGAATTTCGCAGATATGTACTGGGTTGTCTTTGTCATAAAAGTCAAAATCTGATAGATTTCGACTAGTAATATTACTAGAATTACCAAATTGGAGTGGTTCATCCAACTTAACAATACCATCTTCTATCCTTACTAGAATACCTGCGTTCTTTAACCTATCTTCTCCACCAGCATCCGCCCCAAGAGGTACTACGATAGTAGTGTAAGCTGCTGAATCTGATCCATCTAATTTCGGCCCCTTTATGACCAAACGCAAATCACTATTTTCAGGTATTTTATTTGCTATTTCAACAATATGTACCGGTTCAATTTTCTCAAATGGATCTTCAATTAGGTCAAGCCAAAATCCCGGACGAAATAAGGTGAAGGCTACCAGAAGCAATGCTATCGCTTCCCAGAGACGATTCTTAGCAAAGAAATAGCCCTGAGTTCCCGCAGCAAACAGTAACATTGCGCCAGTAGCAACTATAAAGACAAATACCGCTTCTACTGAAGTGACATCAATTAGTAACAAATCCGTATTAAAAATAAATAAGAAAGGAAGTGCTACTGTGCGTAAAGAATAGTAGAAGGCAGTAAAACCAGTGTTGATCGGGTTAGAACCTGAAATCGCAGCTGCAGCAAAGGAAGCAAGACCTACAGGTGGAGTAACATCCGCCATTATGCCGAAATAAAAAATGAACAAATGTACTGCTATTGGAGGTACAATCAAACCGTTTTGCGCAGCAACTTTAAGTAAAACGCTAGACATTAAAGAAGATACAACTATGTAATTAGCTGTGGTTGGTAAACCCATTCCTAGGACTAAAGAAAAAATTGCTACTAAGACTAACATAGCCATCAGATTGCCTCCAGAAAGAAACTCGATAAAGTCACCAACTACCTGGTGAGCACCAGTAAGCGAGATTGTACCGACGATGATTCCAGCGGCACCAGTAGCAATCGCAATACCGATCATGTTTCGAGCACCAGCGATTAATCCTTCTAAAATCTCTGATAAACCACGTGTTAATCCTGTAGATAAGCCTCCAGATTTACGAAATATCGCTTTAAGAGGATGCTGAGTAATTAAAATAAACAACATTGCAATGGTCGCCCAATAAGCGCTAAGTCCGGGAGATAATCGCTCAACCATTAGACACCAAACCAGAACTATAATAGGCAACAAAAAATAAAGGCCGGATAGAATTGTCGGCCTTATTTCGGGTAAGCTAGTAACTGGAGAGTTAGGATCGTCCATTTCCAGTTCTGGCAATCGAGCGGCCACTATTAACAATACAATATAGGCCACCAAAAACAAAATGCACACGGCATAAAAAGTGAATTCACCAAATACTCTCTTAGTCCAGCCAAGCGAATAATAAACCATCGCTGCCGGAATAGCTATAGAAAGAAAGCCAGTCAGCAAGCCTATAACAGTTTCTAACATTGAGCGTGGGCCACCTGGTTTTGGCAAAGCAGTCATATCAGCTTTCAGCGCTTCTAGATGGACTATGTATAGCAATGCTATATATGAAATTAAAGCTGGTAAAATTGCGTGACGTACTACTTCAAGATAAGTCACGCCAACATATTCTACCATAAGGAAAGCTGCAGCCCCCATAACTGGAGGCATAATCTGACCGTTTACTGAAGAAGCAACTTCTACGGCTCCAGCTTTGTTTCCAGAAAAACCCACACGCTTCATTAATGGTATGGTAAAAGTTCCTGTAGTAACCACATTAGCTATGGATGATCCAGAGATTAGTCCAGTCATTGCTGAAGAAATTACCGCTGCTTTTGCTGGGCCACCTCGCAGGTGGCCCAGCAAAGCAAAAGAAACCTTAATGAGGTAGTTGCCTGCGCCGGCCTTATCAAGCAACGAACCAAATAACACAAACAGGAATACCATTGACGTTGATACGCTGAGAGCAACTCCAAAAACACCTTCTGTTTGCATCCAAAAGTGCCACATGGCCTTCCCATAAGAACCACCCTTCCACTGAATAACTTCCGGGATAAAGGCTTGGTGGCCGAAAAAAACATAAGTGAGAAATACCAAAGCGATTATTACCAATGGTAAGCCGAGAGCCCGGTAGGTACAGATTAAAACCGAAAAGATACCTAATGTGGAAATCAATAAATCCACCTCAGTAGGCAATCCAGCTCGCTGCGCTATTTCATACTCAAACAGTATCAAATAGCAACAGGATATTACTCCAAGAAATGCCAAAATCCAATCGTACCATGGTACCCGATCACGTGGGGAGGATTTAAATAGAGGATAAGACAAAGCGGCAAGGACAAAAGCGAAAGCTAAATGTACGGCCCTGGCATTGTCGGAGTTAAAAACCACCTGAAGGCCCGTGATATTACTAATAGTGAATGGCAAATTAGATGCATAGTAGAGCTGAAATAGAGACCAAGCCAGTGCTAACCCGGCTAATAATTTGGCCACAAACCCTACAAGTACCCTGTTGCCAGTATCAGTAGAAGCGACGAGATCTTCAAGATCGACAGCGTTGGATGTGCCGTTCTGATTATTCATAATCTACGGATCCTTATAAATCTTAGGAACGCGTGGCAGATAATATGGCGATATCAAAGCATTACTATGGCAGGAAAATACTTAATTTTAGTCAGCACCGAAACTTTCGGTGGGGCTGCAAACAAACAGAGTCGAATATAGTAAAGAAGCAAAGCTGCCACTGAAATTACATCAAACCAAGTTCTTTATAAGCTTTAATTGCTCCTGGATGTAGCGGAGCAGATAAAGCTTCTTTAATCATTTCTTCAGCCTTGAGGTTGGCAAAAGCTGGATGCAGTTTCTTAAAATCTTCCAAATTGCCAAAAACAGCTTTAGTAAGTGTATAAACCACCTCATCAGATACTTTAGATGAAGTCATTAAGGTAGCTCCTACGCCGAAAGTATCGATATCATTGGAGCTACCTGGATAAAGACCGCCTGGAATCGTAGCCTTGCGATAATAAGGATGATCAGCAACCAGCTTGTCAAAAGCAGGACCCGTGATACTTACCAGATTAGCTTCACAGGTTGACATCGTCTCGGAGATTATAGCTGCTGGATGACCGACCATCGAGAAATTTGCATCGATTTTATTATCACACAAAGCTTCAGCAGTCTCAGAAGCTTTAAGTTCGGCAGCAAGTTTCAAATTATTGCGCTTCCAGCCTAGTGCCTGTTCTATGATTTCCCAAGTATTGCGTGTACCAGAGCCGGCATTGCCAATATTAACTCTAGTGCCTTTCAAATCATCAAAGGTCCTGATGTTTGCGTTTTTACGAGCTACTATAGTTACCGGTTCAGCATGAAGAGAAAATACGCTGCGTAGTTCCCTAAATGGGCCGACGTTCCCAAAGGTACCTGTACCATTGTAAGCATCGTATTGTACATCCGATTGCACTATGCCGAATTCGAGTTCATCTGAATGGATGGTATTTGCGTTGTATATCGAACCACCAGTAGATTCCACAGAGCAACGTATACCATGCTTTTTCCGATCCCGATTAATTAAACGGCAAATTGCTCCTCCAGTTGGATAATATACGCCGGTGACTCCACCGGTACCTATAGAAATAAATTGTTGTTTTTGTGCTGATGCTGAAGAAAAGTTGATAGTAAGAATCGTGCTTGCTTCCAACAATACAGCAAATAACGCAATAACAAGCTGCCTCATATGAATTTTCCGCAAAGAACGATAACTTTTGCGCTGAGAAAGTATCCACAAATATCTAGTTGCAGTACAAAGCTTGGGCAAAATAACAACCTCCGCTATATCAACAGAACTTTGCTGTTGCTAAAACATACTTTAGAAGTATACTACTCAGTAAGTATCTTTAGATAGTATCTAAAGGATGACAAGGCCAACGTACTCTTAACAAAGAATAACTTCATACTCGCCAACCTAAAAAGTTTCTTAATTAACTAATGAACGCTCAAGATACACGAAGAATAATTCTTAATGCTCATTAAAAGTAAGTTTTATTACACTTCAATGAGCTAGCATGCAAAATTAAACTAAATCATTTGGATCCAAATGATTTACGAAGTGTATTCCAGCTAATTAAAAAAAACAATGCTTAATGTTAGGCTAAGTTATTTTTTAGATAGCTAGTCCAGTACATTGTATAAAATATCAACATTACAGTTGAACCAACGCATCTAACACAGAAGACTTTAAGGTTAAAATTATTTTGAATTTTTATGTGATTTCGGAAGATACTATAAAATCTATATCTTACAAAAATGTATAGTTTATTGAGGTGGCTAGTTTAAATTATCTTTATATCTTAAGCTTCTTAAGTTTACTGGTGAATTTTTTATTGAGGAATAAAAATGCAAAGCGCATTAGGGAAATGGCACCTTAAGAGCTTGATTATGTCGCTAAAGGGTGTAATTATACTCCTGCTTGTATGCGGTATTAGCAGCCTTCTAGCTGAGGAGGTGTTCGCTACAACAGAAGAAATTAACCTCTATTCTTCCAGGCATTATGATCAAGATGAACGATTGTATTCTGAGTTTGAAAAACAAACTGGCATAACCATTAATCGAATTGAAGGTGATGCTGATGAATTGATTCAGCGTATCAGTAGCGAGGGTCATAACAGCCCGGCTGACGTTCTCTTAACCGTTGATGCTGGAAGACTTTGGCGAGCTACTAATCTGGGCATTTTTCAATCAGTACACTCTACTTTTCTCGATTCTCGAATACCAGTCTACTTGAGACATCCGGATGGCTTATGGTATGGTTTTTCTCAGCGTGCGAGAATCATCTTTTATGATAAGTCTCGTGTTTCACCATTGCAGGTTCAAAACTATAACTCATTGACTATGCCTTCTTTGAAGGGTATGGTTTGCACACGATCGAGTTCGAATGTTTACATGCTGTCTCTTATGTCCGCGCAAATCGAGCACGCTGGCGTGGATGGAGCTAGGAATTGGGCTTCTGGAGTTTATAAAAATCTAGCTCGTAGTCCGCAAGGGTCAGATACAGACCAACTTCGCGCCGTTGCTTCTGGTGAGTGTGGAGTTACATTAGCCAACACGTACTATTTTGCTCGTGCTTTGCGTGGCGAAGTAGAAGGGATAAATAAAACTAGTATTGCTAAAATTGGCTGGGTATTTCCCAATCAAGATACAACCGGTGCTCATGTAAACATCTCTGGCGCTGGTATCGTTGCCACAGCTCCTAACAGAAAAAATGCTATTAAGTTCCTAGAGTATCTAGCTTCTGATAGTGCCCAAGAATATTTTTCATCAGGCAATGATGAATATCCAGTAGTGCCAGGTGTAGCAATTAGCTGTGCTCTCGCAAAACTTGGTATATTTCGTCAAGACACCATGAATTTGTCCAAGCTTGGAGAGCATCAGCCATTAGCTCAGCAAATTTATGATGCAGTCGGATATAATTAGCTTTACGATATTTCAAAAAAAAATTCTGGCACATATTCTTAACTTCGATGTGCTTCTTGAACTATCTTTTTACTTATTCAGGCAGAAATTAAATGCTTAGACTAAATTACAATATGTAAAAGATAAATCAGAATTGTAAAATAAAAAATTTTACCTAGAGCATCTTTATTTTATAAAGTTTAGTTTGGTATTAAGGTGTAAATTAGCTATTACTAAAGCTATTTAATATTGTTATGTTGGTTGGATTAATTAGAATTTTTTGTAATTTATTGTTTAAGCTAACTATAAAAAATTAATTGAATCATTCCTCCATTATATGGTGGATTGATAATAATCTTGTGTTTTTTTTGAAAAAAAGAGCAATAATTACACTACTTTGGCTTATAAACTAAATAATTTCTGTTATTATGTGAGCGATTAATTGATAATATTTTCTTAATTCGTTAAAGATTCATTGATTTTTGCAATCATCTACTAAATTGTTTAGTAATAATAAAATTATTTCGTTGTGTAGTAAAATCATGTTAAATGGTTATTAGTTTATATAATATGATTTTTGAGCAAAAAACTTTAATTTACATAAAAAATAACACCAAAGCATAGTTTGTGATTATATTGTTAATCATTAATAATAGTTAAAAATAATAAAAGATGATTGATTTATTATTAATAGTTTTTGTTAATCGTCGGAAAATTTATGTTTTATGCAGTCTCTGCTAGACTTTGAAAGGCAATCTGATGCGTGTTGTAAGTTCACTTAAAACTTTAAAAAGTCGTCACAAAGCTTGTCGAATTGTCAGGCGTAAGAGGAGGTTATATGTAATAAATAAATCTAAGCCACGCTTTAAGGCAAGACAAGGTTAGACTAAGACCAAAATAGTTTTGGCTAAAACTAATATATTGCTAAGTATACAAAATAATTATTGTAGTTTTATTAGGTATTTAAGGTTAAAATTWAAAATTTTTATAGTTAACTTTAACATATTTTATTTTGAAAATAGAAGAATTTATACACAGCGAAATTAGAAAATTTTTACGTTATATTTTTTGAAGCATTTCAGTATGAAAAAGTATATTTAAGAAAGTTTTTAAGTATAGTTTTGTTGTATTACTTGCTTAAATATGTCATAAATAATCGTATATCATCCAATGATAGGTAGAAATGCTTTTTGATAAATGTTATTAACAATTTATCATATTTGTGCTTCATCATAAAAATTAATTTTTCCGATTAGCTAGCGAAGTTAGTGATTAATATTTTAGTATCGAATACTGGAAAATTTTTTAATCCGAAATATCTTTCTGCTTTATTTAGCTATATAAAATAGCACCATAATTAAACTAATCTACATCGTAAAATAACAATACGAAATATTAATTATATATTACGATAATCATCGATTGATTTTGTTTTTTGTAGTTAGAGTTTGAAATAACTTTGACGAAGTTTCTTTCATTAAGTTTCTAACCAATATGAAAAATTCATCGATTTCTTAACAATATGCAGTATCATCTATACGTAGCCCAAAATTAAAAGAACAAAGAGAATTAAGAGTTATTTTTTAAATTTATACCGAATATACCGAAAGTATTCAACTCAATAGAAGTTGATTAAAAAAATCAAGTAAAGAATTGCGAACACATGTCTTGAACTTCATCAAGTTTGATGAAAAGTAAAATTTACCACCATTCATATTACTATAATGAATAGTTTTAGTAATTTTTTATGTGCAGAGATTACTTTGATAATGATCAAATAAATAGCAGATTTTCTGCACTATCACTAACGATTAGTATTTAAATTAAATCTTATCTACAATTAGTTAAGAGAAAACTTACGAAAAAAACATTTCTTGTTCATGTCCGCATTTGTAGATAAAGCCATCTTTTGTTCTGTGTGTTTATTAAATCATAAAGAAATCTGGAAAATTATTTAATAGATAGCCGCAAAGTATCATATTCTACAATGATCGAAACTATTTGGATTTAATAATATTTTAAGGAAATCAAGACAATCCTAAACTAAATGCTTAAATATGGGAAATTAACCTCTATGCTTTGTACAGATAACAAATAAGGTTAGTATTTCATATTCTTACTGATAGTATAGTAAAATCTTTAAAACAATCTAAATAATATGACAATTTATAAATGTATAATTTGGTGATATATATGAGTTCTAAAGAATAATTAAGAACATCATCAATGTATAGATTAATGATCGAAAATTTAAATAAATAACAGAATTTGCGATTAAATTTTTTTTAAATGTATTCCATACTCTTGGTATGTAATACATAATCGAATAGTTACTATTAATTAAGTATATTAAATTACACATTTATATATTAGATTATTATAGGTATAAATTTATTATAATCTTTTAAGGATTTGAACTTGTTACAGTATTCAAATAAAAACTGTAATTGCAAAAAGATAAGTGCGTATAGATGCAATACATCTAGTCATGTTAGTCGTACTTAAGTTATCAAAAATGCGATTACAAAATAACAAAATGCGTTCTGTCCAATGATATATTCATAAATACTTTTTTGTAAGCGGCAAATTGTCAATTTGATTAAGCTAAATAAAAAGTTAAATGCTTTTATCAAAACAGCAAAAAAACAATGGATAAAATTTGCTAATAATTTGAGTACAGGCGATATAATTATAATACTAACTTATTTAGTAAATGCAAAATACTGACTTTTTGTAAAAAAAAAAGGTTTTCCGCAATAGACTTAATTTTTTTATTAAGCTTTAACATCTGAGAATCCTAAATAATTCACTTTTCTGATAAATTAAAAATTACAGTATTAATTTATTTTTAGTTAATTAGAAGAAAGTAAATGAGGATTGTCTGTTTCTCAGTTTTAGTTTTCTGGTGGAAAGAGATGCGCTTTATGCTGCGATTGAATATAGGAAAAGCATTGGTATTAATTTTACTTTCCAGCTGTGTATCTCAAGAAGGCTTGAATGACCAGTTTGCTGACGATCCAATTGAGCCGGTCAATCGGTTAGTATTCTCTGTAAACGATGTTATCGATACCGTGCTTTTGCAGCCAACGGCATATGCATATAAGAAAGTAATTCCTGCGCCAATACGCGAGGTTGTTTACAATTTTCTCGACTGGTTAAGTTCTCCTGTATATATTGTAAACAGTGCTCTGCAAGGAGATTTTAAGGGTTTAAAACATAACACAGCTCGTTTCGTCGCTAATGCTCCAATGTTTGGTCTAGTAGATAATGCTACTGGCCTTGGTCTAAAGCGTAGGCCAGAAGATTTCGGTCAAACCTTAGCAGTTTGGGGTGTATACGATGGTCCATATCTAGTTCTGCCTCTTCTTGGACCATCAAATCTGCGTGATACAAGTGGTTTATTAGCTGACTATTTCATGGACCCAACTAAGCATATTAGAATTTATGATGGCAAGCAAATTCGATTTCAAGTTGCACGGCATGTTGGCGAAGCCATTGATTTTCGTGCTCGCAATTATCAACAGATAAAAAACATTAAAGATACTTCGATAGATTACTATGCTAGAGTTCGTACTATATACAAACAGCGTCGTAATTTTTTAATAAAAAATAACCCTTCCTCTTTTTAGAAAAAAAAGATATTTTATAAATCTTCAATTTTAAGAAAATTCATCAGTCTTAATGATTAATTAATTATACTATAATGAGAATGATAAAATTAATAATTAAGCTCTATTACATAAAATTTATCTTGTATTATAACAAATCATTATAGACAATATATCTTTTTATAATTTACAACGGTAACGATTAGTAAATGAGCCAAATCATTCGATTATTTGTCTTATTTTTTTGCATTTTTTGCTCAGCTTCCCTAGCTAAGGCTGCATCTGATGCAAGCTCTCTGGTTGATGAATTTGCTGATAAAGCAATTACTCTGATGTCTTATTCCAGCGTAAGCGAAAACGAGCGTCGCGAGAAATTTGATCAGCTTGTGCAGAAGTATTTTGACATACCTGTAATTGGACAGTTTTTGTTAGGAAAATATTGGCAAACCGCCACTCAAGCCGAGCGCGAAGCTTATCTTAAAGTTTTTACCAAAAATATTGTTTATACATACGCTCGTCAATTTGACGAATACTTCGGTCAGAGACTAGTGATCGATGGTACTCGTAAAAATGGTCGGTTCGATGTTGTTTCCAGTCGGATTGTTTTACCGAACAACAGTGAAGGATTTCATTTGGAATGGCTAGTAACTGAATCCAATTCTACTTTCAAGATTGTTGATGTTATTGTTGAAGGCGTTAGCATGAGCGTTACTCAACGCCAAGAATATACTTCGTTAATCCAAAACAATGCAGGTAATATTCAAGCGTTAGTGACCGCACTAAATCGCCAAATAACAAGATGAGAATTATCTTAATAAAAATAACACATATAACTTCAATGACAGATATATTATATATCTGTCATAACTAATATAATTATTTTGAAATTTACTTACTATTTTATTAATTAAAATTACTAACTTAAAATTAGCCAGAATACAATAAAATGTATTACTCTATATTATATCTAACATCCTTGAATTAATTTAGCTAATTAACTTAATATTTAATTTTTACTTATTAAGTATTTCCATGCCTCTTATATTACAAAGCGATCTAAATATTGTAATAATTTTTAACATAAAAATCTAACTTCATAAGCGTGTTTATAGATATCAAACGATTTTTATTTAGTTGCTTTCTAGGCATTAGTTCCTCTTATGAAAATAATGAAAATCAAATATTTTATTAATAGTATATATTAGCAAATTTCTTATAGCAATTAAGCTTAAAATTAGTAAAAGGCAATTTCCGCATTGTGGAATTAATAAATTCCTCTATTAATACGAATATTTTAACATTCGCCCAATACTCATTAAAAAAAACAAATGATATGTATGAAATAATATCTTGATTAGTAGTCGATAGCTTATAATTACCGTCATTTTAGTTATCAAAAGCTAATTTTGCTTTTTAAGAAAATTAAAATGATTTTTATTTTATATAAAAAGTTAAAATCTAACTCAAAAGTATAAAATCGAAAATACACTTTAAAAATCTAACGAGCAATAATTAGCTCGGATATTTAATTCGATAATTAATAAAAAATGACAATCGAATTAAATTAACAGTAATAATTAAAATTATATGTATTGTAACAAAAATTAACTTAGTAAAAAATATTAACAATTAAAAATTAATTGAAACAATAATCATAAGATATAGTCAATTATTATTATAATCCTTAATATTTTACTCTAGATAGTTAGTGTGGTATACAAAATATAAATTTTTGTGTAGATATAATAGAATAACCTTTATTTTAATAGTAATTAAGATTAATAATAACATTAATACGGTAAATAGAAGAAGATTGTTTCTGTGTAATAATTAATAAATCTTATATTTTAATTATTATAAAAGTATATTTATACTTGAAGGAATATTACTTTTATATTTTAGGTTTACATTATTCTAATGGTTTAAGTATAATTAATATCAGAGAAATTACTTAATTTATTAAAAATTTGACGTATTATTTGGTATAGGCAATCGTTTATATCAGATATTGCTTTGAAATTTAGTCATAGATCGTAAAAAACAGGATAATTTTAGATTACTAGACGATTTAAAGCTATATTTAGTAGAATACATTTACTGCAAGTAATTTTCATCGATCCAGTAATAATTATTATTACAATAATAAATAAATTATATGAAATATCGACATAGTAGAAAAATAATATTATAGAGACTATAACCGTATCATTTATGGATAATACTTAAGAAAAGCTAATTCAGTTAAATTAAAATAGCCTATAATGATATGTAAAAAAAAGATAGCTCTCTAAGAGCTTGCTTGCTTTTCTTATGAGAGATCTATGTGATTATCTTTTAAATAGATTAACAAATTACCATAAGGTATTCGTCGTAAACATGCTTCTGCGTTATGAATAATAAATTGCTAACTAATAAACTGTTTTTAACAACGCCTAACTAAAAACTTTGCTGGTTTTTTTAAATTAGATTAATACAAATACGCGAAAGCATAATTAGTTAAGGATACAAATATGATTTGTAAAGCGAATAAAGTATTTATAACGGGAGCAACTAGTGGATTTGGCAAGGCAATTGCTCAACGCTTTGATGCAGAAGGTTGGCATACAGTTATCTCAGGTAGGCGAAGTCAGCGCTTAAATGCATTAAAGCAAAATTTATTAAACCCATGCCATAGTATCGTTCTAGATGTGCGTGATCGTAATGCGGTAGAGAAAGCGGTTCGAGATTTACCAGATTCATTTAATCCGGTTAACGTTTTAGTCAATAATGCCGGCTTAGCTCTCGGAATGATGGATGCCGATGAAGTTTATATTGACGATTGGGAACTTATGGTTGATACTAATATCAAGGGTCTTCTGTATTGTACCCGCACTATATTACCTCAAATGGTAAAAAATGGTACGGGGCATGTGATAAATATTGGTTCGATTGCTGGATATTGGCCATATCCGGGCAGTAATGTTTATGGTGCTACCAAGGCCTTTGTTCGCCAGTTTTCTCTAAATTTACGCGCCGATCTGGTTAGCAAAAACATTCATGTTACTGATATAGAGCCTGGTTTAGCAGAAACAGAGTTTTCTGAAGTGCGATTCAAGGGCGATAAAAAAAAGGCAGCGGCCATCTATAAAAATGTTGATTCCATCAAGCCTAATGATATTGCAGATGCAGTATTTTGGACAGCTTCCCGTCCACGCAATATCAACGTAAATAGGATTGAGATTATGGCGGGAGCTCAGGCTTTCTCACCGTTCAATATAGTTCGTGGGCTAAAATAATCAGTTACTTAGAATAACAACTTTTACTTAATGATTTTTAACCAACAATAAGCGTGACGTTAGGCACCTATGTAGGTGCTAAGTTTTTGCAATGATCAATAATATTAATGAACATAGTTTTATAGATTTTGTCTTTGGATCAAGAATCTATTTCACATAGCTAGTTAATGACATAATAGTTTTATAATTAACTCGTTAGCTTATTTACAAGGTAGTATGTATTGTACGGTAAATATTTTTAGCAATTTTCTTGCTTATTTAGTTATATTAAGTAATAGAATAGCTAATTTTAATTAGTTATTGGCAATAAATATATCCTATAGTCAAAAACTTTTATTCATAAACCAGATCAAACTGAATCAAATTATTCTATAGCGAGCTGGCAAAAGTAATTTTTATTATGTTTTACCTTGGAAAGAGTCCTTAAAGAAACTAAACATATCAAGTTAAAAACATATAAGCAATATACGATCATTTGTTATTTAATACAGCTGACTAAAAGCCAGTTATTATTTAATTAATTAAATAATAACCAACCGCTTTAGCTAATGAACAAATTCAAAATAAATTACCTAAGAATATTACATTTATCACTAATATCAACTATTAATATTTGTAATTTAGCTACGAATACAAATTCAATTTTGACTCTTGACACAATGATATAAACTATACTTTTGGCAAAAATATTCTCGCTTGTTATGCAAGCTTAGCATTTTATATTAAATGCTAATGGAATTATTTTTCATTATACTTGTCTAAATGGCTTGTGGAGAATACGCAAGCTGCATAATTAGTCGTTATTTCTACCTAGCTAGGATAAAAATTTTTACTTATGTAATTTACAGTTAACTAATTTGACAGATAACAACATTATTGATGCATTAATTGAAAAGCAAGTTAATATTCAATTATTTTTTAATTGGATTTGGTTATGAGCATTCCACAGATATTTATCGATGGCAATACTGGTACAACTGGTATGCTAATTCGTGAGCGATTGCTTACTCGTCGTGATATAGAACTTATATCTTTGGACGATCAGCAGCGTAAAGATCTTAAGTATCGGCGTGACGCGCTATATGCGTCCGATGTTGCTTTTCTATGTTTACCGGATGAAATTGCCAAACAAGCAGCATCAATTGCCGAAAAATCAAATACTAAGTTAATTGATGCTTCTACAGCACATAGGACAGATGACCGTTGGGTCTACGGTTTTGCGGAGTTTAAGGCAGGTCAGCGTGAAGCTATAATGAGCGCAAAACGTATTTCTAATCCTGGATGCTATGCCACAGGGGTCATAGGCATACTTGCACCATTAATAAAAGCTGGCTTATTACCAGTTGACTACCCTTTTACAATTAATGCTATATCCGGCTATAGTGGAGGAGGTAAATCTCTTATCGCTCGATACGAATCAGAAGATGCAGAAAACTATAAGCCTGACCCATTCTGGCAATACGGTTTAAGCCTAAATCACAAGCACTTGGCAGAAATTACTTGCCAACTTGGTCTAGTTCATCCGCCAATTTTTCAGCCGTCAGTTGCCAATTACGCACAGGGTATGCTAGTTAACGTACCGCTAGTTTTGTGGCAGATAGATGGAAAACCTACTGCACGATCGCTTCATGAAATCTTATTAGCACATTATAGCAATAGTTGCTTTGTACGAGTCGCCTCATTTAATGAGACAGAAAATTTGCAAGAGCTAAATCCACAAGCGCTAAACGGCACTAATATGATGGAAATATTTGTATTATCCGATGATAATACTAGACGCACCGTCATTACCGCGCGTCTAGATAATCTTGGCAAAGGCTCCTCCGGAGCTGCTATACAAAACATGAATTTACTACTTGGAATGCCAGAAAACACCAGTATCGTGATCTAAGCTTGTACATAAAAGAAGTAAAAATGTCCATTAGCTTGTTTATTATTATCTTTTAACATTTGCTCTTACTATATTTAGAGTTTGTAAGTCCTATATTCTATCAAGCGTTAGGCTATCAGCTTTGCTTCGCTAACACTGAAAAGCACTATTAATTGTATAATTGTAAAGTATTTTAGGGGATCAAGATTTGCATATCTGTGTCTCTTGCGACGGTTATTAATAATTAACCTTCTTTACCTGTCATGTTGACTAATCAAATAAAAAACTAACGTTATAATAAGCTTTATTAATAACTTGCTTAGTGAAATTTTTCATACAATTTTAACTTTGTGTAGTATAGTATTGTATATAAGTAGGTAATAGCTAAATATCTATGATTGTATGATTATAATAAGTGTTTATTAAATGCAAAATTTCATAAATTTTTAGCTTTTTTGCGGAAAGCAATGGTCAATTTAAATAAATTTTTGTGTTATATTTACTTATTTCAATCAAACTGCTAAATTTTATTTAGCACAATAGTATTTTTCGAGAACGCTAATTACTCTTTTAAACCGCTAAGTTTCCGCGCAAAATAAGCAATAATTTTGTAAGTAATTTTAACCTTTCCTGTATATAAAACTATAGCGATTAGTATAAAAATTGACTAAGATACAACAATCAAATAAAATTAAGCATACAAAAGTAAATTGAGTTAGTAAGTATTTAGCTTAAAAAATTATTACTAATGCTAATCTGATATTCTTTTTAGTAAGAAATTTCTTATACATTACCTTCATGTACTAGATTCAGTCAGTACTGATGTTAGTATTTTACATGCATTCATATCGTGAGTAAAAATCGCAAATTACTTCTAGTAAATACCCATATCATACCTTACTAGAGTCCAGTAAGGCAGTCAGTTTTTATATCAAAGTAATTTGCTAAATTGTACCAACCAAGTATAATAAATTTATGAGGGAAATAGACTTTGAGAAGCTTTAAATGGTAAATTTACTATTATGCTTATTACAAAATAAATGACAATTCAATACCTTAAACAGGATGTGTATTTATAGATTAAAAAATTGATCTTGGTAATACCAACATTTTAAAACATAAGAATTTATAATGAAAGATCTTGTGTTCGCACTTCTATTTGATTAAAGAAATCAACCATAGCTGCAATTACAGCGCGATTATCATCTTCTAGTCCAACGGATATGCGAATAAATTCTTTTTTACCGTAGTCAGACATACTTCGTACTATGATTCCACGTTTAACTAAATATTCCCTTGCTTGTTTAGGCAGACGAATGATAAAAAAATTGGTAACAGATGAATAAGGTTTCATACCTAATTTTTTAAATTCATTCTGTAGCCAAGGTAGCCATATTGCGTTGTGGGATAATGATTTTTTCTGAAATTTTAAATCATTTACAGCAGCAACACCTGCTGGCAATGATAAAGCATTTACACTGTATGGGGGCTTTACCGCATAAAGGGTAGCAGCGATATCATCTGAGCAATATGCCCAACCAAGACGTAGTCCTGCCATAGCGTACATCTTAGAGAAAGTACGCAACATAACTGTATTATCGGTCTGTTCTACCAGATCAATCCCAGCAGTGTAGTCATGCATCTGAACATATTCAGCATAAGCTGCGTCCAACACAAGCAACACGCGGGAAGGTAATTCAACGCGTAGACGTCTTAATTCATTGTTCGAAAGATAAGTACCTGTCGGATTGTTAGGATTTGCTAAAAACACAATTTTGGTACGACTACTAATACACTCTAAAATCGCATCTACGCTTGCGGTATAGTGATTGTCTGGAGCTGATACCGGGACGCCACCCGCAATTTTAGTAGCTATGGGAAACTGCAAAAAGCCATATTGAGTATGAATTGCTTCGTCACCTGGTTCTAAATATGCTTGAGTTAGCATACGAATCAGTTCATCTGAGCCACATCCTAGGACGATTCGTGAAGGATCATTAATGCCGTAACGCACTCCGATTGCTTCAACAAGTCCCGATGTCGATTCAGTGGGATAAGTATGAATTTTTGAGGACATGCTAGACAGAGCTTTTATAGCTTTTGGCGATGGGCCAAGTGCACCTTCATTAAGATCTAGCCGGATAATTCGATGCTGACTTTTGGAACAAATAATTGGCCTACGAGCTGCTAGTTTTGAAAGAACTTCTTTTGGGGTTACGCTAGAAATGAAAAACTCCCAATTATCTAATTTAAGAAAATAACATTATATTGAAAAAAAAGAGTAACAAGTCACTTAATTTTTTTAAAAATGCTGAATGTTATTTTAAATAATAATATAAAACAAAGAAGATTTATAGCGTGTAGGTAACACAAAAAGCTAAGATTTCGTAGTGAAGAAGTTTAATCGATAAACAAACCAATTTGCTAAACTTAAATTCAAAATACACTATCCTAATCTAGGCTAACTCGACCTTTAAAACAAAAGCAATAAAAATTAAAGATACGTTCTCCTAGGCAGAGGACCATATCTTATAGGTTATTGATAAATAAAGTAATGTGGTATTTTATAGACATTATAAAATAGAAATTCCTTGGCTTACGCAGCTATTGAACAATTCAATTTAATAGATTTTAGTATCTAAAAGCATTGTATTAATTTGGCTACATTCGCGATAATAACTTATCAAAAATAGATAAAATCACCCAATCATTGATTAAGGATAATTAATCAAATAATAAATTTATTCTTAAATAAGCCGAATATTCTATAACTTTAATGTATAATTGCACTTAAAACCTCCATTGAATCATTGTACAATTTATTATACCTAGAATTATGCTAAGAAGTATAAGTTAATAATTTGTTTTAAATTCGTGTGTTTAATACTAACAATGCCTCAGATAAAAAAGAAAATTAAATTTTGATAAAGATCAAGCATTACAACAAAATATTCCATTAGAATAAAAATACAACCGTACTTCTATGACGAAGACGCTTTATTCTTGTCGGCTTAAATAGATTAAGCCATTTTAGTGATTAATATTCTAATACATAAATTAGCTTGATATTAGCTATGCACCATATATTAATACTTCAACTCTTAATATTCCTAAAATTTACTATAGAGTTCTATAAAATAATCTCAAACCTAAATATTTAGACAATAAACTAATTTATAACTAATCAATACAACAAAGCATGAAAATTAATTATAAAAAAAAAAATATTTACCCGTAATTGTTTAAATTTTTTACAACAATTGCAAACTTAAGGTGCTATTTTAGCGAGAAAAAATGTCTAGAACAAGATGAAAAAACTACTATATTGAATGGATGTTTGGCTCATCAAGGGTAATTTAATTATGCTTATTTGAAGATTTTTTACGACTTAGCTTATCGATGCGATAAGCGAAAGTGCAGTTTAAACATTCTCTGAGTATTAATGTAAAAGCATTCACATAGTAAGCTATTTACTAAAGATTTTTAAAATGATGAAAACTCACAATCGTCCACTTTCACCGCATTTACAAATCTACAAGCCTCAGCTTACTAGTGTTATGTCTATTTGTCATCGAGCTACAGGAATTGCACTAGTGGCAGGTACTTTGTTGCTGGTTTGGTGGATAATCGCCGCTGCTGCAGGGCCAGAAGTGTTCTATGCCAATCAAAAGTTCTTAACTTCTTGGTTAGGAATATTAATTTTGTTTGGTTTTACTTGTACACTCATGTATCACCTATGTAATGGAATCAGACACTTAATATGGGATGCTGGTTATGGGTTCAAGCTAGATAATGTATATAAATCAGGATGGATTACTTTGAGTACAGCTGTACTCCTAACTGCCATTACTTGGATCCTTGTCATGATCTAACATTAATAATTATTCAGACACATTAACTACGTGCCTGCGATCTTTAACAGTTCATCTAGATTGTAGATTTTGGGAGCAGATAAAACATTATGGAGTATGTTAAAGGTGGCGCGCATCACTGGTTAGTGCAACGAATTACAGCCATAATCCTAGTCCCATTTGTCCTATGGTTAGTGATTTCTGTGATAAGTTTGACTAAAATGGACTACGCTACCGCCAGGGAATGGATAGGTTCTACTTCAGTATCTATAACTTTAATATCTTTGATCATTGCATCATTTTATCATGCTCAACTTGGTCTGCAAGTGATTGTTGAGGATTATGTACACAGTAAGAGTTTAAGGCTTGCCATACTGCTCTTGATAAAGTTTGCTATACTTGTTGTAGTGATTTCTGTAATATTTGCTGTATTAAAAATTGCTTTAGGGTGTTAGTTATTATGAACTCCTATACAATTATTGATCATCAGTATGACGTGGTTGTCGTTGGTGCAGGAGGTGCTGGTCTTCGAGCAACCTTAGGAATTTCTATAAAAGGGTTAAAGACTGCCTGTATAACTAAAGTTTTTCCTACCCGCAGCCACACAGTGGCTGCTCAGGGTGGCATTGGTGCAGCACTTGATAACATGGGTGAAGGGGATGACTGGAAATTTCATATGTACGATACAGTCAAAGGATCTGATTGGCTTGGTGACCAAGATGCTATTGAGTACATGTGTCGTAATGCTATCCCGGCTGTTATCGAGCTAGAGCATCTTGGTGTACCATTCTCGCGTACCGAGAGTGGTAAAATATATCAACGCCCGTTTGGCGGTCATACTTTGAATCAAGGTAAATCAATAGCTAGAAGAGCTTGTGCCGCTGCAGATCGCACCGGCCACGCAATTTTACACACTTTATATCAACAATCACTACGCAATAAAGCAGATTTTTTCATCGAATATTTTGCTCTTGATCTTATTATGAGCGAAAAAAATGAGTGCGTTGGTGTTATGGCTTTGTGCTTAGAGGATAGTACCATCCATCGCTTTCGCGCACATCGGACAGTATTAGCTACTGGTGGTTATGGTCGTGCTTATTTTTCCTGCACTTCAGCTCATACATGCACTGGTGATGGTAATGCAATGGTATTACGCGCTGGCCTGCCACTGCAAGACATGGAATTTGTGCAATTTCATCCAACTGGGATATATGGCTCTGGTTGTTTGATCACAGAAGGTGCTCGCGGTGAGGGTGGATACCTGACAAATTCTGATGGTGAGCGTTTTATGGAGCGTTATGCACCAAAAGCTAATGACTTAGCTTCCCGCGACGTAGTTAGTAGAGCAATGACTATTGAAATTAATGAAGGTCGTGGCTTTGGTCCAAGTGGCGATCATATTATGCTACACTTAGAGCATATTAGTCCTGATATTTTGCAACAGCGGCTGCCAGGCATATCAGAAACAGCTAGAATTTTTGCTGGCTCCGATATCACTAAAGAGCCGATACCAGTACTACCAACGGTTCATTACAATATGGGAGGGATCCCAACCAACTGTCAGGGAGAAGTGATTTGTCCAAACGCAGAAAATTCTGACTGGATAGTTAATGGTCTTATGGCAATTGGCGAGGCAGCTTGCGTATCAGTGCATGGAGCAAACCGATTAGGTACAAACTCCCTGCTCGACATTGTAGTCTTTGGGCGTGCTGTTTCCCACCGTATTGCTGAAACTTTGCAACCTGGTAAAGTTCATAAATCAATCAATAAAGATGCTTCTGATAAGGCAATTGCACGTCTTGATCGTATTCGTAATGCCAAAGGAGATTTGCGTACTGGCGAGGTACGGCTTAGTATGCAGCGCACAATGCAAGAACATGCGGCAGTGTTTCGCTCAACAGAGATTATGAACAAAGGTAGGGAGAAATTGAAGGGAATAGCTAGTCTGATACCTAACGTCATTGTTAACGATAAATCGTTAGTCTGGAACACTGATCTTATTGATATGATGGAGTTAGATAACTTAATGAGTCAAGCGATTGTTACTCTCAACTCTGCATCTTTGCGTAAAGAAAGCCGTGGCGCCCATGCTCATGAGGAATTTCCTAATCGTGACGACAAAAGCTGGATGAAGCATACGGTTATGTGGCTGAACGCTAATAATGAAACGACTGTTGCCTATCGCGAAGTTCGCATGAATACATTTTCGGATGATGTAGAAGTAATACCACCTGTTAATCGCGTTTATTAACTGATTTTTTTGGAAACTAATATACTAATAAATGAAGGAAATGTGCTGATGGGTTGGTTAAGTTCTTCCAATAATGCAAAAATTAGTGTTGGTAATACTTATAAAGCGCAAAAAGGTGCAAGTCGAATTAAGAATTTTAAAGTTTATCGTTATGACCCAGATAAAGCATCTAACCCCAAGTTGGATACTTATGAAATCGATCTTGATAATTGCCAGCCAATGGTACTAGATGCACTGATCAAAATTAAAAACGAGATTGACACTACTTTAACTTTTCGCCGTTCTTGTCGCGAAGGGATCTGTGGATCTTGCTCAATGAATATCGATGGAACTAATACCCTTGCCTGCTTAAAGTCAATCTCTGATATAAAAGGTGACGTCTATATTTACCCTTTGCCTCACATGCCAGTTATTAGAGATCTAGTTCCTGATCTGTCATTATCTTACGCACAACTTACTTCTATAAAGCCTTGGTTACAAGCTGATACACCGCATTCAATAGATAAGGAGCGTGAACAGTCTCCACAGGAACGTCGTAAACTTGATGGATTGTGGGAGTGTGTATTGTGCTTTTGCTGCTCTACTGGATGCCCAAGTTACTGGTGGAATAGTGAAAGCTATCTCGGCCCGGCAGTTTTACTACAGGCTTACCGTTGGATTGTGGACAGTCGCGATAAGCAAACTGAGGATCGGTTGAATATGCTTGATGACCCTTTTCGCTTGTATCGATGTCATACAATTATGAATTGTACTAATACATGTCCTAAGGGTTTAAATCCAGCCAAGGCGATTGCGGAGGTGAAGAAGCTTTTGGTACTATCGAAGTAGCTAAGCTAGGAGATTAGTTGTTGCTTGGCTTGGAAACAAACTCATGGATAAGTGAATAGTATACAAATTGCATCTTCAAATTACATAAGTTTTGGCTAATTATCATTGTATAATTTTTCTTAATTTGTAGAAGAGCTAATTTTAGACGATAAAGTAATTTGTAATACTCTTAATCGCTTTGGATTGTTTACAAATAAAACTTAGCTTGTTTTTTTAAGTAAGTAGCATTTCTCTTAATGGATTCTTGTTTAATTATTATGAAAAATTTAATAGAAATTACGTTATTTCGAATCATAAATGACAAAAATTAATGAACAAAATCTAAAAGCTTGTGGCATTTTCATCTACATTCATTTTACTTTAAATAGCTTTGTTCAGTGATGAGTCTAACAAATTATTTATAACTAAACTCAAGATAAATGTTAAAGTTAGTAAATTACTTTAAATAATAGTTATACAAATTATTTCCCAAGAGCAATATTTAATATTTTAACCTTTAGACTAATGTTGAGAAAATAATAAAGCTAGCGATTTTACTAAACATTATGTTTGATAGTATGAAGTAGTCATATTGATCAATCATGGTAGCTATAGCACTTAAAATATTCTATATTGATTTTTCAATGAAATCTGTTATTTTTGCCTATAATTTCTTGTCTTGAACTATCAGTTCTGATAGTTTTGCATAACTGATAGTTCAAGTATAGATAGCACAATTTATAGTTAGAATATTAGTTACAACTAATATAATTATAGTAATTTTGTAAATTACAAATTTTATTAACGTTTGATTTTAAAAATACTTGATCAACTTTCCATTTTATGGAATTGTAATTATTAAAATTAATCCTTGATTATACCAGAATAATAATGTAGCATCAAACTCGGAAGGTTAGAGTGGGCACGCTGATCGCTAACTCGGTCAGATCCGGAAGGAAGCAGCCGTAACGATTATTAGTGTGGGTTGCTGCTAATCTTCCACATATTTCATTGAAAAATTTGCTTTTTTATATTTAGTTATATAAAACAAGTCTTTTTATTTACCGTATTTGTTGAGTTATGGACAACTCCTCGTCAATCGGATTAAATCCTGTATTGAGTGAATACCTGATTTTAGCACGTAAGTACAGACCTCAAACGTTTGATGACCTTATAGGTCAAGATCTGTTAGTGCGTACTTTACGCAATGCGTGCAAACATAATCGCATACACCATGCCTTTATGTTATTTGGTGTGCGTGGAGTTGGTAAAACTACAACTGCTAGAATTATCGCTAAAAGCTTAAATTGTATAGGTCAGAATATCCATGATCGGCTAGGAATGCAGCCTTGTATTATTTGCCATAATTGCCGCGCTATTGCTGAAGGCAGACATGTAGACGTGTTAGAAATGGACGCAGCATCTCATACTGGTGTAGAGGATATACGCCAGCTGATAGAAAATGCAAGGTATCGTCCTGTAGTAGGTCGTTATAAAGTTTATATCATAGACGAAGTTCATATGCTGTCCAAAAATGCTTTTAACGCGTTGTTAAAAACATTGGAAGAGCCACCTCAACACGTAAAATTTATCTTTGCTACTACGGAAATTCGTAAGGTTCCAACTACGATTTTATCACGCTGTCAGCAATTTAATTTACGCAGGATAAGCATTAATCTGTTAATAAAATTATTTGAAAAGATTTGCTATAATGAAAAAGTTGAGGCAGAATTGGATGCGTTAAAATTAATAGCTCATGCTGCCGACGGATCGGCTCGTGACGGTATATCGCTCCTAGATCAGGCTATCGCACTCAACGCTAATTTAATCACGGTTGATGAGATCCGTTATATGCTTGGTTTAGTTGACCGTATACAAATTTATGAAATGTATCGAGCAATTATGGGTGGTAAAACTTTAAATGCCCTTAATATTTTATCCGAGTTGTATGACAAAGGAACTGACCCGGTTATAATAATTCAGGAACTAATGGAGGTGACCCATATTATTACTTGCATGAAAATTGCTCCTAAGGGAGCGATGAATAGCAATCTAAGTGAAGTGGATAGAGAAGAAGGTATGGCTTTAGCAAAGGTGATGAAGATGTCGTCACTGACTCTGGCTTGGCAAATGTTTGCAAAGGGAATTAGCGAGGTTCAAGCATCCCCTCTGGCAATTGCCGCAGCAGAGATGCTTATTATTCGTATTGCTTATAGTGCTGAATTACCTGATCCAATTGATCTGATACGGGCGATACGCGATAGAAAAATCTTGCCTGCAGATACTTCATGCGGAACTACAAAAACACACACTACTTTATCACCAGCCGCTTTACCATCTATACCTATTGAAACAGTCGATGTGTTAGATCAAATGCCTAGCAGCATTGCTGCTGGGTGCAACAGAAGTAATTTTGATAACTTAAATTGCGAAATGACACAATATGTCGAAAATTTTATGTCAGATTCTAGCTTAGCTGATTTACATTCTGACAAAAAAATACTAACTTACAATTCAAATAAACTGTTTGACCCAATGCCTGTCGACTTTGCTGGAGTGGCGAAATTAGTATTTCAAAAAGGTGAGGCGGTTTTGGGAAATACATTAGTTACTAATGTGCATCCGGTTGTTGTTGAGCCAGGTCGCTTAAAGCTTCGTCCACAGGGAAGTATCGACCATCATCATATTTTTAAATTGCTTACTCAACATTTGCAAGGTTGGACTGGGCAGAAGTGGGTGATCGAAATTTCTAACGAAAAAGGTAACCCTACAATAATGGAGCAGAATTCAGCACAGGTAACTGCTATACAGACTGAACTTATAGGTTACCCACTAATTGCTAAGGTATTAGAATTGTTCCCCGGTGCGAAAATAGACAATATGATAGATTTTATTGCACCGGCAATAGTAGGAAGAGATGCTTTTGTAAATTGATATAATAAATAATAGTATTCATATTACACTAGAATAATTTTGTTGTATTTATTTACCTACAATATAATGTCATTATTCAATGATAAGCTGAACTGGAAATTATAAATAGATTAAGAGCATTACGAATGCTAAAGCCTTGGTTGAGTGTACGATGCAGTCAAAAATGGGCTAACAATTAAGAATTAGCTTGATCTGAGAGATAATCGTTTCTTAGTTGTATAAAATAAATTATCGCGATAAGATTTAATCATTATTGAATCGTCAGCTACATAACACTACAGCATAAAAACTTGTTAGCGTAATACTTTAGAATTTGAATAATAGCCAGTCATAAAATATAAGCTAATAAGGCTATGGCTATGCCATGAAACAAAATTTCAAACGGTCTTGTTTATGTATTGAGTTAATTTATCATAATTAACTGATGATTTTATTTGCTTAATTTAAATAAATTCTAAGCCATTAGATAATATTGCAGTGAATTATCGTAGGGAGAAAATAATATGACAAAATTTCATCGATTATTTAGTCTGTATAACTTGATGTGGTAAGCAAAATAATGAATCACAAAGCTTATTAATAGTGTTTCAGCATACTACAAGGATAGTAATCGATCCTTATCTTTATTAAAGTATAGTGCGCAAGTTGATTTTCAAAAGGAAATATTTTGAATTTATTTTTCTTGTCGTGTTTTGCACAATATGAAATTGCTAAGTTCAATAACAACAGCCAATTAACATATATGTTATAGGAGATCAAAAAAAACAGCTAGTGTTAATACAATAACCTAGATTTCGTCTAACAATGCAAGGCAGTTAATTTGCCTGTATACAAAATAATATAATAGTCATTAATTAAAAATATAAAAATAATTTAAGATGGATTATAGTAGACATTATACTTTAGTTATATCCTCGTACTTCAATAGTAATATAAAGTAAGTATATTACAAATATTATCCAAAAAGGAGTACACTGCAATGTAATTGCACACCTAAATTATACTAGCTAATAGTAGATTAAATTTAATCTTCCAACATAAGCTAATCAAAACTAAATGCTCTGGTAACGTACTAGTAGTAAAATTACTCTTGTCCAAAAAATAGTATATTATTAACTTTTCTTATGTCGCGATTAATTATTATACAATTATCATTCGAACAAATGATAGTCTTGTTTGTAACCTACTTGTTATCAAGGGCAGAACATTAAGTAACATTCCATCTTACTTAATGTTCTGCTAGTTGCCATAGGCATTTTATCAATTAAGCTTTCTTTATCATATAAAGATTATCTAATAAGAAAGATTCTTCTGGCCTTTATTTAGCTTTTAGGCGATAGCTTAAAAATTATCCGTTTAATATCTTAAAATTAACTTATTGCAAAATTTAAGATAATTTACTGCTGAGGTATAACATACTGACATTGAACAATAAATTATACCATTATCTTTGATGTCATAAATGGCAAATACAGCAACTTTGATTCTTTAGCGTAAACTTAAGTGTCTTAATCTACAAAAAGATAGCACTGTCGCAGTAAACTAGATCTTTTATAGGGCAATCAACCATTATACGGCAAAAGAAAAACATTAGAATTTCAAGCAATAAAGTTAATAAAAATTCTTTTTTAAGCAGTCGCAATAAGCTTATTGTTTGGCAATTAATTTATATTAAAATACTGGCTTTATCTCAGTCTTTCTACTTGAAAGCCTTTATTACGAATTTCCATATCGATTTTTTGCATAGAGCTTTTTATATAGTCATATTATTGCAAGTCTTTACTAAGACCATACATACAATTTAATTTTAAAGTTAAAATTTGCTTATAATCACTTTATACTAAAAACAATTTTGCATATTGTGTAGTTTACGTTTTAATTTTCATTAAAAAATTTTGTAAATAAAGGCAGCAATTTCTTAACTAATCTTTGCTAGTGTTAAAAATTAATTAGTGGACTATGGAATATGTTTAACAAACCAAGTGGAAAAATTTCTACTTTTATAGATCACATGATACTCAAATTTTTCTGCTGATGCTTGATGTAATTAACTTTTAAGCTAATTAATGGCTGATTATTAACTTTAGATTACTCAAAATTTGTCGAGACTAATACAGTATATAATTTCTGATTATACGTTTTATTTAGGTTGCTTAAGCAAGCAAAAATCCATAAATAAAACTCGTGACTGTTAGTTACTATAGATCAGTTAATTGAGAATACTAGCACTTAATATTGTTTATAGTTACTTTAAGATATTTGGATATCGAATTTAGTTTTTTACTGAATGGAATAATACTACCTTATTTATTAGCAACTTTAGAAAATTTTTGTTGAGGAATAGACATGCGCAATCGCACTGAAGCTCTTAAAGTGGAGAAGATCGATGCTATTTGCGCTATGGTTATCGATCGATTTAATGGTGTAAAAGCAGAAATGGTGGAAAATTTTTTGCGCCAATTTTTTACTAATGTTGCGCCGCAAGATTTGATCGATGAAGAAGTCGAAAATATTTTTGGGGCTGCGATCTCTATATGGAATTACGGTCGAGAGCGTAAACCAAATCAGCCACGTATTCGAGCCTACAATCCTCGTTTTGAAGAAGTTGGTTGGCAATCTTCTCACACTATTATCGAGATAATAAATGATGATATGCCATTTTTAGTAGATTCTGTAACTGCTGCCATTAACCGTCGCGAGATGACTGTACACCTTATTATCCACCCTATTATTCGTGTCATACGTGATCAGAGTGGCGTAGTGCAGACTTTATTAGATAAAAACAGCAACGCTGAATTTGCAGTTGGTGAATCTTATATGCATCTGCAGGTTTCAGAACAAACATCCAGCGATGATTTAGCAAGTATCGAAGCAGAATTAGCTCATGTGCTGCAAGACGTACGCTCAGCAGTCGAAGATTGGCAAGCTATGCGTAACACTATGATAAACGTAATTATTGAACTAGAAAAATTATCATCTAAAAATGAGAACAAGGATGATCTACAGGAAATTTGCGCATTCTTACGCTGGATTGAAGATAATCATTTTACTTTTCTTGGTTATCGTCAATACGATTACGTAGGAAATGGTAATAATTTGCGCATGGAAGTTGTGAATAATAGCGGACTTGGTATCATTCGTGCACCTGAGGTTAGCGTATTTGATGGATTGAGGAAGATTGGATCTTTACCATCGAAAGTCAGGGGTTTTTTACTTGATTCTACTCCTCTCCTAGTTATGAAGGCTAATAAAGTTTCTACTGTACATCGCTCTGTTCCTCTTGAATCTATTAGTGTTAAAAAAATGGATAAATTTGGAAAAGTGATAGGAGAGCATCGATTTATTGGCTTGTTTACGTCTGTCGCTTACAATGAAAGTCCAAAAGGAATACCTCTACTACGTCAGCGAGTACAAAATATCGTAAGGCGTGCTGGGCTCCGCCCAGCAAGTCATGATGAAAAAGCTTTGATTAATATCTTGGAGACTTACCCTCGCGATGAGCTATTTCATGCCAACGAGGAAGATTTATTTGAGATCTCAATTGGTATACTGCATCTACAAGAACGGCAAAAAATTGCACTATTTGTGTATCGCGATGCATTCGAGCGATTCGTAACTGCTTTCGTTTTCGTACCGCGAGACCACTATAATACTCAGCTTCGCCAAAACTTTCAAGCGATTTTATCTACAGCTTTTAATGGTGAGATAACTGCATTCAATACTATGATATCAGATAGTGTACTAGCGCGTTTGCACTTTATAATTGCTACTACACGCGGGGAAATTCCTGAAGTTAACATTGATGATCTGGAGCAGCGATTAATTGATGCTGGCCGAAGCTGGGCTGATAAATTGCATAACGTCATGGTTGCAGATATGGGAGAAGAAGCCTCTGCAAAACTTCGCTATCGCTACATTTCAGCTTTTCCGACTGCTTATCGGGAATCATATCTTCCTCATGCTGCGATCTTAGATATAGAAAGAATGGAAGAGATAGAAGAAGAAACACTAGGTATTAATCTATTTCGGCCTATTGGAGTAGATGATGATGTGCTACACTTAAAATTATTTCATAGCAATAAGCCAGTGCCGCTTAGTGACGTTATGCCAATGTTGGAGAACATGGGTGTGCGCGTACTCTCAGAAGTACCATTTGAAATAGAAGGCAGCGGCATGAAATATCCAATTTGGCTGCATGATTTTGAGATGCGTTTACGAGGAGATAATGAATGCGAACTTGCAAATATAAAAAAGCCATTTGAGGAGGCTTTCGCTGCTGTATGGAATAACCGTATGGAAAATGATGGATTTAATGGTTTAGTGTTGAATGCCGGTATTACATGGCGTGAAATTACCGTCATTCGCGCTTATGCTAAGTATTTACGCCAAGCAGCTTTTACATTTTCTCAGGATTATATGGAAGAGACATTGCTAGTATATGCACCGATTGCACTACTACTAGTAAAACTGTTTGCTGCTCGCTTCAATCCAATTACAGCTAGCCACGATAGAAAAAAAATTATTGCTGATTTAACAGCTAAAATTCATTCAGCTTTAGATGGTGTAACTAACCTAGATCAGGACAAGATCATGCGGCGATTCCTGAATCTAATTTGCAGTACTTTGCGCACTAATTTTTACCAAATAGGCGATGACGGTAAGCCAAAGAGCTATATTAGCTTTAAGCTTGATAGCCAATCTATACAAGATCTCCCTCTTCCGCGGCCGCTCGTAGAAATATGGATTTATAGTCCACGTGTAGAAGCCATTCATCTACGTGGTGGTAAAGTAGCTCGCGGTGGCGTCCGTTGGTCTGATCGACGCGAAGATTTTCGTACCGAGATTCTTAGCTTAATGAAAGCTCAGCAAGTTAAAAATGCGGTAATAGTACCAGTTGGTTCTAAGGGAGGATTTGTTGTTAAAAGATCTCTGTTAGGTTGTAGCAGAGAAGAAATACAAGCTGAGGGAATTGAATGCTATAAGACAATGATAAGCGGAATGTTAGATATTACTGATAATATTTCTAGTACAGATATAATAACACCTCAAGATGTCGTCCGTTATGATGGCAATGATCCATATCTAGTAGTAGCTGCAGACAAAGGTACAGCTACATTTTCCGATATTGCCAACGAAGTATCTCAGAAATATGGTTTTTGGCTAGATGACGCTTTCGCTTCTGGAGGTTCAGCAGGCTATGATCATAAAAAAATGGGAATTACAGCTCGTGGTGCTTGGGAAAGCGTAAAACGCCATTTTCGCGAACTTGGGCATAATATTCAAAGCAAAGAATTTACCGTAGTGGGGTGCGGTGATATGTCTGGTGATGTTTTTGGTAATGCAATGCTGTTGTCAAAGCATGTTCGTCTGTTAGGTGCTTTTAACCATTTGCATATATTCGTCGACCCAAATCCTGATACCTCTAAGAGTTTTAAAGAACATCAAAGAATGTTTAATTTGCCACGATCAAGCTGGTCTGATTATAATACTCAATTAATATCCAATGGTGGCGGCATTTTTGATCGTGCGGCCAAGTTTGTTAAACTCACACCAGAGATCAAAACAACTTTTGGTATAAGTGAAGATATAGTATCCCCCAATGAACTAATCTGTATGATGTTAAAGGTAAAAACTGACTTACTGTGGTTTGGAGGAATTGGGACATACATTAAGTCTGAACGCGAAAACAGTGCTGATGTATACGATAGAGCTAACGATCAGGTACGTATAAATGCCAAGGAAATTAGAGCTAAGGTGATCGGTGAAGGTGCTAATTTAGCAATTACCCAGCTTGGGCGAATCGAAGCAGCTTTAAGTGGTATTAAGCTAAACACGGATGCGATCGATAATTCTGCTGGAGTAGATTGTTCGGATCATGAGGTAAATATTAAAATTTTACTAGGCGCTATAATAGCTGATGGCGATATGACCTTAAAACAGCGCGATAAACTGCTTGAGACAATGACAAATGATATTGCTGAGCTCGTCTTAGCTGATAATTACGACCAAACTCAAGCGCTCTCTGTTGCTTCATATAAAGGCCTTTCGCTAATAGATTCTCAGAGCCGATTGATGCGCAAACTAGAACGTGGTCATTTAAAATTAAACCGCCAAATAGAATTTTTGCCTGATGATGAAGCAATTATAAATCGAATTTCGGAAGGTAGAGGATTAACTCGTCCAGAATTAGCTATTTTGCTTGCCTATGCTAAAATGGAATTATACGATGATTTATTAGATAGTGACTTACCGGACGACCCAGCGCTAGCTAATGATTTAGCACTATATTTTCCAGAAATACTTCGCAAAAAGTATAGCAAAGCAATTATTGAGCATCGTCTAAGAAGGGAGATTATAGCTACCTCTGTCACAAACTCCATGATTAACAAGGTTGGAGCTACGTTTCTCGATATTATTCATGAACAAACCGCCACTAATTCAGTGGATATCGCTCGTGCTTTTATCATTGTGCGTGAAGTATTCGACATGCAAAAACTTTGGAGTGCAATTAATAATCTAGACAACAAAGTTCCCGCAGTGATGCAAACTAAAATGCTAATCAATATACAGCAAATAGTGGAACATAAAACTATATGGTTTTTACGCAATGGTCGTCGACCGCTTGATATTGCTAGCTATGTCAATGATTTTTACCCAGGCGTTAGTAATCTAAAAAGCTGTTTAATAGAAGTGATTGGTGATATGGAGCGCGATAATCTGAGAAAGGTGCGCAGCCAGCTAGAAGATAATGGTGTCCCAAAAACTCTCTCTCATGAGATTGCTTCTTTAGAAGCATTATTTTCCGCCTGCGATATAGTCCGACTAGCATCATTAATAAAATTAGATGTACGCACAGTTGCGGTTGTTTATTTTAAAGTTGGAACTAAATTCTCTTTAGATTGGTTGCGAGACAAAGCATTGGAAATGGTAGCAGAAACTTATTGGCAAAAACAGGCTGTTAATGCTTTAGTAGATGATTTTTATCGACACCAAAGCCACCTTGCTCGTAAGGTATTGGATCACATAAAAAGAGTAGTTATAGATTCAAAGGAAAAATCTCAACAGACAAATGAGCACAGCAAGGAATTGATAAGTCATAATGGCGATATCATATCTACAGATGATGCTATTTCTTGTTGGAGTGCAGATTGTTTGCATGATGTGGAACGAACTGATCGATTGCTCTTTGAGATTCGCTCAAATGACCATGTCGATTTGGCTATGTTAGCTGTAGCTAATGGGCAGATGCGTTCTCTTTTATCGCGATAAGTAAACAATAAAAATTATTTGCTTATGTCTTATGTAGTAGCAAATCTTTATATGTTTCCATATTAATATTCGTGAAATTTGATTTCATAATAGTTGTGCGTTTTTATAAACGCTTTATAAAACGTTTCTTATAATTATCTAGTCAACTAATTTATTTAGCTAAACTTAAAGTTCACTAATTTGTATAGCGCACTATAAAGCTTCAAATTAAAATTTGACGTATTTTATTTTGTTATGCATATTCTAAAATATCGGACAAATACAATGTTTTATAATTAGATTATTGTTAATAATATCGACTAGATAAATTTAATTCCTCGTTTATTAAAATATTTTTATTTAATCATATAAACAAAGAGTGGTATCTAAAATAAGAAGGATTTATAGTATACTAAGTATATTTGTCTATTGCTTAAATTTAACTTGACTTATCTTACAAAAAGTATTTACGCAAGCCACGAGCTAAACTAATATTTGTTGAATAAATCATTGTATATAGGAATAGAATTGCCATCGTATGTGGTACTTTGATATTTAATGATTAATAATAATTAATTGTTGTTATTACGAATAATAATAACGCCATTGACTAATGGTGATTCTCCATTATTGGGAAAAAAGATAAGTAATACAAGCTAATGATTTTAAGATTTAGTTAAAATACTTTAACGTATTAATACTACAATGAATTCTATAAACAACAGGATAAATTATCAAGCCAATCACAAAATTCAACTAGGAAGTTGAAAAAGGCAATAATTAAATTGATAATTTTATTTCATTAGTAAAAAAAGTTTCTTCGGTAAGTAATAGCTAGTGTATAGCTTGAGCATTATCACACAATTAAGTTGATTATATGAGTAAAACTAGAAGCCATCATATAAATAAATATCTTGTAAGTGAATGGGTATTCATTGTTTAAATTTAATTTTTAAACTAATTAATGTCAGAGTGTTTTAAGATGGAACCGCAGCATTATGTCATAATGCTTAAAAGCATTAATTGATTAAACCAGACAATTGACAAACAAATCAATTTAATTGAAAAATTAATTTCATAAATAATAGATGATACAATTAGTTAATCTTTCTACTTCTCTAGAAGAGAAAAATATTAAATAGTAATACTAAAATAAATTTCAGAATGATAACTTTACTTGCCAATTAAAATTAATGATTGAATCTATTGCTTTATTTATTTTTCAAATAACAGCCTGTGATATGCTGTTATTTGAAATAAAGATAGTCTATAATTCTAACTTATTGTCTGCATAATTAAAATAATATGCTAAACTTTCTTATCTAATACTTATTATATAATAAGTCAGAATATTTTTCTGAGCTTTACTAAGCAATATTTTAAGCAAAACAAACGAATTGGCGTAATAATTTAATTTTAAAATGTTTAATCATACGACTAATAGTCTATTAACAGCAGTTAATGATTAAATTCTTTTTATACATGCAATATGCTCGTTATCTTTAGCTTTGCTAAAGGTTAAAAAAACAATTAATAAAGTGATCAATCTGATCATGAGTTTATAATGAATATAACAAATTTAAAATTCAAATATTATTTTTATTATACCATCATTGGATGAATAAATCTATATTTTATAGCGCAAAATAATGGTAAAAAAAGAAATAAACAAAGGTAGGAATTGATGAATCAAGGCAACTACAAGTATCAATCTTGTGTAGTTATATCTCTTATTACCATAATCGTTCTTTCGATTTTTTTGGCAGGTTGCTCACCTGCAGGAATTATTATTGGTACTAGCGTAGCCGGATTCACTGCAGTACAAACTAAAAATGGTTTTTACCGAACTATCGATGATAGATTAATTTATCTACAACTTAATAGCAAATTATTTCAAACTAATTATAATTTATTTCCCCAGGTTTCTTTTAGTGTTGACCGTGGAAAAGTATTATTAACAGGCAATGTAGAGAATGCAAAAGATCGAATAATTGCAACACGTTTAGCTTGGAGCGTTGACGGTGTAGTGCAGGTTATCAATGAACTGCAAGTCAATAATCGATTTAGTATAATTAATTTTACTCTTGATACACAAATTGGCACTGATCTTCGTTTTCGAATGTTAGCTGACAAAAAAATCGCAGTTATTAACTACTCAATCGATGTAGTGAATCAAATTGTTTACATAATGGGAATTGCTCGTACTCAGAATGAACTTAACCGTGTTATTGCATACGCCCAAGATATACCTTTTGTGAAGGGTGTTGTGAATTATGTAATAGTTCAATAGCAATAGTTTCTAGTTTGGATGCTGATACCGGTCAATAAGTTGAATAAATTAATACTATTTTCTGCTAAATATTATACCTGCACATATCAATCATTTATACTTCATAATTAGATTTTATTAGCCGATATTTGATTTTTGTTAGCTAAAACAACAAAGCCATAAAATTAATAGACATATAGCTATGTCTTCATTCTGACGAAACTAAGAGATAAGCCTTACATTATTATAAGGAATGTACCATTTTTAGATTCTTTAGTATCCACTAAACTAATTTACTGTTAATGACGGTTAAAACTACTAGTTAATAGTGTTGCTATGCTAGCTATTTTTAATACTTGGTTAGCAATTACTAAATGCAACAGTTATGAATTTTGGATAATGTAAGGTAAGATGTATTTGTTAAATACAAAAATTATTTTAGCTATGCTAATAAAGCGTAAAGATTGAATTTTAATCTATAAACTGCTATAAATACAGCATCTATTAGTAGTTTAATTATAATTATAAATTTAATTTTTAATTGTTTTATACTTTTTTGAAGCAATGGTTAACTTAAATTACTACATTGAGTATAAAAATACTAAGTTTATTACCATTAAATGCATTTAAGTATTAACGCAATAATCTAATATCAAATGTTATTTTTTTTTTAATTTATTACGAATATCCTTTTATGCAAGGATTAGTATTAATTGATACTAACTAATATAAAGTGCTCGCATGATCTACATACTTGATTAAAACTAATCGCTTAATAATAAACTAAATTATCCTCGATTACTGCTGACTGATAATATTAACAGTGCGTTAACTATCTTATCATCAAACAACTATAGCAATAATATTTATGACACCAGTGATTAATAACATTATGTTTATCAAATAATTCACTGGTAACTAGAATTTGCAATATTCTTAACAGTGCGCGTAACAATATTAACAAAAAATATTTAGCAACTTATTACTAAGCACTATTCTATCATACTGAATTATAAAGTCATCCTAAGATAATATAAAAATAATCTTAAAATAACTACTTCTTATAATCATAACGATAATAACGATAAAATTTTACTATTTTATAATCAGTACTGACATTATATTTAAATAAATATTATTAAAAAGTACATTGCTATACTTCTAAACATAAATTTTATTTACTAAGCAGTAGATTGCAAAAACAAGTCACCAGCTGAAATTATTCGTTTCTTGCCATCGATTGTAAGAATTTCTGCTCTACATAAATCATCTAAACCACAAAATCTACCAGTCACATCATCAGCGCGTCTATTGTTGATGCAGATAGTGACGAAATTACCTATACCCACTAAATTTTTTAGCACTGCAGTGTGAATAGCAACCATACCCTTTTCCAAATAATCAGTTAACCTACGATTGAAATGTCTTGCCAAATCATATGCCAAATATTGTCGATCAGTCTTCACTGCTCCACAGTGTTGCAAATTGGTAACAGCATATGGCTTCTTGATGCACAAAGAAGATACTAAATTTATTCCAATACCGCAAATTACCCAGGGAGTGCCATTCTTCTCACCGCTCTCTAGTAAAATACCTGCTACTTTACTACCTGCGATTAATATGTCGTTTGGCCATTTAATACAGACTAATACATTTGATGGCAAAACTAAGCGTACTAGATCAAGTACAGCCAATACAGAAATCATGGAAAAAATGGATGGAACTGGCGAACCTAATTGTGGAAAAGCCACTCGACTCCAATAAAGATTGCCAGGAGGACTATCCCATCTTCGCCCTCGTCGAGCTTGACCATTAGTTTGTTTGTAGGCCGTAATAATAATTTCGTCGCTTAGACCTTCTTCGATTCGGCGACGTGCTTCCCAGTTGGTACTATCGACAGAATCAAGATCAATAATTACACAAGACATCACAATAATATTAGCATACACTTCATGATTTTGAATATTCGAATTTGTATTGCAAATAATACAGAAAATAAATTAATTTTTTTTATTTATCTTCAATTATTAGCAGTAGTACATTGATTTTTAACTAACATGAATACCAATAATAATCAAGTATATTATGATTTTCTGTTTAATAATTTATGAAAATTAGATCAGTTTGTGTATAAACTAATTTATTATTGATATAGAACATTTCATATTCTATATGTGAAATGTTCTATGCATTAATAGCTCATGCAATATTAATAACATAATTTCTCTTAAGCATCTTAGTTGTCGGTAGATTAAAAAAAATGAATACCTAGTGAATTTTTTAGTTAAAGATTAAGCTATTTTTTAGTTAATTGCTGATATCTACTAACTTTAACGTAAGATAAAAATAATCAGAGCATCGATATATATCTTCCCCTAAATTCATCTAATAAAGCGATCAATTGGATACTAGTAATAATTAAAAATAGCATTGTGCTGTAATGTTGTGAAGAATTAATTGCTTACTAAATTGTACAATTAGTAGTTTTATGCAGCATTTTCTATTTTACTGAGTAGCTTTACAATTAGCTCTAAAATAATAGTTATGTTCTTGTCAAGAATTTACAAATAGGATATTCAATTGTATTATTAATAATTAATCGAATATTACTTTATCATTCACATTTTCTATAGATTTTATACTACAAAAATATTCTATAGCTAATTACAATTTAGAACTATTCTTAATACTAAGATTAAAACAAAAAATAAAAATATTCTATGCTAACCTCATTAAATTTTTGACAGAATAGGTTAAAATAATTTTTAGATTTTGCAGTAAAATAGCATTTTAAATACAGTGTGGCGGAGGGAGCGGGATTCGAACCCGCGAGAGTTTTCTCTCTACACGCTTTCCAAGCGTGCGCCTTAAACCGCTCGGCCATCCCTCCAACAAAAAAAATAATAGAATTCAATGTGTATTGTGCTAATTTCTTAATAACTTATTTTATTATAAGTTATTATTTATTGCTATTTTTCTTTTTTATTATATGGAAATTATTCCATTACAAATAGTATTTGTAAACATCATCGGTAATAAAATATATTAATTATTTAGTTGTCATTTTTATCTTTATAGCTTGTATCTAGACTTGCAATATCTTATGCAAATAAGATATTAATGAGATTATTTAAAATACATAGTCACATAAAATTACAATAGAAAAATTTAATTGTTTATGTATTTATTTATACGATACTCACGAATATCATATTGGATTTATACAACTTAGCTTTTTATGATTGTTGGTATTTAATGATGTAATATCCATAACAAACAATGTATTTTTAATACACTTATTCTTATTCTAAGAAGATTTTACCAATCAAGCTTGATATTAAAAATTTTTAATCAGTTTCTTAGATATAACCTCTATTGCTACTATAACGCATTTCATTCATATGAATTTTAAGATGTACATATAATTAGCAGACCATTGCTATTCGTTATATTTCAATATTCTATAGCAATTAGCTTAATCTGTAATAATAATTAATTTCGTCAATTTGCATTAAATAATTTAGTGTTCTTAATTGTACCTTATCATATCAATCAAAGCACAATGTACACATTATTATTTAGTTAAGCAAAAAATAAAGCAAATTTATTTATTCTGAAAAATGTTTCGCATAATAGCTAATAGGCTTAGCAATTTTTCGATGTGCCGTATAATGACTTTGCTCGATCTTCAAAAGCCTGTACCATACGACAAACAACCTCATTAAAAAACAATCTCATCATACGCTGTATGATAATATTCTTAAATTCGAAATCTAAATAAAAATCAATTAAGCAGTGATCTTCATATTTAAGAAAAGCCCAGTGATTTTTAAGATAAAGAAAAGGACCGTCTGTATAAGTCACCTCAATTCGGTTTACCTGCGGGTATATCTTAACCTTAGATGTAAATTTCTCGCGAAATAACTTATATCCAACCATCAAATCAGCAAAGAAAATATTTTCATACCGCTTATTAATTCGTGCATCGACACACCAAGGTAAAAAATCTGGATAAGCTTCGACGTCGGCGACAAGAAGATACATCTGTTCCGGTAAATAATAAACTATGCGCTTTTCTGTGTGTACTGGCATTTAATGCAAAAATTATTTTTTATGTAATAAAAACATAAATTCAGCTGATAGCAGCATTATATAGGACTAATTTTATCCGCTAAATGTGCGTTACGGGCAGCTCGTAGTTTAGCAAAATCCTCTCCTGCAAAATAAGACGAGCGAGTAAGTGGCGAAGAAGAAACAATGAGAAAACCTTTACTAAAAGCACGAATCTTGTAAGTTTCAAATTCTTCTGGGGATACAAATCTATCAACCGCATGATGTTTAGGCGTCGGCTGCATGTATTGACCAATAGTGATACAGTCTACTTTAGCCGAACGCATGTCATCCATTACTTGGTTAACTTCTTCAGCTGTCTCTCCTAAACCAACCATAATGCCAGATTTAGTTGATATATAAGGGTCCATTTCCTTAGCACTATATAGTAAATGCAACGAATTAAAATAGCGAGCACCAGGACGAATAGTAGTATATAACCGTGGTACTGTCTCTAGATTATGATTAAAAACGTCTGGTTTAGCTCCTACTACTATGGCTAAAGCATCTGTTTTACGCCTGAAATCAGGAGTTAAAACCTCTACAGTAGTACTAGGAGAATACTTTCTAATTTGCAAAATGGTCTCTGCAAAATGCCCTGCACCACCATCCGGCAAATCATCGCGATCCACTGAAGTAATTACTACGTGATTTAATCCAAGCTTTATAACTGATTTTGCTACATTTTCTGGTTCGTTAGGATCAACCTGGTCTGGCTTACCAGTAGCAACATTACAGAACGCACACGCTCTAGTGCAAATTGAACCCAGTATCATCATCGTTGCATGGCGTTTAGACCAACACTCAGCTATATTTGGACAAGCGGCTTCTTCACAAACAGTGTGAAGATTAAAATCACGTATTATAGCACGAGTTTCTTGGTAAGTTTCTGAGGAAGCCGCTCTTACTCGTAGCCAGTTAGGTTTACGCTTTTTTACCAAATTATCTGGTTTATGTGCTTTCTCAGGATGGCGAACACGCACTTTATCTTTAGATATTGACGCCAACCCTTTCATTTCTTGACCCTTTATTCCGTTAACTCTATGTTTAAAAATAAAAATTTTAAAAATGAATAGCTCGGCCATATGCATGAAGAACAGACTCGTGTATCATTTCGCTAAGAGTAGGATGTGGAAAGATAGTATGCATTAACTCTGCCTCAGTAGTCTCCAAATTCATCGCAACTCCATAGCTATGAATTAGTTCAGTTACCTCGGCACCAATCATGTGCGCTCCCAATAATTCACCGGTCTTGGCACTAAATATAGTCTTTACTATACCTTCTTGCTGACCCAATATTATAGCTTTACCATTACCGACGCAAGGAAAACGGCCAATATTAAGCTTGCTTCTTGTTTCCTTAGCTTCTGCTTCAGTCAAACCAATACTAGCTATCTGTGGTCGAGTGTAGGTACAGTTAGGGATCATTCTAGTATTAATAGGACACAAACCACCCAAGCCAGCGATTTTTTCCACGCAAAGCACTGCCTCATGACTTGCCTTATGGGCAAGCCAAGGTGGGCCGACTAAATCACCAATTGCATAGACCCCAGGTTCCCCTGTATCCAGCCATTCGTTAGTAACTACATGACTTTTCTCTACTTTTACCTTGGTGCTTTCCAAGCCTATATTTTCCACGTTACCTATTATACCAACTGCCAGAAGAACGCGATCAACTTCTAAAATTTTCTTGTTACCGCTTAATTCAATTTCAGCATTATAGCCGCTTCCGCTAACCATCAATTGATGTAAATTCACTGAAGTATATATCTTGATTCCTTGTTTAATAAATTGTTGCATAGCAAAAGCAGATATCTCTGTATCTTCGGCATGTAGGATACGATCTATGCTTTCGATGACTGTAACTTCTACACCCATATCGTTATAAAAGCTAGCAAATTCCATGCCGATAGCACCTGAGCCAATAATTAACAGCTTCTTTGGCATAGTATCAGGCGACATAGCTTCTTTATAGGTCAGGATATTTTTACCGTTTGGTGTAACACCTGGCAATGTGTTTGCACGCGCGCCAGTAGCCAAAATGACATGCTTAGCACAGTAATCTTTGACTAACTTGCCATTTTTGCTTACCGAAATCTTACGTAAGTTCTGGGAAATGCCTGCCAGTTTACCATGGCCATCAATTACAGTAATATTATTCTTATTTAGTAAATGGGTAATACCCGTAGAAAGCTGCTTAGCAATATCACGCGAACGTGTGACTATTCCCTTAAGATCGAAAGATATATCTTTAGCAGTAAAACAATAAAGATCTAAGTTATGTAAAATGTGTGCGATCTCTGAGCAACGTAGCAGCGACTTGGTCGGAATACATCCCCAGTTCAAACAAATACCGCCAAGATGCTCCCGCTCAACCAACGCTGTCCTCATACCTAGCTGAGCAGCACGTATCGCAGCAACGTAACCACCTGGCCCGCCGCCAATCACGATAAGATCAAATTGATCATTAGGCATACACATCCTCCCTCACAGAAGCATAGTAAGAGGATTTTCGATTAACCTCCTAAAGGTATTTAGAAAATCTGCAGCAACTGCACCATCTATAACACGATGATCAGCAGACAAAGTACAACTCATAACTGTAGCAATACCAAGCTTACCATCTTTAACTACTGGACGCTCCTCGGCGGTACCAACAGCCATTATCGCAGCCTGAGGCGGATTAATGACTGCAGCAAAATCTTTTATACCAAACATACCTAGATTAGAAATAGAAAATGTTCCGCCTTGATACTCTTCCGGCAACAACTTATTGTCACGAGCACGGGTGATTAAGTCTTTCATCAAGGATGATATCTCAACTAACCCCTTCGAACCTACGTCACGAATCACTGGCGTAATCAGACCACCTTTTATAGCTACTGCAACAGCAATATCGATTTGGCGATAAACTCGAATAGCGTCGTCAGTCCAGACAGAATTAGCATTTGGAGTATGTCTTAAAGCAATGGCAACAGCTCGAATTAATAGATCATTTAATGATATTTTATAATCATTTGACTTAGCATTTAATTCCTTGCGCACCCTAAGAAGTTCGTCGATTTCACAATCGATAGTTAGATAAAAATGCGGAGCGCAGCGCTTGGATTCTACTAAGCGTTTGGCAATAACCTTACGCATAGTAGTATTCGTAATCTCATTGTAATCTGGAACATTAGGTTGAATAAACGAAGATGACTGCTTTGTAGATGACTCACATAAAATATCCTTAGGTGGCAATATAGCTATCACATTTTCCACATCATTTTTGACAATCCGCCCTTTTGGGCCAGTACCGATGATGTTACTCAGGTTAACTTCAGTCTGTTTAGCTAAACGCCTAGCAAGTGGGCTAGCAAAGACCCGTTTGTCATTGTTAGTGATCGGATTAAAAGCATCTTGTGCAGTACTACAAGCATTGGATAAAAGTAAGTGTTCTTTAAAATCCTTTTCATCGTCCAATATAGGCGACAATTGCTTTTCAGTAGGAATATTTGCTATACTCTCTCCTTCCTCCAAAAGATAGGCAATGACCGCATTAACAGCAACTCCACTAGTACCACTATCGACTACGATCTTGCCTAATATACCATCATCAACTGCCTCCACTTCCATAGTAGCCTTATCAGTTTCAATCTCAACTATCACTTCACCTGCAGATACAGTATCACCTTCCTTTACCATCCATTTAGCGAGATTGCCCTCGGTCATGGTCGGAGAAAGGGCTGGCATTGTAATTGGTATAGGCATCGCTTGATTTTTTCCGTTATGTACGATAGCAGGCGTTCTTAACTGCAGTAACAATATTCTCAACCTGGGGCACTGCAAGTTTTTCTAGATTGGCGGCATATGGCATTGGTACATCAGCACCAGCAACGCGACCCACAGGTGCATCTAGATAGTCAAAAGCAAACTCCATAACCTGAGCTGCAATTTCCGAACCGACACCGTAATAAGCCCAGCCTTCTTCTACTGTAACCAAACGATTTGTTTTTTGCACAGAAGTCACTATAGTTTGTATATCGAGTGGGCGAATAGTGCGCAAATTGATAACTTCAGCATCAACCCCATCCTTTGCTAACTTTTCAGCTGCCTCAAGAGCTTTACCCACCATAATAGAAAAGGCCGTGATGGTAATATCTTTGCCAACCCGTTCAATACCTGCTTTGCCAATTGGCAAAACAAAATCTGGATCTATTGGCACGTCAAAAGACTGGCCATACATTACTTCATTTTCAAGGAAAATAACAGGGTTAGGATCGCGAATTGCAGCCTTCAATAAACCTTTGGCATCTGCTGCAGACCAAGGAGAGATAACCTTTAGACCTGGACAATGAGCATACCAACTTGCATAACACTGAGAGTGCTGAGCAGCGACACGAGAAGCAACTCCATTTGGACCACGAAATACAATTGAACAGCTAATTTGTCCTCCGGACATATAAAGAGTCTTAGCAGCAGAATTAATTATCTGGTCAATTGCTTGCATAGCAAAATTAAAAGTCATAAATTCTACAATAGGCTTCAAATTGCCAAAAGCAGCACCGATGGCGAGTCCAGTAAAACCATGTTCTGTAATCGGGGTATCGATGACTCGTTCATCTCCAAATTCATCAAGCAATCCCTGTGTAACCTTATAAGCTCCCTGATACTCAGCAACTTCTTCACCAAGAAGAAAAACCTCGTTATCATTGCGCATTTCTTCAGCCATTGCATCACGCAAAGCTTCGCGCACAGTCTCCTTAAAAAATTTTTCTTTGCCCGGAAGCTGAGAATCAGTCACAAAAGGTAACCCCCAATACTAGGTAAGCCAATACTAGGTAAGGAAGTATAAGCCGTAGCTTTAGTGATTCTAAATACATAACTTGCTATTTGACCTCTTTCAGTAAGCTTATAGTTTGATAGCTTCCTTATTCTTTAAGACATAAGTGATAATGCATTCACCCAAAAGTCTCTGCTTAATTCAAAAAAAAACAACCTCATCAACTATATACAATTATGATCATTTTTTTTGCTTTTACTAGCAGATTGATTACCCCTCTTCCGCGAGAACACTTCTTACAGAGCCTGTATCACAATACTTTAATTATCTACATTTGCTAGATTGCAATCAAATCCATAGTCAGACACGACGCAAGTAGAAAACGGGATGTAGGCATTTTTTTTGGAGTCTTCTCCCTCATTAACAGTGATTAAACTTAAAAAACCAAATTAATTATGTTATAGTATGTGTAGAATTAAATATACTCAAATTACAGTATTTTATTAAATTTTTATTCGCTTTACCTTGATATAGCAAGCTCACCTTACCCTAGATCACCACGTCAGTCCACAACTCATCGATATTAGGACTAGGGCTTTGTTGAGAGAATTCGGCAGCCTCGGCAATCAGATCTTTTACCTCACGGTCAATGTTTTTTAGGGTACCTTCGCATACACCCTGCTTCAACAGTAGTCGGCGAATATAATCAATTGGGTCACGATTTTGACGCACATTATTGACCTCATCCTTGGTGCGATACTTAGCTGGATCAGACATAGAGTGACCGCGATAACGGTATGTTTTCATTTCTAGGATGCAAGGACCATGACCATCCCGACAATGTTTGACTGATGTATCGCCAGCTGCTTTAACCGCCAAAACATCCATACCATCAACCTCTTCACCGGGAATGCCGTAAGGATATCCACGCTGCGCCATAGATAAACCAGCAGTAGAGCGCTGCTGTGATGTACCCATGGCATATTCATTGTTTTCGATAATAAATATAACCGGTAACTTCCAAAGCGCTGCCATGTTAAAGCTCTCATAAACTTGACCCTGATTTACTGCTCCGTCCCCAAGATAAGTAAGTGAAACTCGATTGGTTTTTCTATAACGGTGGTTAAAGCCAAGGCCAGTGCCGATTGGCACTTGAGCGCCAACAATTCCATGACCACCAAAGAAATTTTTCTCACGACTAAACATATGCATTGAGCCACCCTTACCTTTAGAGTAGCCACCGATACGACCGGTTAATTCAGCCATAACACCCCTCGCCTCCATTCCAGAGGCTAGCATGTGACCATGATCACGATAGGAAGTCACAATAGTATCGCCATCTTCAATTGACGCTTGCATACCTACAACTACCGCTTCCTGGCCGATATACAAATGACAAAAGCCTCCAATGAGGCCCATGCCATAGAGTTGACTAGCCTTTTCCTCAAATCGTCGAATTACTAACATGTTACGATAAAAAACAATTAATTCTTCGTTAGAAGGCATAGATGAACTCGTAAGATATAGATAAACTTGATAAGTGCCAGCTTAAATTCTAGTGACTAAGCCTCGACAGCAATTGATTTTTTCAGAATATATAAAAACTTAAGAAGACTTTTGCTGAATGCACGGGCCATTTGTTATTAAAAACCCATATTTAACGTGTTAGCAGCTTCATAATTATTTCACTACCAACCTCATAATCCGAACAAATATAGGAAAGCCTCTACATTTTCAAGATATCTTAAAAGCCTTGCGTTGCAATACAAAAAGCAAACAAGATTTTAGATTATAAGCAATTGCTATACTAAGATCACTAAAGATAAATACTAAATAATAAAATTACAAAATCAAACAAATAATGTTAAAGCAAACTAGTCCCTAAGATATTAGAAAGTAAATTTACCGATAATTAGATCTAAAAAAAACAACCACTAACAATAAAAACTATCATTTTAGTTTGCTTAATAAATATTAAATTAGCATAACATATGAATATTCGTTATCTAAAAAATTTTTATCAGCATAAGATTACAATAATTTTTTGTTCTTTATGAAATTAAAGAAACAATATTGTAAAAGCAAATTCAGTAATATGCTTTTACAATGTTAGCAAAACTTTTATTATCTTGCAATTTATTTGTAATTCAGGTATGATAACAGCATACTTTGCCTAATCGCAAATAAAATATTTACATATTAAGCAATTTAAGTTATTAATATTAGTAATGCCTGATTATTTCGCTTAGGAAATTAAGCAAAAATTTTGCAAAACTTACTATTAAGACTTTACTCTTTTCCTGTAAATTGCTATTATACTAAATACAATTCGCAGTGTATGCATGATTTTTTATGTTTTTCTATTAGATTATAGATTTATTATGGCACGAATTGCATATGTAAATGGTCGTTTCTTGCAGCATTCTTATGCTACGGTTCACATCGACGATCGTGGTTATCAATTTGCTGATGGCGTCTATGAAGTTATTGTCATGTATAATGGTATGATGATCGATGAGCTTATTCATCTGGACCGACTAGACCGTTCGCTAAAGGAGTTACAGATAAGAAAACCTGTTAGTCGTGCTGCTCTTCGCTCTATAATACGCGAAATAGTACGCCTGAACAAAATTAAATATGGCCTGATTTATTTACAAGTAACTCGAGGTATTGCCAAGCGCGAGCATCAATTCCCCAATAAATCCCAGCCAAGCATTATACTGACTGCTAAATCCATTACTATGCCCAGTCGAAAAACTATAGAGGATGGTATCAAAGTGATAACCATTAAAGATATTCGTTGGAAACGTCGTGATATTAAGTCATTATCGCTGCTGGCTAATATTATAGGTAAACAAAAAGCTATAGAAAAAGGTGCTTTCGAGGCTTGGCAAGTCGACGATAACGGTAAAATTACTGAAGGAACGTCAAGTAATGCTTGGATAGTTACTCAGAATGGTGTTCTAATAACTAGAACAGCCGATCATGATATTTTAAACGGCGTTACTAGAGTATCAATCTTAAAGCTAGCTGATCGCTTGGGCGTTCAGTATAAAGAACAGTCTTTCTCCGTACAAGAGGCTAAGGCAGCACGAGAAGCATTTATATCTTCTGCTACTACTTTCGTTACTCCGGTGACCCAAATTGATGATGTTTTGATCGGTAACGGTAAGGCTGGCGCTTTATCTCTTAGTTTGAGAAATGGCTATATAGAATATGCCAACAATGAGGGAGCTACCTGCTAAAAGTGAAAGCAGTGCGCTGGGAAGGTTTATTCACAGCAGGTGTTCTTGTAATCAGGCCTGCCAACTCTCAGCCTAACTTGCATTCATTCATTAAAAATTTGAAAGCAGCATAGCTATTACAATGGTTTACAAAACACCTAAAACTTAATCTCAAAGCTTTGATTTGCAATAACTATAATACCTTTTCAGGTGAATCAAACAAAATTTGTATGTTGCTCTGGCTGTTGTGAGTTATCTGCTTGACAAGAGATTGTATTAGGTAGATTTAAAAGAAATTAAGTGAAATTTCTATCAAGCTTTTTTCTTCATAGTTAAGCTTGTTTACAGATTAGGACATAGTTGAGTTACTGTAGCTGTTTTGTTTGACAAAGAACAATTTAACTTTAGAATTCATTAGCTGGTTTATCGGAGATAAAGCTTTTAAGTATGATAAACATCCATTTCATCATGTAATAATTTAATACACAATCATGCATGTTAAATATTGGGATTAGCTAAAATACATATTGAATTCTAAGCTTGGATAATGGGAAATATAGAATTTTTATAAATACCTTAAATTAATTATTCAGCTTAGCGACATATGGTGCGTATATGATTAGCACTTTTTTACAATCCTTCTAAGCCTTTATGGCTTGTTCTTGCCAAAATGTAATGGCGAAATAACTTTCATACATGAAAAGATACAGTATTTAATTGTCAAACGACCATTGAAATAAATAGCATTGCATCGAGCTACTGACGTAGCAAAGTTTCTAAAACAAAAGAATTTTATAATAAACTTTCTAATTAGCTACTTAAATTTTTCAGGAATTTGTATTGCTCACCAGTAAAACCTACAGCTTTTTCGGCATTATCACTTATTTCAGAGAATCATGTACATTTCCATATATCCCATTTAGTAATGATAATCGATTATTAATATCCATTTACGAAAGTAATGATATTAATAATCGATTAAATTTAATTAAAAGAAATTTAGTACACATAAAAATCATAATTCACAATACACCATATGATCATAACTTAAATAATACCATTTGTAGCAAGTCAACTCGCCAGAAAGTTGAATATGCATCATGTTTGGATTAGTATAATGTAAATTTTGGTTATTGATCTCAAATTGCATTTGGTGGTTGTTAGTTAAAATAAGCTTAATATTAAAGCTAACATTATGTCTTTTGCTTAGTAGTCAGTTTTTAGCCGATAGCGAACTATTATTACCAAAGCAGTAGAACTACTTTTGCTAAAGTAAGCGCTTTCTTTAATCAATCTTTCTCTCGAAAGAAGAAAATTCTACCAGATTGGAAATCTGGTGATGTTAAGCGATTAGCTTATTTATCAATATCAATTTTTGTTAGCGGACTACCTAACATATTTTTGTTAGGTACAATAAACAGTAGCCTTAGCTGGATTGCCAGCATTATAAAGAAACAAACAAAAAACTATTTTGCTATGAAATAGTGTTATTCGTTAAAGTTTATAATCAAAGCATTTAAGCTGCCATTCACTATTTGGAAATGTGGATTAGATAATACCTTAAAATTGAACTTTAAGCTTTATCGTCAAGATAAATCAAATTTTAAGAAAGCAAAAACACACACTAATTTGGCATTCAATCGAATTGAATTATCTAAAAAAAATAATCTAATGCTAAAATTGATCTTACCAAGTATAATAATATTAGGATCTAATTATGTAATTACGTTAGTGTTATAAATTAATCGACTAAATATTATATTGGTTTAATTCAATAATTAATTTTAATACTAGCTAATTATCTTGAATACTTCAAGTATATTGATATAAATTTTTAAACTAAAAACATTAAATTCTCAATTCACAGCAGAAGTTCTTCAAAGAAGAATTGTTAAAAGATACAGAAATAAACACTTTATTAATTTTAAAAAAATAACTAGTATTATCTAGTTAATCGCTAATGATATGATTCACACTAACTTTATTAAATGTAATTTAGTATAAAATACTGTGGAATATTTTTAGTTGATTTTGCCAGTTAAATAACATAAAAACTTAACTATTCAGTTAATAACTATATTTAATTTTAATAAACTGCTAATTTTGCATATACTCTACTATAACTATTAGGTATAACCATATGCTAGTCGTATCTAATAACAGCACAGCGCGAGTTTATATCCAGAAGATTATTTTCCACGGAGCCACTTAATCAAATGACTACTGTTGATCTTGACCAGCTTGCTACAATCTTAACAGAGGTATCAAATTTAGAGATTGTGCCTCGATGGGGTAACTTAAAGGAAGGTGATATTCGCGAAAAAACAGGACCAAGTGATTTAGTAACTATAGCTGACGAAGCTGCTGAACATAGGTTGGGTGAATTATTGCCATCACTCTATCCTGGATCTTTAGTAATAGGAGAGGAATTGATTGAAAATAACCCCTCATTAATAAAGTTAATCGATGGAGATAATCCTGTATGGATTGTTGATCCCATCGACGGCACGAATAATTTCGTTGAGGGCAAGGATAGATTTTGTTTGATGGTAGCATTGATCTGTCATGGCAAAACTATCGCTTCCGCAATTCATCAACCTATTGAGAAACGTACAGCTTTAGCTAGCTTAAATGAAGGAGCGTGGATGTTAAACAATAAAGGTCGCGAGCGTCTCCAGGTGGCATCAGCCGTTGGTATTGAAACAATGGAGGGGTCGCTTAACTTTCGCTTTATTCCAGAACAATTACGCTCCAGTATACGTGGAAGAGCTAACGCTTTGTTGTCTAATCGATATTACAGCCAAGGTTGCGCAGGTTATGACTACATCCAAATTGCCACTGGGCAATGGCATTATGGAATTTACTGGAAAAAAATGCCTTGGGATCATCTACCAGGTTTGCTTATTCATCATGAAGCTGGAGGATATTCCGCATGTATGGACGGCACACCTTACTGTCCAACAAAACTTAATGGCGGAATCATTACCACCGTTGATAAACGATCTTGGCATGAGTTGCATTGCCAGATCATTGATTCTTTAGAATCAAAAATTTAGGTCTACAGTAAACAACTCTATTGCAAAATAGACAAAATAATTTGCTATCTTTGGAGGAAATTATTTTATGAGTATAATTGTAGTTATAAATTAAAGTCGACATTAGAGATAAAGCCTGGGAGTTATCTCATAGATTTAATAGTGTCAATATAAAATATGTCGTCTACAAAGCAAACATCAATACAGCGCGTAAATTGCATACCGATAATAATATACAATACTATTGCTGATATGGTTGTTAATTTTAACTTAAAGTTAATCTGCCATAAGTAGATGGAAGATAAACTGAAGAGTAAATAATAGCATAAAATCTTAATACTAAAATTTATATATATTTTCAATCGATATTTTAAATTTATTTGATCTTTATATTATACCATTGATCAATAATTAATTATACTACTATATTTGCCTAATAAATACAGAAATTTACTTTTCAGTGTAGTGCATTTATATAAAAAAATTTAGCGTAATAATTTCTGATGAAAATATAAAATATGTTTCTAAAAAGGCTTTTAACTAATATCCGTAGTATAAAATACCTCTCTTTCTTAGAGAGTATTGATTTTTTATTGATGCCAGTTTTTAACTTAAAAATTAAGATAATTTATGTTTTAAATCATTTAAGGCGACATGAATTTTACCATTTATATAGTTATACATAAACTATACTATATATTATCAACTATCAAATCAGATCTAAAAATAGTATAAACAACAAAGTTAAAAATTCTTTATTGTAAGCAGTATCAGTAATTTTACTGATACTGAATGAGTTAGTTTTCAATACTTTTATTCAAAATAAACTAAGTAAAAATATAGAAAATTTCTCTCGAGATTAAATTTTATATTAATTCTGAGTAAGATGCAGCATGCAAGTTACATGATTAATAATTTTGCATAAATGATGATCTATATATTTAAAATATTGCGTAATACGTTATTAAATACTTCCTAATTTAAATTGTTTAAACTTTAAATGAAATAATAGAAATATATTATATTTGAGTATAGTTTCATTTAATGAAAATATACTCAAATGCCTATTTTAAATTTTTTATTGAAATAATAATATGAGCTTAAAAGCTAAAATTAAAAAATTATCTGTCTATACATTAAAGCGCTTCTTCAGCTAATGTTTAAACAAACATAAAGCTATAAAGCTTCACCTGTTACACTAGTAATACTATTGCTTAACTGCATGAGTAATTATCTAGCAGTGCTTATTCTTAGAATATCGTGTAAAAAATTAATTTTTACTACAGTTAGTAGTTAAATTAGCTTATTTAATTATATAAAGTAAAATAATAACTGAATTTATGTAACTATAAACTTAATAAGTAAGTTAATTAATAAAAGCGCAAAATAATCTTTTGCTATTGATATATTATTGCAATTTTACTCTTAATAAAAATCAAGCATTATACTTTTTTGAAGTAACAAGATAAATATAATAGTATTATAGCAAAGTATCTATAATATTAGATGTTAATAAGCACTTTTTTGTATAGTCTTTAGTTATAAATTAACCATTAAGCACGATATTTACTTTTATTCAGAAATAATAATAGCTAAAATAAAATATTTAGCTTGCTTTTTTTTATATCAAATCAATCCTATTAACTATGTTTATTTTAATTGCCTAAACAATCAATTTTTAGTTGATAGGAAACCAATTCAGGTATACAAACGTAATTTATTACATTGTATTGATAGTAATTAAAATTATGATCTAAGTGGAATTTGAAAAGACTAAACGAAAGATATTAATTTTTCTTAATATTAAAACAGTAAAACCTTGCCATGATAAGCATTTTAGTCGTTAGTCTTCTGCTATAGAAAAATTTTAACAAATGGAATAAACAAAACAACTGAATGCTTTTCAGCTAATCTAAAACAAAATATATATAACCAGCTTATTACTTAATTAGCTGAAAGCTAATGCACAATTAAATATGTTACTCATAATGCTTTATTATTATATAAGCAAAAAGGTTTTTTATTTTAAATGCACAATACAAAATATGCTTTCTTGTGCATATTGTTTGAATTATTAAAACTAATGATTAATTTTCTTTCTAAGAAAAATATTAAAAATAATAGTCAAGATTGACTTCTGTGATTAATAAAACTTACAATAAGTATTATCTGTAGAAATTAACTTAATTTAAAAAATTATTGTCAGCTAATCTCGGTATATTAAGTATGTCAAATTACGAATCTAGCATGTCTTTATTTCCTAATACTGCTACTTTATTTACAAATAAGTCTTCCAAAAACAAATCATCCTATCGAGAGCCACCGCATAATTTAGAAGCAGAACAGGCATTGCTTGGAGCAATCCTAGTGAATAATCGGTCATATGATAAGGTCAGTGAATTTTTAAATACAGAGCATTTCGCAGATCCGGTACACGGACGCATTTTTGACGCTTGTGCTAAACTAATCAATCGAGGACAAATAGCCACGCCAATCACGCTGAAAGGTATGTTTGACCAAGACGAGGCTTTGTCTACGGTTGGTGGTACTCAATACTTGGTAAAACTTGCTGCGTCTGTAGTTACTGTAATTAATGCTTCAGACTACGGACGGGAGATCCGCGAATGTTATTTGCGACGCGAGCTCATCGATATTGGTGAGATAATGATTAACGAAGCATTTGATCGTGGTATCGATATTTCTGCGCACGAACTAATAGAAAATATTGAGAATCAATTATTTACCCTAGCTGAGACTGGTGAAACCAGAAATCGTTTAAAAGAATTAAAGTTGGCTTTGTTAGAATCCGTTTCTCAAGCTGAGGCGGCATATAGACGAGAAGGAGGACTTGCTGGATACTCTACTGGTTTAATTGATATTGATAATTTGCTTGGTGGCCTTCATGCATCTGACTTGCTAATTCTAGCAGCTCGTCCTGCGATGGGCAAATCAACTCTAGCTTCTAATATAGCCTTTCACATTTCTACCAGTTTAATGGATGTTCCGGATATGCCAGCACAACCTGTAGCTTTTTTTTCTCTAGAAATGTCCGCTGAACAGCTTGCTACGCGTATTTTATCTGAACGTACCGGCATTGCTTCAGAAAAGTTGCGACGCGGCCAGCTTAGTAACGAAGATTTTCAAAAAATAGTAACAGAAAGTCAGTATTTAGAAAAGGCACCGATGTTCATCGATGACACCCCAGCTATTCCTATTCATACAATGCGCACTCGTGCTCGACGTTTAAAGCGCCAGTTTGGCTTAGCACTGATAGTGGTAGACTATCTACAGCTTATGCGTCCTGCTCAAGCTAAAAGTGGACGTATAGATAATCGAGTGCAGGAAATATCATCCATTTCTCAAGGACTAAAAGCAATCGCTAAGGAGCTTGATGTACCAGTACTTGCAATATCACAGCTATCTCGTGCAGTGGAGCAACGCGAAGACAAGCGACCAGTTTTAGCTGATCTACGCGAATCTGGCTCGATTGAGCAGGATGCAGATATAGTTATGTTTATCTATCGTGAGGAATATTATCTACAAAAATCTGAACCAATGCAACGCATAGAAGAAGATGCTAAACAATTTCATGAACGTTACGATCAGTGGAAAGAACGCTGTAAGCATGCTCATGGACGGGCTGAGGTAATCATTTCTAAGCATCGTCATGGCCCAACTGGAGTGGTAAGATTGAATTTTGATGGCTCTACGACAAAATTTACAAACTACGCAGCTGACAATCATGTACCAGATTACTATTAAGTCCTTTAACTTATTAATATCGAATATATCATTATTTCATATGATCTTTAACTAAAGTTAAACCAAGGGCTATGTGATAAAATGATTAATATCGCAAAAGATGCATTAAATTTAACAATCTTAACAATTTAGAAATAATTTTTATCTATTGTTTCGTATAATAAATAATCTTTTAAACCTTTAAACAATATAGTTAATGAACAACACAATATAAATTTTATCAAGCTAAATATCTTAACTGGCTTTTGTTATTGCTTAATATATATTAAGCAATAACAGCTTTTAATTAACAACTTAATTTAAATACTATTTTGCTAGATAAATTTACCACCAATTATTTTAGTCACGGTAGCTAGACATTGATGGCTAAAAAAAAACTTTTTTAGAATTAAAAGTAATAATTGATAATTATACAATAAGTTTTGAGTTTTATTGACTTATTTAAGTCAGATAAATTATCCATATTTATACTAAATATCCCGATCGTATAGTATATTAATATACTATACGATCGGGTAGAGTGAATAATCTATTATCAATATAACTAATATTTTTAAGAATTAATCTATATACAATAGAAACGAATCTATATCACTTAATAACTTAAAGTAATGTTAAAATTAAAATTGTGCTATCGTACTAGTTCAATAGTACATTTTCTGATATAATTGAGGTTTTTTGAAAAAAAAAATAAAAGATCAATTTTATTAACAATAAGTAAAAATAATGCAATACATCTCAGCTTGCAAAATAATTCACAAAGGTAAAATAAAATTAAATGATAAAAGTATCTACTAAAAATAAATTATTAAAATAATTATCGTTTGTATTTGAAAAATGCAATTAGAAAATTGTTTGTTTAGCAAATTGGCTAACGGTTTACTAATAAATCATATTCGTTTTTATTAAGCCATAGACAAGTCACGTCTAATTAAAGTTCAGTCATCGTTTGCAATAAGTAAAAACTAGGGTGTATGTAAATAACCGCTGCGGTCTAATTAGGGTAAAGCATCAGATCATAGATTCATGAATCTATGATCACAGCTAGATCTAAGCGACTTTAAGCTTAATAATAAATTTCTATAGTCTTAAACCATCGTGTGTGGCATTTATGTATAAAATATGCTTGGTTTGCCAAACCTATTTTCTTATTATTTTTAGCTAGTAGTAAAAGTTTAAATAAATTTGCTGCTAAAAATCCTAGAAAAGGCTATAAAACACATCTTAAATAAAAGTAAAAACAACTATGTATTTAGTACATTTAAAAATTTCTTAAAAAGAAGTAACAAATAAAATATGAAGTAGCTTGCAAAGGTACTGACTAGTGTATAAGCAGAATTCTTTGCTTAATATATGAGAAAAAAATACTAGATAAAAAAGTAATCAACAAACTGCTTGCTATTAAAGCTGTAACTGCGTTTTGTAAAAAATCTACTTAAAAATAATCTTTAGCGTATTAAAATCAATGGATAATTAAATAAAGCAACAATATTACTGACATTTACATGAAAATACTAAAACTTAGTTTCTGACTCTAGCTAATTAAAAATAATTCAAACGGGTCTTAAGAAAAACTTAATTGCTTAAATCTACTTTAATTATGCTAATATCTTTACCAAAGAAAAGCAAATATTGCTTTTCTTGTGAGAAAATAAATCAAGTAATTTGTCTATTCTGCTTTTTAAGATCATTCTTAATTTGAGCGAGCTCACCTAGTATTCTATTTAATAAATAAATAAAAAAGTAATTATCTAATATTAATTAGCTATAATTTATAGTTATTAAGTACAAATTAAAATATTTGTTCTGATCTACTTATTATAATCAATTTATTAAAATAATGCAAGAATACGATCAATTATCCCACACACGCAAACCTTAAGCAAAACAATTAAATATCTTTGATTCTTAAGATTACTAACAGCTATATCCATAATGACTTATTAGATGGTAAATTTACCATCTAATGTTTATACAAAAGCATTGATTTACCAGTCATCGCTGCTGGATGTTCTATGCCAATTAGAGCAAGCAAAGTAGGCGCCACATCAGCAAGAATGCCATTATTTAGATACGCTATATTTTCTGGCGCACCAACTAAAATAGCAGGGACTAGATTGTTGGTATGTGTCGTATGATTTATTCCGGTTTCCGGATCAACCATGATCTCGCAATTTCCATGATCAGCAGTCAAAAACATCACTCCAGCAACTTTTAATACTACCTCTGCAACTCGACCAATACAAGTGTCTACTGTTTCCACTGCCTTGATAGCAGCATTTAAACAACCTGTATGTCCAACCATATCTGGATTAGCGAAATTAGCAACAATAAGGTCATATGTATTGGCATCAATCGCTGAAACAAGTTTATTACATAATTCTAATGCTGACATCTCAGGCTGTAAATCGTAGGTTTTTACCTTGGGTGAGGGAACGATGATTCGTTTCTCTCCATCAAATATCTCTTCGCGACCACCATTCAGAAAAAAAGTAACGTGAGGGTACTTTTCAGTTTCAGCGATGCGCAGTTGGGTTTTACCTGCGTTTGCTACAACCTCGCCAAGTGTATTAGGGATATTAGTTGGCGGAAATATGGTCACCATTTTTGAAGCTAAGGTAGAAGAATATTGCACCATGCCGACAACAATACAGAGCTTAGGAATACGAGAACGGGAAAATCCGTCAAAGTTCTCGTCTACAAAAGGAGCTAGAATTTCTCTAGATCGGTCAGCTCGAAAATTTAACATGACTAAAGCATCACCATTCTGCACTGGTATACCACCATCTATTACAGTTGGAGTAATAAACTCATCACTTTCCTCTTGATCATATGCTTGCTGCAGCGCAGAGACAGCGTCATCTGCACTTCTTTTAGCGTCTGCTAGGCAAACAGCTTTCCATGACTGTTCAATTCTATCCCAATGATTGTCTCTATCCATAGCGAAAAATCTGCCGCTAACAGAAGCAATATTAGCTACCCCGTCCAGATCATTAATAAATGTGCGAAGCTGATTCAACGCACTCTTGGGAAAGCAATCTCGACCATCTGTAAAAACATGAATCACGACCTTGGCACCTGTAGCAGAGATGATCTTAGCTAAAGCCACTACATGACTATAGTGGCTATGCACACCACCATTAGATACCAAACCCATCAGATGACATGTACCACCTGAATTTTTTAGTGCATCACACAACCGGCTAATAGCAGGCTGTTTAACAAGACTACCATCTTTGATCGCTAAATTAATCTTTGGTAAATCTTGCATAACTATGCGGCCAGCACCTATGTTAATATGCCCAACTTCTGAATTACCTATTTGTCCGTCTGGCAAACCAACAAATTTGCCGGCTGCATTTATCAAACTACTTGGCCAGCGGGAAAGAAGAGCGTTCACACTTGGTGTGTCAGCAAGCGCTATGGCGTTATTGGTACAATCTGTACGATAGCCCCAACCATCCATGATACAAAGAACAACCGGCCGCCGCTCAGTGTGGTACTTATGACTCATAACAATGGTTAATTCAGCTTTTTGCCATGATAAAATTATATAGGTGCTGCGCTTACAAACATGCAGTTTATCTACCTTTTATACAAAAATACCTATTGCAAGCAATTAAATAGAATTTAACTATAATAATTTGCAGCGCACACTATAATACTAAAGATAGCAAAATCAATATTTTCTAAAAGTTTCTAATCAATAGGTCGATTAATATACATTAATATCATGCATATGTTTTATATCCTAATTCTTAAATAGCTAATTTTTAGCTATTTAAATTATTAAGTATAATTATAAAATCAAGGATTTATTTACTACTTCTTATAAGTATCTTAGCAAGAGATTGACATAAAAGTATCATTTAAATACCTGGTTAAGTAGCGAACATAGTATTAATATTATCACGATATTAATATATTACAAAAACATTAATCAACTTGCTTTTACATACACTATTGTGATTGTAGATATTAGCAAGTCCGCAATAGTAGATTAGTTATAATTCAATTAAAATATTTATTTGCGTGTTGCCACACAATTGTACTCAAACGCATTAAAAATATTCTTGTGTTTTGATAATAAATAACATATTTTTCCAGGTCATTTGTCTAGTAAAAGGTATTATGTACATTTCCTAGCTTATAGCTACATGAATCTTAATAAGATTAACATTTATCTGCGAGTGCTTTATAAGCTAGTTAGTGGATTATTAACTGTATAAATGTAAATAATCCAGATCATTTAGATCCTATTAAATAGTAAAGTTTAATGACTATTTAGATAAAAACTTATAATGTGCATAATCGTTTAGCAATAGCAGCGGTAAGTAGCTAAGATGAAAAATTTATAATTCTAGAACTATCGGTTATTCTGAATTCACTTTGACAATAAGGAGGGTTATCCATAAGTAATAAAATTACTCATAGCCAAAGCAAAAATCTCAAGAAGATGGTGCTAAAATTACTAGAAGACGATAAAGCCGACTGCTTGGTGGTTATCGATCTAGTGAATAAACCTGCGATCGGTGATCATATGATAATCGCTAATGGCCGGTCTTCACGCCATGTTTTATCTATGGCTGATCATGTTCATAGGATGCTCAAAAGTCATGGGATTAATAACGTATCTGTAGAAGGGAGTTACAGTGGAAATTGGGTAATACTGGATGCTGGTGATATAATAATTCACTTATTTTGTCCAGAAGTAAGAAATTTCTATAAGCTAGATGAGTTGTGGAGCATTAAATCAACAACTAGCGAAACATTAAACACAGATAATATTTCACAAGCAACGAATGTATAAATACACTACAGAAGATATTTGATTATCTTTAAGTTGCATTTTAGGATTATTTAATAGCTTTGTTAAAGATTGACCAAACATTAATTTATAATTGATGTAAGTAAGAATATAGAATTGTTTAGCAATAATAGCTAGCACTTGTAAGCTAGCCATCCATAGAGCAGCATTAGATATCAGGCAATGAGCTCAAAAATTGATTTAGCAGACATTAATTCACAATAATTTCTACATTAATTGGTGATCTATGTAGGGCAATGTGCTTTACTTAAATTCGAATCTCCTAAGCTATTAGGAGAAAATTAAGAAAGAACTTACCGAGTATGATTTAAACTATTGCCACTAGTAAGGCTCTATTAAGCTATTAATTCAAATTTAGTTGAATAGTTTACTAGGAAATATATAATAAAAGTTAATTTTAATCAAAAGCTTGATTCGTTGATATAATGCATTTCCTGTTTTTAATTATTTCAAATAATTTTTCGCCAAAATACTAAGTCTTATATCTATAAGGATTAGATGAATTTGGCGCAAAACAAACAATTTTTAGCAATAACAAAAAAACAACTTTTGTTATGTATAAAAAAAACAGCTTCCCTTAGCTTCAGTTTGTTACCTAGCTTATGACCACACAGCGAATATTGGCAGAATATAGTAAAACTAACAATCTTCCAATAGTTTTATTGATATTTAATTTAATTAAGTATTACACAGCTTGTTATTATACAAGTCATTATATTGGAACAATATAAATTATCTAATCTTGTACCCGCAACCGCTAAGCAATTTATAAAAATTTGTCAAGCACAATTAAACATAAAGTTAATCATTTTAATTTACTAATAACAATTGATTCTAAGATATGAAATATGCATTTGAAAACTTATGATTTATTCGATAATAAAAGCTGTATAAGTATATTTCGAACTATAATTTTCTCATGATCATCAGTATTTAACTTTATCTGTGCGAGCAACTAACAATTAAACTAGCTGATTACCTTAGTGCTAGTCTTGGTAAAACTATTATAAAGTATACCGTTCAAAATTATCTTTAACTACAGAAATAATACTAGTTTATTCCATGCCTAGTAGCAATAACAAGCTTAATTGTCGATACAAAAGTAAAATAACAACTTTGTTATCTGACCTCTATGCTTTGTTTTTTTTTAGGTTGTTTGATACACTCCAATTGCCTACTATAAATAAAATAAGAATTTAAGGATAAGATCGACAACCAAATTGCATGACTGGCTTTTTGCTATACAAAGTATGTGTAATATATTACGAAAACAAAAGCTAGACTATAACTAGCCGATAGCTGAGGTTAACATGAGCGCTCGATCTTATCGCGACATTCGGCGAGGTTTTTCCCGTCGTATTTATGTAGGAAGGGTTCCAATAGGCGATGGAGCTCCAATAGCCGTCCAAACCATGACTAACACCCTAACAACTAACATTAAAGCAACAATCGAACAAATTCAACGATGCGAAGCTAGTGGAGCTGATATAGTTCGAGTAAGTTGCCCCAACGAAGAATCTTCAAAAGCGTTAAAAAAAATCACCGCTCAAGTAAACGTTCCGATTGTTGCTGATATTCATTTTCATTATAAACTCGCAATCGAAGCAGCTAAAAATGGGGCAGCTTGCCTGCGAATTAACCCAGGCAACATAGGCTCTGTCTCTCGCGTACGCGAGGTGGTGAAAGCAGCAAAAGACAATGATTGCTCAATGCGTATTGGGGTCAATGCTGGCAGTTTGGAAAAGAAAATCTTGGAGAAATACGGAGAACCTTGTCCAAGGGCAATGGTGGAAAGTGCGCTTAATCAATTGCGCATTCTCGAAGATAATGACTTTCAAAATGTCAAAATAAGTGTAAAGTCGTCTGACATTTTCTTCACCACATCTGCTTATAAGGATTTGGCTGAAGTTTGTGACTATCCATTACATATTGGTGTGACTGAGTCAGGATCTCAGCGAATCGGTACTGTAAAATCTTCCATAGGTATTGGTGCACTTTTATGGAGTGGTATCGGTGATACGATTCGTGTATCTCTCTCGGCTTCACCTGAGGAAGAGGTAAAAGTTGGTTTTGATATCCTGAGATCTCTTAACCTCCGCCACCGTGGCGTTAATGTGATATCTTGTCCGTCTTGCGCTCGTCAGCAATTTGATGTAATAGAAAACGTTCGATTACTTGAGGATCGCTTAAAACATATAACTACACCGATGACTGTTGCGGTAATCGGTTGCGTAGTAAACGGCCCGGGTGAAGCAAGCTATACTGATGTAGGTATTATTGGTGGCGGAAGGGGCACTCATATGGTGTATACCGCTGGACAACCAAAGCATCGCTTAAAAAGAAAAGATATAGTCGACTATATGGTAAAACTTATTGAACAAAAAGCCGCCGAGATTGAATCAGAAATTAAAGCAAAAAACATGGTATATTCTACTGATACGACAGAATAGACTTAGATTACAATCATATTGAAAATAATAAAACTTAAGCACATTACCTAATAATGATAATATTCTAGATTGAGCAGAAGATTTCTTTAGCTATTTATAGTTAAATATACCTAATCTTAATAGATCTCACTTGACCTTATTGATTATGTTTTTGCTTAATTTTCATTAGAACTAATGAATATACTTTGTCCCAAAAAAACGTACGGCAGCATCTTCTAGTAGCTAAGAATGCTATTTAGCATAAATATATTAATTAATGTTTTGAGCTTAAATTAATTAAGCTTCTGCCTTGTGACAAGGATGTGGATGATATACTAACTTAAGTATCATAAATTTGAAATTGAGATTTTGTAGGGTAGTTTCCGAGAGAGAGATTATCATTTTGGCTGCTTTTATTTTATCCACAATATTCTTTATCGTATTTTATACGTTTAGTTTTTCCCCAAAAAAGTGATTTAAGTAAGATTAGAACTTTCTTAGTTAGGCTAAGATTAAGATAGCTTACTTGTTATACTTAATACTCGGGCACATATGCAAATCTGGTAGGGTCAATTGCAAAGCATATTATAAATTATGCAAAGCCTAATCTAGTTGAAATAAGGCGCTCAAATGAGCAAAATAGACAACTATTGTTAATTAAAATCTGCTTTAAAAAAAGCATTTAGCAATCAGAAGATCTCTCGCCAATAATTGGCATAATCAAAAAATTTTTATTAATTAGTATAATTTACTAGCACATATTTATTTTAATAGCTACGTTAAGCGGATAGTTAATTGTACTATAAATGCTTTAAATATTTACATTAATTAATTTTTTTATCCAAAAGAATAGCTTTTAGCTAAACGTTAGATCATTCCAAAACTTATACTAAAAATTAGTAAAGTGAAAATAAAACACTATTAAAGCTAGAAATGATTAAAAATCTTCTGAACTATTCTCGGGTATTACTTTTCTATTTATATTAGATCTTAATTGCTCATATTTATTAGCACCAATGATAAAATATTTAATATATGAGATTAATTTAGATATATTTAGCCAGTAACATCTTAGCAGATATCCAAAATGCTTATACTAACTAAGGCATTGATTAGAGGATAATATAGTTTTATTGATGCAACTCATATTACCAAGTAAATTGAGCTACTGATTATGTTTTACCGATAATCTAAAGATTTATTGTCTTAATCGAGCAAAAGTTTAATATTTCTATATTTTCATTACATAGCTTCGTAAGTCAAGGAGAGGAAAAGTGAGCGTAAAATCAACATTTGAGCATGTGGTAGAGCGCGCGCGCGAACTGGAAATGCTAATTTCTAAGCCATCCTCATTAGATTCCCACGCATTCCAAAAGATAGCTCTTGAGCTGTCGGAAATAACCCCAGTGGTTACTAAGATTGAGAATCTTAAGCGCGCTTGGGCAGAACTCGCTGATACTGTCGCTTTAGTCGATAGCAAAGACGCAGAAATGAACAAACTAGTCGAATCAGAAATTGAAAGGATCAAATCACGCTTGCCTGAATTAGAGCGCGATGTACAGATCTTGTTGCTACCAAAAGATGAGGCAGATAAGAAAAACGTGATCTTGGAAGTACGTGCTGGTATCGGAGGCAACGAAGCTGCACTATTTGCCGCTGACTTGTTTAGCATGTATCAACGTTATTCTCAAAAACGCGGCTGGCGATTTGAGATTATGAATGTATCTGAAAATGAACTGGATGGTTATAAAGAAGCAATCGCTTCCATCACTGGAGTAGGAGTGTATGCTTGCCTAAAATTTGAAAGTGGCACGCACCGAGTACAGAGAGTGCCTGTTACCGAAAACCAAGGACGTATACATACTTCTGCTGCTACCGTCGCGGTGCTGCCGGAGGCAAAAGAAATCGATGTTCATATTGAGGAAAAAGATATAAGGATAGATGTTTATCGCTCTAGGGGTGCCGGAGGCCAGCATGTGAATACTACCGATAGTGCAGTGCGAATCACCCATATTCCTACTGGGGTTGTTGTCACTCAACAAGATGAAAAATCTCAACATAAAAACCGGGCTAAAGCCATGCGTATTATGCGCTCTAGGCTTTATAATATGCAACGCCAAGCCTCTGACGAGGCCCGTGCTGCCCATCGCAAAAGCCAGGTTGGCTCTGGTAACCGTTCAGAACGCATACGTACTTATAATTTTCCCCAAGGTCGAGTAACTGATCATCGTATCAATTTAACCATCTACAAGCTAGATCAGGTGATTAATGGCGAAGCGCTTAATGAATTAATAGAACCACTAATCTCTGATGATGAGGCAGAACGTTTGGCAAAGATAAACTAAGAGCGAGACAAGAATTGAATAGTATTCGCAACGTTATCAGATTTGCTGCTGCTGATTTTGCTTGTGCTGGTATCAATAATGCTAGACTTAATGCACGATTATTACTTAGTCATCTGTTGAATAGGACAGTGTGGCCGCACGAAGAAGAAGTACTGGATAGTAAGAATTTGGAACAATTCCAAGCATTAATTTCTCGTCACATTGCTGGAGAGCCAGTCAATAAAATTACCGGCCAATGCTCCTTCTGGACATTGGAGTTGATGGTAACAGCAGATACCCTAGACCCTAGGCCCGATAGCGAAACTCTCATTGAAGCTACTCTCGAAATATTTATAAATCGTAAACCACCCAGTCGTGTTCTTGATCTTGGTACCGGCACCGGTTGTTTACTATTGGCTGCTCTTTCAGAGTTTCCTACAGCAACTGGTCTTGGGATTGACAGCTCGCTAGCCGCTTCTGAAGTGGCTCGTCACAATGCGAAGATGACAGGACTGTCTGATCGAGCTGAAATTCGTTGTCAGAACTGGAACAGTTTACAAGATAATCAATTTGATTTAATCTTATCAAATCCGCCCTATGTCGCCGAAGATGAAATTTTATCTTTGGAAGATGGAGTACGTAATTACGATCCGCTTAATGCTCTTGTCGGTGGAGTTGATGGTCTGGATGCTTACCGCGTACTTGCACCTTTACTGCGTCGTGTTTTATCATATAATGGGGTAACGATCTTAGAATTGGGCATTGGTCAAGCCAACGCTGTTGCGGCTATCATGCTTCAAGCTGGTTTGCGAGAAATCAGTCGCAAAGCTGATTTATCTAATATACCCCGAGCGCTTGTTTTAAAATGAGTTGATAGTAGTTTTAAAATTAATTGATTTATAGTAGGAAATTTGCTTTAGTAACATTAGATAATGTCAGAATCTTAATTAATTATTTATTTTAGTAAGTAAATAATAATAAAAAAATACATAAAGTAAAGTTAATATAAAATTTAAGTATAAAATAATTTCCATTATGCTAATAGACTTTTATCTAGGATAAAATCGTTAGATAAAATATACGAATGCAATTAGGTTTTTACATTTATAATATTTATTACATTTTCATAAATAAGCTAATTTATTTTATAAACAATATATCTTCTGGTTAGTTCAATATTAAAGGTAACTGTTATATACAAACTATAAATAAAAACAATGATTTAAACAATATGCCAAATACAAATAAACCTTTGCTGAAAAAGCTTGTGTATATAAAATGTTAAACTGTTATTGATAACCTATGGCGTAATACAATAGCCTCCGCGTCTAACTATAGAGCAAATTTGCCTTATATTAACAGTTTGCTAAAATGCGTATTACTTTATTCGGTGATGTTTTTTTGCGATGAACTACTTGCCACATAAATATCTAAATCGATAATAATAAATTCTATTGATTAATTAATCAGTTTATTAAATTTATGGCGTAAAACAATTATTTGCCTATCGGCTGTCGCATCAGGTTAACTTTTTTTCTAGTAAGGTTTATAGCTAACCTCAGTTAGTAAATAACATGCATAAGTAATTTTTAAATTCACGTATGAAATATATTCTTTATTAATATAGCAATACTGCAAAGCAAATTAAATTATGCTTAAATTATACTAATTTTCCTTTCAATAAACAATTTCCTTGAAATATAACTTTCAAAGTATTTTACGTAAAAAACATTAGATTAAATCGACAATTATCACTTATGATTTGATTAAAATTGCATAATATTTTTGATAAAAGAATGGACTTGGCAGGCAAATCCTTCTATCTTATTACTGGTTTCGCCACAGTACGCATATTAACAATCTAAAGTAATGATAACAGATAGCTTATTAAGGCATTTAAGATTATACAAGATGATTTTTGTTAGCCTAGACTAAATTTTAGCGGAAATTTAAATATGAATTTTGAAAAATTTTCTAATCGCTCTAATAGCTTTCTACATGCCGCTCAAACATTAGCACTCTATCGTGGTCATCAGCTACTGATGCCAGCACATCTTCTTAAGGTGTTAATTGAGAATGATGAAGGGTTAGCTAACCTAATTAAATGCGTCGGTGCTGACCCTAATGTTCTGCTAGATCAAGCGGAAGAGACGCTTAATAAAATACCTCGAGTAGAAGGCGATATTACAAATGAAGTCTACATGTCACCGGAAGTCGTAAATGTCTTAACTAAATCAGAAGAGATTGCGAATAAATCAGGCGATAGATACGTTACTGTTGAGCGTCTACTACAAGCGATTATCATTGTTTCGCAAGATGAATCATCACAGGCATTAATCAACAAAGTTTTATCGCCAAAAAAACTAGAAAAGGTAATACAAGATATGCGTAAAAACCAAACTGCAGATAGCGCTAATGCAGAAAGCAATTTTGACGCCTTAACAAAATACACCCGTGACCTCACCAAATTAGCTCAGAATGGAAATATAGATCCAATAATTGGACGTGATGAAGAAATTCGTCGCACCATACAGGTTTTATCTCGTCGAACCAAAAATAATCCAGTAATGATCGGAGAGGCTGGTGTTGGTAAAACTGCTATAGTTGAAGGTTTAGCTCAACGCATTATTAACGGTGACGTGCCAGAGGGTTTAAAAAAAAGAAAATTGCTAGTGCTTGATCTAGCTGCTTTAATAGCCGGAGCAAAATTTCGTGGTGAGTTCGAGGAGCGTTTAAAAGCAGTGTTGAATGAACTAAGCACAATACAAGATGATATTATTTTGTTCATAGACGAGCTTCACACTCTAGTTGGTGCTGGTGCAGCTGAAGGTTCTATCGATGCTTCAAATATGTTAAAACCATCCTTAGCACGTGGCGAGCTGCACTGTGTCGGCGCTACTACGATTGACGAATACCGCAAGCACATCGAAAAGGACGCTGCCTTAGCTAGACGTTTCCAGCCAATAATGATAGATGAACCTAGCGTACTTGATACGCTGTGTATATTGCGTGGTTTAAAAGAAAAGTATGAGCTACATCACGGAGTACGAATCACTGATAGCGCATTAATCTCAGCTGCCAATTTGTCTAGTCGATATATAACAGATCGTTTTCTTCCAGATAAGGCAATTGATTTGGTGGATGAAGCTGCAAGTCGACGGCGTATGGAGATCGATAGTAAGCCAGATCAAATTGACGAACTAGATCGTAGGATTATACAACTTAAAATTGAACGCGAGGCTTTGAAGAAAGAGAACGATAAGGCTAGTTGCAGCCGTCTAAAGATTTTGGTAAATGAATTAGGAGATTTGGAAAAAAGTTTATCCGAGCTAACTGCAAGTTGGCAAGGAGAGAAGGAGATGTTAACACGTTCTCAAAAAATAAAAGAAAAGCTTGAAGTTGCTCGTAATGATTTAGAAATAGCCAAACGTGCTGGTGATTTAACAAAAGCGGGAGAATTGACATATTCAATTATTCCACAATTAGAGCAAAAGATGGCTCAGAGCGAGAACATACCCTCCACACGTATGCTAAAAGAAGAAGTATCAGATGAAGATATCGCTTTGGTAGTATCACGCTGGACTGGCATTCCTGTAGATAAGATGCTTAAAAACGAGCGAGAGAAGCTGCTGGCAATGGAATTTAACCTACATAAGCGTGTTGCAGGGCAAGAAGAAGCAATATCGGCAGTATCCAATGCAGTACGTCGTTCACGTACTGGATTACAAGATCCAAATAGACCAATTGGATCTTTCCTATTTCTAGGACCCACTGGGGTAGGAAAAACTGAGTTAACCAAAGCGCTAGCAGAATTCTTATTCGACGAAGAGCACGCTATGGTTCGTCTTGACATGTCTGAGTATATGGAAAAACATTCCGTAGCCCGTCTAATTGGTGCACCTCCAGGTTATGTAGGTTATTTGGAAGGAGGTAATCTAACCGAAGCTATACGGCGGCGCCCCTACCAAGTAGTACTATTTGACGAAATAGAAAAAGCTCATCCTGAAGTATTTAACATCCTATTACAAGTACTAGACGATGGCCGTTTAACTGATGGTCAAGGCCGTACAGTTGATTTTCGCAATACTATTATAACCATGACTTCCAATTTAGGTGCATATATTCTTGCAAAAATTCCTGATGGAGCTCCGGTGGGTTCTGTACAAAATGAGGTTATGAAAGTCGTGCAAAAGTCATTTCGTCCTGAGTTCCTAAATAGGATTGATGAGGTGATAATATTTACCCGATTAGAACGAGATAATATGAAGAGTGTCGTTAATATTCAGCTTGCTCGACTGCAAAATATGCTTGCTAACTCCAATATTCAGCTCGAAATAGATGATAATGCACTGGTATGGCTAGCCGAGGCAGGCTATGATTTAGTTTACGGCGCTCGTCCATTAAAGCGAGTTATTCAGCGTTCTCTGCAAAATCCGCTTGCAAACTATATACTTAATGGTGCTATCAAGCATGGTGATGTAGTGAATGTCTCTGCTAACAATGACTCACTCACCATTAATGAATAACAAGCTAATACTAATAAATCGATAAATAATACAGTATAGTAATGGATGTTTCTATTGTTTATTGTATGATTGTGCTTTTTGTTGTTTGATATCTCAATTTTCTTTGCTATTATGATTATTTTCTTTTAAATGACTTCATTTAGAACGTAAAAATAGCTAATCTCTGCCTTTATATGTTCTATGAAGGCAGAGAAATACCTTTGTATTATCTTAAATATACTGCAGTTTTATTTGCATACACATTCAATATTATTTTGTTAATCTTAGCATGAATTTATACCATGTATAAATCAAAATAATACAATCGATGTTATAAATAAAATTTATATCCCACAATCTAAATTAATAATACTAGGATATTTATTGATCTCCTGTTTATCTAGCGATTATATCAATGGCTTAATAGATAAAAATTAACTAGTATAATATGCTATTCCTTAAAGCTAAGGATACATTTTACAACTTCTTTAGTTATAACAATTAGTTTAGACTGAAATTAATCATATATATAATACTAATACCCCATATTTATGTACATTATCTTATAATGATAATCTAATTTAGATTTATTAGACTATTTAGAAAAATATTTTATATTTTGTTTTTAACCATAGCAATTTTTCAAAAAAAATTTCTATGGTCTCTATTCTATATTGAGATTTAATTTAAAATTAGCAAAACAGAATTATTTTACTTATCCAATAGTCGATTCAATAATGAAATGCTCCAGAACTAAATAAAAAAGCAATGGCATGAAATAGCCAACTTCGTACATTATTAAGTCGATAATTTTTGATATGATAAGATTTAAGCACTTAAAGTAAATTCATTTACACTAGAGCACTAATTTCACAACTTGATTTGAAAACTATATCAGAAAAATGATAGTAATTCATAGGATAAATAAAATTGTGATGTTAACTCACAATTTTTTTTGAATTATATTCATCCTAGTGCTTGAAGCACTAAGGGAAGACAGTGAAAGTATTATACTTTTATGATATATAACTTTAATTAAAATTATAATTAAATATTATTATCAAATAGTAATTACTTTTTAATCAAAATGTTATTTATAATAATTGGCTGTTTCTTTATATAGAAAATCTATAATTTATATTGCTTGTGAATTCGCACAAGGAAATTGCTACCAATTGCAGCTTTGCTTTTTTAATGCTAGGATTTATATTTATAGTTTGATTTCAATGTGCATAACAATTCTTTAAGCTTTACTAAACATTATTAAGTTAAAAATACGGTAAGCAAGATGCAAAATATATATCCAATTCTCAATAAAAAAACTTATTAACTTTTACTTAATTAACAGTATAGCAGTAAAATCTTACACGATCAGTGACCGTAAGTAAGATTAATTATTTTCTACTTAAAAGGTAAAGGATGAGCAATGATAGAAATAAACAATTGTGCGTTTGAAACTATCGAAGTAACCGGATACTCGGTAACATGCGATGGAGGTGACGAGCTAATGGGTCATCCTCGTATATTTCTGGAAATTGCTAAAGAAAAACATAAAGTGATCTGTCCTTACTGTTCTAAAACATATGTAACAAAAAAACGAGTCTAGTAGATTTATGTTTCATGCGAATTTCTTTAATTTATTCAACAACTTGTTACGTTAAAATCTATCCTCTAACATATAATCAGTTGTAATTTAAGTATAACTTAAATTCGATTTAACGGACTATATCTGCGTATTTTCTCTAATCAATCGCGAATTGGTATTAATAATATTCGAATAATTATCATTACAACAAAAGAACATTATTATTACCGATCTTTATAATAAAGATACTTAGGAGATAAATTTTGATTATACAAAATACCAGCATTTAGCTAGAAAAAATATGTTTAAACATTTTAACTTAAATACTCTATCTTGATTTTCTAGTTTTTTTAGGACAATTTAACATTTAATTTTTAAAAAAAACTTAAAAATACTGAATTTAATCATGATTAAATTCAGTGCATCTTAATTTATCTAGCAAATTAAGTATATTTTAATTCAATTTATCTTCTCTGTATTTTATTTTTATTATTAATTAGTGATTAGATAATATTTACTAATAATCATATATTAAACGCGTTAAATTATGCTCTGTAATATAAATACTAAAAATACAGTTTTATGCAACAATTAATAAATTAATGTTTATTTAATATTTGGCATGCTGAATATTTTGTTAAATTAGGCTTAGCCTTAATTTACTAATGTATTTAGTTTATCTCAGCAATTACTTGATTTATTTTATAATCGCTGTGAATTAAAAAATAACCAATCAGCAACTTGTACAGTAAATGAAGAAATGTTATGTATGTTGCACATAATTGTTGTTATTATTGAAGGCAGATACTTATAATTAGTAAATACTATATTATTCCTTGTCACAAAAAAGAATTTCTAGATCTCCTTCTAACCAGCGTAAAATTAATATTTGAGTAAAAATTGAACTACATAAAATATTAAGTATTAAATAATTATTTGTAATTAATAGTTTATTAAAAAACATGAATTTTTATTCAAAAAAACAAAAGTATTAATCTTCTAATAGAAAACGCTTTGAGCTTAATTATAATATCTCATATTAATATTTACACAGTTTGAGATAATTCCTTCTCTTCACTTAGGATCTTAACAAATTCTTTCAGTCCTACCGATCGTTCTCGCTTTAAGCGTTCAGCACTAAGAATCATATGAATATTATTCACACTGACATCAATATCGTCATTGATAATTACGTATTCGTATTTTTGATAATGGCTAAGCTCATTAACTGCATTAGCCATCCGCTGAGTAACAACAGCTTTGCTATCTTGAGCACGAGTAAGAAGACGGCCTTCCAACTCACTACTAGAAGGTGGTAAAATAAAAATACTTACCAAGTCCGCTGTTGTATTAGCTTCAAGTTGTTGCACTCCTTGCCAGTCAATATCAAATAAAATATCCTTACCGCTTTCAAGTGTTGCTTCTACTGCCTTGCGTGGAGTGCCGTAGTAATTGCCGAAAACCTTAGCATGCTCTAACAAATCATTACGACTAACCATAACTTGAAATTCTGTAAGACTAATAAAAAAATAATCAAGACCGTGCACTTCACCAGGCCGTGGTGATCGGGTGGTTACAGAAATCGACATAGAGATGTCATATTCACTCTCCATAAGTTTGCGAGCAATAGAAGTTTTACCGGCGCCAGAAGGGGAAGAAAGAACAAGCATTAGCCCGCGTCTAGTAATCATTGAATAAAAATCTCCCAATTAATAATATTAAATATTGCATTAATTGCATTAACTACAGATTAATCCTCCAAAAAAGTACAACAAAACTATTTACTTATTAAAAGTAACAAGATTTATGAATAATTATAAAGAAATTAACTGTATTGCTTTATATGATCAGTTCATCAATGCATGCTTATTGCCTTAAATCATTGCTTATCCAATAAACCAACTATACTTTGTAAAACAGTAAAGCGATATTTTATACTTGGTGCAATTACGTAAAAAATATTGATGATAGTACATCAATACTTTTTTGTTAACATTACTTCTAGCGATAATAATCATATAATCGTTAATTGTTAAATTATAGTTGCTAGAAAATCTCAAAGACATTAAAAATATAACAAATTATCTTAAAAAGGCTAAATTAATTTAGCATAATATTAAGAATATTAATTATTTACACAATAACATGGTTAATAAAACTTCAATAATGAATTGCGCTGCTTTTGTTGTAGACTTGCTTGTAAAAATGTAATAATAACAGCTCAGCAAAAATTGTTATCAATTAATGATAAGATCTTGTTAAGATCAGCAAAGCATAATGGTAAACAAGGAAATCTTCGCACATTACAAGCAAGATTTAGCCTTTTAGTTTACTGAAGTATAACCCTAAACATTATATATTGATTAATAAATTTAGTATGTATTATTTCTCTCCAAAAAGAGGCAAGCATTTGATGGTCAATCCAAGATAATTTCGCATTATAATAATTATATAAGCCGTATGCTAAATGTTTTTCTTTTGCTGTTTTCGCCAATCACGAACATTACGGTTGTGCCCAACTAAAGTATTGGAGAATGCATGTCCACCAGTACCATCTGCAACGAAATAAAGATAATCTGTTTTTGCAGGCTGTAGCACAGCTACTATAGAAGCTACTCCTGGATTAGCTATAGGCCCAGGTGGTAAGCCAGCGATGATATAAGTATTATATGGAGTCTGTTCTCTTAAATCGCTTTTATTGAGCGGGCGACTGAAATATTTACCCCTTGAAATGCCATAAACTACAGTAGTATCTGCCTGTAACCGCATGCCAAATTTTAAACGATTAACAAAGACGCTTGCTACCAGCGGTCGCTCAGCCTCTACCTTTGTCTCCTTTTCTACAATAGAAGCCAGTATTAAAGCTTCCTTAGGATTGGCTATTGGTAAATTTTGGTCACGTTTTTTCCACAAGTCATGGACCTTCTTATCCATCGCAATACGCATGCGATTAACAGTATCGGCTCTTTTATCGCCATAAGCGTAATAATAAGTTTCAGGTAATAGTGTTCCTTCCAATGGAATATCATGAATTTCGCCATTCAACCCTTCAGTTGCGTTTATTATGGCTACTACCTGAATACTAGAAAGCCCCTCTGCCACAGTTAGATGATGAACGACCGCTATTCCTCTTTCTAAAATTTCAAATACACTTTGTTGGCTAACGGCGGCGGGAAAAGCAAATTCACCAGCTTTTAAGATTCCAGCCTTACCAGTTACTTCAGCTACTAACGCAAATACACTAATATGACTAATCACCCCCGCTTCCATGAGTCTGCAAGCAATTGCCTTAATGCTTGAACCAACAGGAATAACGACATTAGTTTTAGCAATAAGAGGGCCAGGTTGAGTAAATTCAGTCCAAAACCAGAAAGCGACTCTAGTAAAAAATGCCAACGAGAACAAAATCCATGCTAAAAAAAATAGCCTGCTATCATTTTTTGCTCGCTTAATCACAACACTTTAGAAAAAATAAGAGAAGCATTAGTACCACCAAAACCAAAGGAATTTGATAAAGCAGTACGGACTGGACGTTCGCGTGCCTCATTCGGTACTAAATCCATACCATAAATTCCCTTAGAAGGATTATTCATGTTTAATGTAGGAGGTACAACTTGATCACGAATCGACAATACTGAGTAAATTGCCTCCACTGCGCCGGCAGCACCTAGCAAGTGCCCAATTGCTGATTTGGTAGATGACATGGAAACGGTAGCAGCGGCATCACCAAATAGACGCTTCACTGCTCTAAATTCGGTAGCATCACCCAAAGGCGTAGAGGTGCCGTGAGCATTAATATAATCAATCTGATACGGTGATATCTTCGCTCGCTTCAATGCAGCCTTCATAGCTCTAAATCCTCCATCCCCAGCATAAGATGGAGCGGTTATGTGATAAGCATCAGCAGATAATCCATAACCAATCAATTCAGCATAAATAGTCGCATCACGCTTTTTAGCGTGCTCGTACTCTTCAAGCAAAACCACTCCAGACCCTTCCCCCATCACAAAACCATCACGCCCCTCATCCCAAGGACGTGATGCCTCTTCAGGTGTATCATTATAACCAGTAGACAAGGAACGAGCAGCTGCAAAGCCAGCCAAACCAAGTCGACCAATCGCAGCTTCTGCTCCGCCCGCAACCATAACGTCAGCATCATCCAAAGCAATTATCCGTGCCGCATCGCCGATAGCATGAGCCCCTGTGGCGCAAGCAGTCACCACTGAATGGTTTGGCCCTTTAAAACCGTACTTAATGGAGACATGACCAGAGACCAAGTTGATCAGTGCAGCCGGAATAAAAAATGGGCTAATCCGCCGCGGGCCGCGCTCCTGTAACAGGACAGCAGCATCAGCGATGGTTGTTAATCCTCCAATGCCGGAACCGATCATTACCCCTGTTCGTTCCTGACTCTTGGCATCTGTTGGTTGCCATCCAGAATCTTCAATGGCCTGTTGTGCAGCCACTAAACCAAATAAAATAAAACGATCAATCTTGCGCTGCTCTTTAAGTTCCACCCAATCCAATGGATCAAAACCACCCTCATCCTTAGTTCCTGCGGGGACCATACCGGCAATTTTTGCTGACAAATCAGAAACGTCAAAACTACTGATTGCCTTGATGCCGGATTTACCGGCCATCAGACGATCCCAGTTGGTTTCAACACCGCACCCCAACGGACTAACTATCCCGAGACCGGTGATGACGACGCGTCGCATTACATCATTCATTTACAACTTCATGAAGCGAGTAGACGATAAAGCTCTAGGCTTTAACAGTCGAATCAACCTTCCTGACTTTTAATGAAGTCGATTGCGTCTTTGACATTTAAAATTTTTTCAGCAGCATCGTCTGGAATTTCGCAAGAAAACTCTTCCTCAAAGGCCATGACTAGCTCAACGGTATCCAAACTATCGGCGCCTAGATCATCAATAAAACTGGCATCTTCTGTTACCTTTGTCTCGTCAACACCTAAATGTTCAACGACGATCTTTTTAACTCTCTCAGAAACGTCAATCATAACCTAAACCTCTGATTTATCTATATTACTAGAGCTTTTACCACTTAGTTATCCGCCCCAGCGTAAAATTCGAACAACTAGCGATATTTGGATCAGCGGGCTGTAAGATAAGTTTTTTTTGCTAAAGACCAGAAAACTCAATTTTTTTACAAGCCAATTGCAATTACTTTACAACATCGCCATTCCACCATTAACATGAATGGTAGCACCAGTGACATAACCAGCTTCTTCACTAGCTAAATAAAGCACAGAAGCCGCAATGTCATCCGTTGTACCTAATCGGCCAGCAGGAATGCTTTCCAAAAGTTTCTCCTTTTGCTCATATGGAAGCGCATCAGTCATCGCAGTAGCAATAAGTCCTGGGGCTACGACGTTTACAGTTACACCTCGACTTGCCACTTCTGCGGCCAGTGCTTTAGAAAAACCAACCACGCCCGCCTTAGCAGCAGCGTAATTTGCCTGACCAGGATTTCCTGTTGCACCGACAATTGACGAAATGCTGATAATCCGACCCCAACGCTTTCTTATCATACTGCGGATTAAATTTCTGGATAAACGAAAGCCCGAAGTTAAATTGATAGCAATTACTTGGTCCCAATCTTCATCCTTCATACGTATCAGCATTTGATCGCGAGTAATGCCAGCGTTATTTATCAAAATATCTACGGGTGCACCGACAGTTGCTTCAGCTGCCTTTGGTAACCCATCCACAGCATCAGAGTCACCCAAATTACAGAAGACTATAGATACACGATTACCTAGCGCGGCTGCTTTTTCCTCTAATACTATCTGACGAGTCCCAGACAGTACCACATGAGCACCTTGTCTATGCAGATTTTCGGCGATAGCAAAACCAATACCGCCGGTCGCTCCAGTCACCAAAGCGATCTTGTCGCTTAAATCAAACATAAATTTCTCCAGTTACATTAGCTATCAGAGCACAAAAAAGCAGACGACATGCCAATAGCAAGATTATCAACTAATTTATCAATACATTTCATTGTATATAACAGCCTTCTATTAAATAATAGTTCATCAATAAGCGGCTAATGTTATAGTTGTTAAAGCCATCTATCGTCTTGCGATACCCTACATTAGGCAACCAATTACTCGATTAAATGAATACTGATCTACAATATTGTTTTAATTAAGAATTGATCGCACTAGTAATTAGCTGATGTTGCTGAAATTTGATACGAAAATCATAATTTATTAAAACCAAATAGTAAAAATTAGTGGCCTAAAAGTTTTTTTTGCATATACTATAACAGCTGTCCTCTAGATAGATATATGTCAATTACATTGGCATGGTGGGAAAACAATATCTAGCTAGCGATATTGTTTTAGTGTTGCAAATTGATTGCAGTGCGACAACTAATAGTTAATTGCAATCTCCTAAATGAGATTTAAGTTATTGTCGATTGTAGATTAAGCATAGACCCCCTCAGCGCGAGGATTAATATTTGTTACTAAATCACAATAATCTTATGACAATCATCAAGATAACTGTATACAAAAATATCTAGCATTTAACTAACTGTTGTCCTTTATGTAATTATCCATTTAGTATAGAGCATTGCTCCATATAAATTACTAAAGTAAAATATAACTATATGTATTATTTTTATATTTATAAATATAATTTAAGTAAATTTTACGTAGAACGTAAGATAATAACGTATTGATCTTTTTTATTTGATAAGCCGGAATTTTTAAAATTCTTTAGTAAAAGCAACCGTAATTCTTTTTTTATATATATAAAACCAGTAATTCAAGCCATACTTTCTAAACGCATAAATCAAGAATAATAAACCTAGTATATTTAGTACTAAGTAAATCATCAAACTTAATTTATCCTTACAAGATAAAAATAACAGTTTAGTCTAAAGAGAAAAACCAATAATATTTTCTATCTCGCCATGAATCTTATGCAATTCTCAATCTCAGATTGAGATCAATTATCTCATCCTAACAGTTAAAAACTGATAAACTAAGTAATTTTATTATTAAAATTAAATTACTTAGTTTATCTTGATTATCAAAATAATACATTAATGTATATTGTAAAATAATTTATATACTAGATAAAATGTAATTAATACTAATTAATTTCCAATTAGCTTTAATTACAGATTAGATTGAATAGCAAAAATATTCTCTAAGGTCTAGAAAATCATTATACTTAGAGAAGTAATTGATTAAATAAAGTTAGGTAATCAGCGTTCTATCTTTATAACCTAGCATTAATATTAGAATATTTAATAAGTGCAGATTTTAATAGGTTTTGTTCGTTAGCAAAGAGGGTAAATGGAGATTTAAAACAATGCATTATTAGATTTAGCTTCTATTTATTTAGATACAAAAGCAATATATGGAATAATCAATTTAAATTATACATAAAGATTAATGTACTTATTAAGTATAGGTTTAATTGTCAATCTGCCAATAGCATTAACTAGCTTGTTTAAAGCTATAGACGATTAAAAATTAAATTATTTTATGAATATTGCTGATAACCATACTGAATTATTAACCTAAGACATAAAGTTTAAATACTTTCTTATAGAATACTAAAGTACTCTAATGATTAAGTATTCGTTAGTATCAAAATTAAGCATATTAAAAAATGCAGCTTACTGTCCTAATAGGACAGTACACCAAAGTATAAACAACACTTTATCGATAATCGGTGCATATAACAATATGCGATCAATATAATTGAATAAAGATTAAGAATCTAATTATTATTTGCTTAAATTAATAATTATATTAGAATTATTCTATATAATTGTGAATTTTATTTCATAGATATTAAAAATCTTTTTCTATATAAAAATTCTGCTAAATATTATTTTATAGATATTTAACTATAACTTGCTAACTAAAAGCAACCCATTATTTTTTTGTACATTGAGTTAATTGTTTTAAAAAAAAAAGATATTCTAGTTTAGAGATAGAGTGTGAGCAATATCATCAATCGCAAATGGACTATAATTTAAATCTATGCGCTAGAAACTAATACCTAATAGACGCTCATTGTTTTTATGATGTTTATGTCAGATAATTAACTATAAATAGAAATCTGTAAAAAGAGCTTTGCTGTAAAAAATTAATTAACATTCTTTTGTACAGACATTGAAATTATTTAATCATTATTGTATAATTTATCAATTATCGTATTAGTAGTATTGGCTGCTTTTAATAATTAATCTAAGTTTAAAGAGCGCTATGAGAAATACCATATTAATTTGAATAAAAATTGAGTACTTATTTTTATTTGCAGAATTGTTTAAGATAAAATTTATCAAATAATTCAACACATTCGTGATATAACACTAATCAAATGACTAATCAACGCAAGTTTTAACTACTGCATCCCCATTAAAGCACCTCTAGCATACATAATTATCAAGATAATATTGTTTTTTTTCATAGCAACAATAAATTTTAAAAGCATCTTAGTCCAAAAAGTATAAATAGCTCTATAAAAGTCTTTTCATCAAAAATATCAATCAAGCAGCCAGCAACTCTTTTGATGACGAAGAAACCATATTTAATGCCCTGCACAGAAGGTATGGTGTGTTATGATAGATTTCTCTTCGTTGTTACAAATAAAAATACAAAACGAGGTCAACATGCACAATACAATTGTGTATAGATCGATCCGATATACACCATTTTAATAATCAAATTAATCAGCAACAATAATTATGCCATAAATAGCAATAAAGTATAATTCTTACTATGAGGCATAGTATAGAAAAATTTGAGGTCATATGACCACAAGATTAATATTTAACTTAAAAAACATAAGACTATTTTATAGTCAATATTGTTTTTGGTAGAATGTTTTGCTGTTAATGAGGAGAATACTCCAGTACACTTAATTGCAGCATGTAATCTAATACGATATCAAATTCCATTGAAAATGATGGCGTTACACCAAAGAAGCAATCAAGTTTGAAAAATTACGAAAAATTAACCCAAGACGGGCTATGACTTCTCAGTATAGCAAGTTATATTTATAGAATGATTTAACGAAAAAAATAGATCTTAGTTTATTACTAAGAATATTTAATATTATTAATACAAACATTGTAGAGTATCGTGATTTATCTGACCTGCATCATTCAACTGATTAGGGAAGATGATCAGCTTATAGTTTAATTTATATAAATTAGCACTTATTATAAAAACAAAAAATTAACCTAGAACTGCTAAGATATTGCATAACAGGTTGAAATATTAAGAATACATTGGATGCTTTTATCATTATTTAAGAGAATTAAACTAGCTATTATTAATAAAAAGCAATTAGGCTACCCATTTGCAGAGCAACATAGGAAACTTAATAAAGATTAACTAAATCCCTACCTTAGGTCCCTCTGTATTGAGCAAAAATCTCGCGATAGTTTCGAGTTAATTTAAAAAATTATAGTTAAATTATACTCAGATTGAAAAAAAACACACAAGAAATCACTTGCTTATGCTCCGTAAGTTTTAACCTAACATTAGCTGTCTCGCTTGACGGATATAAAGCCACTTTGATTCCATCCTCTCATCAACAAGAGCAAAAAAAAACATGCGATGATTGAACATCTTAGGGCATTGAAAGCAATGTTAAATCAAGCAAAAATAAGCATAATATCTATATTACAAACCAAATATCTTTCTAAATCACTAATATTGTTAAATATCTTCTCATAGTTAGATGATAAAGCGTTAGATCACCAAGAATTATTAACATTTATAAATTATTGCGCACAACACAAGCAATATACTGGCTATATCAAAGGTACACTGATCTAATTATTAGTAAAAATCATTTCTGAAAATTACGAAGTAATATGAAATAAATATTCTCTAAATGCATGAAATGTTATTTTAAATGTAGCAGATGTTCACATCATTGTCATAAAATGTACTCCATACTACTAAATCATGTACTATTAGTGATATATATAGATACAACAATCCTTAGTTTAGCTTTTTTTAGCATCTTTTGCCCAACCTCAGACTAAATTAGGTATTTTATGATAGAGCACACAGATTTTCGTTTATCTATTGGTATTGTACTATTTAATGATCAAAAAAAAATTTTTCTTGGCAAGCGCATCGACATTGACAACGCTTGGCAAATGCCTCAAGGTGGAATAGATAAAGGTGAAACTCCATACCAGGCAGGTCTACGTGAACTTGAAGAGGAAATAGGTACCAAGCAGGTTGAGATTGTTGCTGAAACCAGGGACTGGATAGCCTATGAATTTCCAACTAACTTAGCAGGTACAGTCCACAAAAAATGGCGAGGTCAAATACAAAAATGGTTAGCTTGTAAGTTTACTGGTACGACAATTGATATCAACCTTCAAACTGAATATCCAGAGTTTGACGATTGGCAATGGGTCGACATCAACTGCGTTACTGAATTGATTGTGCCATTTAAGCGTGCAGCTTACCGAAGAGTTATGAGTGAGCTTACTCCAGTAATTTATTGTACAAGTTTCAAAGAAGAATGATTAAACCTTTTGGCTAGATATACTATTTTGTATATAATGGAATATTGGTCTCAGAAAAATATAATTAATCCATTAAATGGTATCTTTGCTGGTAAAGCGCTATTTTGGAATTATGAAATTTACTGAAAAAATGTACCTTAATTGTCAGATAATATCAGTATACTTTGTAAGGTGCTTGATTCTGCTAAGGAATTACAAAATAGTAAATTATTTATAAATAAAATAGAAAAGAGTATTTAGTATTTGCCAAATAGTATGTTTTATGCAGGTGATCTTGATCAAACACAAGTTGATCATTTTTATCCCAACTCTGCGGCTAAATAATTGGTTATTTAAGCAAGAAGCAATATGATTCTTTTGTTTAAAGATTTTTATTTTATTCTTGAAAAATCAAACTAATTGATTTTTCATTAATTAACTAAAATATGGCATTGATTAAGTTGACTAATTTAAATTAGTTTGCTTGTCTTTCTTTTTACCTCTAGTTAAAGAAATAGTAATTTTTATTATTAAATTCTTCTGATGTTATTTATATCATAATTCAGTATTGTTTTTTTTCATAATCTCTTCTCCTGGTATAGCTTGTGAAGTAGTTAGTTTTTTGATAAAGCAAATTACAATACAGCAATATTTTATTAAAAGTGCTTGTATGAAAAAAATTAATAAATAAATAATCGCTTATCAACAAACCTTAGCCTATATCTCTCTTTTTTTGATGCTTTAGCCTGAGAGATATTGCTTTAATGTTATACTTTTCATCGTTATAAACAATACTTTATAGTCGTTCAGCAACTAAGATTAGAGTAAAGCAAATAGTCAAAAATTAGCAATAATTAAACAAGAATTGTTCTCTATATTTATTAATCAAAGTAATCATATAATAAAAATATATTCTTAATGTTATAAAAGAAATACCCATAATATATAATTTAAAGCGATAGATTAGACTTTATTTACAAAAATAATTAAGTTAGTTTGTCGTTAAAGATTATATTATTTTAATACGCTTAGCAGGAATAATATTTTAACTAAATCATATTAGCAAAACTGCTTTTCTTAAAGTTTGAGGTAACAGCTTCACTTAGAAGGGATTAATAAATCTAAACTTTTGTAGTGTAATAAGCATTAAAGTTATATCTTCCAGGTAAAGAAATAGATATCGAGTGGTCAATTAGTAATTATAATTACTAATTGACCAGATTAATCAAAGCCGGCGCATTTTGTAATGCGTGTATTATAAATAAAGAACAAGTAAAATTTTTGAGCTTAAAATGAGTTACAGAAAAAGTCATACGATATCAGGATAAAATGTTAGCATTCTGTAGCGTAAGATGCATTTTATCAATGCTAAAAATCAACAATAATTATATTCTAAAATATTGTTGATTTAAAATTGCTTTTTTGAGCAAAGATAAAGATCTAGCGTCTCGACCACAAGACTAATTGATGAACTGCAGTTCGCAATCAACATCACTTCAGTCATGCCAGCCTAGTGATCAAATTTTTGCTTTTGATTTATTAATCTCAAAAATCTCAGCATAATAGATTTAAAGAACTAAAAACTAGCCGTAAAAATTTTACTACTGCTTATTGTTAAATAAATTTATGTTATCTACCTTTATTAGGCAAACTTGCTTACTAAACTAATTGAGTTTTCATTATCTTTTTTTACTGAAAGATGTAACAGATTATACAATAAATTAATCTAAATTAACAGAATTATTGTCATTAAATGATATATCACCTTCTGTTAATACTGTACAGCGTTTTGGTGTTACCTCTACTAGACCACCAGTGATAAAGATGCGTTTAACCACAGAACCATGTTTATGTACATCAATCATACCAGCACTCAGAGTAGAAATTATTGGTATGTGGCGTGGTAAAACACCAAAATAACCAGCTGTTCCAGGAACGACTATCATCTCTGCTGAACAGCTAAGAATTATTCGCTCAGGGGAAATAAGTTCGAATTGCGTAGTATCAGACATACCAAGTATCCTTTTATCGTATCAAAAATCATACTTGTGCTTAATAAATTAGCATCTTATTGAGCATATCTAGCTACCATTTTTTTTAGACTTTTCGATTACCTCTTCTATATTTCCTACCATATAGAAAGCTGACTCCGGTAAGCTATCATACTTACCTTCAACTATTGCTTTAAAGCTACTAATAGTATCGTTTATATTAACTAACTTTCCCTTTGACCCAGTAAAAGCCTCTGCAACATAAAATGGTTGGCTAAAAAAACGTTGAATCTTACGGGCTCTTGTAACAATAAGTTTATCTTCTTCAGATAGCTCGTCTATACCCAAAATAGCAATAATATCTTGCAGCGATTTGTATTGCTGTAGTACTTCTTGCACACGCCGTGCGACATTATAGTGCTCATCACCGACTATTCTTGGATTCAGCATCTGAGAGGTAGAATCAAGCGGATCAACCGCCGGGTATATACCGAGCTCGGCAAGCGAACGGTTTAACACTGTAGTTGCGTCGAGGTGTGTAAAAGATGTAGCTGGTGCTGGATCGGTTAAGTCATCGGCAGGCACGTAAATAGCTTGTACAGAAGTTATCGAGCCTTTCTTTGTTGTAGTAATCCTCTCTTGCAACTGACCCATATCAGTAGATAACGTAGGTTGATAGCCAACTGCGGATGGGATACGACCGAGCAACGCTGATACCTCTGAACCTGCCTGAGTAAAGCGAAAAATATTATCTACAAAAAATAAAACATCTTGACCTTCCTCATCGCGAAAGTATTCTGCTATAGTTAAACCAGTGAGTCCAACACGAGCACGGGCACCAGGCGGCTCATTCATTTGCCCATAAACTAGAGCTGCTTTAGATTTCAAACTATTTTTCACGATAACACCAGACTCAACCATCTCGTGATAAAGATCATTACCTTCACGAGTACGCTCGCCAACACCTGCGAATACCGAATAACCTCCATGAGTCTTAGCTACATTATTAATAAGTTCCATGATAAGTACAGTCTTACCAACGCCAGCACCACCAAATAGGCCAATTTTACCGCCTTTAGCGTAAGGAGCAAGTAGGTCAATAACCTTGATACCAGTAACCAATATCTCTGCTTCAGTAGATTGATCGATGTATTCTGGAGCATGACGATGAATTGGATAACGTATCTTAGACTTAATTGCAGGACCGCCATCAACAGTATCACCAACAACATTCATAATACGACCCAGGGTTTCTTGACCTACTGGGACGGTAATCGGAGCACCTGTATCTTTTACAAGGGATCCGCGAACCAAGCCTTCTGTTTCATCCATAGCTATAGTTCTAACAGCATTTTCTCCCAAATGTTGGGTAACTTCAAGAACTAATGTATTACTACCATTTTTAGTTTGTAAAGCATTCATTATCGCAGGTAAGGTACCATCGAATTGCACATCAACCACAGCACCTATTACTTGTTGAATTCGACCGATAGCATTGTTTGTCATGCTTGTAGCTCCTTAGCTTAAAATGCGGGTGCAAGCTTTCAAAATCACTAAAGCGCCTCAGCTCCCGAAATAATCTCGATCAATTCGTTAGTTATATAGGTCTGACGTGTACGATTGTATTTAAGTGTCAACTTACTAAGCATATCTTCGGCATTGCTAGCAGCCTCATCCATCGCTGTCATCCGCGCACCATACTCACTAGTAGTATTTTCAAGTAAACAATTAAATATTTGAGCGGTTAAATTGCGCGGAAAAATAGCTGACATAATTGATTCTTCATTCATCTCAAACTTATAAATAGCCTTCAGTGAATTAATTTCTTTTTGATTATTGCAGTCCGACAAGCTAATTGGGATTATTTTTTGCTCAGTAACTATTTGGGTTATAACTGAATGGAATTTATTGAAAAATAACGTCGCTACATCAAAATCATCTTCTTCGTAACGTCTAATTAACTCGTGACAAATATTTTCTGCTAGTTTAAAATTAGATACAGGACTAGCAAGATTTTCATTAAATGAGATAATTTTATCGCCATGAGTTCGACAAAGTTGCTCATGTCCCTTTCGACCTATAGTTAGAACCTTAACGGTGTTGCCCTTCGCGACTAACGCATCAATCTTGCATCTTGCCGCACGCGTAATTGACGAATTAAACCCACCGCATAAACCATGATCAGCGGTGAAAACAACAACAAGATGAACTTCTTCACGACCATTGCCAATTAATAACTTAGGAGCATAATCATTAGACAAACTAGATCTCACGACAGCAAACATGCGATCCATACGCTTAATATAAGGGCGTGCAGCCTCAGCAGCCTTTTGGGCATGCTTCAGTTTTGATGCCGCAACAAGCTTCATAGCAGAGGTAATCTTTTGTGTTGATTTAACGCTGTTGATCCTAACTTTTAGCTCTTTAAGATTAGGCATAATCCTCTTCCAGATATATTAGACAACTTAGATCAAAGCAAATGCTCAATTAAACAAAATTATTAGCAAATTTACCTATAAAAGAAACAAGTTTAGCTGATGTATCATCAGACAATCCGTTCTCAATGCGTATAGTTTCTAGAATGCTTGGCATTTTGCTATTTATCTCAAACAAAAGTAATTGCTCAAATCGGCTAATATCAGCAATATGAATATTATCAAGAAAGCCTTTAACACCAGCAAAAATCGATATTATTTGTTTCTCTACCGGCATCGGATTAAACTGTGCTTGTTTCAATATTTCAGTCAAACGAGCTCCACGAGCAAGAAGACGCTGAGTGGAAGCATCTAGATCAGAAGCAAACTGTGCAAATGCAGCCATCTCGCGATATTGGGCTAGTTCCAACCTAACAGATCCAGCAATTTGCCGCATTGCTTTGATTTGAGCGGAAGAACCGACACGCGAAACCGATAGACCGACATTAACCGCAGGTCGTATTCCTTTATAAAACAAATCAGTCTCAAGAAAGATTTGACCATCAGTTATTGATATAACATTAGTTGGGATATAAGCTGATACATCACCTGACTGAGTTTCAATAATGGGCAAAGCAGTTAATGAGCCAGCTCCGTTAGCATCATTTAATTTTGCTGCACGCTCAAGCAGCCTAGAATGAAGATAAAACACGTCTCCCGGATAAGCTTCGCGTCCAGGTGGGCGCCGTAACAACAAAGACATCTGCCGATAAGCAACCGCTTGTTTAGATAGATCATCATACACAATTAGAGCATGCATGCCATGATCGCGAAAAAACTCTCCCATAGCACAACCTGCATAAGGGGCCAAGAACTGTAGTGGCGCTGGCTCTGAAGCGGTAGCAGCGACAATGATAGAATAGTCCATTGCACCATGATCCTTCAGAGTTTTTACAATATGAGCTACCGTAGAGCGTTTCTGACCAATCGCTACATAGATACAGAACATTTTTTTGCTCTGACACTCACCTGCTGCATCATTGATGCTTTTTTGATTGATGAAAGTATCGATGGCGATAGCGGTTTTTCCAGTCTGTCTATCTCCTATAATCAATTCACGCTGGCCACGACCAATTGGAACCATAATATCGATCGCCTTCAATCCAGTTTGCATCGGCTCATGTACAGATTTACGTGACATAATTCCAGGCGCTTTCACCTCAACACGCTTACGTTTAACATCCACCAATGGACCATTTCCATCAATTGGATTACCTAAGCCATCAACAACACGACCAATTAAGCCCATGCCAACCGGCACATCCACTATAGCGCCGGTACGTTTTACAGTATCACCTTCTTTGATTTCACGGTCATCACTAAAAATCACGACACCGACATTATCTGACTCAAGACTTAAAGCCATACCTTTAACGCCATTTGGGAACTCAACCATTTCACCTGCTTGAACCTGATCAAGACCGTATATGCGCGCAATTCCACTGCCAACAGACAAAACTCTACCTACTTCCGCTACTTCAGCACTCATATCAAAGTTTGCGATCTGATCCTTTAAGATAGAAGAAATCTCGGAAGCACGAATTCCCATCAGCTAAACCCTTTCATAGCAAAACGCAAACGACGCAGTTTAGTGCGAAGTGAAGTATCAATCATACGTGACCCTACACGCACTATCAAACCACCTATCAGTGATGGATCAACCTTAAGATCAAATAATGCCTTTTGTCCAACTCTTTTGTACAAAGCATTAGCCAATGTCTTGATATCATTTTCGGATAAAGGCACGGCAGAAATAACCTCTGCGGCTACTTCACCGCGCTGCTGTGCTAGCTTTTCAAGATAAGCGTTTATAATTTCTGGTAAAACGGATAATCTACGGTTATAGGTTAATGTTTGCAAAAAATTTGATGTTAATTGTTTGGCGCAAAATTTTTCACAAATCGCAAGCACCCCTTTAGTCTGATCTTTACAAGATAAAATTGGCGAATAAATCAAGTAAACAAAGGCCTGACTCTCGGCAATTACGTGACGCAAAGAAGTAAAATCTTCGGCTAAGCCATCTAAAGATTTTTGTTCGTCAGCCAACTCATACAGCGCCAAAGCGTAGCGAGCAGCAATATTCTTTAATTGTGAAACCACTGTAAAATGCCCATTCGTCTTATTTTGCTATCGCAACAGGATACGTTAAAATTACTTAAACTACCAAAAAGCAGTTTGCTCGAACAAAAAAATCTACCTAACAAATGGTATGATCTTTAGCGTAAAAAACCCTTACCACTACAGATCTATTGATCCTATGGCAGAGTAAAGCGTGAAAAAGCGTGATTTTAAACTCATCTCGAATTAGTTCTATTTTATAGTCCTAATTTCTGATTGAATTAATAAACCTAATAAAACAGGTTAATTATTGTACCAACGAATAAAATTTCAGGCAATTCGCTATTTAGCCTAACCATAGATCAAGTAATATGCCATTTTCAAAATGGCTTAATTTAAAATATATAATACTAAGTCACGTTAACAGTGCAAAAAATATTAATGACAGGCAATTTATTTTTCATTTTTTGTGTAGAGCTCATAAGGCGATTACACGTTAAGTGTAATACATTTAGGCTTGAGGTTGTTAGTTTTATTGTATGCAAAACGCGTAAAAACCCTTTGTGTATAAGAGTACATAGCGTATAGTGCGCTTTTTAACAAAAAAATGATTGTAACTTTTAGTAACCAAGCCATGCTAATAATAGCATTAGTTGTATCGAATAAATAAATGATTTTACTATAAATTTATAAGTGAAACATTAGAAATTATAAACTTTCTTGAAAAGCTAATGGAAGCAGCACAATCATCAATTGAATTATAATTATGTAAAATAGGCATCGACAATTGTTAAACTGTAATAATTCCTCTTTCTAAAAGAAGCAATATTATTAAGCAATAAAAACATCTAAAAATTAAACTCTTGTCAAAAGACAACAAAAAAATCTAAATGCGCTTTTTTACATTAAAATAAAAATCGAAATAAGTAAAAATACCAGTCATTTTGTGAATAGTTGAATCATGATTGCAGCATCTTTTTTAAGCGCAGACGCAAAGCATTTAGTTTTATAAATCCGGTTGCATCTTTATCATTATAATCAATCAAATTACTCTCTTCAAAGGTTACCCAATTAGCAGAGAATAGGCTATTGGCTGATTTGCGGGCAATAACCACTGCGTTGCCTTTGTAAAGCTTCATTGTGACCGTGCCAGTCACTGCATACTGACTAAAATCAATGGCAGACTGTAGCATCTCCCGTTCCGGAGCAAACCAAAATCCATTGTAAATAAGCTTAGCGTAACGAGGCATAAGCTCATCTTTCAAATGTCCCATTTCACGATCCAGGGTAATGCTCTCAATGGCTCGATGTGCAACATGTAGAATTGTACCACCTGGAGTTTCATAAAGTCCGCGATTCTTTAGTCCAACAAAACGGTTTTCTACAAGATCAAGACGTCCAATGCCATTCGCGCTACCTAATTCATTAAGTTTTAGCAATATGCTCGCTGGACTTAATCGTTTGCTGTCTATAGATACGGGATCTCCATTTTCGAAGCCAATATCCAGTATAGTCGGCTTATCCGGTGCATCTTCCGGTGAAGTAGTATTAGACCAAATATAGTCTGCGGCTTGTATCTCAGGATACTCTAACACTTTTCCCTCGGAAGAAACGTGTAACATGTTAGCGTCTAAAGAAAATGGCGTTGCACCGCGCTTATCCGTTTGTACTGTAATATGGTATTTTTCCGCATAATTCATCAATGAAGTTCGTGATCTTAAATTCCATTCGCGCCAGGGAGCAATAATTTTAATGTCCGGTTTTAATGCATAATAACTCAGCTCGAAGCGCAACTGATCGTTACCCTTGCTGGTAGCTCCATGAGCTACAGCATCCGCGCCAGTTTCGTTAGCAATCTCAATTTGACGTTTAGCGATAAGCGGACGAGCAATTGGTGTACCTAACATATAATTCCCTTCGTAAAGCGTGTTAGCACGTAACATTGGAAATACAAAATCACGTACAAACTCTTCGCATAAATTTTCTACATATACCTCCTTAACGCCCATAAGTTCAGCTTTTTCTCGAGCCAATTCGATATCTTTTCCCTGGCCGATGTTAGCAGTAAAAGTCACAATTTCGCACTGGTAAGTATCCTGCAACCAGCGTAGAACAATGGAAGTGTCTAGCCCGCCAGAGTAGGCAAGAACAATTTTTTTAACAGACTTCTCATAAGACATTGATTGCTAAATAATTCCTTATTTTCATATAGATTAAACTTGATGCAGCAAACATTAGAAGTATAAATTCGCTGTGAACTATTTACTTCCGCAACAGCTAAACAAATTAGTTTATTTAGTACTAAAAACTTGCTTGCTACATAAAAATATGCAATTTTATTCTTCAATAGATCAAACATAAAAGCTATAGCTTAACAGCTAACATAACTTAAAAGCTAAAAGCAATATTTATTATTGATAACTATTAGTTAGTACGATTGACATAGCTTAAAGTATTTATTTTTTTTTTTTTTTGAGGTTTTGGCTTTGTTTAGAACTATCGTCACAAATATTATCGATTTATCTTTAAATAAAACTTAAAAAATTAGCGAAGAATTAACGTTAAGCTAATTTGTGTCTTTAACGTATTAACTTAAAAAAAAAATAAAATCTCTAAGATTTATCGCTTGTAAAATACGCTTGTGATGTGTGATAATTTTAATTGCTAATCTAAATAGCTTGTTTTAAAATTAAAAAACTGCAATAATTGCGACTATGGTAAGTAAGGTTACAAATGCTTCTTATACTCCAGCTAATCAGCTAGTGATAGCATGAGATTTTCGTGTTTAATTAATCTGAAAAAATTGCCGAAACGCTCTGATTTTCTTGCTGTTGCGCGTGCTTATAAAGTTGTAGCGGTTGGCTTAGTGCTACAAATGAGAATACGTAAAGGAGCTTGGGCTTCATCTCGTGTAGGGTACACAGCTAGTTGTAAAGTTGGTCATGCAGTAAAGCGCAATCGCTCGCGCCGTCTTCTCAGGGCAATAGTTAACGATGTGCTTGCCCGTCGCGCGCAACCAGGATGCGACTATGTCCTAATAGCTCGTGCTGCAACTGCAGAACGTTCATACAGTAATCTGCTTAATGACCTAGAAAATGCTCTAGATCGAATGGAAAAAATAGCGATGAAATGAGGAAGGAACAGTATATTCCTAAATTAATTGCATATGGAAATGTAATGATTTAACGAAACGAGGAACTTTACTCTCTCAATTGCACGAGGAACATTGTTTAGTAGATCTAACCACTAGACGTTGATAGTCATCAATCTTCACAGCATGATTACCTGCATTTTCATGCGATACAGACAGCTTTATAGAAGCGTTCAATGAACGACCAAAAGAGAATAATGATTGCGATCGCCCTTTCTTTGGCGATCTTATTTGGTTTTCAGTTGCTTGTTGCACATTTCTGGCCGTCCGCGATCACCCCTCAGCAGCAATCAATTAAAGATAGTTTAGGTAATGCTTCGGATTATAAGGCCGAGAGTATAAATCCGTCATTTGGCCAAGCAGTCAATTCATTTGATAACAGGGCGGTGGCATTGGCTACCACTAAACGGATTAAGATTAATACTCCGACTATTAAAGGTTCAATTTCTTTGATAGGTGCTCGTATTGACGATATAGTTCTGGATGATTACCATGTTACGCTTGATCCAGCTAGCGGCCCTATTCATTTATTAGAACCTACAAACTATGTGCGACCTTATTATGCTGAGTTTGGGTGGGTATCCAAAACAATCAATGATATAGATCTGCCTAACTCAAAAACCAAGTGGGAGTCTAGCGCAGCAGAACTAACCCCAAACTCATCAGTTACTTTAACCTGGAAAAGTCAACATTGCCTTACATTCAAACGCACAATAGAAGTCGATGACAATTACATGTTCAATATAACTGATAGCGTAAGTAACGAAGGAAACATAACTCGAGAGCTTTTTCCTTATGCTTTAATAAGTCGCAGTAGTTTACCAAAGAACACAGGATTTTACATTCTTCACGAAGGTCCGCTCGGAGTATTCGATGATACCCTGATGGAAATTGATTATAATGATCTTCATGAGCAAGATGACAAGGAAGTGCATTCTAAGAGCGGCTGGATAGGTTTTACTGATAAATATTGGCTGGTAGCCTTAATTTCAGATCAAAGTACTGAATTGAATTACAAGTTTCGCCACTCCATAATAAATCATAACGAACGGTTTCAAGTGGATTATATGGGAACTGCCAAAAGATTACGTATTGGTGATAAAATCACCAATAAACTACACTTATTTGCCGGAGCCAAGAGGCTTGATTTGCTAGATAAATACGAAGAGCAAATAGGCGTACCTAAATTTGACTTGGCCATAGATTTTGGTTGGTTCTATTTCCTAACCAAGCCTTTCTTTATCTTGTTAACCTGGTTTCATAGCATTCTAGGCAATTTTGGACTGGCCATCCTTGCTCTAACAGTTTGCATAAAATTGCTGTTCTTTCCGCTGGCTAACAAATCTTACCGATCAATGGCTAAATTGAAGGAATTAGCTCCAAGAATACAAGAAATGAGGAAGAAACATGGGGCAAATCTTCAGCTTATAAATAAAGATATTATGGAGATGTATAAATTAGAGAAAGTTAATCCCGCAGCGGGCTGCTTGCCGATAATTGTACAAATTCCAGTATTTTTCTCATTATATAAAGTTTTATTTGTTAATATTGAGATGCGCCATGCGCCATTTTTTGGTTGGATCCATGACCTATCAGCTCCCGACCCAACTACGATATTTAATATATTTGGCTTGCTTCCATGGAGTCCGCCATCCATTCTTATGATAGGAGTTTGGCCTTTGCTAATGGGTGTAACCATGTTTCTACAACAGCAAATGAATCCTCGGCCAAATGATCCAGTGCAAGCAAAAATTTTTATGTTTCTTCCGCTAATTTTTACTTTTTTATTATCAAATTTTGCTGCTGGGCTAGTTATTTACTGGACTTGGAATAACTTATTGTCGATTATACAGCAGCGGGTAATAATGCGTCGCATATCAGTATAAATACACTACACTACACTACACTACATTTGAATATGGTAAGCACTCTAGTCCACGATTCCAATCCCGAGACGTACACCTAGCGTTGGAATTACAATCGCGTCGAATAAATGTGAGTATTGTTAGCTTTTTAAAGTACTTAACTTCTTTCAAGTACGATTATGCTGCAAAACTCTCCTGATCCACTTAAAGTGTTGTACTTTATGATAAAACTTTTGTTTGAAGATTTGAGTAAAGCATGCCTATTTTCTAATAGGCTTGAGTATAACAAATACAATTTTTAATGAAAATGCCTTGATAAGACATCATAAAGCTTAATGTGACTTTCCACAATATCAAATTGTGCTTTAACTAAAGCGATAGTCAACTTTATACTACATAAATAACGCTTATTGATTTGATATTTTATTATATTTACTATATTATTAACTAATAATGAATAATTATTCACATACTTCTAAAGTAGATATCAATAACATCTTCAAAAAGAAGAACCCGTAATGTACTTTGAATCCAATTATAAACGCTCATTACTGAATATTTTAATTTAACCAACTAAATTAATTGTATTGCAGAAACAGTGTACTTTAATTTTACTAAATGAGTACAGTATTATTTTTTATGAAAACATAACAATATTTAAAACAGTTTCTTTATAAAACATTTTTCTTTCTAGAATATTGTAGAAATTAACTTTTGTTTACATTCAATTCATTTCGTCCTGCTTAGCGTACACGGCACTTTATTAGATCGTTAACCTACAATCCTTTATTGCCTTAAAAAAACAAACAAATTTTCTCGTTTAGATTTGCTCAAAATCTAAATAATATCCCTTGACATGTGATAAAAACATCGTACAATAGCTGTAAATTGGTTTACAATAATATATTATGCTATAAATTTTAGGACTTTAGTTAATTTTGCAACGTTTGAATATTTAGCACATTTCCACAACTGCTTGCATATAATTCTATTGATCAAAGATTTTTAATTAGCTGTTTTTTTTCTTTTACAGATTGTTGTGCGCTATGAGCCTAACTAACAAGAATACTTCTCGTCGTGAATTTTTAATAACAACTACAAATATTTTTGCTGCAGTGGGAGCGGCTTGTTTTGCTTGGCCGTTTATTGATCAAATGAATCCATCTGCCGACATGCTAGCTTTAGCAAAAGTTGACTTTGATTTGTCAAAGATTGCAGAAGGTCAATCTATGACAGTAATTTGGAGAGGCAAACCAATTTTTGTACGGCATCGAACAGCACAAGAAATTGAAAAAGCTAATTTAGTAAAGTTGACCGAATTGCCAGATCCTGAAGATGATTCTACTCGAGCACAGAAGCCTGAGTATTTAATTGTTGTGGGTATATGCACACATCTTGGTTGTGTGCCTCTTGGCCAAAACCCAAATGAACCAAAAGGTGAATATGAAGGTTGGTTTTGCCCTTGCCACGGATCACAATACGATACTTCTGGACGCATTCGTAAAGGACCAGCACCAACCAACCTACCAGTGCCAAAATATCAGTATATTTCCGATACTGTAGTACGTATCGGTTAGGTTAGGTAGCATATTAAAGCAATGGCTTATAATTTTTCTAATTCATTAGTAAAATGGATTGATCATCGTTTACCAGTTTTTAGTTATTTACGCCACGCAGCATATGATTATCCAACGCCAAAAAATCTGAATTATTGGTGGAATTTTGGTTCCTTGGCTGGAATATCGTTAGTAATTATGATTGTTAGCGGTATAGCTTTAGCGATGAGCTATACACCACATGTGGATCATGCCTTTGATAGTGTTGAACGCATAATGCGTGATGTCAATTACGGCTGGCTGATACGCTATATTCATATGAACGGGGCAAGTTTCTTTTTTATAGTAGTTTATATACATATTTTTCGTGGACTTTATTTTGGATCATACAAAGCACCACGCGAACTGCTTTGGATTATTGGTGTATTTATTTTATTGCTTATGATGGCAACCGCTTTCATGGGTTATGTTTTACCCTGGGGACAAATGAGTTTTTGGGGAGCAACCGTTATTACTAATTTATTCTCTGCTATTCCAATTATCGGCGAATCGCTTGTTAATTGGCTATGGGGTGGATTTTCTATCGATAATCCGACGCTTAACCGGTTTTTTGTTTTACACTACTTATTCCCATTTATTATCGTAAGCATTGTGTTGCTACACATTATAGCTTTGCACCGCTTTGGCTCAAATAACCCGCTTGGAATTGAGATAAAATATCCGAATGAAACTATACCATTTCATCCATACTACACTATTAAGGATGCATATGGTATGGGTATATTCCTAATCTTGTTCGCAGGAGTTGTGTTTTTTGCACCAAATTTTTTTGGTGAACCTGATAATTATATTCCTTCAAACCCATTGTCTACGCCAGCACATATAGTGCCTGAGTGGTATTTCCTTCCATTTTATGCGATCCTCCGTTCTATACCAGACAAACTCGCTGGTGTGCTTAGTATGTTTAGCTCTATTTTTGTTCTTTTCCTATTACCTTGGCTAGATCGTTCTCCAGTACGTAGCGGTCAATTTCGTGGGGTATTCAAAATATTTTTTTGGATTTTGCTGATAGATGTAATATCCTTAGGTTATCTTGGTGGTAAGCCTGCTACAGGAATGTATGTTATTTTTTCTCGTCTTGCTACTGCTTATTATTTTGCTTACTTTTTGCTCGTTTTACCGATCATAAATAAATTTGATTCATCTGAATTACTTCCTAACTCAATCAGCGCGCAGATAGCAGGATTAGAAGTAGAATCATCTAAAGCTTTCAATGATAGTGCGTATAAGGAGCAATCTGATCACATCTCAACTTAAAATCACCATTGCAGCTAGCGCATCTTTTTTTATATTGATCGTCGTTTTATCTACAGCTGTAAAAGCTACTGTTAGTGAAGATATAGGTATACCAGCTCATTCTTGGTCACATACTGGACCTTTTGGTAGATTTAATAAGGCTGCTTTGCGTCGGGGTTTTCATGTATTTCGCAATGTCTGTTCTACTTGCCATGGTATCCAGCGTGTAGCTTACCGTAATCTTACATACCTTGGCTATAGCGAGGATGAGATTAAATCAATCGCATCTGAAGTTAAAGTGCTATATAATAAGGACGGAGGAGCCGGGTTATATGAGCGACCTGGATTACCGTCTGATAAATTTACCTCGCCTTTTCCTAATGAGCAAGCAGCTCGTGATGCTAATGGAGGTTCTTTACCACCAGATCTTTCTTTGATTACTAAAGCTAGACCAAATGGTTTAGATTATGTTAGGGCCATCCTTCTTGGCTACGAACCAACCCCTAGTAAATTTCATTTAATGTCTGGTTTAAACTATAACGCCTACTTTCCTGGTCACCAAATCGCTATGCCACAGCCACTTTATGGAGATGATGTTACTTTTGAAGACGGCACAGCAACCTCACTTGAGCAAGAAGCTGAAGATGTTGTTACTTTTCTCGCCTGGACTGCTATGCCGGAAATGGAAGAGCGGAAACGTATGGGCATAATAACTATGATTTTTCTTGTAATTTTTACATTGTTAATGTATGCCTGTAAGAGGGCAATCTGGAAGGATCTAGAATAATTCTTTTATAAAAGAATTAGTTTTATATTTTTGATGAATTAATAAGTAAAAATTTAGGCTATTGCCCTCTATTATTCATTATGATGATAGATAATTGTGTTTTACACTTGCCAGTTGCTTATAATATCGTTTTTAACTAAAATTATTATATTTCATTACGTCAAATCTTTATTGTAACTTTCATCTATAATTGCTAGTGCAGTTATGCTGCATTACAACAAAAAGCAAAAGTGCATCTTTAGTAATAACTAATTAATAATCTATGATCACTGTTAATTAAACAAGAAATTATTATTCCAGATTATAAATTGCCCATTACCTATAGAACTATCCATATTATATATGGATATTGGTTTTTTATTTAGTATGCTACGTTAAGAAAGACAAAAAGAGATTTATTTAAATAACTGGATCATTTAAATAAGATTATACAATCAAGAAAAATGATATTACATTAATGTATATAATGTTTATCACTAAAATTAATTTTTGATAAACAAACACCTATCTTAAAGATAGTATCTAGCGCGATAATAAAATACCATATCTATCAGATTTATCTTAAATTAACACATCGCTGACCTGATCTGAAATTATAAAACTAACAATGAGAAAATTCTACTTGCTTCTAATCTATTTTTATAAAAAATAATGAGCAAATAACATTTTATCCTATAATAATTTATTCCATAGGTTTACACGCTAAAGGTACTCTAAATAGAGCTTTCTCTTGCTGACAAACAGTCCAGAATGCGCATTTTTTCAAGTGATCATTAATGATACCTACTGATTGCATGAAAGAATATACGGTCCTTGGGCCAAGAAATTTCCATCCGCGTTTTTTTAACGCTTGTGATAAGGATATAGATGCTTTCCACCTATTATCAGGTTTATTAAAGATTAGCATTTCATCCTCATCCAATTGCTTTTGCTCTAGATTTCTATTCGGCTCGAAACTCCATACAAAAGCAGCAAGTGAACCAGCTTCTTCCACAAGTTGTACAGCACGCTGAGCATTGTTAATAGTAGAGCGAATTTTGCCCTGATGTCTTATGATTTTCTTATCGTTTAAGATCTTCTTTACTTCCGCATCGCCAAATTTTGCTACATTATAAAAATCAAAACCAGCAAAACTTAAACGCAAGGCATCGCGTTTCCGCAAGACAGTCAACCAAGATAATCCTGATTGAAAACTCTCTAAGCATATGGCTTCAAAAAGCAGATTGTCTGCGAATACTGGACGACCCCACTCATTGTTATGATAAGTTACGTAATCATAAGGCATACCAAGTAAAGAACAGCATGAAGTTATACCATCAATCATCATTATTTAACTCTATTTAAGTAAGCAAATATCAACTAAGCTGTAATATTTAATAACTATAAACTATCACAGTAGATATGATACTGTGCTCTTCATATTTTACAAAATTCTCCATATTATAATGCATACTAATAATTTTTATTGGATAAAGTTACATTGAAATAACTAATAATTTTGGCTTATGTTTAGCGTAATTTTACATGATATGCTTTAATTAATTCTATAGTATAAAAAAATATTTGTCATTTACTACTTTTTTCATAAACAATCTCTCAATCTAGCAAAAAACTTATTAACAACGTTTTATAAAAAATTGGCAACTATTTTTTATAAAACGGCAGCTAATTACTATATTTCGTAAAAATGTCTAATCAACTAGCAGCAAAAAATTTTAGCGTTCTTAAAATAAAAATTTCCATATATGGCTATAAAATAAGATATATGCATCATTAGCTAAACTAATTCTTTCTCCGTACTAAAGAAAATATAGCTTAATAATCAAAATTTGTCAATCAGCAGATTCATTCCCTGTACAGACTTAATTTAAATATTTTTCAGTAATTTTACTTTTAAAAAATCTTACAAATATTAGTCAGCAAGTACTTAATATTAAGCATAGTTAATTCGTCAATAATTCACAATAGCAGCATAAAGCAACTACAGTCCAAAACAAAATTTTTGCATCCCAAAAAATCACGTATAAGATCAAAAAAAAAATAACACAATCAAACAACTACAAAATAACTGAAGTTGTTAATTTTGCCTTAAATTCATCAAATTTTATAACAGCTACTTTATTACTTAAGGCAATTCACTAATAGATTCAAGCTGCTGTTCTGGTGGAATCTTAGTGCCACCAGCTTTTTCAAAAGCAGCGTCAAGATCACGCTGAGTACAAAGACCTAAAAACACAGGGTGACGAGCTTGAATATTATGAGCATTCCAATGAGTACGATCACGCACTTTATTAATTGTATCCTTTGTGGTCCCAACTAGCTTAGCAATCTGCGCATCCTTTAGATGTTCCCCATGCTTCAGAAGCCAAGCAATGGCATCCGGCTTATCACCCCGCTTAGCGCGTGGTACATATTTTGGTCGGTGAATAGGATCAAAAGACTTAGCTAAGCCAGATCGGCTGGGCGCCAATCTAGTCTTTGGATCCTTTTCGCAGCGTTCAATTTCTACGCGCGTGAGTTGACCATTCAAAACTGGATCAAAACCATTAATCCCAATACCCACTTCTCCATCAGCAATCGCTTGAACCTCCAGTCTATGTAGTTCGCAAAAGGTAGCAATTTGCTCAAAAGTAAGCACAGTGTTGTCAATCAGCCAGACAGCGGTAGCCTTAGGCATCAGTGGCTGAATCATTAATACTTTCTCCCTACTCTCTTGGGTTTCTTTTCCATTTGAGCTGGCTGCAGTAAAGTAGTCTGTTGCAGTTTGCTGTGCAATATATAGCTTGATATTTTAGATAAAAGTAGATTTGTTAAAAGTGCATGTCTTTTATATCTATTCAAGCACGGTATATACCGTCGTACTTACAGATAATAAAATCAAGATTAAATCGTTAAAAGTATTACTCATACTATATAATGCTAAAAATATTTAAATTTTAGAACAGCATAGCTAAATAATACCTCTTCTTGGCATTTATCTAAAATAAAAATAGCGTAAAACATAATTGATTAAATATGTTTTACGCTATTTTAGCCTAGTATTAGGAATACATTAATTCAATTAAAGAAAGTCAAACACTTATTATCAAATATCTAGATTAGAAATGTACTATTAAGTATTCTTAGTAGAAAGGAATAAAAGTAATAAATTATTTTGGAAAAATTTTGTAAATTCACAAAACTGTTGAAATAGTAATTATAAAATATTATACAATAATAAGTAAGATTATTTTATTATGTTAACGAAATAATTATCCACAAAGATTTTATCGTGCAGGATTTATATAATTTATAATTATTAATTAATCTATGATTTTTTTTAAAATTGTAAATTAACTATAGATATTAATCGGAAAAATTCCTTTAAATTTAATCACTTGTTTCTTGAAATAATTTCCTTTGATTTGGAAATAATCAACTCTAATTTTCATAAAATAGAGGATAAGATATTAAAAAATCATTGAAAAGTTTAGGTGTAGGAAGATAATTTAGAAAGAATTCTTAGTAATAACTGAATAACAAGACAATATTCGTTAATATTTTCGGATTAAGGAATGTTTATGCTCTTGTATTTTATCGACTTAAAGGTATTTACTAGATATGTTAGAGCACTAAAGCTTAACACTTGATCATATGGTAACTCTTGTACAGATAGCATCGTGCTGAATTTTGGGTTTGTATAAAAAATTTGTATATTTTTGGCGTGTATACTTCTTCCTTATACCTCAAGCAAAATGAATCACTGATTAAATTACATCTTTAAACTAAAAAGTAGCTTGGTGCAGATAATCTTAACTCACAGTTTATTTAAACACTAATCGTTTAATATTTGACATTATAATTATGGATCAGAATTGTAATAGTTTAACAATCTAAGGATTTAAAATATCTAAAGCGTCGAATAAGAGAAAAGACGTAATTACTAGACAAAAAATCAGCGTAATCGATAATTGATTGAATTAGAAAGATTTAATGCAATTTTATTATTATTGCATTAAGAGGCAATTATAGAAGAGAAATCAACTTCTAGCATAAATTAATTTTCCGGCACTAAATTAGTGACTCAATAATTATAAAAACAAAGTGGCTGATAATTAAATTATATACCAAAATTAATGATTACTTTTATCTAGAACAACAATAATCTGTTTACATACTGCGATCATCATTCGCTACTTAGCTCAACAACAATATTCAAACAAGCCTAGCTTATTCAAATATAATCTAGGCTTGTTATCAATTTAGCTAATGACAAAGAAATTAAGATGGTAACAAACAATATTAAACATAAATTTGCTGCTAATCCTACTGCTATGCTGTGTATTTGCTAAAAGTGCGTAAAGTACTCATAATGCTTTTCAAAAAAATACTTATTGAATAAGCCTACAAGTTAGAAGTTAATTTTAATTATCATCGATACAATGAATTTTCTATTAGCATTCAATTGGAACCAAGACCATTATATACTTTTGAAGTATGGAATACTAATATTTGATGCTTGATATTGTTAATAATGAAAATTTGATTCTACAATTCTTCAATTTTCTAAATTATAGTTATAAAATACCAACTTTCTCTCTTTACTGCAGCTTAGGCAACAAAATCATATTGATTGGAATACTATCTTGCAATAAACCTTAAGGTTTATTGCAAGATAGTATTGTATTTGCGAGGCAACCCCTCAGCTTCTATCTGGCATATCAGAAAACTTAGCTTGTAGATAAAGAATAGCTATAACTAAGATATGATTGACGTGCTTAAATAAATAGCTCTCACATCGCCAAGAATATACAATAAATGAATTTTATTTGGATAATAAATTAAACTTAATACATAATGGTATTATTAAACTAACGTCTTCCTAAATTTAGCGTGAATAGGCAGTTTTCTATTGAGTTGTGTTAAGGAGTACTTAAATCGAAAAATCAATGCTAAGCCAGCAAAAAATTTTAGCTTACATTTAAAATACTATGAGTACTAAGATATTGCAAAGTTTAATTTTTAGTACTCTGCCTAGTCGTACTGGAGAAGGACCATGAGCAGCAAAGAAATCATTTTCATGTATTCCGGACAGGGTGCGCAATATTACCAAATGAGTCGAGAGCTATGGGAACATGATCCAATATATCGTGCCGCACTTAAACGTTATAGCAGCTTAGTAGGAATGATTAATGGACGCGAACTGACAGAAATTATATTTTCTCGGCCGCTTTCTGAGAGCATGTATTTTGACAACTTGATAGAAACCCATCCTTTGATTGTCGCAGTTTCTCTGGCACTAACCGATACTTTGGCAGCACGAGGCATCTTTCCTAATAGAGTACTAGGTTATAGTTTAGGTGAAACCATTAGTGCGGTGGTCTCAGGTGCTTTGACTCCTGAAGAAGCTATGTGGGCAGTACAGACCCAAGCAGCAGTATTTGAGAAGTTGGTTAATCCAGGATGCTTAGTTGCTGTACTTTCGTTGACTGAAATGGTAACAGAAGCAATGCCATTATATCTACGCAAGCGAGTACATTTAGCAGCGGTAAACGCACCTGCTCATTACGTTTACGGTATGGCCAAAACTGACTGCAGTGCATTTATACAAGCACTCAACTCTCATGGTCTTAGCCATGCTGTACTACCAATTCGCTTTGCCTTTCATACGCCATTAATAGATAGTGCCCAAGAAAGTTTTTCCGAGATAACGGAACAACTTTCTTTTTCTTCACCAAACATTCCCGTGCATTCATGCGCCTTAAGCAGCGAAATTCATGAATTCAAACCTTATCATTTCTGGCAAGTAGCTCGTAACGTAGTGCGGTTTTACGATACCATTGTTCCATTGGCCGATAATTATACCACGCGATTTGTGGATGTAGGGCCATCAGGCACATTGGCTGGCTTTCTTAGGATCTCAAATCGCCATACCGACTCTTCAGAGCAGAGCAAAAAAGTAGCTCGGCCAGCGATTATTATTATGAATCAGTTCGGACATGACATTCGTACTTTTAACCAAGCAGTAGAGAGGCTAGTATGACTAAAATTTTTGTCTTTCCTGGACAAGGTTCCCAAGCAAAAGGGATGGGAAAAAATTTATTTGATCGCTATCCGGATCTTGTAGCGGAAGCGAATGATATTCTTGGATATTCCATCAAAACTCTTTGCCTAGAAAACCCAAATGGTGATTTAATACGTACTCAATTTACTCAACCAGCGCTTTTTATTGTTAATGCACTATCATATTTAGCTCGACTTGAAGAGTTAGGAGAAAAGCCTGCATTTGTTACTGGCCATAGTCTTGGAGAGTACAATGCGCTATTTGTTGCTGAAGTATTTTCCTTTGCAGATGGAATACGTTTGGTACAGCGTCGCGGTAAGTTGATGAGTGAAGTTTCAGATGGTGCTATGATAGCAGTTATCGGATTAAACATTGAAGCAATCCACGACATTCTAGCAGAGAATGAGAATAAAGAAATAGATGTAGCTAATCACAATGCGCCTAAACAAATAGTGTTGGCCGGACCAACCGAAGATTTAAAAGCCATTGCCTTGACTTGCGAAAAAAGGAGTAATGTAAGAGTAGTGTCGCTAAACGTTGGCGCAGCTTTCCATTCGCGTTACATGCAACCTATTAAAAATGCTTTTGGTGCCTTTATTGCTGGTTTTTCCTTTAAAGCACCCATGTTACCGGTAATTGCTAACTTAACCGCATTACCTTATCGTGATGATGAAATTTCTCATAATTTAGTGCAGCAAATCGATCACACAGTACGCTGGGTTGAAAGCATTCAGTACCTGATGCAAGAAACCAATGCAAATTTCGAGGAAATTGGTTATGGTAATATTTTAAGCAAGTTAATTAATGAGATTAGTATGGTTACCTTGCCAAACAAGGCCGTAGGAAGATAGTAAAACATTGTTTTACTATCTCTTAAATTACTTGCTTAGGGCTTATCTGTAGAAATTTGCTTTTTCTATTTTAGCTTAAATAATTACGATGTTGTGTGGTTTATTATGGTATAATTATTTAGTCAATCCATACTTAAAATGGATAATGTATCTTTCGATACTAAACGCTAATGAATTTAGATTGCCTGAGTAACAAAGTTAAGCAGGCAATCATTATTACTGAATATTATAAGTTTAATAATATTAAATTAAATGATTAGTTTTATTTTGTAACAAATTTACAAAATAAAACTAACTAAAAGCTTTTTGTAGCCATTTAATAAAGTTAATATAGTATATTGATATACAGTATATTTTATTTATGAAGCGTTTAGAATTGTAATTCTATTATTTAATACTTCTATTTATGCAAATGGTTATTTCTATTAGGTGAAAACTTTAGAGGTGAAATGAGATAATAATTGCTTGCCTGCCAATACAAAGGAGAACAATAAATTATTAGTTTCCTTCCTATTTATACGTCATTCGGAATAATAAAAACAAGTACTAAACTCTATCTATATAGAATGTTAGTTTAAGAGTAAAAAAATTTTTAATACAATTCACAGATAAAGAGTAGTAATTATATAAAGAATATCAATTCATTAGATTAAAACAGATTTGCTTATTAAGCAGAATACAGGGAGAATATCGACAATGTACCGTTAAAGATAAGATCAAAAAATTAGATCATACTGCCAATCGTTATAAAACATTCAAGTATAATGAATAAAAAGCTTGTTTTCTTTTAAATTGATATGTTTTTTGGAATACACAAAGTAACATGTACTAAATTGCTTAATTACCGAAAAGGACTGATATTCTTTTATTGATTGAATCATGCTAAATTTCTATACATTATAGTTAAGAGTGAATAACTTGAAATGTTTTAGAGAAAAATTACTAAGTAAAATTATATTTAGTTGTATCTGTTCTCAGCATAAGTAGTGACTTTACTCACAACAACATTAAAATTAAAAAAGACAAAAAGCAATGTATTGTGGTGAAAATCGATAAATCATAAATAATTTTTACAAAAATCGCGTAAATATTCCAATACTGGAATAGCAATCAAACATAATGAAAAGCTAAATTCCTATAGTCAACGCTTTTGATATCTTAAACCTTAATGAATATCAATTGATACATGTAAACTTTTGGATAATAAAAATAACAACCTGAAACTGTATAACAGCTAGCATAAATCTGCCTGATCATCTATTATAGATATGCAATTTATGATTGCCTTGTCAATTATCGATCTATCTTATAAAATCGAAAATTCAATCATGCCCAATAATCCTAATAAATAACGATTTACATTTATCTAGTATATTGCTCAATAAACTATTTATAATAGCCTTTTAGGACAAACTATTTATTAATGGTTTTATAAAATACTAATTAACAATACCATTCATATATTTGGCTGAACTACGATTAATAGCATAAATGTTCTCAAATACCTTCAGTACGTGACTAGCTATTAAGTCTGAGAGAAAGATATGATATCGTTAGGCTTTATCTTCGTAGGGCTAGTCTTGCTTCTCGTTGGCGCAGAAATAATGATCAAGGGCGCAGTTGCATTTGCTCAACGGATAAACATTAGCTCTCATATAGTAGGCCTTACCGTAATTGGCTTCGGTACTTCAACACCTGAATTATTTGTCAGTTTCAAGGCAGCAATAAACTGTTTACCTGGAATCGCTATTGGTAATGTAATCGGATCTAATATCGCTAACATTTTGCTGCTGATTGGAATTGTTGGCATGATCTCTCCATTCCTCTGTAACAGCGTCAACATCCGACGAGATGGAATAATTCTAATAATTGGAACTATGATTTTTGTTGGCATAAGCATAAACAACAGCATCATTGAGCGTTGGCATGGTGCGATTATGGTTACAATACTCCTCGTTTATCTATTCTACTGCTATCGAGAAGAACAACGACAGAATAATGATTTAAGTACCGAGAAAGTTGAAAAAAGTGACTTCTTAATAACAAAAGGATGGTGTATCTTTTTGTACATGTCAGGAGGTTTAATTGCTGTGCTTGCTGGAGCTCGTTTTTTACTAGATGGAGCGGTGAGCATAGCAAATCATATCGGTATTTCAGAAACAGTTATTGGAATTACTATCGTTGCCGTAGGTACTTCACTGCCTGAGCTTGCCACTACAATCGTTGCTGCATTACACCGACACAACAACTTGGCGCTGGGTAATATAATAGGATCCAATATTTTTAACACGATGGGTATTATAGGAATAACTGCCTTAGTCAACCCTTTGCCTGTACCCCAAGACGTAACAATACTAAATTTATGGTTTATGTTGAGTGTTACTATCCTGTTTATCGCAATGGCCATTGTTTTACCAAAGTTTAATAGAACTTGGGCCATGGTATTTTTAACGACTTACGTAATTTTTATTATTTATCAATTTTTCATTTGACCATTTAATTTTTTCTAACTGAGTTTTTTTATGGCAAACTACATCGATCAGTTACTTCCCAAAACGGCGCTCGTGACTGGTTCATCTCGTCGTGTAGGAAAAGCTATTGCTATGGCTTTGGCCTCCAAAGGATGGAATATCGCTGTCCATTATGATAATTCAGCTGATGAAGCAGAAGCTACAGTGCGCAATTTACGTAATTTGGGAGTAAACGCCGAACCTATCCGTGCTAATCTCGCTGATACATCTCAATTGAAAGCCCTCATTCTCCAGTGCGAAATTGCTCTCGGTCCTATTGGATTATTAGTTAATAATGCTTCTATCTTCGAACAAGATAGTCTAGTAACCGTTACTCGAGCCTCTTGGGATCGACACATGATTCCAAACCTATGGGCACCTATATTTCTTATGCAAGATTTTGCTACCCGCTTACCCAAAAAAAACGAAGGAGTCATAATAAACATTATTGATCAAAAAGTATGGAATTTAAACGATAAATTTTTGTCTTATACGCTGTCTAAGGTTGGCTTATGGGCTGCAACTCGTATCCTCGCCTTAGAGCTTGCGCCACGAATTCGGGTAAACGGAATCGGCCCAGGTCCCATCTTACCGAATATTCACCAAGATAAAGAAGAGTTTGATCGTCAATCTCAAGCAACACCACTTCAACACAATCCTACCCCAGATGAAGTGGCTGACGCAGTAATTTTTCTAGTTAGCGCACATTCAGTAACAGGCCAGATGATCGCAGTAGATAGCGGTCAGCACCTTGTATGCTATTAGCAGGATTAAGTTTGTTGAAACACCAAAGAGCTATAAAGTACAATCATGCAAAAACAGAAAATATTAAAATTTATGTAGTCTATTAGCTTTTAATTTATTTTTTATCTTAAATTTAACTTAACTATAAATGTCTCACTTTTAGTGTAATTATGAGATTTTCTTTTAAAATTTCATAGGGTATTATTATCCTAATAATTTTAGAAAATAAATGACATAAAATTTCGTTAAACGAATAATGAATAGGTTATTAAAAAATAATAAGTACAGTAGATTTTGCTTACAAAATAAGCATACTAGGGATAGTGGCACGCGTGTTGCTGATATTAAACGCGGTGTAGATGTGATCAAAGCCCAAGTACATACTTTACCAAATGCTCCCGGGGTATATCGCATGTTAGATGCAGATGGTAACGTACTCTACGTTGGTAAAGCTTGCAACTTAAAAAAGAGGGTAATGTACTATACCAAACCAGCCAAGTTAGAATACCGAATCTTCTGTATGGTAAGCGAAACTGCATCTATGGAAATCATACGTACTCATACGGACATAGAAGCCCTTTTGCTTGAAAATAACATAATTAAGCATTTGCAACCACGCTTTAACATATTACTCCGCGACGATAAATCTTTCCCATACATTTTACTTACTAAAAACCACCAGTATCCACATATAATGAAACATCGCGGAATACAGCGAATAAAAGGATATTATTTTGGCCCATTCGCATCAGCTAGCTCAGTCACTAGTACTATAACTGCTCTACAGCGTGCATTTTTATTACGCAACTGCAACGATACCATGTTCAGCAATCGTCAACGGCCGTGTATACAATATCAAATCAAACGCTGCTCAGCCCCCTGCGTCGGCTATGTGAACGAGGAGCAATATGCCAAACAAGTAGAAGATGTGAAAAGATTCTTAACTGGCCAAAGCAACCAGATACAGCAAGAATTTGCTAATAAAATGCAGAAAGCAGCCGAAGCTTTGGACTTCGAAACCGCAGCCATATACCGCAACCGCATACGCGCAATGACAATTATCCAGGCTGATCAACAGATCAACCTAAAAGAATCGGAGAATGCAGACGTAATCGCTATGTACGGAGAAAACGGACTAACTTGTATTCAGGTCTTTTTCTTCCGATCTGGCAATAATTTTGGTAACCGAGCTTATTTTCTTGACCATGATAAGCAGGCTAGATCAGAAGACTTGCTAGCAGCATTTATTGGCCAATTCTATGACAACAAGGTTCCTCCACAGTTAGTGCTCACCAGTCATAATGTTTCCGGAAGCGAATTGATAGCTGAAGACCTTTCCAGAAGAGCTAAACGTAAAGTTGAACTATTGCACCCACAGCGTAGTAAGCGTCGTAAATTAATAGACTATGCTCTAACTAACGCTCATCAAGCCTTTGCTCGCCGAATTGTTGAAAGTGAAAATCAATGTAAATTACTAGAAGGAGTTGCTATCGCCTTCGGCATTAATACTACGCTCAAACGCATTGAAGTATACGATAACTCTCATATACAAGGATGTAACGCAGTCGGTGCTATGATAGTAGCAGGGCCAAATGGATTAATTAAAAATGCCTATCGTAAGTTTAACATAAGCAATATTAGCAAAAAAAAAGCTACTGAAGATGAAGGAAATTACAAAGTGCCAGCTGGCGATGATTATGCAATGCTCCGACAAGTATTAACAAGAAGGTTTAGTCAAGTTGCGAAAGAAAATCAAGGTTGCATATCAGAAGGTTGGCCAGATTTAATATTAATCGATGGCGGCCAGGGTCAATTAAATGTAGCTTGCGAAGTATTACACAAGCTTATGATCAACAATATTGCAGTAGTAGCTCTCGCTAAGGGTCAAGATCGTAATGCTGGTCGAGAGCGCTTTTTTCTACCTGGTCGCAAACCATTTATCATGAAAGCATCCGAACCAGTGCTGCACTTCTTACAGAGGTTACGTGATGAGGCCCACCGTTTTGCTATAGCTAACCATAGGGTGCAACGCATTAAACGCATTAACACCAATCGGTTGGATGAAATTATGGGTATTGGAAAAAATCGCAAAAAGGCTCTTATTCACCATTTTGGTTCAGTTCGAGATGTTCACCGGGCAAGCTTTAACGATCTAAAAGCAGTAAAAGGTATCAGTGCAACGTTAGCAAAAAAAGTTTATAGTTATTTTCACAATGATGAATGAAAAATCATTTAAATTTATTAGAAAATTTCCGACATTTACTGATACAAATTTATTAAGTGTCGAACTTTTAACTTAATTGACAGCAGATAATCTATAAAACTTGATTTAGCGTGTAACTATAGTAAATTTAACAAGACAATAAATATTTAATATTCATATTTTGATTCGAAATAAATTTGCTATTATGGGGATTAAATGTTTGGTGCAGGCAGTAAGTTAAAATATTGAGATATGATTATTCGTTAGTATTTTAATTATACACATAGATACTATAATGTAGTACTGACAAAAATTCATAATATCTTCCAGAGAAGACTAATCTATTTATCAAATAAATTAATGAAAAAAATGCTGAGATGATTTTATCAAATTTCTCGCTTAACTAGCAAATCAAACCTATATGCTATGGTCAATTAATACGCAAAAACTGTGACCTAAGGGAAAGTTAATGAAAAAATTACGATTTTTGTATTAAAATTAAAACTATTAATTAGCATGATAAACCAAAATAGGATACGATTTATGATATTTTTATCTACAGAACAAATTTATAATTTAAGAATTTTCTACGGTTATCTTTCTTCATGTCGACAAGTATCTGTGTAATATAATGGATTACGTACTGAATAACGATAATATATTTTTTATATTAAACAGTAATATTTTAAATTAGTTGTATTTTTATAGCATGTTGCTTGCCTTATTAAGAAACTAAGGAATTTCACGTTAGTTGTATTCATAAAAATAAACTATTTATGCTGCAATCGCACTTGCTATAATGCTCTATAAGTCATTTGGACTTTAAAAAAGTAAATAGCGTTATTAACTTTGCCATAACATTGAATACTTAAGAACTAGAAAGTCATTGTAGGATCATTCTATACACTGAGATTTTACATGAAATGAAGCTTTATTATTATCGATTCTTATTCGAGTAGAATAAAATTTTCTAAAATTATTCTAACTAAATGTCAAACATAGAACAATTTACACTTAAATTTACTGTAAGCAAAAAAAACATTTGCCTTTAAGAAATCTTGATCTAGCCATTAAATCAAATGCTTTTGTTAACAACAGCAACAAGATGGATAATGTATTTTCGAGTTAATCCCTAATTAATTTTATAGCTAATTGGATTTTCAAAAAGATCTATAATTCGGTGAATAATTATAAACTTTTAATTTTATTATCTTATTAAGGGTATCATCAGATTGTGTTATTGGTTTGCATACCATGTGCACTCAATGGCATAATTGATTGGTATAAAGTAATTTAATCGAGGTCTTAAGATGAAAATTGGTATCGTCAAGGAACGTCGAGATGGCGAAAAACGTGTCGCAGTATCTACAGAAACGGTGCGTAAATACATCAACCTCGGTGCAAACGTAGCAATTGAGTGCGATGCGGGATTATCAGCTGGAATAACCAATGAAGCGTATACTATTGCTGGAGCAAATATCGTCAACAACGCAAGAGAAGCGATTGGCGATGCTGATATAGTACTGAAGGTTAGAAAACCTACATTTGAAGAGATTACACTTTTTAAACATGGTGCATTGCTGATTTCCTTAATGGAGCCTTACAAGGATAAAGACATAATAAACACCCTTGCTAAACAAGGTGTGCGCACCTTTGCTCTAGAATTAGTTCCTAGAATTACCCGTGCTCAGTCGATGGACGTACTATCCTCCCAGTCTAATTTAGTCGGCTACAAATCCGTACTTGACGCTGCCAACTTATTTGGTCGTTCTTTTCCAATGATGACAACGGCCGCCGGCACTATCCCACCAGCTCGTGTTTTAGTAATAGGTGCCGGCGTTGCTGGTTTGCAAGCAATCGCTACCGCTCGTCGGCTGGGTGCTATAGTATCTGCTATGGACGTTCGGGTAGATACAAAAGAGCAAATTGAAAGCCTAGGAGCAACTTTCTTAGGTGTCAAAAGTATGGATTATAAACAATCTAAGATAGATGACGGTTATGCTAATGAGATGAGTGATGAGTATAAAAATAAACAATTTGCTCTGATTGGAGAAACAATAGTTAATCAGGATATTGTGATCACTACGGCTTTAATACCCGGCAAATCAGCCCCAGTCTTGATTACTGAGAGTATGGTAAAATCAATGAAACCAGGATCAATTATAGTCGATATAGCAGTTGAGCAAGGCGGTAACTGCCGATTATCCAAGATAGGAGCAGTAGTAAAAGCCTATGGAATCACTATAGTTGGGTACAATGACGCTCCAAGCCGCATAGCAATTGACGCCAGTGCACTTTACGCTAGAAATCTACTAAATTTTCTGACACTTATCATCGATAAAGATAGCCAAAATATTAACATAAACGAAAATGATGAGATAATTAAGTCATCCAGCATAATTAACAACGGTATGATTACTAACGAGTTAGTTTTATCTATAAATGAATAAAAATGAACGATAATCATTACCTAAGAAAAACTTATAAAATCAAACGTGCTAACATCTTTTTTTAGCTGCAGATAGGTCATGTTAATGTCAAATATTTCTTTTGCGGATAAACTAAATAACCTTGCAGAGGAGGCCAGTAATCTTGCTTTGAAGGCCGCTAATTTATCTGCCCAGGCTAACACAGCTACGATAGACTATTATAGCCAAGCAAAATCGATGCCAATCTTGCATGATAGTGGATTTAACCCGACGGTAGTTGGGCTAACAATATTTGCACTAGCTTGTTTTGTCGGCTATTATGTTGTTTGGCGTGTGACTCCAGCTCTGCATTCACCGCTAATGGCTATCACTAATGCCATCTCGTCCGTAATTATCGTTGGAGCTCTGATTGCAGCAAGTCCTAATAGTATGAATTTTTCTTCAATCATTGGCTTTTTTGCTGTGATCTTAGCAAGTGTGAACATCGCTGGTGGTTTTTTAGTAACTGAGCGTATGCTTACCATGTTCAATAAAAATTTAAAGTGAGAGAAGGACTCATAGCATGAGTAGCACTATCTCTTCGTTTCTATATTTAATATCAGGTATTTGTTTTATCATAGCGCTACGAGGTTTATCTCATCCATCTACTTCACGAGCAGGAAATTATTGTGGTGTAGTTGGAATGCTAATCTCTATCTTTACTACCTTAACGCTAGACGTAGTTCAGAATTATGCAATGATTACCATAGGACTCCTCATTGGTGGAGTAATTGGAGCAATTATTGCCCGCAAAATACAAATGACCGCCCTGCCCCAGCTTGTTGCAGCTTTTCACAGTCTTGTCGGTCTATCCGCTTGTTTTGTAGCAATTGCTGCATTTTACCAGCCAGAAGCTTACGGCATAGGTAAACTTGGATTAATGAAACCGGGAGCGCTTCTTGAAGTTGCTTTGGGTTTAGCTATTGGCGGTATCACCTTTACTGGCTCGATTGTTGCCTTTGGCAAGCTACAAGGCACTATTACCAGCAATCCGCTTGTTTTTTCTGGACAACATGCGATTAATGCACTCATGTGCGGTATAGTAATAACTCTAGTTATCTTATTATGCTTTAGCCAGAGTCCAGTAGCTTTTTGGCTAATATTTTTTGTTGCGCTTACACTCGGTTTCTGTCTTGTTTTGCCAATTGGCGGTGCTGATATGCCAATTGTAGTCTCAATGCTCAACTCATACTCCGGATGGGCTGCAGCAGGAATCGGCTTTACACTTAGTAATCACCTAATGATCATAACCGGCGCATTAGTAGGATCTTCTGGAGCTATATTGTGTTATATTATGTGTAAAGGAATGAATCGATCGTTTTTTAGTGTCATTATAGGTGGTTTTGGAAATAAGAGCAAAGATTTTCAAAAAAGTGAACCAGCAAGCAATCAAATTTCAGTAAGGGAGGGTGATGCAGGAGAGGCAGCCTTAATATTAAAGAAGGCATCTTCAATCGTTATAGTTCCTGGATATGGTATGGCTGTTGCACAAGCGCAGCATGCATTACGTGAAATGGCAAATTTGTTAAAGGATAGAGGTGTGGTTGTGCGTTATGCAATTCATCCAGTTGCTGGCCGAATGCCTGGACATATGAACGTGCTACTAGCTGAAGCAAATGTACCGTATGAAGAAGTACTCGAGCTAGAAGAAGTTAATAGTCAATTTGAACAAACTGATGTAGCCTTTGTGATAGGCGCTAATGACGTGACTAATCCTGCAGCTAAAAACGATCCTTCAAGTCCAATTTACGGTATGCCTATACTGGATGTGGAAAATGCTAAGTCGGTGTTATTTACGAAACGCTCTATGGCGTTTGGATATGCTGGTGTGGAAAACGATTTATTCTTTCGAAAAAATACACTGATGTTATTCGGCGATGCTAAAAAAATGTGCGAGAAAATAATTCAATCTCTCAACTAAAATCTTTAATTTCTATCAATAATAAACTATTAAAAATGCAAAAAATAATCTTAGTAAATTTGTTATTTTAGCTAATAGTAATTTATAATGCTTTGTTATTCGCTTAATTATTGCTGATATCTAAATATTAATTTAGGTTAAATAGTTTAACCAGTTATTTAGCCATAAATTAAAATCAGTAGAAGCATTATTGTCGATTAAAATATGATGCTTGCAATATGCTCATATTCTTTTTTTTTTTGATAAACGTCAAATTTAATAATTTTTAAAAAAATGTTTGATTGAATAATTACAATAATCAATATTAATTTTTAATTACATAAAAATTTATGAACAAACTAGATAGTTTTAGTGAAGATAGTTAATTTATTGCACTACTATGTTAAATTTACAAAGAATAAAAAAAACTTTAGCTAATAACTGCAGTTCTAAAAAAAATTTTACCTACATAAAATGGTATCGACTATAATACTAAAAATGTTTAATATAATTAAGTTTTGCTTAAAAATACCAATACATGTTATTTGTATATAATAAATATCATGATTCTTAAATGTTTTGAGGAATATACTAAATTAACAGAAGATCATCATGATACCATAAGAGAATACTTATTTCATATAACAATAATAAAGTAACGTAAAAATTGATCGAATAATTTTTTAATCTATCAGTATGCTTTATGATCTTATAGTCTATTTAATTTATCGTAAAAAATAATTTATGTTCTTCTTTTAGGAACCCTTAACTCTTAATAAATTAGTTTAAAAACTATTGCACGACAATATAATGGATAAGGTAATTAAGACTAAGCACTTATAAAGTATTGATGGAATTTTAGAAGATTATCAAGTTAACTAAAGTATAAAGGCTATTTTAATTAAAAAATTATAACTTCATTGCTGACCATAATTTAAATTATTAGTTAATTAGTGTTTTTATTGTTATACTTCACTAAGTGTTTGACTATTATACAAATATGTCAGGACCATGTTCTAATACCATGGCAATAGCTAGCACTATTATTTTAGTCGTTAAAAACTTTATTCTGGAATTTATTTAACAAAATAATCGCGTGCAATTGCTATATTGTTCAGTTTACGTTATAATTACAATTCAATAAGGGTTAGCCCATTTATTTTTTTTTTAAATGCTATATTAAGTGGAGGTGATCGTGCGGACTTATTTTGCCAAGCAAAGTGAAATAGAGAGTAATTGGATTCTCATTAATGCTCGCGAGTTAGTTCTTGGTCGACTTGCTTCTATCATAGCTAGATATCTTCGTGGAAAACACAAAACTACCTTCACACCTCACATGGATTGCGGTGATAACATCATAGTTATTAATGCCGAAAAGGTTAAACTTACAGGCAATAAAATGAACCAAAAGTGCTACTATTGGCACACAGGTTATCCTGGTGGAATTAAGTCACGCCGTGCAGCACAGATTCTTAATGGTGATCATCCCGAACGGCTAATCACCAAAGTAGTGCGAGGGATGATTAAACGAAGTCCTCTTGGAAGAAAACAAATGTCCAAATTAAAAGTTTATGTAGGTGAGAACCATCCTCATAGGGCACAAAAACCAAATCTTCTTGATATAAATGCCATAAATCGAAAAAATAGGAAATATAGTGATGTCGATTGAAAGTGAAACTATTATTCCCGATAAACCTAAATCTTTTGAGCATTTAGCTGTTTTAAAGTCGAAATCATATGATAGTTCAGCAAAAGAGCCCGTACTATTAGTTAATAAGCAGGTGGTTGACAGTTTTGGTCGCTCCTATGCTACTGGGCGTCGTAAAAAAGCAATCGCTCGCGTCTGGCTAAAGCATGGCAGGGGCAATGTTATTGTTAATGGTAAACCATACGATAGATATTTTGCTCGCTCAGTACTGCAAATGATTATTGGACAACCCTTTGAGCTAACTGAGCGATCCAGTCAATTTGACGTTTTATGCACAGTTAGTGGTGGTGGCCTTTCCGGTCAAGCTGGTGCAGTGCGTCATGGAATATCTCAAGCTCTAGTATTGTTTGAACCAAATTTGCTTACTGCTCTAAAAAAGAGTGGTTTTTTAACCCGCGATCCACGCATGGTAGAGCGTAAAAAATACGGGAAAGCAAAATCTCGACGCAGTTTTCAATTCTCTAAACGCTAGTTAACCTAATGATCTTAGTATAACTATTTTATAATTAGCAACTTACCAATGTTCGCATAACGTACTAAAGCAATATTGTTAAATACGTAAAATAACTAATTTGTAGCCATTAAAATTTTATATAAAAATACATTAGCCTATGCCTTGATAGATAATATATCAATATATTATCTTAACCATAGAAATAATTATTTTTAGTAATGGTTACTTTGTGACAACTTTATTTAGATATTATTACTAATTATCTAAGATAGTTATTTTTATATTAAGCAAAAATTATTGTTGGTTACAAGATTAACGATTGGAATACTGTAAATCACGTATAACTTTTGCAATAAATATTGTATCGCTATAATTAATCTTTTTTATATTCTTGAGCACTGCTAGTACGCATAATAGCACAAACTACTTTGTAGAACCATTAAGCTTAGTGGTCACTGCATCCTTCTGTTTGCGGCTACTGTAAAGCAACTTAAATCACTTATTTTTGCTTTGGTTAAAGGAATACGCAAATTTATCTTTTTCTGTTTGAAATTAACAAATAAAAGTTAAAATTTAGTTTTCGGGATGTTTTGAGTCTTTGTTACCTTAATCAAACGAATAACCATGTCTTGAATAGAATAGAAAATCACTAGCATTAAATTCATGCTTTTATGAGTAATTTTCCTATATCTTTAGATACTCCAACATTTTATAAATAAAAATTAATCCTATCCAACATAGGGAGTAACGAATTTGCCACAATCTAAAGGATTGCTTTTAAAACAAAGCTATCAACGTGAGAAAGCCAAAGATCAAATATTTTGTGTATAATACGCTATTCCTAAGTTATTTCTTTTCAGTAAGAATGATAACAGAAATTATAGCATAAAATTGTAGAAATTAATATTTTATGGGTACAAGCAAATACCTCATTATTTTATACTGAGGTATTTGCTTGTATAAAAGTTCATAATCACTATTATGTGTTATAGACGACATTATGATTTAACATTTTGTAACCTAAAAAGCAAATGCTTAAATAGTGGAAGTACCTATCAAAAATTTTCCAATGAAATCGGAAAATTTTTTTAAAAACTTATTCAAGATTAAGTTATTAGATTTTTTTTAACGCATTGATTAATTTATTTTATCTACAAATAATTTCAAGAAAAAATTTTAAACAAAGCAGGAGAATCATACAATCGAAGTTATATACTACTATTAACAAAGCAAAGTTGCAATATTGTACTATTGCATATCACTAAATAAATACTAGCAGGGGTAGTATTATTAATGATACTATTAATACGATGTTATTTATCCATTCAATTATAAAAGAATAGTTAACTAAAATGCCTGTTATAAGTCAGCAAAATTAATCAAATTTAGTGATAAAAAATAAAGCAAAATATAAGAATAACTTTACACGTTGCTAAAAATTCCCAATTAATTCATAATTCCGTACCGGAAAAGCACAATATAAAACATTACTAGATAATTATTGATATTGATCCAATCTATCTTAATAAAGCAAACTAGATTCTTTTTAATGTAGACGCTGTATAATAAGAAGGTTAATCTATATCAAATATTTAATAACCAATATTTGTAAAATTAAGCTAAGATCATTTTCTAAAATGCTAGGGTTACCTGCCATCACCTGGACGAATAGAAAAATACTTATCGTATTTATCGCTTTCCTCTTGCAATTCATCGGCATTATGCATCGGTGATATTTTACGCGTTATGTTTGGCCAAATCTCCGCATATTCTGCGTTAAGTGATATCCACTTCTCGGCTGCTGGTTCAGTATCTGGCATAATAGCCTCTGGGGGGCATTCTGGCTCACATACACCACAATCAATGCATTCATCAGGATGAATGACTAACATATTTTCACCTTCATAAAAACAGTCTACTGGACAGACCTCCACACAGTCAGTATACTTACAATTAATGCATTTTTCGTTAACAATGTAGGTCATTTTCTAACTCCGTTAAACTACATTACTTTATTTTCTAACTTATCAGTAATTCATTTGCAAGTAATAACCCAATATTATATTAATCAGCGTTAGTAATTTAAGCATAAGTTACTTAATTATAGTTCTATAAGATTACTTTTATCTACTACTGCTTAGCCACACATACTTCATTAATTCTTTCCATAGCTATTTGCTATTCGAGGCAATAATGAAAAAATGATCAGCCAATAAGCAGGTTTGTCTTAGTATAAAATAACGTGTAGTATCAAATACTTACTAAGTAATATCCTACCTCATCTTTTTCTTTATCTCAGTATAACATACTTAAATTAAACAGTTTGCTCAGTAGCAAATATTAGCAACATATTTTTTATTATTACTATAAAATTTCGAATAAACTAGGTAAAATAGATTAAGTTCATCGCTTAAAAGAAAAAACAAAAAATGATTAAGTTTCTATAAATTTATTTAAAAATTGTTTTTTATAGAATATTATATATTCTATAAATCAGTAGCATTCGATAAAAGCGATAAATTTACTAAATAATAAAATAAATTCTATTTCTTCTTATAGCAGAGATTAGTTGTTTAGTAAGAGTAATTTATAATAGTACTATTTGATAGTGTTGTTAATTATTTTATAAAATGCAAATATTATTACTTTACTTTAGATACCTGTCGACTAGTTTAATAGCATTTGTACAATTCATGGTAGGCAAATAGTAGAAAATACTCAAGTTTAATTATATAACTACAACCAACTAAGTAAGTAGTATGCTAATTTATAAAGAAATATATCTTATCATTCTCATCCAATAAACAAATCAAAAAATAACACTTATGCTTATTAGAAATAAGCCCAACCACCCTAAACTGCTTTCTAAGCAATTTATCTTCCTAAGAAGGACATTACAGTCTTTTAATAATATGAAGAATATTATTCATTCTGTATAATTTACAATCGATAAATAAGCATATCTCTGCAAATTAATTTTTACAGAAAAACTTTATTATAAAGTATATATCAAACTATTTACCCCGTAAGCAATACCTATTGAATGTAAGCCGTAAGAAGCAAACCTTGCATTTTAAATTATCCCTACATTTAGAAAAAATGTTATAATCCTTTGATTAATACTATTTTGGTTAACAATAAAGTTAATAATTTTAAAATTAGCATAAAATCAAAAGCACTTTTTATTCTCTCGCATTTATTTAGTATTGCACAAAGGTATTTACCAAATTATATTTTATATATCCTTTAGTTTACAAACTTATAATTTATAAAATCTTGATTTGCATTTTTACCGCTTTATAGATATTTTTCTTCATCAGAGCATTAGGCAAAAATACAATCCTATTGTAAGCACTCACATTGTTTTGTTTAATATAATATCATCACAGCTAGCTCTCACTTTTAAGTCTTATTCTGGTAAACGGTTTGATTATATATCATGATTAAATCCATTCAGACGATTCTATTGACTAATGCGATTATGAAGTTAAAATAAACTCGCTAACTCAATAGAATGTTCAGCGTTTGGTATAAAAAATAGAATCTTCGTCTCGAAGCGCTAATCTTCAACCATTCAAAAACTAATAAACAATTGATCAGAATATTATTGATGGTTGTTTATAAACTATTCTGGTAACGATCAGCATAAATAACGCTTTATGCACAAGCACCACTAATCGGATATTTTGTACAAGCCAAGTATTAGTTAGTTTATGCAAAAAAATTGTGTGAGCAATAAGCAGCATGAAACGCATCAAGAAAACTAAAACAGCAAACTATTAAAAAAGAAGAGAGTACCTTGGTTAATAAATTCATTGTTCTAACACTATCTAGCCATGTCAAACTAATAGTTAATACATCTTACTCATACTCTTCTTTTCGAAAGAAATCTTGATAAGGTCGATAGAGTATAAAAACAACTATTATGCCATTAATAATTAAGATTAGCTCTGTAAGTAGATGCTAAGTGATTAAAAAACCTTTAAACTAGATTAGTTACTACATTATATCCAGATATAATGGAAATAAATTACCCGACATTTAAAATTATAATAAAAAATATTCAAGGCTTATGGATTCTCAGATATTTAATGCATTTGTTTAAAAGATAGTTTTAGTTAATTTTACAATAGCTAAAAAGTTGCTATCTCAATAAAGCATATTAAAACAACTTGTTTATTACAATCTAGCATAGATTTACTTGGTTTAATCGTTATAAGAACAAAATAATCTATTTACCAATCCGTAGCCTAAATGCATAGAAGGTCATTAAAGATTAATGAAATCCACAAGGCAAGAATATCCAATCACCGATAACTAAATCTTAATTCTTGTAACTAAAAATTTGCATTACAATCATATCATAGATAGCAGCAAATAAAGCCAAATTATCACTTAATCAGTATGACATTGAAAACAAAATTTGAATAAATAGACTAAGAAATAAAATAATTTTACTGGCTAAAGAAAAATGAAATATATTATTCAGAATAAAGCATCAATAGCTTAAGTACAAAATTGTATTTTAGGATTCAAACTTCTATCGTAAGCAAAAATTATATTATAAGTTTTGATAAATTCTCATCGGGATGCTGTAAACAATACAATTTATTCTTTATTAAAAGAAATTAATAAAAATCTAACAGTCCATTAATAATACTCAGTACAACTGATATCTTCTCTGTTATTTGGATAATAGAAAACCAAGATTTAGTGAAACAAATGTCTTACCAATAAAATACAAGCACTGCCAATGACTATATATTAAATCATAAAGAAAACAGTAAATTAACGATCTCAAAACATAATGCAAATTACAAATTTAATTCAAAGTATATCAAATTTTAACAAATACAAATAATAATTGCATTTTGGTACTATATTTAACTGTATTGTGTATTTTTCTATAATTAACCAATTAGCATAACAATACATTTAATTTTGATAGTGCAGCTTAACAAGAGATCAATAAACAACAAAAAAGTATTAATAATTATCTAGAACATTTCATATAGTTATTTATTTTTTGTAATTGAAGTAATTATTCTTTATCCCTATGCTTCTATAACCAAAAAGATAATATAGTTTTTGGCTTAATTGGTTCTCCTCTTCTTCCACACGAAGACAAAATCTCAACTGTTAAAACTAAAAATATGGTATATATCAATTTTCGGCGTATATTATTCATAAGCTAACATTTAAAATTTTAAGCAATCTTCATTTAAAAATCTCTTGCGAGCTTCAACAATCTGCTCACGCACCCGAACCGGAGCAGTACCGCCATAGCTGGTACGAGCGTTGAGTGAAACATCTACCGATAATATTTTATATATCTGCTCATCGAAAGCATGATGGATTTTGCGTAACAAATCAAGCGGTAAATCTGCAAGTCCACAACATCTTTCCTCAGCGGCACGCACGACTTGGCCAACTATATAATGAGCATTACGAAACGGCATTTTAGTCTCGCGCACCAGCCAGTCAGCTAGATCGGTAGCAGTGATAAAGCTAGTAAATACAGCCTTACGCATAGACTCCTGATTTGCCTGCAAAGTACGTACTATGCTAGTAATACAAGTAATACAAAGCCTGAGATTGTCAATTGCATCAAAGCATGGCTCCTTATCTTCTTGCATATCTTTGCCGTATGATAACGGCATTCCTTTTAACACAATCGCGATTATTGTAAAGGCTGAAACTATACGGCCCGTCTTTCCCTTGACCAGTTCAGCACCGTCAGGATTTTTTTTCTGTGGCATGATTGAACTACCAGTAGTTAAACTATCAGACAGATGCACAAAGCTAAACTGGGATGTAGTCCAGATAATTAATTCTTCGGCAAGACGTGATAAATGCACCGCACATATACCAGCACATGCCAGCACTTCCATAACAAAATCGCGGTCAGATACCGCGTCTATCGAGTTAGCTGACGGCCGATCAAAACCAAGTATAGCAGAAGTCATATGACGATCGATTGGAAATTGTGTACCAGCCAATGCTGCAGCGCCAAGCGGATTCTCATTCATTCGACGACGGGCATCAGCCAGCCGTGTACGATCACGTCCAAACATTTCCACATAAGCCATAAGATGATGGCCAAAAGTAATTGGTTGTGCTGGTTGCAGATGAGTAAAACCTGGCATAATAGTTTCAGCGTACTGATCAGCACGCTCAATTAACACAATCTGCAACTCCTTAAGTTCATCATCCAGCAAGTCTACTACACCACGAATCCAAAGTTTCATATCAAGTGCTATCTGGTCGTTACGTGAACGGGCAGTATGAAGCCGACCTGCAGCATCACCAATTTTTTCATGCAACCGATGCTCGATATTAAGATGTATGTCTTCTAGCGAATGTAAAAATTTAAAAGCTCCTGAGTCAATTTCCATCGCAATCTCCTCTAGAGCCTTTGCAATTAAATATCCATCTTCTTCAGTGATAATCCTTTGAGCAACAAGCATTTCTACATGTGCTTTGGAGCCAATAATATCTTCGCGCCAAAGACGACGATCAAAATCGATTGATGAATTGATTCGTCCAACAGCTTCTTCAATCACATCAACAAAACGTCCGCCCCAGATAGGACTAATTGTAGTAGCCTGTTTCATAGACAATATCGTAAATCAATTTCTGTCGAAGTATTCGTATGACTTAAATAAGTTAGAACGCTCATCTATAATCATTTGTATATTTGCTCTAACGTAATGCTGTTAGAATTTTCCAAAAACTAAGTACTAAATCAACTAGCTTTGATTATTATCATATGCAGTTAAAATAATATACACTGCTAAACTAAAATGATAAGTAAATCAAGATCAAATCACATAAATAAACAAAAGTACTTTCCGAGCGCACATAATCCCCTCCAATTCAATTGGTTTGAGTGATTTGATCATCTTTCTTGGATATATGGTACATTATCGTAATTAAGGCGGCAAAAAAATAACTTATCTCAGTTAGTCTAATTTCTAGATTAATAAATTAACTAATAGCGATAATTTTTATCCTTAACCATAATATCATACTAATCTTTATTCTTCTTAATTCTAATATCGAATAATAGCATAAAGCATAAAAAGAGTAGAAAATAAATATTAAATACAACTATTATCGCTTTTATTCAGCTCAGCAATTTATTAAGAAAGAGACGATCAATATTAATTTGATAATACAATTAGTGCAAAAATTACAACAGTGCAGACATTATTTTATACTTAAATTAAGTAAATTATTTATCGTTGCTATATTAAGCAATAGTTCCATTAAATAGTAAACAAAATTTTTATTTACATATAAATTATGCTTTTAATTATAATTAACTATTTATTCAATGTGAATCTATTTTTTACGCATCTTAAAAATTTTTTATAAAAGTAAAAATAATATATAAGGATATTAGCATTGTAATTATCTAACAATTTGCCCTATACTGTACTTAGTATTTTTCTTCTACGCTTGTTATACGGTTACTCAACTAGTAATATTTGGCGATAAATGCAGTTGGAAAATTTATACTCTACAATAAGTATCTAAGGTATATTCGAATAATTTTAGGTGTTTAGATGTTAAGTTTATTTGTTTGAATAAAGCTTGATAAATAATACAATGCATACTGATTATAAAGTTACACCAATCATAGAAATAATAATAAACAACCAGTGAAATAAAAGTACAAGTATCTATAGTAAAGAAAACCCTTTTTTTACAGTTTGTTAAATTGCTAGCGAAGCTAAAAAATTACGCCCCGCATAGCTAGCGGCCGGACCAAGTGATTCCTCTATGCGAATAAGTTGGTTGTACTTAGCGGTTCGCTCAGAACGAGATAGCGAACCGGCTTTAATTTGACCTGCATTAGTAGCCACGGCTATATCAGCAATTGTAGTATCTTCTGTCTCCCCGGAACGATGCGAAATCACTGTGCCAAATTTCGCAGCTTGCGCAATAGAAATGGTCTCCAATGTTTCCGACATTGTGCCTATTTGGTTGATCTTAATTAAGATGGCATTAGCGCTTTTCTCTTTTAGACCGCGTTTTAATAGCTTAGGGTTAGTAACAAATAAGTCATCACCAACAAGCTGTACTTTTTTACCAATTTCAGCTGTTAGTGCTTTAAAGCCATCCCAATCATCCTCTGATAAAGCATCCTCGATTGAAGCGATAGGGTAGTTATCGCATAACTCAGCATAAAACCTAATCATGCAATCGGTGTCCAGGGTCTTTTGTTCACCTTTTAAAACATATTTATCGTGATGAAAAAACTGAGTTGATGCAGGATCGAGAGCTATCATAACGTCCTTACCAGGAATATAACCAGCGTCTTCAATTGCTTTCATGATGGCATTCAGCGCCTCATTAACATTATGTAAATTTGGTGCGAATCCGCCTTCATCGCCCAAATTAGTATTGTGTCCAGCAGCAATTAGCTGTTTCTTTAAAGCATAGAATATCTCCGCACTATAGGCAAGCGCTTCGGAAAAAGACGGTGCACCTACCGGCATGATCATGAATTCCTGAAAATCTATCGCGTTATCAGCATGAGCTCCACCATTGATTACATTGATCATTGGAGTTGGTAATACATGAGCATAGATGCCGCCCAAATATCGCCACAAAGGCTGTTTTATTTCTTTTGCTTGTGCTTTAGCAACTGCCAGCGATACACCAAGTAACGCATTGGCGCCGAGACGGCCCTTATTTTCGCTACCATCCAAATCAATCATCGCTTGATCTATAAGAATTTGCTCTGAAGCTTCACGACCAGACAAGGTATCAAAAATATCGCTATTTACTACGTCAATAACAGACTGTACGCCCTTGCCAGCATAGCGCTTAACATTATTATCGCGCTTGTCCACTACCTCATAAGATCCGATAGAAACACCCGATGGAACCGCCGCCCTACCAGAAGCACCTGTCTCAAGTTCTACATCCACCTCAACGGTTGGATTACCTCTACTATCCAATATTTCACGAGCAGTAATATTTATGATAGCGCTCATAATCATCCTTACAGTTAATGGAAAAGCATAAATAGCATTTTTTAATTAACGCGATACGTGTGATTTTAGAATCATAAACAAGTTTGTTTATGGTAAGCTATTTGATACAAAATATAGCAAAAACAAGTATGCTTTGGTATTCCGGATAAAAATCAATATAAACTTGATAACATTAATAAATACATCTTGTTTTTATCCTAGTAATCTGTTTACTTAACTAACGTCGAATTTTCTTTACTCCTAAAAACTACAACAAAATTCAAATGATTTACAGTTGTGAAATTCGCCCACATATTGCCCGCAACTACAACTCTTATTATTATTTCAATAAATAAGTTAATTTAAAAACTGATATAAATATTACAATAAAAATTATACATTGAATTTCCAAAAATCATAAAGATTGGCTGCTTTAAGTTGTATTACTACAAAATTTTTATTTACACTCGTTGGCTAGAAAATGATAGAAAACAATATCTTAATCACCACCCAATCTGCTTTTCCAGTTTTATACCACAAGTGAATGAAAATTCAGTAAAAATATTACAGCTCTTTAGCTTGTTCACAACACTGTGTGCTATAAGCTATCAGAATTATTCAACCCAATCGAAATACTTTCATATCTCATTTTAAAAGGCTGTTATTCTCAATAAAGAGATTATTAGCAATATTCATTAGTTTAATCATTTATATGTTGTGCATGGTACAATAAATATTTCTTAAAGAAACAATCCTATAATTACCCTGACTAGCATAATCATTAATTTGTTCCTTTTTACCTAGTAATAATCAGTTGATTATTATTTCATCTAACAATCATTTTTTAAGTTAGTCAGCAAACTATATTTATATATTGTTATATGAAATATAACTTACCTATTTACTATCGATCTTCCAGGGTGCGTGAAAAGCAATAAATAATCAATTATTCTAGTATTAATAAGATAATAACTCCTTATCGTTAGGATATTCTAATTCTATACTACATCTTAGCTACTCTGACTGAAAATAATATAAAAACTCTTGTTTATCATCAGCATAAAGGAATAATAGGGTTTGCTTTAGCAAAGCTATCGCAAGCCTTGAATGTCCTCAACAAGTTAGCAACTTGTTTTAGTCCAATCATAATGGTCCCATCAGAGGGAGCAACATCAGGATCTGGATGACATTCCATAAACACAGCGGCGACACCAACAGCAAGGGCAGCTCTGGCTATAACTGGGACAAACTCTCGCTTGCCGCTTGACGAATCACCCATACCACCCGGTTGCTGCACTGAATGGGTGGCGTCGATTACTACTGGATATCCGTTACGAGCCATTTCTGATATGCCACATATGTCAAAAATAAGGGTATTGTAACCAAAACTTGTACCTCTATCGGTCAGGAGAATATTACTATTACCTGTCGCAAGCACTTTTGCGACAATATTAACTACATCCCAAGGAGCAAGAAACTGCCCCTTTTTTATGTTAACTACCTTGCCAGTTTCGCCAGCTGCAACTACTAGATCTGTTTGTCGACAAAGAAAGGCTGGAATTTGAATTACGTCAACGTATTCAGCAGCAATATGACATTGCTTTTTTTCGTGCACATCAGTCAATACGGGGCAGCCAAAAGTCTCTCTTACCTCAGCCATAATTTTGAGTCCATTATCTATACCAACTCCACGCCTTGCATTCAATCTAGTTCTATTTGCCTTATCGAAAGAAGATTTAAATACCAGGGATACACCAACTTCACTAGTCAATTTAACCAATTCACTAGCTACCTCTAGTGCATGCTCGCGACTTTCGATTTGGCAAGGACCAGCGATCAAGGTAAAAGGACGGTCATTAGCAACCAACAATTCACCAATTTGTACAGTATGCGAGGCAGTCATAATAAAATTAAAAAAACCTTACTTTAAATATTATACTAAACGTGCTTGCTCTAACGCCGCAGCAATGAATCCGGTAAATAGTGGATGTGGGTCAAAGGGTTTAGATTTTAATTCTGGGTGAAACTGAACTCCAACGAACCAAGGATGATCTGTCCGCTCAATTATTTCAGTTAGTAATCCGTCAGGCGACATACCAGCAAAACGCAACCCGGCTTTTTCTAACAAGGATTTATAGTTGATATTAACTTCGTAACGATGGCGATGACGTTCATCAATCAAAGTATTACCGTAGATATTATACACTAGGCTATTCTCATCCAATTGACACTTATATGAGCCAAGACGCATTGTACCGCCATAGTCATTATCAAAATTGCGAATCTCTGTTGCACTAGCATTCATCCATTCAGTGATTAGGGCAACGACTGGCTCTTCACAAGGGCCAAACTCGCTTGAGCTAGCATTTAGCACTCCACCGCCTGAACGCGCCGCTTCAATGCAGGCCATCTGCATACCAAAGCAGATTCCAAAATATGGAATTTTCCGTTCGCGAGCAAAGGTTACTGCCGCAATCTTTCCCTCAGAACCACGTTCACCAAAACCACCAGGAACCAAGATACCATGAACATCATTCAGTCGAATAAGAGATTTGCTTTCTTTTTCAAAAATCTCACTATTAACCCAATCAAGCTCAACTTTTACCTTGTTAGCTATTCCACCATGAATTAGTGCTTCGGCTAGCGATTTATAGCTATCTAATAAACTAGTGTATTTACCTACTACAGCGATTTTAACCCAACCTTCCGGATTGGAAACTCGCTCCATAATACCAGTCCAACGTACCAAATTAGGCTTAGCATCTTCTCGCAGAATGTCAAAATGGCGCAGGACTTCTGTATCAAGACCCTCGTCATGATAGCGCAATGGCACTTCATAGATCGAAAATGCGTCTAGCGCCGTAATGACAGCTTCAGTGCGAATATTGCAAAATTGCCCGATTTTACAGCGTTGATCGATCGGAATATATTGATTGCATCGACAAAGCAAAATATCTGGTTGAATACCCATACTCTGTAATTCCTTAACAGAGTGTTGAGTTGGCTTGGTTTTTAATTCACCAGTCGAAGAGATATAAGGAAGTAAGGTCAAGTGTAAGCGTAAAGAATTATCATGTCCTAACTCATTACCTAGTTGGCGAATAGCTTCCAAAAAAGGCAAACCTTCGATATCTCCTACTGTACCGCCAATCTCACAAAGAACAAAGTCATCGTCAGCAATATCACATTTTATAAATTCTTTGATAGCATCAGTAACGTGTGGGATGATTTGGATGGTAGCACCAAGATAATCACCGCGACGCTCCCTTGTAATCACGTCCATATAAATTTGACCAGTCGTGATACTATCGCTCTTACGAGAGGAAACGCCAGTAAAACGCTCATAATGACCAAGATCTAGATCGGTTTCTACCCCATCATCAGTCACGTAGACTTCACCATGTTGATACGGACTCATAGTTCCTGGATCAACGTTTAAATAAGGATCCAGCTTACGTAGCCTAACCGTATATCCCCGTGCTTGCAACAAAGCGCCTAGAGAAGCAGTGGCGAGTCCCTTTCCAAGAGAGGAAACCACGCCACCGGTGATAAAGATAAACCGTGTCATCTTAATTTCATCATACACTAATCCAGCGCTACAACAAAACTTGATTTATGGCAAAATACTACAATTATTCATAATTACTGAGAAAATGGTGCAGCTGGAGATGAAGAGTTCATAAATGCTTTATTATCTATAATCTGATCCACTATATATGATTTTTTAGCCTGGAAAGCTATGATTGCCAACGTTAAGCTAGTTGCCATAAAGCAGGCAGCTAAAATTGTCGTGATTTTGGTTAGCACGTTCGCACTGCTTCGCGCAGACATAAAAGAATCGATGCGACTACCAGCTCCTACTCCCATACCGCCATGCTCACTGCGCTGAATTAGTACAGTAAAGATCAAGGCGAGTGTAATCATTAGGTGAATAAATAAAATAATTATCTGCATGTTATACTAAAGTTTTTATTGAAAAAATTATTGCAATAAATTTTGTAAAAATTTAACCATTTCAATGACAATAGAAGTCAGCAAAATACAATTTGCTGACTTCTATTGTCATGTCAAAAAAAACCACGTTTATTAACAGTTTTTATGATGATAAAACATAACCATAATATAACGCTTAAATTTTACACTACCTAATAGAACAACCGTAAATAATGTTTGATCACTATTTGCTAAATCAAAAATAAAATATCACAAAACATCACATTAATAAATACTTTAATTAACATTTTAAACCAAAACTTTGATGAGGCTTGGTTTAATAAACTATAACTTTTATAATTAAATAAATAGAACATCGTATTCTATATATTGAAAATGTCAGTACATTGAATTTGATTTTCTGAAATCATTGCTTGATACACTTTCGACTGCGATAAAAGCGATTTTAATATTTTAAACATTCTAGACACAGAAATTATATAGTTCATTGTCTATTCCATTGTCAGCAGCGTTATAAGTTGACTATAAATGTTAGCAATATTTCAAATGGATGGTTATCGATACTGCCATTATCTCATTGCGCATACTAAAGTCTCAACAATAGAATTAGGATTAGCATGACTGTCTTGAGTAAAACATATATTTAACCTAGGTTAAATATATCATAATTAACCTAGGTTAAGGCTGTAGGTTTGGATTAAAATGCTATAGATCAATCATGTGTGTTGTTCTTTCCCTGATCACAAAGTACTTTTAAGCAAAATGCTATTTGAAACATTTTATAATAAACATCGACTAACAAATTAAATAAAAGATTTTTATTATAAAAAATTTATAGCGAATAATCTAATAAGATTATGTTTGTGTATCTGTGATAGTTGCTGAATACAATTAGTCTTTCTGCAATAATACAGAGAGTTTTCTTACGCATTACTACCTCTTTGACAGTAGTGGTTATATTTTCACACTAAAGAGATCAGCTTGGATCATGTCTATTAAGTCTGTCAAATATCGATCGTTAATTTTTTATAATACTCAATGTTTTATTATCGAACGTACTCAACTTTAAAGATAACTCTTGACTATGGTTTTTAGTATTGCCAACGTTATGTAGTCGAGCTATATAATGAACTTATTGCACTTACTGTTTAAATTAGCGACTTTACTTTTGTAAAACATCTATCTTAAAATAGAGTAGACTTTTTAAAAAAAATTAAACAATATTAGGGTACTGTTATTGGCTCCTCGCTCTTTGATTGTTGGCAATTGGAAAATGAATATGAATTGCCTTTCCAGCAAGGCATTAGTGGTAAATATTACACGAAATGTTCGTTCAATAGCCATTGAATTAGCAATTTGTCCCCCTTTCGTTTATTTATTGCCAGTAAGTCTATTGCTCAGCTCTAGTAAAGTTGTCCTGGGAGGTCAGGATTGTCATAATTACAAGAGCGGAGCTCATACTGGCGATATCGCACCAGAAATGCTTGTTGATCTTGGTTGTACTTATGTAATCTTGGGTCACTCTGAACGACGAACTTATCACAGCGAGAATAACGCTGTTATACGTTCTAAAGCAAAGGCAGCCATACGTGCTGGACTTATTCCTATTATTTGCGTGGGCGAAACCGAAATCGAACGAAGTGCAGGAAAAGCATTAGAAGTAGTTGATAATCAAATCCGTGGCTCACTACCTGAACAAATAAACAGTAATGATGTGGTTATCGCTTACGAGCCAGTTTGGGCAATCGGTACAAATTGCATACCGAATATTGAATACATATCAACAATTCATTCCCACATTCGCAAAATCCTTAGTGATATATGCTGCGACGCAGTTAATATTCGATTACTTTATGGCGGTTCCGTAAAACCAGATAACGCTAAAAAATTAATGTCGGCGGTTAATATAAATGGCGCTTTAGTTGGTAGTGCTTCACTTCAAGCAGAGGATTTTCTTGCTATTGCTAAGGAAATGTCATAGAAAATAATTGTTCTTAATATCTGTTAAATTCCTTATAAATAAGAGAAAATAGAATTTAATTTTTTGCGATTACAAAACGAGCATTCTTTTTTATTTTTCCCATCAAAATTTATATATTATATATATAATATTACTAATACAAATTAAATTACTATAATCATATTATATGTAATTCATCTTATTTTTCTACAATAAATGGGATGTATGCATTATTAATAGAAAATATAATGATTATTAATTTTTATCTTGCTATTAGCGCAAGCAAATTTAGTAAATGAAGCTAATTTTTGAGCATAGCATACAAGTTATTAACTTGTATGCTATGCTCACTGATAAAAACACTAGCCTTAGCATTAAAATAATTGCTTAATGCTTGCTTGATTAGTCTATAACATTTCTAGCTAATTAATTAGCTTTATTACGATCGTTGCTACCTAATAACTTGAACATAAAACATCATAAAGCAATTCTCAATTATTAAGAAATATTCTTCTCTATAAAATCGCTTTAGTATTGCATCTGAGAATACATGACAAAAATTGCCTTGTGCAAAAGCTTTAAAAATAATTGAACCAATGAATAAATTAAGGATTATTTTTTTGAATTTATTGAGTCTTTCTTGCGAGCCAATTAAGCGACTTTTTCAAAAAAAAAAACTTTAACTTCTTGCTTTTTTATAAAAAAGTCTAGTTAAACAAGTAGAAAGTAAACAAAATCATCTTTAAAGTATTACTTTAGAGCGAAATGGACTACTTGATTCGCCTTAACCAATATCTTCTTAAGATATATAAAGTAGAATAATTAAATCAATTTAAAATAATATAAATATTATTTTTTAAATAAACTTTCTAATGTCTCTACTAACGCCAATAAAGTAAGGACAGTTAGTAACAAATAAATTAAAATCTATCAAATATTTGATTAAAACTAAAAACCTTTTGTAGCCAACTGCATTCACTTAGATAGTTATTTTCAACTTAATTAAGATTAACAGATGTTATGTTTGATTTTGCTTATAATGAATTGCTTTTCGAAAAAAATATCCTTACAGCAGGCTGTGATAAAAACTTTATTCGTTAAATACATGATAAAATCAATATAATCACTTTATTAATCGATAATGTTAAAGAATAAAAAAATCTAAATTACAATATCTTCTATTTAAGATATGATTTAATTTTATGCTTCGTATTTTATAATCTAAGCGTTTTTAGAGCAAAAATTAATTAATTTAAACCTTGGCCAAAAAGGAAATTAAATACTATTTTTTATTTAACATATCAATCCGATTGATAATAAATACAAAAGTATTTTCGAGCGTATTTCTAATCTAACATATTGTTTCTTTTTTCATTGTAAACATTGACTAATCTAGTACAAGTAAGCTTTAGATTAATCAAAATTTTTTTGATCATTATTTGGGTATCAATTGATTTACTAGTATGATCTGAAAATAGAATTAGTGCATTACTTTGCTTACTCTAAAACAATTTTTAGTTTCTTAAATAATTGATTTAACTTAGCTTAAAAGCATTTATTAGTAATCTATAATCATGATTAATTAATCTGCAGAATAGTTATTCTTATTTAACTAATAATTAGATACAAATCTTTTACATAGCCTGTACATTTTAATTGTTTACTTTTTAAAGGTGCTCAGCTTTAATGAGAATTTTTGTATAGATTGCTGCTTTTATTATTGAATAGGTCACAATTGACGCAAATTATAAATTTGCGGGAAAAATTTTTTTTTGTAAAATGATAGTTTTTATATGAAAATTTTACTATTTTCTTTGGCTTAGTTTAACTTATTTAATTAAAAAAGTTTATTCACATTAAATTTTTCCGAAGAATTTAAATGTATGTTTGATAAATAAATAATAAAATTGATAATAAATTAGGTCATTAAAACCGTTAGGATATTGCTTTAACGTATCAAAATATATAATTTTGTAACAAGTAGCGGAATAATCAATTAACCGTAATGTTATATTACAAGAAAAAATTTATATTGACCATCAATATAACAGCAATTTGCTAATGTTGTATAGCAATATTTAGTATTATTTAGTATTATTCAATATTATATTTGATATATACACGATACCCCTAGTCAGTTCGAGTAGATAAATTTTAGCTTAGCCCTATTTAGAATCAATTAATTTTCTTCTCTAAACCCATGAACTCAGCTATGCTGATAGCATATACAAACTAAAAAATTAAGTAATATACAGCAGTTATTTCTCAAAAATCAAGCTAAGCATATCACTCAGGCTAAGACACAGTAGCTTCTTAAAAATCATATCAATTGTCTTAGCTAGAAGGTGATTGTTTTAAAGACAAACTATATAAAACTAACAATATAATAAGTTAATTACCTTTTATTACAGAAAACCTTCTTTCAGATCGCCAAGTGCGATCTTTACTTAGCGTGAGAGCGATGTCAGCTATCCAAATACCTGGAGCTAAAGTGTTTGGTATTCTAAATCGGCCACTTGATACAAAGGGAATATTAATTATACGGTCTTCAGTACGTGTTACTGGTCGACCGATTCGAACGATACCATTAAGAATCTTAATGCCCTGTCCAGATTTATCGGAAAGAGCTAGAGTAAGTTGATTTTTTACCTGTTCAAAAGTTAAAATGTAACCTAAAGCCTGTTGCTCACGTGCATCAGCGATGCGAGTGTTAAATTGCTGGCTTGCCACATAAGAATTATCTACTATTAGACCAGGCCAAGTTCTATTAGCTAGGATAGCCAGTATCACATTAACCGTTATTATAAGTCCAAAGAAAAAAATTAAGATCATCAAGACACGCCGGTCAGTCATCTTTAAAACAATTCGTCCGCCTAGAAATGACTAGCAGTTTAGTATTTATTACTTGCTACAGTTATCTATAAGAAAAAGTAGCAGTATATTCAGCTGATTCAGAGCTAGTATTATCTTGTATTTGGAACCGAAATTTTCTCTCTACAACTTTATTCCTTTTAGGATTGGCAATTATAAATAGCCGCTGAGCTAGCAGGCTATCTGGCTTAACATTAAGCGATATTTTATGGAATCGGTCATTTTTTTTCTGTGGCATTATTATCTCCCCATCAATGAAATCATTAACGGTTAGGGTGAATGTTCTGTGTTTTGGAATCATATTCAGTATTTTTACAGTATAGCCATTACGAATGCTACCGTCTGATAGGCGTACAGATACGGGATTACGATCATGCAGGACGTTAATCTTCAAATGAGAGCGTGTGGTCAACATGATAAGCATGGTAAAGCCTATTAGCACCCATATAGCAAAGTATATAATCGTTCTTGGCTGCTGCAGGATTGTGCTTATAGTCGTATGCTTAAATTTAGGTTTTAAAATTTCTTTATGTTCATGAACTAATTCAGAATTAATGTTATCAAAGGCCAGCTTCATGTTTTGCTTATAGTTAGCTAGCGTAGAGTAGGAGATTAACCCTTTTGGCTTACCTAACTTTTCCATCACTTTATCACATGCGTCAATACACAGTGCGCAAGTAATACACTCGAGTTGTTGACCATCACGAATATCAATTCCCATAGGACAGACAGCAACGCAAGCGTTGCAATCGACGCAATCTCCACGAGAGACAGGGATATTGTCTGAGGCGCTAATAGGCTTATGGATCTTGGAGTGACGAGAGCGAGGTTCACCACGCCAGTTATTGTATGTTACTGTTAACGAATTTTCATCTAGCATAGCCGCTTGGATGCGTGGCCAAGGGCACATATAGGTACATACCTGTTCGCGCATTAAACCACCCAGCGAATATGTAGTGAAGGTGAGAACAGCTATAGTTCCATAGGCAACTATTGATGCGCTGCCATTTAACACTTTTAATAGCAGTGTTGGTGCATCAGCAAAATATAAAATCCAGGCCCCCCCGGTTGCTACTGCTATCAGCAGCCATACAATATGTTTGCTGATTTTTTTAACTATCTTTGTTGGGCTAATGGCTTCTTTATCCAGACGCATGCGTTTATTACGGTCTCCTTCTATAAAACGCTCAATTAAAAGAAACAAGTCAACCCAAACAGTTTGTGGGCAAGTATAACCGCACCATGCGCGGCCGATTGAAGATGTGACCATGAACAAACCAAGTGCCGCCATTATCAACAGACTAGCGATATAATAGAATTCTTGCGGCCAGATTTCGATCCAGAAAAAATAGAAACGGCGATGATACAAGTCGACAAGTACTGCCTGATTTGGAGAAAATTCTCCGCGATCCCAACGCAGCCAAGGGGTAACATAATAAATGCTAAGAGTGATTAGCATTACTATCCACTTAAATCGACGAAATATACCGTTTATACGTTTTGGATAAATTTTTTTACGTGAAACGTAAAGGGGCTGTTGCTTGTCGTAGCGGTTGACAGGCTCAGCATCAAATTGTTCGATATCTTTTATACCAATATTGTTCATCACATTCTTAGCTCATAAAGTATTAATATCGATTACTCGCCACCTCCTAGTCCATGTACGTATACGGCGAGTTCTTTCACTATAATATCACCAAGACGATTACCCCAAGCGGGCATTATACCATGTTGTGGGTTAATTATTTGGGATAAAATTGCTTTTTTACTTTTATCATATAGCCAAAGTTTATCTGCTAAATTTGGGGCTCCTACTTCATTGATTCCTTTGCCATCATCGCCATGACATGAAGAACAGTTTTCAGTGAAAACCATAGCTCCTAGAGCTATCACACTTTCTTCATGTTCTAAGCCAGATAGTGAACAAACATAGTTAGCCACCGCTATTATTTGCTCCTCTGACAAGATTTGGTCACGTCCAAAGGCAGGCATTTCAGAATATCTAGTATCTTCATCGGCTTCATAACGAATGCCGTGGCGGATTGTTGTCTCGATCTGGTTGATGGATCCACCCCATAGCCAATCATCGTCGTTTAAGTTGGGATAGCCAACTCCACCTTGTGCTCCAGAACCATGGCATTGTGAACAGTAAACTTTAAAATTCGAGGCACCGCCTGCTGCTGCGAAGCGAGCCAGCTTAGGATCAGACTGAATATCACTTACATCCATGGTCTTAATCAATTCTAACATTGTTGCGTGACTTGATTTCACTGCTGCCATCTCATTCTCTAGTTCTTTGCGACTGGAGTAATTAGAAAGGCCTTCAGTATTCCTTTCTATTAAGGGAATAGCAGGATAGTAAACAGCATAACAAATAGCAAATAGTATGGTAGTATAAAATACATAAAGCCACCAGCGAGGAAGGGGATTATTGAGTTCTTTAATTCCGTCCCACTCGTATCCAGTAGTTTCGACTTTGTTGACAACATGATCCTCTTTTTTGCTCATTATTTATTTGCTGTTAATTATGAATAAAAGCTTCATGTTAGTAGAGTAAAATTTACTAAGTCAAAATGAGTGAAAAATTCATAAGTATAAAAAATTAACTATATACAAAGTATATCATAACTTATAGCTCATTAAAGCTTAAGGTTTATTACATTAAGCTTATGAAAATTATTCTAAATTCATCTTTGCCCTAAATCTAAAGTTGAAAAATCTACTAAAGTCCCAAGCATCTGTAGATATGCAACTATGGCATCCATTTCTGTGAGTTGGGTTGGATTACCGTCAAAATCGCCAGTTTTAGCCTTAGGGTAACGCTTTAGCAGTCCTGTTGTATCAGCGCTTGGATCTGCTTGGGCTTTTATATCGGCAAATGCGTTCTCGATCATCTCCTGATTATACGGGACTCCAAGTAATTGATTAGTTTCCAAGTGGTTTATAATATCGCTTACATAGAGCTTGTTTTTTGCTAGAAATTTGTAAGATGGCATTATTGATTCCGGTACCAATGAACGCGGATCTGTCAGGTGCTGAACATGCCACTTGTTAGAATATCGCCCTCCGATACGAGCTAGGTCTGGACCGGTTCGCTTAGATCCCCATTGAAATGGATGATCGTACATACTTTCAGCTGCTAGAGAATAATGGCCATAACGCTCCACTTCATCACGAAACGGTCTGATCATTTGACTGTGACATACGTAGCAACCTTCACGCTGATAAATTGCACGACCTTTTAATTCTAATGGTGAGTATGGACGCATGCCTTCCACTCGTTCAATAGTATTTTGTAGATAAAATAGAGGAACAATTTCAACAATTCCGCCTATGCTGATCACTAAAAAAGAAAGGATGAGTAATAGCGTCGCATTAGTTTCAACACGATGATGCTTGTCTAGGATCGACATTAGCTTTCTCCTAAATTCAAGCAGGGCGCTCCAATACAGTGAGGCTTGCCTTCGCATTACTTTTACTAGCTAGTATAGTCATACCTATATTATAAGCCATGACTAAACCACCCAATAGGTATAGGATGCCGGCAATGGTGCGTGCTACGTAGAAAGGATGGATAGCATCAACAGTTTCAGCGAATGAGTAGACCAAAAAACCTTCAGGGTCGTATTCGCGCCACATGAGGCCTTGCATAATTCCGCTAACCCACATCACGCTAGCATAGATAGCTATTCCTAATGTAGCAAGCCAGAAGTGCCAGTTTACCATCTTTAACGAGTATAAATTATCGCTTCTAAATACTTTCGTAGTTAAAAAATAAACAGCTCCGAAAGAGATCATGCCTACCCAACCAAGTGCTCCGGAATGTACATGACCTATGGTCCACTCAGTATAGTGGCTTAGAGCATTGACACTTTTCACAGCTAACATAGGTCCTTCAAATGTTGACATTCCGTAAAATGCCAGTGCCGTTACCATCATGCGTATGATTGGGTCAGTGCGGATCTTATCCCATGCCCCGGACAGGGTCATTAGTCCGTTAATCATCCCACCCCACGATGGCATCCACAACATGATCGAGAATACCATGCCAAGAGTTTGTGCCCAATCAGGCAGAGCAGTATAGTGTAGATGGTGTGGACCTGCCCATATATATAAAAAGATCAGCGACCAAAAGTGCACAATGGAAAGTCTATAAGAATACACTGGCCGCATAGCCTGCTTAGGTATAAAATAGTACATCATGCCTAAAAAACCGGCAGTCAAGAAAAATCCAACCGCGTTATGCCCATACCACCATTGAATCATTGCATCTTGTACGCCAGAAAATAGTGAATAACTTTTTGAGCCAGTTAGTGATACAGGAATCGCTAAGGCATTTATCACGTGCAATACAGCGATTGTGAAAATGAACGCTAAGTAAAACCAGTTAGCTACATAGATATGCGGTTCTTTACGTTTAATGACTGTGCCGAGGAATACGACCAAATAAGCAAGCCAAACAACTGTAAGCCAAATATCGATGTACCATTCTGGCTCGGCATACTCCTTGGATGTACTATTGCCAAGTAGGTAGCCAGTTCCCGCTAGGACGATAAATAGTTGATATCCCCAAAAAACGAATAAGGCAAGATCACCGCCAAATAAGCGAACACGGCATGTGCGTTGCACTACATAAAAACTGGTACAAAGCAGTGCGCTACCACCGAAAGCAAAGATTACTATTGAGGTGTGTAAAGGACGGACACGTCCAAAATTAAACCATGGTGCAATATTAAAATCTGGCCAAGCAAGCTGAGAAGATGCGAAAACACCTACAGCAAATCCAAGGACACCCCAAAAGACAGTTGCAACTACACCACTGCGTATTGGACCGTCCATGTAACTATTTAGATTAATATTATCTTCGTCACGACCAATCAACCAAAATGCTATCGCAACCGCAAAAATTAAGAAAAGGTAAGAATGAAACTCATAAACCACATCTTTTGCGTTGGCTGCCATGAATAAGGCTAGAAAACCAGCGCAGGCTGCTATGGAAAGTTTAATTGCTTTATGCATGATTCTTAATTTCTTAACTTAATTTTCTTTTCAGTAAAAGGGAAAAGTAGTTTTCCCCAAAACTGTTATTTTTTAATTTGTTATTAAAGAATATAGTATTTAATGCACAATAATATTTTAAAAGCATGCTTTAGTTATTTTTGCTGTACTCTTGGCAAACATGAATTCAACAAAATTTTAATCAAAAAAATTGAAGAGCTGTGCATTGAGTAACACACACAGAAAAAAATTCCACACTTAACAAACTTTGTAAGTTTAAGTTATGAATTTAATTACAAGTATACCTTAAAATAAACAAGAATAATCTTGTAGAATTAGGATTTTTTAAAAAATTTATAAATAAAAAACTAAAAATCTATTCGCTTTTTGCTACGAGTTGGTAGAATTCGCGGCGACATTCATAATTGTCTTTAAAGCAACCCAGCATGCGCGTTGTGGTCATGCTTACTTCTGGCTTATGTAAGTCTCGAGTGCTCATACAGTAATGTTCAGATTCGATGATTACAGCGACCCCCTTAGGAGCTAGCACATTGTCAATCGCCTGAGCAATTTGAGCTGTTAATCTTTCTTGTATTTGCATACGCTTGGCATAAACATCTACTACTCGAGCTAATTTAGAAATGCCGACAACTCGCTCACTGGGAAAATATCCCAGATGAGCAATACCAATAATTGGTAACATATGATGTTCACAGAACGATTTAAAGCGAACATTACGCAGCAATACAATTTCGTCATATCCATCAACTTCCTGAAATGTATGAGATAAAATTTCGTCTGGATTGTAGAGATATCCAGAAAATAGTTCATTATAATAATTAACTACTCGTTTTGGAGTATCTTGGAGACCTTCGCGATCTGGATTTTCTCCAACAAATTCAATTAGTGTACGTACCGCACGCTCAGCCTGATCACGCGTAGGGCGGTTTTTGCTAGTCGTCACTACCATTGCTGTCTCATCATAACGATGAATTGTTCATACGCAAGCATACTGATAATCCTTTGCTTCACTGGAATTAGGGGTAGAATGTGTTTGCGATACGAAAAGGAGGATTGCGAAGATAGTTGCTAGCTGTTAAATACCCTCTTGCAATAAAAGAAAAAACAAATTTAACCGTACACTGCGAATATAGTTATATACAAAAATTTTTTGCTTAGTGGAAAATTATGCTTGATAAATCGTTAACTACTTTATCTCTAATGACTTTGTTTTATCACTGTAATTGAATTACACTCAAGCGATAATTACACAGCAAAATAATCGTACATTTCTGCATAAAACAATTTATCTGGCAATATTATTTTTAGCTGAAATTAAATTAATTATTAGGAGCACCAACAAAAAAAACTTAATAATTTTTATTGCTATAAAAAATTACAGATAAGAATATCTATATTGGATAGTCTTTTCATAATGTTTAGATAAAACATTGCTTAATCTAATATAATTTTGGTATAATCTGTAATTCGTTAATAGCAGTTTTATATTGTTTTTCATAATTAATTATTTATTGAATAAGACCAAGATAAAATTGGTTATATGAATGAATAAATTGATTAGTTGAGGTGGATTCGAATTGTCACTTTAACTTTTCGTCAGTAGTATTGTATAATAATTTTTAGTATTTTTAAAGTTTACTACGTTGCATTAAATCTTACTTAATATTTATTTTAGTAACAATTAATATTTATTAATATTTTAATGAAAACAGTAAATATTAGCTGAAATTTTCATTTCGCTAACAAGGCTTAATTGCAACTTGCCTATTAAAAAACTGACACAAAAAATATTTTGATTAATTTTGGCTTTTAGTAGCAAGTTAATTGTGCCAGTAATTATTCCTTAACTTTATTATTTTAAATAAAACTATTTACTACTAGTAAATCTATTTTGTATAAAAAATATATTGATCAAAATTACTACAAATACTTCTAGCGCAATTAAAACTTGTTTTCTAATACTAGCATACACTAGACTCTTCGAGAATTTAACTTATAGAAGAGTGAAATTATGGAATACTGTGATCTTATTGTGCGAGGCGGTGAAGTTTTCACTCCATCAGGACTAGAGCGGATAGATCTCTTAATAAATGACGGTAAAATTTCTGCGATTGGAAGCCTAGCAACAAACGAAGCCAATGAAGTAATCAATGCCTCGGGCTTAACTGTTATACCAGGCGTAATTGATACTCACGTTCATTTTCGTGAACCAGGTTTCCAACACAAAGAAAGTATTTACCACGGCTGTCGTGCAGCTGCTAAAGGTGGAGTCACCACAATTTTTGAAATGCCAAATACACTACCACCTACTGTATCTGAAATTGAGCTTAATTACAAACTTGCACGTTCACAAAAAGGTGCCTGGTGCGATTACGCTTATTTTATAGGTGCAACTCAAGAGAATATTCGCACGTTAAGAAATCTTGAACTGGCCAGCGGCTGTGCTGGTATTAAGATATTTATGGGTTCATCCACTGGCTGTCTCCTAATAAACGATGAAGAACTGCTAGCCAAAGTTCTAAACAACGGTAAACGAAGAGTCGCCATTCATGCAGAGGACGATTGCATACTCCGTGAAAGAAAGCAAATTGCTAAAATTTGTGGTCATCCACGCGCTCATCCAATTTGGCGATCATCAGATTCTGCATTGAAAGCCACCCAACGAATTATTCGGTTAAGTACTCAATCAAGGCGCTTGTTACACATGTTACACATCAGCTGTGCTGAAGAAATAGAATTTTTAGCTGAACACAAAGATATTACCACAATTGAAACCACCATCAATCACCTTAGCATGGTTGGTCCAGAATGTTACGAGCGGCTTGGTTCACTAGCTCAAATAAATCCTCCAGTACGCACGAAAAATCATCAACAAGCCCTTTGGTTGGGGATCGATAACTGCACTATAGATGTAATAGGATCCGATCACGCACCACATACCTTAGAGGAAAAACAGCTACCTTATCCATCTAGCCCTTCTGGTTTGCCTGGAGTACAAACAATGCTCCCATTGCTACTAGACCATATGAATGCTGGTCGTTTGACTTTAGCCAGATTAGTTGACTTAACCTCAACAGGACCAAATCGAATTTACGGCATTGTCGGTAAGGGGCGAATTGCCAAGGGCTGGGATGCTGACCTAACATTAGTTGACCTCAATGCCGAGCGTGAAATTACCAACAAATGGATTGAGAGTAAGTGTGGATGGACGCCTTTTGATGGCAAAACGGTAATTGGATGGCCAATATTTACCGTTTTGCGTGGAAATATTATTATGCGCGAAGATGAGCTTATAGGAAGCGCTCTCGGCAAACCAGTACGTTTCCAGTCAAGCTTAGAAAACTTCTAAGATATTTCTCAAAACTTTTTAACAGCAGGATGATGGTGTTGGCATCATAAAACACCTAAAATTTAATCCTGATACAATAAATACTGTAAAAAAAAGACATGCAATATTCGATATTTCTATTGTTTAAGCGTGTAAACAAATCCTAATGCTTTATCCAATCTACTAAATTGATGATTACTGTAAAATTAAGTAATCACTAGTATAGTAGTCTAAAAAGTAATTTTCCTTTTTCTTTTTAAGGCGCTTACACAATTTTACAAAATGGTAGAATAAGAGCATTTTGTTGCGTTTGATTATATAGAAAAACGTAAATTATAATAGAAGCCTCGTGCTCACTCTTCCAGCAAAACAGCAGCTACTTTTTTAGATCACTTGAATTATCTGTGATATAGTTATCCGGCAGCAAAATGCGTTCCGCAGCTCCTTCTAAATCATCAAATTGCCCTGATCTAAGAGCCCAAAGAAAAGCTAAGAGTCCAATCAAACCAAGAGCCAGGGCTGCAGGAATTAGTATCGATAATATTATCATGTACAAAAATTTTCGCAGCTTGGTTTAATCAGATAAAAATTACAGATTTTCTTCATAGCTATCGATAATACAACACTCAAAATGGTGCATAAAAATCATCTAACCAAGTTACCCGGTAAGGTGAGTATTTTTAGGAAAAAAATCAAGTGGAAAGTAATTTTTAGCTAGTAATCAACAAGCAAAATTAACTTACCTAATATATAGCATAATCACTATAAATCCTCATGTCATCCTTCTTTGTAGTTCACCCAAAGTACTAAATTTCTAGCGAGCAATATAATTTTCAGGAAATGTGGAGCATTTTTATGTTTCCATAAAACGGTAAAAATATTCTACTAATCCGACAAACAAGGACAGAGTTCGACACACTAAAATATTTTTTGACAAAAAGGTTTAGGAATTAAGCATTTTGCAACTTATTAATACAAAATTTGATCAAATCTTACAAAAAAAATTAATTCATCTTTAATTAAGAAAAAATATTTTAAGGCTATTACTTGATTAACCACTAGTGTAGATTTATGATAGCGATATAGGTTAATAGTTTTGTAAAAAAAATTTAAAATGTATCGTTAAACGAAAACATATATATTTTTTAGAATATCATATTCATTATTAATAAATAATTCTTAGTTAATTTAACAATTATTGAGTATCTCAACTACGAATGTTATTGTGCTTTTATTTTTTATAAAAAATGTTGCGTTTTATTAAAAATACTATGCATTAATTATACTTATTTTAAGCAATAAGGCTTTAATTAGTTTTAAATCAACTAAAATGTATAGTGTAATTATTTTTTATTTCATCAAATACATTAAATGTTTTTAAAGTGATGATTAAAATTTTGATATAACTAAAATGATTGTACAAAACAAATTGCTGATTAATTAAATTCATATCTGTTGATTTTGTCTAAAAATGGGTCATTATGCTAAAAAATGAGAAAATCATCTCCTTGCTATATCAGTAGATAACTACGCATCACATTCAAAATAAAAGTAGCTTTATTTTGGAAAAGCGGGTGTGGTGAAATTGGTAGACACGCTGGATTTAGGTTTCAGTGGCTCAAAGCCTTGGGGGTTCAAATCCCTCCACCCGCACCACATAACATTAAAGTAAAATATTTACTTGAGCATAGTGTCTACGCTATTTAACTTAATAACTTTTAATGTGTGCATATTTTCGAGCGGGATTCTAATTTATGCAAGTGACGGAAAGCCTTTGCGCTGAAATGATGCGCGAATTCACTATAGTTATTTCAGCCAAAGAATTAGAAGCTGAGCTAACTGACCAGTTAGCTAAACTCGCTCAGCAAGTAACTTTGCCAGGATTTCGTCCTGGCAAAGTTCCACATGTTCTGCTAAGACAGCGCTACGGTGAAGTGCTTCTTGACGATATAGTTAAGAATTCAGTTATCAAAAGCTCACAACGTACCATAGAGGAGCACAAACTTCGTCTCGCACATCAACCGAACATTGAGATTATCTCTTACGAAAAGAATAGTGACCTAAAATACAAGCTTTTAGTCGAGCTTATGCCTCAAATTAAAGATATTGATTTTTCTGAAATAGAGGTTGAGCGTTTGATAGCACTACCTAATGATGGCGAAATAAATGATACTATTAATCGAATGGCAGAAAGTCAAAGAGAGTCCGTACCAATAAAAAAATCACGACTTTCTAAGTTAGGTGATGTAATAGTCATAGATTTTGATGGTAAAATTAACGGCGAATCATTTGAAGGCTGTATAGGAAAGGATTATTATATTAAACTTGGCTCTAACAAATTTATCCCAGGCTTTGAAGAACAGTTAATGAATACGAGAGCTAACGAGAGTAATAAATTAATTACTGTTTGCCTTCCTCTAGACTACCCCGACTCCGCTCTGGCTGGTAAAGAAGCAAGATTCAATGTTACAATAAAGGAAATCCGCGAGCTAAAGCCAATTGAAATTAATAACTCCTTCGCTCAAATCTTTGGAATGGACTCACTGAATAGCTTAAAAAAAGCGATTGGCGAAAAAATAAAAAGCGAATGTCTAGTTGCTACGCGCAATCACCTAAAATTCCAGTTACTTGACGTTCTTTCTAAAGAAATCTCCTTTATAGCTCCATCGCAAATGGTGAAAAAAGAATACGATAAAATCGTTAGTCAGGCCTTTCAATATTCAAGCAAAAAAGATGGTTTTCTTGCGCTGCCCGAAGAGAAAAAAAACAAAAACCATAAATACGATCATAGTGCTATTAAGATAGTCAAAAATTATAGATTATCTGAGCAAGATGAAATTAATTATCAGAGCATTGCTGAACGCCGAGTGCGCCTTGGCTTGCTATTATCCGAGATTGGCCGTCAAAATAATATACAAGTGACTGATGAGGAAGTTTCGCGTTCGATCTCTGAACAAGCAAGCAGATTTCTGAGTCAGGATCATGTTATCTTTGACTCATATCGTAAAAACAAAGCTGTTATAGGTCAAGTTAGAGCATTGCTGTTAGAAGATAAAGTGATCGATTTTGTGATGAAGTCTGCTAAAGTTAAGGACAATAACGTAAGTGTGGATGAACTTTTTTGCGCTTTGGACGCTAACAAGCAGGGCTTAAAGCCGATGAGTAAACAAGAAGAAAGTCAAGAAAAATAATAGAGATCTTAGTCTTAACATAGATAGCAAGAAAAAACCTCAGCTATTTTAATGTTAAAAATGACCTTAATCTCTAAGTACGCAAGATTAGATTGGTTTAACAATGCTGCCGCTTAATTGCCCATCTAACTATTAGAGATACTGGTGCTGAAGCTTTCAATGGCCCATATTGTCCTTTGTATGATAGAGAAAATTTAGATTGAGTAATAATTGATAGCCGGAAAATAACGGTATTAACAGGAATTAAGGAAGAGGTGCAATGGCCGATCCGGCCGAATTTTACATGAACTACCTAGTGCCAATGGTGGTTGAAAGAACAAATCGTGGTGAGCGTGCTTACGACATATACTCTCGTTTACTCAAAGAACGAATTATTTTTGTTATGGGACCAGTGAATGATGCAGTTGCAAGCGTGGTATGTGCACAGCTGTTATTCTTGGAGGCTGAAAATCCGACTAAAGATATTTCTATGTATATTAATTCGCCTGGTGGAATAGTTACTTCTGGGCTAGCTATGTACGACACAATGGAATATATTCGCCCTGATGTGTCAACTGTTTGCATTGGTCAAGCTGCTTCAATGGGATCTTTGTTGTTAACCGCCGGAACAGCTGGAAAGCGTTATGCACTAAAAAATTCTAGAATAATGATTCATCAGCCATCTGGGGGATTTCAGGGTCAAGCTACTGATATTGAAATACATGCCCGTGAAATATTAGCAGTGCGCTCACGTCTTAATCAAATTTACGTGAAACATACTGGCCAGAAATTGCACAAAATCGAGGAAGCTATGGAGAGAGATAATTTTATGACACCAGAGATCGCAAAAAGTTTTGGCACAATTGACAAAGTAATCAACAAACGTACTGATCTTATAAAAGATGATATGGTCTAACAAAAGCGATGGCATTATTTATCATAATACATGAAAAGCTGAATTTGATTCCTCCTCTCTGAGGAGAGGAGGATATTGGCATAGATTATTTATGAATTAAATATATCGAAAACTAAAATTAGCCTAAGTCCACATTCATCACTTACCGTCAAAAAATGATGTTTGCACTGTAGTTATATACTACAAGTAAGAACATTACAATTGCGTTGAATTAGGTATATAGGGCTGTAAACCATGAACAAGCCTGCTAGCGGCAAAGACTCCAGCGAATCTAAGAGTACTTTGTACTGCTCATTCTGCGGAAAGAGTCAGCACGAGGTACGCAAACTAATCGCTGGACCGACTGTATTTATCTGCGACGAATGCGTCGATTTATGTACAGAAATTATTCGCCAGGAACATCAGACAACACTAATTAAGTCCCGTGATGGCGTTCCCACTCCTCAAGAGATTTGTCAAGTGCTTGATGATTATGTGATAAGTCAGTCTACAGCTAAACGCATACTTGCTGTAGCTGTGCATAATCATTATAAACGTCTTAAGCACAGCCAAAAAAACAACGACGTTGAGCTGGCAAAGTCAAATATTTTGCTAATTGGTCCAACAGGTTGCGGCAAGACTTTGCTTGCTCATACTTTAGCCAGAATCATTGATGTACCATTTACGATGTCAGATGCTACTACCTTAACCGAGGCCGGTTATGTAGGTGAAGATGTAGAAAATATAATACTTAAGCTGGTTCAGGCTGCTGATTATAACGTTGACAGAGCTCAGCGCGGTATTGTATATATCGATGAGGTAGATAAAATTAGTCGCAAATCGGATAATCCTTCAATAACCCGTGACGTATCGGGCGAAGGAGTTCAGCAAGCTCTGCTGAAAATTATGGAAGGTACTGTTGCTAGTGTGCCTCCCCAGGGGGGGCGCAAGCATCCTCAGCAAGAATTTTTGCAAGTAGATACAACTAACATTTTGTTTATTTGTGGTGGTGCTTTTGATGGAATAGAAAAGATTATTTCTAAGGATTCTTCGATTGGATTTGAAGCTGATATCCGACCAGCAGATAATCGTCGTACAAGCGAAATATTAAAAGATATCGAACCAGATGATTTGCTTAAATTTGGTTTAATACCTGAGTTTGTCGGCCGATTGCACGTCTTAGCAACACTTGAAGATCTGGATAAATCAGCATTAATCGAGATTCTTACTAAGCCAAAGAATGCCTTAATCAAGCAATATCAAAAGCTGTTTGAAATGGAAAACGTAAAGCTTGAGTTTCGCGATGATGCTATGTGTGCTATCGCACAGAAGGCTATCGAGCGAAAAACTGGTGCTCGTGGTCTGCGATCGATACTGGAAAGTATCTTGCTTGATCTAATGTATGATCTACCGAACGCAGAGGATGTTGAAGAAATTATCATAAATGCTGATGTGATTGCTGCAAATGGCAAGCCAATATTTGTTTATGGAGAACGTTCCGAAGAAGCAAACACTGGTGTGTAAATCAAAAGTCTTGATCCTTAGGGTGTCGCGCGCCACCTAATATGTTTCGTGCGCATTGTTCATGACCCTCGTGAAGCGCTACGATGTTGTACATCGCGAGGGGAACGCTTATTATCGAGGGCAATTAACGTGACCGCAGGAAACGAGGTCTACCCAGTCCTACCGCTCCGAGACATCGCAGTGTTTCCGCATATGATTGTACCGCTCTTTGTAGGGCGAGACAAGTCTGTGCGGGCCCTCGAAGACGTTATGAGTGATAATAAAAAGATTCTGCTCGTAACTCAACGTAATGCTGCCGACGACGATCCTGCACCAGATGATATATATCAAATTGGTACCATAGGTACTGTTTTGCAGCTTTTAAAACTCCCGGATGGAACAGTAAAGGTCTTAGTTGAGGGGGGGAGTAGAGCGAAAATTCACCGCTACACTTCCAATGTAGCTTTCTTTGAAGCTGAAGCAGAAGTTATAGAGGAAGATGAGGGAGATAAGCAAGAAGTTGAAGCCTTGTCTCGTGCAGTAATTAGTCAATTTGAGCAATACATAAAGCTCAATAAAAAAATTCCACCCGAAGTACTAATGTCTGTGAACCAAATAGAAAACCCTGCACGACTTGCGGATACGATTGCATCGCATCTTGCTTTAAAGATTTCTGACAAGCAAGAGCTTCTAGAAAGTGTTGGGGTAATGGATCGTTTAGAACGTGTTTACGGCTTTATGGAAGGTGAAATTAGCGTTCTCCAAGTGGAGAAGCGGATTCGCACTAGAGTGAAGCGGCAGATGGAAAAAACTCAGCGCGAATATTATCTTAATGAGCAAATAAAAGCTATTCAGAAAGAGCTAGGAGAAACTGATGAGGGGCGCGATGACCTGTCTGAGTTAGAAGAGAGAATCAACAAGACCAAATTCTCTAAAGAAGCCAAGGAAAAAGCTGTTCAGGAGTTCAAAAAACTCCGTAACATGAGTCAAATGTCCGCTGAAACGGCGGTGGTACGTAACTACCTTGATTGGCTAGTTAATGTTCCCTGGAAAAAACGTTCCAAGATAAAAAGCAATCTCTCTCATGCAGAAGTGGTACTTGATTCCGACCATTATGGTTTAGAAAAAATTAAGGAAAGAATACTAGAATACCTTGCAGTTCAAGCTAGAGTGGGGAAAATAAAAGGTCCTATAATGTGCTTAGTTGGTCCTCCAGGCGTTGGCAAAACTTCACTTGGTAAATCAATTGCTAAGGCAACTGGTCGCAATTTTGTTCGTATGTCTCTTGGCGGAGTGCGCGATGAGGCTGAAATACGAGGTCACCGACGAACTTATATAGGCGCTATGCCAGGTAAGATCGTTCAAGGTATGAAGAAGGCTAAAACTTCTAACCCGTTATTTCTACTTGACGAGATCGATAAGCTTGGTCAAGACTATCGAGGTGATCCATCTTCAGCCCTTCTAGAGGTACTTGATCCAGAACAAAATAATAGTTTCCAAGATCATTATCTCGAAGTAGATTATGATCTTTCAGAAGTGATGTTTATTACTACCGCAAATACTCTTCGAATGCAGCAGCCGTTGCTTGACCGCATGGAGATTATCAGGCTTTCTGGCTACACTGAGTATGATAAGGCGCAAATCGCGCGTCATCATCTAATCGATAAGCAAGTTGAAAATCATGGCTTAAGAAAAGATGAGTGGACAATCTCTGATGAAGCTCTGTACGACCTAATACGTTATTACACTCGCGAAGCTGGCGTGCGTAATTTGGAACGTGAGCTGGCCAATCTAGCTCGTAAAGCGGTTAAAGAAATTTTACAGAATGATAAGAAAGAGGTATCTGTTACCCTGGAAAATCTTGAAGATTTTGCAGGTGTACGTCGATATCGCTCCAGCGAGATAGAAGAGTCTGACATGATAGGTGTTACCACTGGTCTAGCCTGGACTGAAGTTGGTGGCGAACTTTTGTCGATTGAAGCTTTGACTTTGCCTGGTAAGGGTAAAGTAACTTCTACTGGTAAACTTGGTGATGTGATGAAAGAATCAGTTCAAGCAGCTGAGTCATTCGTAAAATCCCGATCGCTTACCTTTGGAATTCAACCTAGAGTTATTGAAGATTGCGATATACATGTTCACGTACCAGAAGGTGCGACTCCAAAAGACGGGCCGTCGGCAGGCGTGGCTATGGTTACTTCCATAGTGTCTGTTCTAACTGGTATTCCAGTACGTAGGGATTTAGCTATGACCGGAGAGATAACACTTCGAGGTAGAGTATTACCGATAGGTGGATTAAAAGAAAAGCTTCTCGCTGCTTTACGAGGTGGTCTAAAAACCATATTGATTCCTAAAGAAAATGACAAAGACATGGCGGAAATTCCAGATAATGTCAAGCAAGCTATGGATATTATTCAAGTTTCGACAGTTGACGAGGTAATTGAACAAGCCCTGACAACACAACCAGTGCCAATTAATACTACAAACATATCTTCAGACAATTCTAGTATAGAAAACTTATCAAAACCGATAACTTTTGAATGCGTAAAAAATATAGTGACGCACTGAAGCTAGGAGTGCTATATTTAACAGGATTTATTTTAATACATATCTGTCATACATGTAACTTAGTTGGACTATAAGGTAATGATACTTACCTAGCAAATCTTTGTTATTGTAACAAACTTTGACTGCAAAAGAAAAGTATAAACCATTAATGCTTAAAATATTTACAATAAGTCTATATCTTTAAAAAGATTTTGTTACTCGTTTAATCTGGATAATGTAGCTAGAATTTACCATCCAATGGAGTTAAAAATTTTGAGTATCTCACTACTAGATTTCTTAATACGAGTAATTAGTAACTGAAGATGCAATTAGTTTTTAAGGTAGATTTTTAAAAATCTGTTAAACTTTGCTTTTAATCTAGATTGTTTTAGTTTATTAGTTGAGAGTTTAAAAATGATTTTTCAGGGCGGTTAGCTCAGACGGAAGAGCAAGCGGTTTACATCCGCTAGGTCGGCGGTTCAAACCCGTCACCGCCCACCACTTTTTAGTCAAACTGTTTCATTGAAAATTGTTGGTTGTACGCGTGTTTTTTAATGCAGTGATATTATCTGCGATGAAATGTTGTGCCGCAATGCTATAAGAAAAAAAATAATTGGCGTTTATTTAGTAAATATCCAAAGAGCAGACTATGAAATCTTATTAATAATTGCCATTAATAAGCAATGAGTTAGTACATATTTACTGCAAATCGTTATTACGATATAGATGCTGGCGCAAATTTGATTATGTTAGTGAGCAGCTGTGTTTTTTTGAATAACACTATGCTGGCATTTAATATTTTAAGTTGAAATGCTAGTTTTTAGTTTATTCGATAACTAAATCGTCTCCTAACTATCTGTATCAAAGATGAGCTCATCTAATAGCTGTAATTATTTTGGTATGCTGCGCAAATTGACAGCAATCTTAGCTAAAACTATTATCGATTTGTTTTTTACTTAATGATTTTATCAGAATTCTAAATGAACTAAATGTTTACTGATGAGGAGGTTTTGCGGAATGTTTTTTATATTGGACAATTTAGAGAATAACTTTCTTGTTAGGATAATCCAAAGCAGAATTAATTAGATAAAAATATTATTGTAAAACTTATATAGTAATGTATGCATTAATTGTTATTCTGATTTTAAAGGAATTGTGTAACTGGTGTATTATAATTAGATAAATGTCTTTTTTAGGATTGTTTAATGATTATCTTGGATACGCATAGAAATGCGTATTAATGAACAACAAACAGATATTAATCATTTGCATATTCTAATTACTATAGCAATAACTTTATTAGCAGTTATAATACTGAGACAGGAGCAGTCATATGACTGCTCCTGTCTCAGTAGGCCACACTAAAGAGTTTTTTTTCTTGCCCGTGAATACTAATACAGAGTATTATGTCTATGGTTAAATTATGTGGTTGAGATTTTGTCAAATTAGCTTTGCTATATGCATTTTATATCTAAATGCATATTTTTAGTATAACTATAGTAGTTAAATAATTTTTAGACCATAGCTCTTTACTGTTGCCTGAGTAACGTTCTTTTAATAAAATGTCAGCACAATGGATTGAGTGTTGGTTATAACGCAATTACTAAACTTTAAGTATTGAATTACTTTTAAAGTGTCTTAAAAGGGGGTGTAGCTCAGTTGGTCAGAGCGCTGGCCTGTCACGCCAGAGGCCGCGGGTTCAAGTCCCGTCACTCCCGCCATATAATAGCTTTTTGTAGCGGTGGTGGACAAATTAAATCTTTGTAAATATTTTTACATCATTGATTAAGAAAATCTCATATATTTAGTAAATATATGCGGCAGATAGGCGCAAAGGATAATAAGGCAAATTGCTCTATTATTTATTATATCGCGTAGCAAATACAGAATAAAATATTACAACAAATTAGTGCCATCTACTCGTAATGTAAGATTGGACTTTCTATGAAATCCACTTTGACTGAATACCTTCCTATACTAATGCTAATCATGTTATCTATAGTATTATCGATTGTACTGCTCATATTGTCTCTTGTTATTGGTGTTCGACGTCCTGATTCAGAAAAACTTTCTGCCTATGAGTGTGGCTTTGAAGCTTTTGATGATTCTAGGCAGCAATTTGACGTACGTTTTTATTTGGTCGCTATTTTGTTTGTTATTTTCGATCTTGAAGTAGCCTTTTTATTCCCTTGGGCAATTTCGCTTTCAAACATTGGTTCATTTGGGTTTTGGTCGATGATGGTTTTTCTTGCTATTCTGACAGTAGGATTCATCTACGAATGGAAGAAAGGAGCTTTAGAATGGGAGTAATGCCATCCAGCGATTTAATTCCAACTGATAATAATCAGGATCTTGTCCTGTCCAGCGTTGGTGAACAAATACAACACAAGGGATTTTTTGTTACCCAGCTTGACAAGCTTTTTAATTGGGCACGTACTGGTTCACTTTGGCCGATGACTTTTGGTCTGGCGTGCTGTGCAGTTGAAATGATGCACACAGCGGCAAGCCGATATGATTTAGATCGCTTCGGTATCATTTTTCGTCCTTCGCCACGCCAGTCTGATGTTATGATTGTCGCTGGTACGTTAACTAATAAAATGGCGCCAGCATTGCGCAAAGTTTACGACCAAATGGCTGAACCGCGATGGGTAATATCCATGGGTTCTTGCGCTAATGGTGGTGGATATTACCATTATTCCTATTCAGTTGTGCGAGGATGCGATAGAATCTTGCCGGTAGACATTTATGTGCCAGGCTGTCCACCAACAGCCGAAGCCTTGTTGTATGGCATTATGCAACTTCAACGAAAAATCCGCCGCACTACAACAATTGCTCGTTAAATTGTAGAAATTTTAAATTAGTTTAGTAAACTTTTGCCGCTTAGTGTCTAAGGATGATAACAAGCAAAAAAACAGAGACGCAAAAAAAGCTTAAGAAATTAGCCAACTACATCAAAATGCAAGTTGGTAGTATTTTGAGTGAGATCGCTATTAACAAAGAAGAACTTTTACTGCGTTGCTCATTAAGCAATCTTATCAAAGTATTAATTTTTTTACGTGACGATACTCAATGTCATTTTAAAGCTCTGATAGATATCTGTGGAGTAGATTATCCGGAACGTAGAAATAGGTTTGACATAGTATATAACTTGCTTTCTACTAGCTATAACACACGTATCCGACTAAAGACGTCAACTGACGATAATACTTCGGTTCCCTCGGCTACTAGCGTTTTTCGCTCCGCTAATTGGTGGGAGCGTGAAGTATGGGATATGTATGGTATTTTTTTTTCTGATCATCCTGACTTACGCCGAATATTAACCGATTATGGATTTGATGGTCATCCGATGCGTAAGGATTTTCCGCTAACTGGACATGTTGAGGTTCGTTATGATGATGAGCAAAAACGTGTCGTATATGAACCGGTTTCATTAGTACAAGAGTTTCGCAATTTTGACTTTTTAAGTCCTTGGGAGGGAGCGCGTCCGCTGTTGTCTGATCTCAAGAATAAAAAAGTTGAAAAATGATTTGGTGAATAATGGCAGAGTTGCAAATTAAACCAATCACAATAAATTTTGGACCACAGCATCCTGCAGCTCATGGGGTTTTGAGGTTAGTGCTTGAAATGAAGGGCGAAGTAGTTGAGCGTGCAGATCCTCATATTGGCCTGCTACATCGTGGAACTGAGAAATTGATAGAGCACAAAACATATTTGCAGGCATTGCCGTATTTTGACCGACTTGACTACGTTGCACCGATGAATCAGGAACATGCCTACGCGCTTGCGGTGGAAAAACTGCTTGAACTTGAAGTGCCAAAGCGAGCACAATACATCCGGGTGCTATACGCAGAAATTGGTCGTCTGTTGAACCACTTACTAAACATAACAACCTTTGCTCTTGATGTTGGCGCTATGACGCCGATGCTGTGGGGATTTGAAGAGCGGGAAAAGCTTATGGAATTTTATGAACGTGCCTCAGGAGCACGTTTGCACGCGGCCTTTTTTCGTCCAGGTGGAGTGCATCAAGACCTTCCAACAAGCTTGCTTGAGGACATACAATCTTGGGCTGACAACTTCCCGAAATTCATTAATGATCTGGAAAACCTTCTAACAAACAACCGGATATTTAAACAGCGCACTGTCGATATCGGCGTAGTAACCTATGAGCAAGCTTTAGATCTGAGTTTCTCAGGTCCTGTGCTGCGTGGAACCGGAGCAGCCTGGGATTTACGTACGGCGCAGCCTTACGATTCGTATGAAGATTTTGATTTTGATATACCTATTGGCAAAACAGGTGACTGCTATGCTCGCTACTTGGTGCGCATCGAGGAAATGCGTCAATCACTAAAGATCATTCATCAAGTAATCGCTAAGATGCCAGATGGTCCAGTCAAAGCACTGGATCACAAAGTCACTCCCCCAAAACGGAATGAGATGAAATCTTCTATGGAAGCCCTTATCCATCACTTTAAACTATATACTGAAGGCTATAGAGTACCAGCAGGCGAAACATATACTGCTGTCGAAGCTCCTAAGGGAGAATTTGGCGTTTTTCTAATATCTGACGGAACTAACAAGCCATATCGTTGCAAAATACGAGCACCAGGATTTGCCTTTTTAGCAGCATTAGATTTTTTGGGAAGAGGGCATATGCTAGCGGATACGGTTGCAATCATTGGCTCGCTAGATATTGTATTTGGAGAAATTGATCGATGACCATTAAGGAGATAGCTGATGATAATCTCCAACCGAAAAGCTTCGAGTGGACAGATGAAAGTCAATTAATGATTGATAATACATTAAAGCAGTATCCAGTTGGACGTCAAGCCAGCGCTGTAATCCCATTATTGAATATTGCTCAACGTCAGAATTCTAATTGGTTGCCAATAAAAGCGATAGAATTGATTGCAGATACTCTTGATATGCCAAGGATTCGCGTTTTAGAAGTTGCGACATTTTATACAATGTTTAACCTTATTCCAGTAGGTAAGTGGTTTTTACAACCATGTACCACTACACCATGTTGGTTGAGAGGCTCTCACGAAGTAATGTCATGTATTAAAGACAAGCTCGGCCTATTCGAAGATTACGCTACTACGTCAGACGGTCAGTTTACTTTACTGGAAGTTGAATGTTTGGGTGTTTGTGCTAATGCGCCTGTATTGCAAATAAACGATAATGTCTACGAAGACCTTAATTATGATCTAACAGCAAAACTCATTCAGAACTTAAAGAACGGGGAAAGGCCTAAATATGGTTCAATGTCAAATCGCCAGGGATCAATGCCAAAGGACGGCCCGACATCGTTGATTTCGTTGAAAAAAAGCGATGGAGTACCAGCTTGGTGGGCAAAAAAAAAACCAGCGGCTAAGGGGTAAAAGTTGCTAAGATGCTGAAAGACAAAGATCGAATTTTTACTAATCTTTATGGTTGGTTTAGATCGGATATTGTGGGTGCGCGAGAACGCGGCGACTGGTCTAATACGACAGAAATATTAAAGATGTCCCAGGAGAAGATAATCGATGTGGTTAAATCTTCCGGCTTACGTGGGCGCGGAGGTGGAGGATTTTTAACTGGTTTAAAGTGGTCCTTTATGCCAAAGGAAGTAAAAGAAAGGCCGCATTACTTAGTAGTTAACGCCGATGAGTCAGAACCAGGTACCTGTAAAGACCGTGAGATTGTGCGTCACGATCCTCATAAGTTAATTGAAGGATGCCTCATCGGAGGATTTGCTATTCGTGCCTCAACAGCATTTATTTACCTTCGCGGCGAGTTTTACAATGAGGCATTAATTCTACAAAAAGCTATCGACGAAGCATACGATGCTGGTTTAATCGGTAAGAATGCTTGCGGTTCAGGCTACGACTTCAACGTTATTCTACACCGAGGTGCTGGTGCTTATATATGTGGAGAAGAAACCGCTCTGCTAGAATCACTGGAAGGAAAAAAAGGACAACCGCGTCTAAAACCACCTTTTCCCGCGAGTATTGGCCTGTACGGCTGTCCCACCACAGTTAACAACGTAGAGTCAATTGCAGTAATTCCCACTATTCTGCGACGAGGAGCAGGATGGTTTGCTAGCATTGGTAGGCCAAAGAATTATGGTCCAAAGATTTTTTCTATATCTGGGCATGTGAACAATCCATGCAATGTAGAAGAGGAGCTCGGCGTTCCTCTCAAGGAATTGATTAATAAGCATGCAGGTGGCGTAATTGGCGGATGGGATAACTTGCTTGCAGTGATTCCTGGTGGTTCCTCAGTACCGTTATTACCAAAATCAACTTGTGACGAGATTCTTATGGACTTTGATTCATTACGTGAGGTGCACTCTGCCCTTGGCACTGCAGCAGTAATTGTCATGAACAAGCAAACTGACGTAATAAAAGCGATTGCTCGATTAAGTGCTTTTTACAAACACGAAAGTTGTGGTCAATGCACTCCATGTCGCGAAGGTACCGCGTGGATGTCTCGTGTCATGCAAAGAATGGTGCGTGGTGATGCTGATATCGAGGAAATTGACATCCTGGAAGACGTAACCCGCCAAGTAGAAGGTCATACAATTTGCGCATTGGGTGACGCAGCTGCATGGCCAATTCAAGGAATGATCCGAAATTTTCGTCCTGAAATGGAACGTCGAATAATAGCTTACAAAGCTAATCAACAAGTAAAAAGCATTACTTAAACTACTAAAGCAGATTATGCTATTTTATTAAGAAAGATGGCTGATGCCAAGACTGATGATTGATGGAATTGAAACTGTTGTCCCACAAGGAGCAACAGTTTTGCAGGCCTGTGAATCTGTTGGGTCCGAAGTGCCTCACTTTTGCTTTCACAGCCGATTATCGATTGCTGGTAATTGCCGCATGTGCTTAGTAGAGTTGGAGAATGGATCAAAACCAATTGTAGCTTGCGCCTTTCCGGCTGAGGAGGGAATGGTAATCCAAACCAAATCAGATTTGGCTCTTAAAGCGCAGAAAAGTACTATGGAGTTTTTGTTAATTAACCATCCACTGGACTGCCCAATATGTGATCAAGGCGGTGAGTGTGACCTACAGGACCAGGCGATGGGCTATGGATTTCATTCCTCGCGATACCGGGATAATAAACGGGCAGTAACTAATAAGTACATGGGTCCTCTAATAAAAACAATTATGACTAGGTGCATCCACTGCACGAGGTGTGTGCGTTTCTCAACCGAGATCGCTGGCGTAAAAGAAATGGGTATGTTAAACCGTGGAGAAGGTGCAGAAATCACTACATATTTAGAGGAGGCATTAAACAGCGAGCTTTCAGCAAATGTCATTGATCTTTGCCCTGTTGGCGCTCTTACATCTAAGCCATACGCATTCGTTGCTCGCCCATGGGAACTAAAGAAGATCAATAGTATCGACGTAATGGATGCAGTAGGTTCTAGCATACGTATCGATACTCGTGGATCTGATGTGTTAAGAATACTTCCTCGTTTACATGAGGATGTAAACGAGGATTGGATCTCAGATAAAACAAGATACGCTTGTGACGGATTAAAACAACAACGCCTAGATCGACCTTATGTTCGGAAAAATGGCAAGTTAGAATCTACAAGCTGGTCAGAAGCTCTTACTACCGCTGCTTTAGCCATAAAAAATCTACAAGGTAGACAAATGGCAGCAATTGTAGGAGATTTAGTTGACGCAGAGTCCATGTATACCCTGAAGCGATTAATGAACAATCTAGAATGCCCAAATATTGACTGCCGACAAGATGGAGCAAAAGTTGGTGGCAATATGCGAGCTGCCTACTTGTTTAACACTACTATAGCTGGAATTGAATATGCCGATGCTATCCTTATGGTTGGAACTAATCCACGTTGGGAATCTGCATTAATTAATGCACGTATTCGTAAGCGCTGGATGGCTGGACCAATTGATATTGCTTTGATAGGCAAGAAGGTTAATTTGAATTATGACTACGATCATATTGGTGTAGGGCCGAAGACCTTAGTTGAAATTATGAATGGATCTCATAGCTTCGCAAACATTCTAAACAATGCTAAAAGACCGATGATTATTGTAGGTATGGGTGCGCTTGCGCGTAGCGACGGTTCAGCTATTCTTGATACTGCTCTCAAGATAGCAAGCAATACTGGTATGCTCAATAGTGGGCATATAGATAACAAAAAAAATAGTATTCCTATAAAAATCTGGAACGGATTTAATGTTCTACATACCGCTGCTTCTCGTGTAGCTGGTCTGGATATGGGTTTTTTACCACATAATGACGGACGTGACGTAGCTGGCATAATCGAAGGAGTAAAATCAGGTACTGTGAAACTAGTTTATCTGTTGGGAGCTGATGAGGTAGATAGTGATTTTGGAGATGCTTTTGTAATTTATCAAGGACATCATGGCGACAGAGGTGCTCATATAGCCGATGTCATCTTCCCAGGTGCAGCGTATACGGAGAAGGATGGCATTTATGTAAATACTGAAGGAAGAATTCAAATGGGTATAGCAGCTGTCTTTCCACCTGGGCAAGCACGCGATGATTGGAAAATTTTGCGTGCTCTATCTGAGAGAGTTGGTGAAACTATTCCATTTTCCACACTTGAGTGCGTGCGTTCTGCGCTATGTGCTGAATATCCAACTTTCTCTACGATTGATGCTATTCAGCCAGCTAAATGGGGCGAAATGTTTGGAACGAGTCATGTAATTACTGATATACCGTTTACTTATCCAATCAACAATTTTTACATGACTGATGTGATTAGCCGAGCTTCTAGGACTATGTCTGAGTGCACAGAAGCCTTTGTATTGCAGAGGCATAATAGTACTTGTCTTTCGAAAGAAAGACAAATTGATAAGTCGGTTGTAGGATAAAGCCTAGGCTAGCTATGGAATTTATCGACGCATATGTGATTCCAGGAGCCATCTTATTTGCTCAAATGTTATCTATTTTGCTTCCGCTATTGATCGCTATAGCATACCTTACTTTTTTTGAACGCAAAGTAATCGGAGCTATACAGTTACGAAAAGGCCCAAGTTTAGTTGGTCCATTTGGCCTGTTTCAGCCGTTTGCTGATGTGCTCAAGCTGATGTCAAAGGAAACTATCATTCCTAGTGGTGCAAATAAGATAATATTTATTTTAGCACCAATTATAACTTTTATACTTAGTTTAGTATCTTGGGCAGTGATCCCTTTTGATGAAGGAATAGTACTAGCTAATATTAATGTCGGTGTGCTTTATTTATTAGCCATTAGCTCACTCAATGTTTATGGAGTGATTATATCTGGATGGGCCTCAAATTCAAAATATGCATTCCTCGGAGCTTTACGCTCTACTGCTCAAATGATCTCCTATGAGATTTCGATCGGTTTAGTTATTATTAGTGTACTACTCTGTGTTGGATCGATGAATTTAACCGAGATAGTTGAAGCACAGAAAACTGTGTGGTTTATAATTCCAATGTTGCCGATGTTCTTAATATTTTTTATCTCTGCACTTGCTGAAACGAATCGTGCACCTTTTGATTTACCGGAAGGTGAGTCAGAATTAGTTGCAGGTTATTTCGTCGAATATTCATCAATAGGCTTTGCTTTTTTCTTTATCGGTGAATACGCTAATATGATACTGATGAGTGCTATGACCTCTATATTATTTCTTGGAGGTTGGTTACCGCCACTTAATATATTCCCATTTAAATGGATCCCAAATCTACTGTGGTTTGTTATAAAAGTCTCTCTAGTGCTTTTTGTATTTTTATGGGTCCGAGCTACATTTCCACGCTATCGCTACGATCAGCTCATGCGTTTAGGATGGAAAGTTTTTCTGCCTTTATCGATGCTGTGGGTAGTAATCACTGCAAGTATAAAAATAATGTTTTTCGACTAAGTTAGGTAAAATAAAGCAATTAGGATGATTCATGGCTTACATTAAATATCATATTAAAAATATGCTGTTAATCGAGTTAATAAAAGGTATGACATTAACATTAAAGTATCTATTTCGTCCCAAAGTAACTATCAATTATCCTCATGAAAAAGGACCAATCAGTCCAAGATTCCGAGGTGAGCATGCGTTACGTCGGTATCCAAACGGTGAAGAGAGATGTATTGCTTGTAAGCTGTGTGAAGCTATATGTCCCGCTCAAGCTATTACCATTGAAGCTGAACCACGTATTGATGGTTCTCGCCGCACCACACGCTATGACATTGATATGACTAAATGTATCTATTGTGGCTTCTGCCAAGAAGCTTGTCCGGTTGACGCTATCGTTGAGGGGCCAAATTTTGAATTTGCGGCTGAGAGTCGAGAAGAGCTCTTTTATAATAAAGAGAAGTTACTCGCAAATGGTGACCGATGGGAAGTAGAAATTAATAAAAACTTAGTTTCTGACGCGTCCTATCGCTAAAAAGAAACATTTAACGATTAATAAAAACCTAACAATCTTACATGCATTTTAAGTGAAAAATTTTGCTTATTAAAATACCCAGGAAATAAATCGGCGTGGCTATACTACCCCTAGTGTTCTATATATTAGCTATCGTAACAATAACATCAGCTGTTATGGTTGTTACATCCCGCAATCCGGTATATGCTGTGCTTTTTCTAATCTTAACTTTTTTTAATGCGGCTGGATTATTTCTGCTGATGAACGCTGAATTTTTAGCAATGATTCTGCTTATCATTTATATTGGCGCTGTTGCTGTTTTGTTCTTGTTCGTAGTTATGATGCTTAACATTAATTTAGTTGTTCTACGCCAAGGCTTTACAAGCTACTTACCGATTGGTGGAATGATCGTTCTCGCTCTATTGGCTGAAATAATCATGGTCATAGGACTAGGAGGTACTGAATTAAAGGTTACTGCGGCTGCTACTTCGCCAATTTCATACCAAATTACTAATGCAGAAGCGATTGGACGTGTAATTTACACGGACTATGTACTAGCTTTTCATACTGCTGGCATTGTGCTGCTTGTCTCTATGATTGGTGCTATCGTATTAGCATTACGGCAACGCACAGATGTCAAACGTCAGTCGATAAACAAACAAAATATTCGTCTTCCGGAAGAAGTAGTTGAACTAGTTAAAGTGACTCGCGGTAGAGGAGTCTAGGATGGCAATTACTATTAATCACTACCTAATAGTTGCAGCAATTTTATTTACTTTAGGCATTTTTGGCATCTTTCTAAATCGGAAAAACGTTATTATTATTCTAATGTCGATCGAGCTTATGTTACTCGCTGTCAATATTAATTTTATAGCTTTTTCAACGCAGTTCGGTGACCTTGTAGGTCAAGTCTTTGCACTATTAGTGTTAACAGTTGCAGCAGCAGAAGCAGCTGTGGGACTTGCAATACTTGTAGTATTTTTCCGCAATCGCGGCTCAATATCAGTTGATGACATTAACCTGATGAAAGGCTAAGGCTTTTTATGTACATTGCCATTGTCTTTCTTCCATTAATCAGCGCTTTGATTAGTGCTTTTGGGAAAAATAAACTGGGGGATAAAGGAGCGCAAATCGTTACCTGCACTAGCATCCTTATAGTGGCTATATTAAGTACGGTTGCCTTCTGGGAAGTTGCTTTGAATGGCCAATACCAAACTATCAAGCTATTGACTTGGATAAAGATTGGTAGTTTAGAGGTTAATTGGGCATTACGCTGGGATAGTTTAACTGCTGTAATGGTAATTGTAATTAGTGTCATTTCGTTTTGCGTGCACTTGTATTCCATAGAATACATGAGCGACGACCCATCAATTGCACGATTTATGTCATATTTATCGTTGTTTACCTTTGCTATGCTTATGCTGGTAACTTCTGATAATTTGATACAATTGTTTTTTGGTTGGGAAAGCGTAGGAGTTATGTCCTATTTATTGATTGGCTTTTGGTACGATCGTTCTTCCGCAAACGCTGCTGCTATAAAAGCATTTTTGATGAACCGTATTGGTGATTTTGGATTTTTGCTAGGCATTTTCTCCTGCTTCGTAATCTTTGATTCGCTAGATTTCAATACGATATTCATGGTAGCCCCTAAGATGGCCAACAGTACATTCAATTTTCTATTCTGGAAGAATATAAACGCCGTTACGGTAATTTCCATCATGCTTTTCTTGGGAGCCATGGGCAAATCAGCGCAACTTGGGCTTCATACTTGGTTACCTGATGCTATGGAAGGTCCGACACCAGTGTCCGCACTAATCCATGCTGCTACTATGGTAACCGCAGGTGTATTCTTAGTAGCACGTATGTCACCATTGTTTGAGTTTGCGCCAGAAGCCTTGGTTGTCGTCACTTATATTGGTGCCGCTACTGCTTTTTTTGCAGCTACTATTGCCTTAATTCAAAATGATATAAAACGTGTTATCGCTTATTCAACCTGTTCTCAACTGGGCTATATGTTCTTCGCGCTTGGCGTGTCTGCATATCCAGCGGCAATTTTTCACCTAGTAACTCACGCCTTTTTTAAGGCATTGCTATTCCTTTCAGCTGGATCAGTTATCCATGCAATCAACAATGAACAAAATATGAAAAAAATGGGTGGAATGTGGCGCAAAACCCCATGGACATATGTCATGTTTTGGATTGGTACCCTAGCGCTAATTGGCATCCCATTCTTTGCTGGTTACTACTCGAAGGATACAATACTAGAATCAGCTTTTGCTTCTCATACAGGAGGTGGAAAATTTGCATTCTGGATGGGAATAGTGACAGCTTTGCTCACCGCTTTTTACTCATGCAGGTTGCTGTTTATGACATTCCATGGTAAGTCAAGAATAAATCATTATACTTTTAAAAATATCCATGATCCATCACCTATAATGCTTATACCGCTTTTAGTATTGGCCGTCGGTGCACTATTAAGTGGCATTATCGGATATAAATATTTCGTTGGTACTCAAATGCATGTTTTTTGGGGATCAACTATCAAGATTCTAGAAGAACATAACACAATAAAAGCCGCCCACCACTATACCCCCAATTGGGTTAAACTACTACCTATTCTAGTTGCATTCATTGGTATAAGTTTAGCTTATATAATGTATATATTGCAGCCTAGCATACCTAATAAAATCAAAAATGTTATTCGTCCATTGCAAATATTCTTGTTAAATAAATGGTTTTTTGACGAATTATATAACTACTTGTTCGTACGTAACTCATTTAGAGTTGGTTGGTTATTTTGGAAAACTGGTGATAATACGATTATCAATGGTTTTGGCCCAGATGGCATCAGTATGGTAACTAAATGGTGTGCCAAAAAAGTATCAATATGGCAAACCGGTTATCTTTATCACTACGCATTTGCTATATTGATAGGTCTCGTAGCGCTAATTTCTTGGCAATTAGCATTCGGGAGTTGAGGTGATGATTAAGCAATGGTTGCTGACAATTGTAATTTTTGGCCCCATGCTAGGTGCAGCGTTTATTATGACATTACGAGGTAGGACAGATCAGATAGCATACTCTTCGCGCTGCTTAGCACTGATTACATCAAGTATAATTTTTCTAATTTCCCTACTAATATTGGCCTTTTTTGAACAAGATTCTGCCAAGTTTCAACTTGTCCAAAAAATCAATTGGATACCAAGTTTATCAAGCTCCTATCACATTGGAGTGGATGGCATATCCATATGGTTTGTTATGATGTCTACGCTACTAACGCCAATTTGCATCTTGGCAAGTTGGGAAGCAATTCAAAAAAGAGTACGAGAATACATGATCGCTTTTCTCGTACTAGAATCTATGATGATTGGAATGTTTTGCGCTTTAGATATTTTATTATTTTACATTTTTTTTGAAGCATTATTAATCCCGATATTCTTAATAATTGGTGTATGGGGCGGAGTTCATCGATTTTACGCTGCCTTTAAATTTTTTTTATATACTTTAGTTGGTTCGGTATTAATGTTACTAGCAATCATATCGATGTATTGCTACACGGGCACTACAAATTTACTTACTCTCATGCAAACAAGATTTTTACCAGAAATGCAAACTTGGTTGTGGCTAGCTTTTTTCTTTTCCTTTGCGGTAAAAGTACCGATGTGGCCATTACACACTTGGCTGCCGGATGCACATGTCGAAGCACCGACAGCTGGCTCAGTTATGTTAGCAGGAATTTTACTAAAGATTGGCGGTTATGGCTTTCTTCGATTTTCCATACCAATTTTTCCAGAGGCATCAGCTGATTTTACACCAATGGTCTATGCTCTGAGTGTTATGTCAGTAATTTACACATCTTTGGTGGCATTGGTCCAGCAGGATATGAAAAAGATGATCGCTTACTCTTCGGTTGCTCATATGGGATTTGTAACGGTCGGCATATTCACCATGAATATAATGGGGGTAGATGGGTCGATATTTTATATGTTATCGCATGGTATAGTATCAAGTGCTCTATTCCTTTGCGTTGGAGTTATATACGATCGCATGCGTATCCGTGAAATAAAATTCTATGGTGGAATTGCAAAAAATATGCCGCGATATGCAATGATTTTTATGATATTTATGCTAGCATCCGTTGGTTTGCCTGGAACATCAGGTTTCATTGGTGAATTGTTAATTCTAACCGGCGCTTTCCAGGTAAATACTTGGATTGCAGCTTTCACAGCAAGCGGCCTTATACTAGGTGCCGCATATATGCTTTACCTTTATCGCCGCGTCCTCTTCGGTAAATTAGAGAATGAACAACTTAATATACTTCTAGACCTTAGTCCAAGAGAGATAGCTATGTTCACTCCATTAATCATTCTAATCCTATCTATGGGTATTTATCCTTCGATCTTCACCGATATGATGTCTGCTTCGGTAGAGAGCTTAATAACAAATTACAAAGCAGCTCTCAACGAAAATGCTATGAGCAATTTAACTGCTGGCTAAAATTATTGGAAGCACAGAATATGAACTTAACTACCACTCTTCCCATAATTGCTCCTGCTTCAGCAGAAATTTTTTTAGCTATTTCCGGCTTAATATTGCTCATGGCAGGCTTATTCATAAATAAAAATACCTTAAAAATAATTTCCTATTCTACAATAGCTATTTTACTAGTAACTGCTACACTAGTGCTAATTCAATCTGAGAATGCTCTTGCTTTTCAAGCATTATTTATCAGCGATAGTTTTGCTCGTTTTATCAAGGTATTAATTATTATTGGGGTTATATTTTCCATAATAATGTCTTTCGATTATTTAAAGCGTAGTGAAAATAATTTATTCGAATATCCCATACTGATTTTGTTCGCTACACTAGGTATGATGCTAATGGTGTCAAGCAATAATCTTATCTTGTTATACATGAGTATGGAACTCCAGAGCATTGCTCTTTACGTTCTCGCAACTATTCAGCGCAATACTTTGAAGTCAACTGAAGCTGGTTTGAAATATTTTGTTCTTGGTGCTTTTAGCTCAGGTATATTGCTTTACGGTTGTTCCATAATTTATGGATTTACTGGTACTACCAGCTTTAATGGTATAGCTACAGTTGTAAGCACTAGCCGTTCCACATCTGTTGGTTTAATAATTGGTTTGATATTCTTATTTTCTGGCCTAGCGTTCAAGGTTTCCATTGTGCCTTTTCACATGTGGGCACCGGATGTATATGAAGGCGCTCCGACTCCTGTAACTGCTTTATTCACTCTTGCCCCGAAAATAGCTGCCTTAGCTCTTTTTTTGCGAGTAATGCTTGATCCTTTTAGAGATTTATTAATCTCCTGGCAACCACTAATAGTATTTCTTTCGATCGCATCTGTTTTGGTTGGCGGATTAGCTGCAATTATGCAAACCAATATCAAGCGTCTTATAGCATATAGCTCCATCGCTCATATGGGCTATTCCCTCATTGGCCTTGCTTCTGGCAATGAAACAGGTGTAACAGGCATTTTAATGTATCTAACGACATATACATTTACGAGTATCGGTATCTTTTCTTTCATACTTTGCATGCGACGCAACGATAGTCCTGTAGAGAATATATCAGATCTTACAGGCTTATCGGATACCCATCCGATGATGGCATTAGCTTTGATGATTTTTATGTTATCTATGTCTGGTATCCCACCACTTGCCGGTTTTTTTGGTAAATGGTTTGTTTTTATCTCAGCGATCGATGCTGGCTTATATGTCTTAGCTACAATTGGTATACTATCAAGTGTAATCAGCGCGTTTTACTACCTGCGTATCATAAAAATAATGTATTTTGAAAAAGCAGCGCAGCCACTTGATGCAATTCGTGACAAGAAACTACAACTAACTTTATGTGGATCTGCAATGATAATAGTATTCTTTTTCTTTGCCATTACCCCGGTATACAATACCGCAATTTCATCTAGCATATTGGGATTTAATCTATCTTAATATTTCGTAAAATGCTGATAATTACCAACTATGGAAACAAAAAATGCTGCTAGTAATCGATTGCGGTAACACAAATACTGTATTTGCCGTTTATGAAGATGGAATTGAAAAACCAATGAGTCATTGGCGAATATCGACAAACGCTGAGCGAACGGCAGACGAATATGCTATTTGTTTAACTCAACTTATGACACTCAACAAAATAAATATTTACGATATCAAAAATGTGATAATCGCTACTGTGGTACCTGCGACGAGCTTTAATTTAAAAAAGTTATGTCACAAGCATTTTGATATTAGTCCAATGTTCATTGGTGAATCTAGCACTAAGCTTAATCTTGAGGTAAGGATAAATCAACCTGCAGAGGTTGGCGCTGATCGCTTGGTGAATGCGATTTCAGCTCATAAGCTTTATGTAGGTCCGTTAATAATCGTAGATTTTGGCACAGCTACTACTTTCGACGTAATAGATGCAGATGGTGGGTATGCAGGAGGTATAATCTGTCCTGGTATCAATCTTAGCTTGGAGGCGCTTTACATGGCAGCTGCACAACTTCCTCGAGTAACTATTAGTCCTCCAGAAGGTAATTCCAAAGATAATAACTCGATTAGAGTAATAGGTAATAGTACAACCACTGCCATGCAATCCGGAATTTTTTGGGGATATTTAGCTATGATTGAGGGACTAGTGTCTCGCATTCGCGCTGAATACAAACATCCTATGAAAGTCATAGGGACAGGAGGACTAGCTGAGTTGTTTGCTGGTTGGAGTTCAGCAATTGAAATAGTAAACAGCGAATTAACACTAGATGGGTTACGCATGATATATAACTATAATAGGGCTATAATGGAGCCAGAATGAATTTAACAATAGATGAAAGCTATGAAAATTTATATTTTTTACCTCTTGGCGGTTCTGATGAAATCGGAATGAACGTTAACCTTTATGGCTATTCTGGAAAATGGCTAATTATCGATCTCGGAATAACCTTTGGTGACGATACAACTCCGGGAGTCAATATCATTTTACCAGATATTTCATTCATTGAACCGCATCGCAATGATATATGCGGCTTGCTGCTCACGCATGGACACGAAGATCATATAGGCGCCGTACCATATTTGTGGGAGAGATTAGGATGCCCCATTTATTGCACGCCTTTTACTGCCTCACTGGTACGTCGTAAGTTGCTTGATGCTGGAATACTGAATGAAGTTAGGCTTATTCAGATTGACATAAACGGCATAACAATCATAGGACCATTTGAAATCGAAATAATTCGTATAACACATTCTATTCCTGAATCCAACATGGTCATCTTGCACTGTAGAGCCGGCACGATTGTGCACAGCGGCGATTGGAAATTTGATCCCAATCCCTGTGTTGGTCAACCAACTAATTTTAATGCTATTAGCAATTTAGGCAAGAAAGGCGTGTTAGCCCTAATCGGTGATAGCACTAACGCATTCATACCTGGCAACACTGGATCCGAAATGGATGTTCGAAAGAAGATGAAAAAACTATTTGCTCAATATGACGGAAAAGGACGGATCGCAATTACTTGTTTTGCATCTAATATAGCTAGACTAGAAAGCATTGCTTTTGCTGCTGCTAATAATAATCGACAATGTGCTATGGTAGGTCGCTCGTTGTGGCAAATGCATGATAGCGCTAAAGATAACGGCTATCTTCAAGACGCTCCGACTTTCATAAAAGAGGAGGAGGCCGGATATTTTCCAGAGGATAAGATTGTGCTTATTTGCACAGGCAGCTTGGGAGAGTCTAAAGCTGCATTAACACGAATATCCAATGGATCTCACCCTCATGTATCACTTAATGCAGGTGATGTCTGTATTTTTTCTTCAAGTCAAATTCCCGGTAACGAGCGAGCAATTGCTAGGTTACAAAATCGATTATCGAGCAAAGGGGTGGAAGTAATCAATAGCGATAATCTGCCAGGAATACATGTTTCTGGTCATCCAGCAAGAGAAGAGCTTATTAAGATGTACCAGCTACTACGACCAAAGATTGCTATTCCGGTTCATGGAGATGCTCGTCATTTGCGTGAACATGCTAGGCTGGCAGAAAAATGCAATGTCCCCGAGAGCTTGGTGCCCTCCAATGGCAGTTTGGTACGTTTATCTAGTAAAGGACATGCTGAAATTATTGAATGGATAAAAGGAAATGGAGTACAAGTAGTTGATGGTAGTCAAATAATTAATCTACAGTCGGAAATCCTAAACGATCGTCGAAGAATGCTCCATAATGGAACAGTTAACGTTTTTCTAGTACTTGACGTTAAGGGTAATTTAAAAACAGCACCTGTTGTATCGCTAATCGGTGTTGCTGATCGTGCTAATGCTCAAATCTTAGCAATAAATGCAGCTGATGCCGTTGATGGAGCATTGCGTAAATTATCTAATACCGATAGGCGTAAGAACCAAAAAGTTCGCGAAGCTGCACGTCAAATAGTTCGAAGAATTGTGCGTAATAAACTTAACAAACGTCCACTAACTAACGTTAACGTTGTTAGAATATAACCAATTACCAAGCAAACGTTGCTTCATAAAACAACCTTAACTACAAAACTTACTCCAAGTGTAAACAAAATTACAATACCTTGCTGTAATATTTTTTTTAATCATTAAAGACAATCTTGCTGTTGTTAATTTAACTATAATAATCTTGAATTAAGTTTTTTTTTGATGCAATCAATTTGAAAATTGATCATGCTTTTTGCTAGTATCGGTTTATTATTTTAATTAACAATCTTTTTCTTAGTCTGTACTGAAACGTAACTTTAAAACATATAATTGTATCTTTGGGTATAAAGATGATAATTTTATTACGTTAACCTTTCTATGAGAGGTAATAATTTAGTCATCATAATAAAGGAACTCTTTATAACTATAACTTCAACTGCAATACTTTTTGCATTGTAGAAATTGTGTGTTATCTATAAGATAGATCGCCATTGCTCTTTAATTATAGGACTTACTTATTAAAAGAATAGGCATTTGTATAATCTGACGAATTAAAATAGCTTAACTACATAACCAATGTTATACTCTATGAGTATTGATTGTTATCATTATTTCTGTTTTTTTGTAAAAAAAAAAGACATTGCTAATACATTAAAACATAATAATCTAAAATTATTGCTATTTTTAAATGTTTCTGGATTTAAATATAGCTTAATTATATAATAAAATTAGAAACATACCTAGTGTATTAAACTTGCTTTTAGCAAGTAATTAAAAAATTAATTATGTTTTGTACGTATAATAAAAAAATAATGTTAATTATTGCTGGTTTTCGATAAAAATGTTTGCATAATTGATCTTTACTAAATTTAATAATGTATTATGTATAAGTCCACATAAAAATAGAAATTTTATTCTTATAGCTTGATCAAAATAATTTAACAGCAGTATATTCACCTTTTGATAATTTTAAATTAATAAAATTAAATAAATTATTCACCAATTTGATCAAATAATTGTGCATTTTACTGGAGAAACAAAAACTAAGTACTTTATTATTTACAATAACATAGAAAGATAGATTTCCATCTTTTGCCTTGCTTTGTACAATTTAATTTTAGCTTATTCAATTATAATTCGACTAATGGTTAGTTAATGCTTGCGTAATCAAATATAATGGTTTGATAATCTGATACTTAGATAAAATGACAGTAAAGCTTATGTACATCGCTCAAGCAAAAACTGTTTTAATATAAAAAACAGTCAATGATGAAAAGTATAACTTAAATCCATAGCTCAAAAATGCTTTATTTAATGACCAAGTTGAACCATCCGTAAGTATTATTAACAAAACCATGTAGTGCGCATTAAACTGACAAATTACATACTAAAATTAAATATACTCCTTCCATTAATCTATTACATCCCAATAAATTCAATGTTAAGGCAGCGAATCATTCGATAAGCCTGAGATTATATCAGTGTTCTTAATAATCTGCTAATATTACTACTAGCAATCGAATAGTTCTATGAGCATAATCAAACATAATGAGCATAAATGCTTGAGCCAAAGTAACAAAAAATGGCCAACTACTATACGCCATCCAACATCTGCAACCCTTGCGAAGTATACTGATAAGTATTTCACTCTAACCAAAGAGTGTGTTGCTGCTTTTGGTGACAAAAAAGTAACGTACGCTGTATTTATGCGTCGTCCTGTTACCTGTGCAGCTAAAATATCGGTTGAATGGTTAAAATGGGTAATGGGTGAGCGTGGCGCAAGAGTTGATATCCAGATCCTGCACAGAGAGGGCTGCTGGGTAGGAGCAGGTGAGCCAATGCTCTACATTACTGGATCACTTTTTCACTTGGTAGATTTAGAAACTCAGTATTTGCAAAAGCTGGGAGCTGCTTGCGTCGCAGCCTACAATGCTTATACTATGTGCGTTGAACTACCAAAGACAGCTTTTCTTGCTGTCGATGCAAGACATTGCGCTGGCACGGAAATGGCTGAAATAATGGCCTATGGTGCTAGTGTTGGATCTACCAAGGCAAAAAAGAAATTTGGTGCCATAGGTTTTATCGGAAACGCTACTGATGCTACAGCTCATTACTTTGATCAAGACAGTGGATTCGGCACCATGCCTCATGCACTAATCGGTTATGCCGGTTCTACTTTACGCGCTACTGAAATTTTTCACGAAACTCACCCAACTAAAAATATAACGGTATTAGTAGATTATTTTGGCAAAGAAATTACTGACGCGCTTGCTGTAACGAATCGTTTTCCAGAATTAGCAAAAAAAGGTAAACTTGCTGTACGACTAGACACACATGGAGGCAGATATATTGAAGGATTAGATACCGCAAAGTCTTACGCTGTGTTAGACCGTAACGCACCAGAAGCAATTCGCGGTTATAGAACAGAGGATGAGTTGCGTGCTCTAATCGGTACTGGCGTATCAGCAGCAGCGATTTGGTCAATGCGCGAATGCCTAAATGCTGCCGGCTTTCCCAACGTTCCTATTGTTGCTTCCTCGGGATTTGGCCCAGAAAAGTGTAGAATTATGGCACTTGCCAAGGCTCCAGTTGACGTAATTGGAACAGGATCTTTTTTACCTGATAAATGGAGTGAAACCTATGCAACTGCAGACATAGTTGATTATAACGGCGAGTCACGGGTAAAAGTTGGTCGTGAATTTTTGCTACGCAAATAACAAGGATAATCTTTTACATTATTTTCTTTTGATATTATTTTCCAACAGTTCACATAATATTTTTTAGATAACTTAACTGCCTGGTACAAAAAAAATAACTAATTGTTTACAGAACGTTCTTTAATGATAAAATGTTAACTAAATTAGAGAGCTAGATAAGATATCAATATTTAAGCGATTAATTGTCGCTTAGTAGCAAGATTAAACAGTACAAAGTAGCTTTTTCAAAATAGTTTAACAAATATACAAGTGATATAGTTAGTCATTTTCTCTTTAGCTTTAAGGTTAAGATCAAGTCCATAGTTATTTTCCTATAGATTTAAATCTGAAAATTACAACAATTTGTTTGCTACTAAAATATTTTACTAATGTACAGTCTATACTGTTATTTGAAAGACTAAAAACTACCACGTAAAAATAATTAACTTTTTGTTGTAGTCAGTATAATTTTTTTGAATAGTAGGGGGCTTACTTTAAAAGCTCAACTTTTGCTAAAACGAGATGACAATTAATCATTCAGAACATATAATTAAAACTTATCTTGGCTCGTTGAGCTGAGCATCATCTATCAATGATAGAAAAATTTTTTTGCAAATTCAATGCTTTTACCATGATATACAGCAAAAATATCATCAATAACTGATCGTTACAATTAAAAGAATTATGTAGAAAGTTTAACTTACTGATACCAGCAAAACCGGAATACCAACGTTTATCATCCAACAAACCTCCCAAGCTTGACAAAAGTAATATTGCTTCACCAAAACTACCACACTTAAAATTTAAGTGTGGTAGTTAATATTAATGAAAAGACATTGAATATCAAAAATATAAGACACAATAGGTTAAACCATTAATAGCAGTATTATACTAACAAGCTCAATATCCAACGTATTATTATATAACTCTAGATTACTACATTAATGCCAAGAAAAATCTATGGAATTCATACTTTTTTGAAAAAACTTTAAAATTAACTCAAAAATTGTTTGAAAGCTTATTAGTCATAACTTTCCTGCAAGTGGTTTGATAAATTTTAAAAAAATAATTTAAACTTTATCCTGAATAATTTGCTGATATTAAAAAAGATAAAATTTCTTTTTTAATATCAGCAAATTAGTAAATAAGATTTCATTATAGAATTTAGCTAGGCAGAGTACTGCATGTTTAATTTTAATCATAGCTGCTGCATTGGAGAAAAATATGTATTCTAGAGTAGAACAACCCTTATTTAAGGGATCACTTGTTGCTTTGATAACGCCTTTTAAAAACGATAAGGTGGATGAACAATCATTTCGAAAATTAATAGATTGGCAAATAGAACAAGGTACCCAAGGCTTAGTACCAGCAGGCACTACTGGTGAATGCCCCACTCTTAGCCATAAAGAGCATAAACGAATTGTAGAAATTTGCATAGAACAAACTGCAGGTCGAATACCGATTATCGCTGGAGCTGGATCAAATTCAACGAATGAAGCAATCGAATTCACTTTACATGCTGCAAAAGCAGGTGCTGATGCAGTTTTACATGTTTTACCATATTACAACAAACCAACCCAGGAAGGTATGTTTAGGCATTTCGAAGCAATTAATAACGCTATAGATATTCCGATAATTATATACAATATACCAAACCGTTCAGCCATAGATATGTCGCTTGTAACAATGAAACGCTGCTATGAACAACTTAAAAATATCGTTGGAGTCAAAGATGCTACCGCTGACCTTGTTCGCCCTATAAAATATCGTATGGCAATGGGAAGAAATTTTTGCCAACTCAGTGGAGAAGACGCCTCTGTGCTACCTTACTTATCTCATAGAGGTCATGGATGTATCTCGGTTACTGCTAATATCGCTCCTAGGCAGCTTTTTGATTTGCATATCGCCTGGCAAAATCGTGATTTGGATACCGCATTCACTATTAATGAACAACTGCAGCCGCTACATGAAGCATTATTTTGTGAAAGTAGCCCAGGTCCGGTTAAATACGCAGCAAGTTTGTTAGGAATCTGCGAATCAACATCTCGCTTGCCAATTAGTGAAATAGCGGATGAAAGCAAGGCAATGATTAAAAATGCGATGTGCCAAGCCGGGTTAATCAGTTGATGCATTTTATAAAAATGCAAAGTTCAATACAAAAGTAAAGCTTATTAGTATTTGCTTAACGAAATAGACAAGCTATAAAACCATTGCTCAACTTATGCATCTCAAAAATAAGGGAGGTTTTGCCATGGATGAGAGGCATGGTGCCCGCAAAAAGATTGTTAACAATCGACAAGCAAGGTATAAATATATAATTGAAGATACTATTGAAGCTGGTATTATACTGACTGGCTCAGAGGTAAAATCTCTATGTGAGGGTTGTTCATCAATTAACGAGTCATATGCCGGCAATGACAATGGTGAATTAGCTCTTATTAACTCACATATTCCCCAATATAGATCCGGAGGAGTATTTAATCACGATCCACGGCGAGTGCGTCGATTACTTGTTCATCGTAAAGAGCGTGACCGTATGTTTGGAATGATTCGGCAACAAGGTTATACTTTGGTGCCAATATCGATATATTTTAACGATCGTGGCATTGCTAAGTTACAAATTGGTGTTGCTCGTGGCAAAAAAATACTCGACAAGCGTCAAGAAATTAAAAAAAGAGACTGGGAACGCAGAAAGGCTCGGCTTTTAAGAAAAAACAAATGAAGCTATGCGCAATATTATGTACTCAGCAATTCTTAAAGAAACATTATGAAAATTATCACTTGATAAGTATTTTAGGCCTGCCTTTGTAGAGGCAGAAAAATAATTAATTTTGAATTATTGATCTATTCTTATAGATAAACGTCTATACTTATACAATCTGTATTTATCTACTCTATATTAGTAATATAGTATAGATAATCATAATGATTATCTATACTAGTGAAATAAATGATTAGGTATAGTACTTGCTCTTTGTCTCTTTAATAAGTAAAGATTATTTTGATTAGCCACATATGCTTCTTATTTTGAGAAATTAATTTATATATAGTCTTTATGCATTTGATATCCGCTTGTTTTTTTTAGGTAAAACATTCCAAATAAACAAAAGTAAACTCAAATAAATATTTTATGCTAAACTAAGCAAATTACGCACTTGTGAAAATACCTGATGAAACATGGCTGTGGTTAGCAACCCTGTTTGCGTATTATAACGTGAGCAATGATAAGAATCGATTAATATAAGGCCATTGTTTAGCCCATGTGGCATATTATGACAAAATTTAGCTGATGACTTTCTATAACCAAGTGCAGATAATGTTGCACTGTGTGCGGTAGAGCCGAGCGCCATAATCACCTTAAGAGATCGCATCTCTTTAATTGTTAGTTCAAGAAATGAGCGGCAATTGTTAATCTCTAGGCTTGTTAACTTGTTTTTTGGAGGCACACAACGAACTGCATTGGTTATTCGACAGTCAATTAGAAAAAGATTGTCATCCAACCTTTTATCATAATTACCTCTTGCAAAGCCAAATTTTAGCATAGTACTATAAAGTAAATCACCAGCGTAATCTCCAGTAAATGGTCGTCCTGTACGGTTTGCCCCCCTTAGCCCAGGGGCCATTCCAACTACAAGAAGTTTTGCATTGATATCACCAAAACTAGGCACAGGTGCGTTATAGTAATGAGGGTATAGTATTCTGTTTTCATCTCTAAGCTCTACCAGTCGCGGACAGAGTAAACAATCCATTGGCGGATCGCTCAGTGCCTTTTTATTCATTGACTAAAAACCACACAATAACAAGTATTATCAATCATTTTGACTAGGCAATATTTGACTAACTATCTCAGATTGATTACTGTTACCAGAATCATTATCTTTGATATAATCATCGGCAAGATTATTATAAGGTTCTATGTAGGCATCAAGAGATGGGCTAGATTGATCTTGTTGTTCATCTCCTCTATCAGGCTGGTGAATACGTTCAATATCTGAAGCAATTTGATCTAGTTCAATAAACTGATCTGCTTGACGGCGCAATTCATCGGCAATCATTGGAGGTTGAGTGCGAATTGAGGAAACGATTGACGCCCTTACCCCTTTGTTCTGTACTGCGGAAATCAACGAGCGGAAATCACCATCGCCAGAAAAAAGAACTACATGATCGATTAAATCGACCATTGTCATCATGTCCACAGCAAGTTCTATATCCATATTTCCTTTTACTTTACGACGTCCGGCCCCATCAGTAAATTCTTTGGCTGGTTTAGTTACTAGGGTATAACCATTGTAGTCGAGCCAGTCAACGAGGGGGCGAATTGGTGAATACTCCTGCTCTTCGAGCACTGCTGTATAATAAAATGCGCGAATTAATCTCCCCTTACTTACAAACAGATCGAGAAGACGTTTGTAATCGATATCAAATCCCAGCGATCGCGCAGCAGAATAGAGGTTGGCTCCATCTATAAAGAGAGCAATCCGATCATCTGGATAAAATAGCATATGTAATCCTTTCAATTGGTTTACTTTTGTATCAAGCAGAATTATGAAAATCCGCCATTCGACTAGAAAGTAAAATAGCTGCAATATAATTGCACTCAGTCTAGGTTAGATCATAACCTAATGTAAATATTAGATGTTTAGTATTGGTATATGATAATGTACTCTGATTCAGCATAAATAATAATGTCTTATTGGATTAAAGTAAGTTGTAACAAAGCTTGATTACTCATTGTAGTTGAATTGATTATAGTATGATTCAAATAAATTCTATCTAAAAATTCAAAGCATATGCTGCGCTATTTAATTTAATATTTGTTAAAAAAAACGAAAAGGTTGTGATTAGTCAAGAATCCTAAGATTAATTATTAAAGACTATACCTAATGATTAGTTTAGTCAGTTAAAAAGCTAAATTTATTATTAATGCTTACACGCATTTTATTATATTTTTATAAAAATTTTTGTATTCTTTATAAGCTAAGATTTTGCGTTACTTATCGAAGTAATATTTAAACAAACTGCAGTTTAGGCTAACGATTTTATTTGAGGTACACATACAATATTATCAAATATTGAAAATAACTTATTATTAACTATGATGTTAATCGTGCAATTGAAACAATGATTTGTAATCAACATTCACCCATTATGGATGTTTACTTTGTAAAAAGACTTGCCTAGATTAGCAAACAGCAAGTTTAGTTGCATAACTTTTGTATTTTCCCATATTATTAATTTCAACTGCTACTAACAGAGAAAAATTTATTCGCTTTTACTTGAAGTTAATTATATATTGACAATGATTGCCCTATAGTTTGCTATGCTTAATCAGATCCATACTGAAAATTTATTAAACAAAAACTTATAATTTTAAATGATTTTACAACAGCCTAATAGAGCAATAGCAAAATTGTTGCTAGTTACGCTTGAGGAAAAATACTAGTATTGCTACAATAACCTTTAGCGTTAGGGAGTATATTTGTTATATGCGTCATTTCCTTGATTTTGAAAAACCAATCGCCGACTTAGAAAGTAAGATCGAAGAACTTCGCCACCTATCAAGTGATGGTGAACTAAAAATCGCCGAAGAGGTATCGAAATTAGAAGCAAAAATTAAACGACAACTTAATATTATATATCAAAAATTGTCGCCATGGCAAAAAGTGCAGATTGCGCGTCATCCTCAACGTCCCCACGCTCAGACTGTTATTAATCATCTAATTAAAGAATACGTTCCATTAGCTGGTGATCGATTATTTTCCGAAGATCCGGCGATCGTGGGTGGTGTAGGACGTTTTAAGGGACGTTCAGTTATAGTTATCGGCACCGAAAAAGGAGCTACTACACAAGAACGTGTGCATCATAATTTTGGTATGGCTCGGCCTGAAGGTTATCGTAAGGCTAGAAGGCTTATGAAATTCGCTGATCGTTTTAGGATGCCAATTTTAACTTTTATTGATACTGCTGGTGCTTATCCCGGCATTGATGCAGAAGCGCGTGGTCAAGCAGAAGCTATTGCTCGAGCAATTGAGACATGCCTTAACGTACGAGTGCCTTTAGTCGCTACAATCTTAGGCGAAGGTGGTTCTGGTGGAGCAGTAGCTCTAGCTGCAGCTAATAAAGTATTAATGCTAGAACACGCAATTTATTCAGTGATATCACCAGAGGGTTGTGCATCAATTCTATGGCGCTCAGTTGAACACGCCAGAGAAGCAGCTGATGCACTAAAAATAACCGCACAAAATCTTAAAAAGCTAGGTGTAATTGATTTCATAGTCAAAGAACCACTTGGTGGAGCACACCGTGACTATAATCAAGCACTGCTAGCGCTAGAAGAAGCCATCGATCAGCATTTAAAGGATTTAATAGGTCGTGACGGTCATATTTTACGCGAAGAACGCCGTAATAAGTACATGGCAATTGGCGCAGCAGAGGATACAAAAAATAAATACTTAGCTGATACTTAATATTGTTTGAATTTTGTCGCTTGTAATGATAGCTTTAATAATTATCAACAAGCTAACTAGTTTAATAGATTTACCCGCTAATGTCATCTTATACTAAACTCAGACCTTGTAGTGTAATCTTTTCTAAGATCCATATTAAATAATTTATTTTATTATGTTGTATTATTTGCTTTATTATGCGAAGCTATTTTATCTCTTTAAGATTTCGCAAATAAACTGTCTAAAACATAGTAAAATCTATGCTAATCTATTTTTGACCAAGGGAACTTCTTTTAATATTTGAATTATCTGTATAATTCACCGTTAATAATTGCATTTATGATTATAAATTTATCATTTGCTAAATGCCATTTACGTTGGCTAAGTAAATGCCTATTTTAAACATTACTCTGAGATGGATATATTAAACCTGAGTATTTCTAAATTTATATCTCAGTGGTATTTTATCTCTAATAATTTAAATCTTATTTGTAAGGAGCTTATTAAGGCTTAATATTTATAGCAATGATAATTAAGAAAATATTTTCCTTACTGAGAGAATAAAGTTATAAAAAAAGAAATATTTTCTTCGATATTGCTGAATAGGATCTTCTTAATGTAAAATTAACCGATTGTATTAATTTAAAATTTGACAAAATAACAGTGCATTTGTTTGCTAATTAGTGAGATCAGATCTAATAGATTATAGAATAACATAAAAATTTGCAATTAAATTGAGCTACTGTAATGGGTTACAAGCTTGTATAGGTGTTTTTTGAAAAAAAATAATACGTGTGCTTTGGCAATTTAATTTAAAAACTATCTTTAAGTTTTAATTTTGTAACTAACATGACTATACTCTTGATTAAGAAGGCGTATTTCAGTATAATGAATATAGTTTCCGTATGATTGAAAATTTTTAGAGCATAGCAATTTACATTCTTTTGTAAGAATTTTACCGATAAAATATCATACTAAAGTATTTTGAATATATTAAGTTAATTGCCGTCTCTTTACATACTAATAAACAATAAAGCTATATTGTCTATGTTATTTATATCAAAACTTTTTTTGAAATGGTTCGAGATTGGCATAATTACTATTATTTGTAATTCGATTTAGCATAAACAATTGTTTCGATTTTAATTATGCTTAAAAAAATAGAGATTAACGCAGCAATATCTATTGCTTTCTTACGCTAAAAAAATTTTTAGTCATAAATAACTATCCTATATAAAAATTATTTTATTATTTGTTAGATCTTAACTTAAATTCACTGAGCAAGCTAATAGATTAATCATTTGCTTTAATGTCAAAAAAAATAATATATTAATAGAAAAATATAACTGCCGTGATATTTATTATTTTCAATCACTTCAGGTTCTGAGGCTACGACAATTAACTGCTAAAGTTAATTAAATTAAGAATTTCTGTAAAGCTTAGTGGAGTGATTCAATCGAGGTAATCTCCCCTCGAATAATTAATAAAACCGCGATAAAATTAGTATCTTTATAATATTCTTTATAATCCCTGAAAATGGCACAAAGTCTTACTGAAGAATGAATAAGTAGATAATATGGAGTTAATCCTAGAATAAATAAGGAGATAGGTAGAAATGAACTGGCTTACTAGCTCGGTCCTGCCAAAGATTAAAGCCTGGGTTAGTACTCGTGAAGTGCCCGATAAACTATGGTCTAAGTGCCCGTCTTGCGGACAAATATTATTTCATCGTGATCTGGAGGAAAACCTTCAAGTATGTACTTCATGCGACCATCATTTAAGGATCAGTGCCGACGATCGGCTTGCTATGCTATTTGACCAAGGAAACTATAAGATAATAGATTTGCCAAAGACCAAAAGAGATCCGCTAAAATTTCGTGATCGCAAAAAGTACAATGAACGCTTACGAGAAGCACAAGCAAAAACTGGACGTAATGATGCAATTATTGTTGCTTATGGCACAATAGAAAATTCGCGGGCTGTTTGCGCCGTATTCGATTTTTCCTTCATGGGCGGTTCTATGAACACAAGTGTAGGCGATGCTTTAGTTAGAGCTGCCAAACTAGCTGAAATAGAAGATGCTAGTCTTATAGTCTTCCCAGCTTCTGGAGGAGCACGTATGCAAGAGGGCATCTTGTCACTTATGCAAATGCCACGTACTGTAGCAGCTATCGATAATCTAAAAGAGCACAATTTGCCATTTATCGTAGTGCTAACAGACCCTACTACTGGTGGAGTAACAGCTTCCTTTGCTATGCTTGGAGATTTGCATATTGCAGAACCAGGATCGATCATCGGCTTTGCGGGCCAACGAGTAATTCAAGAAACCATCCATGAGAAACTTCCTAAAGGTTTCCAGAAAGCAGAATACTTACAAGAGCACGGCATGATTGATCTGGTTGTTCATCGCCGTGAGCTAAAGACTATTCTGGGGCAAATTCTTAGATTAATAATGTTTAGTGAATCAGAAGACAAATTAATGGCTCTGCCACATCTACAAGTAAAAGTTTTAGATCAAGATAATGATGCAGGAGTAAATGATGGATAATATTATCAATAATGACAATTTCTAATTGAGATTTTCTTAGGAGGATACTTCAATAAACGCTAATACACAAGTCTCTATTGAAAATACTCAAACTTGGAATGTAATACTTGCGCGTCTTAAGGCTTTGCATCCTAGCACCATTGACTTATCGCTCTGTCGTATAAAACGCTTGCTGGAAAATATTGGCAACCCACACCGCACTCTTCCACCAGTAATTCATGTGGCAGGTACAAATGGAAAAGGCTCAGTAATAGCTTATTTGCGGGCAATTATGGAGGCAGCTGGGCATCGTGTGCATGTTTATACATCACCACATTTGGTACGTTTTAATGAACGAATTCGCCTAGCTGGTAAAATTATTGATGATGCGTTACTTTTCTCCGCGCTTGAGGAATGCGAAAGAAAGAACTCCGGCAACCATATTACCTTATTTGAAATCACAACCGCAGCAGCTTTCCTAGTATTTTCACGGGTACCGGCAGATGTGTTATTGTTAGAAGTTGGTCTTGGTGGTAGATTAGATGCTACTAATGTTATAGAGCAAGCGCTAGCTAGCGCAATTACTACTGTATCAATTGATCATGTAGGTTTTCTAGGTAATACGATAGAAAAAATTGCTTTCGAAAAAGCTGGTATTATAAAACCTAAAGTACCAGTAATTGTCGGACCTCAAAACTCACGTGCGTTAGATATAATAACCAAACGAGCAGCTAAGCTTGAAGCGCCGATTAATGTTTTTGGTCATCATTACACTGTCAATTGCAACGCTGATAGCATGGTGATAGAAATAAACGGTGATTCGGAGAAATTACCTTTGCCAGCCTTAGTAGGTGAGCATCAAATTGACAATGCTACTGTGGCAGTAGCGATTGCAAGAATAGTATCAGATAAAATCATCAATGTCACTAAAGACCGAGCACGTGGTTTGCTTGAAGTAAATTGGCCAGCGCGATTGCAAATCCTAAAACGCGGCCCTTTAGTAGACATGCTACCAAACGGCTGGGGTCTCTGGTTAGATTGTGGACATAATATTGATGCTGGCCGTGCAATTTCCAAGCAAGTAGCATCTTGGTGTGCAAAAAACCCTAAAGAACCTGTACACCTTATCATTGGCATGCTCAAGACCAAATCAGTAGAAGACTATCTTAGTTCATTCGCTACGCTATTAAAAAGCATTTCAGCTGTAACCATTCCAGATGAAGAATTAAGCTTATCGGCTGATGAAATCGCAGCAATAGCGCAAAAATCTGGCATGATAGTTACAGCGTGTAAAAATCTAAACGAAGCTCTAGAGTTAATTATATCATCACAAAAAGGGCAAAGAAGTCGCGTGCTCATTGCTGGCTCACTATATCTTGCAGGCCATGTTCTAGCAAAAAATAGTTAAAAAGGCAATTGCTATATGATTTTCTCTAATGGTATAATCACAGCCTATGATCTAACAAGATGCCTAGATCGATCCTGCATTTGCATTGAAGTTAAAAAATAATTATCTAGAAGTAAATTTCTACACAGAAAAAGAAAAAATTTCTGTAAAGCTTATTACTTATTATATCAAATCTTTAATCCAATTTTTGAGCTGAGATTCAGATAAAGCACCAACTTTTTTGGCATGAATATGTCCATCCTTAAAAACTATTAATGTAGGAATACCCCGCACACCGTAAGTAACGGACGTTTTTTGATTATCATCAATATTTAACTTAACAATTTTTACCTGCCCTTTAAGCTCATCAGAAATTTTTTCTAATAATGGAGCGATCGCCTTGCAAGGAGCGCACCACTCAGCCCAAAAGTCAACTATCACAGGAATATCAGATTTTAAAACTTCTTCGTCAAACGAAGAGTCAGAAACTATCTTTGTAGTCACCTAAGCACCCTTTACTTAATTATTGATCGAAATTGACTCGAATAGATAGTAACAATAACACTTATCACTGTCAAGTTTATCAATTAATTACACTTTACACTAAAGGCTAAGTAATTAGTTGTTCTAAGATAACAACTAATCTTAGGAAGCATTGCTTAATAGAAGTTACACTTAGAGATAAGATAATCTCTTATAGAGAAAATTGCTACAGAGCTCAATATTAACTAGCTAAATAATAGAGCTTTCGGGATTATAATAAATAAACTTTTGACGTTACAGAGATGTAATTTAAATTAGAATATTCGACAGAGCAATTATATAAAAACCTTACTCAAGAGTAAGTTAACATCTAATAATTGAGATTTTATCAGTAATCAATCTGAGTGATCAAGGTATGTTTAAAAATAACTTATTGATTATGCGCTAATAGTATAAATAATACACTATAATTAGTGGCCCAAATATACATTTATCTAAAAAAATTTGCAAATAAAAGCATCAAATTGTCCTAACAAATATTAATTTGATCACACAAAACCAATAAAGATCAACTAAAATAATTTACTACCATCTAATTAACTCTTTTCTAAAAAGTTTTACTCATGTAAAATATGCCTTAGATAATCCTAAATATTTTAACGTAAATAAAGGCATTACATCTCTTAAATATAATACAAAGCAATATAGCAAAAAATTTTTTTGGACTGCATGCATCACGTTAGCAAATTAACCCATTACCTATTAATGGACAATATTTTTAAACTAAATTAAAAGATATCTTAAATTCTTTCTAGTATTATTCCCTGGATCAATTATCTATATTGTATACTATTAAAAAAGCTACTATTAAGTATATGCAAGCAGACTTAAATCAGTTAGATTTATCAAATGTTGTAATAATGTCCTATTTTTGACAATAGAGAATAAACATAGTAAATAACAAACGATTTATTAGCTAGAACACTAGAAGTTAGTATCTCAAGCTTAGCACAATTTACTATCTGCTAAGATAAGTTAAATAGATTTAATAGTAAAATTGCCAACAATATGGTACGCTAATTATTATAGTTTATAAATAAATTTACTTAAGCTTAGTCGATAAAATTATCAACTAATTACAATATATTAGCATTTATTATTATATTAAAATATAATCTAATCAAAAATGGCTAAAAAGAGATTAGCGTACATGTATGATAATCGTTAATTAAAATGCATACGATTGTTAATATCAGCAAATGTTTTATTATAGATCATAACTATGTAGCAAGATAAACTAAACCATTAAATAGGTCTATGTTTCATTAGATAATTTGCAATTATCTTTTTACGTAATTCAACTGTTAGCTATAAATCTCCTAACCTAAAATTTTAGGTAAGGGATAAAGCAATCGAATAAATCTTTAATAAAAGAACTTATTTGATAAAATTTCTAGTCAACACTATCCCTAGCTAATAGGTAATTAAAGCAGATTACAAAAAAAAAACAACATTTACTTTCTTGTACACTATACATAACAATATTATAATTATGCTCTTATGTCTATTCCTGCAAATTATTGTAAGTAAAAATTTATTATAATATACGATCAGGAGAGAGTTAATGATACTTAAATCTTAATAGGTAGATATAATCCCTGATTTATTAACTTTATTATTATACATAGAAAATAATCATACAAAATTAAATAGCATTTGATTTTCGGTATCATAATTTCATCGAATCAACATATAGTATACAGAATATTAATTTTTTGTAAAATTTTCAATAATCATGTATCTATTAACTATAAATCTATTAGTACTTAATTGCATACAATCAATCGCATTATTAGCGTAATATTGTTTCCAAAAATGCACTAATTATAACCTTATCTAGCAAATACATTTGTTCTTGGGTGTAATATGATAGCCTTTAAACCTCGTTAAGTTTATAATTTGTTACTCATCAAATTTAAAAAAAATAATATTAATTATTATCAGTTCTTTTGTTTTGTAAATTGTTTTAAATAGAAATTTTTGCTTAAAAAAATAAAGTGTATAACGAGTTTTTATTTGCTATTAGCTGTGTAAATAATTGATTTACTATCACTTACTATACACTACTAAATGATTTAAAATACAACAAATATTATGTTTTAATAATAATTCTCTGTTGGAATTTTTATTAAAAAAAATCTTAGTAAATTATCCGGTAAAACTATTATAAAGACTGTCTAATAAGCAGCTATACGATTATTTTTCCGGATTAATTTCTTTATCTATTTTTAATTTTTGTTGTCACCTATGGTTGTAAAAATTTAATTTTATTTAAAAATATACTTTTGATATAAAACAAAGTATTAATTTGAGTTGATTTAGCAAATAATATTATATATTAAATGTATTAATTAAATGAAGAGCGGTAGATCAAGATCTAATAATTTTACTCTATAAATTTATTATGTTTATACTCTAAGTAAATCATCGATTACCACTGTCAGTTTAAATACTTCATCACCCATTAACTTTTCTAAGGTTTAATTTATAACATCAATATAAAAACAATCAATGTATTATTAGGTATCGTTTTTGATAAAAAGAATATAATTCGATATTGATTATTGTCTAATATCAAGTTTGATTTTATCCTTAATTTAAGTATAATCCACTATCATTTATAGGGTTTTACTAGATTAATTTAAATATTTGAAATTACTTATATTAATCCATCTGAATATGAATATATGCGATCTTGCTACTCCAATTCTCAATTATCTCGAACCAGAAATCGCTCATCGTATTACCCTAGGTGCGCTTTCCGCTGGAATAGCTCCAGTGGAGCGCTCTAAAGCTTCGCCAAACCTTTCGCAAAACCTGATGGGTCTTAATTTTCCACACCCTGTATGCTTAGCAGCAGGCTTTGATAAAAATGCTCAATGCTGGCATTCACTACTAAAGTTAGGGGTGGCAGCTGTTGAGGTTGGTACTATTACACCAAGACCTCAGGCAGGCAATCCACGACCAAGGTTTTTTCGCCTGCATGAAGATACAGGAATAATTAATCGGATCGGTTTTAACAATGAAGGTATTGATGTTGCTTTCCGACGCTTATGCCCTAAACCACAGCGCTCAGGAATTATAGGCATTAATATTGGTGCTAACAAAAATACTCTAAATTTGATTGATGATTATGACTTTTGTGTGAGAAAGTTTGCACAATTAGCTGATTATATTACGATTAATGTATCTTCACCAAACACTCCTGGGCTACGCGACCTACAGGAAAAGAAATCACTTAGTAAACTATTAGATACAGTAATTAAGGCCAGGGACATTGCCGGATATGAAAATACTCCGCCTATACTTCTGAAGATTTCACCTGATTTAAGAGAAGGACAGCTTGAAGCAATCGTTGATACGGCAGTGCGTTCTGGTATAACAGGACTGATCATCTCTAATACTACTGTTACTCGTCCTGCATTTTTGCGTTCAAAATTAAGCAAAGAAACTGGTGGCCTATCTGGCAGACCTCTATTCGAACTATCTACCAGAATACTAGCTCAAGCTAAACTAATGGCCGGAAATAGTCTAGTGTTGATCGGTGCTGGTGGAGTGGAAAGTACAGAAACAGCCTATACTAAAATTCGTGCCGGGGCATCTCTCGTGCAGCTTTATTCAGCTCTGGTGTATAATGGCTTAAGCTTATTTATGAGAATCAGAAATGAACTTTCTGCACGAATAACAGCATCTGGTTACCCCACAATTAGATCAGTAGTTGGAATCGATGCAAAAACGCTAGCTCTAAAATAGGTAAGCTATATTGTTTATATGTCTATTATAGTTGCGTAACTAGTAGTTCCTTAATCTATATATTTTCTATAAGTAACATCTCAATTATTTTCCTTTTCGTGAATGTTACAACAATAATTAGCAATTAATTAGTTGTTATAAATACCAAGACGGTAATTTCTAGCCTACAAGCTGTATTAACAAATATAAATGCTTTACATTAATTTATTCCAGCTTATGATAGATAAATTTTTGCATAAAAGACAAAATAAACAACAATACCACATCGATATAGTAAAAGAAGATAACAACCTTTTGTTATCTTTAATATAAAACATTAACAAAGTAATTAAACCAAGAAATTAATTTAAGGATATGATATTGCCTATGTTATATATAGGATTTATTCTCAACCAAAGTTAAAAACTTTAAACATCCAGCTATATACGCTTAATAAATAATGATAAAATAATCAAACCATAAAATGCCAATATTTCGTTTTTTGTTCAACAATAGATTATCTTAAAATTGCATAAATCATAACATAATGTTCAACTACTTTACACACTCAACTGACTATGTGTGAGGTATTATCTGCTGCTTTGCTAAAATAATTATAATTATGAATGATCTATTACAAAAAAAACAATTTAACAATAACAAAAATCAATTGTTGTTTAACCATTTCATCTTGTTGTTTAGATAACAACAAAAATTATTGTCATTTAGAAAACAACAAGTTAATACTTCAAGTTTTGATTAGTACAGTTTAACTTATCTGAAAAAACAAATAATTACACGCCTAATATAGTATTCGACAACGCTAAAACGTAGCGTCGCTTAATTCTGAAAAACTTATGATAACAATTATTACAAAATAACATGATTAGTTAATTTAATATTTTATTTTATATTAGTTTAAGCTATAATGCTAAAGCTTTTGCAATTGTTTTTATTCAAGCCGCTTATTCAGTATGAATCGTAAATTCACATCAGACTAACCAAAAGCATTAAGAATAATTCTAGCAGCAATTTTATAGATCAAAATTAAATAAATTGATTGTTTTATAGAAATTTATTGATTGCTTCCGACTTTAATTGGATAATCAACTTTATTAGATTAATGCAGCATAAAAATATAAAACTATCTTTAGCTATAATTATATTCTGAATGGATCAATAATTGTATGTCTCATTGTAATTATTGAAACCAATAAATTAATTTTTCCATTGAAATTATTAACTTTAACTAAGTTTGTTTGACTTATTTTTAATCAACTATAGTAATTATTATTTTAATTGCCCAATAGAAACTGATTTTGTCTGTGGTCAATCTCTTAACAGTTTTTCTTCTCTTTGGTATATATAATTATTGAATACAAGTTAAATTTTCCTAAAAGTTAGTTAGCAAAACAATAAAGCGAAAAAAAATTCATAAGGAAGATAAAATAAACATAAAATTTCACATCTAGAATATTTGTTAAAATATTACAAATATAGCGAAAGCTAGTAAATACTAATTGACTTATTCTTAAAATAATACTTAATGCTAAGTAAATATTATTTATTTGGAAATCTTAATTGATAAGAAAAGTTTTTTCAAGTGCTCTTAAGTTATTTTCATGTATATTGGCTGTTTTAATTACCATTCTCTCATTAAGAAAGTAATGCACATTATTTTGTCCATTCTATAAGAATTATTCATCAAAAGTCATTTATTCTCTAGGCGTTAAAAATATAAAAAATTAATAATAGTGTGTGTCATAATCTTTAAGTAGTAATACGATAAAAATCATAATTTGCTATTTTAACTCAACTGGAGGTTTTTGAATAATTAAAAAAAATAATTTTACTAGTATTTATCTAGATAAAATTACTTTTTTATGATATACGCGTTTACCAAGTGCTTTTACTAAATTTCCAGAAAAATTTTTAACTAGCTACATAATTCAATGTAATAGTAAATTTATTGCCTAGTACGCCAAAATTATCCTTAAAATCTTTTTTTGTTATGTCTATAAATAACATATTTAAATAACCTATCCTAACTTTATAGAGCAAGCAAAGTCTCTCGGATCAAGCGTTTTATCATCTCTTCCTAAATTTATGTTAATGTGAGTTGCGAAAATTACCATACCGCCGCTGGCTAAATGAAGAGAAATAGCATTTTCTAGGGTCTTAGTAGCAGAATAGTCTAGCCCAACTGTTGGCTCATCTAGTAACCATAGTGGACAGCAAGATGCTATCACCCGAGCGATTGATACACGCCTTCTTTGTCCTGCTGAAAGCAAACCCGCAGGTAGACTAGCTAAATGCTCTAGTTCTAGCATTTTAAACGCTCTATCTAGCGATGCTTTGGAATATCGTCCAGACGCTGTTAACAAATTTTTGGCGTTTTCACGCGCTGTAAGTGACAATTTTATGGCATTTTTATGTCCTAAGTAGGCAATTCTACTACCGTGGCTAGAGAGGTCTTTATTGATTGGGGTATCTTCCCAATACACATGCCCCTTGCTGGGTGACAGTAACCCAGCAAGCACACGCAAAATAGTACTCTTGCCGCAACCGTTTGGTCCTATTAAACGCAAAGATTGGCCTGGGAAAATAACCATAGAAAGCTTGGCAAATATAGGCCTTCCATTGCGAGAGATAGAGATTTCTCTTGCTGTTAAAGACTTTGGAGTAGGATATACCTGGTTCATTTTACATTAAAGTAGTAAAATCATCAACAAATTGATTTCAGCAAAATATCAATTTGTTGATGAAAATAATTACTAATGTAAATTATTTTTGATATTTATAAGATACTCTTGAATTATTACGTTTTATGAGTTTTAATATTTTGGCGCATTGTGATTGATATGTTAATCCTATGGATTTAGTTGTAGCTAAAATTATAGAAATTTTTAGTTTTTACGTTGTTATACTAATATAACGGTTGTCATTTTCAATTGTATTCTAATTACTTCAGTAATTAGAATACAATTGCGTTAAAGAAGAAATATATTGTACAGTTAAAGTACTTTACTAATATATTTCTGTTCAAATAAAGCCGAAACATGCAATGTCATATTCGGAAATGTCTGTGTTCATACCTCATATATACTATTTCGATGATCATCACAAAATACTTAGCATTTGCTGTTACTATACTATATTAATCTAATTAATCATTTTAATATGTAATCGCTAAAATAAGGAAGTTGGTTTGCGCTCCGATCAAACAAAGTCACTAATGCAAATTTTACCGAGCAACATGCTAATCAATCTAACTGTTCCTTTGAAAGATTAACTCACACTTACTTAGTAAGTGTGAGTTAATCTTTCAAATGTTTTACAATATTCTAATATACTTGATGCTCTTTACTAAAGAGATATACGCAAAACTTTTTTAACTGTAAGATTAAGTTTTATTAAGTGCATTAAATATATTGCATGCCTCTAGTAATGGGTAGCTAATTAAAATTAGCCGCCTCAGGATGGAATTAACACAATCATTAGACAAATAAAACTTTTTCTTTCGTCTCGAAGAAGTTGTTGTCTTAATTTCTCGTTAAATAAGAGCCTAAATGTATTACCTGTGGGCTTTTCGCTCAGCTACTAGGATTCTCTTCTTCAAACGACGAGCAAATGGTGCTAGCCTAGAGGATCGTGTATTCTTCAGGAAATTATCTAAACCGCCACAATGTTCAACTGTTCGCAAAGTAGCGGTAGCTAACTTTACACGAATCATACTACCGAGTATATCTGAGAGTAAAAATTTTTGCTGGATATTAGGTAAAAAGCGTCGACGAGTGCGATTGTTTGCGTGACTGACATTGTTGCCAGTTAACACACCTTTGCCTGTAAGGTTACAGCGACGAGTCATAATTACACCTTCCCAAGTATATCATTTGATCTGTAACTAACTAAACTATACCAATAAAGATTATCTAAAAGGTAACTATCTTTATTATAAAATAATATACTGATATTATACACGTATCAGCAATTTATATAATTGGAGATCAATAAACAATATTAATATTCACAATATAAAATTGTAAACATTCTTTTATTAATCAATTATTAAGATAATTTTAATTAAAAAACTACAATATAAATAACTAGAAAAATAAACCTTCAATAAAAAATTATTGCTGTAATTGGTAAATGTATGATGTTAGGATAACTGAAATTATTTTAATAATTAGCGAAGATTGTTCCCATCATCATTTGCATTATTTGTTATCTATAACTTAAAATTGCATCTTAAATAAAGATCCTACAGCCAGCTACACTATAGCAATAGAAAAAGATACAATACTAAATCTTTTAGTATTTCTTTTATCGGTAATGTAATTGGTTAAGTTTACTTAACTTAAAGTGCTCTACATACATAGAGCTTATTGCTATCTTTATTAATAAAGTAAAAATTAACCCAGTTTTCTTAATTGCAAACTTGCCTATCTGTTATTAGGTGCCTTAGTGCTATTCTACAAATACCTATTTAAAGAATATTAAATATTGCTAAACGATTGAAGTGGAATTGCCAATATTGTAAGAAGGACGGTCTGGATATTTTGAACAACTATAAGTTTGAAACTATAGTGAAAATAATAATTTTACGAGATCGCTCGTTAAGTTTTTATAGAAAATCAACAAAATTGAACATTTAGTAAAAAATATAATGAAAAACAAAAGAACATTAAATCAGCTAACCTATAGCACTATCCTTACAATAGGGAAATTGCTTATATTTTATTGTTGAATAAATAATTTACCTTTCAAAGAAAACTATTATTAAACGTTAATTACGTCAAAAATATTTATTTTGATTAGCAATTACTAATTCTTCATTAAAACTTACTGTAACAAAGTATAATCTTTTTAAGATGCAGAGAAATTAGTGTTTAAGTCGTTAAAATTACGATGTTTTTATAAAATTTGTTATTGACAATAAAACATTTGTTTGGCAATAGATTACCTAGCTTTATTTGTTCTTAGTAAGATTTTTGCGATTTGCAAAGTGCTTATTAGGGGAGTTAAATTTTAAGATGAGGTTTATAACTTTTTAAGTCAGTCTAATTTTGTAGATAAACAAAGCTGCAAGAATGCGCAAGTGCATATTGTTTGGAGTTAGACTTTGTTAGGTTGATTTTTTTTTTGAGAGAAAATAAGACAGTGAAACGTTTAGAAATTTTTGAGATCATTGAGGATCTTGCCGGCATTGAAAAAGGTACTCTAAAAGGTGATGAAATGTTGTTTGGATTGGGGCAATGGGATTCTCTAACTGGAGCAGAGTTTCGAGCTATAGTCGCTGAAAACTGGAACGTACAGCTTAGTGGCGTCGAGTTAGAGAAAGCTATGGATGTACCACATATTATGCTAATGTTAAAGTCTTATCTAGAAGATTAGTAATGTTATCTATTTACATGGTATTTTAGCCGAAAAAGCATTTTTGACTTCCTTATTATGTTAGTCTTTTGGGCATTTAGATTGACAGTAGCTATCTTCTGAAACTCAAACACAATTTAAGCAAAATGTTTTTGCGGTTTTTGCTATAGTTTTGCAATTTTAATAGTTGAATTAAGATTCCAGTTATATTTTGAACATTGATTCAATAAATTACTAAACATTTGATGAATATAGTTTAAACCAATCCCTAAAGTATTACTAAGTTAGGCTAAATTAATGTTCAGAACTTTATATTTTAAAACCAAAACATCTAAGATGTTTTGGTTTTATTGCAGAAACTGATCGGTATTTCAATAATTGCTATATGTCAACTTACAATGTGGTGGATTAGCCTATTTTAGGATAATTACTCATAACAAATCTAGAGTAATTGCGTAATGATTTTACCCTTAAATTACTAAAACAGTAAAAGCCGAGATATGTTTTATCTATTTATTTAGAATGCATTAAGAAAAAATTTTAACAAATTTTTGCACCTTAGAAAATTATTATTTATTTAGTTTGCTAACTATTAATGAGGTAAAACTTCAAGAAGTCGTAAATATCTCATAGGTAAACTGCGTCGATTTGGGTGTCTGTTGTAAATTTATTGCTTTATCTGAAATAAAGTGATATCTTTATAATCTTTATTCTAAAGATAATGCGCTAACTAACTAATATTTTTTACAATTTAATCAACTAAACGCATTACCTGTAATAAATGTTTGGTCAGTTGTTATTGTCTGTAAGCGCTGTTCCGGGCTGGCTTTGTTGTTGACCGATAATTTGCATTCCCGTTGCGGCTGTTTGTAAACGGAGGACCGTATTATGGGACACGTTGCTATTATAGGAATGGCATTTCGATTACCCGGAGCTACAGATGAGGATTCGCTTTGGTCATTATTAGCTAAGCGTAAAACTGCCTTGCAGCCAGTACCTGCAGATCGCTGGGATAGAGAAAAATTTCATGATAAATCTTATTCTAAGATTAACCATACTGTTATGGATAGGGGGGGATTTCTTGATAATGTTGATAAATTCGATGCTGCATTCTTTGGTATTTCCAGCCGTGAAGCAAGGGCTATGGATCCGCAACAGCGCATGCTGCTCGAAGAAACATGGCATTGCTTAGAAAATGCTGGTGTACGTCCTTCGGACTTAGAAAATCGCAAGGTAGGCGTATTTACCGGCGTTATGGCAAACGATTATCAGCAAAATGCTACCGCACCTGGTCAAGCAATAGGCGTTTTTTCTGCACTTGGTACTTACGGCGCATTGCTAGCCAACAGACTCTCCCATACATTTAAATGGACAGGACCAAGCTTTACGGTTGACGCCGCCTGTGCCTCCTCTTTAGTAGCACTACATCAAGCCTGTCAAGCCCTTTCAGGAGGTGAGTGTGATTACGCGATCGTTGCAGCTGCCAATGCCTTAATTCATCCCTGGCGCTCAATTTCTTTCTCTCAGGCTCACATGTTGAGTCCAGACGGAGAGTGCCGGACATTTGATGCCCGTGCTAACGGTTACGTGCAAGGGGAAGGGGTAGTGGTTATGCTGTTAACCCGTCGCGTTCAAGTCAGACTAGACGGCTTGCGAGAACGCGCAGCGATACTTGGAACAGCAGTCAATCATGTAGGGCCTTCACGAAGTGTAACCGCTCCAAGTGTATCATCTCAAGTTTCAATTATAGAAGCAGCCATTGCTGATGCAGGTATTGACAAGGATAGCATTGGTTATGTGGAAGCGCACGGAACAGGTACACCACTTGGCGATCCAATCGAAGCGGCTGCCTTATCAGCTGTCTTCTCTAATGCAAGTCAGAACAAGATAGCTATCGGATCAATTAAATCTAATTTTGGCCATTTAGAAGCTGCAGCTGGACTAGCGGGACTAACAAAATTAGTGCTAATGCTAGAACGCAACATGTTATTACCCACTGCTCTTCTCAACGAAATTAACCCGCTAATCGATATGGATGGAGGAAGGGTTTTACCTGTAAAGACGTTAATGCCCTGGCCAAATGATCGACCACGTGCGGGAGTTAGCTCATTCGGCTTTGGGGGAGCAAATAGTCACGCTATTCTTGAAGGGCCAACATCAGAATTAGTAATCGATTGCAAAACTTTCTGTAAAAAATCAAGCATGACCTATTTGCTATCTGCAAGTAGCAAAGAAGCGCTTGACCGACTTAAGAATGCACATTTGTCGTTGGCCCTGAGTGAAAAGAAACTGGAACTTAATGATGTCAGCCAAACTTTAACACAACGCCGTCAAACACTGCCGATACGTTTTGCTGCTGTAGTTAAAGACTGGGATGATGTGATTAGATCATTAACAAAGCCAACAATGAAGCATCAAACAGGTCGCTGGATGCTAAGATTAGGAGATGTCAATAAGGTGTTGGATGGGGCTGTGTGGGATCAATTAATTAAAGCTCTGCCTGATCTAGCTGACAGAGGAGAGGAAGCGGTCGAATCTGCAAGACTGCGCAACGCTACTCGTCGTGCCAGCCGTCGGTTACTCCAACTAGCACGATTACATGCTTTAGCTAGTTTTATTCTGGACAACGCCATAATACCGGATGTACTGTATGGTGAGGGTATTGGACGTTGGGTTTCGCTAACAACGGCGGGTGTTATAGATCTTTCCGACGCTGTTATATTAACAGGGGCAGGACGAATACCAGAAATCAAATTGCGACGTCCACAAATTGCTGTTTATGATTCGGTAATGCAGACAGTAATTCCACCTCGCCGAGTCGATGCAAATTATATATCCAAGCTATCAATCAACCTAGATTTTGACTTATCTAATCTGCTAGATCAAAGTGTACGCTTAATAAAAACTAATCACACTTTTGCTGGTTTTCTCGACTCTTGGCGTGAGTCTTTCATTACACTCGGCATAGGCGAGCCAGAAAGCTGGAGCAGTTTACCAGCAGATAGTTTAGCATCGAAAGTTTTATTTCTAGCCTTAGGGACCGCTAGACGTCAAACTTGTCAGCGCTGGAACATTCCAGAACCAGGAGTAGTAATCAAAGGTAAGACTAACGAAGTGATAAATTTGGTTGCTTTAGGAGCGTTGTCACCAGCTGATGCAGTGCTTTTGCTGGATACCTCAGCAACTGTAGATCTTGCAGATCGTATTAATCTTAATCCGTTGACTCCTGAAGTGGCTAGAAGACATTTGCCAATTTTAGCTAAAGAATGGAGCAAGATCTCAGAAATTAAAAATCCTCGCGCTTGGTTACAGGGTCAAAACGAAGGATCATACCAACCTAATTCGCTAGGCATTGATCGTACTATTGACGTTGGATCACTTACTCCTTCAGCAGAAGGAAAATCAACTTTACTTCGCTTCGATAATGATTTTCCAAATGCCTTGCAGGAAATCATGGTCGAGCGCTGGACTGCTGGCTATGACGTTAACTGGTCGAAATTTTCCCAACCGCATCACATCACTAACTTACCGTCTTATCCATTTGAAAAAACAAGACATTGGATCTCTATGCCAGAATCCAACTTGATTTCGCAAGCGCCCGAATCCGCAACCTGCTTAACTTCTACACCTATTTACGATCTTGAGTGGAAAAAGATAGCTTCTGGATCATTATTACCCAATCATCCAATAATCTTCTTATCCAGCAGTGAACATTTTAATGATAGTCTGCCAGAATCAATTCAGATATTTAGAGGAGAAGTTACTGATAGATCAATTTCTGAAAGATTACTAGCAGTACCACTTGATGAATCAGAGCAGAGAACGATAATAGTTGCTTGGGCATGGGAATCTAATAATTTATCCGTCGAAAATGTTGCTGATAATTTAGTTATACCTATTCTACGCCTTGTTGCTGATTTGTCTAATGCCTCCGGAAAAGTCAAGATAGTTTTGCTCGGTCAAGATATGGCAGACAAGAACGAGGATCCTCTGCTGGAACCAGGATTCGCAGCTGCTTTCGCAGCTGCGATGTCGGTTGCAGCAGAAAATCGGTATAAATTGGAGATAACTGGTATTCTCATCAAAAATAATGTAGCTGAGATAATAAAAGTGCTTGGCTTATCAGAAAGATCTTCTTTTAACTTGATAGCGGTACGAGATAACGAATTATGGTCGCGCCACATTACCGCCTCTTGGAATCAAGAAATTAGCAATAATCAGCAAGAAATTAAAAATGATCAGTTAGACGCCAAAGCCTGGTTGCTAATTGGTGGCTATGGAGGAATAGGAGAATCTCTCATTAGGTATCTATCCAAACGCAGTCAAAATAAACTAAAATTAGCAGTAATAGGCAGGCGTTCTCTAGAGGAAGTTAAAGAGATTAATGCTAGTCTTACTAATGAAGACATCTCAACATTTTATACTTCAGCTGACGTAACCGAAACTACCTCTTTGGCAGCAGCTGTTGCTGATCTTGAGATGAAGGTCGGAAGAATTGGTACCATAGTTCATGCAGAAATGTTATTAGCAGATCATGCTGCAACAAATATGTCTGACCAAGAATTTCAAGTAGCTTTTACTCCTAAAGCATTAGGATTTGCAAACGTTAGTGCTGTCTTTGCTGAGCGAGGTGTGAATCGCCCCAAACGTATTGTATTTGGTTCAATACTTGGATTGATTGGTAATGCAGGTCAAGCTAATTATACAGCTGGTACTGCACACCAGATGGCTCAAGCATTGCTCGCTATACGCGAAAACTGGGATGTTAAACATATTTCTTGGGGATATTGGGCTGAAATTGGCAGAGTTGCCAATGCATTACATCGATCACGCGTAGCTAAAATAGGCTTAGAGCCAATGTCGACGATGGATGGATTGAGGGCAATGGATCAAGTGCTAAGTAATGATTCACGAGCTGTGGTTGTTGCAAAGCTGTCGCCTAAACTTTTCTCAAAACTTTCTGCACCAGAAAAAAGTCTTAAAGATCTACTAACAGAAGGCCTTAAAGCTATCGACGATCTAGCAATGTTGCGCATCAGTGCAGCTTTCTCCGCAATCGGTTGGTTAGAATCAAGTGACAGCGGGCGCTCATCTATAGCCAAAGGACAAGAGCAATTATTTGACACATTATCCGGTTTTCTTGCTATGCGTGGCTGGAACGCCATTGATAGAGAGACTGCTACTACAAGAGCAATTTCTTTAGCAGCTAACATTCGACAAAATAATACTAGCTTATCTGGTATAGTAAATCTATTGGAAGCTGCGACTGAAGGCACAGTTGCAGTACTAACTGGTGAAATTCCCGGTACTAATGTAATTTTTCCAGGTGGAGATATGACCCTTGTAGAAGGGTATTATCATGGCAATCCGCTTGCCGATGCTGCAAATAAGCTTGTAGCTGAAAAAGTTGCTAAACTAGTAGTCGACGGACTTTCTAGTGGGAAAATGATACGTATTCTAGAAGTTGGGGCTGGTACCGGTGGTACTACCTCAGCTATTTTAAAGGCGCTTGATTTAATCATAAATACAGAAAATATTGAATATGTATTTTCTGACTTATCTCCTGCCTTTTTGCGCAGAGCAAAAGCTAAATTTGGCATTGGACGTAATTGGTTTACCACAGCTAGGTTTGATTTTAACGATGATCCTGTAAATTTTTCGACTCTTGGCATATTTAACATTGTAATTGCTGCTAATGCGATACACGTAACAGAAAAGATTGACTTAGTACTCGACAGATTGGTTAAAAGAATTGCACCGGGCGGTGCCTTAATCCTTAACGAACTAATGCGGCCGCTGGAGCATATGACAGTAATATTTGGTTTACTACCTGGCTGGTGGTTAGCTCAAGACGTACGAGCTGGTGCTGGACCTCTCCTTGCAGCAGATCAATGGCGAAGCGCGCTAAACAGTAGGTTTACCGATATTAGTATTGATGGGCCAAGCGATGATCATGGATTAATTCAAGGTGTCTTGGTAGCCTCATATGTGAATAAACATATAAATAAACAGCCAGTGGTAGCATCCGTATCTACAGCAAACTTGAATGTAATTTACAACTTAATTGCAAAATGCCTTGAGGTTGAGCCAGAACGCTTAGATCCTGATGCAATGCTGAGTGATCTAGGCCTTGACTCTATTTTGACTTTTGATTTAACCGAGCGGATTGAAAAGGAAACCGGCATCGCCTTTGACCCGGCAACTATTACTGATTTAGCAACTCCTGCTGCTTTGGCGGCCGAAGTCATAAATCGTCAATCAGAACTAGACAATTACAAATTAACAACAACAAAATCTCTACTAGAACCATCCTCAGTTACTCGCCAAACCAAAGTTTCTTGCACAGCAGCCAATTCTTCTGAATTGCTGCAAGATGACGCTATCGCTATCATCGGAGCAGCTGGAATTTTTCCAGGAGCGAATAGCCTTGCTGCACTCGAGCAAAGAATAATTGACGGTAATCCATCACTTGGGCCGATTCCAGAAGGACGATGGAGTGAAGCAGACATAGCTCTAGCCAAAGCAGAAGATCTTCGCTACTTGCGGGGAGGCTTTTTGAATCAAGGAGAAAATTTTGATGCTGCTCGATTTGGTATCTCTGATCGCGAGGCACAGGTAATTGATCCTCGTCAACGATTGCTTCTTGAACAATCACTTGCTGCTTTAGCCGATGCAGGACGACCTGATATGAATGGTTATCGAGAGTCGTTCGGCGTCTTCGTTGGCACTGGTGGTGGTGATTATGTACAAAAACTTATGACAGCTGGCCATCCAGTACAACCGCAATCGCTGGGAGCCCTAATGCCCTCGAGTTCTGCAGCAAGAATTGCGCATATTTTTGGTTTTGAGGGTCCAGCTATGGCAATAGATCTGGCATGCGCTTCGGGATTAGCTGCACTTCATCTGGCAGTTAATGCCTTATTACGTGGGGAATGTTATGCTGCAATAGTTGGAGCTGCTAGTATCCAAGCTACACCGGGTTTTGCGGTACAAATTAATCGTGCTGGACTAGCTTCTCGTTCCGGTAATCCGCTGCCCTTCCAAGCAGATAGCGATGGAATTGTATTAGGCGAAGGCGCGGTCGCCATAGTGCTAAAGCAGCTTCGCCAAGCAACGGCTGACGGTGACCGGATTCGAGCGATTATCTTAGGAACTGGGCTTACACAGTCTGGTGGTGGTGATGCACTAACGTCTCCATCCGCCAAAGCTCAGGCTCGTGTAATGTCTGCAGCAATTAGCAGCGCTCATCTCGTACCAAACCAAATATCAGCTGTAGAAGCTCATGGTGTTGGTTCTCAAGCTGGAGATGCAACAGAAACAGCAGCTTTGGCGATGGTGTTTCCAGCTGGCGGTCCCAGTGTTGCTGTCGATACGGTAAAACCAATGCTAGGACATGGTTTGGAAGTATCGGGACTGTCTGCATTGTCTGTCGCAATGCTTGGCATGCAACGTGAAGGTGGGCTTCCTCGTTTGTCTAAACAGGCGATTTTCCCAGGAACCGCTTTAGTGCCTGGCGCTCCAGGCTCAGCTGGGCCTGTGCTAATTAACGGATTTTCGATGAATGGCACATGTGCTGCAACTGTGATAGCCCCAGCACCGATACAATCCTTTGTTAAATCGAGTAAATCAGTAAGTATTATTTTGTCTGCTGCCCTACAGGCTGATCTGGAGAGTCGATTACATAGCTTGAAAGCTTGGATGCTTGAGCATAATCCGGAACCAAGCGAAGTGAATGCCGTATTAGCAGGTGACCCTCATCGCCGTTGTCAGATAGTTTTGCGAGGAGAATCAACCACCGAATTACTGATGTCAATTGACTCTGCTTTGTCTGGTGTTAAACTAGAAAATAGTTCTAATGAAGGGATTGAAAATAAGAAAATACTTCTGCCATCACGTCCTTTAGGATATCCCTTCTCTAGACGTCGTTACTGGCCGGATGCTACATCTGATGTTTCTCTACCAATAGTTAGAACTGATATAAGTGTATTATCAGCAAATACTAATTCTGTGACAAACAAAATTCCGCTAGAGATTATCGCAGAATGTTTAGGAATTGCAGCTGAATTGCTAGATGGTAAAGCAATTGCCCGCGAATTAGGTGTTGACAGTATCATGGCACTTGAAATCAAATCGCGGTTGGCTACCAAAGCTAGTTTAGCGCTGGATATTTCTGATTTATTGGGGGACAAATCGCTAACAACGGTATTATCCTCTGCTCGTTCCCTTGAAAATTCAGTGATTCTTATGCCTGATCCTGCTAACGCTAACGCTCCATTTCCACTTACTGATTTACAGCTTGCTTATTTGGTAGGTCGCAGTGCTTCTGTGCCGCTTGGCGGCACAGGTTGTCACGTTTATTGGGAATTTGTATGTGATAATCCAATTGATAATACCTTACTTAAAAACGCTTGGCATCAATTAGTAAAAATTCATGATATGTTGCGCGCTGTTTTTACTGAAGATGGCGAGCAGTTAGTATTAGCAGAAGTGCCGATGATATCCATCGATCACTACGATTGGAGCGATATGTCACGTGATCTTGCTAGTCAAGCACTAGAAGGAATTCGTGAGCAGATGGCCCATGAAGTTTTTAACCCAACAAGGTGGCCGCTATTTAGAATTGCTACCAGCGAAGGTCCAGACGGACAAAGGATTCATTTTTCTATTGACCTGCTGATTGTTGATGTGCTTAGCCTATTTAGGCTTCTACGTCAATGGGGAGAGATATATTTTAATCCAGACGATAAGCTTATCCCGCCAATGGTTAGCTTCCGCGATTATATGGCCGCCTTTACACGTTTGCGTGAAAGTAATGAACGTAATCGAGCTCTCGTATACTGGGAAGAATTTATGGCACACGCGCCACGTGGGCCTCAATTACCCAGGTCTAGAGCAGATGCGGATTTATCGGGGGCACGCTTTAAGCGTCGACGCACCAGCATTTCTGCAGAAGCTTGGAACAGATTTCAGAACCAATCAAGAAAGATTGGTTCAACTCCAGTATCTGCTTTAATCGCTGCGCTTGGTGCTACATTAGCTAGATGGAGCATTGATCCACATTGTACACTAAATCTGACTGTCTATGATCGCCGACCATTACATCCAGATATTAGCAAAGTTGTAGGAGATTTTACCTCAACTGTTTTAGTACCGACTGGAGATGATCGAGTAACTGGATTTGCTCAGTCCGCAGCTTTGGTGTCACGTTTAATAGCACAGCACCTTGATCATACCTTAGTCTCAGGTGCTGAGGCTGTACGTCGTTTCTCTTCTGGATCAACGAGTGCTCTAGCCTATGTTTTTACCAGCATGCTTGGCTATGAGTCTGTAATAGGACGAGATAATAGGATAACTAAACTTGGTCGCCTTGATTGGGGCGTCACTCAAACGCCTCAAGTGCTTTTGGATGTGCAAGTTTTTGAGGAAGATGGTGAGCTAGTTGCAACCTGGGATAGTGTTGATGCTGCCTATCCAGATGGATTATTTGATAGCGTCTTTGCTGCTTTTGCTGCAACTCTTCATTCTCTTTCCAAACCAAAAGCTGATTGGCAAGCCTCGATAACTGTAGCAATTGAATGTAGCGAGAGAAATCTAATTAATACAATTAATGCTACCGCTGAGCCAATTTGTGATGATTTGCTACACGAGCCTTTGCTGCGTCAAGCACTTGCAGAACCAACAAGAATAGCGATTATGGCACCTGAATTAAACTGGACTTATGGTGATCTAGTCACTAGAGCTATGGCGGTAGCTGTTTGCCTTCCAGAAATGCCGGCTGATACTTTGATTGGGGTAGCTCTAGAAAAATCCCCATGGCAAATTGCTGCAACTTTAGGAGTGCTGATAGCTGGAGGAGCATACTTGCCATTAGATCCTTTGCTGCCAGCTAAGCGTTTTCAGTATCTTGCACTAAAAGGTGAAGTTAAAGTAATATTGACTACCTCTAGCTTGGTAGATTCTCTTGTTGTGCCGGACGATGTGAAGATAATATCGGTAGATAAGTTAATACCTGCACCATTGCCAAATTGTTTACCGCCTCGCCATCGAGTTACAAGCGATTTGGCTTATGTGCTCTTTACGTCTGGTTCAACAGGCGAACCAAAAGGTGTAATGATTGAGCATAGGTCAGCGCTTAACACTATTTTAGATTGTAATGCTCGTTTTAAATTATCAAAGAATGACAGGATTTTAGGTCTTTCATCGTTAAGCTTTGACTTATCTGTCTACGATATTTTTGGACCGACATCTCTTGGAGCTACACTAGTACTATCATCCCCTAATAGTCTGCGAAATCCAGAAGTTTTGATAAAACAGATTCATTCCTGTAGTGTTACTGTATGGAACTCGGTACCGATGTTATTCGACATGGTATTAGAAAGCAGGCCTAAAGCAGAGCTTCTATCGTCTATACGCTTGATATTGCTTAGTGGTGATTGGATTCCTTTGTCTTTACCAACTCTTCTAAGAACTATCGCGCCACAAGCAATATTGGTTAGTCTTGGTGGAGCAACTGAAGCTTCGATATGGTCCGTATCTCATATCGTAAGAGAATTAATAAATGATTGGCGTAGTATTCCATATGGCCGACCAATGCATAATCAGGGCGTTCATGTATTAGACGCGGATATGGTGCCTTGCGCTGAGGGAATGGAGGGTGATTTATACATTTCTGGTCTTGGTCTTGCAAGGGGTTATTGGCGTGATCCCAAACTAACAAGCAATGCTTTTATTAACCATCCCACTACAAAAGATCGTTTATATTGCACAGGTGATCGAGCAAGGTGGCGCATTGGTGGGGTTATTGAATTTCTTGGTCGACATGATGGGCAAGTAAAAATAGGGGGATTCAGAATTGAGCTAGGTGAAATAGAGTCGGCAGCCTTGCGTTGTCCAAACATACGGTTAGCTGTAGCTCTTGTAGAAACACGTAAAAGCGCAGGAAGTAATCGAATTATATTGTATGCTGTGCCAGAGGCAGGAATGTTAATAAGACCAGAAACATTGCGAACTCATCTTGTTGATTTATTGCCTGATTATATGATACCTCGATCAATTAAAATTGAAGAAAATTTACCTCTTACTGATAATGGTAAGATTGACCGAAAAACTCTTATGGCTACGTGTAGTTATGATAATGAGGAAAAACAAGAAGAAATAGAATGTGCTGCTGAACCTCTTTCCACTGATAATTTAATTATCCAGATTTCTTCCATTATTGCAAATATTTTAGGAATAAGCAAGGTACCTGCTCAAGCAGCTTTTTTTGACCTTGGTGCTGATTCAATGTCAGCTGTGTTGATTAATCGTCAATTGCGATCGATGCTTGGATTAGATACAAGGATTACTGATCTCTTTGAATATCCTAGCGTAAATTTATTAGCCAATTACTTATCTAAAAAATCTACATCGCATAATAGGACTATTAGTCATAATAATAAATTCATTGAATATAAGGACTCAAAAGAAAGTTTAGAAAGTAATAATAACAGCAGCATATCTAGTTCTATTGCATCTCGTCGTGCCAGTATTCGACAAGGGTTTAGACAGAATTTTCAAATTGCTCAAAAAAACAAAATTAATATTTAGATGATCAAATCTAAAATTTCCTTGCAGGAGAAGCAGCAAGTTATTAAGTTATTTAAATAAACATATTATTATTACATATACTACCTAATTACTCAATTAACCGGCATAATTGATAATTACTATAATGAAATCAAGATTGATTGACATATAATATTAAAGCATTACTAATTTTGCCTTTGTTTAGGCAATATACAAGATTAGCAAGACCAATAAAAAGTTTTACTGTTGGTTAATAAAACAATTTAAATTGCATTTTTTTATAATAGTGGCTAAAGTTTAATAAAATTAATAATACGCTGTTTGATGTTTTACTGAATTAAAACATAATTAATGGATTTATATTAGCATCTCTAAGCTTTGATAAATTTAAATTTATTGATCAATTTACTATACTAAGTTATATGGTTTATTCTAGCAATGGAGTATTTATTATAGGCCCAATTGTGGGTTATTGATAAAAAAACAATTTTTTCAAAAGCTATTTTTATACATCAGTATAATTGATATTTTTTAATCTAACATACGTTATATAGTCCTGTAGGTCAATAGAAGACAATAGGAAGTACTTCCGGGAAAATAATTAAAAATAGTGCCAATAATATCTTAAAGTACTAACAGCGCTTTAAAAGATGTTGCAACAATAAAAATATAATTGCTTGCTTTCATTAATTATGCACTACAAATTAAAGAAATTTTTATTCCATTTTAATAGCTAATACGATTCATATTAAATTTATTTATTAAGCAAAATAATTACCGTAATGTAAAATGCTGTATAGTATTGAATACTATATTTTGTTATAATATGTTTTTCCTCAGTAGGAGGTGTTATGCTTATAAGTTTAGTAAATATTTTATAAGATTTTAATGTTGAACGGTTAGATGTAAGTTTACAAACTATTAGATCAATTACGCATAGTAAGAATTTTATTATTCAATATTATATTGCTGCTCATCTGTAGTTATCTGAAAAGATAAAGATTTTTTTGAATTACCTTACTGAGGAATAATTATGAACGATACTAACAAGTCAATTGGTTGCCCATTAATACATGAACGTCAGTCAACCTTAGGATCAACTAACCGCGACTGGTGGCCAAATCAGATCAATTTAAAAATTTTACATCAAGATCCATCAATAGGAAATCCTCTTGGTGCTGATTTTAAATACGCAAAAGAATTTAATGAACTTGAATACTATTCACTAAAAAATGATCTGATTCATCTTATGAACGATTCCCAGGATTGGTGGCCGGCAGATTACGGGCACTATGGCGGCTTATTCATCAGGATGGCTTGGCATAGTGCTGGAACTTATCGTACTGGTGACGGTCGTGGTGGCGCTTCCTCTGGATCACAACGTTTTGCCCCCCTTAATAGCTGGCCAGACAACAGCAATCTTGATAAAGCGCGACGATTGCTTTGGCCGATCAAACAAAAGTACGGAAATAAAATATCCTGGGCAGACCTTATCATATTGACCGGTAATGTCGCATTAGAATCAATGGGATTTAAAACTTTTGGATTTGGCGGCGGTCGCAAAGATATTTTTGAGCCAAAAGATGATATTTACTGGGGTCGAGAAACCGAGTGGCTAGCTAGATCCGACCAGAAAAATAGTCGCTACTTGGATGACGAAGAGCGCATATTAGAACAACCTCTTGCAGCAGTGCAAATGGGGCTAATTTATGTAAACCCAGAAGGCCCTGACGGTAATCCTGATCCTATAGCTTCTGCTAAGGATATTCGTATAACTTTTGCGCGTATGGCAATGAATGATGAAGAAACCGTTGCACTAATCGCAGGAGGACATACATTCGGTAAATGTCACGGCGCTGGCGATCCAGCTTTGGTCGGACCTGAGCCAGAAGGTAGTGATATCATAGAGCAAGGTTTAGGCTGGAAGAATAGCTTCAAAACTGGCTTTGGCCCTTGTACTACGACTTCTGGTTTAGAAGGATCCTGGACAACAAATCCGACTCAATGGGACATGGGCTATTTTGATATGCTATTTGGTTACGAATGGGAATTAAATCAAAGCCCAGCCGGTGCTAATCAATGGAAACCAAAAAATTTTACAAAAAAAGATATGGCACCAGCCGTAGACGATCAATCAAAAAAAGTGCCGATTATGATGTCTACCGCAGATATGGCACTGCGCGCTGATCCTATTTACGAAAAAATTGCACGACGATATCACACTAATTTAGAAGAATTTTCTAATGCTTTTGCCCGCGCCTGGTTTAAACTAACTCATCGAGATATGGGACCACGCACCTGCTATCTTGGACCAGAAGTTCCAAATGAGGATTTTATTTGGCAAGATCCGATTCCAATTGTCGATTATCAATTAGTAAATAAAGAAGACATTAACCATCTAAAAGGGCAAATCTTATCATCTAGTATTTATTTGCCTGACATTATCTCTACTGCATGGAATGCAGCTGCTAGCTTCCGTATGTCTGACAAACGAGGTGGAGTGAATGGTGCACGCATTCGTTTATATCCACAAAAAACTTGGGAAGCTAATGAGCCAATAAAACTTTCTGTTATACTTGATAAGCTTACAATGATTCAAAAAAAGTTTAATTACAGCCAAGTAAACGGTAAGAAGATTTCACTAGCAGATTTTATAGTCCTGGCTGGCAACGTTGCTATCGAAAATGCTGCAAAAAAAGCGGGTTATGATCTAGTTCTACCTTTTACACCGGGTCGTAATGATGCTACCCAAGAGCAAACTGATATTGAGAGCTTTGGACCACTTGAACCAATTTCTGATGGTTTTCGTAACTATCATCCGAAAAAATATAGCATTTTAGACGAGGAGCTATTGATTGATCGCGCCCAGCTTTTAGGTTTAACTGCTCCAGAGATGACTGTACTGGTTGGCGGTATGAGGTCTTTGAATACTAATTATAAAGCTTCTTCTTTGGGAGTATTTACGGATACTCCAGGCACACTTACAAATGATTTTTTTGTTAACTTACTAAATATGAATACAGTATGGAACTCATTAAATAAAAACCATACTGAATTTGAAGGTAGAGATCGTAAAACTGATAAAGTCAAATGGAGAGCTTCACGCGTTGATCTAATCTTTGGTTCTAATTCTCAGTTACGTGCAATTGCAGAAATATATGCTCAAGTAGATTCTAAAGAAAAGTTTATCAATGATTTTGGCAAAGCGTGGACTAAAGTAATGAACGCAGATCGATTTGACTTTTTTTAATCGACTTTCGTCATTAGGTTATATCGTAGATAAGCAGCAAGATATTACTTTAAAAAACGTAATATCTTGCTGCTGTTTTAGTTAGTGTTATTCTGTTTTTTATTAAAAAACAAAGAACAATATATAATAGATAATACACTACTGTTTATTTATGTATGCAAAGATTATTAATGGTTAAAAATAATAAAAATTTAGCTTTATTGAATATCTTCTTTTGCTTAAATTTAAGCTATGACAAAAAACTTAACTTGTCTTCGTCTTTAAGGTGAAAAATTTCTTGGTAAATGCTAAATTAATTCTAAAAAGCAAAGATCATATAAAATTATGTTATATCAAGCTATTTTTAATAATTTAAAAATTTAAAACAGCGATCCATGTAAAAATTTATGCCATTGTATGAATAAGATCTGAATTTTTTCAAATAATTAGTGCGTTAAGCTATTTGGTAAATTTATGTAAAATAATTTAAAAAAAAATAAATAAGACACCCCAATAGATAGGCAGTAAGTTTAGTCGATTTAAAGTACAAATAACTAGCACAAGGCACTTATCACTATATCATTATGCAAAGAAATGTTTACAGCTTAGTAATTTAGCTAAATTATATACAAAACAGTTAATTTCAATAAATAATTTTTTTTCATTAATGTACATAATTGGATTATTCTGATAGAAATATCCCTTAATACTAACAACTGTGATTGTTAGTATTAAGCTGACTTAGTTTAATAAAAGAATCAGATAGTATTAAACCTAGTAAATATCTTAATAAAATAGAATCAAAGTATTTATTCAATACATTAAACTTGCAGTAAAACCATTCCAGAATAAGCAATAGATCTGCTTTATTGTATTTTGTATCTAAATTTATCTCGGCAAGGAATTGCATTAAATTTTATAAAAAATGTACAAAACTCCTACCTACTGATAAGAGATGAACTTATGCCTACGTAGGAGGATAAAACTACTTGTAAATTTACAAAAAATAATTACGCTAATATTTACTATCTCAAAATAAAAGTGATTCCAAGTAAAGAGTCATAATATAAATAAATTCAATTTTAATAGTGAAAATACTTATAAATAAGACAATATTCCTTTTACCCTATAAAGTATATGGCGCATAATAAGCGCTTAGCAGCAATAGCTCGCAGAGTACTAAAAATGATGAAGATAGCTGACATAGTCAAGAAAAGCATTGCTAATAATGCCATCAATCGATTAGTAAGATTTTAGTTTATCTTTTTTTTAACCCCAAAAAAAGAACAATACCTGCAATGAAGGTATTACCGAGAAAAACCTATGCTGAATTAATAAATTATACAATAATCTTGTTTTGTAACAAAGATAACAAGTACTTTTTACTTAAAAAAGTAAAGACAATTACATTAATTAATAAGCAAGATCGATAAGTAATTTTACTTAATGAATAATTTGGCTATTTTTCTCGATACAAAATTACAGCATTACAATAAATAAAAATTAAACAAAATGCTATTGATCAAATCTACAAAATTAGGTCGGCAACAAAACAGCTCCAATTGTGTTTAATCAAGAGCATTATATAACTTTGTCATTAAGAGACAGATACGTTTTCTAAAATAGTATCTCATATTCTATCACCCAGTTTCTGATAAACACCAACATAAAATAGCCATTTGACTATACATTCTGTTCTCTGCCTCGTTAAATACTATAGATTGCGGTCCATCAATCACCCCTGCTGTGACATCCTTACCACGATTTGCCGGCATGCAGTGCATAAATACTGAGTTGGATTTTGCTTTAGCCATTAACCTATCATCAACACGATAATTTACTAATAGATCATGCCGATTAGAGTCAAGATCACCCATGGAAACCCAAGTATCCGTAACTACCGCATCAGCATCAAAAACAGCTATGGAAGGATCATGATTAACATAAACTCTACCGCCCTTATGATTAGCCCAATCAATCAAATTTTGCGAAGGCATTAAATCAGGTGGGCAAGCAATACGCAGTACAAAATCAAACTGCACAGCTGCCTGAATCCAAGAAGTAGCCATATTATTACCGTCCCCACACCATGCAATCACCTTATCTTTAATTGAACCACAATGCTCTTCAAAAGTCATCACATCAGCCATCAGTTGACAAGGATGACTACGATTAGTTAAACCGTTAATTACTGGCACGGTAGAGTTTTCCGCAAGTTCAACAAGCCTTGATTCTAATAAAGTACGCATCATGATACAATCTACATAGCCAGATAAAACCTTAGCAGTATCAGATACAGTCTCACCACGTGAAAGTTGAAGATCTGAGCTGTTTAACATAATTACTTCACCACCTAAACGTTTCATGCCAGCCTCAAAGGATACGCGTGTGCGTGTTGATGGTTTTTCAAATATTAAAGCCAATATCTTACCATCCAGTGGACGTTCCGTCAGCCGATCTGCAAGCTTAAAGCCTTTCGCTTGCTCTATTATCTCACGCAGAATCGATGAATCGATCTGGTCCAGATCAAGAAAGTGCTTCACTCTTCAATCATCAAACTGCGCGCCTCATCAAGCAAAACATCGAGCTAAATCAGCACAAGCTGAATCAATTATCGCAACCGCCTCTGAAACATGATTGTCATTAATGATCAAAGGAGGCAAAACACGCAATACGTTGTCACCGGACAACACGGTAAGTAGCCCTTGCTCTCGCAAGGCGATCTGCAAATCGCTAGAGGAAACTACACACTTCAATCCTATCAGGAACCCTAGTCCACGAACCTCTTCGACTATACAGCGATATTTATTAACGATTTTATCAAGCTGAATGCGCAAAGATGCTGATGTTTTAGCCGTATGTTCGAGAAAAGAATTTTCTGAGACAATGTCAAGCACAGTCTTAGCTGCAACCATAGCTAAAGGATTACCACCATATGTCGATCCATGCAAACCAGGTTTCATGCCAGATGCTGCTTTTTCGCTTGCCATAACCGCACCAACTGGAAACCCACCGCCAAGGCCTTTAGCTGAGGCCATGATATCTGGAGTAGTACCAGACCACTCGTAAGCCCATAACTTACCAATACGGCCCATACCGCACTGAACCTCATCAAACACTAACATTAGCCCAAACTCATCAGCAATATTGCGCAAAGCTTGTAGATATTCGTGCGACGCAACAAATATACCACCTTCGCCTTGAATTGGTTCCACTAGAATCGCTGCAGCATCGTCAGATGATGCAGCATTACGCATCTCCTCCAGGTCTCCAAATGCAACATGAGTAAAGCCTTGAACGCGAGGTCCAAAACCTTCACGATATGCCTCCTTGTAAGTTGCTGACATGGTACCGAGAGTCCTTCCATGAAAAGCATGCTTGCAGCAAATCACTTTAGTTCTTTGTGGCTTACCGATATGAAACTGATAACGTCTTGCAACTTTGATAGATCCCTCCAATGATTCAGCACCTGAGTTACAAAAGAATACAGTATCAGCAAAAGATGTAGCAATTAGCTTGTTAGCTAACTCCTCTTGTTCAGGAATTCGATAAAGGTTGGACACATGGACCAACTTAGCTGCCTGATCAGAAATTGCCTTGACTAAAACAGGATGCGAGTGCCCTAAAGAGTTAGTAGCAATACCACTAGCAAAGTCAAGAAATTTTCTGCCATCAGTACTATATAGATATGGTCCTTCACCCCACTCAAAAGCTATGTTAATACGATTATATGTTGGCATTACGCTTGTCACCACAACACTCAACACCTCATTTTTTTTTCATAAATATGAGCTAACCCAGTCAATTTTGTGAAAAATGCTATACTCAATAAACATATTAAGCTCATCAACTTGATCTACTTAATTTTTATATTTAGCACTCCTAGTATATTGAGATACTTATTAGATTAAAACCAAAATCATCTAGCTAAATCTAAGTGTGTAAATCCCCGATTAAAAGCGTTTTTATGGATTATATCTTTAAAAGATAATTTTTTTAACAACTAAGCAGCTTGTAGGTTCGTGTGCAAAACATGAATTTCTTATAGGTGATTTCGCGCAATAACTAGTATAATTTTCATGAGTATTTTCTACACTATAGTAGAAAACTATACTAGAAATCAATAGCACAAACAAAGATTGAGATCGATTAATATTTATCAAATTTAGCAAGATTTTAATAAATTAACCTATTTAAGATCATTAACAAATAATTAGTTAAAATTTTTTAAAAAAATTCTCTTAAATAAAGGAAATCATACTAATTTTAATATTTTAAACTATTAAGGTTTAGTTTTATAAGATCAACCAATAAAAGTCAATTTTAATCATCGTATCTTGATTACTGAATCTTAAAACAAAAATTTTTACGAAAATATCTATCTAGTTTAAAGGCGATATATTATAATTAAATGCTCCGAGCACTATTGGCAGCACCAAGAAGATTATTATCATTTTATATACAAATATCAAGATTATAATTAATCTGTTCGATAGTTGATTATGAAATTAAAACAGAAAATAATTGATTATTGTCAACCGTTAGACAAAAATAATTCACGAAATTATAACTATTAATCTGTAACAACAAATTGTAAAAATATAATTTACTCACCTAATTACAGAATTAATTTATTTGGATTTTACTATATCACAAAATCAACCAAATCCATTTTTTATATCGATTTAAAAAAATAATCCCGCTCAATAAGAGCGTAAATAAAACTAAAATCTAATTAAGATCTGAGAAGTATCATACTTGCATACTTTTAGCATTAAAAATATTATAGATGATACTTTTTAAAAAGTATGACAACTAATAAGTGTATTCAATAACAAAGTATTGCATACACGGGTTTTCTTTTTCCTTTAGTAATTTACCCAGCGCAAATATTTTTATTGGATTGTTCTCTTTATTTTAATGTTAAAAAAGCAATAAAAATACAATACAGCAAAAAGCACTTTGCGTAAATTTAGATTAAATTATTAAGTAATAATGTAATACAATTCATAGCAAAAGAGAAAATCTATTGATGCAGAAGTAGAGAATAGCTTTAAAATCTTCCCATTAGTTAAAAACACTAATTATAAATAGCACCAACGATTTTATCTGGCTAAAGATCCCAATTAATTCAATTTAATTTAAACACATGCGATATCAATGTTCATAAATTATCCAAATAGATGCGAAAAATAAGGCATCTACCTGCATCTATAATAAAAAGCCATTTCCTTCATGCAAAAAACTTTAATTATATTGTGGAATATATTTAGGAATTAAGCATTAAGTTTTAATAATCCATTTAAGATTGTAAAAAAATAAGTTTGATAAGATCAAGAGTTTAAAAAAGCAAATCCATCACTTTTATTAATTTCAAATTATACTCTAATACATCAGGCAAAATGCTAATTTGGTGCGTTCTTCTAAGGATTTCGATATCACCACAGTCTTAACACAAACTATCTAAATTTTAAATTATTACAAATAACTTATTAAACATAATTTAATACAACGTTACGTAATACATGTACAAAAACCAGGCTTGAGCAATGATCTAAATTTGATACGAATGATAACATCAAAGATAAACTTAAAGGCTCAGTAGAATGAATATATACTCAAATGTATTTATAAAAATTATAGTGAACACAAGATCAATTTAAAATTAAGGACATATATTGGATACCACAAATTAACTATAATCAAAGCTATTTAAATTAACCTTAATCTACTCTAAAGCAATTCCTAGTTATTATGGCATCAAGGAAATAAGCGCTGTAGCTTCCAAGGGAAGCTTTCTGCTTTGCGCGCAAAGACAAAGCGATCATGCAAGCGAAACTGTTTATCTCGCCAGAACTCAACACGTCTTGGTGACAAACGATATCCTGACCAGTATGGAGGACGAGGTACTAATGCGTTAGAATATTTGTTATCAAAGTAATCAAAAGCTTGCATTAAAGTACCACGATTAGACAGCGGAAGAGACTGTTTAGAAGCCCAAGCGGCTATTTTACTATTTCGAGGACGAGTTGCGTAATACTCATCAGCCTCATCGGTACTCACCGGGACAACTGGCCCATCAAAACGAACTTGACTACGAATTGATCTCCAATAAAATAACAAAGCGCCAAATGGATTCATCGCAAGCTCCAAACCTTTTTGGCTTTTTGTATTAGTATAAAAAACAATACCATTTTCGTTATACTTCTTCATAAGGACAATCCTAGCTGATGGTCGGCCGCTGGAATCAGCAGTAGCTAGCGTCATAACATTAACATCATCTTCAACCTCGCTGGCCTCTGCCTCTGCCAACCAAATTCGAAATTGCTCGAATGGACTATCAGTTTGCGGTTCAAAAACGGCAGTTTCTAGTCTCATTACATATGCCCGTTAGTCTATTTATAAGACGTTGCCAATATAAAATACAATACATTAATTTTTTAATTATTATTATCTCTCTCTAATATGTTTAATCCTAGTCGTAAATTCTAGCAGAATACATCATCAGCATCTTCATCGTCAAAAACCAAACTTCCACATAAAACTAACTATAAACTACACTACATCTGTAAAATATTAATTTATATTCTTAATTTTATTTCATTTAAAAACTTTTACCAGTAATTATTTCACGGAAATAGAAAAAGCAAAATACCTATTGATAATTAAGATTTATTACGATATTAAATTGTAAATATAATAAATTGATTTTTAATCATAAATTATTTGATTTTATTTTCAATAAAACCTTTAGCATATGATGTTAATGTTAATACCACAAATAAGTTTAGCTCTAGAAGAAAGATTGATCAGCCAAGCTGCAAAAAAAATTCTCTTCCTACTTGAGTAATGACCGATTTAAGTATTACATTCTACTTACCAGACCATAAAAATATCGCTAAGCTAATATCTTAGATCTCAATATCAGCAGGAATAAAATTTGCTTATCGAACGCTTACTTTACTATCTCAGATAGATCATCAATTAATTAAACTGCTTGTAAGAAACAAGATATGAATTGATTAAATATTTTGTATGTAATCAGCAAAATATTTACCTGATATATAACAGAAAAACATTATACCATAGCTAGATAGCGCAGTTAAATTCAATCCACGCTAAGCATAGCGATAATTATAAATCTTTTTCTTGCTGTCTATTTAGCTAACTTAATGTTTTGATTATCATTAACAAAAATAATAATCATACTATAATAAAATATTCAACTTCAAAGAGCCACTAACCAATTATTGATCATCTGCCTTGGACTCGAAGTTATTGACCCCTACGGGATTCGAACCCGTGTTGCCGCCGTGAAAGGGCAGTGTCCTAGGCCTCTAGACGAAGGGGTCAGAAGAACAGGTACATAAGCAAATAAACATATATGCTACTATTTTCACAATCAATCCATGCAGACAATCAATTTTCTTCTTTCTTAATCACTAGTCTAGCCATATAGAAAATTACTTCCCCTCTACTTGACAAACAACAAAATATTTAATTGCATTTTGTAGCAAAGCTATTATTTTATAATTTTTAACAAAAAGCAAATCTTTTCACTTAATTCATTAAGAATACTATAAATTTTAAAGACATTTTAACCCAACTTCAGATATTTAATAAAGAAAAAAACAAGATTTTTATTAAGAATAATAACTTACTTAACATTTAAATAACTTTTCATAACACAATAAATATCAAAAAATTTTTTTTGATTAAATAACAAGGTAAGTTATTAAACTCTTATTAAGAGATATACTCTTAAGCATTAGCTATCCTTTCCTTAATACCAGTTCACCTGAATAAAATACTAACTAGTTAAGTAATACTTGATTAACAACAACTCAACACCATGCTAGGTTAAGTGCATGCTTCACTACAGAAGCAGTATTATTTTTGATATAATAAGTTTATTCAACAAAAATGCAATTTAGCAATATAACACGGATAGTATTTATTCTTTGCCTTTCTAACAATGGTTTAAGATATCTATTTTAGTTTTTGCCTAATGCAGGGAGTGAATATTTCAATATCAACCAATACAATAATCGTCTAACTATTAATTAGTTATATTATAAACAACACTACAGGAATGTGTAAAAAGCAGAATATAAACCAAACAATAAAGCTCGATACTTCGCTATATTAGCATTTTTACATATCATTAATTTTTACAATTATATCACTGTACAGACAGAGTCATAGATAATAAAATTATGTATTTGGATCAAATTATTTCTTAAGTATAAGTTAAATCAATTGATAAAAATATACAATAATTACATACTGAAAATTAACGATAATGCTTATCGCAGATAACAAGTCGATTTTACTTAGTTTTGAAAATATTAATGGTGGGCACGACTGGGTTCGAACCAGCGACCTCTACGATGTCAACGTAGCGCTCTACCACTGAGCTACGCACCCATTATTAGATTTTAGCACGCTTAATTAAATAATTCATTAAACTTTTTGCTTATTAACTATAATTTTCATTGTGACTTATCAATATTTAGAACTTTTCTTAAAAATTATATCATTAAAAATAAACATCACTCAACAATATACACAGCAGAAATGCTAAGCAATCTTACGTAAAGATATTCTCCTGTTAACAAATAGCTTGCTAATAATAAAAGTATAATTATTCAGCACTAAATAATAACTAATATCATTCGCCAATATGTTGCAATAATATTTTAATTAAGATCTATTAACTAGCTCTTAGTGATAAATTTAATCTGATAAATAAATCAGATTTATTACGTAATTACTACTCAGTCAACCATGATTAACAAAACTATAACTTGTTTTTATTATAGATGCGTTTATTATATTAATAATATGACTGCTTATAATATTAAGCAAATCAACCTATTAAATGCTAAATTATAAAGTGCTTGTTGTTGTGTAAATTTGTTGAATAAAAATTAAATGATGTTAATTCATGCTATAAATTTTTTAAAAAAAAAAGATCCACGCTGTTAAGCACAAACATAGATTAATTTCATCTGAGATTGTAACAATCTATAAACTATAATTTAAAGTTGATAATGCTATAAGTGATTATCCCAACATACCAATTATAATAAAATTACTATGATGCTACTAATATCAGGCTATCTTATTCAAATATTATAAGTAAATAAAAGATCTTAATATCGATTTACAAACCGACACAGCTACTAATTTCATATTGAACAATTATCCATAAATTTAATACCTCAAATAATTTTGATTAAAACATAGCAACTATGCTATTGCCTCAATTCCAGGTTAATAGCAAAATTTTTTATTATATTAATAACTACACGCACACACTTTGTTAATTTTCAAGAAAAAAAAGAAATCAATCAGCTATTAGCCATTAGTTAAATTAATTAAAATATTAACACATGGCCATAAAAAATTACATCAAATATTTAATATTTTAGTGAATTTTATAACAATAAAACTTTTTATTTTAATTCTTTAGATTAGAGAACTAAATGGTTAATACTTTAGAATGTTTTATATACAAGAAATTTATTTGCTATAAAAAATAAATGCTTTAAGTACAATTAACGAAATATAATTCAAAATTTTGTGAAATCATTTGCTAAAAATAACTTACTTACCATTTATCTTATAATGTTAAGCTCAATTAATTTGTTAAATGAGTAAAATAAATTAAATCTAATGTCTAAAAAATAAAGCAATAAGAATGAAATTTCAGCTAATTACAAATATTAATTTTTATTAAGTATTTATTGTACATATGATATAGTTAACAGCAAAAATTTAACTTGTATAATTTTACTATACTAATTTAAAATAAATACCGCAGTGTATACCTGTAATTCAGATAATTTTTTTTTACTTACGACTAAAAGTCATTAAGTATTACATAACTAAGGCAAAATACTAAAAATCTTCTCTAGGCGACTTAAATTAAATGATGATGCAATTAGAATAAAATATTATAAAGCATGTTAAATAAATCGTTTTTTAAACAATAGCCGAATAGCAAATATTTAGCTATTGGAAATGTTTCAAGATACTTATTCTCCTTAAAAAAGCTTATATGATAAGCGTTATAATAAATTAAGAAAATTATTGGATAATATGTTATAAATTTATAGTATTCTCACCAGAATAATTATATTCAGGCAAATAAAAATGATAATAAATGGTGAATATTTTACTCAAAAATGCCGTACAGCAGCAGTTACTAGCCTTATTAAGCTTAGTAGCAATTATATAATTAGTATATTTATTTTGATCTTGCTATACTACTTATTAGGCGCTTATATAATAAATAATATCGAAGATGATCTTAAATTTAGAGCCATCAAACCACCAGAAGGTGGCAGCTACGCTGTGAGCGCAACTGCTGCACTAATTGATCGTGAAGTTGATACTCATTTCTGGACGCCCAATGACCCGTTTTTCTACCCTTCAGCCCTTCTTGATAATATGTTAAACTATCAACAAGGCATTCTTTATGCGCTATCTCGCTTTACTATAGAAATGGCTGATCAAATCGGCCGTACTCGAGGCTCATCAGAAGTAGATTCTGATCTCGATAAAGCTGCTGGCCTGCTAAAATATCCAGGTAACGTATGGATTTTTGATCTCTCTACTTCGTTTTTACCAACACCATCATCGGAAACTCAATATCGCGCAGCATCTAAAGCTCTAAAATCATACAATTCTCGACTTGCAAACAGTAAAGCCATTTTTGAAGAACGTTCAGACAACTTAATATCCACCTTAGATAGAATAGCTGCAGACTTAGGCTCAGCCTCGGCTACAACGGATAAATATCTAACTAATTCGCATCCATTATTGATAGATACAAAAGTCGACGATATATTCTACGGAATTAAAGGAAAACTATACGGATATTATATATTATTGCATGAGCTTGAGAAAGACTTTAATAAAGTAATTCATGATAAACAATTACTACCTGCCTGGGAGCAAATGATGAAATCGTTTAATCAAGCAGCCCTCCTGCAGCCACTAGTAGTAATGAATAATAGGCCAAACGGTATATACCTTCCGAATCATCTAGCGGTGCAGGGATTTTATCTTTTGCGTGCCAGAACACAACTACGCGAGATTACTAACATACTTATGAAGTAAGTAGTGTTATCTCATATTTAACTTCAGAGCATGATTTTATCATAAGACTTTTGTTAGATGCTAGTAGAAAAATATTTAGCCTTTAATAAAATTAAGTAAAAATTAATTTTTGGTTATATTAGTACTAATAATGTTAGTTATTGTACAATAAGCAATATTTTAAATCTGAGTTTTTGCTATAATTTATTATTCTATTATTTTTATCCAAAAATTGAATTATTATTAGATTAGTTAAAATATTTTAAAAAGTATTGCTTTTGTTTATCTGCTATGTCAGAAAAATACCAACTTTTAGCAAGTTAACGCCTATGATTAACATAAGTTAAAAATGCTTAGTGGATAGAAATAAAATAATATTTTATCGTAGGTGTGATTAATCACTTAAAAAAGTTAATTGTAAGATACATAACTTAGTCTATAAAAAAAATTTTATGCGAAATTGTAAACTAATACTATGATTAAAATACTTCAATCAAAATGATTTACGAATATTATGACTAAAACCTTGAAAGTCAGTAATAAGTATAATATTAAACATTAACTGATCGATTGTAATATTCGTCGAGGAAAGATCAAATTTTTTACTTTTTAAAACAATAAATCATATTGTTATTTATTATTTACTAAGATAGATTGTTACAAACAAAGATTAAGCAAAAAATTTGATTTAATGTCAAAATAAATGAACAAATCTTTAACATTTATCAAGTAGTATCGATAGTGATAATCTTATTCTCCGTTTATACTGCCGCATAAAGCAATATGTTTAATAAGAATATTATCCTATTTAACTTCAATGCAGCACAGCAAGTGCTATTGCCTAATAATATACTTCAAGAGAAGTATTGGGAATTCAATCTTGAATGCAGAATACGATAAATATAATAGATAATACAATTATATACACTTTATTTAATAAGTAAAAACTTTTAAAATAATCGAAAGAAAAAATTTATTATTGCACATTCAATCACAATAGAAGTCCCAGACCTTTTTTAATTCACATGCATGAAATATCGCTGCTTCCTTGCCCTGTTCTGGACCACAATAGACACCTAGCTTGGTTAAATGTTGAAAAAATCCTGGTGCAGGCAATTCGTTACGAGTTTTAGAAATAACGATAGCTGCAAGCAGCGGTCGATTTTTCGCGACATCCTGTTCTATTATTAGCTCCAGTGCTATACAGGTTTTGTGAATAAAATATGGCCCAGGAACTTTAGCAGAACGAGCAAGATTCGCGTATGTAATTATACTTTTAGATCGTGCTAAATCTTTAAGTACTACACGCAACAAAGAAGCGACTATTTTTTCATTCATTTGTCAATAATGTTCTCTGCAATTAAAGTTACATTATTTGTAATTAAATGACTAAATCAACTTAGCCATTACAGTGGTATATTTTCTTAGTTTTCTGCATTAAAATTAGTGTAAGAAAAAGTAAAGTAGTAATTTGTTTATTGCTTTTAGGATAAAGAACTTTCTTATTTTATCGTTTTTTCTAAACCTAAACAGCATTTAGGTTTATTGTATAAATTTTGCAGTAAGTTTGTGCAACATTTGAATGGTAAAATTTCAAGTAAGGAGTAAAACATTGCAAAATTAAAAATTAATACTCAATAAATGATTAAGAGTAGAAAGCAATATTGTATAATTGACATTTAATATTTATTGACACAAACACTTTGATTGTAATGGTGTATCAAGCAAGCAGTATAAGTTCAATGCGCTATTAGCTTGACAACAAAAAATTTAAGTTATGCATAATGTTGTTTGCATTCGCGTGAGTAATAACAAAAAAAATACGATAGATAAATCAATTATATAAAGGCTAGTGGAGATAATTAAAAGATTAATAAATTAGCGATCTGTTAATTATTGCAAGTACTAGTTAGATAAAAGTCAGCTAATTATAATGGATAAACAATATATAATTAGATATATTATATATTGTTTATCCTAATTGAGATAATAATTATTATACTTAATTTAAGTAAGAAAAACATACTATACCATGTTATTACTAGTAATAAAATATGTTGCATTGATGAATAATCTATGTAATAATAAGTCAGTATAATTATATTAACAACTGTCAGTTGTAGATAAATATATTAAATGACATCCATAAAATGGATAATACAAAACATTTATTTATATTATATTCAAAAACATTAAAATTAACACAATCGAGTAATTATCCGTATGCTTTAGAGCTATTTCGGTTGTTATACCATCAATAATAAAGCTGTTGACTAATGTTATGCTGGTAGAATATTGGATGAGAAATACAACCATTATATAATAAAATTACATAAGCTATCTTTTTAAAAATAAAAGCAATGCCTAGCAAGCAATTATTATTCCATTAACGCATAATTAAGCAGCATTTTCTATACCATAATTGAAAAATTTTCAACACAAGCATTAATCTCACTAAAAATTTATTTAAAAGTTAAATTAAATACCAAGCACCGATAATTTCCATTAAGGTACTTAGATAATGAAGTAAAATGATTTGATCATCAAATCAATACAAAAAACTAAATTAACATTTATTGTAAATAGACATTTACAATAAATGTCCTGAACGCTTGGCCTTGGTTGCTAAATAACGCTCGTTATGGCTGTTAGAAGCAAAAATGTGAGGTACACGTTCTACTACCTTAACTCCACAAGCGGCGAGTTGGTTAACTTTAGAAGGATTATTAGTCATTAAACGAACTCTATTAATCCCAAGTTGGCGCAACATTTCAGCAGCCGGAAAATACACCCTTTCATCATCGTCAAAGCCTAATGTCGTATTAGCTTCTACCGTATCAGCTCCAAGATCCTGCAAAGTATAAGCTCGCAGTTTATTAATCAAACCAATATCTCGCCCTTCCTGAGACAAATACAGTAAAACACCTCCACCACTATCAGCTATTTCACGAATAGCACCACGAAGTTGCTCTCCGCAATCGCAACGAAGGCTACCTAATAAATCTCCGGTTAAACAAGCAGAATGAATACGTATCATGATCGGTTTGACATTGCTGTCTTGATTTCCGATACGAATCGCAACATGCTCAGTCCCACCATCCATCGGACGAAAAGCGATCACTTCACAATGCTCAGCATCAGCCATTGGTACCTTTGCCGTTGCTGCACGTATTAGCCTATGAGCACTAGTTTCAGCAAAACGCTCAATCTCTACAGCATCAACTACTAGCAGTGTCAATTCCCGAGCCCAAGCAGTAATAGTCGAGGCTGAAATGCCATGTACTGAAGCAACTAATGCGCTGGGAAGTAAGCGAGATAACTTTACTAGCTTTACTGCAGCAGTTGCTGGCGTATCAGCTCTTTCAGGCAAAGCTGTAAGACCAGATGGAATACAAGCATGACGTGTCGGATCTGCAAGATCCAAGACAGAGTCAACATCCAGATCATGAGCCATAGCGACTGATACAGCTGGCGCTTCGGTGCCCGAACCAAGAACTGCTACCGCCCGATTGCGCGTCAATACCACTCGTGGCTCGGAGCCTGCTATAGCCGACATTTGGCTTATAAGTTCACGTGTAGCCATCTCACTACCAGCAGCTATCGCCAGACGATCAAGATCGCGGCTAGCACGAATAGCCACCAATCCACCACGCCGTAATTCAGCAATAGCCCGGTCGACAGCGATTTGCCCTGTTGCACGCACAAAAGGCCGAGCTGAACTATTAGATTCAATAGATGAATTACGAACAGCAGGCATATCATCCTACATGATGATCGCGATCAATTAACATTGGAGCAAAGCTCTCCTAGAGAGCTGAATAATAGTACTATAGTTTTGCGAATGCCGCATTAACGTAATTAACTAAACTCTAAAAGGTTTATGATAGCTAGCAGCTGCATAAAATATAACTTTTTAATATTTTATATTAAAAGTTATGCATAATTACTAGCGGATTAAATCCGTGTTAAGTACATCCTATAGTTTATTATACGTATATAAAAATTAAGTTATGTTAATGCGTTATTGATTCCACAAGCTAAAATAAAATTATATGTTCTGTCACTATTAATCATGCGATAAATTTATTATTCTTAAGCTGATTTAATCAGTATATTAGAGCCTAATACAAAACAAATACTAGTAAGGCAAGTCTAACTTTAAATTTATTTGCTAGAGTACTGAATTTTGCTAGATAAGTGAATAGATATTCACTTATCTAGCAAAATTCAGTTGTATTAAAATCTATTGAACCTAAATTTTTCTACCGTTATAATCTATTTCAAGTCGAATTACTGGCTAAAGTTAGTTGTTTTTTTGGATGTGAAAGTTATGTAATGATAATTTGCTATTTTTTGATGCTTCGGGTAGTCGTAGACTAAACCAACAAACTCGGAGACTAGAATGACATCCCCTAGAGTTGGCATTATAATGGGCAGCCAATCAGATTGGTCAACCATGAGGTATACATGTGAAGTATTAAATGATTTAAAAATCTCGTATGAAACTCGGATTATTTCGGCTCACCGCACCCCAAAACGTATGATAAAATATGCTGAAACAGCTAAAGATAGGGGATTAAAAGTGATTGTTGCTTTTGCTGGCGGAGCTGCGCACTTACCTGGCATGATTGCCTCTATGACAACCTTACCGGTATTAGGGGTGCCGGTAGAAAGTGATATTTTGTCTGGTTGGGATAGTTTATTATCAATCGTGCAGATGCCTAGTGGTATTCCGGTTGGGACCTTGGCGATTGGTAAGGCAGGGGCAATTAATGCTGGGCTAATGGCTACCTCTATCATTGCATTATCCGATCCTAAGGCTGATATAGCTCTAACTACCTGGCGTAAAGCGTGCACTGAGTTAGTTGCCGAATTTCCTCTGATAGAAGAGTGCGAATCATGATTAATGTTCCTCTCTCAACAAATGCAATAATAGGTATTTTGGGAGCTGGACAACTTGGGCGTATGACTGCTCTTGCCGCAGCATCACTTGGCTATATTTGCCATATCTACGATCCGCATGCTGAAGACAGTCCAGCAGCTCAGGTATCATTTGCTGCAACATCAGCTGCCTGGAACGATTGGGCCGCATTAGATGCTTTTGCCAAATCCGTAGATGTAGTCACTTTTGAATTTGAAAACGTACCTTGTGTTACTGTTGAATACTTGATGAAGCGAGTCATGGTACGCCCCACAGCAAAATCGCTAACAATTACACGTCACCGAATTCTGGAAAAGAGATTTATTCGCGATAATGCACTGGAAACCGTAAATTTTTTGGGAGTAAGATCGTTAGATGAATTGATTTACGCTTTAACAGTAATTGGTGTACCTGCGATCCTAAAGACTTGCCAGTTTGGTTATGATGGCAAAAGTCAAATACGAATTGACTCAGATTCTATCTTGGCGACCGCCTGGAAAGATTTGGGTAGTAGTGAAGCTATCTTAGAGAAAGAGGTTGAGTGCATTATTGAAGTTTCAGTTATAGCGGCACGCAGCACAAAGGGCAATATTGCATGCTTCCCTGTTACTGAAAATAAACATAAAAATAGTATCCTTCGTCGTTCTTCGGTGCCTGCTAATATTTCCGAAGTAATGGCCAAAAAAGTTAACAAGGCAGCTGAAACTCTAATCGCCGCTTTAAACATCGTAGGATTATTAACAGTAGAATTTTTTATAACCGATTCTGGTAGAATTTTAATTAATGAACTTGCACCCAGGCCACACAATTCAGGTCATTGGACCATGGATGGTTGCGCCACTTCTCAATTTGAACAGTTTGTGCGTGCAATCGTCGGCTTACCACTAGGTTCAACTGATATGCTCGTAGCAAGCGAAATGCTTAACTTAATTGGAGACGATATTAACCATACTTCAAGTTACCTGCTAGATCCTTTTGCTCATGTACACCTATATGGCAAAAAGGAAATTCGTCCCGGGCGCAAAATGGGCCATATTAATAGAAGACTTGTTAATATCTAGAGTAAGATATGCATCGCTAAATAATTTCACAGAACATTGAATATTTTTTTATACTTTTCAGCATCTATTTCCATATTGTCTTAGCTTTTATCGTTTTACCTTTACTTGCAGTAATTATTCCTCTTTAGCTAAATAATATTACTTCTAATTTAATAGGCAGAAAGGAACCTATTCTATCAACAACTTTAAAATATTTCCTTTGGAAATATTTTGTTTTTTTATTTTAAATCCTGCTGGAAGCAAAGGGCGAACATAGTATATTTAAATATAAAATCCACTTGGAGCTAACGTTAGGCTTCCCTGTAATTTTCACAAGCGAATCCTTTAATTGCGCATAAACAATTGCTCTTAAATATTACTTGGATTGTCTCTCAGAGAAATTAATAAATTGTTGGCAATAATAGCCCTCTAACCATTGATAACAATTTATCTGCCTATACGATAGGCCTTGTAGTAATTTGTTCATTAATATGATCAACGTAAATATTTAGATTATTGTATACGATCAAGCAGAATCTGTTTCTTTATTGCTGCTAGATCAATTTTATTATCATTAGCCACCTCTTCAATGCGTTTCAGCAAGTTTCCAACCCAATTCTTGTCTACCGGAGTATCAGCGACTAATAACAACCACTGTCGTAATGCGGAATTAACATCGCCTGCTTGTAACGCTGCTAAGGCTAAATAATATCTGGCACGAGGATCACCTGGAACGATCTTTAATATATTTTGAAAAATCTTATAAGTTTTAGCGCTAACAATTCCATGGTCAATGCGTACCATAGTTTCAGCCATTTCACCCATTGCCTCAGATTTACCACCAAGTTTAATAGCTTGGCGAAAAGCAACAATAGCTTGTTTAAAATTTCCAAGCTCCGACCTGGCTCGACCAAGTAACATCCAAGCATCCAGATCGTTCGACTGAACGCTAAGGCGATTTTCTAGATTACGTGCCATCTCCATGATGTTGCGCTGCTTTTGAACAAATTGAACTATATCAGCCTCTATCTCCTCTGAGCGAATCGATAGCGGTAAATCAGGCATCCCCGGATTGCCTACACTCAGATAGAGTAAGCTAGTTGTCAATGGTAAGAAAATTACGATCAATGCGGCAAGTATAAAATCGTATCGTCTATTAGTAGATAATGGAACAAAAGTATCTGCTACGTTAATTTCGGCTAGCATACACCGCTCTACCTCTATTCGATTAGCATTAGCTTCCTCCTTGCTAATGACTCCGAAAACAACGTCACTCTCTATTTCAGCAAATTGATTTTTTAATACAGCTAGCTCATATGCTGCTCTTGGAATTGATGCAGTATGCTGGCGCAATAGCGGAATAATTAAAACAAGCACTACAATAAACATTAAAATACTAGCAGCCACCCAGAACCAAAAAGTCACTATGATCTCCTGTTATTTTTATGCTTGCCTAAAAATTTTACCAAACGTATTCGCTCCTCTGGAGTTAATGGTACAGGTGCAGCTGATTTATAGCGTCGAGAAAAAGAAAAAATTAATACGATAATACTTAGAATAAACAACCCGACAGGGCCATACCAGAGCAGCAAAGTACCGAATATCTTTGGCGGTTTTAAAAGAATGAATTTCCCATAGCGATTAACTAGAAATTCAAAAACCTGCTCATCGCTTTCTCCAGCCATGACTCGTTCGCGCACCAATAAACGCAAATCGTGAGCCAATTCAGCGTGACTATCGTCAATTGACTGATTCTGACAGACAGGACAACGAACATTAGCACTAATTATACGAGCACGAGCCTCAAGAATAGGATCGTCAATCATTTCGTTAGGTTCTACAGCAAATGATGATTCAGTGCTAATCAATAGAAAGTATAAAATAATTAACGGAATCATTGCGCTAACTTATTCAACAAAGGTAATAAAATGTTTTTAATCATCCTACTACTTAATTCACCAACATGTCGGTAGCGAATAAATCCATTACTATCAATTACATAAGTTTCAGGCACACCATAAACACCAAATTCAAGGCCAGTACGACCATCGTGGTCTACACCTACTATTTTATATGGGTTTCCAAAATTAGACAAAAATCGACGTATCGTCTCCATGTCATCCTTATATGCTATGCCATAAATGCTTACACCATTGCTAGCGATAGTCTTCAGTTCTCTAATTTCAGTACGACAAGGAACGCACCAAGAGGCAAAAAAATTCACTATCACTAGCTTACCCATCAAATTATCCGATCTTAGTCGGGGAGCTTTAGGATATAATCCAGGCAAATCAAAAATAGGAAATCGCTTGTTTAACAATGCTGATGGCAGCTCTTCCGGTTTGCGATCTTCCAAAATTGGCCAGACCAAGACAGCTAGCAAAATGATAGCTATAAGGATTGGTACTATCGAAAGAAAACGATACATTGAATCACTGATCTTCTCGAACTATTAACGCTATCATCGAATGATGGCGCATGACCCCTGAAGACGAATGCGTAAACGAGAATCGAGAAATGACAGCAAGCCTCCCAATGACATTAAAAAACTTCCAATCCAAATCCAAACTACAAAAGCATTGTAATAAATTCGTATAGTCCACTTATTGCGCGCAACTGCCTCACCTAAAACAGTATAAATATCACCTAAAGGTCGAATACACAGCCCAACCTCAGTTGTTTGCTGACCTTCTATGGGAAAAAATCTACGTTCTGATTCAATCACTTGTCCATTTTCCATAACAAATTTACCCACATATGAATCGTAATTAACCCCCTTTCCCGCATTCACACTTTGAAAAGTTAAAGTATGTCCGGCAATTTTTATCTTCTCTCCAGGAGAAGCGTACCGCACAACCTCTGTGCTGTAAAAGTTATTACCGACAGCACCAAAAATAAATACCGCCAATCCAAAATGAGCGATAGACATCCCGTAGGCCGAACGGGGTAATACAAGCGCACGAGATAAAGAGGAAAAAAGTGATACTCGAAATAAACGCACACGGTGAGCCCATTCAGTTAATACAGACAACATTAGCCAAACTGCCAAAGCCAGGCCAAACATCGCACCGATTGGCACACCCCAAAGAAATACAAATACCATAAATAAACAAACTGTTGCAAAAAATACATTTTTTACAACAATTACTAAATTGTCACGTTTCCATGTCAAAAATGGGCCAACACCGACAGCTAAAATCAACGGCACCATAAGCGGTACAAAAGTAGACTCAAAAAATGGTGGACCAACAGAAATTTTCTCTCCAGAAATACTCTCCAGAAACAAAGGATAAATTGTACCTATTAGTACAGTAGTTGCTCCAGTTATCATAAAAAGGTTGTTTGTTATCAAAGCGCCTTCACGACTGATGAAGAAAAAAATTTCACTACTTTCTATAGCCGGCGCTCGCCAAGCATAAAGAAATAAAGAACCAACGATTGTAACGGAAAGTAGAACAAGCATGAAAATACCACGTTGAGAATCAACAGCAAAAGAGTGCACGCTTGTCAATACGCCTGAACGTACTAAGAAAGTACCAAGCAACGAAAAGGCAAAAGCAACTAAGGCCAACAAAACAGTCCAGCGTTTAAGAGCGTTGCGCTTTTCCAGCACAATTACCGAGTGCAATAAAGCGGTAGCCACTAGCCAAGGCATAAAACTAGCATTTTCAACTGGATCCCAGAACCACCATCCTCCCCAGCCAAGTTCGTAATAAGACCAAATAGAGCCAAGTGTGATTCCTGCAGTCAGTGCCACCCAAGCGGCTAAAATCCATGGACGCACCCAGCGTGCCCATGAACGACTAACACGACCTTCTAAAAGAGCAGCTACAGCAAAAGAAAATGTAGTTGAAAGACCAACATAACCTAAATATAGTATAGGAGGATGCAGAGCAAGACCAATATCCTGCAGTAAAGGATTTAGTCCACGTCCATCTATTGGAGCTGGAATCATTCTGACGAATGGATTAGAAGTAAATATTATAAATGTTAAAAAACTAGCACCAATTAAACCTTGTATTGCTATGACCCGCGCACGTAAAATTTCTGGCAAATTAGCTCCAAAAATCGCCACAGAAGCCCCAAAAAAAGATAGAATTAACACCCAAAGCAACATGGATCCTTCATGGTTTCCCCACACGCCTGCAACTTTGTAAAGCATAGGTTTTAGAGAACTAGAGTTATCAACTACATTAGCTACAGAGAAATCCGAGGCCACGAACGCATTAATCAATGATCCAAAGGATAGTACTAGTGCAGTAAATTGAACAATAGCAGCTGGACAAGCAAAAGATATTAATCTAGGCTGTTGACAAGCCGTACCATAAAGAGGAATTATCGTTTGAAATACTGATACAACTAAAGCTATGACAAGCGCCATGTGGCCAAGTTCCACAATCAAAAATTATTCCTCCAATTTTTTGTGTTTTATTTTATATACTTTCAGTAGCTATTCTATTTTGATTATTTAATAGCAGTAGCTAAATTCCTGGGCATATAAGTCTCGTCGTGCTTGGCTAATACTTCATCCGCTTGGAATACAGCGTTATGCAAATAACCTTGAGCAACTACGCCTTGACCCTCACGAAATAAATCAGGTAAAATTCCAATATAGCGAATAGTTAGACTAGTATTACCATCGGTGACCTTGAAACGGATCTCTGCGTCAGAAGGCCCCCGTTGCGTAGAACCATCCTCTACCAGCCCGCCAACACGAATACGCCGTTCCGGATTGATCTGCTTTGATTGCAGCTCAGTTGGAGTAAAAAAGAAAACAACGCTATCTTCAAAGGCAATAAGCACTAAAGCAACTGCGGTAGCGATAAAAGCAAGACAGCCAATTAGCATGGTCACCCGATATTTTCTATTGCTCATCTTATTTTTTCCGCATTGGCTACTGAAGCAAGCTCTACATTAGACCTATTTTGATGCATGTAAATCAAATCAGCCTCACAGCGGCGCGTAATACTCCAAGAGTTTATCAAAATACCTAACAATATGAGCACTGCCAGACCATAAGAAGGCCAAACATAGGCCGCATATCCACCCATAGAGAAATAGTCCATTCCCAATTCTCCTAAGATCGCATAGTACAATTTGTGTATAGCAAGCGGTACAATTACAGCATTGTAAACTACAAGAACAAATTCAAGTCCGATAAAGAATATCTTAGTAGCATTTAGTGGGCACAGGACAAAAGCAAATGTATTTTTGATTATCTAGACGTTGCAGCCATTCTCATTTGACGTAAAAGTCGTCCAGCGTATAAACCGCGCAACCGAAGAATCATCATCACCACAAACAAGGAAAAATATGCACATCCCATTAACAATAAAGGCAGCAACATTTCAGGCGCTATTGATGGGCCATGTATACGCAACAAGCTAGAAGACTGGTGTAGAGTGTTCCACCAGTCGACAGAAAATTTAATGATTGGCACATTAATAGCGCCAACCAGTGCCAAAACTGCACCAGATCTTCCACCTCGATCTGGATCTTCAAAAGCATTAACCAGAGCTATATAGCCTAGATAAAGGAAAAACAAGATTAACACTGAAGTTAAACGAGCATCCCATACCCAACCAGTTCCCCATACTGGTTGCCCCCAGAAAGAGCCAGTAACCAGAGCGATCAACGTAAAACTTGCACCGATCGGTGCAGCTGCACGAGCAACAAGATCCGCCAATGGATGATTCCAAATAAGAAAAGTAGCGCTCGCCGTTGCCATAATTAGGTAGCAAATCATTGCACCCCATGCAGCGGGTACGTGTACATACATAATTCTTACTGTATCTCCTTGGAGATAATCTGCTGGGCTTTCAATTAGAGCGTAGTACAATCCAACAGGAAACATTCCCGCAGATACTACACAGAATATAGGCAAAATTGCGTTAGCAATACAAAAAAAGCGGTTCATATTGCTAGGATAGTGCATAATATACTCCTAAATATCTCACTTAATTTAAGTGGCATCATTATGTTCTAATCTATTAGTTATTGCGACATTTTATAATAAATTTGAATAATTACAATGTATACTAATACATTGTAACATAAATGATTTAGATTGTACTGATGTTCAGTTTATAAATTTAGTAGATTTGCTATTCATAATTTAATTCGGCTTATGATTTTATTTTAAAAAACTTAAATCAGATGGTATTTTTAAAAAAAAAAAATTAACTTCGATAAATTAAAAATAATACTTAACGCCATCAAAATACCTGCGCTACTAAGCATAGCGCAGGTATTTTGATGGCGTTAAGTTAAAACAAATATAATGCCTCTCCTTAATAAATTTTTAATGTATAATACATTATTGATAATTTACCTATACTTATAACTAAATCATAGTTCTATATCGAGAGCTTATGCAAGAAATACCTAAGACAATAAAATTATCTATATCATTGTTAATAATAAAATAATAGCTTCTATTGTCAAAACTTATACTAAATATTTTGTAATTAATATTTATTCCCAATAGCCTTATGCTAAAAAGCTATTATAATATTCCTCTCCATAATATATAGAGTAATTCTAAAACAACCAGTAATGCTTTTGCTCAAATTTTCTGAACCTTTATATACAAAAAATATTTATATTTATTCTATTTAAAATAAAACAGTTAAAGCTGTCGTGCAATTAATTGCCTTGGCTTGTTCAAGCTATTCATCTATGAATTTAAATCTGAACAACAAAAAAATTAACATAATGATTTAGCTTTGTAAGGGTATTATCCCTGAAATCATTAAAAATATCAAAGATTTGAAATGCAGATAATAATCTTTAATTAATGTATAACATCTTTTATCTACGCTTAGTGATGTTTGTATAGTATAATACAAAAGGTCAAAAGAATATTGTACTATATGAATAGTTACATAAAATTATTAGTTAATTGCATTTTTAAGCTGTATTCTTGTAATTAGATGAATATTAAATAATCCTTAACTGATAGTATTTAGCGTTAATTGCTAAAAATTAAATTGAATATTGTTTTAATCAGACTTATAAATATTACTTGTGATGCTTGATAGCTATTAATTTCCATAAAAATAACCAATAAGATTATTAAATACCATACTCGATTTACGATATAAAATATTTTATTTACTGACTATATACTAATAGTAAGAAAAAATCAAAAATATACTTTAAATTAAAGTACTTTACATTTGAATAATAATTCAAGTATTTAATGCTTAAACGATTGGTAACTGTGAATTTATTTCTAGCTGTTATCATTCGCGATTTGCAGCTTGCTCGACATCAGAGCACTGATATCGCCATGACGCTCGGTTTCTTTATTCTAGTAGTTGCTTTATTTCCCCTTGGACTTGCTTCTACTCCAGATCTTCTCGCTAAAATAGCACCGGCAGTATTATGGGTTACCGCATTGCTTGCGGCAATATTATCGTTTGATCAATTATTTCAAAAAGATTATGAAGATGGTTGGCTAGAACAACTTACATTATCTGGCCTACCTCTATCAATGCTAGCTTTAGCCAAAGCATGTGCTCATTGGCTAACAACCGGCCTACCGATGCTATTGCTAGCTCCACTTTTAGCTATTGCTCTGAATCTTCCATCAAAATCTTTTCTTATCACAATTTTGACTATGCTTTTAGGAACTCCTGTTATTAGTCTATTCGGCACTTTAGGGGCAGCATTAGTAATAAGCGCTCGTCGCCCTGGTTTACTGATAGCAATAATGATTTTACCATTACTAATCCCAGTACTTATCTTCTCAGTTTCCGCAATCGAGGTTACTGGAGACTGGTTAGCGATTCGTGTACGCCTTTTATTCTTAGGCGCAATACTATCTGCAGCAATTCCTCTAGTAGCAATAACTGCGAGTACGGTTTTGCGCCAATCGCTAGAATAATTATTTAAACTATTGAGCGAATGATATTATCAATATAAAGAAAAATATTTTAAAGATAAAAAAATATTCATTAATAAACAAATTGAATAATCATTAAGGGCAATGAGCTTACAATTAAAATGATTGATCATCATTTAATCTGTTAAATTTACTTCAAATTTTTTGAAGATCTCAATGTAAATGATCGATTAATATTTCAAATTATTAATTTGTTATTTTCATAAATGAATTAAAATTCATTTATGAAAATAACATTGCAATTGCGGTTAATTTTTTTTTTTGAAAACTTGATTATTATAGACTTCTACGAATAGCTGAATTTCTTCATTAATAACTGCTTACAATTTACTTAATCTTAATCGGTATTCTTGGGTGCTGTTGTAGTACTAAAATTCAACATTAAAGTAGATAATCAGTATTTTAATCAATGCAAATGGATACATCAGTAACCAATTATGACGCATCGTAGTTATTGACTCAAAATAAAACATAAGATCTTGTCTTTCAAAATAACAATAATAGCCGGACCAACTCATGAAGCTTAGCAATTTTTAAAAAATAGCTACACCAGGAAAAATTAACTATATATCACAAATACTAAGCAATCCTAAGTTATTTAGCAATAAATGATATTAACATTTGTATTGGGCCAATAATAAACCAATTGCAAATTCAGCTTTAAATAACAAAGCGAATGGATTCATAAAGAAAAAAGGATATAGTCAAATAAGGCAATCAAGTCTACTCTATATGAGTTTTAGGATTATTTAAGAAAGCATAATCTAGAACTTTTGATTATCATAGGGCGGCCAATCAGTGCTAGGGCAATAATAAATTAAGGTATTCTATTAATTAGTATAATTGGAGTTAGTATGCTACATTGATTTACTTAGCTAGTAATGCTTTTTGCTAGGATAATTTCTAAAATACATGCTCTAATTAAATTTTAGTTTGACAAAAGTAAAACATAATGGTTTGACAATACAACAATAGCATAGCAAAATATCCCCTAAGTCTTAATCATTATAGCTTGCGATGCAAGCTATAATGATTACTTTCTTTGAAAGTTTTTTTTCTTATCTTACATAAAGATAGAGAATAGGCTGTTGTCTGAAGCATGAACATTGATAATGAGATAAAAAAATTTGCCGTGATTGGTGCAGGGGCGTGGGGTACAGCACTTTCGATCATTGCTGCCCGTGGTGTCGGATCTAATGTTACTTTGTGGACTCGTAATCCAGCCTTGTCAGCTGCTATAAATCAAGATCGAATGAATATTCAATTTTTAGCCGGCTACAATATTCCCGATAATGTGATTGCAACTTCTAAGATAGCAGAAGCTGTAGCTATATCTGACGCGATTATTTTAGCAGTTCCCTCTCAAGCTATTCGCAAAATTGGCAAGATGATATACAATATAGCACCTAAAAATGTCCCGGTTGTCTTGGCTAGTAAAGGAATAGAACATAAGTCAGGCAAGCTAATGTCAGCTGTTGTAAGTGAAGAAATGCCTGGTCAACCTATCGCCGTCCTGTCTGGCCCAAGCTTTGCCTCAGAAGTTGCTGGTAATCATCCAACAGCAGTAACTATAGCTTCAGCAGATGCTATAGTTAATCCAGTTGGATCATTGGCGCATAGGCTATCATTGGCACTCGCAACGCCGTCTTTCCGCCCTTACATTTCTGATGATCTAATAGGCGTCGAGATTGGAGGAGCTGTAAAAAATGTAATTGCTATCGCTAGTGGGATTGCTAGTGGCTATGGCTTTGGAGCCAATACTTGGGCTGCAATAATCACTCGAGGGTTGTATGAAATTAAGAGCCTTTCCCGGGCCTTAGGAGGGCGGGATGAAACCTTAACAGGTTTATCAGGCATTGGAGATCTTGCCTTAACTTGCTCTTTTGAGCAATCCCGTAACTTGTCATTTGGGAAAGCATTAAGTAATCACCAATGCAAAAAGACTTTGCTCAGTAGTAACCAGGCTACTGTAGAGGGTATAGTTAACGCAGTTTCTGTTACTGACCTCGCTAGAAAATTAGGTGTGGAGATGCCAATATGTGAAGCTGTACGTTCTCTTGTATCGGAGGATTTGGAAATTGCGGAAGTAATCAAGCGTCTTATGCAACGTCCACTAAAGGTAGAGGATGCTGTTCGTAGAAATTGCTGTATTTCACGATAATGAGAATAAATTCTTACAAATGAACTATTTTGTGATCTAAGTGAAATGTTTTTATAATACTCTGCCAATGTGTTATCTTCTCTAGTTGCCCACATAAGTCACAAACTTTATTTAACTAAAACAATAATATAGATATCATATTATATCTATAATATGATATTAATGCTGAGGTAGCGTGGCTATTCTTTAGCTAAAATAAATTGATTATCTTTATGATCCTATCATCTATCCCTACGATGACAAATATTCATTATTGTAACAATAATGCTAATTTAGTTAGATGTTTTTTACACTTGTTTTCCACTCTAAAGCTAAAAGTACACACCCTAAATTAATCCATACTTATTATTAATTATTGGATAACGAGTATTTATTAATATTATTTTGTTCAAAGTAGAATTCGCTAGTAAAAATACATGCACATATTTTTGTATTATATCTGTGTAATTCAGTACATCATCTAAACCGCCCCAAAGCTAATAATTTATACACACTAAAAGTTAAAAAATAAATGGATCATAAAATCTTGTAAAAATGTACTTTTATAGAAATTTTTAAGCTAAATTAAAGCAACAAAATACATATTGTACTCTAAAAATAAAAATATCAAAGTGATGATAAAATCACGATTTTTTTAATTTTTAATTCGTGCGCTAAAATTATGAGCAAGTTTATTAAGGCGAAGAATTATTTTTATCAAATCTAATCTCGTAGATGAGATGTAAAATTTAGTTATTTAGGTTGAAGAATAGGATCGTTAGTCTAGGATAATAAATATCCTAGTGAATTAATATTAGTATTTTTTTATTTTATAAATTTACGGTATATTATTGATATAGTGTAAATTTTAGAGTATTTTTCTTGAAGCTGTGATGAATATCACCATAATGTAGTACATCCTATAGAATAGTAAAATTCGCAATCGTTGTATAGGATAGATTCGAAATACTTTATGTATTAATATAATTATTTTTTATTTAAATTTTTTTTAACCAAAGCTAATTATGCTGCTTTAATAAGCTAACAGCTTTTAGACTAAAAAATTACAAAATTAATTATAATTAATAACTAATGATATAATTTCTTTTAGTATTGTTATTTCATTAAAATAATATAACAGAATTTTCCTAAATTAATTTATATTTTTGATAATTTTTATAATTACTATGAGAATGCGTACTCGTGCTTTAACTTTGCAGTAACACAGCACTAAAAATCATTATTCGATTAAACTACGATCATTCTTTTGAGATAAGGCTTATTCATATATAAGCTTTATCTTTCATAGATTAAGAGCAAAGCTTATTAGTTAATAGATATTAAGAGTAATACATTACTAATGGTGCTACAATGAAATAAACAAATGTAGTTAAATTGATTTATAAGAATTATTAAATTTATCAAACATTTTATCCATCATTTAAGATGATGATTACTGATCAGTATTGGCGTCCATAATTGATTTTTACAATCAATTAATCAATATAAATTTTATATTAATTAGTAATGTACAAAGAAAAATAAAACTTATTATAGATTTATCCGCTAATAAAAACATATTACATAATCTTTTTAAAAAGTAGCTTGACTAGCAAAAAAACAGATAACAATAAAAGTTAAAAATAATAAACTAGGCTAGTTTTACTCTGATTTACTCAAAAGAGATTAAATATTTTCAATAACCGTATGAACGTGATTCAAAGGGCCATAACCAGCGGTTTTATACCTTGGCGCAGTAGCAATAGCTGTAAAGACGTATTTACGTGCCCGCGATACTGCATCTTTCATAGATAAGCCCTGGGCTAAGCCTGTAGCAATAGCTGAAGCTAATGTACAACCCGTTCCATGAGTATTATTGCTGTTAATTCGTGGACTTCTAAATTCATGCAAATTGTCTTTTGTAACCATTAAATCAATCACCGTTTCTGACAAGAGATGTCCTCCCTTCAATAAAACTGCCGAAGGACCAAGTGATAAAAGTAATTCAGCGGCATGGTACATATCATCCAAATTATTTATTGCTAGACCAGTTAAATATTCAGCCTCAGGTAGGTTAGGTGTTAACAAATGCGCTCGCATTATTAATCTATCCTTAAGAACTTGCATAGCATCCAGATCAAGCAAAGGACATCCCCCCCCCTTTGCTATCATTACAGGATCAACTATCAATGGGATATCTCTAGCCTTATTTTGAATTACATCGACAATAACATCAATCACTAAACCAGAGTGTAGCATGCCAGTTTTAATCACATCAGTACCGATATCATCAAGTATAAGTTCAAGCTGCTTACGCAAAAAAGTAATTGGTACTGAATGGATATCAAACACACATTTGGTATTTTGGGCCGTTAGTGCTGTAATCGCGGTCATAGCATAACCACCAAGCGCAGTAACAACTTTAATATCAGCTTGAATACCTGCGCCACCACTAGGATCAGATCCAGCAGCAATTAAAACACGTCCTTTTGTCAATCTTGACATAACATTTTTTTAATCCATCGTTTTTTTTTTTGCAACTTGCTCAATTGCCTCCACTACCATTTCTACCGCAGACAGGACTTCTATTTCATTTTCACCCTGTGCCATAACTCTGATCAAAGGTTCTGTGCCTGATTTACGGATTACTAAGTGATCATTATCAGCAAACTTTGCCTTGCTAGAGGCGATCGCAGACTTGACAGAATCGACAGCCAAAGGATCTTCGCCAGCAAATCTAACATTACGCAAAATCTGAGGCATAGGCTCAAAAATCTTAGAAACTTGGGATAATGGCTTTTCAGCACGTTTCATTGCAGCTAGAACTTGTAAGGCAGCCGCTAAACCATCACCAGTAGTACCGTAATCAGCCAAGATCATATGTCCAGATTGTTCACCGCCAACATTATAGCCACCCGCACGCATTGCTTCGAGCACGTATCGGTCACCTACTTTAGCCCGTACCAACTTAAGACCAATCCCCTTAAGGTAATTCTCTAAGCCAAGATTAGACATTACTGTAGCTACTATACCCCCACCGCTAAGCCTACCATCGCCCAACCAAGAGCTACCTATTAAGCCAAGAATCTGATCACCGTCTAGTTTGTGTCCAGTTTCGTCAGCTAAGATCAATCGGTCTGCATCACCATCAAGAGAAATGCCAACATCAGCACCCTCATTACGAACCAGGTCAATCATAGCTTCCGGTGCGGTAGCACCACAACCATCGTTTATATTAAACCCGTCTGGTGATACGCCCATAGAGATTACTTCAGCACCAAGCTCAAACAAAACACGAGGTGCTGCTTTGTAAGCAGCTCCATTTGCGCAATCTATAACAACCTTTAAACCATCTAGGCGTAAATCTCTAGGGAAAGATGACTTAACAAACTCAATATAGCGACCCTGCTGATCCTCTAAGCGACTTGCTTTCCCTAGCGCCTCAGAACTGCTTAATGGTAGACTTTGCCAATGAGTAAACATTTCTTCAATCTCAGTTTCAACCTCATCTGATAACTTATAACCATCTGGGCCAAAAAGTTTAATACCATTGTCATAGTAAGGATTATGCGAAGCAGATATCATCACTCCAAGATTAGCACGCATAGATTGAACTAGCATAGCAACAGCAGGAGCAGGCATCGGTCCAACAAGTACTACGTCCATACCAATTGAGGTGAAACCAGCCGCCATTGCTGTTTCCAACATATACCCCGACAACCTAGTATCTTTGGCAATTAAGACCAAGTTACGGCGACCATGGTTACTATGAAACCGTGCACCGGATGCCATTGCTACAGCCATGGCAATAGCTGGGGTTATCGGTTCCACATTTGCGCGGCCGCGTATTCCATCTGTTCCAAAAAGCTTGCGTCCCATGAGTATATAGCATACGTTAACAATTTTTATGCAATAGTAGTATATCGCCACTTAACAAAATAGATTAAAGCATTGGGCTTATGATGAATTAATAATCGCTCGACGTACAGCAAATGCCTGTGCCGTTTCCGAAACATCATGTACACGAACTGCTTGAACTCCAAGCTCAAAAGCTGATAAAGCTAAAGCAATAGAACCAGGTAAACGAGCATCAACTGGCTCATTGCGAGACAATGCACCAATCGAACTCTTGCGTGATCCACCAAATAAAATTGGCCTACCCATTCCATGAAACATCGTTAGCCAAGCTGTGATTAACACATTATGAGATACACTCTTGCTAAATCCAAAACCAGGGTCTATTATTAATCTCTCTAATGCAATTCCAGCTCTCTCCGCAACTGCTAAACGCTCGGAAAGCTCGTCATAAACTTCAATTGGCGCACAACTATAATGGGAATTAATATGCATGGTTTCATGCGTACCTCGCATATGCATAAGCACAATTGGACAATTATTATTAGCTAATAATTCTCGTGCATTAGAATCATACATTAAGCCAGAAACATCATTAACAACCTCTGCCCCAGCTTCTAAAGCTGCATACATTACTGAAGCCTTGCGAGTGTCAATAGATATTCGATATTTTTCAACAGCAAGCGCCTCAATTACTGGAACTACCCTATCAATCTCCTCCGCAACCGTAACTTCAGTAGACCCTGGTCGAGTAGATTCTCCGCCTATATCTAAAATATCAGCACCAGCTGCGGCAAGCTGACGTCCTCGTGATATTGCCTTATCTCGTGCAGCAAAACGTCCACCATCAAAGAAGCTGTCCGGCGTTACATTAATTATACCCATAATAGCTGGAATAGCATTATTCAATATAGGAGAGCGAGGCTTTGTAAAGCATTCTAACATACCTAGCGGCAAGAAAGCTGAGTCAAGTTCAGGCACATTTACATTCTGTACACGTAAACCATTAGCTTCCCGACAAATCAATTGCAAAGCACGAAAAGCAATTGGTCCACCAGCTAGCAACAAAGCGTCACCAGAATCCACCGCAGTTTTAGCCATCGGGCCATACAATAAATCGATTGGGCGAGCATATTCTGGGTTAATTATCGCCGACAAGGAACAACCACGCCCTGGTGAAGGCTCACGGATAATAGGAAAATTCATAAAAAAAGAAGATTTAATTTTAATTATTTTTTAAAATTACGATGATAAATAATCAAAGCTCTTTAAATCAGATATTCCGTCAAGATCTAGGAGAGGATCATACAATAAAAACGTTCAAGCTTCAATAAAAAAGTATTATACTATCATCTTTAGCAAAGATTGTAAAAAAATAAAATAGCGTAATTTAAATAACTTGCGATCTATCAAAGTATTGCATACTTACGGGAAAAGTATTATTGACTATAATCCAATAAACTCCGTGCAACTATGCTTATTAAAAAGTATAAAATGTAAATTATCTATGTAGAATAAAATAAACAAATCAGCAAGATATTATATGCTTAATGCTTGATCAATTAATATACAACACTTATACGTAGCATAAAGAAAGTTCGTCAATAGAGCATTAAATATCCGAAAATGTAGAAATGCATAAATCCATTAGTTCCATCAGTCAATAAATAGACAAAATAATACAATCACCACAAGATAGGTATCTTTGAGTTAAATAACACTAACTCTTTTAGACCTTTATAGCCTAGCTTATTGTCAAAATAAACTTAATGAAAAATTCAGACACCATGTTTTTATTGCGTATTCTTGTCTAAAAGTAACTATATTACAGTTTCATTTACCTATTTTGCTAGATAGGTTTATCAATACAAATTAAAGACACTGACAATTGTTAGCAATCACCAGGCTGTGGATTAGGTCTAATACCACCAGCATTATTACTGTTCGTAGCAGGAGGAACACCAGTGCTGCCACCAGGTGGTACAGATGCTCTACGACGACGACGATCTGAGGCGCTAGGCTTTTTAGAGTTTTCATCAGAACCGCAAGAACGATCAATCGATCCGTTTATCAACAATGCGCGAATCTCATTACCAGAAAGACTTTCGTATTCCAACAATCCTTTAGCCAAAGCATGCAAATCATCTATATTATTCTCTAATATTCGGGCAGCATAGTCATAGGCACTATCAGTAATTCGGCGAATTTCCTCATCAATCACGTTAGCAGTCGCCTCAGAAACATTAGTTTGCTGATTAACTAAATGACCTAAAAACATTTCAGATTGATCTGCCGAATAAGCTAAAAACCCGAGTTTATCACTCATTCCCCATTCTCTAATCATCCGGCGAGACATCTCTGATACCATGCGAATGTCAGAAGAAGAACCAGTAGTTATTTGTTCGGAACCAAATATCATGTATTCAGCAATACGTCCACCACAAGCAACACACAAATCAGCTTCTAGCTTTGCACGTGATAAAGATATTCGATCACCCTCAGGTAGGCGTACAACCATACCTAAAGCTCGACCACGCGGAATAATAGTAGCTTTATGAATAGGATCGCTATTAGGGCAATGCAAAGCGACTATAGCATGCCCTGCTTCGTGGTAAGCAGTAAGCTTTTTTTCATCGTTTGTCATAACCATAGAGCGACGCTCCGAGCCCATCATCACCTTATCTTTCGCTTCCTCAAACTCAGTAACACCAACTACGCGCTTTCCCTTACGTGCGGCTAGCAAGGCAGCTTCATTCACTAAATTAGCAAGGTCAGCGCCAGAAAACCCTGGAGTACCACGTCCAATAGTGTGTGCATCTACATCGGAAGCAATTGGTACTTTACGCATGTGAACCTTTAAAATTTTTTCACGACCAAGAATATCAGGATTCAACACGACAATTTGGCGATCAAAACGACCAGGACGCAAAAGAGCTGGATCCAAAACGTCTGGCCGATTAGTAGCAGCGATCAAAATGACACCATCATTTGACTCAAAGCCATCCATTTCAACCAACAGTTGGTTTAAAGTCTGCTCACGTTCATCATTACCACCACCCATCCCAGCACCACGATGACGACCAACTGCATCAATTTCATCGATAAAAATTATGCAAGGAGCATTCTTTTTACCCTGTTCAAACATATCGCGCACACGACTAGCACCAACACCTACAAACATTTCAACAAAATCAGAACCAGAAATAGTGAAGAACGGTACATTAGCTTCGCCCGCAATAGCACGGGCAAGAAGAGTTTTACCAGTGCCAGGAGGCCCTACTAATAAACATCCCTTAGGAATCTTGCCGCCCAACCGACGAAATCGTTGCTGATCTTTAAGAAATTCAACTATCTCTTCCAATTCAGATTTTGCCTCATCAACACCAGCAACGTCGTCAAAAGTAACACGCCCAGTTCTCTCAGCTAACAATCTAGCGCGACTTCGACCAAATCCCATAGCCTTCCCTCCGCCTCCCTGCATCTGACGCATAAAGAAAATCCAGACAGCGATAAAAAGCAACATAGGGAACCAGCTGAGTAATATTTGAAACAATCCTGATGTGCCATCGTCAAGCGGTTCTGCAGAAATCCGCACACCGGACTTAGTAAGTTGTGCAACAAGATTAACGTCCTGCGGAGCATACGTACTAAAAGTATTACCATCGACAAACTGGCCAGAAATTTCTTGTCCTTGAATTGTAACCTGACTAATACGACCACTTTCAACTTCAGACAAAAATTCCGAATAGGCTAAATTGCGTTGACCGGTGTGGGACGAAGATCCCTGAAAAAGATTGAATAACGCTATACACAAAACGCCAATAATAACCCAAAGAGCAACATTTTTACCAAAATTATTCACATTCTTAGCCTTCCATTAATCTTTAGGCCACTGATCGATTGCGCACGCAAGGACATCAAAAAGATTGTCACCCCAACATCTTTCGAGTCTACTGCATCTTGTTCGCCTGATACAAGGTGGGGGAGAGCAATTGATCCGTCAAGGTTAGTTACAAGCGGCCAAGCTATACGAGCTGGATACGGTAAATTTTGCACTTCTTTCGATAACATCAAAAACAATTCAGAACACTTAATTTGACGCCACCCATTCGCACCACATGAACCTACACTTATTGTACAGTTGGTCTTGTTGCGTATTAAAAAACGACCATCCCAACATGCAATTTGGCCAGCACGTACAACAACAGGCTGCGCACAAGCAACCTCCTCCCGCATTACAATAAGACTACCGTTATCAATTTGGAGTAAACAGCCACGCAAAGTACGCCGCCATACAGCTGACTTTCCAGTTATCCACTCTATCAGCCTCGTCATTGCCTCGCTGCTCGGTGGATGACCAAAGCCGCCCACTATATTAAATACGCAACGCAAAACAACAGCAGTGAAGTAATCCGGCCCAGCTTGCAGTGAAAATAGATCGAGTCGGCAAGTACCACAGGCATAGACCACAGCATAGCGAGCTAACCAGCTACCGACTATCTTCCTCATAGCACAACGAGCGATACCCATAGCGCTAGATAGTCGAGTTAAACGATCAACCGTTAAACCTATCTCAGACAAAGCCGGTTTCAAGTGCCGTAACTTTGCGCGAGCAAAGCGCAAATCTTCATTAGAAGGATCATTGATGTAGTCAAGACTAGCTGCCGTGCAAGTAGCTAAAAGTCTATCCTTTGGCACAGACAAAAAAGGCCTAGCCAACCGCAAACCATTCCGAGAAGTGACCAGTGACATACTAGCAAGTCCTTCTGGACCAGTGTTACCATTTATACGATGCAATAATGTCTCTGCTTGATCATCGCGATGATGAGCAAATAGCATAGTGAGCGCACCAGCACGATAACAAGCCTCGGAAAGCAATGTGAAACGAATATCACGAGCAGCTGCTTGTATTCCTGTAGCTGGTTTAGTTCCATGCCAAGTTAGTACTTGGTGAGTATGCCCCATTGCAATAACTCTCCGCGCAACTTCAGCAGCTTCATTTGCAGATTCTTGACGCAAAGAATGATCTACAGTAAGTACTAGTAACTCCCTTTTTCTTTGCCGCGCCCAGAGATCCGTAAAATACAACAAAGCCATGCTATCAGGGCCGCCTGAAACAGCTAAAACTACTGGTCTCTGTAGATTAAGGTCATCAGCCATAACGATGTCTAATAATTCGATCGCATCGGCATCATGCAGCGGTGTTTGACCTAGAGAAGATTCTTTTTTCACAAACTAACAAGTTACGCAATACCAAATCATTAACTAAAAAATGCCAATTAAACTAAACTAGCCCAAATACGTTTTTACTTAAAAAAAACTTGATTGAGAAACCTAGCAAGCAATTCGTAGAAAATCCCTCCCGACTAAATCATCCTGATTCTAGGAATAAGAAAAAATTAATACATAATGCTTAAAAACGACAATAATCTATACAATAGATATAAACTCCCAAAGTTGCAGATTAAATTATTGATAACTCAGCTAGCTTCCGCACAAGCTAATATACAAAGAGCATCGTTTTAGCATTAGCAAAACAGGCCATAGCACAAAATAGCTACAGTAACAATGATAAAAGATACAAGAGGATGAAATCACCTAAACGAAAATTTCATCCTCTTGTTAGATTTTAATCCAGAAGCGAAACTATCAATTAATTAAAGTAACGCTGCGACGATTACCTGCCGCTATATCTTTCTTGGTTGCTCCCTTGTTAACTGGACGCTCCTTTCCGTAAGAAATAGTCTTTATATGGCTAGCATCAGTACCCAGAGAAACAAGATATTTCTTAACTGCAGCAGCTCGATGCTCTCCGAGAGCCATATTATAATCGCGAGTACCAACTGTATCGCAATGCCCCTCTACAGTAATCATAGTATTTGGATGCTTGCGCAACCAGGAAGCTTGACTTTCAAGGATCGCGCGAGCCTTGTCGTCAAGAGAGAAACTGTCAAATGCAAAAAAAACGCGATCACTAACATTAGCAACAAAATCTTCCGAACTACCGGAAACTAATCCAGTGGGATTTGAAGTGGATGCAGGCATAGCAGCATCCTTCTTAGGTCCACTCGATTCTAGATCTGAGGTCTCAGTTGGTGCAGTTTCGCAAGCAGCAAGCAGCGATACTGCAGCAAATATACTGAGAAACTTTATGCGCATGATCAATATTATGCTCCTTTGAAGGATTCTATGGTAGCTTGCTTCAAAGTAAATAACTTAATAGTTTAGTATCTTTAAAGTCTAAGCTGACCCCAAAAAAAACCGCAAATTGCTTAGCCAAATTTCACAGACTACTTTCATCTAGGCAATCATTAGGATTATTCTTTAAAATATTTCCCTAAGGCTTAACAAAACAAAAGACTCCGAGCTAGGTTCTAAAAAACGCATAACATTATTCAATTCAAGTTATTTTTAGATCTGGCTAAACCAACACTATACAACCTTGAGGCGACACCTGGGCCATTTGGAGTGAACATTCTTCGCACTAAACAAAAATCGATAAGTGAAATTTCAGGCCATATAACCCATAGTTTCCACAAGAAGGTTATGATTAAGTCACTATTCAGTAAACTTGTCAATACACATAGCGTAATAATACAGAAAAATTTAAACCTAATTAATTTACATAAAAAATAATTCAGATTAGCTTGAACTAACCAAAACAAAAAATCCTGCAATAAACTTTGCTAAAATTAGCTTTTTGAAAAACTTACTATAAAAGCTCAAAAGCAAAAGTCTATACTATAAATTAATTAGGTGTCTTTCTACAAAGAATTAATAAAACTTAATATATAGCATTAATAATCGTGATTATTGACAATGACTATTCTTTATTTATTATACTTGAGAAAGTATCTGATTAATACAAGAATAAAGAAGACTATACTTATTATATTATGCGTATATCGCCGTAAACGATTCTATGTAATAATTGATGATATATACAATAAATTCTGTTTTTAGCTACTAAAAATAGATCTCAATAATAGAATAAAAATATTAAACTAAAACTAATCTTATGTAAAATATTATAACAAGATAATAAATAATGCTAAGTGTTATTTATAAATTTTATTTAAATTAGTATTAGAAACTAATACCATCTTATCTTAATTTAGATTACTCTATCGCATAGATCTTCTAATAGATACTAATACAAAAAAAGATTTTTGCTATAAAAATAAACAAATACCAGTCATTAAGCGGTATTTGTCAGAACGACAGATAAAAACATTGTGTTTTAATGCAAAGGAAATAAAACTTCAAGATGATTAAACTACAAATAAGCCACATAACCAATGACATTCTCGTCACAATGGACTTCTCTATACATATAAACAATTAAAGTAAACGTTAATTAATCAAAAACTTTTAATTGTTTAATCCAAAGCTTCAACACGTACTTTATCGAATCGTTCATCAAAATTTCATAAAAGCAAAGATAAAGAATTATTAATTCGAAGATGATAAAGAGCTTTATATGCAAAGCTTAAGCAATAAAAATATATTATAATCATCTCCAGTATTTTTCTAAAGGTTTTACTAAAAATAAAAAACTATTGTACATAAATTTTAAACATTCTAATAAAGTATCCTGTAAAAAATAACTATAAACTCATCATCTACTTTTAAGCACGACGTTATGCATGCCTAATTTGATCAAAAATAATAGTCTTAGTCTAAATCTAAAAAATTTTTAATAAATACGTTTATTGTTAATCACTGATTGTATTATTCAAAACAAATAATGCCCTTAATTATTCGTTACAAAATTTTTTTTTGGTTTAATTATTAACTATGATTATTGTTGTCTTGGTTCAACATATATCAAACTTAAAATTTGTATACATGACTTTAGCGTACTATAATATTAAACAATCAAAGAAGAACATTAGCATTTTGATTGGATTATTTTTTTTAAGCATTTCTCTAGTAAAATATTATCTTAATTGTTTTAATTAGAAAAATATATTGAAGCCAGTCACAATCATTAATTTTTTACCTAAATTTTACTCAAATTAAAAACTTAATAAGGTAGAATGAAATATTATCCTCTATCTCAGTAGAATATAAAGCTGAATTATGGATTGATAACTTAAGTTAAGTATCAATAATTTAATATTATATTCCTCATAAGGCATTTGATATCGATAAAATTTTAATCTGCCAAAACAACCAAGCAAAAAAGATATCATGTTAACAAAACGCATCATGCAATTTGTTAGTATTTTAGAACAAAATCATAACAAAAACATTAATGCAAAATAATTTTCTTAGATTATGCTTAGTACTAAAAGCTAATACTTATAACTAAACAAGAAAATTTGATTTTATATTAAAAGTCAAAAATATGAACAATTCAGACTATTGCTAAACATCTCTCCATAACTCTTTGTTTTCATTATTTTCGCTAACCATATCGCGTATCTTTTGTGGCAAACGCACTGGTCGCCCTCGTTCGTTTACTCCAGCAATAACGAGATCTATCACCACAAGCGGTTTACTTTCTCCATGTCTAACCACTTCTTGCACCGCTTTCAAAACTGCACCACGCGCAAATGTGAAACGAGTAAGTACTTCAAGTGCATCATCTAAAAGTGCTGGAGCACGATAATCAACAGTGCAACGGCGAACCATAAATGCAAAATTCTCTGCTTCCCTCATCACGCGTTGTTCGATGCCATTAGTACGCAAAAACTCCGTGCGTGCCCGTTCTGCGTAATGCAAATAAGTTGCATGATAGACTACTCCACCTGCATCAGTGTCTTCGTAGTATACACGAACAGAAAATCGAAATGATTCAGACATCGTCTCTGCGCCCCCCTCACGCAGATATAGTTGAGCATCTATAATTTTTACGAATTATATATACAATACCATCATTCCAATATAAACTTGATGTAAGCTGATCGCTCTAGGAGAGATAACAATGCCCTCAACAAGAATCGATAGTCTTTTCGATCATATTATTTTCTGCGAGTAGTATAGCCTTCCGTGATCACTAAAAGCAGCACTATAAAAGTTTATGCTGATGTGTTAAAGCGAGCAGAATCAACGTTAACATTTATATATACCAACCCGCTCACCATAACCTCAAACTTAGCCTACTAAAGGCTGTATACGTATCTCATTACTATTCAAAAATCTCAAAGATCTCTTAAGATCCGCTTTGGTTAATTTCGCTTATTCTGCTATTTGCTACTAGCTAAGATGCAATTCGACAATTTACACGAAAGTTCCACATTTTAGCTAATAGCCAAATTAATAGTATTTTAATAGAAAAATTAGTCCTAGAACACTTCACAACAAAATATGAAGGAAATAAACGAAAATCTTTTTTTTGGAAAAAATAATATTGAATATGAATTAATCTAAATTAATGTAACACCGATTGTAGCTAAATATTAAGTAGATTATGTGAAACTATATAAATTTGTGTACTACCTTCCTCTTTGACAATATTTGCCAATAGTCAATTTTCTATAAAATAATATTTTAAGAATATAATTTGCTCGACATTTCCACCAGCTTCTTAGCTTAGAAAGCACCAATTAAAAACTGCTTGAATTGGAGTATTCATATCGTATTTATAATTTAACGTCATGAATTTTTTTATCAAAAATTAGCTAATATTTATCTTTATCATACGATCTTAAATTTTTCCTTAACTCAACAAAAGTTCCAAAAATATAAATCCGTTAATCACTTTCACGATTATTGCTGTATTAGTACCTCTAGCATAGAAAAGTATAAATAGCTCAACTTTTAATTATAATAAAAACTAAATATCTATTATACTAAAACAATTGCATGAATTTATAATGCAAAATAGTCTTAATAAGATTGCTTATTAATATAATAAAATTTCTTCTAAATAATTCAAACTATCTATAGTAATATTAATACATTTTATTGTCGCTAGTCATGATACTGTGGTATTTAAAAAATAACATTACTATCGTCTACTCTACTGCTGCTACCTTAGCATATCTGAAGCTATTATTCAAAATTACGAAATTCACTGCAGAAAGCAGAACATAAAGCAAACGTATCTGTCAGACTTCCATTGCCGTATTGGATAAGACAAGCAGGTCTTTAGCGTTGCATTAATGGAATAAAACAGACATAAATAGCTTTATCTACTGATGTTTTATTGAAATAATTTTAATAATTAGCATTTATAGTATAATGCACGCAGTATAGGTTATAGTCGCTATAATAATCTTCATTATTTTTTTGATAATTCTAATGCTGAAAATAAAGATGCTAGCAGCAACAATAAAAACCTACTTGTATAGTATATTATGTAAACCTTTGTCTAATATATCTGGATATGACAATGTCAACTTACATAGTTTAAGTGCATTGTAAATTAGTACAATGTTTGATTAAACAGTGATTAGCGAAAAGCTTTAATACGATAATTTTAATAATTTCGATTAAACATTTTTTACAAACCTACTAACAAAGAAATGCAAATTACTAACTAAACAATGAAAGTACTTTCTACTATGCGCGAGCTAACTAAATTCTAATACGAAAATCTCACTAAATAGTACAATCTTAGCCAAGATTAACATTGCATCTTCTAAAAATTATCGTAAAACTGCATTTTTCTTTAAATCATCTTTTGTTATAAAAGATAATATTGTATAGTACGTAATAACAAAATAATAGTTTTTTTAAAATCGAATAAAATCTTCAGAAAGAAATTAATTATAGGAACCAAATACACTGAAAGTTTTTTCTTCTCAAAAAGGGAGGATAATACCAGCAAACAGTTTAGCTAATAAAACGAATTTAGAGTAAAACAAATTATAATTAAGTTGCTTGCGAAGGACAACAGCCCGTATTTTAAAATAGTAAAACTTCTTAAATCAACTCCTAGTAGACAAGATCGTGTTTGATACTCCAAGTCTAAAGTTAAGAGATTACATAACTAAATTAGTGTCAAAGTTTGCAGCAAGTTGCTGTACATGATTATTGCTTTTTAAAAGCTTGCACAATTTAATCAGATTAACAGCATGTTCATCATTCACAACCAATGTGTTTAACGGCTTCCAGGCTAAGCCTGCTGACTGTGGTTTACCGAGCATGCCTTTTAAAGCTTCAAGTACGATATTAAATTTCTCAACATCACAAGCAATCTCGTGCGAAACTTTTGAGCTTTCAGCATTTTCCGCACCAGCATTAATAGCTGCTTCTAGCACATCGCTAGCAGTACCGATATTTGCAGGATAGACAATCCGGCCAACTCGATTAAACATAAAAGAAACTGAATTAGTTTCACCTAATTTACCGCCAAATTTACTAAAAGCAGCACGTACTTCCGAAGCAGTACGATTACGATTATCAGTCAATGCATCAATAATTAAAGCAACTCCACCGGGTCCATAACCCTCGTAGCAAACATTCTCCCAATTTACATTTTCGCCACCATAAAAACCATTTTTAATGGCGCGCTCAATATTATCCTTAGGCATATTTTCTTTACGAGCTGACATGATCGCGCTGCGAAGAGCTGGATTTGAATATGGATCGTCACCACCAGCTTTAATTGCAACCTGAATATCGCATGCAAGGCGAGCGAAAATCTTGCCGCGCTTTTTGTCTTGAGCTCCCTTGCGATACATAATGTTTTTAAACTGAGAATGACCAGCCATTTTAGATTCTCCAGTTGCCTCTCTGTCTACAACAATTAGGCGATTATTATCAAATAGTAAGAAGATAGTAGGCAAGATTTTACAATCATGTTACTCATTATTATAATATGTACAACACATCTATCGCTTCTTCTGTAATTGTTAAAATTATTTTTTAACATTAACAGTAAAATACAATAAACGTTATGCTCTCACTGGCATTATCTCCGTAAGCAAACCGCCAACACGCAACGGCTCAATTCTAATCGCCAAGCCAGTACGATCATTAGTAACAACAAAAATACCACAAATAGTAGCTTCACCTTCGGCAGCCTCCAATCGTGGAGTAGGAAGTTTTGTAACAAAACGTTTAATTGGATATTCTTTTTTCATCCCTATCACGCTATCATAATCGCCGCACATACCGACATCGCTCTGGTAGCCTGTTCCGTTGGCCAACACCATTAAATCAGCTGTTGGTACATGTGTGTGAGTACCAACTACTAAAGAAACTCGTCCGTCGAATGCATGTCCAAGAGCCATTTTTTCACTTGTCGCTTCACCATGTACATCAATCAAAATAAAATCTACTTCTCCTCCTAGAGAAATGCTATCAATCGCCTTTTCCACAGCAATAAATGGATCATCAAGGGGATCCATAAAAAGCCTGCACATAACATTAATCACCAAAACCCTGTGCCCATTGCAGCTTTCTATAATAACTGCTCCTTTGCCAGGAGTTCCGGGAGGAAAGTTAATTGGGCGCACTAATCGATCATCGTCTGCAATAAAATTAATAATCTCACGCTGATCCCATACGTGATTGCCTGTGGTAATAACGTCAACTCCAGCATCATAAAGCTCAGTGCAAATTTTGCGAGTAATTCCAAATCCATGCGCAGAATTTTCACCATTGACTACAACGAAATCAATTTCGAGAAATTTTATTAAATTAGGCAAATGATGAATTACCGCTTCGCGCCCGGCTCTTCCAACAATATCACCTAAAAACAATACACGCACTATCTTACTCCAAAATTTTAATAAAACCGTTCTCGGTTAAAAAACCGTTAAGCATAACGTCATGAGCACCTACAGGAACACAGTTAACCTCTTGGCCTGCATATCCTACCCCAATAGCCCGGATAGCATGGCGTTCATGCAGGCTCACCAGTGTGCGATCATAATAGCCTCCGCCATAACCAAGACGATTCCCAGATCGATCAAAGGCCACTAGAGGTACCAACAGCAAAGTAGGATAAACTACCTCCGCATCAGGCCTTGGCTCAAAAGTACCATATAAACCTTTAACCAGTTGATCGCCTGGTGACCAAGCACGGAAGATCAATGCATGTTTATCCTCAAGTATAACAGGCAAAGCGGTACGGCAGCCGTAAGACAATAGTGCACTTAGGCACGGGAGCACATTAATCTCCTTGCGCATTGGCCAATATCCAGATACCACCATTCCTGAGCATAGAGAGAGTGCTCCAAAAAGATTGATAGCTAGCCTATGATCAGCGCCAACTGCTTGATCTGACAACCTCTTCAGTTGACGGAAAATTCGCTTACGCATATTGATTTTATCAATAATCAAATCGTTTTGATTAACGAATGTATGGGTTGTGATCACTACAAGCACCTAAAAATAATTATTGTGTATGTAAATAGCTAAATTTAAATTCAGTCAATATTATTGCAGAATATGGCTTACGCATGATTGTTTATTATTCAAAAGAATATTTTTCTTTGTTTGATTTTATGGCATACACTAATAAAAATTAATATTTCAATTAATCTCAAATTAAGCTACGCATTCTGCGTAATCTGAGGATAAAAAAAATTTGCTGACTTTCTGCTTCGTAATATTTCCACTTTAAAAAAAATTTATTAAGTTAGCGATATTTAACTTTAAAATATCTAATAGTAGCATAGGTTTATAATTATCACTTCTTTATTAATGAATAATGTGAAAATTTTAAAGAAAACAACTTGTGATTTATCGCTTAATTATTTTTTAGATAAAAACACGAGAATATACATAATATCAAAATCGAGCAGTAAAAAACGAACCTTACTAACCTTCTTAAACAGTATTTCGGAATCATTGAGTTTTAGTGAAAGTAAAAAAATCTTGCGCTAAAATTAACCGCCTCCGACAATGCAACAATTTAATATTTGTAATTTGGCAACAAAGATCAGGCAAGTTATATATTCGACAAGCATGAATACCGCTGACATGTAACATTTACTATCCTAAAATAAGTGACATTATGACATTCATAGTTAATCAGATACAATATGATGTTTTAAAAAAAAATTACGCTAAAGGAGAACATTAACGCACTACAAGATGCACTGATTAATATTTAATATCAAATTATTACTGTAATAATTAACAGCATAACCAAAAGCAAGATATTGATTTTAATAATTATTTTTTTTAAGAAAAAATACTAAATTATCCATACCAAGACTAAGCGCAAATAATTTTATTATACAATAACCAATCACTAACGCTAAACATAGACATGTATTTTGAGCAATGGAAAATATATATTTTAAAAATCAACTTAATCACATTTTAAAATAAAAGCAAAAAATATAACCAAGGACACAATTATCAATTTATTAAGCTACTAATCCTCAATAATCTAAATTTGAAAGCTAGCAGCTAATTATAATTTTTATCTCATAAACGTTCTCCATAATACTTGATACTGAGCAAATACGTATAGCAATCAAACATCCATTATCATCATTAACAACCAAAACTACCACTAATTAGTGGTAGTAAAATTCGACAATCGGCTAAACATTTTCTAATCGATAGAAATAAGAGTTTATGATTAATCCTAATACTAAATTATTAGATGTTGAATATTAAAACGTTATAAAAGTCAATCAACTTAGGAACATTGTTACTATACAAAAATAAGTGAATCAATAAAGAAAAAGGTGATAAAGCTAATGCCTATTATTGCGACCTCATCAAGTTAAGCACATGCAAACCAATATGGAAATACTGCAATCTACCTTAAAAAAAACTTTTAGCTGTATGAGTCATAAAACAATAAATTAAAAATCTCTTATGGGCTAAACCAACTACAAACACTTTAAACGAAAGCCAAACGCTTTTAAATGTTAACTAGTAATTTATTATGTCTTAATATGGCACTAGTTAATAAAGATTAACAAAACTAAAGCAACAGTCAGTAAAAATAATTAATTATTATTGTATGCTATAATTTATATAGTAGTAAATTTTGTAGATGACACTTATAATTTAATCGTTGGTTACACTTAATTACAAATATTAATTATTACATAATAAGAGATTAACCGCCTCGTAACAAATTAAATCGATAATTCGGATATCAAAAAATTAATTTAACCTAGAGGTGATCGGTGTCATACGTAAAAGTGTCATTTGATTACGATGACGCCGTAAAACCAAGAAGTGAAAACCATGAAAAGAAAATTCCTGGCCAACTTCTGGAATTTTCCGAGATTCATATAAAACGATCCCAGCAACAGTGGATGCTTCTCCGTACGGCAGGTCCCAGTCAAGCTCTCTATTCAAATCACGAATCGTCATCGATCCTTGTACAAGATATGAACCATCAGGTTGTGGACAAACACCACGAACATCCGTATCTTTTTCATCAAGAATATCGCCAACAATTTCCTCCAAAATATCCTCTAGAGTAACTACACCCATAAAGCTACCATACTTATCTACTACCACAGCAAAATGCTCACGTCTTGCGCGAAATGCTTGAAGCTGATCAAGAAGGGTAGTGCTATTTAGGATAATCCAAGGATTAGCAGCAATTGTCATCACGTCGAAGTCTTCTGCTATCATATCTTTGGTATTACAGCTTGCCCGCCTTAGTAATTCATTTACATGTAGCACACCTACAATACTATTCTGATCTGCGCGATACAAGGGCAATCGAGTAAAAGAACTTTTTAGCACTTGAGCAAACAGTTTATCGATAGGAGATTCTGCATCAATCATACATACCGCACTGCGGTGAGTCATAATTTCTTCAACCTCAACATCAGCTAGATCGAGAACGCTTCGCAACATAGCTCGCTCGTGATCAAACTCTTCGCCTCCATCATTATGCATCTCGATTAATCCGCGTAGTTCCTCCTCTCGCTCGTCATGAGCTAATCTACTAGAAAATGATGAAATCCCGAATAACTTTAGCACACCTTCTACAATTACTCTAGTTGCCCAGGTAAAGGGAGTAAGAACGAAAACTAATGAGCTTACTAAAGGTCCAACAAAAAGCGCCATCTTATCTGGATTATTTATGGCGTAGGTCTTTGGCAACATTTCGGAAAAAATAACTGCAAAAACCGTCATAGCAACAGTAGAGATGACAACGCCGCTTTCTCCGACAAGGGCTACCATAGTACTAGTTGCTAGTGCAGATGCCAAAATATTAGTTATGCTATTTCCAATTAGTATAGCACCAATGAGCCTATCGCTCTTGTCCTTAAGATCAATTACTATTGCAGCTCGGCTGCTGCCTTTGCGAGCGAGCTGACTTAGCCTTGCCTTGCTCGCAGTAGTAAGAGCTGTTTCTGATCCAGAAAAAAATCCGGACAACAATATTAAAAAAGCTATTGCAAAGATAGTGATAGGAATGTCTATCTCTTCATCAATGATTGAACATAAATTCATTGGATAAGTCTTGGAGCGCATTAAAGCATTATTCAAGATACTAGATTACGCTATATTTCCAATATACTGATTAATCGGTCAACCTTTACTACACAACTTAAGCAGTATAAATTGCTAGAGTATTCTTTTGCTTCCTCCTCTAAACAATTACTTTAACTTATAATATCAGCAATAGCATATGAGCAATTTGATCTTAATATATGTGGTTAAGATTATTCTGTTATCCAACGTACGAATAAACTCAATTTGAGCTGCTTAATACGATTACTAATCTGTGGTATTAATAAAAAAACAAGATATCTGAGCAAAATAATTATTTTGTAATCATCTCAATGCTGCTATAAAGGCAAATAATCGTAATTGTCATGGTTTTTAAATGCTTTCAGCTAATGTATGCTGATTGTAAGTAAAAAAAAATACATTATATCTCGGACATCGACAGCTAATTCATTACCTTCTGTTGAAATTTTTAATGAGCTTTTAATGAGTAATCTAAAATCTATTTTACTAACAAACTAGATCATAGGGTATATATCTTTAATCTAAAACAAACAAATCCTACCGAATATAATTATTATATAGTTAACAAACAAGCATTTATTACTCTCGATGTAAAACAATGGATCGCTCCTTATCAAATCGCATTATCAATAACAAGCTTCTTTTAGCTAGCCTCCTGAGGAGTAACATCAATATTAAAATTCTAAATCTAACAGGCTAATAAAATACTTACATTCCTGTGATAAACAACCTATCGATTGTACATTTAAAAAATCTATCAGCTCTTATTGCATAGAGCATACGTTGCTAAAAATTTGCTTAATAATAATGCAAGTTAATAATAACTGCCTGTTTTAAGAAGGCGATATTTGATACATAGCATAAAATTTTCAGCATATCTGCCTTAGGAATTTAGCTAATTTTATTGAAATGCACTACTTAATGAGAGGCATCTTTTTTTGCTATGCTAGACTTAAATTCTAAATCAAGCATAGCAATGGATGATTTCGTTTGAAGAAACATAGATCTGTTTAAGATAATTTCACTATATAGCATAGTATTGCTTATACAACAATTTGGTATTTAGATATGCGTTTTGCTACATTTTTGCTATTTTTGATAATTTTAAGCATTTTCGTTGGCACTATCTTCTTGCTGAAGTGGGAAATACCTCTAACAACAGCCCCAGTTAGGAAGATTATACCAGACAATCAATTCCCACGCTAGCCTATTTACAGCATGAAATAATCTTATAGTGCGATTCAGGCGGCAAAATTTTACTTAATAACCTTATCAAAGGCGCTTGCATAAACGAGCTACAACTTAAAAATCCCTATCACAACAATCTATCATCTCTACCGAATAAAGGCTGCTGAATTAATTAACTGCTGCAGTAAACTGATATCATTCAAAGCATGCAAAAAAAAATAAATACCACAATTACCCCAAAAACAGCCGTATAATCCTGCAATGTAGAATATTTTTCTTTTAATTTTTAGAGTAAAAATTTAATTATATAGTAAGATATTCTTTTCACAAGCTTCTTTATGAAATTTACTACTCTAGGAGATTTAGTACATAATCATTCATTTTAATTGAAATGTTTATAAACAAGGAAAATTTAAGACGAACAACATAATACTTTAAATATCTATCATTCATCTAATTAATTTAATAATTACATTCTTTGTAATAAGCATACAATAATCTTTTTAAAGTGCGTAAATAGTACGCAAAAAACCTATTTTCATTTATTTTTTTTGACAAAAATCAAAATTAAAATTTGTTTTTTCTAAATCTATTATACATCACAGATAATCACAGCATCGATATGGTATTTTTATAATCAGCTAATTCTTTAACAAATAGTGTATTACCAATCTAGTTTACGACACAAAAATTCATAATCAAAAGTTATAACATTATGGATATATATCATCTTAATTAATTTTTTAGAAATGATATAGAAATAATTTCTTAATTAGTTAAAATACAAATAACGCTAAAAACCAACAGCTAATCTCTTTTTTGAAAAGCCCAAGGGGAATAATTTTAATTATTTTTTTCACTTATGACACTGATAAACCATAATTTTTAACATTTGTAATACACCTACTAATATTGATTAAAGTAAAATAAAAAACTTTAATACATTACAATAAATTAATATCGTCAAAAGTTATGCTGTCTACACTTATCAAAAAACAATAAAGTAAATCAAACACTATGTAGTGTAATCAACATAATGAATTTACAAGCTAGATTATTTATAATTTTTTACGAAATTGTATTGTACCAAGCGTACCAAGCACGTGAAAATCTTCGTGGGTTAGGTAAAGAAACCCCAAATACTTTTAATTTATTTATCACTTTTGACGCCCCCATCACATCATCAATTCTACGATTAAGAAAAGCCCATGTATCTGCATGATTATCAGAATTGTCGTCCAACCAATAAATTAGAGTTGAACTAAACACGGCTGACAATAGAATACGCCTAGTGTAATAGGTGTAGTCATTAGACATATCACCGCAAATTAACCAAATGCTATCCACGGTATTAAACAAGCTAGCTGTCATTATATGCATATTGCCAGGTACGCACATAAACGATAAAGTACGACGTACCACATCTTTATAAGGCAGTGCTTTTTCCAATCTAAGGCGTACGCTAAGTACAACTTTTTCGCGAATTCTTAATTTTACTAAATCACAATCTCGTGCATCGGATTCCATGCATGCATCGGTTAGTGATAGCCAACACATTACAGCTTCACGCACACCTAAAGGAAAGGCAATATCTACATCAGTAGGAGCATAACCAATGGAGCATGCACCTTTGACTAGACTTTTACGTGTCCATCCATCGGACAAAATGTTTGGCAGAGCTGCTTCTAGTATTTTTGCGCGTAATAAATTCATTACAGTATCAGAAGAGTATGAAAATTTTTTTCTATTCATAGCATATTGACTTATTTGTCATTATTAATCTGAAGTATACAAAATGAACTCGCATAATATATGCAGAAATAATAATTTTCTTATCTAATAAAAACAGCAGACTTTTTGTTCACGCACAAGTATCATCTATCAAAAATCCGCAATAAGTATATACTCTTACGATAAGAGCGGGGATAGCGCAAGAAATATTAATGCCAATGTAAATTTACAAATACGTTTATATGCCTAGTTTGCTATAAAAAATATCTGATTTCATCAAATTGAAATCAGTCTTAAGATCATTTGGTAATATCAAATTTTTAAAAAAAATTAACCACAATAAAAGCAATAAAGGTGAAGACAATTAGGCTAATCTATGCTCATATAAAAATTACTGCTTGTAACATATTTCGATATTATACTGAGTATTATGCGTATTTACTAGACTAATAGTTTCCACTAATATATATAACTAGGAAAAATCATATAAGTTAAAAAATCAGATTAAGTTATTGCTTTGAAAGCATATCCAACTTAGCTTAAAGCAAAGGGTTTATATACCATAAATCTAACTAAATGAATGGAGACGCAAATTTTAAATACCTAATTCCAGACTGATTAAATGCCTAGAAGTATTTTAAATTTATAACTTTAGTAAAAGTTATAAATGACTTATCTAAAGCTAAAACACTGGTATTAATCGTTTAGATTTTGTAATTATTTAGTACGCAGAATTTAATTCTGTTAATTTCTAGTCAGATAAAAGTATCAATCTATAGAGAAATCGGTGTTATATTTAGAACGATTGATTACCTTATACCTGTTATCTATAAAAAGCGTTAATTGCATTATCTTTACAAATCTATAGGATTTCGTTATTGATAATGAGACTATATATAAAAAGCACTGCCTAACTGAATGAATTTGTAATATAATTACCCACATAATGCTTATGTGCTTATAATTATCAGTTAATTAATCTATTGCATGGTATTATTTTTAGTATTTATTTGTTCATAAGCCAAAGGAAAGGTTTGCAAAACCTGTGCAAGTATCCGTTCGTGATAATAATGTCGATCAAGCCTTGCGTGCACTGAAGAAGAAAATGCAGCGCGAAGGTATATTCCGAGATCTAAAACTGCGTCGCAGTTACGAAAAGCCTTCTGAGAAAAAGGCACGTGAGCGAGCAGAGGCAATCCGTCGTTATCGGAAGCGTAAGCGCATGGAACGTGAAAGCTATTAATTGGCCAATATCTGGTAATTAACTATATTTTCTTAAGCAAGTGTTTTTTGATCCTCAGATAAGTTAATTAAATTTTATTGTATTTGTTGTCAAGTTAAGGTAGCTTGATATTATAAGGATAGGTTAGCTGTTATAGAACAGGTCTAAAATTTTTTATTGTATACGCCTTACTTCCGTTATATTTACAAACTCGATCCCAATTGCGAGAGATGATTTCTCTTTTAAAGCAAACCCATTATTAAAGTTATAATAATTGTCATTATTAATTAACTGAGTTTATAATCGTCAAGAATGACAGTAAAATATATGATCTATCTTTTAATATTCATTTTTACATGAAGTCTATGTTGACTATCATTTGTATTATCTAACACAACAAACAAAGAAAAACTTCCGCGTCACTAGAATGATTAATTTATCTTTTGTGCGTATCAATGCTTATTAAGCATAATAGGTTAATCTTACTTGTAAATTTAAATTATTGCAAAAAAAAAAAACGATCGCAGCATATTTGATTAAATAAAGTTTTTTTTGATTTTGTCTCAAACATTTGCAGATGAATTATTAATCTATGAGGGTTAAGTAAACAATTAAAAACACAAAATTTTGTAAATAATACTTTAAGGCAAGTATAATAAATTTACTCGATTAACCAAGAGATAAAATTTTACTCTAATTTACCCAGTACAATCGATTAATACTCTAGATAATTATAATTTTGAGGGCAATAAATTTACGCATTATTACAATGTAAATTTATTAATTTTTTTTGTGAATATTATGGCATAATTTATAATTAGTGCTATCATATCTCTAGCTAATTTACTAGTAACAAGTTTATACTTATAAACTTGTTACTTTATTTAAAAGTAAGAATGATAACAAAGAGCTTTAGTTGAATTTATTTGCGGCAATATTGATCACACTTACCGTTTTCAAAAAAAAAATGATCTATTTATCGCATACGTAAAACATGATAAAATATTTTAAGTTTAATAATTTCTGATTTCGCAATCATCTCAAAAAGATAAAATCGTATATGGCTAATACACCAAAACAATACCGATAACCAATTTAAATTAATTAAAATATGAAAAATTGCTTCGAAGTGAATATTTATCTCACTAATGCAATTGCATATCTTTTTCGTAAAAAGAAATTCAAGTACTTATGCTTACATAATTTATTAGTAAATAAAAAATATTAAACAGCGAATAACTATAACATAATAAATTTAGCTTTTAATCTATTTGCAGATCAAATAGCACTCCATATGAGCTAAATCTCAAAACTTACAAAAGTTGAAGAAAAAGGGGATTTTATAATATATGACCACTTTTGTGTAAGCAATCCAACGGATGGAGGATGAACAACAATTGCAATACAAAATAAGTCTCGAGTTATCTTCACAATGCCTCTTAGTTAATAGACCAAAAATGTGTTTTAGGTATTAATTTAAAAATCCTTAAAAATCATCCACTACAAATCATTATCTTCTTTTGAAGATTATTATTTTCCTCGATTGTACAATTGCTAATACACTGCCGAAAATGAAAGCTACTGTTAGTAAATTAACACAATCAACATTCTTAATTAATTCGCCTATACAGGCTTAGTCTTAAATAAGTCCACAAATGACTTCTCATAAATACACTCCTAATTAAGACAATGCTAAAATCCCTAAATATCTTTCTAGACCTACTCCATTATCTAACAGACTATCTTAGTACTAAATCAATATCAAGCATCTATCTTTAATTAAAGATCCTGCGGAGAAGCACAATAACTTTGATTACTTAGATTGATTATTTTGTTTTGATTCACTCTTTTATAGAGTATCATCAATTCAACATGAAATAGGGATTATTGCTTTTGTATCCTCAAAAGCACCTAAAAAGCAATCCTTGGATAACTAATTTTTTACTTTAGTCGAGTAACAAGGAGAAAAAATTAACTAAGTTAACTTAACAATAAAAACAAATAATAGTCATTACTTTTGGCACAAATTCTATTTTCATTTTAAACCATTTGTACTTCAAAATTCTTAAACCATGACAAGAATAAGTCTTCTAGAACTGTATATCAACAATCAGCCATTCTAATTGTTAGAATAATTTAAGTAAAAATAACAAACGACTACTTACTTTTATTGGTTAATAGAATACTAAGACTATACTATAAAAAACTTTCACTATATCAAAAAAAAACATTGAATTACCATGATACTATAACTCAGGTAAATTTTTAAGTGTGATGATATCTCTACATGTACGATATGATCAGGGGATCAGAAAAGCGCGATAAAATAATTATCTAAATTTATTGCCACTATATATCCTACCAAAGATCGTCTTCTTAAGATCAAATACGATAATTTATTTTGATAAATATAACTCTAATCAAACTAACTAAGAAATAATTTTAGCTTTTATACAAGTAAAGTTAAATTAATAGGCAAATCTATCTCTCTCATAGCAGAAGAAACTGTTATAAAATCTTATAAATAAGCTATAACATAAAATAACACTATGCCATAGCGATAGATGAATTGCGTTTAATACTCCAAGATTAAAGAAAAGCGATATACGACTTATAAGCAACCAAATCAATGATTAAAATCAGCGTATCAAGTTGGACTAAGCTTAAACGACAATCAATCCAACGCTGTGCATATCTATAATTATGTCAAAACATATAATGATGCTAAAAAACTACTTACTAATAAAAGAATTGAATTACATCCAATTATCTCAGATAAACAATTAAAGCAAATTAAAATCATAAGTAATTGATTATAGCAGACAAAGAAAGTTAGCGCAGTATGAACAACTACTTTATGCCAGAGTGCTAAAATAAGTGGTAAAAAATCAAGCGCAATTATGTCTATACAAAGTTAATAGCTGCCCTAGTTAACAGCTAGTATTTTAGTAGCGAGGTAAAAAAATAAATCTCTATGGCTCTAGATTAGAGTATCCATATGCTAAAGCTTTAGTAAAATCATATAATCTGCATAATAGCAGTTTACTAAGATCAAGATAAACTATAAATTATATCGCCCTAAGAAAGCTAACAATAACCAGATCACGATTACACTAAAATTGCAACAAATAATACCAAATGCAGGATACTACAATGATAGCAAGCCTGAATAGTTTTAAAACTAAGTCAATTCTTAACGTATCAGATAAAAGCTACATTTACTATGATATTACCAAGCTTGGTGTGAAGTACCTACCCTATTCTTTAAAGATTTTATTAGAAAATTTGTTGCGGCATGAAGATGGCATCAGCGTTAGTTATGAAGATGTCTTGTCGCTAATAGAACAATCTAAAACCAAAAAATACTCTCCTCATGAAATTGCTTACCGTCCAGCACGCATACTCATGCAAGATTTCACGGGAGTACCAGCTCTAGTAGACCTTGCCGCAATGCGTGACGTCATGAATGAAATTGGTGATAATCCGAGCAAGATCAACCCAGTCTTGCCAGTAGATTTAGTTATTGATCATTCATTGATAGTAGATGAATTTGGTAATTCAGAAGCATTTAGTAATAATACCAAACTAGAATTGAATCGCAATAAGGAGCGCTATAAGTTTTTAAAATGGAGTCAAAAAGCCTTTTCTAATTTTCGTATTGTACCTCCAGGTACTGGTATATGCCATCAAGTAAATCTAGAATATCTAGCACAAACAGTATGGACTAATGACGAAGGAGATAAGACCGCCATTGCCTATCCTGATACTCTTGTAGGTACCGATAGTCACACTACTATGATTAATGCCCTAGGTGTTCTTGGTTGGGGTGTAGGCGGAATTGAAGCCGAGTCTTCGATGCTTGGCCAACCACTAACGATGTTAGTGCCTGAGGTAATTGGTTTCAAACTAACGGGCGAAATGCCGGAAGGTGCAACCGCTACTGATCTTGTTCTAAAGATTACTCAAATGCTACGTGCCAAGGGTGTTGTTGGCAAGTTTGTCGAATTTTACGGCTCTGGTCTAAATGAATTACCATTAGCTGACCGAGCTACTATAGCCAACATGGCGCCAGAATACGGTGCTTTTTGTGGATTTTTTCCGATCGATGTCGAAACCATAAGTTACCTACGCTTCACTGGAAGAGACGAAACCCGTATCGAGCTAGTTGAAGCTTATGCTAAGGCTCAAGGAATGTGGCGCGAAAACGATACAGATTGTCCCAAATTCAATGATACTATAGAGCTCGATATATCAACAATATTACCTTCCATAGCCGGCCCTAAACGTCCGCAAGACCGAGTATTACTAACCGAAGCAGTCAAAAACTTTCAAACAACACTGAAAGCCACACTCGGCAATAACACCAATACTAAACGAGCAATCAAAGTCAAGAATAAAAATTACCAACTGAATGACGGTGATGTCGTCATTGCTGCAATCACAAGCTGCACTAATACTTCAAACCCTAGCGCCCTTATTGCTGCTGGTCTGGTGGCTCAAAAAGCAATTGAAAAAAATTTGATGGTGAAACCTTGGGTAAAGACTTCTTTAGCTCCCGGCTCTCAAGTCGTTACCGACTATTTAAAAGCTGCAGGTCTGCAAAATTCGCTCGATAAGTTAGGTTTTAATCTAGTTGGATACGGCTGCACTACTTGCATAGGGAATTCTGGACCACTTAACGAGTCGATTAAAACGGCAGTAGAAAATGGCGATCTAACAGTTTGCGCAGTGCTATCAGGCAATCGTAACTTCGAAGGACGTATAAATCATCACGTTAAGGCTAGCTACTTAGCCTCACCGCCATTAGTTGTTGCATATGCTCTGGCCGGTTCACTTTTGGTGAACTTAAAACACGATCCTATTGGCGAAGACAAAAATGGCAAACCTGTTTATCTAAGCGATATTTGGCCATCGAATCGCGAAATCGTTTCAATAATTCAATCCCAAATTTCCCCAGAAATGTACCGATTACGCTATAAAAATGTGTTTCAAGGCGATAAAGATTGGCAAAACATCCCTGTATCCAGTGGCCTAACATATGAGTGGAATGCTGATTCAACATATGTAAAAAAACCACCTTATTTTATTGATTTTCAGAAGAAACCTAAATTAATTAAAAATATTAGTGCTGCACATGCGCTAGCAATACTTGGTGATTCAGTTACGACTGATCATATATCACCAGCTGGCTTGATTAGTAAGGATGAACCAAGCGGTAAATTTCTTTTAGAACACCAAATATCCCCGATAAATTTCAACTCCTACGGTTCTCGTCGAGGTAATCACGAAATCATGGTGCGCGGCACATTTGCTAATATTCGTCTACAAAATGAAATGACTACTAACGTATCAGGCGGAATTACTAAAATGATAACTACCGGAGAGCAAATATCAATTTTTGATGCTTCTGTGGAATATAGGAAGTTGAATATTCCTTTAGTAGTTATAGCAGGTAAAGAGTATGGATCTGGCTCATCTCGTGACTGGGCCGCCAAAGGTACCTATATGTTAGGAATAAAAGCAATTATCGCGGAGAGCTTTGAACGAATTCACCGATCTAATCTCATTGGCATGGGGGTGCTACCGCTACAATTTCCAGAAGGCATCGACCGTAAATCGCTTAGCTTGACTGGAAACGAAACCTTTAACATTAACGGAATATCATCCGCTATTTCTCCTCGAATGCGAGTATTGCTTACTATCATCTACACAAACGGATTAACTAAAAAAGTCGAGTTGCTATGCTGTATTGATACTGCGAATGAGATCAAATATTACGTACATGGTGGCATACTGCACTATGTTCTCCGACAGTTGACATAATACGCATAATCTATTTTATCTTTATTAACTGAAATAATTAAATAGAAAAATGTTTCACTTCAGATGAGTTTTGGGTAATGATAGACTGATGTTACAGATAAGAAATGTATTAGGAAGGAAGAGACTTTACAATTTCCTTGCTAATTATAGCTAAAATTAGATTAGTAATAGTTTTATCATCTAATGTAAAAAATTTATGTAACATCAATACTTAATATTACTTCGCTAAAAAAGTATTAAATTATCACAATGATTTAATCTAAATCTGATAAATATCAATTAAATAGATACTAGGCAGTATTTGTATTTATTTTAGTTATATGCTATATCTTATTTTTTCATTAACCTTCTTTAAGATAGATCGTTTTATAGTTCGTACCTAATATTAAAAATAGGTATCTATAGCTAACATGAATAAATCAAATTCTCAGTCATTTAGTCAGCTAATCAATATCATTTCGATATTTGAACAGTCTAGTAAGCTTTATTATGAAACTAAAAGATTTTATACAACAACTAATTCTTAACTGAGTATATTATAACGAATATTACAAACCAAAACATCCTCATCAAGTTATATAATTATATATACAATCAATAGTCTTCTAGAAAACTAAAGTATAGAATACTATTTTCTATATAGTTTAAAATCAAAAGCTGCGCATGAAGGCATATTTAACCGTTGCTAATTTTAATAAATTAATTATAAGTAGTAATACTGTCACACACTTACTTAATATATATCATAAAAATTACTTCTAGTAATAATGTTTTTCATTTAAAAAAAATCTAGCATATAAATTAGTTTTGCGCCTATATCTTATCAAGGATTTTTTAAAATTTAATATTGTTATAATTACTAGTTTATATGAATAGTCAAACTTTTAGCACATAACTTAGATATATAAAGTATTCATATATTCAATTTTATAGTAAATTGATTTATTAAATACATAAGCACATTATTTTATTAATGTACATAAATAAGTATAGTTTATAAAATAATATCTTGTAGCTTGATTGTTAGAATGCAAACTTTAATAATTAACGATGACTAATACTAAATTGTAAAATGCACTGTAATATTGTTTTTATTAACTAAATAAAACTCCAGGATTTAGGAATGAAATAAAAAAGATTTGTGAGGAAATTTCCTACTTAATTTAATGATTTTACTAAAAAAATAATAAAGGATTTTTAGCAATCTATTTAGTCTATAAAAAGTAAAGTGTATCATTTATTATTTATTTAGATAAATCAGTAGATTTATTATTTTTTAATAAAATTAAAGTATATTACAGAATAAAGTAAATACACTTTACTATACACAGCACAAAGATCAAGCTTTTTATAGTACTATTTACATTTATTAGGTCTAATTTTTAGAATTCTAATTTTAATTAGTGATACATTAACGTAAAAATTAAATGTGCCATGGGTGTTTTTTTTATTACAAATACTTACTGCACAGATGAAGTAAGTAGCTACTTTGAGGAGCTACTTACTTCATAAATGTATAGTAAATTTAGAATGATACACGAATGCCAGTTACTAAGTAAGTAGCATCGATCTCGTCACTATGATATTTTTCATAGTTTGCGTGACCAAGAGTAGCTTTCGCGTCAATTCCTGGACCAAGGGCATACTTACCAGATAAATGGAATGTGTTTTGAGCAATGTCCTTGTCAATTACACCGTTCAAATAAGTCAAACTAACACCTAAAGGACCGGTCTCATAAGATAAGCCCAAATTGTAAGCAGAACCATCTGCAAGGGAATCATTAGCTTCTGCCCAGGAAGCGCCAATACCTATACCGCCCATGCCAAGAGTAATGCCTGCATTGTAACTTTCCGCTTTGTTGCGATGATATCCTTGATCTAAAAAAGTACCATATCCAAGGGAAACTCCCATTGAGACACCGGAAAAATCACCTGTGTAATTAGCACCCAACGCGACCATATCACTCCGATCAAAATGACGATTCACTGGCTGATTGTTGTCATGCAAATCATCTGGAGAATAAGAAGCACCAAGTTGGATACCAGCAAAACGTGGAGTATAGTACGTCAATTTTTCGGAATCGTGTGAGGGATTAGGATCAATGTATGTCGAACCCAAAACACTACGCGAATACTGCGGTTTATCAATCTTGCTGTTAGAAAAAGCAGCCCAATCGGCTTGATCACCAGAATTGATACCTATACCAAAATCGCTCGGAGCGAAATGCATATTATGCATCGCTGAATTTACGGATCCTAAGTTAATCTCACCAAAAGATCCTTTCATAAACAGGTAAGATTCATCTATCTGATCGTTTTTATCGGTATTTGCTTCAAGCTGGACGTTTACACCTAAGTCAATACCGTTGTCAAGAGTTGTAGAACCCTCGAAGTGAATTTCAGAATCTGATTTAACGTCAAAGCCGTCAATATCACGACTCAAACCATCTTCAACTGTAGTGTAACCAAGCCATTGCTCCATGTAACCGCCAACGCTAACATGTAGCCTTTCAGCTGCAATAGCGGAAGGTGCAGCGATTAGACCCGCAGCAACGAAAGCTGTTGAACCTAGTACACTCTTCTTCATTCCCCATATCTCCCTAGTTTGAGGTTATTGTTGTATAATGCTTGGTCTATGCTGGAAAAAGCGCAAAAGAATAATCGCTATCCATGACCGATAGCCTTATTGCTACAAGCGATCATTGACAACAGTCAACTTAGCTGTGGTGATTTAAAGTACAAAACAAGCCTAATATGGAAAATATATAACAAATTATCACGTGATAAGCACTAGTTCAAATGTCAATCATAATCCAAATTGCTGCGATGCTTGTCTCGTCGCCCCCATAGATTAAAAACATTGTGTTGAGGAGTAATGCTTATAAAGCTTTGTGCTAGTAAAAATAACCACAAAATTGGATAAAATGTGATGATCTATTTGCGCTTGAAATCCCAGGCTATCTCAGCGTCAATACTGCTGTGTTTTTTTATATTATCATCCTGTACCTCTAATATACCAGTAATCTATCAGTACCCAACTACAGGTCCAGACGGAGTACCAACTTACAAAAAGCAAGATAAAATAACAACACCAGACTGGATTAACTTTTTATCGTTTGGCAAGAATAATAATTCTAGTCAATATTCAAGCGCTATAACTGTCAATGCTTTTTTATGGCGTGCAACACTGGATACTCTATCTTTTTTGCCATTGGATTCGGCCGATCCGTTTGGAGGAGTGATTATCTCAGATTGGTATAATTTGGCGGATAGCCCTGAAGAGCGTTTTAAAGTAACTGTTTACATTCTTGATCAAAAACTTCGTTCTGACGGCATTCGTGCTAATGTTTTTCGACAGATTCGCGTTCCTGCAGGAAATTGGCATGATGTTATAATCGATAATACTCTTGGTAGAGATTTGGAAAACACCATCCTAACACGCGCTCGTCAAATGCGTATTCGACAATTATCTCAATAGATGAGAAATATTTTATAATGTTTTTTATACCATAAAATCTTACGACAGTAGTTATTAAAGAAAGAAAAATTCCATGACTCGCTATAATTTTAAGGTAATTGAAGAAAAATGGCAATCAAAGTGGTCTCAGTGCCGATATTTTGAAGCCAACATTAATCTTTCTAAACCCAAGTTTTATATATTAGAAATGTTTCCATATCCATCAGGCAACATTCACATGGGTCATGTTCGCAATTATACGTTAGGGGATGTATTGGCGAGATATAAGATTGCACGCGGCTTCAATGTATTACATCCAATAGGCTGGGATGCTTTCGGTTTACCAGCTGAGAATGCTGCGATCGAGCGTGGCATTCATCCATATGATTGGACCAAAAATAATATCACCAATATGCGCAAAAGCCTTAAAAGCATGGGAATGAGTTATGACTGGAATCGTGAAATAGTTACCTGCGATTCTAGCTATTATCGCCACGAACAAAAAATTTTTCTGGATTTTGTCAAAGCTGGACTTGCGTACCACAAAGAAAGTTGGGTCAACTGGGATCCTGTAGAAAAAACAGTGCTAGCCAATGAGCAAGTAATTAACGGTGCTGGTTGGCGCTCTGGTGCCGTAGTTGAGAAACGTAAGCTAAAACAGTGGTTCTTGAAAATTACCGACTATGCAGAAGATTTGCTAGATACCCTAAAGAATATGGAAAATCTCTGGCCAGACAAAATTCGGCTTATGCAACAGAATTGGATAGGTCGTTCAGATGGGGTATTGATTAGTTTCCAGCTTACCGGAGAAGTCAGAGAAAAGCTAGATGTGTTTACTACTAGGCCAGATACGTTGTTTGGCGCCAGTTTCTGTGCCATCTCCGCTAATCATACGCTGGCTTATAAGTTGGCAGAAACCAATAAAACTCTGCAAACCTTCATCGCAAAATGTAATCGTACATGTACTAGTGAAGTAAATATCGATACCTCAGAAATAAACGGATATCGTACGGCAATTAAAGCCAAACATCCTTTTTTGCCTGACAAGAATTTACCAGTTTATATCAGTAATTTAGTACTAGCGGAGTATGGCACTGGTGCTATTTTTGGCTGCCCATCCAGCAATCAGCGTGATCTGGATTTTGCACGCAAGTACAATTTACCAGTAATTCCAGTTGTACTACCGCCGAAAGAAAATGAAGCTACCTTTTCAGTCGGGTGTAAGGCTTATACAGGGCCTGGTACAATGTACAATTCTGATTTCTTAAATGGTATGGATGTCCAAACCGCTAAATCAGCTATTATTGAGCGTCTTGAGAAATGTGGTATAGGAAAACGTAGTATCACATGGCGTTTACGAGACTGGGGAGTTTCTAGGCAACGTTATTGGGGATGTCCCATACCAATGATCCATTGCAAAAGCTGTGGAGCTGTAGCCGTGCCAGAAGATCAGCTACCAATTAAACTGCCTATGGATATCGACTTTAGCAGCCCAGGCAATCCTCTCGATCGTCATCCAACCTGGAAATATACGATTTGCTCATTATGTGGCAACAACGCAATCCGTGAAACTGATACGCTTGATACTTTTTTTGAATCTTCTTGGTATTTTGCGCGTTTAACTGATGTAAACTCAGACATTCCTTTTGAGCACAAATCCGCTAACTATTGGTTGCCTGTCGACCAGTATATTGGAGGTGTAGAGCACGCGATACTGCATTTGCTATATGCTCGTTTTTTTACTAGAGCTTTGCGCGATTGTGGATATCTCTCTATAAAAGAACCATTTTCTCAACTTATTACTCAAGGTATGGTCTGCCATAAAACTTATTGGGGGGGGAATCGTTGGCTTTATCCCGAAGAAATTACCACAAATGCTAGCAACCGCTTGATTACGATCGAAGGTAATGAACCAGTAATAGCTGGTCGAATAGAAAAAATGTCAAAATCCAAACGGAATACAGTAGTGCCAGAGACTATAATTAGCCAATATGGCGCTGATACAGTTCGGCTGTTCATCTTGTCTGACAACCCACCAGAACGAGACTTAGAATGGAATGAAAAAGGTATCGACAGCGCCTGGCGTTATATTAATCGCTTATGGCGAGAAATCACAGAATACAAAATTAACTTAATATCGATTAAAACGATAAAGCCAAGTGTATTATCATCAGAAGCTAAATCTATCTATAGAGAGTGCCATAGGACCATCGTTTCCGTGACCGATAACATTGAAAAATACCGTTTCAACAGTGCAATAGCACAAATTCGCGAATTGTCTAACCGAATATTTACATTATCTGGTAAAGGCGAAGGTGAAGCATGGACATTACGTTTTGGCTTCGAAACACTAATCAAAATGATGGCGCCCATAATCCCACATATTTGCGAAGAATTATGGTTGAAACTGGGTTATAGAGACATGCTTGCTAATGTGCCTTGGCCAGAAGCGGATGTTAGTTTGATAGAGAGCAAAACAGTAACTATTGTTATCCAAATTAATGGTAAGCTGCGCGGGAGAATTGAAACGGAGAAAAACACCTTGGAGGAGGAAATTATCGCACAGACTAGCAAACATCCTAGTATGCTGAAACTGCTTGAGGGCAAAACTATTCGTAAAATTATTGTAGTACCTAACAAAGTAGTCAACTTTGTTATTTGAGCTTGGGGTGCGATCGATAGAACAGTCTAAATCATTCGCTACTATTATTTTATTTTTGTACGGAAGTACTTTTTTAGCCTGTGATTTTCGACCACTATACTCGACAAAAATAATAGGTTATAACCTGTATAATCAAATATTTACTCAAATTGATATCAAAACAACTGACAATCGTCTCAGTCAAATACTTCGCAACGCGATATTTGACCGAATCAATCCAAGTGGTATCGTTAGCAAACCTAAATATCGCCTAGACGTTACAATCAAAGAAGATAAAGCTGAGATAATGCTATTACGAGAATCAACCTTAACTTTGGCTCAATATATTGTTGAGGTAAAATGGGAGTTAATAGAAATTATCACTAATAAAGCTCTCGTTAATGGACAAAACGAGCGCACATCAAACTTCTTCATTAATTCATCTGAATATGCTAACTTACGTGCGGAAAGGGCTGCAAGCTTCCGTGCAATAACGGAACTAGCAGATGATATTCGGTTGCACATAGCATTATATTTTGATAGGACAGGCGGGGAGCGATTGGATAATCAATGAAATTAGTAGACTATGAGGTGGAAGAGTTTATTAATGCTCCACCGTATTGTACTAAAGCAGTTCTTGTATACGGAAAAGAATTGCCTAGAGTCTTGGAATTTGCCAAACGTATTGCTAAAAATGTAGTAAAAACATTAAATGATCCATTCAATCTCAGTGAAATGGATGCCAGCGAAATTGCCAATGATCCAGCAAGACTATCGGATGAAATGCATGCGCTCTCCATGACAGGAGAGCGTCGCCTAGTCTGGGTCCACAATGCAACCGATAAAATTGGTGAAGTTGTTATCAATGCACTTCAGGGCGATACCGGTGATACATTACTCGTTATTGAATCTAATGATCTAAAAGCATCAAGTAAATTGCGAAGACTTTTTTCAAATAAAAGAAAAGATATGATTGCTCTTGCCTGCTACGCAGATACTACCAGTGAGCGAGCGAGTACAATACAAAAATTACTTGCGTCAAAATCTGTTAAAATCGATCCAGACGCTGAAAGATTTCTCATCGCTCCACACCAGGGAAGTGATACCATAGTGAGTAAAATAGAGATTGAAAAGTTTATGCTTTTATTAAAAGAGGGGGAAAATGTTGATCTTGATTTAGTTATTTCAGCTATAGGAAATAGCGCAGAATTTGATACTAATCAGTTTATGTCTGCTGTGGCAGATGGTAGATTGGATTTAGTTGTAACTCTGATCGATCGAGCATTTCAGCAAGGTATCACATCAGTACAGATATTGCGCATGGGAATAATTTACTTCCAACAGCTTCATTTAGCGCGTACTCGAATGAACAACCATGTTACTCCATCCCAAGCAATTAAGTCATTGCGCTCTAGTATATTCTTCCTTATTGCCGATACCGCGACCCAACAATTAAAGCGTTGGAACATTTATAGTCTTATCTTAGCCTTAAAGAGATTAAGCGTAGCAGAAATTCTCTGCAAAACAACCAAATATCCAGATAAAGTAGAATGCCGCCAGGCCATGATTGATATCACAAGATTAGCTACCATGTTAGCTAGCGATTGTAAAAATTTGGCAGCTAAAATATAAGTCTGATGTCATGCGTAATTATGGTTATAGCAAATCTTATTTATTAGTTTCAAATACTTTAGTCAAACAAAATCTAAGTTAACTTATTATACTATTTACTAAACTTATATAAATCAAATCTCCTAATATAAAAACAGCTAAACACAGTCTCTATACCAAAAGGGGTATTAGCATGTTAGTATTTTTTTCCAATTAACAATTAGAAATGAACTTGCAGTTAGATTTTGATAATTTAACTTACGAAAAAAATATTTTCGTTTAAAACTAATAATGATAAAACGTTTGCTTGTCATACTAGTAAATAATTTACTATAGGCTCACGTTTAACCTACAATCGGAAGTTACTTAAGTTATAACATCAAGCAAAAACTTACCAAAAAAGGTAGTTCGGCGGAATTGTCGTTTTGGTATTGAATCATAATACATTTACATAATTTTTGTTCATGGCCTTGGTAACTTTTGATTATAAACAAAAAAACAGTACTTTATTTACTTAAAGTCAATAATTGAGTTATTAATATCATATGTTTTTTTAAATAATTTATTCTACATTTAGATATCTTTAACTGATTATCGCACTACAACCACAGCGTACTAGCACATATAACAATGTTTGTTTTCCATAAACAATACCAAAATAAAACACTTTAAACTGTTATTTTTTTTATGTTTAATTCACAAAACCAAAAGAATAAAATGGTAACTATTTTATGTAGGATTTTTAAATTGTATTTTTACAATTATTTTTTATTTTTATACACCGTAATTTCCATTGTCTGAATTAATCAATTGACAAACCGTTTGTGTTTTAAAAATATTAAAGCGATTAATTACGCTCTGTCGTTAATTTAAATTAATACTTTGGTTAAAATACATTCTTTGCCTTTATAATGGATCTTCCTTTCGGCCATCTTGATTAATAACTCATTTATTTATCTATAAAAATTATCAAACATAACAGAATTTTTAGCTTTAGTGAAGACAATATAAGTAATAATTATCAAATATCCCATAAATTAATCCTTGCCATAATCAATTGACTATCGGCAAATACGACTGATTGAGACTCTTTACAGTATCCTTAACTCTAAGCCTAAACCTCTAAGAGATACAAGCAGAGTACATTCCGTCTATACTCTTCTAATAGATATTAAAACTCTTCTAATAGATATTAAAACTCTTCTAATAGATATTAAAAAACTGATAAAGTTAATAGCATCTACATATAGAAAGCTTATGATATTTTATCGCTGTTGTTCTGGCACAGAATTGGCATAAATGAAGTTGTAAGTATGTTAGTTAATTGTTTGGTAATGCAAAAGTTTATTAATAAATTTATTATAATTGTATAACTTAAGTTATTTTAAAGCTAAGATAAATCTAGGCTACTCGGTTTAAATTCCTTTTTTTTTAAAAAAAGATACTCACTATTTAAAAATAACATGATAATTTATGAATATAAGGTTTTTTTATTTCGCCTATCACGAACAGCCGAATGATTTATGTTGCAGATGTTTTAAACTGTTTTCGCGACGAACCTTAGCTACAAGTTGAATAAGCTTTTTCTTGGAAATGAGACCATGAATCAAATAATTCCCTATTACCAAGGCTGGAGTACCTCGAATTGATAAGATCCTAGCTAGTTCAAATGATTTACGGATTTGATTGAGTGTTATAGTATTTCCCATATCAACCTTTAGCCTATCAATATCAAGACCTATTTCTTGAGCCACCTGGAAAATTATCTTTTGAGTAATTTGACCAGGCGTATCAAATAATTTAGTTTGAAATTTCATATACTTATTTTGATAATGAGAAGCAAGCGAAGCTAAGGCAGCAGTTTCAGATGTTGTGCTCAAAATCGGTAATTCCTTAAAGACAATTCTTATGTTGCTATCTTTCTCGATTAGTTCTTTCAAAAGCAAAGTCATTAATTTGCAATAGCTGCATTGGTAGTCAAAAAATTCTACTACGGTAACGTCTCCAGTTAAATTACCTAATACTGGATCTACTGGATCACACTCTAGGGCATATTGATTATTTCTCAAAATCTGTTTAATATCGTATGTATCAGTTTCTTCAACTCTTTGCATAACAAAATAATTTTTTATTACATCATTCTCTTGCTGTACAATCCCATTGTCTTGCATATAATTGTGAATTAGCACTTTAATATTGGATTTACTTTCCAAAGAAAGTGGAAGATCTGTAGCGGTTACCAATCTACAACAAAAAATTAATGAAAATAACACAAAGGAGAAGAAGTACCAAATCATCTAGATCCCCAACAAATAATTGGCAATTGATTATATTTATCCATAAAGTAACGACTACAGCTACTCTAGGCTAGAGACGTAGGAGTGGTTTCTTCTTTTTGTAAAAGCCTTGCTTTTCGCAAGCAGTTCAATATCAATCGCTCTCAACATCATAGGTGTTGCGGGCTTTAATGTTTTTTGTGCACGCTTTGATTGATTAGCTGCCATCTCCCAATTACCTTCGCACACGGATTCCTCTGCGAGAGCAAGTACAGCTTCACCGATATTGCCAAGCCTTCCTTCAGCAATCGCTAAATAATGCCAAAAAAAAGGAGAATCACCTTCAGAAGGTTTGGCGTTTTGCAAATGAAGCATGGCTTGCTTATTAGAATTATAATCGTTTATTGACAAAAAGATTTGCGATAAGAAAACTTCAATCAAACTGATGTTAGGAGCTAGTTTATGAGCCTTAAGCATAGAAGCAAGCGCAGCTTTGGTATTTCCTGATTCAAAAAAAACCTTACCCTCTAGTTCATATAGATAAGGATCTTCAGGATATTCTTTAATTAGCTCCATTGTTAGCTCAAGAGAACGCTTATAATCTAGCTTATTACGATAAGCAATTGCACGAGCTAACTTCGCAGGCAAACTACTATCAGTTTCCGGATATTTACAAAAAGTTTGAGAAGGTAAGCTAATAAATGCATGAAGCTTCGCCAATAATCGGTTAAAATTGATAATTTGCTTTGGTGTTGCCTGGACATTCGAATATGACGATATACTAACATGTGCCTTGATTGAGTTTAGCCGATCCCTTGTAAATGGATGTGTAGATAAATAAGATGATTGTCGAGTTAGATTAGGCATTTCTTGAGATATCATGTGTTCAAAGAAAGATTGCAATCCCTTAACAGATTGTTTACTAGCATCAAGAAAACGCATGCCTGCTTGATCAGCTATTGATTCCTGTTCTTGGCTATATTGCATAAAGCTTCTAATAACAGCTGACTGTCCTCCCATAGCAATTGCTGCACCTGTATCAGTCCGACCACTCAAAAATCCTACAGTAATTCCAGCAATCGCTGAGAGCATAGAGGCTTTAGCAAAAGAATCGATGGTATTTGATGTTTGAGCTAAATGACCACTAGCAATGTGCCCAATTTCATGAGCAATAACTCCAATTAGCTGCAATGGCGATTGCATAGCCATTATAAGGCCACTATTTAAGAATAATTTATTGCCGTCTGTAACAAAAGCGTTTATTCCTCCCTCATTTATAATATAAACCGATATGCTATTACGGTTGATTTTAGCTGCATCTAGCAGTGGATTAACAAAATCTCGAATAATAGTTTCTATTTCTGCATCTCGTATGAATTGGCTATTTTGTGCATAAGCAACGGATATCTGAAAAAGTACTATTAATACTACATTTACTCTTATAAAAAGTCGCCAAAGTATTCTGACTATTAGTTGTTTCACGAGAACGCCTAATCGGAACAAACAACAAAAACATATTGATTTCGTTAACAGATCTTAGAGAAGCACAAGTCAATATTAAGGCTAAGCAATGAGCTATTATTGGAGGCACTTTATATAATATACTACAAGTTATTACTTAGTAGCTATGACTTAAAAAATAAGTATACATTAAACACTAATATATAGCGATGTCTCAGAAACTTAAATATTGTACAAATCAGCTTGCAAGTTAGTCAAATAACACAAAATTGATACACTAGCAATGTTCAGCTTAGCTGAGAATGCAGCAGATAACATTGTTATTAATACTCAACGTGTATCAAATACACTGTTTGTAATGAAGAGCAAATTATTTTATTACGCACCTTATTGTAGAATAATCATTAGGCTAGTAAAATTTTTGTATACCATAAGATAAAACCATGTGTATATCAGTATATATGAGATACAATATCGCTAAGATTTACTTACAGATTCTATATAAGATAGGCTATCCTTAAAAATTAATTATCTTAATAAATAAGGTATTGCTTTGTGCTACTAATGACTGTCTTATTACTTAAGTAATAATATAAAAAATAATCAAGAAAATAAAATTACATCGCCTGATATATATATAAAAGAAAATAATATATTTTAAAAATTGTAGCTTAAAATATAGAATTCTATTTTTTATCATACCTATCTTTACTTATGAGTATGCTTTATAATCTCCTATGATTTAAGATGAACGAGGAATACACTTTATTTTTATAGAATTATAAATTCGATAATATTATTTTATAATCATAAATTTAATTTAGACAAACAACTATTTTGCATTAATCACTTACTTTATAGTAAAATATGCTTAACTTGACTAATTGTCTGTACACGATTTTTTCATAATATTTTTAATTTGAAAGTTAGTTTATGTTTAATCCAGCCAGTCGTGCAGAAATCGATCCATTCATTGTTATGCAAATGATGTCAGATGCAACAAAACGCGAAGCGGCTGGTGACAATGTGCTTCACCTAGAAATCGGACAGCCATCTACTCCAGCGCCTAAAGGCGTACTGAAAGCAGCACGTGTCGCTCTATGTAACGATAAGATTGGCTACACTGTACCACTTGGTATGACAAAAATGCGTGAAAAAATTTCTAAACATTACCGCAAATGGTACGGCATTGAGGTATCTATCGAACGCATTGCAGTAACCACCGGATCGTCTGGTGGATTTAGCATTGCTGTTTTGTCAGCTTTAGAACATGGATCTCGAGTAGCCATTGCCTCGCCAGGCTATCCAGCTTATCGCAACATATTAAAATCATTGGGAACAGAAGTCGTATGCTTACCTGCTGATGCAAAAGATCGATTTCAACCTACAGTAGCAAAGCTAGAAAAAGCTGGAAAGCTAGATGGCTTGATTATAGCCAGTCCATCAAATCCGACTGGTACTATGCTTAACGAGAAGGCTATGAAAAAAATAACTCATTGGTGTCAAACAAATGGAGTCCGACTAATCTCCGATGAGGTTTATCACGGAATTAATTTTAGACATCGTCCTATTTCTGCTCTGGAAAGCAATCCAGATGCCATAGTAATCAATAGCTTTTCAAAATACTTTTCAATGACCGGTTGGCGTATTGGTTGGATGGTAATACCACCAGAACTTCTGACTTCAGTAGAAAGACTCATTGCTAGCTTCTTCATCTCAGCTCCTACAATATCACAATTTGGAGCAATCGCTGCCTTTGATTGCATCGAAGAAGCACAGAAAAATCTGAACCGCTACACTCTCAATCGAGATATTTTGCTAAATCAGTTACCATCAGCTTGGTTAGATAATCTAGCACCGGCTGATGGAGCATTCTATATTTATGCCAATGTCGCTAAACATACTAACGACAGCAGAAAATTCTGCAAGCGACTTTTAACTGAAATTGGAATAGCCTGTACGCCTGGAATAGATTTCGATCCTTCTCGTGGTCATGCAACGATACGTCTGTCTTTCGCTGGCTCCAGCAAAGATATGATGGAGGCATGTAAGAGACTAAAGGCCTGGTTGTAGAGATATAATTATCGTTTATACAATCAAAGTTACCCCTTATGTACAAAAAACTATTCAGTTTAAACTCAGATTTTAGTGCGTAATAGCATAATTATTGGTCTCTTTACACACTAATCATTGATCTAATCCGTACAATAAATGATCCAAAATAATCTATTTATCGATAGCAAGCAATAAAATATCTAGTTTTTTGCTCTACGAAGCATCCAAAAAATTACTTTAATCGATAGATCATTTATCTTTATCGACGCCACCATCCTTTACGAGGATTTTCAACTGCACTATTCAAATTTTTAATCTGAATGATTCCTGTTGAATTGAGTTCCTGTGATACCATTTTATTCTCCTTACCAGAGTTTATTATGTTGGTTGTTTTGTCACCCAATTCTTTACAAGAATGACTAGCAATTGTTTTTGACTTTTCCTCAAACTTATGATTTTCAAACGCTAGGATCTCTTCACGACTCCTGCGTCGACGGCGACGTGGACGCTTAGGATTAAGATTATTCAATAGCTTGTTTTCTTTACTATTTTCTTTAAAAACTAATGCATGGTCAATCATCCCTTTGCTGCCCAACTGCTCCCCCTCCAAGTCAGTATTGTTCATGGTATGCTCGTCGTTTATTACTTCATCAGACATCGTTTTATAAACATAATTAGTTTTGGTAGCTTTGGTTGAGACCATAAGAACTTGCTTTCCCTCTTTATCAGAGATTTTTGTATTAAAAAAAGAAACATCGCAGGTCTTTGTTTTTTCATTTTTCAAGATTGCTTCAGAACCAGTATCACGACGTTTTCGTGATCGACGACGACCGCTTCGCCCGCGAAAACGAGGCTTATTGTAGTCAGAATCATTCTCATAATCTACTTCAGTGTATCCCTCCGCACTAGTTTCATTTTTAAGAAGATTATCTTTCTTCTGTATGAAATTATTCATACTATCTCGAAATTCAGAAACATAGCCATCTCCTGAATCACAGCAAGATTGAGCAATGTTGTTAAGCTCATTACATTCATCGTTAAGATTAAAATCCTCAATTTCACTCTTATCCGGCAGAACGAAATAGTTATCCTTCTTATCGATTTCAGCGGAATTAGCAGAAATCGCGATCTGGAAAGCAGCCCTTTCCTCGGCAGTTTTAGACCGTAGACGTTCAAGTCGATAATCTGGTGGTACCAATGTGGCATCTTGTTCCAAAAACACGCGATTACCGTAACGTAATTCGATATCAGCAAGACGGTTACGCTTCTGATTAAGAATATATAATGCAACCTTTCCTGGGACATGTATAACAATCTCTGCAGCTCGATTACGTAGTCCTTCTTCTTCAATGACTCGCAAGATATGCAACGCAGTGCTATCAATAGAACGAATATATCCCAATCCCTTACAGTTCAGACAAATCTGAGTGCTGGCTTCTACTAAGGAAGGACGAAGGCGCTGACGAGAGAGCCCCATAAGGCCAAAATGACTTATCCGCCCAATTTGAATACGCGCACGATCAGCTTTAATAGCTTCCTTCATACGACGTTCAACTGCACGTTGATTACGAGATTCCTCAACATCTATGAAATCAATTACAACCAGTCCAGCAAGATCTCGCAAACGTAATTGGCGAGCTACTTCGTCTGCAGCTTCCAAATTCGTCTTAAGTGCCGTTTCTTCTATGCTGCGTTCCGAGGTAGAGCGACCAGAATTTACATCAATAGCGACTAATGCCTCAGTCTGGTTCATTACAATATAACCACCTGACTTTAGATCCACTATCGGGTTATGAATCGCATCAAGCTGGCTTTCTAATTGGAAACGATGGAGCAGTGGTACATGAGGATCATTATAGCGTTTAACTCTCTTAGCATGACTGGGAATCATAGTTTTCATAAAATCCTTAGCAGTCTTATAGCCGTCATCACCATCAACTAACACCTCATCCAAATCGCGCGTGTATAGATCTCTGATTGAACGTTTAATGAGATTAGCTTCCTCATAGATAAGACACGGCGCTGTGCTATCTAACGTAGTCTTACGGATTTCATCCCACAAACGTAACAGGTACTCGTAATCACGTTTTATTTCAGCCTTGGTGCGCTGTGCACCTGCTGTGCGGACGATAACTGTCATGCCTTCCGGTACATTTAAGGCATCGACGATCTGCTTTAATCGTTTACGATCTGCTACATGAGTAATTTTTCGGCTGACACCTCCACCACGATCTGTATTTGGCATCAGCACGCAATATCGACCTGCTAAAGATAAATATGTAGTGAGAGCCGCTCCCTTATTACCACGCGACTCTTTTATAACTTGTACTAGCATAATTTGACGCCTAGCAACTACTTCGTGAATCTTATATCGTCGACTAGGCAACTGACGCCTACTGCGCAAATTATCCATGGTATTATCACTGCTGACAATTTCACTATGAACATTCAAATCAGAAATATTAGCAGTTACTTCTTTATTTTCCTCAGCATTATTTGAACAATTGGAAGCAAAACCAGCAGCGTCCTCATCAACCATATTTTCATGCTTTTCTTTTATCGTATTGTCGGTTTGCTCTTCAGAAATTAATACCTCACGATCGTCGATCGGAATTCTATAATAATCTGGATGAACTTCCGTAAAGGCCATAAATCCGTGGCGATTACCACCATATTCTACAAATGCCGCTTGTAACGATGGCTCTACTCTTGTTATTCGTGCAAGGTAAATGTTTCCTTTAAGATGCTTTTTGGAAGCTGTTTCAAGGTCAAAATCATCGATCTTATTTCCGTCGACTAGCACAACCCGGGTTTCTTCCGGATGAGCAGCATCGATTAGCATACGCTTGGTCATACGTTGGTAACTCCGTATCGCGTCGCAATAACTGCAAAAATGATTATAGATCCGAGCTGTCGATTACGTAATAAAATTTCAGCTCGAGCGTAAAAAAAACAGCGTAGTATAGCACGCCTTCATCATATCCACGATATACTGTATAAAATCACTAAAATAAATGCACGTCATAGTCCGGCAGAATATATGCTGTCTGTATTATCCAAAAAATTAATCTGATTTAGATGAAGGATTTAGAGATCATCATCAACGAAATTTTCCCAGTTTAGAAATCTAACCTTGATTAACCATAACTATCAAAACATTAGAATCACTTACTGATAAAAATCAACAAAAGTACCACTAATATTCCTAATCATGTATGCAATACTCACCCTTTCTTGCTTACAACTAAAGTTTAATTTATTAACAACTCAACATAATTATTCTATGTACCTATCAACAATATAAAAATAAGCTCAATTTCGTAAAACATCTCAAAACAAATACCTACTTATTTGTTTTATAAAATACCTTATGCATAAGCTAATATTATTAATTGTACTTAACTTATTTTCACCCCTAAGTTATAATAGACAATTACCATAATAAATTGCTGGATTTTAAATGATGCAACGCGCTGGTTTTTATTTAATGGCGCTATGCTATGAATTCATTATAGTTTCATGGAAGACAATAGTATTATATCTATATTTACTGCTAATTACTTTTTTTACTTTTATCTTATCTATCGCTCACAACACCCCTATTACTAACAACTGGTATGTAGATACCCACACAGATAAGATTTTTATCTGCATAACTCCCAACCAAAAAATAAATTACGAGATAGCATTGACATGGAAGTCATATCAAATAGTTTTGAGTATCCCAAAAAAATTTTTTTTATTGTATGCAATTAAAGAACAAAAGATATCTTTCTTACTTTGTACCCAATTCCTTTCCAGGAAAGCGCACAATATTACTAGTCTTCTAGTAAAATTAAAAACCATTTTTATCCGGTATTTATTTAAAAAATTGCAATATATTTTATATCTTAATTTAATCCGGATTACAAAAAATACTATTCTCAAAAAATCAAACCTAAAGCCATCTACTCTTAGTATTTCACCAGACTATAAATTAACCAAGGATCTTTCATACAGACCTAAATCAAAAAACCAACTAAAAATAATAATACTAGATCCTGGTCATGGCGGACGTGATCCTGGTGCTATCGGATACAAAGGCATATATGAAAAAGACATCTTGCTCAATACAGCGAAAGAGCTAAAAAAGCTGCTAGAAAAAACTGGCAATTATAAAGCTGTACTGACTCGCAACAAAGATTATTTTATAGCTTTAGGTAAGCGTATAGCAATTAGCCAGCAAGAAAACGCTGACCTTTTTATTTCGCTGCACGCGAATTCTGTCAATAATCAATCCTTACGAGGTCTTTCAGTTTATACTTTGTCAGATATAAAATCGAGTAACAATTTTAAAAAAACAACAATCAAGCCGAATAAAATTTATGCTACCTTGCAGAATGGTGGGTGCAAAAATAAACTAAAAGTTAGCTATATTTTATTAAACTTGAAATATGATCGAGTAATAAACTGCTCTGCACGACTAGCTGGATATATAATTAAGGAAATGAAAAGAAAAACTAAATTGTTAACTCGACCACATCGTTTTGCTAATTTTACGGTATTAAAAGTGCTTAATATACCTTCTGTATTAATAGAATTAGGCTTTTTATCAAACCAAGAAGATAATCAATTACTCAGCAACCCGGCATATCTTCACAAAATTGCTGCTGCTCTTGCGCTTGCCATCGATAATTACCTATCAGCCTAGAATCAACATTCCGGTAATTAGAAAATGATACAATAATTTTTTACTTAACTTCTCGTTTTAAGAATCATTAACCTTTCATAAAGATCCATAACAAATAATACACGTTAAGCTCATTTGCTAATATTTAATCTTCTTCAAAAAGACTTATAGATCCTTTACTTTAAGTCTTTTTGAAACATCTTCAATTAGAAAACATAAACTATAACGCAATGAAAAGTAATTTTCTGAGAAAAGTTTTTAGTTAAGATAATAAAACGGTACGAGTTTTCCAAAAAAAAGGAAATCGTATTTTCGGGCATAATAGTAAAAATTATTAAATTATTTAATGATTAAATCCTAGATAATGGGATGATTTTCGATCTTAATTACCAGATTAATTAAAAAAAACAAACTGATTGCAATATCAATTTACAAAGTAAATTATAACATCAAAAATTAATAGCTTAATCCTTGTGCGAATATCTTACTTAAATATATGAAAGATAATATCGACAACTACCAATCTATAAACATCTAAATGAAAATAAATAATTACAAATTAAAGTAACAATATCATCTAAAATAAGGTAATTAAAATAGTATTACTCAAATTTCATTTTAAAAATAAAAATTTTTATATCTGCTGATTAATATATCGAATGCAAAATCAGTAAAATACTCTTAACTGACAATCTTGTACGAGCACTTTCTATATGTTTGAAAGAAAACTGATAAGTTTTTTTCAAGAATAAAAAATGTAAAACATTTTAAGAAAAATAAAAAAACATACTATACGCATGTTTTAAATATAGAAAACTCTTTAAACTATAAATCCAAACAATACTAAAATCTTACAAATCTAAATTTGACAAATTTACCGTTGATTATGCCTGTTGTTGTTTAAATATCCTTAAGGTATTATCTGTTATATTTATGATTGTCCAGATACCCCCTAAGAGAAAATCTATCTCAAATATCTCTTCCTTCCTAATTACTAACTTGATAAATTTTACTCTGAAATACCCATCAAAGAATTTGCGAATAATCGGGCATCAAATGAGCGTAAATCATCTTCTCCTTCGCCAACACCGACTGCGTGCATGGGTAAACCAATACTTTGTGCTAACGATACAACCACGCCACCGCGTGAAGAACCATCAAGTTTTGTAATTATAAGACCCGTTACATTGACCATTTCTCTAAATGCCTTTACTTGAGCATGAGCGTTTTGACCAACTGTTCCGTCCAATACTAGTACTGTTGCATGTGGAGCAGTATCGTCTTGTTTTTTAATCACTCTAATTAATTTAGCCAATTCTTCCATAAGTTGGTTTTTATTTTGTAATCTACCAGCGGTATCAATCATAAGCACATCACTAGCAGCAGCTTTAGCTTTTGCCAAAGCATCAAATGCTAAAGCTGCTGCATCAGAGCCGTACGGCTTGGCGAGCACAGGTACTTGAGCACGCTCACCCCAAATCTTAAGCTGATCGACAGCAGCAGCGCGAAAAGTATCACATGCTGCCAACATTACCGACATGCCTTCACTAGTCCATTGACATGCTAATTTACCAAGGGTAGTAGTTTTTCCTGAACCATTTACTCCAACCGCTAAAATAACAAATGGCTTATGCCCAAATGGTCTTAGAGGCTGAGCAACTGGATCTAGGATCTCAACAATATCGTCAGCGAAAGCGATACGAATCTCTGCGCTAGTTACATCATTTTTAAATTTCTTACAAGCTAAACTGGCAGTGAGCTTTACAGCTGTCTCAACCCCAAGATCAGCTGTTATTAACAGCTCCTCAAGCTCTTTTAGACTAGCCTCGTCAAGCTTACGCTTAGTAAACAGCTCACCAATACCATCTATAAGAAGCTTAGAAGATTTAGATAATCCAGTGCGCAACCGAGTAAACCAGCCTTTAGAAGATGAATTGGAACTTTTGTATTGGATCATAAAGAAGTCTCACTAATTTTAGCTTTTATAGTTAAGTTTTATTTATCGGTTTCGATAGTTCTCTCTCCTATTAGGGTAGTAACATCGCGACCAGTAACTATGATCTTAACAATTTCACCTGCAACTGCTCCACCAGCTACTCTAATTTTCGCAAAACTTTCGCCATGACCCACACTGTCACGCTCAACCAGTACCCGATCAATGCTCCCTACACGAGTATCAAGCCAACGTACCAGATTATCAGCACCGATAATTCTAAGTTCTGCAGCACGCGACTTGCGGGTATCATCATGAATCTTTGGCATGTAAGTGGCTGGTGTGCCAGGCCGAGGGGAGTATGGAAATATATGAACATATTGCAGCCCAAGATCCAGTAACATGTTAACCGTATTCGTGTGCATTTGTTCCGTCTCTGTTGGGAATCCCGCAATTATATCAGCGCCAAAAGCTATCTCGGGACGTAAAGCACGAGCATAATTAACCAGACGAATTACGTCTTCACTTAAGTGACGACGTTTCATTCGTTTAAGCATCATATCGTCTCCAGATTGCAAGCTCAAATGTAAGTGAGGCATAAACCTTTGCTCATTTTCCAATAAGCGCCATATATCATCGTCTAGTTCGACAGGATCAACAGATGACAATCGCAAACGCGGGAGCTCTGGAACCATCGCAAGTAATCTTCGCACCATCCTTCCCAACGAAGGATTACCTGGCAAATCTCCTCCATAAGAGGTTATATCGATCCCACTTAACACAATCTCAAGATAACCAGCCGCTACTAAGGAGCGGACTTGTTTAACAACCACTTCCATTGGTACTGAACGGCTATTGCCACGACCAAATGGTATAACACAAAAAGTACAACGATGGTCACAGCCTTGCTGAACTTGAACAATAGCACGCTCGCGTCCTTGAGATGTAGTAACCAAGTGAGTAGCCGTATTACGCACCATCATGATATCATTAACTAATACCTTTGGCTTATCAATAATATCCTGAGCATTCCATGTTTCCGGCCGTAGCTTTTCCTCATTACCAACCACTCTAGTAACTCCGGGGATTGCAGCATAATTGTCTTGGTTGATCTGAGCAGCACAACCGGTAACAACTATATTAGTTCCAGGATTTTCCCGAACTATACGGCGAATTGCTTGGCGTGAACGCCGCTCAGCTTCCGCAGTTACTGCGCAAGTGTTAATTACAATAGTGTTACTAGCGCCAGATTCTTGTAAATGTTTTATGATTATTTCAGACTCATGAGCATTCAGACGACAACCAAAAGTCTTTACCTTGTAAGAAGAAGATTTATATGTACTAGATGAACAAATCATAAAAATATACACTTATTTTCATTTGATTAAACGCAATAACCAAATAACTTTAGGAAAATCTTTGGTTTTCTAAAAATAATGTGATTATTTACTATAATCACTACTACATTAAAATAGTAAAATAGAAGTTGCGACTATGTGCATAAATGCCTTAATTCGAAATAACATAAAGCAACAGCTATTTTTATAGCTATTGGTAGAATAAATAGTTCTACTTTAAACAAAGTAATAGGCTTTAATAAAAAATTTACATGTCTAAAAAATCTAAGCTGTTTTTTTAAGATTTAAACTGATATTAACGCATCTTTTTATTTTTATAGGACTAAAATCTATAAACGTAAAAGCTAATAAATTTACTGATTGTTCAACTTAGTTACGATCATAGAAACCTTAATTAGTACATACTATTAGTTTATTTTTGTTTTCTTTAAATATTACAATATTGTGCTATTTATTAGTATTAATGTTAGTTCGCTAAAACAGACTAACGGCATAAAAATACACAAATGCACGATAATATTTAAATAAACTCTTCTATGAGAATAAAAAATCGCTGACATGTCGATAATTGCTTTTAGCTACTGAGGGAAATTAAACTACTCCTCAGTAGCTATTTTACAATTTTTGTGCTGCATTGCCAAAGTCTCTGTATATTCCAAATATATACATTTTCTCCGTGGAAAAACATTTCAATAATTAAATAGCTCATTCCTAATACATTAAGATTAATAACAAGAATACTTTCGTCAAATTGATAGTTTTCACAGCAAGTAATATTTTGTAGAATATCCAATGTTTAATTAATAAGAAATTACGATTCTAGTAGAAGAATAGAAAAGTAAATTTTGAATTTACACTTGCATAGTCTTCAATAAAATAATAAAATACTTAGTCTGCTCATCTGTAAGTAAACCCCTTCTACCCAAAGAGGGGTTGTTCAAAGTAATTTTGGATAACAGTATTTTGGTAAAAAGAACAACGCTGAATAATATAAAAACATAACAATTAGCGTGAATAAAATTCAACTACTAAATTTGGCTCCATCTGAACTGGATATGGTACTTCCTCTAGTTTTGGGATGCTAATGAGAGTGCCGGTCATTTTACTATGATCAACATCTAAATATGCTGGTACATCTCGTTCGCTTGACTGTATACCATTTAAAATCACAAGTAGCTCACGAGAGCTTTTTTTTATCTCCACCTTGTCGCCTTCACGTACTAAGTAAGATGGAATATTTACACGTCTACCGTTAACATTGACATGCCCGTGATTGACTAGTTGGCGAGCAGCAAAAACAGTTGAAACAAATTTCATACGATAAATTACAGCATCCAAGCGGCTCTCTAAAATACCTATTAAGTTTTCATCAGTACCTCCTTTACGACGAACAGCTTCAGCATGATATCTACGAAACTGTTTCTCACCTATATTGCCATAATAGCCTTTAAGTTTCTGTTTAGCCATAAGCTGCACACCGTAATCAGTTGGCTTACGACGACCCTGACCATGCTGACCGGGTCCGTATCCACGATCGTTAAATGGAGACTTAGGCCTTCCCCAAAGATTTAAGCCTAATCGCCGATCAATTTTATGTTTTGTAGAAGCACGTTTGGCCATTGAATTCTCAATATTTAACTTAGAAGCTGTGAACAAAAATCTTTCAACTAAAACCACCGAAATCCACTTAAAAAGTATCTAGCAAAGGCAATAATTTAAATTTTTTGGTTATACCACTGCCAAGCGAGTATGCTAAATGATCTCATGCGTGTTTGCTTTTATGGTTTGATTGGGTACGTAATTATAGTGCACAAAACTAGTGAACCAAGTACGATAAAATGTAAAATACAAAGCTAGGTATGCTTAATCTTCCAATATAAACACCTATGCGTAGTCTATAATGATCTTATACCTAACCAGGGTTATTTAGTACTTTAGTAAGCATAAGACAATACTGAATATTTTTAGAAGAAATTTAAAAATTGGACTAGCAGTCTCTTAAAATTTGTGTTCTTTTCTATACAGTATAAACTTTATATTATAATATAATAATTCAGTCCTCTTAGGTAAAGTCAGAGATTTAATCATTTTTAATGAAGTTCGAATAATCAATCACACCAAGGTAGTAAATTACGGAGATGTTTCTCCTAGTATTAATTTGATCTAATAGTCAGTCTAAAATTACTTGTTCTTTTTTTTGATAGGTTACATCTGATCAATTTGTTATGCTTACAAGCTTATTTAGTAAAAATAATCTAGCTTTATATTTTAAGCAACGAATAAGCTTCCTTTGACTATCAAGCATAATTTTTTTTTAAGCTAATGTTTACTTGAGTAGTTTTCACTGATACTTAAAGTACCAAGAAAACTTTTATTGATGATATATTTTAGTATAATCAGGAAAAATCTCTCAAACGTAGCTTTGATAAAATATTAGTTAATTACCAAAATTAAGCTTCAGAACATAAAATACGCGATATAATAATATTACTTTATGAGGTACTTTATCATCTGCCTGATGGCGTTAAACCATATTTGTTAGCATTAAAGACATAAAATCTTCTTATTATACAAATAATAAAAATTTTTTATTTTATTTACTTTCACTTGTAACGAAATTTATATTGTATTTCCCTTAAAATTTAAGAAGTTTTTTGCATTATTTTAATGTCTTAAGGATGATATTTCAGAGGAATTATTTTGCGCTGGCTATTCAGATTATTTGCTTTTACTCTAGTTGTAATAATTGGTGGTATTGTGGCTTTACTGTATTTGCTTTATTATCTCAGTAGCGGCCTGCCAGACTATAAATTTCTCGTCGATTACGAACCAGCGGTTCTTACTCGCGTTCACGCAAACGATGGTAGTTTATTAGTTGAATTTGCTCGCAATAAAAGAATATTCGTTCCTATAGAAGTAGTTCCTAAACGCGTAATTAATGCTTTTCTAGCTGCTGAAGATAAAAATTTTTACAAACACTTTGGCGTTGACTTTTTTAGCCTTATCTCCGCTAGCTTCATCAATCTAAAAAATTATGGTACATGTCGTCGTCTGATAGGAGCATCAACCATCACACAACAAGTAGCTAAAAATTTCCTACTTACTAATGAAGCCTCAATCAAACGCAAAATCAAAGAAGCAATCTTATCTTTTCGTATTGAACACGCACTGAGCAAAAACCGCATCCTTGAGCTATACTTGAATGATATATATCTCGGTTTGGGTTCTTATGGCGTGGCCGCAGCTGCTTTAAATTATTTTAATAAGCCATTAGCGGATCTTACCTTTGCCGAAACTGCTTACTTAGCAGCTCTACCAAAAGCACCAAATAACTACCACCCAACTCGCAAGCATGATGCTGCTATAGCTCGTCGTAATTGGGTAATTAAACAGATGGAAAAAAATAATTTTATTGATCATTCTCAAGCTCAAGAAGTAATGAAAAAGCCATTAATTGTATCCAGCCCATTCACTAGAGATGAAACTAACGCTGATTATTTTGCTGATGAAGTTCATCGTATATTACTAGATAAATACGGAGAAAAGTGTTTGTATGAGGGAGGAATGTCAGTTTTTACAACACTCGATCCTAAGTTACAGCGTATAGCCGATAAAGCATTGCATGATGGATTAATCAAGTATGATCAGCGGCACGGCTGGCGTAGTCCTATAGCGCAAATTAACATTGCTCCAGGATGGAAAGACAGACTTGCTAAAATTAAACAACCTGCTGGAATAGGTTTTTGGCGCCTAGGTGTTGTAATGAAAGTAAATGCTAGTACTGCCACCATCGGTTTTGCTGATGGATCTTTTGCCACGATGCCATATTTAGAGATGAAATGGGCACGTAAAAGGTTAAAGGATCAACGTTTCGGAATAGTTCCTAAATTTGTTCACGAAGTACTTTCTATTGGAGACGTAGTGGCAGTAGAGACTGTTAAGAAAAATAGTCAAGGCAAAACTTATACTAAGCCAACAGTAGCTTTGCGCCAAATTCCAGATGTGGAGGGTGCAATTTTAGCAATGGATCCGCATACTGGCAAAGTGCTCGCTATGAGCGGAGGATACAGTTCGAAAATAAGCAAATTTAATAGAGCCACACAAGCTTGGCGACAACCTGGATCCTCTTTTAAGCCATTTGTTTACTTGGCAGCGTTAGATAACGGTTACACACCTGCAACCAGGTCATTAGACGCACCCTTAGTGCTTGACCAAGGATCAAAACTTCCAAAATGGAAACCATCTAACTACTCAAACAAATCTTATGAATACGCCAGATTCCATGGACTAACACCAATTAGACTTGGTATCGAGAAGTCCCGAAATTTAATGACAATTCGTCTTGCTCAAAGCATAGGAATGGATAAAGTTGTCAACTACGCCAAGCTTTTTGATGTAGTAGAGCATATGGAACCACACTTATCGTTTGCCCTTGGTGCCGCTGAAACTACATTATTACGCATAACAACCGCTTATTCGATGTTCGTTAATGGCGGCAAGAGAATTAAATCATCGCTATTTAATCTAATAGTTAATCGTCACGGTAAGGTGATCTATCGATACGATAAACGTCTATGCGAGGGATGTAACGCAAAAACTTGGAACGGCGGTCCACCTCCAGAGATACATGATAATCGCGAACAGATTATAGATCCAGCCTCTGCCTATCAAATAGTTTCTATGCTAAGAGGAGTGATTCAGCGCGGTACCGGCATTTCCATTTCTAGTTTAGGCAAAACCCTTGCTGGCAAAACTGGTACTACTAACAATAACTTAGATACTTGGTTTATAGGTTTTTCCCCCGATCTTGCTGTTGGAGTTTTTGTAGGATTTGACCATCCGCGTACTCTTGGTATTAACGATACAGGCGCTAGTGTAGCCGCGCCAATTTTCAAGTTATTTATGGAAAGTGCTTTGAATGACGTGACAACGCCTGAATTTCGTATCCCGCCAACAGTACGTATGGTTTGGATTGATGCAAACAGTGGTCGACGCGTTAATTCGAGTGCTCCTGATGCTATTCTGGAAGCTTTCAAACCAGGCACTGAGCCAACAGGCGATAATCTCATAATCGACAATGACCAAAGTATAATTTTCCCCGCAAACCCAAAAAACACAGAGCCTACAGCAGCCCCTATTGTCGGAAACGGATCAGGTATTTATTAAAGAATTTTGAATATTATTTTTTGATCACTATTTAGATGTTGATAAATTCTTTCTGAATATGGAGAACACGTTGCACATAGATACTACCGAAATCCTTGAGGAAATCAAGCAGTCAATTAAGCTGCTGAGGAGGCATGTTTGACTGTGCGGTTATATCAACGCGCATATGCAGGCTTGATTCTTTAACCCAGAAAGAAAACTTTTGGAAAAACCCAGAACAAGCGCAAAAACTAATGCAGGAGCGCAATCATCTGAAGAAACAAATGAAAGATATGAAAGCGCTTGAAGAGGCATTTGAAGATGCAACTATATTGTTATCATTAGGCAAATCCGAAGACGATACAAATACTCTTGCAGAAGCAAGAGGTGAATTAGAGTTAATTCTCGTCAAAGCCCAAAAAATGTGTATTTCTACCATGCTTTCTGGAGAAAATGATCAATGTGACTGCTATTTAGAAGTTCATGCTGGCGCTGGTGGAACTGAAGCTCAATCCTGGGCCGATACTTTGTTACGTATGTATACCCGCTGGGCTGAGCGCAAAAGCTATAAAATCGAGTGGTTGGAAGAGAGTCCAGGCGAAGAAACAGGACTGAAGTCAGCTACAATCAAGATACTAGGCCACAATGCTCATGGTTGGCTGAAAACCGAGAGCGGGGTGCATCGTTTAGTCCGCATATCACCTTACGACAGTCAAGCACGGCGTCACACCAGTTTTTCCAGCGTATGGGTCTATCCTGTAGTGGATGATTCAATTAATATCTTCATCGAAGACAAAGACTTAAAGATAGATACATATCGTGCCTCCGGTGCTGGAGGACAGCACGTTAATCGTACAGATTCTGCGATTCGCATAACCCATATCCCGTCAGGCATAGTCGTACAATGTCAAAACGACCGGTCACAGCATCGTAATCGCGCTAGTGCAATGAATGTGCTACGCGCTCGTTTATACGAGGCTGAGCTACAACGCAGAGGGGACGAAGCGCACGCAACTGAGGCTTCTAAGTCAGAAATTGGCTGGGGTCATCAAATCAGATCCTATGTTTTACAACCATATCAAATGGTCAAAGACTTGCGTACCGGAGAAGAGAGCAGTAATCCTTCTGCAGTACTAGACGGTGATATCGACGCTTTCCTAGAAGCATCGATAGGCAGAACAAAGTAAAACAAATTACCAATCGAGAATGTTATTATCATTGTTTATTCATAAAAAATATATTCGAGGTAATTTAAATAACAGCTCTAAGGGATAAGCATCTAAAACCATCAACTATTAAATTAACTTATTTTTATTAAATTAACTTATTTTAACTTATTTAATTTTAACTTATTTAAAAAAAACAACATAAATAAAAAAACTTGCATATTTTATTGACTGTTAGTCATATTTTTAACTAAAAAACATTTCACTATATATAGTTTGCTCATCAAAACAAAGAAACAGTTTGTATATATTAACTAATGCAAGAATATTCAAGGTTAATCTCAATCATAAACAGCATAATATTAAATCGTCGCACTAGCACGCTTGACAGTTTTCTGCCTTTTTCTTACATCCTCACTTAGTTCGCCGGGAGATACTTAAAAATTTAAAGTTAAGTTAACCCCGGCTATATTGCTAAAATTGCACGTCTCAACTTTTATTCAGAGTGTAAACGGAGGAAGTGTCATGAAATTTCGGCCGCTCCACGACCGAGTGGTGGTTCGTCGTCTCGACACAGATCAGAGGACTGCTGGCGGCATTATTATACCTGATACGGCTAAAGAAAAGCCCACTGAAGGTGAGGTTTTAGCCGTCGGTTCTGGCGCGCGCGACGAATCGGGAAAGATTGTCGCACTTGACGTCAAGCCAGGTGATTTGGTCTTGTTTGGCAAATGGTCTGGCACAGAAGTGAAGATTGACGGGGATGACCTGCTAATCATGAAAGAAAGCGACATAATGGGTGTGCTCGATAGCACCTTGAAATCGTCGAAGACGAAGGCCGCCTAACTAAGCTGCACGCACAGCTAGGGGCCTTCGTAAAGAAGCCGCTTGTAATAAGGGCTAACCACAAATTATTAAGGAGTACAAACATGGCTGCCAAGGACGTTAAGTTCGGCGTCGATGCTCGTAATAAAATGTTAAAAGGCGTTGATATTCTTGCCGACGCTGTAAAAGTTACGCTAGGCCCAAAAGGCCGCAATGTAGTGCTGGAGAAGTCATTCGGCGCTCCACGAATTTCTAAGGACGGTGTAACTGTAGCTAAAGAAATCGAGCTAACTGATAAGTTCGAGAATATGGGTGCGCAGATGGTACGTGAGGTAGCTTCTAAAGCTAATGATGTGGCTGGAGATGGTACTACTACTGCGACTGTATTAGCACAGTCCATCGTTCGCGAAGGCGCGAAAGCCGTTGCTGCAGGTATGAATCCGATGGATCTAAAGCGCGGTATTGACAGTGCTGTTGAGGCTGTAGTAGCTGATATTGAACGACGCTCCAAGAAGATCACTACATCTAGTGAGGTCGCGCAAGTTGGTACTATTTCTGCCAATGGAGAGCGTGAAATTGGCGAGATGATCGCTAAGGCCATGGAAAAGGTTGGTAACGAGGGCGTAATTACGGTTGAAGAAGCCAAATCACTGAATACTGAACTTGACGTTGTTGAGGGTATGCAGTTCGATCGTGGCTATCTGTCACCCTACTTCGTAACTAATCCTGACAAGATGGTTTGCGAGTTGGAAAACCCCTACATACTATTACACGAAAAAAAGTTGTCCAATTTACAGCCGATGTTACCTGTACTTGAAAAGGTAGTGCAGGCTGGTAAATCATTATTAATCATCGCAGAAGATGTAGAAGGAGAGGCTTTAGCAACGCTTGTAGTAAACAAATTACGCGGTGGCTTAAAGGTTGCTGCTGTTAAAGCTCCTGGCTTTGGTGATCGTCGTAAGGCTATGCTTGAAGATATAGGTATTCTAACTGGCGGTACTGTAGTATCTGAGGATCTTGGTATTAATCTTGATGGCGTTACTATTGATATGTTGGGAACTGCTAAGCGTATTGCCATTACAAAAGATGAAACTACCGTTGTAGATGGAGCGGGTAAGAAAAAGGATATTGAAGGTCGTTGCTCGCAGATCCGTACCCAGGTTGAGGATACTACCTCTGATTACGATCGTGAGAAGCTACAAGAGCGTTTAGCAAAGCTTGCTGGAGGTGTAGCTGTAATACGAGTTGGTGGCGCTACCGAAATTGAGGTTAAAGAGCGTAAAGATCGCGTTGATGACGCAATGCACTCAACTCGAGCAGCTGTTGAAGAAGGCATTTTACCAGGTGGAGGATCACCGCTGGTTTATGCCGTGAATGCTTTAGACAGTCTAAAACCAGCTAACGATGATCAACGCATGGGTGTAAATATTATTCGACGAGCCCTTGAAGCTCCAGCTCGACAAATTGCCTCTAATGCTGGTCATGATGGTTCAGTTATTGTAGGTAAACTTTTGGAGTCTAAGGATAGTAGCTGGGGATTGGATGCACAAAGCGGTGGTTTTACTGACTTAGTGGATGCTGGAATTATTGATCCCACTAAAGTTGTTCGTAGCTCTTTGCAAAACGCTGCTTCAGTTGCCGGTTTACTTATAACTACCGAAGCCATGGTAGCTGACAAACCTGAACCTAAATCGCCAATGCCTGCTGCTCCTGCAGCATCTGATATGGGTGGTATGGGCTTCTAACCGTAACTAAATTCGCAGGCCGAGGATAAAAGAAGCATAATTATCCTCGGCCTTTATTTATCGAATTTTATAATAAAAAATTACAACTATCGTATAGTCAGATCTTATCTAGGATAAGATAAACCAAATTTGTATTTTTAATAATCTTTTAAAACAGTACCTTTTTTTAAAGACCATTAGCAGCCAATTGACAATAGCTGTTTATAATGTATGGGTAAGTTGCTATTCTGTATTATTGACTATTTTTTTGCTCTAATACACATAGTTTTAACAAAGAACGTAAAAATAAACTTTAATAGCTTGTCATGAACACATGAGATATCCTTAAATAGATTTATTCATGAGAAATAATTTGCTAAAGTTAGGCTAAAATAGGATAAAGTTCTGTTTATTTTTTTTAGCTATAAATAATTTACGCATACCTAGGAATATTAATCCCCTGAGATGTGTATTAATCTATCTAAAAATGAAAAAATCGACCAGGATTTAACTATTATTTCCTAAATAAAGGATTTTTTAAAAAAACTCTTTATGTATTGAAATATTGACTAAAAAACAAGGTTTAAAAAACCTTTATTTTAATTTATTTAAATAAAGCGTTAATTACAATTAAAAGCACTTTAGTTATGGCGTTTTTAATCAAACATATCCAACCTTAAGAATAACATATCTATTAAAAAGTTATTCTAACTTTAATAGATATGTCTTAAATAAGGTATAAATAAACTTACAAATAATCAAATTTATTACATAAGGCACTTTCTGTAGTAAGGAAAATTTTAAATCTTGATTTAAAATGCCCAAGATAGTTTTTATCAAAAAATTAATTAGAGAAAACAAAGATTATGAAGCTTTGTTTTCTCATCTCCCTTTGATAAAAGCAAAGAAAATTGTAAAAACAATTTTGTTAATAAAAATACTCATTAAATTAATTGTTTTTAATTGTCCAAGCAATAAGATAATGTTGTGAGTGATAAAATAACATATACCTTAATACTTTCTGCTACAGCTAGATTCATATCGTTTTAGTATAAATTTGTATTAATATATTAAATCACTTAAAATATTTAAAGTCAACTTATTTTTATGTTACTTACTAAAGGTAATAAATTAACAAAAAATTTAGCATATTAACAAATATCAATGCTTTATGAAAGCATCTAAACTCAATGCTAATATTTTTATTAGCAAGTAAAATATAAACTTAACAAAAGTATTATTTGATAAAATTGAAGAATACGCTGAAGTACCTGCTGCACAGCAAATTAACTACGTAACCCGAATACAAAATTATTTGTTTAATAAATTAGCACATTGATAACTAATTATAAATTTTGTTGTCCTGGCGATGTTATACTTGAATCAACAATGGCGTTATTTTCCCAAGTAGTAATTTTGTGCAAAATATAGCTAGATGCTTCAGTCATAAGCTTATCAGCAATATCGTCTACATGACGCTGTCGCCAATTTTCGATTGAAGTACCAGCAAGCCAAGCATTGCATGCGGCCATTGCTGGGCCGCAATGAATCTGAAAGTTACTTTTTTTACTAGAATCACCCTCAAGAGTTAAACGATTACTGTGTATGAAATACCAGCGAAAAACCATGGCCATCTTCTTCTTAGGATTAACCTCAGCTTCTTCCAACTCATTTGGTGCAACTCTTGCGTAATAGCTTGCAGTCTCCTTCCAAACCTCTTCTAGGCTACGTCCCATGCACTTCTCTTCGATTTCTTTCCGCTCACGCTGAGGAATTTGGTCAAGAGAATCCAAACTTCGGTATAACTCGTAAAGCCGATTACCTCGAGCAGCAAACATGCTGCCCCGACGCAGCACCTGTATCTTAGTTCCGATCTCAAACATATCACCAGCCGGAGCCATGTCACAGTCCTGAGGACCAACTTTCTGTAGCATATCTTTAGCTAAATCACTAGTGCCAGCCTCTACTGTAGCTTGATTAATCGAACCAGTCATGACAAAGTCTGCCCCAAGCATGAAAGCGGCTGCAATCGCTTCAGGTGATCCCAAACCACCAGCTAAACCTATACGAACGTTGGAAGCAGGCTTAAATCGTTGAACAATATCATCACGTTGACGCCTAATAGCCGGTAATAAAGCCAAAGCTACTCGCTTATCTGTATGACCTCCAGAATCTGCCTCTACTACGATATCATCACATAAGGGTACTAATTCTGCTAGTTTAGCTTGTTCATCATTAATATCACCTCTTGACAACAAATTCGCTACAATCTCTGGTTCAACCGGTGCAAGAAAAGACCTTGCTACCTCACCACGTGACAATTTAGCCATCACTTGGTGTTGACGTCGTATCGCACCGTCTGGTGCAACCGATAGACCAAGCAAGCGCCAACGAGCAAGAGCTGGAGTTGGTATAATAAAAGCAGAAGCCTCGACTCGACGAACATTATGATTCAATAAGATATCAACCACTACCTCTTCCGCTTCAGGAAGAACAAAATTATGCAGAAAGTTTACCCCCCAAGGCAATTCAGTACCTAATTTAGCTGCTAATCCAGATACTGTTTCCTCAATTGCCGATGCAGACATTCCGCCAGCGCCAAAGAATGACAACAATTTAGCACTAGCCATACGTTCAACTATAGCTTTAGAACCAATTGCCTTTACCATGCCACCTACAACATAAGCTAATCGCACACCATGATCAGCGAGAAAATTTGAATCTCCAAGTGCATTAGGGCAAATGGTTATAGACATGTGGCCTCCGGTATGATGGGCATTTAAAAAATATTTAAATAACGTCTGATGCCGAGTATCTAATATTTCAATATATAGTTTCATCAACTTTGTTGATGAAACTAATGATAACAACATGAGTTTAAATAAAATAAACTTTCTTGTAATGAATTGATCCTATATTTATATTAATCATAATAACCTTAGCAAGCTGTGCAAAATTGAGTTCAATAGACTTTAAAAAAATTAACCGAATAGGATGTCAATAAGATTAATAAATGAACTTTAAAGACGACAATAATTGGTAAATAAATCTAAAATTATAATCACAAGGATTGATGCTACCCTCAATGCGAGAAGCCCGGTTTAAAAGTTACTATACTAATAATTTAGTTAAATTATTAGTATAGTAACTTTTAAATGCTGTTCACAATTTATAACTTGTGCAAAATTGACATACAATCTAATAAAACCAAGCTAATGGGATAATGTAAATGATTACTAATTTGATAATCATAATTTAAACCCATCGATTGCATCAAAATTACAGCAAAATTTAAGTTTGCAATATAAGTAAGATATTTTGCTTTATAGGACCTGTGTCCAATTTTTCCTTACTAATGATTTTAAACCTATAGATCTATTTTAGTTACTGCGTAACTCACATCCTCGCTCTTAAAATATATAAAATAATATGTAAATTTAACAGGTTAATATTATTATTTTATAAATAAAATACATTGCCGACTAGCAATACAGTGATTATTGCTTAATGAAACAACACCCTGCACGTAAAATTTGATAATTACTGAGAATTAATTATATTTCAATATACTAATTTAGTATGATTATCTCTTCCATAATTATACTAGTTAAGCAAACTAAATAAAGAATTTTACTTTATGTCATTTTTTAACTACAATTTCGCGACACTGTAGCAATACCTTTTATTAACGTACCATAATTATCGCAATTTCTTATTATAAAAATATAATTTATACGATGACAAAACTATTGATATCATGAAATTATTTTCTATTGCTTCAGTTGTATTTTACAAAAAATTACGAAGAATATTTAATCAATTATCATTAAAACAGTTTATAATTCTATTTTAATATACATTTTTGCGTCTTTGTATATCATGGCAATCCTAACAAACCTCAACAATACGTCAAACAACATCAGTAATTTAACGTACACCTAAAATAGCCTAACAATCCTCTTACTTGGTAATTTCTTACTAAATGCATTTATATAGCAACACTATAAACGATAGTTCATTAGTTATTCAATAATCTAGTAATCGAATATAATAAATATCTTACCAGAGGATAATTTACTTACAAGTACATTATATATCTTTAGCTTAGTAATTTTCATTAATTTAGTCATTACTTCAATAAATAGTATTGATCAACTAAACGAATATAAATAAATAACCTGTATTTTCTTATATTTATTCATTATATTTTGTTGTATTATTCAATTAATAAATTAATATTCAACTATTAATTTATTAATAATGTATTATTTATCAAATTTTACTACTAAAATTGTATTTTAAGAAGATGTATAATATAACTATCCGATAAATAATCCGCTATTTTTGATAGTTTAATCTTCAGTTAATTAAGCAAAAAACACGAATCCAATAACCAAAAACACTGGTACAAGGATTAATCCAGACCATAGCATGTAACCAAAAAAACTTGGCATCAAAATGCCCCGCTCTTCAGCGATCGATTTAATCATAAAATTAGGTGCGTTACCAATATAAGTGTTAGCCCCCATAAATACAGCGCCGGATGAAATTGCTAGCAAGGTATTAGATAATGGGCCAACAAGGTAATCTACATTACCTCCAGCAGTATTAAAAAATACTAAATAGGTAGGTGCATTATCCAAAAAGGAAGATAATAATCCTGTTAGCCAAAAATAGGCTAAATTTATTGGGTTTCCTGTCGAACTAGAAACAGCCAAAATAATGTTTTTTAAAGCTCCTTCTGTACCAGCTTTTAGGATAGCAATTACTGGTATAATAGTTAGAAAAATACCAGCGAATAACTTAGCTACCTCTACAATAGGAAACCAACTAAAACCATTAGCCTCACGATTCTCCAAACTAGTTAATTTCCAAGAGATAAGTGCAAAAATCAGCAGTAGCACATCGCGGAATATGTTTTGTAAATCGTAATACACATGATAAATTTCAATGCTAATACCTGTCTTCCAAAGACCTGAGATTAAAACTGTACCAATTATGCTGCATAACAAAAGTATGTTAACTTTACCTTCTAATCCAAGTGACTGTTTGTCTTTTGTTGGCTCATGTAATACATCATTAGCTTCTTTAAGCCACCAATAACGATCGATAAAGTAGAATACAAATAACAAAATAAGCGAAATTAGTGCCATAGGAGCTATAATGTGCTCAATTGGCCAAAAAAATGATATTCCCTTCAAAAAACCTAGAAATAGTGGTGGATCACCGAGTGGTGTCAATGAGCCTCCTATATTACCCACTAAAAAGATAAAAAAGACAATAATATGCACCTTGTGGTGACGCTGCTCATTAGCTTTTAGTATTGGTCGAATCAATAGCATTGAAGCACCTGTAGTGCTCATCCAGCTGGCAATAACCGTTCCTAGAAATAAAATAGCCGTGTTTATTGCTGGCGTTCCGCGTAAAGTTCCGGTTAGCCGTACCCCTCCAGCCACAATAAATAGTGATAATAACAAGACAATAAATGGAATGTATTCCAAAAGACCGACATTAAGTATTTCATAAACTACTAAATCAATACCAAATATTAGAGATAATGGAATAAGCAAGGTTATCGCCCAAAAGGTTGATACCTTACCAAGGTGATGATGCCAAAATTCTCTCGCAATCAAAGGAATAATGGCGATAGAAAGCAAGATACCAATAAACGGTATAACCCACAGTAAGCTCATGGTAGCTCCGTCTAGGTAAGGAATGCTCTTGCATGCAGCTATAGCTGACTGAGTATTGACGAAAGTAATGCCTACTAAAACAAGCAGATGTATCATTTGGCGATACATATCGTTCCATCCAACTATCATCTGCAGAACACCTCTTTATCTCCAACAGCAAGATTGCTGCAATTACCCGATAATATTCAACTTTGGCTATTGCCAGATATATAATAAATACATAATTATGTGGCTAATATTCACCTATTAAAGGAAGGAAATCTCCTATCCTATATTTTAATACTTTTTCTATTCGCGGTTTGATAATGAAAAAACTCCGCAAAGCATGATTATGTGAATATTGTTAAATGTTGTGATCAAGATCGCATGTCAGTTTGGTTAAAGGATAGTTATAAATGTGACTAGCTAACAGATCAACTCCAGTACCAACCAAATCCTTTGACATGCAAGTAACTCCCTAATATCCTAATAAACAATAACAGATCTATAAGGAATAGGAATAGTGTAGTAATAAATTTATCGTTAGGTTTTAAGATGTGAAGTAGATTATTCAGTGCTATTTAAAGTTCTGAATATAAGCGTTTTAATTAGCGACAAGATTATAACAAAAAACAAAAAAAGATAAAATTATCGTTTGTGTTGCTTAATATATAAAATGCAATCTATGCAAAGGATAGTTCTGTCGCTTTGAATTCACTAAACTGCTTAATTAACCGCCAGTACCAAGTAATACGCTTACTGATTACCAGACTGCATTATGCTATCGTTTATTATAAAAATCAATCATTTAATGAGATTATTAAAAGTAATATAGTACAACTGTATGCATTTCCGGAAGTGATAGCATAATTATTAATGCTGACTAGCAATAATAATTGGATTAACTCAAATAATCGTAAATTAAAGCAATATCTTCAAGTATATCACCGAGCAATAAATAATTAGGAGAATTAACTATTGGCAAATAATATTACTAAAAGTAATATGTAGATTTTGACCTTCTTAATAACAAAAAGCCTACCTTAAGATATATTGCATCATAGTTTTTAGGTTAAATGCTTTATAGTATGTTATCTAATAAAATAAATAAACCGTAACACAGCAAAATCCTAGTAATATTAAAAAACTAGAGCATATAGGAATACTACAAACTCTTAATCTTAAAGTGAAAGCAAAAATAGATAAGCGTAATCTGCAATAAGCTCTGGCGTATTTTAAAAGCTATTGCTCCAGCATTCAACATTCTAATAAAGAATTTGCCTATATTTATAATCATAATATTAATAAAAAAAATTCTCTGAGAAGTAATTTACATATAATTTGTTAATTATCTCATTTAAAAAAAAGATTCTGTTACATTAAGGTAAATTATCTAATTGCTATAATTAGCAACGATAGATTACTTAAATTTGTCGTTGCTAATGGCTAAATAAAATTTCCAATTTATTCTATTGTTTAATACTTATCAGATGAGCTAGAAAAACCATTGAATAGATTTCCCAGCTACGTTCATGATCATGACAGTTGTATCGCATATGCTTTATCGTCTGCAGAAATTGTTTGCAAACGACGTGGAGTTCGCCTGACAAATTTACGCCGCAGAGTATTGCAATTAATATGGGATAGTCATGCGCCGATTAGAGCTTATGATTTGCTTGAAAAGCTAAGCAGTACTAGTGCTGCCGATTGCAATAAAAGATCGAGATTTGCTCCGCAAACAGTTTATCGCGCACTAGAATTCTTAATCCAACAAGGCCTAGTACATCGGATTGAAAGTTTAAATGCTTTTGTAGGTTGTGTTGAACCAAAGCAAAACCACATGGGTTATTTTCTAATCTGCCAAAGTTGCGGTACAGCTCAAGAATTTGCTAATGGAGTTGTAAACCAAGTGTTGCGATATTATGCAAACGACGTTTATTTTCAGATAAAATGTATAACCATAGAAGTATCAGGGCTATGCGCAAATTGCCTGAATTCTACTACAAAATGACGATAAAAGCTAACATATAGCAAAATTTGTGATAATTCTGTATTTAGATGAATTAGAAAGGTCCTGTCTAGGTAGCATTATTTTTCTTATTATCCAGCAGCAGCAGCGAAAATAATTTTAACAAGATCCAATAGCTTAGGTTTGAGCAAATGGCCAAACAACTTTACATAGTAAAGTATGAATAATTAAATACTTATCGACACCATTTTATAATTTATAGATCATAATTTAAGGAGTATTTTATTAAACGAGATTATTTATGTACGTCAAATGATCGATTGTAGTTAATTTTTTTTGTTTGATTTCATAGCAAGCGCGGAAGATAAATTATCTTGTAGTTTTAATCTGCAGAATACTCATCGAACTAACTTGACTTATTTACGAATGCAAGAAAGCAAAAATTTTGCTTTTATTCTTAAATAAATTTCTCAGCAATAATCACTTAATAGCATTAAAAATTTTAACTGCTGAATAATGTAAAGCATTACACAGTACCAGATTATTATTTGCAATCTGCTTTTATTAAGAATGCTATAAATATTTCTATAATCTTAAAGAGAATTTTTTACACTAACGCTAATATAAATATAATATAAAATAATTATAACTTCATTAGAAAAAACTTTTGCATGATATTTTATCCCCAATCCAAAAGAATAAAATTATTCTTTCCCTAAATACTAATTCTTTAGACCATAACTGTGATAAAGTGCATCTGAAGAATGAATAAAAAATTAGTCTTATAAAGAATATTAAAAATGCTTTGCCTTAATCAGAACATCTATTATATTAATTACTGCAATTAATTTTAGTATAACCAGATTAATAATATTAGAATAAAGTAATATTATTTGATAGAAACGATTTAGGATTGGATAAATAATTAGTTTTAATAAATATTTTAATGTAAAATGCGCATAATCAGCTATCTATATTTAAGATAAATCTCCTGTTTTTTTTGATATAAGTAGCTGACAATCCAGTTTTTACAACACTAACGCTACTACTAGTTACGGACAAAAATATCGTTGGAAAAGCTAAACAATTTATTTTAATAAACTTGATCAGTGATTACTCCAATTTTTTTGGGGGGAGATAAACATTATCAAACCTAAGATTATCAATAATATCAGTAGTTTAATTCAATATTATTACAATTAATCAAATGAAATAATATTATGCTTATATATTAGTAAATAATAATTATACACTACAAAATATTTTTAACCGCTTCAAAATTGAATATTTCAATAATATGATTATGCAGTAATCATATCCGAAAACAGAAAAAATAATATCTTTTTATAAAGTCGATTAACGACTAATCTTCTATAAATGAAAAATCTACCATATATAGTTACTGCAGCTCTACAACTAACATTCAGTATGAATAACCCGATGTCGTTGGCAATTAATTTAAAAAAAAATTAATATATAAATCGCTACACTAGCTGAAAATTATTGATTTATTGTAATCAATGTCTTAACATAATTTTAGAAGAATTTATAAACTATAACATAAAAAACCCTTTGCTGTTTTATCTTCTTTTTAATAAAAGATTAAAAAATTTAAATCTTAAATTCTAAAGATATCTATAGCATGAATAGAAAGAATGATCTATATACTTCATTGTTTTGTATTAAAATCATAAAGATTTATGCTCTTTTATATAAAGAATACTTGCTAGATTACTTAATAACTTAAGAAGGGTAAAAATTTACTATCTTATTGTCTTTTCTTAAAAAGAAGTTAATGATTATTAAATTTAACCTAAGCACAATTCTTCTTAAAGTGCAGATAAATTATCATTAGTCACGCAACAAGCCTAGGGCAAAACTAGCTACTGATGCCATAGTTAGATAACTTGCCTGCCATATTCCAAAAGATACCATCCCTGGCAGCAGACCAACAACTAAGAGAGAAGTAGCCCATGGCCGCACTCTAATCGGAAGTTGTCCTATGCGCCAAACAGCTGCTACAAGAAAAGCAATTCCTAAAAGGACTCCAACCCCTCCAGTCTCTATCCAAAGCTGTAAAGCAAAGTTATGCGGATGCTGCTCTGTTTTGCTCATACGCTTTGCTTTTGCAAGACGTACTGGATCAATTGGTTGTCGATAAAAAGCATCAATTCCCCAGCCAGTCCATGGCCGTTGCAAAGCTAAAGCCCCACCATGATCCCAGAGTTCCAAACGGTGGCGAATTGCCATGTCGTTAATATGAACATTGTCTAAAACTACCCACTCATAAACAGCATTCGCTGCCCAAGGGGCAGTAAGCATCTGCACTGCAACTAATACAACCATGACGGTGCGAACTAACCTATCTGCCATAATACTTGCAAACAAGGTAATCAAACCTAATAATAAGCACAGATGAGCAGTCAATGATATGCCTAGCATTGATATTAAAGCAATTATAGCGAGTAGTCCAATGGCCATTAGGCGCCGAAATTGCATCCATAGTACACCAGCAGCAACAATAGCTAATAGTACTAAATCTACAATACCACGATTATAGCGAGATAACGAAATCATCTCGCTTGAAGATTTGCCTTCGAAAAGGCGATGGATAGGCCCATCAAAAACAAGCTCCACTGCAGCTACTATAGCGCCAATTATTACTCCATTCACAAGCGCTCGACGCACTAAACTGCGGTCGATGCCTGTTGTATCCATCATTTCGCCAGCAGAAAGTGGCAGTAGTAGTACGAAAGAGGCAGCTATTTGACACCAATGTTGAGTGCCCATCGAAGTAAATTGAACGCCTACCAGATTGACAGCTTGCAGCACCAACATGGAAATTGCAGGAAGCACTAGTGGCAAACCAGGCCAAGGCAGCCTTTTATTCAATAAAACTAAAAACCATAGCAAAAATGCCATAGCAAATCCAAGGCTGCTCATGCCATGTTTAGTAAGCATACCAACTGTAGGAAAAGAAATCAGAATAATCGCAGCAGTCCAGCTAGCCGCCTGCCCATAGCCGCCCACCACTGTAGAAGACAAATAAGCCCGCATGTTGACTTAATGCTCCCTATTAAAATGATTTAATGTTCCTTGTAAAGCTGGCGCTATGTTCAGCGTTTTCTTCAATGCCTAACAATTTTAAGGTATTCAAGCTTGAAATTGAAATAGTAACTGTAATAACACAAGTTAACTAAACTATAGAAATTTGTTCTCATTTGAGACATCAAGATAAAAAGAAGTTAATAAACTTAAGACAGAAACAATCGGAACAATATTCTAGTTTTTAGTATATAAACAAACATACTAAAATCAAATTTCTACTTTAGACTTGTAGTTTTGCATCCAAATAACTTTACAGCATATACAGTACGACTACGCAATCTACTGTTCAGTATAAATGGTATAACTCTTACTAGTAAGAGTTAAGTAATAAACACCTGTGTTTATTACTTAAAATAAGCAAAAATCGTATGACTGATCAGAAAATCAACATACATTTCAGTAAATTACATAAAATAAAAATTGATCAATAACTTAGCATAAAAAAATTGATCACTAACAAGCTTGTCATTAGAAAGCTCACTTTAATTTTGTCTGCATATTTCGCGTATAGCTTAAACTTCTTTAAGATTAAAGAAGTTTAAGCTATACGCTTTCTGGAAGAAAATTAAGGATGATATATACATCTTGTATATATATTTGGTCATTATTGTACCATATCAAAAGCTAAACAAATATATAATTTCTGACTACACCCACTAGCTTTGTGCTAAAAATATCTTATGTAGCAGCGTTATTAATAAATATTTTTATCTTTTGATAATTCAGCTGTAAAAATTAAAAAGCTAATGCAAAATAAATAAAGAAATGATTGCAATTGATATCAATTCATGTTTGAATTTGGTGCAAAATATATTTTATATAGCACTATATTAAAAATAGTAAGCTATTGTTTTGTTATACCAAAAAAAATTATTTATTAATTATTATTAACCTAGGTATTAATAAGTTAGCTTATTAAATTTTAACTTTTAAAAAGCAAATAGATAGCCGCTATACGAGAAACGCTCAATCAAGCAAACTTAAATAAGTTAGTTAATAGCCAATATCTCAAATTAGTAGTTATTAATGGTATTAATAACTAAAATATATAAAAATTATGCATGCTCTACTATCCTAATTCATTAGGAATTAGATTTAATATTTCTGAGATAATTATTTAAATTGTTTTAAAATTAATTTTATAAACTACTAGTGGTATTAACCTTAATTTACTCAGCTGATGATAAATCTTCGGTTGACTAAACTATATCAATTTATAAGTTATCTAGTAATGGATAACGCTTAGCTCATGAAAGCAATAAAAATAGACGTAATCCATAATAAATAATTAAAGATTATAGCAGAAAAATAATCTATTCTATAAAATAGAGATAATTCGTGCATAATGCTTAATAGCAAAATTATCAATAGATAATTTAATTAAGATCAATGGATTAATACTATTGATAAATATTTTAACAGTTAAATAAAATTTAGATTTTATGCTGAATAACTAATAAGATGAGTTATACTTACATTAAAGAACTAAAAATATCAATTAATAAACTAATTACTTGCAATCTTTTAGAAAAGAAAGAGACATATTGCTTTACAAAAACAGTTTAAGTAAATTATAAAATTTTTTACACTAGTCTAATTATTCAAAACCCACAATAGTTGTTATATAAAAAACAACTAATTATATGCAACTATTATCTATAACGTAGACATAGCGCTTAATTACTACCTCACAACAGATGACTATATAAACTAGCGTATTAATTTAGTACAATTTTCCAAATCTGGCTTGCTAGATGGTGCAATTTACCTTCAGTGTGAGCAAAGAAAACAACAACATTTACAGGAAATTTGCGTTTATGAAAAATATTATATTGCTTTTATAATCAAAAATTTAGAATAGCTAATTTGCTTTAAAATAAGCAACTTATAAAACAAGCAGTAGTATTTAAATACCAATTAACAGATAGCTTGATTATTAATCAAATCCTTGATTATTAATATCAAATCAAATTACCGGAGCTATTTTTATAAATCAATAACAAAAAAAACAACAATAGCCATAAATGCAAATACCAACAGTTAACTAAAACCATACCATATAATTTTTAATTAATCAATTACCCAGGAAAGCTAGTCTAATGTCATCCACTGTTTTAAAGTGGATGACATTAGACTAGTACTAAAAATTATACAATATAATTAACAAATAAAAGTCAGCATTAAGCTAATAATACTTAATCGGTACTATTAAATCTCATACTAGAGAGCAACAGACTAACCACCCAAGAAAGTAAATTTGCACCAAGAATTAAATTAATAGCTACAAATAATTTTTTCTCCATTTAATGTAAGCTGACCGGTAAAAGATCACTGTGGCGTATTGCTAATTCAGCTAATTCACGAGTTGGAAATAGACGAACCGCAGTACCATCAGCGGAATGAACAACAAAGTGCTCTGCCCCTTCCTCATGCACCGACTTTATGAAAGCAATTTGATTTAAACCTAAATTACTAAGAGCCTGCTGAGTAATTTCAACACGGCTTTGCTGACTAATCTGATTGGACCTGTCTGACATGCTTAATCTCCCGCCTCGCCGGCTTCAGCCTTAAGATCAATAGCTTCAGTCTTGCTTCGAGCTCCGTTGATTGGAATAGTTTTCAAGGTAGTTTCGGGCAACAAACGCTGCAAATCAATATGCAACAAGCCGTTATCTAATTCAGCAGATTCTACCTGGATGCCTTCGGCTAACACAAAAGTGCGCAAAAACTGTCTAGCTGCAATCCCACGATGTAAATATATCTTTCCATCATCATCAACCTGACGACCACGCACTACCAACTGATTATTTTCTAAGTGTACCTCGAGGTCATCCATATCGAAACCTGCAACCGCAAGAGTAATTCGCAACCCAAAATCTGAAGTTTGTTCGATGTTATATGGTGGATATCCGTCTGATTGAGCTTTCTGAACCCGGTCCAACGCCCGTTCAAAATGATCAAACCCAAGCAAAAGCGGAGAATTAAACATTGATATACGCGCCATTGACGATCTCCTCAAGCGAGCGAGACATTAAATTCTAACAACAGGCCTCTTCAGCACCCCAAAACCCATGATCAAGCGATCCAAGGGCACAATACAACTCAGGTCTTTAACAATTGAAACATGGTTGCTAGAGTAGATTATATCAAGAGGTTGATTATGATCAGTTGATCAAACTAATCAACAACTATGCTTTCACATTTAATATGCATAAACGACTTTCGGTTCGCTATCCTAAAAGCTATATTCGAGTAAAAGCAATGTTGAAATAATCTCAGAGCTACAGTTTTACTAGTCTATATAGTAAAACTGTAGCTTCGCCCAATAATTTAATTTTAAACCACTTTTCAGATAAAACATGCAACTTATTCGTCATAAATTAAAATATTCTTAAAAATTTATCACCATTGCATCCAATAATTTTTTTTTACGTCATTCCTAGTTTAATCAAGGTACAGTTATTTCAGAAAATATAAAATATCAATTAGTATCATACATTAACATATATTGCAGTCGTAAATAACTGGTATCAATTTTTTTTAATACTTTCATCAGTGCGATGCTTCTATGTTTGGGTGTAAAACGGAATGGCAATAACTAATATTTATATTTTACTGTACCAAATTTCTTAAGAATCATAATTGAATTTTAAGTAATATTCCTCCCATCTTAAGTGGATGAATAGTTGCATTTCAGTCCTCGAAATGATTAAAGATCCTTTAATTAATATAACTGTAGATTAATTAATAATTAACTGCATTTCTTGGTAAATAATGTGTGTTTTAAATTTAAAGCAGCCACAACATAGATTGCTTATTGTTTTACAAGTTTAAAGTGCAAACTTTTATCAATATTTTCTCTTTAAGAGCAGATCAAGCATATTCAACTTAAACACGGCAATAAAAGAACTATTGATCAAGCGAACCATTTTAATCCTTTTATACTATTACCATAGTAACCGTTTACTAATAAAAATTAATATCTACCAAAACTATCGCTGATACATCGACTCACCTTTAATCTTACTTTAAGAATTAAGAAAGACCGATTTACTGCTATTTAGTTAATAATAAATGCTTAAGTTTTATATGGCAATAAACAAAAAAACAAGTATAATATGTAGTTTTTACATAAAAAAAACATAGGATTGTCGCTGTTATACCTGCTATTTAATTGCTGGCGTTTTTTAGTTACAACGAAAATTAGATGAGAGCAACATAGCAAACGCAGACCTTACAGTATCAATAATAGATTTTTATCTAATATTTCAACCAGTTCATTAACGCAACATGATAACATTTGATATAATCAGACTGATAATTTAGTTGAATTGTTGTAGTAAAGCATCACTAGTAATTGTCTAAATAATGTATCCAAGATTGTTCTCCAACAAAGCTTAAATAAAAACCTATTAGATTGAAGCATACAGCAAGCAATGGTGGCTATATCATATCAAAATAAAATTAAACATAAATTTACTAAAAACTATTAATTTACGTTAGCTTAATCTTTGTACTCAATGAGTACATTGCAATAATTTAAAATAACTAATATTCAAGATCTTATTCAAGTAATTGTTTAATAAACAAATTATTTATTTTTTTTTAAAAAAAATATCTTATAATGTTAAGTCATAAAAGGATGTCTTAAATTATATAATCAAGCATCCTGTTCAGTCAAATGATCATTGATCATATAGGCTAATTTGATATTACTCAATAAACATTTCGCACTTTAATTGCAGGATTATATAATAAAGATTATAATAACAATTAATGTAAATATGACCAACAACTATTAAAGTTGTATATTTTGCGACTTTTTTATTCAAAAATAAATTTTATTGCTGCATAAAATTTATTATATATCTTACTTAGTTAAAATAATAACCTAACTGTTCTATGCTATCTTTTTGCCGAAAAGCTATCTAATATTAAAACTAAGCAGTTAATTCTCTTGCATTACAGATCGAGTGAGGTGATTATTTCAGTGCGAAATCTTTCTTAAGATTTTAAGTTTAATTCTTTTGAAGTTAAGTACGATTTTTTTACATTCTTTTTTTAAGAATTAACAGAATTTATCCTCTCTAGTTGGGATTAAAAAATGTTTAGGTCAATATGCCTAACTATTGTTCAGCTTGCTGCACCCAGTATACGTTTGATACTAATGGTAGCAATTGTTGCAAGTTCATTATTTATTATAGCAATAACTTTTGGCATAAACTATGCGCTGACGTTTCTGGCGCACACAGGTATTAATTGGTTTGACAAGATACTTATATGGTTTGGCTCAATGGGAGCTTTCTTGTGCGCCTTAATATTATTTCCCAGTTTTGCCCAAATGATCAGTGGCTTATTTACCGATAGGATATCAAATGCTGTTATTTCAACTTATTATCCAAACCTAACAGCAGAAAGACATATACCAATAAACGAAATGATTGGATACGGGATAAGATTTTCGTTTTTGTCGATGTTTTTAAACATTGTAGCATTACCTTTTTACTTTCTACTGCCAGGCTTTAATCTAATTATATTCTACATACTAAACAGCTATTTATTAGGGCGTGAATATGCTGAAATGATTGGTTTAAGAACCCTTGATAAAATATCGATGAGGCTATTTTGGGAGGCAAATCGTACCCAAATTTTTCTTGGGGGAGCAATAATCACGACAATAGCATTTATTCCTGCTCTAAATCTAACAACCCCAGTTGCGGCAACCACTTTTGCTATTCACGAACATGAAAGATTACGGCGCTTGGCATTTTCGCGATAAAATCAGTTAAAGCATTAATTATTATCGTTAGTTTAATTGTAATAAAGCAATTATTTAATTTTCACGGTAAACTAAAAACTACTATGTTTAGTATCAAAGATAAACCAATGAAGATCTAAAATTTTATTGAGTCATACTAAGCCCAAAATTGATTAAAAATATTTCGCCAAAATACAATAAAGGTTTAGATGGATTTTTAAGTTATGAAAGAGTAATTTAACTGATTCTTTTCTTTCCTTTATTAATTCTAATCTGAAAGATTTAGCCATGTCTGCGGTGCCTAATCAAACAGATACTACCAGTCAGCATTTAGTGAATAAAATTTCTAGCCCTGCTCTAAAGAGTATTACTGGTTTTTCGCAACGCCGTCCAGCAGCTCCAATAAGCTATGAAAAGAGTAAACATCTATTGGTTGGTAAAGAAATTTATCTATCAGGCGAGATATCCTCTTGTGACTCATTGGTTGTAGAGGGTAATGTTCAAAGCAACTTAAAAGACAGCCATTATCTTGAAATAACCGAGACAGGCATGTACCGTGGAAAGGCTATAATAAAAGAAGCAACCATAGCTGGCCATTTTGAAGGAGAATTATCAGTTCATGGCACCTTGTCAGTTAAAGCTACAGGCGTGATAGAGGGAAATATTCGCTTTAATAAACTAGAAATTGAGCTTGGTGGAGTAATTAAAGGAGATATAAGTCCGTTCACAGAAGAATAAATAATAAAATTAACTTAATTTCATTTACTACGCAGTATAATCGCACTATGTCAGTGCATTAATTTTTTTTTGCGTAAAGTGCATAATAAATATTTTTTACCTGCTATTACTACGGAAGATTGTATACATAAGTATATTTCATTATACTTTGAACATTGGTATATTTTAAGCACAATGCTTAGTTAAATTTAACAAGTTATTATGAGCAAGCGATATAAATAACGAAAAAAATATGTTCCCTAGGTTTCTGTATTTTTTCACTTAAGGTATTTTATTTTGCTAAAGATTACTTATGCAGGAAGGGTTTTTTCTCTAAAATTACAGAATAAAGATACTTTGCAGCTAGGGCAATTGGGTACGCGCTTTTTACATACGTAACGACCGTGTAGAACAAGCCAGCGATGAGCTTTAAGTTGAAAAGTGATCGGCACATTTCTTAGAAGGGCTCGTTCTACAGTCAAAGGTGTTTTGCCGATGGCAAGTCCAGTGCGGTTGGCAACTCGAAATATATGTGTGTCTACAGCTATTGTGGGTTTTCTGAAAGCAATGTTCAGTACCACATTAGCAGTTTTGCGACCAACACCCGGTAACGTTTCTAACCACCGGCGGTCACCTATTAACTTACCGTTATTGTTTTTAACAAGTTGGCGGCAAATAGTTATTATGTTCTTAGCTTTAGTGTTAAACAATCCGATGTGTTTAATATGTTTTTTTAACTCAATCTCTCCTAAGGCTAACATCTTCTCTGGCGTGTCAGCGATTAAAAATAATCGCCTAGTAGCCTTGTTTACACTCACATCAGTTGCTTGAGCAGAAAGAATCACAGCAACTAGCAAAGTAAATGTGTTGATCCATTTAAGTTCAACTTTTGGTTCAGGGTTTTCAGTCTCCAAAGTAGCGAAAAAATTATTTATTTGGGCTTTTGTCATGGTTCTAGGCATTTTCGTTACTCTAACAACCAGGAATTTATATCGCAATTTTACTAGCATAACGACTAGCTAATCATTAGCGGATGGAATAAGATTTAGTTATTTAATATTCTAATATACAATTAGTATTTGTTGCGCTATTGATAAGTACATACTATTGGATTTAGTAATGTAAATTGATCCTTAAAATCACTCACAGTCATACAAAATTATTTCTGATAATACTAATATCATCTTTTAATATATTTTTATATACTTAAACAGTAAGATAACTATTCCAGTTTAGAAAGTATAGTATTCTTTAATATAAAAAGCTTAATTTTATTTAATTCCAATTCTTTTATAGCGCCTATTAATATTTAATAGTGACAAACTATCAATTTCACTTAATTAAATACATTTAAAAGTAAATAATTTATGAATTTTGAAATAAAAAATAAATTTGCTTATAATTGACTTTATATTTAAATAAAGTAATTTATATAATTAATTCTTAATTAACCAATATATTAATCATAAAAATTGTTAGATTAGTTTGTAAACATACTAATTTGTATGCGAGTATCCTTTTAAATGACTAAAATTTATTGATTTATTTTACCAAAAATTAATTTAGCATTATATTTAATTTATTTTTCTTTATGATAAAAATCTATAGATATTTACTATAAGCATATAAGCTAGCTGAGAAAACATAACTACCTAATTAGGATTATTATCAACTATCATAAGGGTAGCTAGCAGCAGTTTCTTGAGTAATTAATATTATCGCCTGGAAAATCTTAATTACTCAATTTCATGTTATAGTTCCTCAACAGTGAGTAAAAAATTTTTAGTTATAACAAAAATTCTAACAATAATCTTATTGTTTCTTAACACTAATAAGAATAAAGGATTATCATCTTCCTCACGACGGTACCGGTTTAATCAAAAAATAGCTGAAGCAACTAAAGCAAAAAAAATCTTGAGACATATTCAACCATGCTTACTAGCAAAACAAAAAAAAGTCTAACCAATGTGAAGCAACAAGCGAAAATTTATTCAAATATTAACAAACGATAAAAATTTACTTTCCATTATTCTACATACAGGCAATATTTAATAGAAAAAATAGTCCTAAAATTTGTCAACTAAATTAAATAACCAAAAATTTTTTCGGTTTTATTGAGCAATAGTATGGTTAAAAGTTGTAATAAACTAAAATAACTGTTGACAGTATTTAAAACAAACCGCTGTATAATAGCATAAATGTTTATTTTGTCTTCATTGTAATCGACAAAATAATCTTCTAGATCTAAAACACAATAATCATACGTGATTTAGGTTAATTTCTCTGTCAGCATCATCTTAAGATCTGTTTCGGGCCGCGCTCCAATGTGGCTGATGATTTCAGATGCGCAAATCATCCCCATTCGACCGCAAGTTATAACGTCCTTACCAGAAGTATAGCCATGCAAAAACCCTGCAGCATAAAGATCACCAGCCCCAGTTGAATCTACAATATTAGCGACCGGTTCAGCATCCAATACATATATCTCATCTCGATTAACTATAATGGCACCCTTTTCACCACGAGTAATTACTGCTGTTTCTACTTCAATACGAATAATATCAAGTATATCATCAAGTCTATCAGTCTCAAATAAGGATAATGCTTCTATCTCATTGGCGAAAAGAATATCTACGTGATTCTTTACTAAATTTTTAAAATCCGCCCGATAACGTTCAACACAAAAAGAATCCGACAATGACATAGCTATCTTACCATTAGTGCGATGGGCAATCTCAATTGCTTTAAAAAATGCTTTCTGCGCTTCAATCTGATCCCACAGATATCCCTCAAGATATATCATCTGTGCTACAGCAAGCATATCCTCAGATATGTCATCGGGAATCAAGTTAACGCATGCACCCAAAAACGTACTCATGGAGCGCTGCTTATCAGGAGTAACCAGTACTATACTACAAGCAGTTTGTGGGCCATTTAAAGCGGCTGACGTATCAAAATGCACACCTGCAGCTATGATGTCTTGACGAAATACTCTGCCGAACTTATCGTCACGTACCTTACCTATGTAACCCGTGCTGCTACCTAAAGCCGCTAACCCAGCGGCTGTATTACTAGCAGACCCACCAGACATCTGCACACTAGGTCCTATAGCAGCGTAAAGCAATTCCAATCGTTCGGCATCAATCAGTGTCATCGCTCCTTTCTTTATGTTTTCCTTCAATAGAAAATCATCGTCACAATGCGAAATGATATCGACAATAGCATTACCTATTGCTACTACACTCATACTTTTGATCATTCAATTCTCCATAATTTTTATTTAAAAAAAAACATTAAATATTAGCAGATTATAAATCTGACTTTAAATAACAGTCTGTTTGTGTTAAAGCCTGAATTAGCTAGAGATCCTAAATTTTAGGATAGCATAGCATATTACAACGATTTTTATAAGGATACTTTAGAAATATATACTTCAATAAATCTATGAACCTTAACATAGTTAAAATGGTATATTGATGAATTTTAGAGTTCAAAACCATAACTTGAATGTTGATTAGCCAGTTAATTGGATTCTTAAATTCATGAAAACACAAGTTTTTTTAAAAAAATGATTCATTCAAGATTAAATATACATTATTTAAATACTTAATTCTTTTAATTACAAGACATAGATTGAACTAATTTTATTTATCAAAACTTGGTAAGTTTATTAAAAAATAATGTATAAGCAATACAAATAACCGGTATAGATTTTTGTTCCGCTTGCTCATCTTATTTAATAAAATTAATTACATAGATCTTCCTAAAGATAGACATTTATAACATAAATATTCATACCTAAAAAAGCTTTAGCTAATCGTTAGCAATTCCTTTTCAATCGTTATATATTAACAAACAATGTTTAATGATCCTTCGTAGACTTATTATGCAATACAAATCAATGCTTATTTTAAGTTAATCTTTTTTTTGTTTAATCAAATAAATAACTAATAAAATAGATATCTGTAAAATTATCATTAGCTATAATAGTGCAAACGAGCAAGTTTTTTGTTTAAAAAGCTAAATTTTATTATCAATGGTATAACTTCAAGTGAAATAACATAAAATCAATTGAAAAATAAGTTGATATTCTTAGATACAATACTCTTTTTGGGATATCTTGATCTAAATATTCTTTAATAAATATCCATAAGCTCAACAGCAATATTCAACATGAGGTCGGATTGACTGTTAAAAAGATATTTACTCAATAACTCTTAGTTCACAAGCAAAATATAAAATGTCGTATAAAAAAACAAAAACAACTTAATAAACCACTTAGCTTAAGTGTATTGAGCACGATTTTAATAAGATACAAGATCAATTAAAAACTATCGACATGAGACATTACTTACTGAGCTAATTTTATCAGCAAATTTGTAAGGATTTATAAGACAATAAGCACAAATTATTACTATGTAATTTTCGAATTATTCTAATAAAATTAGCTGGCTAAAATTTGAACGGCTTAAAACAACAACAGTTAGAAATATACGAAGCAAAAAGAGATATACTCAGTTGTTACAACAATAGTTCGGTTATAAACGAATGTAGGATATAACTAATAGTAAATTTTTACTCGCAGTAATCGAAAAAAATTAACCAAAAAAAATCAGTGCATAGTTTTTCTAAGTGAAGAAAAGTATAAAAGATGCACGATAGTAAAATAATTTATGTTTTCTTATAGAGAAGAAAATTATTCGTTCTAAAATAGAATCACTATTAATCGATCCCCAGCACATCCCGCATTGTATAGAGGCCAGGTGGACGATTAGCTACCCAACGAGCAGCGCAAATAGCACCTGCAGCAAAGATTGCTCGATCGCTAGCTTTATGACTAATTTCGATACGTTCACCCGCGCTAGCAAACATAACAGTATGTTCACCAATGACACTACCCCCCCTTAATGCTGCAAAACCAATATCGCCTTGTTTGCGTTGATAAGTAGAAGTATTTCTCGACAATACTTTCACATTTTCAAATTCTTGCCCCCGACTCTTGGCAGCGGCGCGTCCAATACTCAAGGCAGTACCAGAAGGAGCATCGACTTTACGATTGTGATGCAATTCAATAATTTCAATATCCCATGTTATATCCAAGGTTGCGGAGAGCTGCTCAACAAGAGCTGTAATCAAGTTAATCCCCAAACTCATGTTTGGCGCGTAAACTATGGCAGTAGTTTTAGCGTAATTTGCAAGAAGCTCCTCATGTTTATTAGATAAACCAGTAGTTCCAATTACTAAAGAAGTACCATTGGCTGCAGCATAGCTTGCATGCATTATTGTTGCCTCAGGTAAAGTAAAGTCAACAGATACATTAACTTCTAAAACTGCTTTAAGATCATCAGTAACCTCAACCCCGAGAGAACCAATGCCAACTAAATCACCTATATCAGCACCAATATAAGCACTACCTGGACGAGCCATCGCTTTTTTTAAAATCATACCCTCAGTGTTAAATACAGCTTTGACAATCATTTTCCCCATGCGTCCAGTACTACCAAATACACTTACTGACAATGGCATCACAAGTTTTTTCCTTACGGCTGTCGCACAACAAGTAAAAATAACTAGTTAAAATATTTAAGCAGCAATAATTGCAATCAATTAAAATTTATGAAACATTTTTTACAATCGTTAATGTTGCGGTCACTAATATGTATCGAAATAAAAATAATTTTTTTTCTTAAAAAGAAATTAATCACTAAGGCTTAATGAATAATTATATTTTTGCCTTTCTCTAAAATTACCCATTAAAAAAACTTATTTATCTTTAGGGCATTAACTTGTTATCTTGATTATTTATTGGTAAATTTATAACAATAAAATTCTTATCTGACAAGAATATCTTCCATTAATAAGCAGTTTTTTTTCAAACAAAATCTTATGTGGCAAATATTAAGATACTAATTAATTGTTACTTGCTATGATTTTTATCATTTAACTATTTGAAGAATATAAACTATACTATAAATATTTTTTATTTGCAATCTTAATTAAGATATCGATTATCAAATATATATATTTATATTGATAATATGTAGTCTAATTAACTATAAAGTGCATAATTGTTTAATTATGCACTTATAGTGTGTAAGCTAAGATCTTTTATTTTAAATTCAGCATATAATTATTTGTAAGTTTAGCAAACTAAATAAAGAAAAAATTTTACTTCAATAAGTTTTTAGTCTAATTTGAATTATTTCCTAATATCTAAAATTATAGAATTGTACTATTCTAGAATTTTAGAGTCAAAATAGATTCAATAATCTATATCTAAACTATAGTCTCATAAGTATGGCAATTATGCATAGATAAAGCGTAAAATAACTGAGGTATTAATTAAAGAAATTATAATTCAATTGTGCCTAAACTAAAGGTTATTTTATGAGGCATTGTGCTTCTGGGGCAATCAATTGAAAATAAAATAACAAGTGCTTGTTGAGGGGGTTTTTTTTGATTAAAAATACCTTTTCTTTAGTAATTCTCTTTAGTTAATAATTTTCATATAATATTATATTATTGCTCTACAATTTTTATCCAGTAAACGTTCTTGTTCAAGAAAAAGTTGAAATTCTCAGATCCAAAATGAGCAAGAATTTGTTGTCGTCTAATTCTAAGGTTTGTTGTTTCTTCTAAGTCGAGAAAAGAAATCTTTAAATTAATCTAATTAAAAAATGAATTAACTTTATTAAAACTCAAAACTGATTATCTAGCATTGTTATTCAATAGTGATTAATAGCAAATTAATATATGAAATTTAGGGATTTTAGTATTAAAGTCTAAAATGACCGTCAACATTTAAAAAGTTCTTTTATAATAACTTAACAGAAACATTAAACCTTGAAAAATTACTATCATTCTATAGTACTGATCTTGTTTGATTAATGAGACTTTTTTGATAAAGATGATTTGCTATTTTTTTCGACATTTTCTATTCTGCATAGAAGATTTATGTTCTCTATTAATTTTCATACAGTACCGTAATTAGCTGAATAACAAGGCATCTGCTTAATGTTATAGCAAAACCACCAAAACATAAAGACTACTAATCTATCTTTCTATAATGATATTATAGGATTAAGAGCAAATCTATAATACTTTTATAAAAAATAAATGAGAAAATATTTTATAGCTCACAGCAAAATTTTTCATCTAACTTTTAAGGAAAGGTAATATTTTTATAGTTAATAATTTTATTTTAATTTATTTCCTTAATTGATACAATCCTATTAAGTATCTTAACTCTAAGCTTATATTTTATGCTTCCAAACGAAAGGATTTTTCTTGATGCCTTAAATAATAAACACAATAAAATATTTTAAACCTAAAAAGTCTTAGGCATAACTGCTGCAGGATTTATTTATTGTTTTTTACAACTCTAAGAGCAATAAAGTTAAAAATTAAACATTAAGTTTAATTAATTCTAAAAGATTTACCTTTGCATTTAATGATGATTAAATCAGCAATTTTAAATCAACTTAAATGTGATGAAAAATGTAGTATTTAAAATAATAATCTTACAATGCTGATAATTGACTAGTCATGCCTTAAACTGCATTTAAATTATTTTAATGTTATAATATTATTTCATCATGAATGCTTCCTACGACTTGATATTGATCATATTTTTAATGACAATTAGTTACTACTACGTCATTAGATCAAAATTATTTTATCAATTCCATTAATGAAATAAGTGAAGAAAGTAATACAATCAAACTATTTCAGAACAATAGCTACAATTTATGCGGCTAAATGCGTTTATTAATAAACAAACAAATCGTAATATATTATTAAGCATCCTATCAATTACGTTATATTGCGATTTACTGGTACTATTTTGTCGGATATAATCACATCAATTAGAATTATTAACAGTTAGGTATTACTAAGAAAATTTGTATATCTTTAGAATAATTTATACATAATCAATTTAGTATTGATATTCTTTGGGCGACAATTTAATAAAAAAAATTAATAACTAAATCAAAATTATTTTGCTGCTCTATGACATTATAGAAATTTAAAATAAAGCTTTCTGCTAAGATGACCGCATTTTAATAAATCATTAGTTATCTTCGCTATATGTTTAACTTATACTTTTAGTAAGCTGCTTGTTTGCCGTCAGTATATCTCGATAGATATATCAAAAACCAACCTTAGGCTAAAATTATACCATTACGAATAGATAGTCATTAAGTAAAGTTTAGCCAAATTAGCAATTAGGTAATAAACAAAAATTTAAAATGACCAACTATAATACATCCAATTTATTAACAATAACATTATTAATACTGTTATTTACTAACTTGAGTAACTACTATTAATATTATTATATGCATTGACGCTTAAAGGATGGTTTAGTCTATAAAGACAAAATTATTGAATATAAAAAGCCTGACTAATTAGCTTTAGTATTATAAATGTATGAATAATGAAAAAGCTAGATAGCTAATAAATATTTATGGTAATCCACTATTACTACTTAATGATCATCGCTTGTGAATAAAAAAACCTATTATAGCAAATAATTAGGATAGACAAAAGGAAATCATTAGCTTTATAACTAACAAATTATTGTAGTTACCCGTGATTTATGCTAGCTTCCGATAAAAATATAAATAAAATAAAGAATAATTCAATTTATCTAACAATATCAAACTATACTAAATATAGTAATGAATATTAATCTTAGACAATAACTAATTTAGTAATTATAGTTGACTTACTCGCATCAAATATTTGATGGATAGAATATAAAAATAACTATTTTGTAAATTAATTCCTACAAAAACTATTAAATAATTACAGTAACAATTATAGGATAATTTCTAATATAATTTTACTTTGTACAACAATAAAATTTAATAATTTGTCGTTGATTTTCGCTAAAAACTGAGGAAATTAGTGATATCTGCTTAACTATCTAGCATTACGAAAGTTTTTATGCTTGTATAGCAAGTTACAACAAACAGCATCATCAGAAAATTTAAAACTAAGCTAAAGATTTTAGCTTAGTTAAAACCATCTTAAATTAACTTAGACGATATTATGCCAAGATTATTACATAAAGTAGAGGATAAGTAACAATGGCTATTAGATATTTTGCCGATAACCTTTTCTCTAAAAGTACTATATTTGTTACCGGTGGAGGTGGAACAATTAATTTAGCCATCGCTAAAGAAATTGGAAGTTTAGGAGCTAATGTTGTGTTGGCTGGCCGCACATTGGATAGAATTGATAAATGTCGCGATGAACTACAAGCCGCTGGAATAAAAGCAACATCTATGTACGTGGACGTGCAGAATATTACTACAATTGAAACTGCACTTACTAAAACTGAATCTTTGTATGGCCCGGTAAATATTTTGGTTTGCGGTGCAGCGGCAAACTTTCCAGCACCAGCCGAACAAATGACAGCAGAAGGCTTCGCTAAAGTCATCTCTATTGACCTGATTGGTTCGTTTAACGCATCCCGTGCAGCCTTTAACCAATTGCGGCAAACTAAAGGCAATATTGTATATGTTTCTGCTACCAACGCGATCATGCCCTTCGCTTTCCAAGCCCACGTAGGCGCAGCAAAAGCTGGAATTGATAGTTTAATGCGTGGCTTAGCGCTAGAATGGGGCAAATACGGTATTCGCTGCAACAGTGTATTACCAGGGCCGATTGAGAAAACTGAAGGGCTAAGACGACTTTTAACTGAGGACGATATTAAAGTATTGTCTGACTACGTTCCCATCGGCCGCTTTGGTACGGTGGAAGATATTGCAGGCGTGGTGGCGTTCTTGGCTTCACCACTAGCTGGATTACTGACTGGAGTAACTCTAATAGCTGATGGAGGACAATCTTTCTCCGGTAGCGCGATGCTAGCTGATATGATGTCGAACTACTGATGAATTCATGAAAAGATTAAAAAGCGTCAACATAGTAGCAATAGCCAAAAAAGTGTTAACTTAATTTGCATCCGATACTTCACTCACTAGTGAATACAGCAGTCGTGTTAAACATTAAAATTAAATAAAATTTTTTATATTGCTTTGAGTCGCTAAACAGCTATTGGCAAATGCTTTATAACATTTTGTTGAATAAATTGCAAAAACATAGATCAATAATCATTCCGAAAGAGCGTTTAGTTGATCTTTATATTCGATTTTTTACGCCCCAAAATGCTTTATTTTCTCTCTATGCTATAAAAATTACATAATTTAGTTTAGATTAGACGATATGTTAGTTAATACTGCCTTAGTGATTGCAACAAACAGTATGTATTTAGCTACAGATTATAGACTAAAAATTTTACTTTTGATAATAAAAGCAAGAATATGTTTGTATAGCACACATTGTCAATCTATTTAATGCTAAAGATTACAACTATATGAATTTTTCTACTGCTATTTATTTTTAGGTTAAGTGTTGAAGGATTTGTGAAAACAGATAAACAGCAAATCAATTATCAATTTATTCGCTGTTTATCTATAAGATTCTAGCCATTATTATAAAAAATTATTCTTACAGCTAATTATAATTGAGTTATATTAAAAATATAAAATATCTAAGCATTCATTTAATCAATAATTAATGAAAATATACTTGATATTAAATAATTTTTATCAAGATAGGTTGCTAAATTATGGTTGAGATAAATGTACTATAAAGACGAAGTAAAATAATTTATTCTACAAATTATTTTACGATTATTAGGCTAACAATCGTATTAGCTACATTGACAATTAAGAAAATTGTTTATCTTTTAGTTTAAAATCTATTTTGAAATGTTTTTAATCTAAAAACCTTGACTTTTAATTAAAAAAGGCATAGTATCTTTCTTTAAAGATTTTTTATTATTTTTTTTATTATTACGGATCTTGCCATATATTATATTTAAGATAAAGGTATGTACATTTCTAAAATTACTAGTAGATTAGCGCAGAATTATTCTTCTTTCAAAGAAAATTAAATAATCTTAATTGCAAACGTATTGCACGAAAGATTATGTCTTAATACTAATTAATTTCGGATATAAACTTTAAGGTTTAATAAAATTTTTACAGAATTAGCGGTAAGGTGAAAATTATTCGATGTTTTTACTCCTGCTAAAAATCATTATTAAGCTCAAGGAAGATTACTAGCTGCGCAAAAATTTACCTAAAAATATATATTCCAACTAACTACTTGAAATAACACAGTTATACTTTTGAAAATAAGCGCAGTTATCTGTAATAATGGATAATTGTAAAATACTAATTTATTATCTTTGATATATAAAATACAACACTCTTTTACCAAAATATACTTAATTATCAAAATGCTAAAATTAGATCCTACATTGCCAATAGCCTTACAGTATGAAATTGCTTTAAGGAATGTTATTTAGCTAATTACGAGGTGATACTGTTATTGTTTGAGAGTATTTAATTGTTAGATATAAAACTATCTATTCGATAATTACAGTCAATTGCGATAAAAATATCGACCTAATTGAATCAAACATTAGGAGTAAGCTGACAAGCAATCTTAGCTAAATATTCGATAAAATTATTAATACAAAAATGATTAAACTTAATAAAGAAAATTCCTTCTAATCTGGAATAGTAATAGAGTTAATTATTTTAGTAGTACTTTTGATAAAAATGATTATTATTATTTAGATAATAATTTGATTAAAAGATTAATCGCTCACAGTTTAAGATTTAATTAACTAATTTAACTTTTAAGTATTACAATTGCAAAATAGTCTGGCTATTCAATGCAATAATTATTTCCTTAATTGCATTAATTTTTAAAAATTTTTTCATTGCTCACTTTAAATACAGATAAATATATCTTTTCTAAATTTGGCATAACTGACCACAATTATAATAATTATTAAATATAATCTAAATACTCAAGGCTATAAGTGATAAGTCTAAAGTTTTCACAATAATGCATAATATTAATGCATTTTATAAAATACAAAGACATTTAAGAGCTATTGGAGTTGAGTAATGAATTCTGTGGGTATTTTAGGCTATGGGGCAGTCACCCCATTTGGTTTTAACGTAAATGACTTAACAGCAGGTTTACGTTATGGGCAAACGAAGATCCAAGAATTGAAAGATAGCGAATGGCCGAATGGTTCTCCATTGCGCACTGCAGCTTTAATTCCTACAATCTCTGATTCAGAATTATTGGATAAAATTTCTTTGCTTTTACCCAACATAACAAAGAGAATGAGACATGATATACTCAAAGCTCGTCGCTCCCTCCGCATCGGATTGCTTGCAGCAGCCGAAGCATTAGCTCAATACGGTAGCGTTGGAAAAATTAATGATAATCTAGCGTTAGTGGTAGCCGGAAGTAATTTATTTTCAGGAGCTTTATCCGAGGCTGAAGCAAGGAGATTGAGCCGTGCTTATCCATCTGCTCGTCATGGAGTGGAGATGTTTGATACTCATGCAGTGGCTCTGATTAGTGAAGTTTTTAGCTGTCGTGGATATGGTATTACTGCAGGGGCAGCTTCAGCTAGCGGCATAGCAGCACTTATCATAGGAATTGATCTGCTTAAATCAGGAAGAGCGGAATACTGCTTGATAGTTGGTATGCCGGCTGATCTAGGAGCTGCAGATTGGCTCGGTATTAACATGATAGGAGCTATGGCAGATAGTAGGATTTTACCTGATGATAGTCTTTGTCGGCCCTTCGACAAGGCTGCTTCTGGGTTTGTTCCCGGAGAAATGGCTGGAGCAGTCTTACTTGGCCAGCCTGAAAGCACAAACTTACGAATAACCGGTTCAGCACTGCGATTAAGCGGGTCATCCCAGCCCAATCCCAGCCTAGAAAGCGAAATTCGAGTGATGCGTGAAGCACTAATCTCTGCCGAGCTAGTACCGAAAGAATTAGATCTAGTTTCCGCCCATGCTACATCAACCCCTTTGGGTGATGCTACTGAAGCGGATGCTATTACTAAATTGATTGGCGAGAATACCTGCGTGAATGCACCAAAGGGACTAATTGGCCATGGTCTTAATGTTGCTGGCTTAGTAGAGACAATAGTGGTAGTTTCTCAGATTACTAATGGATTCTTACACCCCAACTTGAATCTAGAATCACCAGTCAAACCATTACGCTACATTGGAGCTGTAGCTATCGAACAATCAGTAAACAAAGTGCTGAAAAGTAGTTTTGGCTTTGGCGGTTTTAACGCATCCATAGTAGTGGAGAAGTGCGCATAAGTGTGATTTATTTATTTGTTAAAGAATTTTTCTGTTATACATAAATTAGGGTATACTAAAGATATTAATAAATATTTATTAATATCTTTAGTATTAATCATTTAACTATAATGCAATAATTATGATAAATTAAAAACTTTTACAAACTATTATACAGGATAGGAAAAATATTTTTTAATTTAAAACCATCAGCAGCCGAGAAAAGCTATTTCTCACTAGTATTGTGTTTTGCAAGTAGATTGTTTTATTATCATCCGAAGAATGCAAAAAAAAATAAAATATACTACACTTAATATAAGATATTTCTCGTATCTATTCGATTTTTTTATAAATCAATTTTTAAGAAAAAATGTTTTTCTCAAGCGCTATAAATTTCTAAAAAGGGAGATAGAGCAATATACGCCAATATAAAATTAACCGCTAACGATGATGCTGGAGTGTATGACTCTAATATTAAGATTTATTGTTAATGGTTAATCTTATAAAGTATTGATGAATTAACTAATGTTAGTTTTGGGGCAATAAAGAAATATAAAAATGAGTGGGTAAATATTAAGTATTAAAATAAATTAAGTAATATGCGTACTCTCAGTGAGAAATCATCTACTAAAAAATACCTTTACCTACAAGATAAATCTGATCCACGCTAATTATTACACATTTTATCTATATTTTATTATTGAATAATATATTCAAATTTAATCTATTGTTATTCATACATCAAAGAACAATTCTTCTTAATCTCATAAGATATTACCATATATATCCACAAGAAATGTAAGTCGTAATACTCTCAAGCTTGTGGCAAGATATTAGCGAGAATAAAATTCATTGATAATTTTTTCTAAGGCTTTGGTGAAAAACACTCAGCGCTTTGTATTTTATTGACTTTAACCAAAAAAAACCATTTTATGGTGAAGAATGTTAATTATGCGCTGCTTTATGCTCAATGAATTTAAAAACAAAGGCGCTTTGGCATTTTATTACTAAGTAATAATGTATTTGTACAGAAAAAATTTGCCATCAACCTAGTGTTGAAGTAGGATGATCGTGATTACCTTTTCTAAAACTTAGAAATAACAAACATTGTATAGCGAATCGTGCGTGTTATAAGTAGGTAAAAGTGAGTAGTGCAGCAAACATTACATAATCATTAATTTATAGTAAAGAGGATATCCCTGTGTAACTAGTAATTTACACAGGGATATCCTTAAACATCATAATTTAGGGAAAGAGGGATCAGGTATCGCCGAATGTTTTTTATGCCGGATGTATCAAATCGGGTGTTATTGTATAGTGCTTACAAAAATACTGAAAATTTCATGATTAAGCTATTTTAATCTAGGAGGCACTGAGCTAGCTAAATCAGCTACGATCTTGCTTGTGTTTAAATGGTAGTTAATGGTTTAATAAGTTTACTAAATCATTTAATTTATAGATATTTTAATGTAACTAATTTGATATTATTACAGTAATTACCGCTTAATAACACACTGGTAACGTTGTGCTATCGTAAAATGTATATGACGATATCCATAGATAATAATTCAAAGTAGGGCATTAACAAGATCAATTTAGTACTTCTGATATAAAATATCATTTTTTTAATGAGCGGATTGAAGTATCTTTTGGTACCGGAGAAATATACATGAGCGATTTAATCGGAATTAAGGCACTTGGTTTTTATGGGGGGCGCGCCTTTTTAGATGTAGGTGAACTTGCGATTGCCCGCGGTCTCACCCCTAAGCGATTTGAAAACCTACTAATGCGTCGCAAAAGCCTTGCAATGCCTTTTGAAGATCCGGTAAGTTTTGCTGTAAACGCTGCTAAAAGAGTTATTGATACGCTCGTACCAAATGATAAAGATCGTATTCGTTTGCTTATTATCGCAAGCGAATCCGGCATTGATTTTGGTAAATCGATGGGATCATATGTACACAAACATCTTGATTTAATTCCGCAATGCAGACAATTCGAAATTAAGCAAGCATGCTATGGTGGTACAGCGGCGTTGCGGATGGCTCAAGCTTGGATAGCATCAGAGGGACAAGCAATCCCGGGTGGAGGGATGGCGCTCGTAATCACTACTGATATCGCTCGTCCAGTTCGCTATTCTTATGCTGAGCCAAGTCAAGGATCAGCGGCAATCGCTCTTTTAGTCGGTAATGATCCACAACTGTTGGCGCTTGATTCTGGGGCAAGTGGTATACACACTTTCGAAGTCGCTGATGCTTGCCGACCAACACCAGAGACAGAAACCGGCGATGCTGACTTATCTTTGATCAGCTATCTAACTTGCATTGAACAAACCTTTGCTAGATATCGTGAAATAGTAGGTAAAATATCATTTACTAAGCATTTTGCTGGACTTGCATTCCATGCTCCATTTGGAGGCATGGTAAGAGGAGCACATCGTACATTAATGCGCAAGTTAGGCGTAAAAGATCAAGCAGAAATTGACGCTGATTTTGCTGCCAGGCTGATGCCTTCGCTGATTTATTGCCAAGAAGTCGGTAATGTTTATTCAAGTACTGTATTCCTCGCACTAGCAGGCATCTTAGACTTACTAGCGAATCGACCTGGTGTTAGGATAGGTCTCTTCTCTTATGGATCAGGCTGCTGTTCAGAATTTTATAGTGGAGTTGTACCTAATGGTGCGGTAGAAACACTAAAAATGACTAGTGTATCTGATGCTCTTGCAGGTCGCCAGCATATTGGCGTATCGCGTTATGATAATATTATCGATAGTTCTCCCAGCTTAGCTGGGATACGTGATGCTACGGTTGGCAGAACGGTTGCAAAAAATTCTGTCACCGACATTTACGATAAAGAGTTTGCTGAAAAGTCTTTGCTTGTGCTTGAGCGAGTGGAAGGATATAGGAGGATTTACTCTTGGAGTTAAGTGACGTATCTAGCAAATCTCCCATTAGACAAGAAGTGCGAGGCGCAATGCTATTGGCTACTATGGATAAGCCAGAGACAGGAAATACTTTGAATGCAGCTATGATTCAATGCATGCATAAAATAGTAGACCGTTTTGAAGTGGATTCTGCACTTAAAGTGCTTGCGCTATGTGGCCGAGCATCGATTTTTTGCGAGGGCATGGATTTTAATGAAGCTACTACTACTGAAGTTAAAGATATGTCTTCTCTGCGTAGTAGAATATTGCCTTTTTGGCAGCTCTTAGCACGATTTACCTCAGTACCAAAAATGGTAGTCTCTGTTATAGATGGTAAGGTTAGTGCAGGTGGTATAGGTCTTGCAGCTGCTAGCGACTTAGTGATTTCTACTAATCGCTCAAATTTTCTTCTGTCAGAATTGATGTTTGGCCTATTGCCAGCAATCATTGCACCATTTCTTGTGCGTAGGATTGGTTGGCAACCAGCATGGCGCATGACCTTGACAGCTAAAAGACTAGATGCAAAGGAGATGCAAGCTCTTAATCTAATCGATGATCTTGCCGATGATTTAGACGACGCTCTTCGCCGACTAATTATTCGGGCTAACCGTATGGATACCGGTGCGATTGGGGCAGCAAAAGCTTATTTCAACGCATTAGAACCAATTGATACGATAGCAGAGCGTCGAGCAGTAGATGCAATTTGCGCCCGTATATCTGACCCTCAAGTAATGGAAGGTATACGCCGTTTTGTTGACGGTAATGGATTACCGTGGCGTAAGTCTTCATAATTAGGTCTGAAAACATATGTCTCCTTGACTTACGAACCATATTTACATTCAACATCCAGTTTTCACAATGAAATTATTTTAGATCGTCTACCAGATGAGATAATTAGTTTTTATCTTTGCTGTCAATAGAATTGCTCTGAATATAAACTTAATACAAAAATATCAACAATAAAATGTACAGGCAGCAAGCGATATCAAAACATAGTTTGTAATAATAAATAATTAAGCAGTGTAGCTGATGTTTAAAAAATAAGTTAATCAATTTCATAAATAAAATAAAACTTACAAAGCCATGCAGACTTACCTTTGCTTAATATTTTATAAACATTAAGCAATTTAATTCATGTGAATAACTTAAGCTAAATTTCTCTAAAAAAAGAAATTACATTTTATGTTTGTAATAAATTGAACTAATTATGAAATTTCATTTTCAATGAAAAATACTAATTATTATAGTGATTAAGAAGCACCCACCCCTTCCCAAACTAGTGAAGTTTATTACTCTAATCAAATGTTCGACCGCATGTAATATCGCTAGAAAAAAAAATATTAGTATAAAACTTACCTGTTTGAGATACTGTTATGCTAAACAACAATTAAATAATAGGATAATTTATAGTTTGATAATGCCATTACAGGTAGATATCCTTTAATAAAGTTACACACCCTAGCACGAATAACAGTAAACTATAATTATAATAGTTATTTTAGCTTGATATAAATTAATATTATACACATCCTTGCCAAAGGCGAGGAATAAACAAGCTTAAATCTTATGGTATTACAAACCTACTAACCTTGATTGGTCATTATAATTTGCTAATCTCCTACTATAGAATTTACACAAACTGTTAATGTATAGGCACAATTCTTTTCTCGCTTATGTCTATACATTAACATCTTTTCGTTTTATTTGCTCTGTATAATAATCTATATATCATCAATAGGATAGCTAGATTATTTCAATACTAAAAATAACTTCATAACAAAATTAAATAAAAGCATCATTGTCAAAACAAAAGCTTGTCCACTCAAGATATTCATAATTAGCCCCCAAACTATCAAAAATTTCATATCTTTATTTAGTAGTTTTATTAACTAGCTTATTTAAGCAATATGCTGAATTAATTACACCTAGTTAGTAAGTGTGCTCAACAAGTAATTCAAAGTATAGTACGAATGATAGTTAAAATAAGTTAAAAGTAAAAATAAATAATGAAATCCAAATAATTTCCATTATATCATGCAAATAAAATATTCCGTATTACTATCAATTAGTTAATTGATCGAAAATAATAAAAATACAAAACTGTGCTTTTATGCTAAAGTAAATCAGCTTAATTTAAACATTTAAGTGCTACAAGTAAACGATTACGACGTTTTTGAGCTTCAAGCAGACGATCTTTATTATTTTGGATCAATGTTGCTGGTGCTTTAGTGAGAAAACCTTGGTTTTCAAGCTTTTTATTAATCTTTGCTATATCGCATTCTAATTTTGTAATCTCTTTATTCAGACGCAAACGCTCATAGGAGTTATTACTAGATTTTTCGGTTACCGATAGTATAATATTTGCCTCGTCTATTATACGACAAGCAATAACACCATTATTTACTGTACTACTTGTTTTGATTGAAGATATTCGAGATAAATAGCTTATTAAATTATTATACTTCTTCACTAGGGCAATAGTTCTATTATTGGCGCCAACAAGTAACAGATCAGGCTTTACAGAATGTAACATATGCATCTCTGATCTCATGGATCGAACTTCGGAAATAAACCGTGCTAACCAATCAATTTCTATTGATGCACTAGGGTCGATTAAATCCTTGCTGAGGCATGGCCAAGGACGCGAAATAAGAAGCTGATCGCTCTCCTCTCCAAAACTCGCCCAAAGCTCCTCCGAAATATAAGGCATGATAGGATGCAATAAATGCAGAGCCCGGTTCAACGTCCAAGCCATAGTTTGTCTAGTTTCAGTAACAACTATTTGCTCAGCACTATCGTATACAGTTTGTAAAATTGGTTTAGTAAATTCTATATACCAGTTACAAAAAGTGCCCCAAAAAAACTGATAAATCATTGATGCAGCCTCATTAAACTTACAAGCATGAAGTGCGGCACCTACCAATTCAGCAGTTTTAGCAACTTCACCAACTATCCATCGATTTACAGTTTCGATACACTTCGAAGGATCAAAATAGCTACTTGCTTTGCAAGCATGTAGCTCGCAAAACCTAGCAGCATTCCATATTTTTGTAGCGAAACTACGATAAGCCTTTACACGTCCTTCATCAAGCTTAATATCATATCCTTGAACAGTCATAGACGCTAGTGTAAAACGCAATGCATCAGTTCCATACTCATTAATCAAATCTATCGGATCAATGACATTGTTTTTAGACTTAGACATTTTCTTACCCCTAGGATCTCGTACCAAAGCATGTACATAAACAGTGTGGAACGGAACTTCATTCATGAAGTGCAGTCCCATCATCATCATCCTAGCTACCCAAAAAAAAATGATATCAAAGCCAGTAACCAGTATGTCGCTGGGATAATAACGTTTTAGCTCTAATGTTTTATCTGGCCATCCGAGAGTGGAAAATGGCCAAAGTGCAGAAGAAAACCAAGTATCGAGCACATCTTTTTCACGAATTAATTCAACAGCTTGCCCATAATGCTGTTTGGCAGCAATAGTAGCTATTTCTTCACTTTCAGCAACAAAAATCTCACCGTCAGGTCCATACCAAGCTGGAATTTGATGTCCCCACCACAACTGACGAGATATGCACCATGGTTCGATATTCTTCATCCATTCAAAATAAGTATTCTCCCAGTTCTTTGGAACAAAAACAGTATTTCCTTTCTTCACAGCTTCTATCGCAGGCTTTGCAAGACTTAGAGCGTCACAGTACCATTGATCAGTCAGTAAGGGCTCTAACGGTACGCAACCTCGATCTCCATAAGGTACAGCATGACAATACGGCTCAATTTTTTCTAGCAAACCAGCTGATTCCATATCAGCCACTACGACCTTACGAGCAACAAATCTATCCAATCCACGATACTTATCTGGGACATTATCGCCAATGTGCCCTCTAGTATCCATGATATTAATTATTTCAAGATTATGGCGTTTGCTAACTTTTAAATCATTGAAATCATGTGCTGGGGTAATCTTTACAGCGCCAGAACCATTTGATGGATCAACATAATTGTCAGCAACTATGGGAATGCGTCGACCAACCAAAGGTAGGATAGCGTATTGTCCAATCATATCTTTATAACGTTTGTCATCGGGATTTACTGCAATAGCAGTATCGCCCAACATTGTTTCTGGCCGTGTGGTGGCAACGACAATGAACCTCCTCGCATTATTCTCCAAAGGATAACGAAAATACCATAGACTACCGTCGACTTCTTTTTGTTCCACTTCTAAATCAGAGATAGCAGTCCCCATTTGGGGATCCCAATTCACCAAACGTTTATCGCGATAAATCAAACCTTTGTTATAAAGATGCACAAAGGCCTTAATCACTGCTCTAGATAAAACCTTGTCCATGGTAAAACGTTTTCGTTCCCAATCAGGGGTTATTCCTAGACAACGCAATTGCTTAATAATTCTCTCACCAGAGAGAGCTTTCCACTCCCATACTTTATCAAGAAAAGCTTTACGACCAATATCTCGATGATTGACGCCCTGCATACTTAGATTGCGTTCCACCACAATTTGAGTAGCAATACCAGCATGATCTGTACCTGGCAGCCAAAGTACATCACGGCCCATCATACGATAATAGCGAACTAGGATATCTTGCACCGTCATAGTTAAAGCATGTCCCATATGTAGTTTGCCAGTAATGTTAGGTGGTGGCATCATAATGGTACAAGGTAGAGCCTTTGAGTCAGGGTTACATGGAAAAGTATTAGATTTTTCCCAAAGGGGATATAATCTAGACTCCACGTCTGCAGGAGAATAAGTTTTTTCAAGCATCTACTAAAATCCTTGATACAAGAGTATCAAAAACTGTTTAAACAAGTAGCTAACTATCTTTAGGGCTTAAAATCCAGCCGAGAAATTACATGAGAAAATTCTACTAAAATGCCAAAAACTAGTTAAAAACAGTACCTTTATCAATCGTGCATAATATCATATGAGGAAGAGCTTGATTTCATTACAAATTAAAAGCTTTTGCGCAAATTACATCCAGCGGATGCTGCAAAAGCGATTCAGACAAATCTAAAAATATTATTTTTTTCTGATCAAACATAATATAATCTACAATATTACTTAAACTATCGATTCTTAATAGCTAGCTTTAAAAGCACCAAGATTGTAAAAAAGTACATATAATCTTACTAAGACTAGGGCAGTGGCATTAAATGATCATAGTTCAAATTTGAGTTGGCTACTGGACGCATATTTATCGTCTAGTTCTTCTAAGTAGGGATTCATTAATAATATTGTCAAAAAATATTTTTCACAGTAAGGATTCCTCTCTAAGATTATTTTCTGCAATTTTTACTGGCGTATCTTATAACTCTATATTAATTATTCATCTAACTTTAGATTCATAACCTTTATATTCTATTGACGCAAGTCGTTATTGAAAAATATTCGATCCAATAAAACTACCCTACTTTCATACAACTAAAAGCAAGTTACTAATAATCGCAGCTAAAACATTATCAAGAATTATTTATGTACTATGTGTTTGATGTTTATAAGTTATTTGTGTATTTAAGTAAAAGTTTAGGACATACCTAAAACTAGATTAAATCTATTTGAAATATAATTTCACGCATAAATATAAAAAATCTTAATAAGTTTTTATATTGTTTAGTATAAATTATATAATCAATCTGTTAATGTCGAAGTAATGATATTAAAAAGTAATGCAAATAATAAATCTATTTATATTAGATTTTTGTTACATTAATATAATTAAATAATTATTTATACGCAAATATAATTAGTAAAATTTATCGTAGATAATTAGTAATTTTAGGTAATTACTGCATAATTCTCGCTTTGTTTGTGAGAAAATGCTAAATTAAAATAGTATAAAGAGATCAAGAAGATATAACAGTTGTAGATTCTGTTTTTCACTCAATATTAAAGTTAACTTACTGTTTTAACAGCGCAACTTTTATGGTATTAATTAGCTTAATGATTCTTCATGTTATCTATAAAAGCGATAATAAGCAAGTAAAAGTTAAAACAATATAATCATTTGACTTAATTTTCTTTAAAAATGTACTCTTTTACAAATTTAATCAGATTTAATAGTAAGTGTCAAGATTGTATCAATAAAAGAATAACCAAGCTATAACTTAATTTTACATTAGTTTATAAACGTTAATAAATAATCTATTGCTTATCTAAGTTAAATAGGTTAAATTGAACTAAATCGCCCAAGTAATTCTATCGGCTACTGCTATACATGGCATAATTTATAAAATAAATTCATTGCCGAAATTTTTATTGTACTTTAGTTAAAAGCTAACTGCTTATCCTCATATTAAAAATCTTCTTATATAAGCATGTCATTGTTAATCTTCTTGCTCAACACAATAATAATTAAAATATTTTACCAGATTATTTACTCCTCGATCGCCAATTTACTGCAATTTCCATATATCTAAATTAAAGTTAGTGTTAGCTAATAAAATTAACTTTTTAGCATTTTTACAACGAGTATAATCCTTCGGAAAAGGATGGGGCGAGTGATGGGTTTTGAACCCATGACCTCCAGAGCCACAATCTGGCGCTCTAACCACCTGAGCTACACCCGCCATTTTATTATATTAAAGTTTCAACAATATACCTTTATTATTTAATAAATAGCGTATCCTTAACTATAAATACTAGAACGGAGATTTTTAGATCAATTATCGAATTTGATCAAGGTAAGAATTAACGTTAATTAACTACAGTGCTAAGCGTTGATGATATTTTATCAAAAAGTCAATCATTAAGTATAAAATTAAATGTTGATAATTTGATGGGCAATCATATGTTTACCATATAAAATTAAAGTGATACAAACCAGTAAAATGTGCTCTAACTATTGTAATCCGAAACATAAAATTAATTTTACTGACTTATAATGTCTATGAATAAATTTGTAAATTATTTACAATGACTTATTAAATTTGCAATATGTTAATTACCTGATGTCTTCAGTTGCTTAATAAGGTATTAATCCATCAAATATACCAAGCAAACCTGTATAGTAGCTGGTCTTAGTTGTGTGAACAACGCTTACCTAACTCTAATGATCTTCGCAAATTATTCAGGGTGATCCGCAAAACAAATTTGGCCATTAATCTCAACACAAGCATATAATCACTTTAATTAAGAACATTGAGCTTACCAGCACACCAACTGCTGATAGGTGTTATTTAACTAACTAATAAATAAATTTTCAATGATTAACTTATACAATACTAAATATAATACAGTAAAATTTACTAGCTATAAATTTCAGTTATATCTAGATTGAGACAATATGAATAAAAAATTATCTTTACTAGCACATAAAGATACAGAAACCTTCACTGTAAAATATATCTTGATAATTTTAAACTAGAAATTCTAATTTTTATTGCTTAATGAGTTGACATATGGCCTAAATATAATTAAAGATTAATTGTAAAGTTTGGGGATTTTTCAATGAAAAGAACCTACCAACCAAGCGTTCTTGTGCGCAAACGTCGTCACGGTTTTCGTTCTCGAATGTCCACGGTAGGTGGACGCAACGTGATACGCGCTCGTAGGGCAAAAGGTAGAAAGCGCTTATCTGCTTAAATCTTTGTAACTTGCCGGGTGCGACTGACTTGCATTAGCGCTACGAACTTAAAAAAGTTATCAATCAATTAATAAACTATTTGTAAATAATTAATTATGCTCACTCGAACCAGCAATAAGCTGGTAAAATTTTAAAAAATATTCCATACAACTATGTAAAATGGTTATTTTTATTTTTTTAGTATATTCCAATTACCTGAATAAATTGTATTTCAGGTAATTCAGTCTGGAAGAATAACTTTCACTTAGATTGACGGGCATATTGGGAATGTTTACTTATATAATACGCAGCGTTGTACTTTGTTTGATATATTTATATCGATACATTATGTCTCCGTTATTTATTAATTGTTGTCGATATCAGCCAACTTGTTCAATATATACAATTGAGGTAATTAGAGAATATGGTTTATTTCTCGGTTCTTACTTGGCCATTAAAAGATTATTAAACTGCCATCCGTGGGGAAATTTTGGCTTTGACCCCGCCCCAATTTTTATTACACATATCTATAGATTCAAAGAGAAGTCTATTAAGTGGACTTCAATCTTTTTTTTAATTTGCCATCAGTCGCAATTGCCAAAGCATTATACAATCAAGATGAGTAGCGTAATTATTGCTACTACCATTTCTTTGGCAATAATGCTTTTGTTTCATTTTCTTACCGAAGAAGTCCATTGAATTAAAATTCAATCGACACTGATCTTTAGACGATCAGTGCAGCATTTAATCTAAATGCTAATTTAGATTAAATGCCCTTTGAAAAAGCATAACAAAAACAAAAACTAATATAAATGAGAATTTTTTTGCGTTATCAAAAATATCGATAGTTTTTTAAATATATATAAAATAACGATTATATCATGATTTATATATTGAAAATGCTAATTGTAAATTTACGGTATGCAGATTATCGTAGTTTAAAACTAGACAATATTTGATTTTCTAAACAAATTAATGTAATCTTATAGAAATTTTAGTAAATCTGTGCTGTGTGATCTATCCGGCGCTATAGTGATGTTTGTTGTAATATAATTATCTCAAAAAACATAAAAAATCTTATTAATCAAACCAATGCCTGGACTTGCTGATTCACTAATAAATATAGTGTTACCTATAAAAGATAATTTCAATAATATAATCGTAGTTATAATTTCTAAGCCAAAGTTTAGCTATTACTTAACATTAAAGTAATTAAACTAAAAATAACATGTCTTATTTAAGTATTATCAAATTTAACCAATAATATCAGCTTAAATTAAGCTGATATATCTAGAAAAGGCCATAATTTAATAATTAACAATCGTGTTAATTATATTTTTTTTGATTAAGCTAAGATTAATTATCTTTAGTTACCATATAATATTTTAATGTTAGTCTGCTGCATGTTAAATTTTTTATTACAAAAATCCTATCGATTAATCTCACCCAATGATTAACCTGCAACTTCTAATTTCTACTACATGGTTGCTTATAAAACAAAGTGATATATTTTTGGTTGATGTTTTAACTTGTGGAGAATAATTCCCTGGTCTATGTCTGCAGATAAAATAAACTGGCAAAAGCAGAAAAAAAAACGCTCAGCATTTTATAGGAATTCTGCTTTTTACTTTGTTACTTTGTGCCTTGGTATAGTTTTTGCTGTTGTTGTTAATATTTTTTGGCGAAGCTATTCAGTAAGCCAGAAGTCAAATAATTCTGCTGCTTATGCCAAAGCGACAGATCTTCTTCAGCAAAATAAACCTCGTGAAGCTGCAAAAGCCTTTGCTTCTCTGGCTGATTCGTGCAACGGTGGCTGTACTGTTATTGCACGATTTAGTGAAGCTGCGGCCCTGCTTAAAGCAAATGAAATTTCTCGCGCCGCAAACACATACATGTTAATCGCTAACAATTCTTCTGTTCCAGCTCCTTATGGGGACCTTGCTCGCTTATATAGTGTGCAAATAAGAATTAATACGGCTGACGTGATGGCACTACACAGAGACATTGCTCCACTATTAAGCAATCATAATGCCTGGAAAACGCTCGCGCTAGAAGCAGAAGCTGCGATTTTTACTAGGGAGGGCAACATCAACTCAGCCCGTAAAACTCTAGAAATTATTATCAAAGATCCATCCACCCCAAGCAAGCTACGCCAACGTACTAACGAACTACTTAACGCCTTGGTAACGTGAAAAAACTGCTGTGATCAACTCTAATATCCATTTTATCTTTTGTTTTTATCTCATATCTACGATTTCTCTTGTTGGATGCAGTAATGATAATTTTTTTGGAGAAAATTACAATACCCCTCTTTTAGGTGAGAGAATGCCCGTGTTGCAGCTAGCAGAAAATCTGCACAAAGACTCTAGTCTCATTAATACTCAGATGATTCTTCCGCGTTCTTATGTAAATGCTAATTGGTCTCAGACAGGTGGCAATGCATCAAAGATGCTTGGGCATATAAAAGCTAGTAATAAAATAATTAAAATGTGGTCAAAATCAATTGGTAGGGGCGGCAATGCAAGGGTCTCGTTACTTAGTCAGCCGCTAGTAATTGAAGATATTATTCTTGTTCTTGACAGCGAGGCTAATTTGCGAGCGATCCGTGCAAATAACGGTAATACTATCTGGAAACGCTCTCTGCGTCCAGAAGGCGAAGAGAGCGCTGTTTATGCCGGGGGAATAGTGGCAGACAGGAAAAATGTTTATGCTGCCACTGGCTTTGGGGAGATAATCTCTTTTGCCATTAACAACGGTACAGAAAATTGGCGTGCACGAATGCCAGGATCAGCGCGTGGTGCCCCTACTATCGCTAATGGACGTCTATTTGCAGTAACTCTTGAAAACAATGCAATCGCCCTGTCAGCCGCTAACGGCTCTAGAATTTGGGAACATCAGGGGATTACTGAAGTTGCTCGCTTGCTGGGAGGTAGCGCAGCACCAGCTGTTTGCGGATCTACTGTGCTAATACCATATTCATCTGGTCAGCTTTTCGCCTTGAGAGTAGAGACGGGTAATGTTGTTTGGTTTGAAAACCTGTCAAGCGTACGTGCCTTCAACGCTATTTCTCGCTTAGCAGACATTTATGCTAGTCCAGTGATTGATAACAATGTCGCATTCGTAATCAGTCATGCTGGACGTATGTTAGCCATCGATATGCGATCAGGACAACGAATTTGGGAGCGTGCTATTGGTAGCACTGCTATGCCCTGGGTTGTAGGCGATTATATTTTTGTCGTCAGCTTATCTGGTGAGGTGTTAGCTATGAACAAAATAGATGGGCGTATACGCTGGGTACAAACGCTTCCTCGTTTCAAAAATATAGAAGATCAAAAAGATCCAATTAGATATGTTGGACCAGTTATGGCAGGCGATAATTTGCTAGTTGGCTCATCGGACGGTTTTCTTTATTTAATTTCTCAATATACTGGCCAACAAGTTAAGAAAATCACGATAGGCGATCCAATCTATGTTTCTCCAATAGTGGCCGGAGGAAAAATTTACATCCTTGACAACAACGGGCAAATTCATGTTTTTCGTTAAGGAATGTGCAATGGTAATTACAGTTGCTATCGTTGGCCGACCAAACGTAGGTAAATCGACGTTGTTTAATAGACTAACTGGGAGTAAACAAGCACTTGTCGATGATACTCCAGGACTAACCAGAGATCGTCGCGAAGGAGATGCCAGAATTGCTGATTTAAAATTCCGCATTATTGACACGGCTGGCTTAGATGAAGTACAGAATCACAGTCTAAATGGTCGTATCTGGCAACAAACCAAGATCGCAATCCAGCAAGCTAATATGATATTGATGGTTATTGATGTTCGCGCTGGAGTAATGCCTTTGGATGTTCACTTTGCTAATTGGCTACGTAAAACGAACATACCTATTGTACTACTTGCTAATAAATGTGAAACTTACGGTAATATACCTGTGCTGGGCGAAGCCCACAAGCTGGGATTGGGCGATCCTATAGCTATATCAGCTGAGCACAATAATGGATTTTACAAGCTATACAATACTATTTATTCCCGCATTAAAAATGCTCCAGATTTAGCAGCTGAATATCTTATTCCCTCTAATCATCTCAAAGAAATTGAAGACAATCGAGTATTAAAAATTGCTATTGTCGGCCGTCCAAATGTTGGTAAGTCAACTCTAGTGAATCGCCTAATAGAAGAAGATCGATTGCTAACTGGTCCAGAAGCTGGCATTACCCGCGATAGTATCAAAGTGCCATGGAAATACAGCGATCGTGAAATTCATTTATTTGATACAGCTGGATTACGTCGCAGAGCCAAGGTAGTGGAAAAACTTGAACGTATGTCTACAGCCGATAGTATACGTGCTATACGTTTTGCGGAAGTAGTTATTCTAGTAATCGATGGTAAACAAATGTTGCAGAATCAAGATCTTGCCATCGCTAATACAGTGTTTGAACAAGGACGTAGTATGATTATAGCAGTGAATAAATGGGATGTGGTTCCAGACAAAAAGAAGGCTAATCAACATATAAGCGAACAGCTTCGCACTTCACTTGCGCAAGCACGAGGAATTCCGTGGATTGCTGTTTCTGCTCTACATGGTAAGAATCTTAATAAGTTGTTAAAGGCTGTTTTCGATATATATAAAATTTGGAATACTCGCATTGCTACTAGCCGACTAAATGTGTGGTTAAAAAACATGACAGAACAACATCCTCTTCCATTATCTAGGGGAAGAAGGTTACGTCTCCGTTACATAACACAAGTAAATTCTCGTCCGCCAACATTCGCAGCTTTCATTAACCAGGCTAACGAACTACCTAAAAGCTATGTCAGTTATTTAATCGCTGGATTGCGTGATGAATTTGGACTCACTGGTGTACCGATCAGACTGAATCTGCGTACAAGGAGCAACCCTTATACAAAATAATTGATAAATAACTTAGAAAATCTAAGATATGTTGATGAACCGCAAGAAAAAAATTAATATTAGTAAGATGTTAATAATTATCTCAATTACGTAATAATAGTGCAATAAAGTTATTTAGGATAATATATTTAAAATATTGATGATTTTTGTTTCATGGCATTAATAGTGTTTAACAAAAAAAGGTTAAAGTGTTAACTGCCAGGTACAACCTGTAGTCTAGTTTAAAAAAATTTACATTACCTTTGTTAATACATCACGTATTTGTATTGTAACTAAGATGAGAATTTTAATAAATTACTCAATAAAACCTAACAGCAATATTTTTTAAAATTCATATATTATCGAATAGGTCTTCTTATTCTTAAAGTTAAGCTATATGTTATTACAATGTACGCTTTACAGTTATTGAAGGTGCTAATCATAACGACATTGCGGCTAAAAATTTTAATTTCTTCCCAAAAATCGCTTTATGGCAAGACCTATAAACTGCTGATTAAATCTTGGTTGATTTTTGAGAAAATCTATCTGCAAATTAAATTTAATAATATCTTAGGTCTTAAATATAATAAGGAAATTCGGATCAAGCTAAGTGTTTAATAAACATTTAGCTTATTTCTTCCTAAGAATATCATTGCTTAGTCTAATCGAATACTGATACTAACTTTAGTCTACTGATACTAACTTTAGTCAAAATTTTTTTTTGATAACACCATAAGCTAGTTGTGTGTGCATGTAAAATAAGACAAAAACAATTTATTATTAAATATTCGCACATGAAGTTAAATAAACGCACATAAATTTGTATACAATAATACTATGCCAAAGAATGTATTCTGAATTAAATCGCTAAAATATTAAACTTATTTTATACTAAAATAAGTTTAATATTTTAGTACAGCGATTTTGATTGAATTTTAAAATAAAAATATATTTCTTAGGGGAAATAATGGTTATTATTTAGCACCAATATTTACTTTGATTGATATCCAGAGTATTTTATCATGCCTGGTCATATGGATTAAAACAGTTTACTATTTTATAGTGCGGTAATTAGTAATAATAAAAAAAATCACAATCTTTTAAATTGAATTCAGCAATTATTATTAAAATAATTTAAATTATGAGGAATGGGGAAGATGAAAGCGAATATTCATCCAAAATATCATCAGATCAAAATTATTATGACAGACGGTACTGAGTATATGACTCGCTCAACCTACGGCAATCCTGGTGATATTATGAAATTAGAAATCGATTCTAAGTCACATCCAGCGTGGACAGGTCAACATCGTATCATCGATAGCGCTGGACAAGTTGCACGCTTTAACAAGCGTTTTGCTGGTCTGGGCGTATGATTTTTAAGCAACATTCTTTTAAAACTTTCTGAATGGTCACTGTTAACTTGTATTATATTAAATAGTCTAGTTTTTGTGCTATTTGGCTGGAGTTAACTTACATAGTCAGAAGTATAGTACTAAATGCTAAAGATCTAGTAGGATGATAACAATTATGCAAATAACTAAATTTAGTAAATCAAACATAATTTCCTTATTAAAAGCTGGGTAATATAATTATTTCAATAACTATAACTTCTTAACTCACTGACTTTTACTTTAATTTTTGTTTAAGTTGCTTCTAGTGATATTTTTTAGATGGTGTTCTTTAAGGAAATCTGATTCTAGCTGCATACTACTCGTATGCAGCTAGAATTTGCAAAAGAATTAAAAATAAACTTGTAACCCATAACTTAGTTATTTGGCTAAAAATATTTGATATTTTTATCATCATTGTCTAATGATGATAAATCATAGCACTACTAAAATAGAATAGTATAACTATATCTTTAGATGATTTATTTAGCAATTACAATAAAAATATCTTAATTTGTAGATCGATCATTTGCTTAATTAACAATTTTAGGTATTTAGTATATTTTATTCTTTTATGTTGTATTCTTTTTAAGATTTTAACGAAAGTAATTTCATTGTATAAATGAAATACTCGTAACTTCTATTTTTAGCTTTTAATGCGGGTATTAGCACAGTAAAATAAATTAATTCTATATTATTAGACAATCGAGCTAGGGGTTGTTCATTGAATTAACTGACTAACGTATTAATAATTAAATTATTTATTGGGTGATAATGTGTTTGGTAGATTGAGCGAGCGTATTGGATTAGTCTGTGACCGACTGAAGCAAAGAAGTAAATTAAGTAAAAGTGACGTATTATCAGTAATTAGTGAAGTACGCGTAGCTCTACTTGATGCTGATGTCTCCTTGCCAGTGGTAAATTTACTACTTGAGCGAGTGCAATCACGTGCAATCGGCCACGAAGTGATTAGTTCCGTCTCTTCCGGACAAATGATGATTAAGATTGTTTATGATGAATTAGTCGATGTTCTTGGCTCTGATAAACAATCAATTAACCTGGATGCCACTATCCCCGTATCCATTATGATGGTTGGATTACAGGGGAGCGGTAAAACCACTACTGCTGCTAAACTAGCTAAGCGTTTCTTAGATCGCGAGCGCAAGAAAGTTATTATGGCATCCCTTGATGTTACCCGACCAGCTGCCCGTGAACAGTTACGTACGTTGGGCGAACAAATTGGTGTTGATACTTTACCTATTATTCAGGAAGAAAGTTCATTAATTACTGCAAAGCGTGCAATGACTACAGCTCAATTGCAAGGTTATGACGTAGTGATTTTAGATACTGCTGGTCGAACTTCCATTAATGATTTGCTAATGAAAGAAGCTAAGTTAGTGAAAGATTTGGTTTGTCCTCACGAAGTTTTACTGGTTGCTGATGCGCTAACAGGTCAGGATGCCGTCAACACTGCTGCTAATTTTAATGAGGGCATTGGTGTTACAGGAATAATTTTAACTAGAGTAGATGGCGATAGTCGCGGTGGTGCGTTTTTATCGATGAGAAATGTCACTGGTAAACCAATTAAGGGAATGGGTGTAGGCGAAAAGATAGATGATCTAGAAGATTTTCATCCAGAGCGTATCGCAAACCGAATACTTGGTATGGGTGATATTGTATCTTTAGTCGAAAAAGCTTCCCAAACAATCGAAGCTAAAGAAGCAGAAAATATAGCTGATCGCATGTTAAAGGGTGCATTTACACTAGAAGATATGGCTTATCAATTTAAACAACTTCGCAATCTTGGAGGATTGGGAAGTGTGATTGGTTTTTTACCTGGAATGAGTAATTTGCAAAAACAGCTTACTAGTGCTAAAATCGATGATAAGCAACTCAAACGTCAGGAAGCTATTATTTCTTCGATGACCAAGGCTGAAAGAATTAATCCTCAGATAATAAACGTTTCACGTAAACGTCGTATTGCCCGTGGCTCTGGTAATGATATGCAGGATATCAATCGATTGCTAAAAAGTTACACAGAAATGGCAAAAATAATGAAAAAATTCGGTAAATTAGGCAGCAAAAGCGTAATAAATGCCCTTCTCGACGAGAATAATGCCATACTAAAGCACGACGCAATGGCTCAAATACCTTCAGGTATTAATAGTGATATTGCAAGATTGCGCAATAATCGTAAATAAATTACGTAAAAAATCGCATTAAACTTAATTAATAAGATAACAATATAATTTAGGAAAGGGAAATTATGGCACTTCGTATCCGCTTATCAAGGGGTGGCGCTAAGAAGCGCCCTTTCTACCGGATCGTCGTAGCTGAGGCTACCTCCCCAAGAGATGGTCGATTTGTCGATAAGTTAGGCAGCTATAACCCAATGCTGCCTCTTAATCATCCAAATCACTTAGTCATTAACCAGGATCGGTTAAAGTACTGGCTATCAGTAGGCGCCAAGACTGCCGATCGAGTCCATAGGATGTTGGCTAGAGTCGGTATCATGGAACCGTTTGTTTGGAACAAGCAGACGAAAATTTCTTTGCTATATAAGAAAAGCGCTGAGTAATTGGAATAAAAATTCGTGCTAATCGTAAGAATTGCACCATTTACTAATGATTTGTTATTTGTTTTTTGTACGAAAAAGAAACTATAAATTGTTTATGTTGCGCACAGTATGCAAAAAAAAATAGGAGCTAATAATATACGTATTTGCCTTGGGGTTATCACGGAAGCGCACGGAGTTCATGGCTTAGTAAAGGTGAAGCCATTCACTGAAATACCAGAAGATATAGCTGCTTATGGACCAGTAGAAAATGATACTGGAAATAGACAGTTTGTTATGCGTGTTATTGCAGCAAGGAAAGGGAAAGTAATCGTTAAAGTAAAAGGTATAATTAGCCGCGATGCCGCTCAGGATTTAAAGGGTTTATTGCTTTATGTGAAGCGAAACGCTTTACCTAAGTCGAACCAAGTAATAGTTTATCATGCTGACTTAATTGGGCTTAGTATCGTCGATATTAATGGTAAGCTGCTTGGTAAAGTATCAGCTTTATACAATTTTGGCGCTGGTGATATTATAGAGTTTTGTGAAAGTAACGGCCCACTCCAAATGTTACCATTTACAAAACAATTTTTTCCAACAATTAACTTGATTGATCATTATATGGTACTAGAGCAGCAAAAGACGATTTAGGAATTGTTTTGTGAGTAGGCATATTCAGTCGCAAACTAAACGAAAACATTGCAGCATGCCATCCTCTTTTTCTGATAAAAATAAAACAGGATGGCATGCTACAATATTGACCTTATTTCCAAAAATGTTTCCAGGACCACTTGGGTTTTCTCTTGCGGGAAAGGCTTTAAATTCCGGGATATGGAATTTGAAGACGGTTGATATAAGGAATTTTGCGCAAAATAAATCTCGTTCTATTGATGATTATCCATTCGGTGGTGGTACAGGAATGGTTATGCGTCCAGATATTGTTGATACTGCATTGGAAGCAGTAGCTGATAGGCCAGGCCCGCGCCTTTACCCCAGCCCTCGTGGTGCGATTTTTGATCAGTCATGGGCTAAAATCTTAGCTAAAGAGCCTGGTGCTGTAATCTTTTGCGGAAGATATGAAGGTCTGGACGAACGTGTCATTAAAGCACGTAACCTCAAAGAGGTTAGTATTGGAGATTTTGTGCTTTCTGGCGGCGAGCCTGCAGCAATTATAATTATGGACGCTTTAATCCGCTTGTTGCCTGGTGTCTTGGGCACTACGACTGGATTGAGTGAAGAAAGTTTTGAAAATGGATTGCTAGAATATCCTCTCTACACTCAGCCACGTAACTGGAATGGGATTATTGTTCCTGAAACTTTAACTAGTGGACACCATGCTAAAGTAAAAGCGTGGAAACGTCTAAAAGCGGAATCAATTACCCGAGAGCGGCGACCAGATTTATGGGAACAGTATATGAAAAATAATGATAAATCATCATCTAGTAGATGACCAAATGATATCGAGAAAGAGAAACTATATGAACATTATAGACTGTATTAATCAAGAGCAAGTCGATATGCTTAAAATACAGAAAGATATTCCTCGGTTTGCCCCTGGCGATGCTGTACGCGTAGATGTGAAAGTGATAGAAGGGACGCGTGAACGTATTCAAGCTTTTGAAGGTGTTTGCATCAGCCGCAATAATGGCAGTATAAATGCTTCTTTTACAGTTCGAAAAATTTCCTACGGTGAGGGAGTAGAGCGTATATTTCCGCTATACTCTCCACGAATTGCTTCCATCGTAGTCATACGACGTGGTAAAGTGCGTCGAGCAAAGCTCTATTATTTGCGTGGCCGTACCGGGAAAGCAGCCCGTATCGCAGAGAAAACTACTGGCTATTCTGGTAAACTTGCTGCGGCAGAGCGTGCCATCGCTGCTAAGACAAAAGTAATAAACAAAATTGCGGCCCAAGCTGCTACTAAAGAAGCTAAAGAAATAAAAAATAAACTTAATAAATAACTAATGTTTATCTACTTTGTGATTAAAATCTTAGAAGATTAAGAGAAAGACCTTATTTTTAGCGAATTACAGATTTTATAACGGTATTTTTATACTATGATAATACCATTATTTTTTTTAATATGAGAAAAGACTAGTAGTATTGATTATCCATTTTTAATTAAATTAATCAGGAAAATCTAGCCGACATAAATATGGAAACATCAAAAGACTTGCTAGCTTTAAAATATAGTTTAATATTTCAGGTTGTTTATTTTTAATATAAGCTTTAACAGCTAAACAGCATAAAGTCTAAAGACTTTCTGTTCCATTAAAATTAATCAAATCACAATTGCTACTGCTGTAGCGTTATGTTGCAGTTAAAATTATATCATTGTTGTAAAAAACTACTTTATTAAAATCAACTTTTTACTAATAAAACGTTTTAATTATGCTTGGTTATTATTTAATATTTTTATTATATATATTTATCGTAAAAAACAGGTTACATAAAAAAAAGAAAGCTTTAAAATTAATCAATCGTACCTCTGGTTTTTTAAAGTAAATTGGATACTTTTGGAAAAGATCCATTAATTAAACATTATCTTCGAAATGTGTCTCTTTATATTCATCAATATAATTATGGGTAAAAGCAAAAATACTATTCACCAACTGATAATGGCCCAAATATAAATAATAATACGAAAGTAAAAGTCATTTAATATAGCTTAACAAAATCCATTATGGCTATAATTTAGCAATATGCTATCAACATCTATTCTCCAATTATAATCGTTAATTCACTATGCTCTTGCATATAATTAATCAAAATACCTAACTAAGATATACTGCATTTGATAAATTTTTTTACGTACAGCATCTTTACTCAATTAGGTACAAATCACTACTTTATTAATTACCCTACGATAAAGTAGCAAAATTTATCAAAGTATTATCATTTACCAAAAATTATTTCATAACCAAGTAAATTTTACTCAGTGAATTTTATACACTGGTGGGCGCGGCTGGAATTGAACCAGCGACCCCTGCCATGTGAAGACAACGCTCTACCACTGAGCTACGCACCCAGTATCTACATATGCAATGTAAAATAATGACTAAAAAAATAATTTCTTAACTAACTCACTTTTGCTCTGATCATTCTAGCAGCTGTATCTATAGCATTAATAAAAAAATAATTCATTATTGATTAATGTATTAATATAAAATACATCTTAAGTATATAACTATATGCTATTTATTTTTAATAAAAGTTTAATACATACTACTAAATGTTACTCTATTTGCTTGTTTCAATAATGTTAGATTTAAAAGCATATAATCTCATATAAAAATTATATAACTTTTAACCCTTTATAAAACAATTTTATTTAAAGTATTATTATATATGCAACATATATAATCTGTATTACACAAAGTACTCTGCACCAGTAACAAATCAACATCATCCAGCTAGAATATTGTAGCTATTGTAAATTAACTGATATAGTTCATTAATACTAATTATAGGTGAAATATCTTTCGTGTTACAGTGTATGAATTCTACATAATAGGCTAATTTCATATAATTAGCTAGTATTAATAAGCTCATATTGTTCTTATAATAATATGCAAAAATATCTGGAGAATCAGAACAATGATACTCAGCAAAGAAAATGCTAACGTTAATACACTTATGATTAGCGAAATATCTAATAATATTAATTATATACGCAAAGCTATTAATCGATCGGCTGCTGAGTCAGAATTAGATCCAGCAGCGGTAACACTAATTGCAGTAAGCAAGGGCCAGCCAATAGAAAAAATTGAAGCAGCACTGATCGCTGGACAACGAGTTTTTGCTGAAAATAGAATACAGGAAGCAGAAAGTAAATGGCTAAACTACCGCACTTGTTACGATAACATCGAGCTACATCTTATATGTCCACTACAAACCAATAAAGTAAGTAAAGCTGTAAAGATTTTTGACGTCATACAAACGATTGATCGCCCGAAATTAGCATGGAAAATAGCAAAAGAAACGGAAAAACAGAACCGACGACTAACCTGTTATATTCAAGTCAATACCGGTGAAGAAAATCATAAAGCCGGAGTTACTCCTAGCTCTGCTGACGCTTTTATAGCTAGATGTCGTGATGGATTTGGTCTAAATATTGCTGGGCTAATGTGCATTCCTCCAGTAAACGATAATTCAATTTTGCATTTCGCAATGCTGCGTGAGATTGCTAAACGCAATAACATTGCAAATTTATCTATGGGGATGAGCAATGATTTTGAAAAAGCAGTAAAGATGGGCGCTACCCATGTTCGTATTGGTACTGCAATTTTCAACAAGAGCAAATAAGACTTACATTCTTGCATCGCATTGAAAAATTCTTCTGCTTTTCTAACACATAATCTAAAATCTAATTTTACTTTAGTTTATTGATTAATATTAGATATTATAAATATATAATAAACATTAATAAAACTTTGCGAACAAGACAATATAGGCAATAAATATTATACTGATTAAATCTAAGAATTATTTTTTTTTGAAGCAAGAAAAAGAATTAGTTAATTAAAGTTAGATATAGAATATAGTACATTTAACAACAAACGTTATAATTGTTTCCTTATTCCTAAGGATTAAAATAATATAGGATAAGACTTAATTAGTCTTAAATTAGCTTACGTCAATTTAAGACTAATTAAGTATATAATTACTAAATCAAATAAGTAATTGTAAATTAAAAGTGTATAGCTTTTAAACAAAGCACCTTAAATAGCTTATGCTTAAAATTACCTTAAAAATAACCAATAACATTTTATATTTTACCTAATAAAATATATTTTTAGTCTATTTTTTGCTAGCAAAAAGCATCAACATCTTTCCCTAAGCGATCAAGTTATAAAAAAATAATCTGCTTGCCAATATCAATTCATCCTTGTAATATCTAGCATGAGCTTGGGTGCAGTATAGAGAATATTATACAACTAACTTATTATAGTACTATGATAAGCATTTTATTTAAGAATAAATGCATTAGCATAGACAGCTAATTAACAATTTGCATAAAATAATTTAGTACTTACTATTTAATTCCGATTAAAAAGAGATAGCTAGCATTCGTCTAGCAAAACGGTATAATACTTTCTATGTTACATTGGGTAATATTCTATGAAAGTATGCAATAATCTTTTATTAAAGATTGAATTATTACTTACAAATAAAATTTTAAACTTATCCTCTTGCTAATACATAAATTTAAATACCTAGACTATTAAAGATACATATTTACTACTATATCGCTTACTAGGTTGGTCTGAGAATGATGTTTTAACGTTAATACAACAGCAGCACAATATCAGCTCTTTATTTCTAAGTCACTTATAGAGCTTTAATAATCAATTAACAAAAATAAATAGCATTATAGATTGCGAAGAATAATATGCTTTATTATTCAGCTCATCAAATTAATTAAGGCTTAACGAATCAAGAACAGAAAAATTATGTCATACATAACTCTAAACTGTTAATAGCATCCAGTAATTAGTTACCATTTGACATTAGTTTAATTGCTAAAGTATTTGCCATAAATACTCTCGATATGATAAAAAATATAAAAGATACAAATAAATAACATTTCAGTACACTAAAACTCTTGCTATATTCTAATTTTAGCAGTAAATATTATACAATAAAATAACCAATTTGATTGACATTATAACATTTCACATTCAAACAATGCCCATTTGCATATAAGCATCGATTTTATTTAATAGTAATTGCTATATTATCGCCAAATAATAATACCAAATTAACAATCGGCAATGTAATAGTCTCTTATCATCACTAATAAGTCGCTTATCTTGAAAAATATCATTAAGCTCTGCTACTAAAAAACCATTTTTTAAAGAAGGTCTAATGACTATATCATGTATTTTTCTTTCAAAGAAAGAAAATCTGGTACTATTTTTAGTATAACATAAATCTTACCTATCATAGTAGGTTAAGCTAAACAAGGATATTATGCAGATGAAAACAATCTAATCAAATAATCAAAGTATTCTAAAAAAAACAGCAAAATTCCATCTATCTACATATAGGATTTTTGTATAAGAATACCTTCCCAGATAAGAATATATCACACTTATACTATTAGGAATCGTCACGCAGCCAGGGAATAGTACCAACTTCAATTCCTTCATCAAATAACGCCTCGCGTTCCTGAGGTGTAGTATCGCCATAAATCCCTCTGGATTCACTATCTCCATAATAAATTTTACGTGCTTCATCGGCAAAGCGCTCGCCAACATTATCACAATTCTGTTCGATTTTACGACGCAAACCTATCAGCTGTTGTTTTAAGATAGCTGCTTGAGAAAGCACCTGCCTTTGTTGTTGCAAACTCTGATTTTCTTTTTTTATCATAGTTCGATTTTCTTCAGTGGTGTGCATTGCCGGTGCCATTGGCGCACGCATAATATTCGAAGATCCGCAGTCGGGACAAGACAAAAATCCACATTCAGCATGTTGTTCAAAGACAGCACTGTTCTGAAACCAAGCCTCAAACTCATGATCTGCGTTACAGCGCAGGCGATAATGAATCATCTTATCCGCCAATTACAAATATAAAAAGAATAAAAATCGATTAATATAACCTTAAGCATCTAATAATTACAGTTACAACATACAGCAACAAAGAAATGATCGAAAATCGATTATAATATCAACATTTTAGTACACTTGATTAATTAAAATTGCTCAAATAACAAAACTATATGTTAGTAGTAGTATAAAATTTTACCTAAAAGTATTTTACTCAACTACAGGCTAAAAGATAAAGGTTAATTATACAGAAACACTAGCTTAAGTACAAGCTTAAACAACACAAATTTCATCCATTGTCTATTTTAATAGACAATTTCTTTATTTATTATTACTATAAATTTATAGTCATTAATTAGGCTGCAGTATAGTGGATGGATGAAGACTAATTTTCATAAGCTTACTACAAAACTTACAATTACAATATATGTGAACAAGCTAATATGCCATAGTAAAATATGAATTTTATTGTATTTAATATACTTAATGACATCTGTTATAATAGCTGTGTAATGATAAATAATGGCTTTTTGTCGAAACAAATAAGTAAACTAGTAATTGATTTCCTATGAAGGCACTTTAGTTGCTGTTTATGCCTGATGATTAGCGAAATAGCTAAAAGTTACTTCTGACTGTAAGTATACTTTACTAAAATATTGCTTTATTAATGATTTTTTTTAAATCAATACTAAGGACAAGAAAGTAAAGATTTTTTAGGTAAGAGAGGTGTTAAGAAGATCCTCGAGCTTACCCAGGCGATCCAATTCCGCAAGCTCGTCAGAACCGCCGATGCAATTTCCATCAATAAATATTTGGGGAACACTGCTATTGCCGTTAGCCCTTTCGCTCATTTTAAAACGAGCATCTCTCGAGTCGCCAACATCATATTCCACATAATGCACCCCTCTGTTAGCTAATAACGACTTAGCGCGAATGCAGTATAAACATAAAGGAGCAGTATAAATCTCGACTCTAGCTTTGTTCAGCATTTCTCAAATATCTTTTTAGGTAGGAAAATTAAAACGCTTATATAAGATAAAGTTTAATCTTTTAAATAGTCACTTGTATTTATTTGAATCATGTAAAGGCTATTAAAAGCAGACTATTCGATAGTTTCTACTCTATAAAGTGGAATCAATCATGTAAAACTACAATTTGTGCTAAAAATTATATAGTTAATAATAAATATTATATTGTATAATAGCCATATAACAAATCTTTAAAAATATTTAAAATTATATACCTTAAATTACTATTTAAAATAGTATAAATTTATTTATGGATATACGAGTGTATAAACACTAAACTGATTATTTTATTGTGAGCATTGGTAAATAAATAGTTTTTAATGATATTAAATAATATGGCAAAATCTCACAATTACCATATTACAACTACAAATTAACAGAAACTTATAGTCGTGTTATGTTTATTCTAGATATTCTAGAAAATAGAATATCTACCGTTATTGCAGTATATAATCAAATGCTATATCTTAATCTGAATAGATTATGCTAAATAGACAAAATGTTAAGCAAAACATACTAAGCAATAATTAAGTTATTAAATAGCGCAATAGAAGGCAAAATTCATGATAAATGTTAATTTTAACCAAAAAAGTTTTGTTACTAATATTTACTCCTAGTGTTTTACTCAGTCATATGATTAATATAACTAATGAACGATGTTATACATATATTTGATCGTTCTTTGTTACGCCAACGCCGAGAACGTGCACGTAAAGATTATGGAAAGTTTGCTTTTTTAGAAAAAGAGATTGCTGCTAGGCTAGCTATAAGGTTGAGCGATCTTCGTCCGCGTTTTCCATTGTCATTAGAGATAGGTGCACGCTCTGGTGCATTAGGTAGTAGAATTAGGACTAGTGGTAAAATTGATACCTTGATTCAAAGTGACTTAGCTGTCTCTTGGGCAACAGAAAGAGCAATTGATGGACCGGCCTTAGCTCTTGACGAGGAGTTTTTACCATTTGCTAATAGTTCTCTTGATGCGGTTTTTAGTGCTCTTTCATTGCATTGGGTTAACGACCTACCTGGTACATTATCGCAGATTTGTCAGGTACTAAAGCCAGATGGGCTAATGCTAGTGGCATTCTTCGGTGGGAATACATTAGCAGAACTGCGCGAATCTTTTGCTCAAGTTGAAGTGGTAAATACCGGATGTTTTACCCAACGAATATCACCTTTTGCCGATCTAAGTGATGTCAGTGTTTTGACACAGCGTGCTGGTTTTAAATTAATCGTAGTAGATTTAGATACGATTACCGTAACATACAATAACGCATTAGATCTTATGTATGATTTACGTGGTATGGGCGAAACTAACTTAATAACAAAACGCCAACGTACTCCACTAAGCCGCACTTTGCTTAGTGAAATGATCAAATATTACTCTGCGCACTTTGCCAGAGAGGATGGAAGAATTCCAGCTAGTTTCCAAATCTTATACCTTACGGCCTGGGCTCCAGCAAAAAACCATTTCTTGTAGAAGATACAATAAGTAAATGAGTTACCGCTCTTGATAGCGCTGGTAATAAGTGATTTCTATCAATTTTTCTTGTTGGCAATGTTCTTTAAATTCGGTGTATAGTAATACATGTATCAAGATACAGAGTAAAATTATTTGTTTAGTAGTAAAATTTAAAAAAAAATAATGTTTATCTTCTTCCTTATTCATAATAGATATAATAGAAAAAAGTTAACATTAGATATAAGGCCAACAGAATAAAACACACTATGAATGTAATTCATAGTGTGTTTTATTCTAAAACTGCTAAAATGCAGATTTATAGCAGTTAAATTTTTTTCAAAAATTGAAATAGCATGCTAAATAAATTTTATTACAAGCCTCGCTGACTGGTTCAAAAGATAACTCTTCTTAAGTTACCAAAATAATTTTCTCCTTGAGAAGAGAGGTTTTGTTAAATACTAAGATTGCTAACATTTCACAGACAAAAAGAAAGACACCGTAAAATTAAAAACAATCAAGTCATTATCTAAATGTAGAATTTATTTCATAAGCAAAAAAAACTAGGAATTATTTAAATAAGTTCTTAACATTCTTTAATTAAATTAATTAAGTTTTATTGTTAAAGGCCGCAGCATTGAACAATAAAATTGTTTATTAATGCATTTAGTAAAATAAAGATTAGAGATAGCTTTAAGATTATTAAAAAAAAAATTTAGCACTTTTTTAGTAAACTCACCCTTGATTACTTTTATAAGCTAATTTAGCATCTATAGATGCTAGCCTAAGTCTTAGGCAGGGGAGGATCCACGTTTCCGCTTGAGACAAAAATTAAGGGTTGCTAGGCCAAACAAAAGACTAAGATGTTTATTGATTCATATTGATATGATAGCATCATAGAGGACAAACACTATAATGAAAAAGGTAATTGCTGTAATAAAATTACTTTTTTATTTGTGAAAAATAACATACGTTTTATAATAAAGTATTAATCTTGCTGTATAACATAAAATTACACAATTTCAAGATGTTATTTCGTACTTAAAACTGCATTTAGAAAATTAGGAAGAGTGTTAATTAAAAAATACCCGTTGTATCACAAAATATAAAAAATAAAATAGTGTACTTTATCATATATTACCCCGTAAAAAACAAACATTTGCTCTTTGCTTCACTATCCAAAAAAAATCTTATACAAACGGTTAACTATGATCAAAGAGTATACAGATGGAGTTTGCTCCACAATTACAGAAGTCTCTGCACCACGTAGAATTGCTTTTGACCTGCTGCGTGCAGTAATTATAAAAAAAATGCGATTAAGTGATGCCTTAATTGACCATAGTGGCAATGCTAAACTGTCAGATCGCGACCGTAATTTTGCTCGTAGCTTAGTCGCAAATAGCTTACGTCGACTTGGTCACATTGATCAGGTGATCAATATTTGCCTCACTCGTCCTTTACCTATGAAAGCCTCAATTGTACGAGATGTGCTGCGAATTGCAGCAACTGAGCTATTACTACTAAATATTCCTCCTTACGCTACAATTCATAGTGCAGTTAATTTAGTACGATCACAAGGAGAAGATAAATTTGCTAAACTAACTAATGCTGTCCTGCGAAGAATTGATCGCGATGGTCGTAGTGTTATAAACACTCTTCCTGCTTTTCATGCTTTACCTAAATGGCTTACTAAAAACTTGCGCCAAACATATGGCGACGACATAGCCATAGCCATAGCCATAGCCATGCAGCAGCAACCAATGTTGCTGGATATCACAGTAAATACTGATCATGCGTATTGGGCTAGAACTTTAAAGGCTAAAATTTTACCTACAGGTACTCTGCGTCGTCAAATGAATGGTCGGATTGATCGCCTTATTGGATTTGCTGAAGGCGCATGGTGGGTACAAAACGCTGCTGCTGCAATACCAGTCCAGTTACTCGGTAACGTAAGTGGCAAAACTGTGGTTGATCTTTGTGCTGCTCCGGGAGGTAAAACTGCACAACTCGCCGCTCGTTTAGCAAATGTGATAGCAGTCGATCAAGCACCTCAGCGAGTAAAACAAATAAAGAATAACCTAGATCGCCTGCAACTTACAGCTAAATGCATAATAGCAGATGCCACTAAATGGCAGCCGCAATTTCCGATTGATTCTTTGTTACTTGATGCCCCTTGTTCGGCTACTGGCCTAATACGGCGGCATCCAGATATTCCTTGGCTAAAAAACGAGAGAGATGTAACCAAAATGGCAGCTATTCAAGATCAACTACTCAACGCAGCTTTTTCTATGGTTCGACCAGGCGGCATGATTATTTTCTCTACATGTTCCTTGCTACGAGAGGAAGGTAGTAAACGCATCGAAGCATTGTTTTCACGCAATCCATACGTCACGCGGAAACCTATAACAGCAAATGAAATCGGTGGATTGTCGGAACTACTTAACGAAGATGGTGATCTGCTTACTCGACCCGATCATTTGGCTAATTATGGTGGTATTGATGGTTTCTACGCTTGCCGATTGATTAAAAATAAAAATTTTAATCGTATTCTATAATAACTGAAATTAGCCACAGATAGTCGATTTTATTTCATTAGGACAATCAAGTGGTAATATTTTTATAAGTTAGCAATAGCTAAATATTTACTATTATTTTGTTTATAATTGACCAACAATTATAAACTCGCAAGTTGACGCATTGAATGTCAAAAGTAATTAGTGCCCAATCAAAGGATTGATTTATCCCAAATCTAAGATAATTAATCCAGTAAAGCATTGTTTACTTGGCGATTATAGATAAATTATTCTCATAATTGAATTTATTGTTTAATAATCTGGCAGGAATTTCGTGGATGATGCTTTAATTGCAGCTAATAAGCATGCTTAAAGAATCTTTTCCAAAGTGAAATATTAGCTAAAAATATTATAAGTAAAATTGAAAAAAAACAATCGATCGACGCTAAAAATAAAAGAGCAATTAATATCTAAAAAATTAAAAATTAATTTACCAAAGCAAATCAATATTAGACTAATTGACTTTAAGTTAGTATGAGATTACTAGTCTAGTTTACCGACATAAACATTTGTCATCAGATAATATTTTGTGTCCTAGGCTAAATTAATTAAGAGTTAAAATTAATTAACTAAGCGTATCGTTAATCATAAAATACCCTGTTTAACAAAGCTAGATGCTAAGCTAAATTAGCTTTCTAAGATAACATTGATCTTAACAGCTGCTATCATTAAACTATTAATATAGTGTGGATTTTAATCAAACAAGTAATACTTGAACTTACTTTTCAGACTCTATGTTATTTATCGTTTATTTTTTAATTTATTAATTAATATAGTAATAAGATTATTATGAAATATCTAGCTAAAGTCTTGATTTATAATCAATTACGAAAATCATCAAATCTAATTAATTTGAACCTAAAAGAATTAGATAATAGAGTATTTGCTCTCTATAAAAGCACTTTGCGGTCTTTTTTTTATTGCCACAAAAACAAACAATCATTAAACTTTAACATGTTTATTAAAAATGATTCTTAGGATGACACTCATTGATGTCCATTGACAAATTAACTGCTAAAACATTAGCTAATCTAGCTCGAATTAAGATATCCGAAGATGAGCTAGATGATGTTGTTGAAAACCTAAATACTATTATCCTAATGTTTAATAAGCTTGATGAGGTCGATACTTTGCGTGTGGAACCATTAACAAACATCACTGGTAATTTTTTATCGCAAAGCGATGACTTAATTATAGACGGCGGCTATCAGAACCAAATAACCTCTAACGCACCTAAAGTTGATCGTGGTTTTTTTGTAGTACCTAGAGTTATCGACTAATGAATGATTTTTTAGATCTAAGTCTTGCGGAAGCCCGTGCCAGACTAGCTGCTAGGGATATATCTAGCACTGAGCTGACTAAGGCTTATCTAAGTCGCATAGAGGCTACAGCTAACTTGAACGCTTACATAACTATTACTCATGATCAAGCCATGCTTGGAGCTGCACAAGCAGATGCACGTTTGGCTAAAGGAAAGGGTGGTATCCTAGAAGGTATTTGTATCGCAGTCAAAGACTTGTTTTGTACTAATGGCGTACAGACTACAGCAGCTTCACGCATGTTAGATGGATTTATCCCAACATACGAATCAACAGTAACGAGCAATCTATGGAATGCAGGCGCAGTTTTGCTTGGTAAAACTAATTTAGATGAGTTTGCAATGGGATCGTCCAATACGACATCCTATTATGGTGCGGTGGAGAGCCCATGGCGCTCAACCGATGCTTCTGATAAAAAGCGCGTGCCTGGTGGATCATCGGGTGGCTCAGCCGCGGCGGTTGCTGCTCGCTCAGCGATAGCAGCAACTGGTACAGATACAGGGGGATCGATCCGTCAACCAGCTAGTTTCTCCGGAATTGTTGGTATAAAGCCTACTTATGGCCGGTGTTCACGTTGGGGTATAATCGCTTTCGCTTCATCACTAGATCAGGCAGGGCCAATGGCAAGAACAGTTGAGGATGCTGCCATTTTGCTTCAGGCCATGGCTAGTTATGATCCTAAGGACTCTACATCAGCAAAAACAACTATGCCAAATTTATTGGTAGATATAAACAAGAGTGTGAAAGGCATGAGTATAGGTGTGCCAATAGAATACCGAATTGATAGTTTGCCAGAAGAAACATCCAAAATTTGGGACCATGGTATCGACTACCTAAAATCCGAAGGAGCAGATATTGTCCATATATCACTACCGCATACCAAGTATGCATTACCTACCTATTATATTATCGCCCCGGCCGAAGCATCATCTAACTTAGCTCGCTATGATGGGGTTCGCTACGGACTACGGATAAACGAGCAAAATATAACAGATATGTATACTCATACAAGAACGGAAGGATTCGGTGAAGAAGTAAAGCGTCGGATATTACTGGGTACATACGTGCTTTCTTCTGGCTATTACGATGCCTATTATCTAAAAGCTCAGAAGATGCGTAATTTATTACGTCACGATTTTAATCAGGCTTTTGACAAGGTTGACGCTATTCTAACTCCTACAACGTTATCGGATGCCTTTGAAATTGGCGACAACAAAGATGATCCACTTAAGATGTACTTGCAAGATGTGTTTACCGTGCCCGCCAGTCTTGTTGGTCTACCAAGCATTTCCGTACCAGTAACTCTATCTAAACGTGGATTGCCTATAGGTTTGCAAGTACTAGGTCGTATGTTCGATGAGAACTCAGTAGTTCGTGTAGGACGAACGCTAGAACGAACAGCAGAGTTTAAAGCAATGACCACCTTGGTAAACGGTATCCTAAAAGATGAATGAAAGTTATTACATACAAGGTAAAAAAGGAGTTTGGGAGCTAGCAATAGGCTTGGAATTGCACGCAAGAGTGATCTCTAACGCTAAATTATTCTCTGGATCCCAGGCTGCTTTTGGAGGAGATGTTAACACTCAGGTAAGTTTGGTTGATGCTGCTATGCCTGGCATGCTACCAGTTATTAATCGCAAATGTGTAGAACAAGCGGTGCGAACCAGTTTAGCTTTAAAAGCAAAGATAAATCTGCATAGCGTATTCGAGCGCAAACACTATTTTTATGCTGATTTACCTCAAGGTTATCAAATCACTCAATATAAAGAACCAATTGCTAGTGATGGCGAGTTGCTGCTAGATCTACCAAACGGAAAGATTAAGTCAGTCAAGATTGAACGATTGCAATTGGAACAAGATGCTGGGAAATTATTACATGAACAACATTCACATGCTACATATGTAGATCTTAATAGAGCTGGTATAGCGTTAATGGAAATTGTTTCTAAACCTGATCTTTCTTCTCCGGAGGAAGCGCGGCTTTACGTAAACAAGCTGCGTCTAATCATGCAGTATATCAGCACCTGTGACGGAAACATGCAAGAAGGGTCTTTACGTGTGGATGTAAATGTATCGGTACGCAAACCTGATGAACCACTAGGTACATATTGTGAAATTAAAAATATAAATTCACTGCGTTTTATATACCAAGCGATAGAGCAAGAAGCTAATAGACAAATTAATATTCTGGAAAATGGTGGACAAATCGATAAAGAAACATGTTTATTTGACCCGATAGAAAATAAGATTAAGTCAATGCGATCCAAAGAAAACGCGGAGGACTACCGCTACTTTAAAGATCCAGACTTACTACCGCTTGTGCTGGATCAGTCGCGAGTGGATCAACTCAAAAATGAACTACCTGAATTGCCTGATGCCAAAAGGGCTAGATTTATATCAGCATTTAATTTATCTTTCTATGATCTAAACATATTGCTAGAAGATCGTGCAAACGCAGATTGGTACGAGCAGCTTGCTGAACAAAGTAATAACCCAAAAATTGCAGCCAACTGGATGATCTCCGAGCTTTTTGGAGCTTTAAATAAAGCTGGAAAAAATTTATCAGATAGTTTGATTTCGCCAAAAGCACTAAGTGAATTAGTGAATATGATAGAAAATGGACATATATCTGGTTGCATCGCTAAAACAGTCTTCGCTACGATGTTTGAAACCGGCAAATCTGCAATTAGCATAGTAAAGGAAAAAAATCTATCACAAACCTCGGATGTTTCTATAATCGAGGATATCATTGACAATGTGCTAATTACACATGCTAATAATGTTAAAAAATACAAAGACGGCAAGGACAAGCTTTTCAGCTTTTTTGTCGGTGAAACTATTAAAAAAAGCCATGGAAAGGCTAACCCTATTATAGTTACTCAATTGCTTCGTGATAAACTTGATAGCTAGCACTTTTATTGAAACAATTCATATACTTTTTTCAACACCTGCAATTATGCTACATTATTAAATTATATAATCTAAACGCAACTTGCGTGTTTAACACCTAACGTACTTAAATTATTTATAAATTTTATTCCTTGATACGAGACTGCCATGCTTCTGGATCATTAAGAAAAGTAAAAACTTCAACAAGCTTTTTAGCAGTATAGCCATACTGTTTGGCAATTACCAAAATATCCAACAAATTGCATAAGCTATGCAATTCTACGCTTTCTTTTTGAAGAATAGTACTGCAATTTGCAAATACTCCATATTCAAAAATCACGAAACAATGGGCTACCTGCATTCCTGCATCGCGTATGGCCTCTATAAAAGAAATTTTGCTAAGACAATCAGTCGCCAAGTCCTCTACCAACAATACGCGAGCGCCTTTACGAACTTGTCCTTCAATTCTAAAATTGCAGCCAAATCCTTTAGCCTCCTTGCGAATGTAGAGCATTGGCAAATTGAATGCATCAGCAATCCAAGCGGCAAAAGGAATTCCAGCGGTTTCACCACCAGCCACCATATCAAAGGCAGTTTCAGTGCTCATAGCGATGAGCTGTTCCACAGCCATAGCTATTAATAGGCGCCTCTCGGTGGGAAATGAAATGATTTTACGACAATCCACATAAATAGGCGAAAGACGACCTGAAGTAAAAATAAAAGGTTTATTTTCGCTAATATAAACTGCTTGTATATCCAATAAAATATCAGCAGGAGTTTTAGCTGGTGTAAGCGAATAATCGAATGATTTGATAATTCTTGTCATGGTCAAGTTCCTACATAGAAGCGTAAATATTCTTCTTATTTTCTAACACAGTTAGCTGTTCAGCACATCCAACAGATACTATACAGTTATTATTTAAGCCGATAGCCTATAGTAAGCACTAATGCCAAGCTTCTAATCATAATTCAAAAAATTTTTCCAAACTATTAGGTTAGTGACTACAAAACAGCTGTTTTAATAATGTTTTAGAATTTAGCTAATAAGTTTGATACGGCAATTTTAGGTACTTTACTTTTTGCTAAACTTAAAGTAAATTAATATACATGGTAATAGAATGCATAGTTCTACTACAAACAATATAAAACAATTATTTTTGTCAATCGCTAGTAATGCACATCAGTAATTTTTCAAATAATAAATAAATAACATTAAATAAATATAAGCCTTACTCATTAAATATTTTTTTATATTTTATCTTTAATTATACTCATTATTTATTTTAAATAAATCGGTATATGTTACCAAAGATAAAACGATATAGGCTATCTAAAAGGTAGTAATATTTATACTGCGATAGGTTATTAAATGGTTTATCTAGCGAATAAATTTATTAGGTGTTGAATATACTGGCTAAATTTTATTTAATGTTTGAATTTATGATATATTAATATTTATTTTATTGTTTTGTGGTGAAGTTAGTGATATGTAACTTTCAATAGATGAATTGATCAGTAATTATATTTTGAACAGGCGATGTTTGATGAAATTTTGAAATTATTCTCGCTGCTGGCCACTTGATAATATAATTATCTGTGTACTAAACGGAATAACTTATTTATTTAGATAAACACAATTGTTTCTCTGGTTATAATAGAAATTATTATCCTTCTTTTTTAATAGGAATAGTGGTTTTCTTATTATAATTTAAATTATGTTTTTTGCTATTTGCTGAAAGAAACTTTATAATTTTCTTCGTGCTATTTATCTAAAATAGTATTTAAAAAAGTATCGTCTTAACATTACAAACAAAGATAAAGTTTGTTATTCTTGGAATAATCGCTGTAATAACGGTAGAGCATTTTGCTTTTTCACTTTTGATTTGAGGTAATTAATGGATAAATTCTATTGTACGGTGCAATGAAAATATGATGGACTTATTGATTGGAAATGATATAGCCGATAATTTAATTTTTAGTAAAAATTTTGTCTAGACAATGGGATAAAATGATTTAAAAATTACCATATAACCTAAATATTGCATTGTATTTTTTTTGTAGATCTATTGTTTTGCTTTCTATTAGAATAAATACCTTTAATTGTAAGAAATTTTTGTGTATTTTTCTCGCAACATTAATTTGATTATTTTATCAAAGATAAAAATTTTGTGCGCTAAAGTTTGATTAGTATGTTTAAGGTAATTTATTTAAAAAATAATTATATAATAGATTCTTATTAACATATCATCGAACTTACCTTTTCTTACGCAGAATGATTTTTGGTGTAAGATGCGACGTTGAATGCTTATTAGCGATATTGAGGATTGAATGACTAAAGATTTCCGCATTATGGCGGGTAAACGCGGTCAGATCATGGGTGTAGCTAATGATCGTTCGATCGCGTGGGGCATTGCAAAAGCAGTTGCCGAGCAAGGCGCTGAGCTTGCCTTTACTTATATGGGTGATGCTCTTGAAAAAAGAGTCCGCCCTCTGGCAGACCAAGTTGGTAGCACTTTGGTGGAAGCTTGCGACATTAATGATGATGCTAGTGTTGATCGGGTGTTTGGTCGAATAGAAGAGATTTGGGGCAACCTCGATTTTCTTGTTCACGCTATCGCTTATTCTGACAAGGATGAGCTAAAGGGTAAGTATCTAGACACCACACGCGACAACTTTCGGCGCACTATGGATATTTCTTGTTACTCTTTTACCTCCGTAGCTAAACGTGCAGCACCATTAATGAAAGATGGCGGTAGTTTGCTGACATTAACTTATTATGGTTCTGAAAGGGTAGTGCCGCACTACAACGTTATGGGTGTAGCTAAAGCAGCACTAGAGGCTAGCATTCGCTATCTTGCCGTTGACATGGGAGATCAGGGAGTGCGGGTAAACGGTTTGTCTGCAGGGCCAATGAAAACACTTGCTGCTTCAGGCATTGGAAATTTTCGCTATATACTAAAGTGGAATCAGTACAATTCTCCACTTCGTCGCAATGTTACACTAACAGATGTAGGGGGAGCAGGTGTGTACTTGCTATCGGACCTGTCTACTGGTGTTACTGGTGAAGTTCATCACGTAGATTGTGGCTATAATATCGTTGGAATGAAAGCTATTGATGCGCCGGACATTGCCGTTATCTGAGAAGACTAAGAAAATCTTGCTTAAAGAGCAATAAATTTATTCCAGTTCTAAATCATTTGTTAATATACAGCTCATAAAAGCTAAACTCAAAACTGTACCACAAGTCATACTGATTTTTACTCAGTAAAAATACTTAGAGTAAAAAAAAGAAAGAAACTTATTGTCAATATCATATTCAAACAATTAACTAAATATTACTTAACTGTGATATTTGTAATAAGTAAAAATTTTTTGCCTATCCTCTTGATAAGAAAGATAATAGGCATTTGTAAAATGCTACCTTCTTCAGAATATCATCTTATAATGGAGATTAGTTTACGCTAATAAATGTTATAAGGCAACCTAATTAATAATGCTAAATTATTAGTTATATTACTTTAAACTTAAAAATCTAATTATCAATACAAAATCAACTGTATCTTACAGAAGAAATGTACGGAAGAAAAACCAGATGGTTTTTGTTTTGCATAATTGTAATCGAAACTTATTTAATTGATGCATTGACTGAAATACTTCAAAATACTTGTAATGCGATTAGCGTTAATGATTGTAGTATTGAGAGTGTATAATTGATGCATTATTACTACTTTTCCAGCATATTAGGTAAAAACTAAAATATATTTAGCCGTGAGTTAGATCAGAATTGATAGTTCTATTGTCTTTTTTGCGTTAAAATCTAAGAAAATATTTATTTAAGTAGAATTTAATTCTAGGATACCAACAGATACCTCTTCTATAAATGAAATTTGTGCTAGTTGGATAAAATCCTGCATAAAAAATTTTATTAAAAAAATAAAACATACAATTGATATAATTGATTTTTAACTATTTTTTACATAAGCTTTTTGCAAAAATTAATTAAAAATTGAAAATAATTAGCAGGACGTATTGTAGTATATATTAGGCTAATATAACTAACTACTAGTTAGCGCCGTATAACAAATCATATATTAAAATATATTTAGATATATTACTAATTTTTAATAGCATTATATCTGTAAGATATATAAAAAATATTAATATATTTTAATTATTACTATTAAATTTCATTATTAAATACAAAAATTTTCTAGTATGTTAGATCTTAGTTAGTACTATTTTGCAATATTCTTTAATGTATCATTGCATATATTGATATAGGACAGATCATTTTACTCAAAAAAAATTAACATATTTATAAATATGTTATACAGAAAAATTATATGCATTAAAAATTTAGCCGAGTTAAAATAAAATCTATTCTGTATTATAATAAGTAGTCAGTAAAAATTTTGTTGTTTACTTATTTAACGTTGTGCTTATTTTGTTGTTTTGCGTAAAAAATTTTTACCTTTAATTTCTATACTCCGATTGAGTTCGATAAAAAATTACCATATTTATTAAAACTTTAACATTTAGTATTTTTATATTTTGACTAGCGACCAATTAACAAAGTTTTTTATAAGATATTTTAATTATTCATACTAAATAGTTTGTTGACAAAATGCATAAAATTTTATTTATTCTTTCTCCGTTATTGAAAGATAAAACAATAATTTGCTCAATGCGCAACTCATTCAATGATAGATTGGCTTTGTAATGTTAAACGGTAAAAATATATTCTAAGCAAAACAATTACTTATCTATATATCAAGCATTTTTTATTCGATAGATAATAACTGAACATTTTTTTACTAAAATACTTAGTGAAAATAGAATTATTGAGTATTAGGTTTTTTAGATAAAAATCTGTAATGCAATAATTACAATCAAGTTAATATATAGAATATACTAAAATTTTATTAAGTCGTATTAAACTTGAAGTTAGTTGATAGCAAGTGTTTAATTAACTATCTTAAAAATGCCATCTAAAGCATTAGTAAATTGATATTGGTTTTAAATCAATTTACTAAATAATCAATATTTATCGGATGTCAGTAAAATAAAATAGGTTGATTATTGCATTGCATTAGGTTTGGAATAATAATTTGTTAATTATAGCTTATAAAGCTGTTATTTTTGCAATTAAATGATTGTAATCAATCAGATTAATTTTGTCGATAGTATTGTTTTAAATAGTAGTTTTTATATTTTATTTACCGAATAATTTAACATTCTATCTAATATAATCGCAAAATATTTGCAGCAATCTTAAAGAATATTTAAATTAAGATATAATCAATTGAGTATACTATGATTAATTTTATAAATTAACCAATGCATACAACTTAATTTTCTGATAAATACACCAAAGTAACATTATGACATAATTTTCAAAAAGTTATGTTATTTATTATGTTTCAAATAGAGTAAAATTTACTGATTTATTTTATATATAAAACAATATATACCATGCTTTTTATTTATAATCTTGATATTGTTTTAATTGGATTGCAATAACAAAAATAGATCAATTTTAGTTACTTAACAAGTTTGGATCTAATACTGATGCTAAACTGATAGTTATTTAAAGTAGTGTTATATGGTTGTTTGCTGTTTTTTTAGAGTCAAGGAATTAATTCAATGACCAGTAAGCCGATTGATCTTAAAAGACAGACAGATTGGTTGTCTAAAGCAAATATTCTTACTGAAGCACTGCCCTTTATGCGCCAATATTCGGGCAAAACTGTAGTTATAAAATATGGCGGTCATGCGATGGTTGACAATAATTTAGCACTAAATTTTGCTGCAGATATGGTATTGCTGCAGCAAGTAGGCATGAATCCAGTTGTAGTGCATGGCGGTGGGCCGCAAATTACAAATATGCTTAAGCGACTTGATATTAAGAGCGAGTTTATAGATGGCCTTCGAATAACTAATCAAATGACAGTAGAAATTATCGAGATGGTATTATCTGGTTTTATTAACAAGTCCATAGTCTCTGCCGTTACTCAAGCTGGTGGGAAAGCTATTGGCTTGTCCGGCAAAGATGCTGGACTAATTCAGGCAAAAAAACTTTTTCTTAACAAGGTTGAACCAAATAGCAAGATAAAAACAGCAATAGATCTTGGATTTGTGGGTGAACCTAATAAAGTAGATGCTTCCTTATTGCGTTCACTAGCATTGCAAGATCTGATCCCAATAGTAGCACCGATTGGGCTTGGCTATGATGGTAAAACATACAATATTAATGCTGATACCGCTGCTGGTGCGATTGCTGCTGCCATTGATGCTAGCCGATTTATGTTGTTGACTGATTTAGAAGGGGTGCTAGATAAAAATGGCTGTCTGATTCCAGAACTTACTGTATCTCAAGCCCGTAAATTAATTGATGAGGGGATAATCTTTAACGGTATGATACCTAAGGTTGAAACATGCATAAAAGCTGTAGAATGTGGTGCTGAGGGTGCTGTGATAATAGACGGTAGAGTTCAAAATGGTGTATTGTTGGAATTATTTACTAATCATGGTATGGGTACTTGGATTCGATGCGACTAAAACAGCATAGCTATTACATTAGCTAAATATAGCATAAAAATAGTTTTGATTGAGTTTAATTATATTTTTGATAAGGATATATAGGAGGATTTAATCTTAAAAATTATAACAATAATTAACGAATCAAATTCTCCAACGAAGATCTATGTAGGTAAAAGATCCAATGCCATAATAATTTATACATGTATAGTCAAGCTATATAGATTTTTTACTGCAAATGGCAATAACTTCTTTATCATTATTAAACTAAACGGGCTGACTGATTCTATCCTGCTTTGATCGACAAGCTTTGAACAATTGTAAGTTTTGTTTGTGATTATCAATTTATTTATTAGCATTTAGACCAAATACATTTGACATAATAGAAGTAAATTACTGAGTTTGCTATAAATTTTTAAAAAATCACAGTAATGAAATTATAATTTCATTACTGTGAGCGAGCTAATTAATTTTGCTTAACTCAAATAAATTATTTAAACCCTAAAATAGTATTCATTGCCACTTTTATTGCTATTTCCGGTTTAATTAAATAATATTTATGATCAATTATTACTCGTAGCGCTACAAAATGTTAGTGTTAAAGGTTACTTGTATTATTTTATTAATAAATAGCCGAGCATGGCATTTTATGTTTATCCTCGCTTAGATGTAAGAAATGGCTGTATTGAAGTAATTATCATCTTTAATATAGTATTACATACTAACAATAGTTAACGAAATAAATTTATATCTAAAATTTATTATTAAGAATAATTTTTACTTGTGATATCTTTGCATTTAGATATATAATACTATTATCAATTTTGTTTAGCATTATAATTATCAACTAAACTAATTGATTTAAGTACTGTTTTATCTTATTATTCATTATGTCTATAATTTTTATTGTGTCACAAAGTGAAGGTTAGATATAACCTAAACTATATTATGTAATATAAAGTTATTTTTTTAATAAACTACGTATAATAAAATTACAATCTGCACTAGAAATTATAAAACTAATTAATGAATTAGCTTTACTTATCGCCTTATATCAATAAGGCAACTTAATTGATTATATAATTTATCCTTTTAAGCAAACATAAATATTCTATTTTTTCTACATAAAAAAATTTTTTACTTACAGCGTAAGTAAACTTTAATGAAAAAGGCTTAATAGACTATTATACAATGCAACCTATAATATGGGGCAACAACCGTAGTAAGTTTATTGGATCAAGTATTATCAATATACGATCATTGGCTACAGATACTTTGTGAGTAAAGCAACATAATGTATTTGTTGTAAAAGTAGTATACATTAATCGTATATTAAGTATTATTTATAAATTTACTTTTTTATACTAAAAAGGCAATTACGTAAGGCATACAATGGCTATTATATCAATAATAATCTGACTAGAATAAGATTAAGTAATATAATTTGATACTATGAATACTTATTGTGCTTTAATTTGGCTTACTTGAAATAACATTCTTTATATGTTTTTGCCATTTATTATTCAATATAAGAGAAAAAATTTTGTCCATTAATTGAATATTATCCTTATAATATAGAATACAAATAACGAATAAGCAAAAAGCTAATCAATCAATTTAATAAAAAAATTATCTTATATCATATCTAGATAATTACACGCTTCTAATAAAGCATATCGCACCAATTGCTCCACTTAATATTAAAAACTATTCTTAATTTTCTTTTCATCAACCAAAAGATTAATACAAAATAGAAATAGCAGTATACATTAAAGTTAATTTACTGTACATTAGCAATGTTTTTCTGAACGTTTATAATTTAGTATAATTATTTAATCAAATATTGAACTCATTTCTGAGCAGGAATGTTCTAGAAAATGCATTATTTTCAATAATAAGACCTGCAGTCAGCAATAAATTCTTTTTCTTCGCTAAGCTGCAAGCTTTTACTATTGCTTTATTACCTTTAAAATAAAATATTTTCTACTTACTGGTTCATTTGTATTAACATTAGCTAATACCATTAAGTTTGTTTCCCGTAAATGCTAAACCAATAGCAGGTACTATTTACAATAAAATTTATAAACTGAGGACATAATTTTTAGATAAAACATCTTAATATAACAGACTTTCACTTTTTCTACTCAACATCAATATCGGTTCTCGATGAGTGGTAAATATCCAAATTTTAACAATCACCTCCAGGACAACAGAGCTTCAAAAAAAATGTGTCCTATAGTTTCAACATTATTGGATAATAAGAGTAAAGTTTATGATGAGAATCAAGGCTAATAAAATAATTGATTCAATAAAAATTGAAGTAAAAGCAAAGGTTGATGCTTATAAGATTAAAGGTATAAAGCCAACAATCCAGACAATTATCGCTAGCGATAACGCAGCAATTAAGCCTTATATCCTCTCTAAAATAAAACAAGCAGCTAATCTGGGCATTGCTATGAAGGTCATTGAGCTTGGTTCTAACAAAAAACATGAAGCTTTTGAAGCACTAATTCGTGTATCGAACAATGATAAATCAATTCACGGAATTATAATTGATCTTCCCATACGTAATGACCTCGACCAAAACCAAGTGCTGACTATTATTGATCAAAAGAAAGATATAGACGGACTTAATCCTTTAAATCAAGCACTTATTCAACAAGGACAAGAAAATAAAACAATATGCCCGGCTGCACCACAAGCTTGTATTAAACTTGCCGAAACAATCGATTTGTTATCTGGAAAACAAGTAGTTGTAATAGGTCGTGGTCCAACTGTGGGTAAGCCGTTAGCGACTATGTTAATCAATCGGAATGCCACTGTAACCATTGTTCATAGTCGTAGTAAGAATCTTGCTCATACTCTTAGACCAGCTAAATTTATCTTTACAGCCACTGGTCAACCAGGACTACTAAATGCTAATAACGTAACAGCTAGGCATGTAATTATTGATGCTGGGATCGCTTACAAAAACGATAAGTTGGTTGGTGATTTTGATGTTGAAGCAGCTAATAAAGTAATGGCCTATAGCAGCGTACCTGGTGGTGTTGGATCATTAACCTCAGTAATTATTTTTTCCAATCTTTTGAAGTGCATGAATATGCAAGGATACTTTTGATGACAAACATGTTTTTTGAACAATCAATCAGTAATTTCCTTGAAGCAATTGCCAGTGATGATCCAGTTCCAGGTGGAGGCTCGGTGGGTGCTTATACGGCTGCGACGGGGATTGCACTAGTAATAATGGCACTTAAGATTTCTATTAAAAAAACAAACAATAAAGGGCAATTACTTAATTTAATTAAGCGTAGCCAATTTGTACTAGATGCGCTAAAAGTTAATCTGATAGAAGATATTGAATGCTTTTCAAGCTTCATAGAAGCTAAAAATAAACCAAATAACAACGAAATAGAAAGCAATAATCGCCAGCTTGCGATAAACGAAGCAGCAATAAAAGCTACCGCTGTACCAATATCTGCTGCAAGTCACTGTGTAACAGGCTTAAAGATTGCTGTAGAGTCTATTGCAATCTGTCGTAAAACAATTCTTAGCGATGTCTATACAGGTGCAAATTTGCTAAATACATCTTGCAATTCTATACTACTTAATGTTGACGCTAATCTTAATTTAATTAGCTCAAAAGATAAAAGGAATAGTTACTCTAACGCTAAAATTAAATTAATGACAGAGGCATCTGACTTGTTTCATGCTGTTAAGCGATAAATATTCACTAACCACTTTATAGTTACTACTAACTAGGAGAATTTATCATTGTCCTAGTTACTGCATCAATACTGTGGAATTTATAGTATAAATTATATTTATGAATACAAATCTATTTAAAAATAAATAATCAAAAAAATGAAAATTTTTTCTTTTAGCCTAAATTTAGTAATTTTGCTGACGATAACTGCTAAAAATTAGTGTATTGTTTATTTTGTTTATAAACATTATGGATTTACAGGTTTATTGATAATCAGTAATCAATTTAGACAAATTAAATAGCAAAATTAACCATTATCTCTTATAAACACTCCGGTAGAGTGTAGTGCGTTAGCTACTTTCTAGGCTAGTAGCAAATCAAACGTTGATATATTTGCACTCAATACTAACTATAAGAAATTATAAATTGATTAAACTTTTGTGGATTTTTATACCTGTTATCTTATTCACCGTACCATGATTAATTATATCATGTCATAATTATTTCAAGCGCCATTTTATTGTTACAAAAATCAATCGATCAATTCATGGTGATTAGCAGAAATTATAATAATTCTATCCATTTTATTTAACAATTGGCATTGTTCAGTTGTTAATAGAATTGACATTTTAATCGATCGCAAGATTGATAACGTTTCAATCATAAGAGCAGCGTTGATTTGTTAATCAAAATCTTTTAAACAGATAACTTAATTTTTATTTTTGTTTAAATCGTACTAATCAATTTACTTTTTTGAAAGTAAATTATCTGCAATTCAGTGTACTTTAATAAAAAACTGAGAATCGATAGTAAATAAAAATTATTTACTATTTTGGCTAAAATAGAAATATCTCTTAGATAAATTATATTGTATGTAAACTTACCTATATGACTCAAAAATGTTCAAAAAGTATAGTTACAAAATAAATAATATTTAATATAGTTATAACATTATCTATTATTGCAGTTTGCTTCCACTGAAAAACAAAATGCTTATTGCATTTTACTATATAAAAACTACATTGATAAAATCAATCAAATACTGTAACTGTTAGCTTATCAACTAATATATTGTTTATCAACAATATATTTTACAGTAACTTAATAATTAACTTAAATATCAATATATCTTTATATAATAAAAAACACAAAAGTTTAAAAATTTTTTGTAAAAATACTAGTATTTATTTTAGTGATTATACATTCATTTTCACAAATGATGGCTAATTTAATTTCAGAATAACATGAATTTAATTTTACATGATCAATACATATAAATTTTACTCCGTAAATTATTTACGTTAATATTCTATCTATAAAATAATTTTGATCTTGAGTAGTATAAAATTACAGTCAAACGATTGTATCACTTAAATATTAATTGTTCAGTTGATGATAAATATCTAACGAAATGGCATTATTTATCAAATAGAATAAAAATAATTTTATTAATTTAAGACGTAAATTAAATCTATCGCTAATTAATATATTATTAACTTAATAATATATTAATAAATATTTTGTATAAATCAAATTTGATAATCATAAATAAAATATTTTTTGCTTAAAAGCAAAATTTGTGCAGATAAGCAAATTACTTTTATAATTTTAAAAATTAATAGTAATTAACCTTAATAATTTTTTAAATATTGTATTGCTGAAATTAAGTAAAGATATAATATTTATGAATGAATTTATCTAATTTTAAGCATATATTGCAAATATTATTAGTGTAACGCTTGATTATTTATCAAAGAATATCCTTTTTACTTCAATTCAATGAATTTAATCAATATAAACAAGCTATTGCAGCGATAATTATAAAAAACTACTGTTTCGTAATTATCGCTGCATAATAAGTGATTTTATATTCATATCCATAAGCTTATCGATTTATTTTCAATAAAGCAATTTATCCGTTAATCTTCTTCTCGAAAAAAACACTCTGTTTGTCGAAGCAAGAAAGAATAAATTTTATGTTTATCAAAAAATCTGCTAAATACTAGTATTTTTATCCGTAGTATTCTCCAATGATTTTAGATGATTTTATTTCTGATAAAATTTATTGTACTGTACCTAACACGCCATGAAATCACTATTAGCTGTAAGCCTTCTTAAGGCAGAAAAAACTTAATATAGTCTGAAGCCAAACAATATATTTTAAATCAATTTATAATAAATCAATAAAATTTACATTTTACTTCTACATCATGGCGAAAAATACTTTTTGATAAAAATTTATCATATATTTATAAAAATTATAATCTAACAGCTACTAATAAATTGTCTACAGCATATTAATTCGCAACAAAATCGAACTGCTACACAAGATCGATAATTAATCGGATATTATTAAGTAAAGCCCATTATGAGCTAGATAATTTTATCTAATCATAGAACAGATTAAAAAATTAGTTGAGTAATTAAAAATAATCGAATGGAGTGTTAAATAGATTAATTTATACCTGAAAAAATACCGTAAAGAACTTCTCTTCAATGTGAAGAATTTATGAATAAACAATAATTATATCAGGTAAGATGTTTTGTAAGCTAATTTTATTAACTTTAAAGAAGATATCTGTGGATTATAAATTATGATAACAAATTTAATCATTTTGTTTAACTCTAATCTAAATTCATCACTCTCAAAAGTGCTACAGTATAACCTACAAACAATAAACCTACTCAATATGTTAAGTTAATTTAATAACTATAATTAGTTCAAGTACCTGTGTTAGCTAAAGTATATATAAGCTAAAATAGCCATCAGTAAAATTCCTTCCGTTCTGGAAGAAAGACCAATAATATTCGACAAATAATTGTAAAAAGATTTGACTTTCTTATCAAGAACAAATCCATATTACATTCCAAGATATAATAATTAAAACTAAAATATAACAACACTTTTACTGGCATGTTTATTACTAATTAATACCTTAATAAAGGTTATTAAACTAAAATTTTCTTTATTAAATATATGCTACTAGATCAAGTTGCACTAATAGTGCATTGTACAAATTATATTTAATTCTACTTTTATTATAAAAATTACTTAATTATTTTTATGCTTTAATAAATTACAGAACACTTGTATCAAGAAAAAATTATATTAACCGGTGTCTGATTTTTTAAAATTTAAGATTTTATTGACTCTCTAACTATCTAAGTTAGCCACTTTAAATCACGATTATTACTAATCTAATCGCAGTGAAATGAAGAATGAAAATAGATTCAAAGCTGTATCAATTTTTATTTGTCAGTAAGTTGATTGCTTTTTAACTTTATACTATTAGATACTTTACAAGTGTTAGCTTAGCTCTGCAAACAGCTGAACATGAACAAAGCTATCAGATATAATGCTTTATATAAAGCATTATATCTGAGACAAGTAATATTCTTAATACAAGATATTCTACCAATTTAATCATATATCCGCTATTAGTTAAAATTTTATGATCTTATGATAAAGATTATTTTAATAATTTATACTTCAATCGCAAGTTTATATATATACTTGTATCAATTTTAAAATAAATATTTTATGATCTATTAAACGTTGTGTGATTACTTACTTTAAAACTAGCTTTTCTATTTATGACATATAAAACACTGCCATCTGCTAAGGAATTATGACAGCTATGATCCGCCCTCGCTCTATAAGCGGCATGCAAGAATTATTACCTACTGAGCAGATCACCTTTAATCATTATAAGGATATTGTGCGAAAACATTTCGAGCTTACAGGAGCTGTGCCATTAAACACTTCAGCCTTCGAGCTACGCGAAGTGCTCATGGCAAAAGAAGAATCTAACAATACCAGCAGCATCGAAAAGCAAGTATACGGTGTACATCGAATAGCTAATGAGCATAATGAAACTAATTTTGCGCTACGCTTTGATTTAACAGTTCCTATGGCACGCTTCGTAGCACAACATGCAAGTAAGTTAATTTTTCCATTTCGACGCTATCAAATACAGCCAGTATGGCGTGGTGAAAGAGCTCAGGCTGGTCGTTACCGAGAATTCATTCAATGCGACATTGACGTTATCGGCGATCAAACACTAAATCTAATAAATGATGCTGAACTGCCAATAATTATTGATGGTATATTTAAAGATATGAATATCGGGCCATTTCAAATTCACATGAGTAATCGTAAGCTACTAGGAGGGTTATTGCTAGGTGCAGGTATTCCGGCTAATTCAATCACTAACGCTTTGCGATTGATTGATAAAATAGCAAAAGTAGGACAAGATGAAATACGCAAGCAGTTCTTTCAGTTGTATAGGTTGAAAGATAATCAGATTGATTTAATCATAACATATACCTCCTTAAGAGGTCCTGTAGATGAGGTAATCGACAAGCTGCTTACTTTAGTAGAGCAAAACCATAAAGCGAATGAAACTTATAAGGTTGGCATTAAGGAACTTACTACAGTTTCTGAGATAGTTTATAGTCTTGGTTTAACTTCTAAAACTTTTATTCTTGACCTTTCTGTTGCAAGAGGTCTTAGCTACTATACTGGCACAGTATATGAGACAACTTTAACCAATCATCCTGCACTTGGGAGCATTTGCTCTGGCGGGCGGTATGATAATCTAGTTGGCCTCTATAGTAATCGTAAGTTACCTGGCGTTGGCATGTCTATTGGATTAACCCGCCTAATTAGTCATTTGATGCATAAAGGATTACTTCAGCAAGCAAAACCTAGCATTGAGCCAGTTTTAATTATTGTGTTTAACCATAGTTACTTAGGTCGTTATTTAAGTATTGCTAACAGACTACGCCAAGCAGGAATTGCTACCGAAATTGCCACAGAGCAAACTAACATCAGTCAGCAGTTTAAATATGCCAATCGTAAAGGATTTAGACTAGCTATAATCGCCGGTGAAAAAGAATTCATTAACGGAACTTGGCAGTTAAAGGACATGACGACACGCAAGCAGATTGTAGTAAATAATTCTAAGTTAGTTGAAACAATCAATAAGATGCTCGCCTGCTAATATTTAGCTATATTTATTTTTTATTCCAATGTACTCAGCGCTTCTGCTGAAAATGATATTGTTATTTCTTTCAGAAAAGAAAGTAGCGAAATATTTTAATTACAAGCAAAGATCAATTTTTAGTTAAAATTATGAGCATTTAAATAATTTGCTAAGTTTATTGTGAATTAGAAACTTACTGCAATAGCGCACAAACTTACCTAATAAATTAAGTCTATAGTGGAATAATTAATCATAACCATCAGTCATATATCGATCTAACTCAGATATCCACTTTATATTTAATATGATGCAGTAGTTGTAAAAAATAATTTACTTAGTAGTTCTAGTATATAAACGATATACATAATCATTGATCTCTTTCCAACATTCGACTAAACAGTACTTTGCAAATATCAATAATTACTTAGTCATTTATAACCTTATCTAAACTAGGTAATCACCTTGTTTTCTTGAGTAAAAAATTTACAGCAAGATAATATTATCGAATGCTCTTGATAAATAAATAAATCATGGCTGAAGATTAATGTCTACTTAAAATAATATTAAAAATTTAACTATCATTAATCAGCATAAGCTGCAAGTTTAATCATCAGTCATTAGCTTTAATTACCTTTAAATATAACTTCCTATACAATATCCTTGAATAATTAATTGATTATTTTGTGCAATTGTAAACAAATAACTGTTAGCGCAAAAATTTAAGTAAAAAATATTACTCTAGCAAGTAATCAAACAATATCTATGTGACAATGTAAAAACTTTAACTAAATAAGCTTTCTTCTATATATTTAGATAGCTCAAGCACAGCAGATAATTTTATTACTTAATAACATAAATTAAACTACATTGTAGTATTAGCTTTGTAAAGGCAAACAGCAAAATTTTGATCAGAAAATATAAAACTATGATATAGTTAGCATAATTAGTTTTCTAAGAAATAAATAAGATAATCAGTACTAATAATTAATCTACAATTAAACCATCATTTAAAGATTAAACTAATATTAATCAAATCATTGATTCATGCCAAGACAACACTAAAGCCATTGCAAAGACATTTCCTTATTAGTCACATATAAAAATATCATCTTCAACATTAGAAGGTAAAAAATTACCTCATATAGGCAACATTATCAACTTCCAAAATACAGCAGCGATATAAAGTATTTGCTCTTGTTCAAGTATACTTGAATAGAGTAACAGCTAATCTAAACAATACTGAATCGCTTTATTTAGGATTTAATGATAGACAAATCGATCTTTCCAAGAAAACTTATTGCAACTGGACCAGTCATATATACTTGGCCATCACTATCCCAAGTAACCTCCAATATGCCTCCATCCTGTACAACACTGGCAGAACGACCAGTGATAAATCCGCGCAATATCCCAGCCACTACAGTAGCACAAGCTCCTGAACCACAAGCCTGTGTCATGCCAGCACCTCGCTCCCAAAAACGTACGCGCAAACTATTATGCGATAGAACCTTAACAAACTCGATATTAGATCTCTTTGGAAAGATTAAATTATTTTCAATCAAAGGACCAATGCTAACTAAGTCTAAGATGTCAATATCTTCTACAAAGAAGACCGCATGAGGATTTCCCATATTGACCATGGTGGCTAGGCCATACGATTCAGCACCTGGGACAGTTACCTTTAGAGTATCTCTCTCTACAGCAAGTGGGATATCACTCCAATTAAAATTTGGCTTACCCATACATACAGTCACGCATTTATTAGCCGAACGCGTGCAAACTAAACTACCATTCATAGTTTCCAATACTATTTTGTCGACATTAACCTCATCCATCAACAAATGTGCCACACATCGTGTTCCATTACCGCAAGTCTCCGCCTGGGAGCCGTCGGGGTTATGAATCTCCATATAAGCAAAGCCATTATTCTTTGGTGGCAAAATAGTAAGAAACTGGTCGCAACCTACTCCACGCCAACGATCGCTCATCATGCGATAGTGCTCTTCGCTCAAAGCTATCTCTGATTTACGTCCGTCCACAACGATAAAGTCGTTGCCTAGGCCATGCATTTTTAGAAATGCTAATTCCTTAATCATATTCTTAAGAAAAAAATAATATTTTATATATACCCAGTTGCTTATCTATTCTGTTGGAAAAATTTGCACTTCTAGTCATCAATAAAAATGATTGCAACTAATATTTCTGTACGCGATCAAATAATGTTTTTTTTGATATAACATATCATCGTTGATGAGGTATAGAAGACATTAAACTAAAGCAATCTAGATTGTTAATCTATAAGATTAACAATATGCCAAAAATAATTCTTAACTTCCTACCAGCGGAACCTGATAATCAAAAGAACCAATTAGCTATTATATGAGATTATCAACAAATAATACAAATACATGCAAAATAGTAATAAACTATTTTGCATAAAATAAATTTCACATAACGAGTTTAATGAATTAAATTTATCACTTTGATTTAAGTAATCTCGACTATAATAGTGCAAAATAATAAAATTGTAGTTTGTTAAACTATAATCAAATAACTGATAATAATCTAATGATTGAGGTAGAAATAAATAATTTTCTTTGTAAAACAAAATAAATGTTTGTAAGTTTAGTTTAAGTCGCTACATTAATACTCTCCACGTCTAGTTTAATTATTAGCATGATAATCAGTAAGGAAACCTTAATGCTTAATTTGCGTCAACTTGATGGCCTATTGCAGTTATTTAGATTAAAGAAAAGACTAGTAGTGAGCTGAAGAATGATACGTATACAATTGAGTAGCAGATTTATAGTCAGTTCTTTGGTGTTATAATCATAATCTCAATAGCAATAAATCTGCAACGATAAGTTGATAATCTTTACTGAAATAAAGCTTGCTTTTTAAGCAAGCAATTTTACTTTAATTAACAAGCAATTAACATAATTTGCTAAAAAGCTAATTTTTACCAATTTTACAATCAACAATCATTATTGCTTAGGTACATTAAATAACGCAAATTTATTTTTGACAGTAAAACGTTTATTGTAATCCTTACACACCAAGATACTATTATGACACACAAAAAAGCAATCTACCGTAGCGAACTAATTTATATTTAGCTAGCGACGATTAGCATCAACTACATCTAGTATAAAGCAAAATAAAAAATTACTAAAATTAAGATAGAAAAATTTGGCTATTAAGATACAAACAAGTATTTCATTATAGCGAAATCTAAAAAATAATTAACTCAGGCAAAATCAATTATTTAATTTAAAATAATCACTGTTGAACATTCATTATAGTCAACTGATTAAGAAGTATATCTATCTTTTAAGCATCAACGACAATAAAAATAACTTGATAAAAAAATAGATGAGAATATAGTCAGGGCTATATGACTATCACTCAGCCAAATAATTTTAAAAAAACAAAACTGCATGCGTGACTTATAAATTAGCTAAAGATAAATTAAATATTTGCCTAATACATTTTTAATGTATAAAATATGAGATTAAATAATATCCTTACAAAATTTGTATTACTTTTAAGATAATAATTAAAGTAATTTAAAATAATTAATCAGCTGATTTTATGCTACAATTTTTATGTATGTCATGCTCAATAAGGTTTGAATTTAATTAAATAATTATACGGTTATTGAAATTTTTTGTCTTTTCGGAACACTACCTTAATATTTCATTATTAACTGCTGGCTGTACAATAATCAATAAAAGTAACAATGCCTTCCTCAATTAGTTTAGTTGTAGGTAGTACAGGTTATCTATTTAAAACAAAAAGATTTATTAATTATTATAATATAATTCACTGCATGATTTATGTTTTAAAACTCTTAAAAATCATCGTTTTTAATAAACTTACTTCACTGTATGCGACTAGGTTAGTTATTTTTGATAATAATAAAGTTATACCTTTATTATTATCATTTCATTAAATCTAAGCAATAACTTGCAGCCTAAGACCTGTCATATCTAACAGGAATAGATAGCTCATGGTAAAGCGAGATTAATTTTCATCTCTTGCTATAAAGAATTTGAAAACATAATATATGTTAGCTTATTGAGAGTAGCATCGATAATTGAATAAAGTTTAAGCAATTAAAAATATTATTTTCAAGCAGCTTCATCTTTCAATATCAATAATTAAATTATCTTTAGATAAAAATCGAATGGAAAAGATATAGAAGAATAGAAAAATAATTTGTATGAACTAAAAATTCATTCTATGAAATGATTAATATCAATTAAATTATGGGCTTTACTAAATTTTCATAAGAATAAAACTATAGGAATTTTTCCTCTGCTCGTCGTTGTTAGCGCATATTCTAAGTTGAAATATTAATGCTGATTTTCTACTAAAATAGATAATTTTTATAGTATTAGTGATAATAAAATTGTGTAAAATTTTACTATATATTTGGTTATTATAACAAGCGTAATTATTTATTGCATGTTTAGTTAAATTTAGAAAAATCCTTCTTATTACTTAGCAATTTTCTTGCACTAATTTACTAAACCAGTATCCAAAAAATTAATTTTTAATTTGTAGTCCACTAATTCAAAAAGTTGTAAATCACTTAATAAATGTATTAACTTTCATTTGGATATTTTACACTAGTTAGGTACAATCCATCAGGTGGGGCAGTTGGACCAGCTGCAGAACGCTGACGTGCAGCTAGTACCTCAGATACTTTGCATGAAGTCCATTTGCCTATGCCTACCAATGCGAGTGTGCCAACCATATTGCGCATTTGATGATGAAGAAATGATCGAGAACGAGCAATAATAACGATTCGATTTTCACTTTTGCGAAAAATATCCAATTGATCCAAGGTCTTTTCAGGTGAATTTGACTGACATTGTCTAGCACGAAAACTGGTAAAGTCGTGATGTCCGACTAAGCAATGGGCAGCTTCTTGCATGGCTTCCACAAAGAGCGGAGCCTTTACGTGCCAAACTAAACCACGATAAAGTGCTGTTGGCGCGTATCTATTTAAAATTTCATAGTGATAACAACGCTCGATAGCAGAAAAACGCGCATGAAAATCTTCTTTTACTTCTTCAGCTGCCACCACCACAATAGGTTCAGGGCGAATTAAGGCGTTAATAGCCTTCATAACTGTTTTAGCGTCAAACTTATTATTGGCTAGCTGAATATGGGCAACCTGGCCTGTAGCATGCACTCCTTTGTCAGTTCGCCCAGCTCCAGCAACTTCGACGCGCTCACCGGAAAAGGCAAATACAGCATTCTCCAAAAAATTCTGAACTGATGGCCCATATGACTGGCGTTGCCAACCAATATATGGCCGGCCATCGTATTCAATTTTTAACTTAAAGCGCGACAAAGAGCACCGCTTCCTAATCCAATATACTTCCAGGCTTAATCGGAAAGCCACGCAAAAAATCTTCTACGTTCACTATCTTCTTTCCCGGTCGCTGCACAATCGTCGGAAAAAATATTCCATCAGCGCAAGAGACCTTCAGTTCTGAATCTAGCACAGTACCAGGAAAATTAGTAATTTGTCCAACATCAAGCGCAGTTGCTGCAAACACCTTAATAGGTATGCCATTATATTCAAAAAAAGCCCCTGGCCAAGGATTAAAAGCACGAACTAAGCGCTCAAGCACCATGGCAGATAAGTGGAAGTTAAGTCTGCCGTCTTCACGCTTTAATTTCTTAGCGTACGTTACCTCTTTTTCTACCTGCGGTGTACTAATCAGCTCACCATGTGCCAAAGCTTCAACTGCCAAAACGATAAGCTCCGCACCAAGAACACTTAATTCACCTTCCAAGCTCTGGAAAGTACTCTTCCTCGTGATAGGCACCATACCACTAAGAAGCACATCGCCAGTATCCAAGCCTAAATTCATCTGCATAATAGTAACGCCAGTTTTCATATCACCAGCTAAAATTGCATGCTGAATAGGGGCAGCTCCACGCCACCTAGGCAATAAAGAAGTATGAACGTTAATACTACCAAGCCGCGGTGCATTCAAGATTTCTTTTGGCAAAATCAATCCATAAGCCGCAACCACCGCAAGATCAACCTTAAGAGCAAAAAACTTTTTCTGCTCAAGCGGATCGCGCAAATTAAATGGTGTGCGCACAGATATACCTAGCTTAATCGCAGCATCTTTAATCGAAGTTAACTTATTTTTTTTTTTGTAAGTTATCGTAGAAGTAGAAGGTGGCATATAAACGCAAACAATATTATGACCAACATCAACCAGTGAGCGAAGAATCCGTACTGAAAAATCTGAGCTACCCATCATAGCTATACTCAATGGCGCACAATTCGTTAACATCATGATAATCAGGGAGTAACTGTTCCGGAGTGCGTATTTTTACGTATGATTTTTTTTACTCTAATCATCTTTTTAAAAAAGATATTCCTTTTTAATCTGGAAATATTATCAACTAAAAGTATGCCGTTAATATGGTCAATCTCATGCTGCAAGCAAATTGCCAGTAATCCTTTGGCATGGATTTCTTGCTTATGACCATTACGATCAACATAACGCACCTTCACCGCCGCTGAGCGCTTTACATCCGTATAAAAATCAGGTAATGATAAACATCCTTCCTCATAGGTAATATTATCGTATGATCTCCAAATTATTTCCGGATTTGCCAAGCATAACGGCGCTTGCTGGCTGTCTTTTTTGGAAACATCTAGGACAATAACACGCTTTGTCACACCAACTTGGGGGGCAGCAAGACCAATACCCGGCGCATCATACATGGTTTCAAGCATGTCCTCCATCAGGGTAAGAATCTCCTTGTCCACAAATGCTACTGGAGTGCAATTAACCTTTAAAATAGGATCTGGTGCCCAGATTATTGATTGTTTTGGCATGTTAATAACCATGTCTATTCGACAGTATAATTACAATCAAAAGCATGAAAAAAACTTTACTTGTTGTTCAAGAATATGATAGCTCCTTCCAGGTGAAGTAAGTTCATTTCACTTTATTAAAAGAGATAACACATTTCGGTTTGCTTACGCTACGAGTATTGCACAATCATTAGATAAAAGTAAAGTTAATATCAACTTAATCATTAAACATCAATTGTCTTGATTACTACAGTAAAATAAAACTGAACTGTAAAGACATGAAGATTAGTAGTATATTTTTGCAAAACTTGACTACCACAAATCATAAAGTGATATGATTGTTTATTAAATATAATTAGTAGGATTTACTCCTAAGCTACTCCAAACAACATTAAGCTAATGTACAAATTTATAGAAAATTTTATGCCTTAATCTATTTTTAAAGTTAATTTTTACTTCATCAGTAGTAAAAATTAACTTTTTTACAAAGATTTCATCAGAACAACAATTGCGTAAAAACAAGAAGTTAACTATATGATAACATATAAGCTTTTAACCTAATATAAGCTAAAATATAGTTACACTAGTTAGTAATTAGGTATTAATTTTGTATAAAGAATTATAAAACCAACTGATATTTAAAATAATCTCATTGTATATGTTAAAATCATATGTTTGATTTATTGCAAGCATTATTGCATACTGCCAGATATTTAGTTAAATTAATAATTGCTTAAACAAACCGTACAATATTCGCATGCGATCTTGTTAATATTATGACAAAAAAAGCATTGATCTTGCCCAGGATTTTTTATTAAAATGAATAATAGTTAAATTATCTTTATGAGCACCTTAGTTCGATTAAGCTAATGATAGATTAGTTATTTCTGATTAAAAGCATACCATTGATATATTTAGATAAATTAAGCAAAAGTCTACTTTTACCAAAAAAAACTTTGTTATTATTACAAAAAAATAATTTTGTTATTATTACAAAAAAATAATATAGAACAAATATTCCAAATTTTTGTTATCAATATTACTAATAGTATTGCTTTGTTCTACGGCAATAGTTATTGAGAGTATAATTATCATTTTACATTAAAAAATTATAAAAAAGTTTAACTTTAATGTATAGATGACATTACACAAACAATTTTGTGTAGCCTACTTTATTTAAGTTCTAGTTTTTAAGTCTTAATAAACTAAGCTGCATTGCAGCCTTAAATCACTAATAATCAATTGGAGATTGAGTTTTTGTATTGTAAACCAAACATATCGGTGCAAATACCAAGATAAGAATTATAATATTGCATCAATAATTAATTTTTATCTAAATAATACCAGCATATATACACGCATTGTGTGCAATATAATTGTTTTTTTAAAAAAAAGTTAGTTATATTGGTAACTACCGGTAGATAAAAATTAGTTACACAGCATTCGCTATAAAAATTAAATAAATTTTTATAGGTATATTTTCGTACAAAATTTTCTCATGAAGAATTTTTATGCAAGTGCTAATAAATACTAAAATTTTATCAAAAATTAAATTTTAAGCTAAAAACATGGCAGAAATAAATATTATTTTACTAGTAATTATCGCTGCAATTATTTCAATCGCAACCTACTTTATTCTAACCCAACATAATCGTTCAAAAGTAGATAAGCTGCTAGAAAAAAAAGATGAGCAACAGCAGGCACTAACCGAACGTATGTCAGCCAGCCAAGAACAACTCTCAGGCCGCATAGCCCAAATTGCTAATAGTCAAATCATATCCCAAGCACGCATAGCAGAAGCACTTCAAGTTCAAGAACGTGAACTCTCAAATAAATTAGACAAAAGACTAAACGATATGAACAGCTGGATCAGCGACGGCATAGAAAAATCATCAAAATCAATCGAATCAACCGCTAGTGATCTAAAGGAGCGGTTAGCTATAATTGATCGAGCTCAAAAAAACATGACAGACTTATCAATTCAAGTAGATAAATTACAATCTATACTTTCAAACAAACAGGCCCGCGGCACGTTTGGAGAAATTCAACTTAAAGATCTAATCACTCAAGCATTGCCACCAAGCGTTTATAGTTTTCAAACTTCCTTAAGCAACAATTTTCGGGTTGATTGCTTGCTAAATCTACCCAATCCACCTGGTACAATTGCTATCGACGCTAAATTTCCTTTGGAAGCATATTATTTGCTTCAAGCGTCAACGAAGGACGAGGAGCGCGCAACTGCACGTCGGCGTTTAGCTCAAGAAGTTAGCGTACATGTACGAGCTATAGCTGAAAAATACATTATACCTGGCAAAACTGCAGAATCAGCCCTGATGTTTCTGCCCTCCGAAGCAGTATATACTGAGCTGCACTCAAATCTACCAAGCGTAGTCCAAGAAGCCTTTCGTCGTCGAGTATGGATCGTATCACCAACTACTTTGATGGCCACGCTAAACACAGTGCGTGCAGTGCTGAAGGATGCTTCCATGCGAGAGAATGCTGATGTAATTCAGGATGAGGTTAACAGACTCTTAGATGACATAATACGATTAGATGAGCGTGTAAGCAAACTTGACAAGCATTTTATACAAGCAAACGAAGATATTCGGCAGATTAGAATTTCAACTGAAAAGATTACAAAACGCAGCGAACGTATTCAAGAGTTGGAATTAGAGCAACCAACCATTATCGGAGATGTAAGTAGAACAAAAATTGCTAATATTAAAGATTAATTTTACTTTTTCATTCTATTAAGATATATAATATTTAGGCTAATAAGAATAATTTATTATCAACACATCTTTTACTATTAATCGCAATGATTTTTGACTTGAAAAAATTTTTGCATAATTGAATCTTATTGGTTCTTAAAAGCCTTCACTGATTAACTATGAGATCAGTATTAAGAAATGCTGCATAAAGCGATAGCAATAACTTACTACCATAATTATTGTTTTATTCGTAAGGCCTTTTCCGCTCGCTTAATCTTAGAATTGCTGGATAGTTTTAAGTAAAGCGATCTTAGTTCTCTAAGTCGAGCAAGTTTACTTAAGCTTATATTAAATAAATTTGTCCTCGCAAAAAACATCTTTGCTTTTTAGTAGAAATACTGCTTATACTAATGCTCAAACAAGATTACCAAAAACATACTAAGTATATGAAAATTATACTAAAGATCTATTATCTTCTTAATTATGAAAGACATTACTTATATATTTAAATATATTGCCAACCAATGATTCTTAATTAGTTGGCTAATATTATAATTGGCTATCGGATAAACAAAAACCTCAGTGTGCGTTTGAGAATGCACTGTTTAATGAATACTAGCTAGTTAATAGCAATTTTTCTTAACGCAAGCGCAGATCACGAATCTGTTCCAGTCCGCGTTGAGTATCAACACTGAGAGGAACTGTTTCAACTCGAGCAACTTCTATACGCATTCCAGCTTCAATGGCCCTAAGTTGCTCTAGGCGTTCGCTAAGTTCCAATGGTGATTGTGGTAAGGTAACAAATCTCTCGAGCGAAGCTCGACGATAGCTATAAAGACCAATATGCTGAAATACTTCACTATAACCCCAGGGAATTGGGTACTTAGAAAAGTATAACGCTCTACCGAATAATCCATTAGCCTCCCACGAAGTTACTACTTTATTAACGCTACTATTTGGATTGAAATGATCCGGATCTGTAATTGCACTGGCTGCTGTTCCCCAGTCAGCGTTTGGCATTCGAGTCAAAGCCCTAATAGTAGCATGCACAGTTTTACTCTCCAGAAAAGGAAGATCAGCCTGAATATTAATGATCAAATCATAAATTTCATCCGGATCAATTTTATCTAAAGCTTGATGAATTCTATCAGTGCCTGACGGTAGGTTAGGATCAGTCATTACCGCGTGTCCACCAGCCTGCACTATTACCTCCTCGATTGCTGGATCATCAGCGGCAACTACGACAGGAGCGATATCAAACTCTTGCGCATTACGTAATACCTGAACAATCATCGGCATTCCGTTAATATCGGCAAGTACTTTCTTCGGTAGTCGTGATGAGTTTAATCTAGCAGGAATCAACAATATGGGATTCATCTAAGAACAAATGGTTATTATTGCGGACTCAAAAAACAACATCAAATTTACGTTATACCAATAACCCCATGGACATAAGTAAGAAAAAAGCATAACATCAGATATTCTTGATTAAAACGAAGAATTTACAATTACTTGCAATTATCTATCATGGAGTTGTGAAATTTTTGGTTATAATAAATTATATAGGAACAAAAATTTTTCTATGAAGTCAGTCTGTATAATGAATGAACCTAAAAGCTAATAACAAAATTTAAAGCTATAAAATTCTTTGCTAGCAAGCAACTTAATGCTATTAAGATACTATGTTAGATAGATTAGCCTGCTGATCAGTGTGGCAGAGTTAGAAGCATTAACCGCATACAAGCTTATCTAGAAAAACCAAAAAAAAGTGAGGTTTTCCTTTAAAGGAAAAATTGTTAATAGCATTTCCGTGTTATTTGACGATAATGACCTATTAAGTAACTAATTCATATTAAATATGGCAGCAATGCTGGCTGGCAGATGGATAAACGCAAGTAAGCTAAATTTTTTTAGTTCTCGTTTATTCAATAATTGGGTTATAATATTATTTTTTAGATATAAAATATTTGGAGGGCAATTATGCTTAAGAAATAAACTTGATGGATTGCTAATGATACAATAAAATTAGAAATCTTAAATATTTTATAGGTCTTAGCGTATATTGGATTAAATAAGGTTTTTACAACATACAGTAGTTTATGATCGATCAGCTAAATCTAAAGGGAGTTAATAAGAGGGAGAAGATAAATATCCTGACACAAGATCGCTAACTTCTAAAATATGATTATGTTTTGCTTCATTCTTGGGACATTTTATTTATACATAGTAAAGAATTAGAAGTAGGCAAAAAAATTAAAGAAGCTTTATAAAGAAATCTTAAATTTTGATCATTTAACACGTATGGCAAATTTTACACTTAAAACAGCAATAGACTTTGCAATTGATTTAGCAAATGCAGCTCGTCCTGTCATTATGCAATATTTCCGCACACGAAATATTGTTGACATTAAATACGATAACACTCCGGTGACCATAGCTGATCGCAGCATAGAAAAGATTATGAGGACAATGATTGAGAATAAGTTCCCTGATCATGGTATCGCTAGTGAGGAATTTGCTCCAAAGAATTTGAATGCTGAATATGTATGGTCGCTCGACCCAATTGACGGAACAAAAGCATTTATTACAGGTCGACCAAGCTTTGGTACTATGATCGGACTATTGCATATTGGTAATCCAGTACTTGGGTTAATTGATTGCCCAATCTTAAACGAGCGATGGATTGGTGGTCCAGAAATTACTACTACCATGAATGGGAATAAATTAATGGAGTTGACTCACAAAACACTTGATCAGGCGATTTTAGCTGTTACTTCGCCAGATATGTTTAACTGCCTAGATGCTAGCATCTTTTCAACATTGAAAGCAAAATGTAAACTTACATTGTTTAGTGGAGACTGTCATAATTTTGGCTTGTTAGCATTTGGTACTATTGATTTAGTTGTAGAGTCAAATCTCAAAGATTACGATTATCTTGCCCCATCCGCTGTGGTAACTGGAGCTGGAGGTTTGCTAACCGATTGGAATGGCGTTCCGGTCAAACTTGGTTCTACTACACACATTATAGCCGCTCGTGATCATTCTTTACACGCTTCTGCGGTTGATATCCTTTCCAACAAAAATTGATAATAGCTAAAGAGTAAGGCCATTTAGCTATTATCAATAGCATTAATATATCTTGGTTTGCTTCATGGCTTTATTTGTTATCACGACACTATTTTTTAATTAAAATAATAGCAAGTAACCTGATACGCTGTATCATTAAATTAATTTAAAAATTAATGGATAATTTAAATCATTATTAGAAATAGTTTGCTAAAACTTAGCCGTTAACAGCAAACTATTTAATCACTTTACTAATAGTACAGGCTATGATTTATAATTTATTTATCTTGCAAACGATTTATTCAATAAATGCACAATACATCAATCGACTGCACATCTAAGAATAAATTTTAACATAACTGTCTATAAAACTTATTCGTGTAACAATACGAATAGCAGAAGTTAATAAGCAATAATAATAACTATTAGATATTGATGGTCATAATCCGTGCACAAAATACCACCGCTGCAAAATTCCTCAGAGCAACCAATAAATTAATTCAATTGTTAGTTTTGACTGAAATAGTATAGTAGCTAAGATTTATAGAATCCTTCGTATAAAAATAAACTATTAATTAGTTAATTAAATTTAATTTTTACTAATCATAAAGCAAAACTATAGTTTTGCTTTATGTACCTGCAGTTGGATAACGGCCTCATCACGAGAACGGGCAATATTCACAGTTACATTAACTCTCACTTCCGGATGTAAATTAATTCGTACTAGCTCTACCCCAAGTTCCTTCAACGCTTTATCCAATTTGACCTGATTACGATTGATTTTGATACCAGCATCAGTAATTGCATCAGAAATATCACGAGCTGAAACTGAGCCGTAAAGATGACCAGTATCACTGGCTGCACGAACTAAAACAAAAACCATATCTTTCAAGATTAGTGAAATTTCCTCGGCCTTAGCTTTACGCTCACGGTTATCAGCCTCAAGCTGAGCACGACGTTCTTCAAAAAGCTTGACATTCCAATGATCGGCACGTAAAGCCTTTTTTTGTGGCATTAGGTAGTTACGCGCATATCCATTTTTAACTGATACTACATCGCCCATTTGACCAAGACTATCAATTTTTTCCAGCAAAATGACTTCCATACTCTCAATTCCTTATCTTGATTGCTTACGCGCCTCCAGGTTAATTTGTTAACTCAGCCATAGCCTTATAAAGTCAATAGCTTATTACCCCTCTTTAGATTTATTCCCGCGTAGGAGACCTAGTATACCGGCGAAAATCAAAAATCACATCCAAAGCACCTATCAAAACAATCATAGCTGCCACCACCCAATTAAAAATTATTAGTAAAGCATAAGTGCTACCAAGCCAAAATCTACCATTAGTGCTAGATCGTGCAAAAGCGTGTATGACACCTAGTCCAGTGAATAGAAAAATCATTAATACAACTAGAACCATATTTTTAGCAGCAAAACCAACACCATAAGGTAGATAAGCGAAGGCTAACACCACTAAAAGTACAAAAGTAATCCAACGCGGACTGCGCAAATCGGCGATGTCAGGTGTAGAAAAACTCGATTTTCCAAATCGGCGCAAAGCAAACTGTGCTAGAATAGCACTAACTATTGTTGCCATCACCCAACCATAGGCGGCGAAAGCTGGAAGTAAACTAGCTAATGAAGAAAGCATATCGTGTAGCTCGTTTGTGGTAACCGGTAATTTCCCAGCTTTATTAGCATAAAGCAAAATTTTTTCGTATACTTGCTGCAATTCGTTCGCGATTACCCCTTGCATGCCTTGAGGATTATCTGATAAATATACAGCAGCTAGCGCTATCATTCCGCAGGCATAAGCAATCAGCGTAAACAGTAAAACCATTGGATGGCTAGAGCTTCGCTCTGCCTGCCAAATCATTAAAGCAGTTGGAACGCCAGTTAATATCGCATGATACACTGCGGACTCTGCACCTAAGGAAAGTACTAATGCAACAAAAGCAGAAACAGCTGTCGTTATTCCCAGAAATGACCCATATGTTAGCCCTACCAAAAAAATTGGCAAAGAGGTTAGAGACAACTGAAGAACAGCAAAAAAAGGTGAAGGATTAACAGCAACAGCCATCAGAGCGCTGGACGTTGCTGCTATTCCAACTGTTAGCCAATCATAATTCATCAATGGCTACCGTTGTATCGGAGCTTTCCATAATGCCGTTAGATATCAATCTAATTCCCTAACTTATCACGAAGGGCAAAAGCGCTATGTTACGAGCGCGCTTAACAGCACAGGCTAACTCACGCTGTTTTTTAGCAGATATAGCGGTAATTCTGCTTGGCACAATTTTACCTCGCTCGGAAATAAAACGAGAGAGTAGCTTAACGTCCTTGTAATCAATATCTGGTGCATTATTCCCAGATAATGGACAGGACTTCCTCCGCCGCATGAAAGGTCTACGAACAGCGGCACGAACAATCTGTAATTGGCTCATTATGTATCTCTTTTGCTGAAGTATTCACGTTCGCGGCGCTCTCCACGACTACGATCACGATTAGATTTAGCACACATCATAATAGAAGGATTTTCTTCAAGACGTTTAATTTTGATGGTCATATAGCGTAACACGTCCTCATTCAAACGCATCAAACGCTCCATCTCATTCACTGCTTTGAAAGATGCATCTAAATTAAAAAGCACATAATGCCCTTTCCGATTTTTATTCACTTTATAAGCAAGAGTGCGTAAACCCCAATACTCACGCTTCTTAATTTTTCCACCTAAAGCAACCACCACTTCAGCGAACTGATTTGTCAGATGTTCCACGTGGGCGGATGAAACATCCTGACGTGCGATAAAAACGCTTTCATAGTACGTCAATCCATAACTCCTTAGTGGATATCACAAGTACAGCCCCTCCTCTAAGAAGGAAGCTTAATTTATGCAACATTATTTAAATTAAACGCGCTAACTATGAACTGTAAATTTAAAAGATTTCAAATTGCTCATAAACAGTCATTACAGTATATAAAATCATGCCATAGCAATAGTTTTACTGAATTACGAAAATCCTATCCGCAAAAGTATAGAGGCACGCATATAAAATTTCCAAGTAAATAATGCCTGAATTTAAATATTTATCACCTATAACAATAAAAATACCATAACACAATTAATCAATAAAAAATTTTAATAAGATTCTAATGAGATATCTTAAACTTAATAGTTTATAAAATCACTAATTTTAATTATTGCATTGCTTTTAGCCCTTAAGAATTTTACAATAAAACTAAAACTTTAGATAAAACCTCAAATGTTAACTATAAGTTGTTTAACAATTCCTAATCTACAGATAAGAAAATATTTTATTGTATTCAATAACGTCTCGAAAAACAAAAAAAATTACTCAATTATTTCACTAATAAATCTTAATATATAAACTTTTATGTTCAAAAAAAAAAATAATTATCTATTAGCTTAATGATAAGCTGTTTATGAAACTAATATAATTTTCATATAAATTTTTAACCATGTTCACTAGACCAATTAAATAGCGTAAACATATTAAACATCACACAGCTTACTTAATCGATAAATAAATAATTCTAAATCTTCCATAAAATCAAAAAACTCTAACTAATTAATTCCAATCAATAAAATTTTCTTAACCTAGAACTAGTTATTTTGATTAATCTTATAAATTTTTTATTTAAAACACTGAAAGCACCTTGTAGATTGTTCAAATAAATTTACAATCGTTTTATTTATGCTTAATAAGCATAGTCAGTATTCAAAATACAATTTTGTTGTCTAACTTATAACAGAGCAGGCAATCAATTTATTGCTTTCTGAGATCAGAAACTTAATAGCAAATACTCGTTTATTAAAGATGAGTTAAATATTGTAGCATAAATTAACTTAACGTTTTTCTTGAATAAAATAGTTAGCCTAATCAGTTTAATCAGAGCAAACATAATCTGAAAACAAGCACGTTGTTTATAGCAAATCACTTGCTCGTGCAGAAGTATTTTGTTTATCTTCCTCTAGGATAATAACATACTAGTAAATTGATATTTCATCGCAGAGCCATTAACGATAAATACAACACACAATTGTTTATGCAGCATAATTTATTTATATCGATATAAATATTTCGATTACGAAAGTACATATTATCATTTTGATGCCGACAGCAGGAATTGAACCCGCGACCCTCTGATTACAAATCAGATGCTCTGCCAGCTGAGCTATGCCGGCGCATTAAATAAGATTACTAGAACAACTAAAGGATATTGTTTTTTTTTGACAAAACACCGTTTATCAATTGTAGAATATCAAATGATAAATATTTAAATTTTACCTTATAAATTGAGTATCGTTGTTGGGCATTGTAAATATAACTGCATAATTTTGTGACCTTGGCTCACAAAGATGTACGATGATAGATTTTATTCCATAACGCCAAAACCCATAATTATTAACAATCCTATTGCATACTTAGTTTTTACTATCTATTATTCATAAGGCTAGTTCTAACAAACAAAGCAATCAAAATGGAGAATAGTAGTAATTTCATTGCAATTTCGCTTCATAATTAGTCAAGTTATAACATAACTAATATTATTATTTTATAAACTAGTTTATAGCCTATTTAATAAAACATTAGCTTAAAACAATATATTTAATCATATCAATAATCAGTTATTATTTATTATAAAAATATAAACTAATATAGTTAACAATAACTTGCAATACAAAATAATTAATAATATACATTCTTAATATTTTCCATCTCAGGCTCTAGCTTAAAATCTGAAAATAATGTTGTTCTGTTATTTCTGTATGTATTAGTAATACAATACATTGAGTATAGTTTAAAGAGAAGTAAATTTTCTAGGCATAGCTCTAAGTACCCTCTTTAGCTAAACAATTAGTTTCTTTAATTAACAATGAGATCAACTTATCTTCGTTAATAAAGAAATAAATTTATATTCTTTGTAAGGATTTAAAAAGGATGAATGTTATCTAATCATCATATAAAATAACAACGTATTTTATTCAACAAGACCTAATTAACTGATTATCATAAATAGCAACCGACCAAGACCAAACGTCACACAAATTATAACAATTATGGTTTTTTTAAAATACATTTTTCTCATTAATGCTGATTTGAAAGTTCTCGATAGAACCTATCAGCAAATTTTTAAAATTCTATATTATTCAAGTGAATATTTATAATACGTACAATTTAATAAATGCTATTTTATCCTTAAGTAATTGTTTAATAACTACATTATACAATTACTCATAATAAAATTATTGCCGTAATTAATCAAGTTAATTTATTCTAATCATATTATTGCTAGGCAATTACAGTAAAATTTTTTTATTTACCTGCTGTCATTAATATTTTCTGTTATCAGTAAATATTAATCTGTTTTAATCTTTAAACATTAGCTTCATGAACCTAACGTTTAAAGCAAATATTGTAAATTTTATTCAGTTTATCTGCTAAAAAACTAGCAGTAATTTTGCACAGCGCAATAATCTTAAAGATTAAGAAAACTTTGCAGCGATAACATAAGCTAATATTCTTTGAGAAAGGAATAACAAAAAATTTTATTAAAAAACGATAAGTAAAAATAGTATTGTATTGAGCCGCCAATCAAATATAAAATAATTAGTTGCAAGCTTAATTATTCAGTGGTGGCGTGAAAGATGATTTTTTTATAGCCTAGCATAAACAACTGAGCAATTTATTATTTGCAGCTCGTATACTTTAGCTTGAATTAAATAAGTTGTTAATTAAAAATGATACTCATCTATTATTATTCTTAAGTATCGTTTAACAATATTAAAGAACTTATTAATTTTAATACGGGCATTGACCGAGCAATTAAATAGCATGATAATCACTTGTTCGTAAATTAACTGGAATACTATCACCTATTAGTTAGATAATAATATTATTATCATTTATATAAATATGATGACCTTTGAGGTACTAACAATAAATTCATTTTTGAAAGAAGTTTTATAAAAACAATGCTTAATAAATTATTTCAGTAGCCCTAGGGGAATTTGGATAACAACTTTTGAAGGTCTATTAATAAAAAACATAAAATTTAATAAAAAATGCCGACAATTGATCATCCAAACATAATTTAACTTGTTACAGATTCCATTATGTTTGGATGATCTTGCTTTAGGAGATGAATAGTTGATTTTTATAGTGAAACGAAATGTTTGCTATTCGACGTTGATTTTATAATAGTCATCGTTACTCTATGATCAATTATACTACCTGAAGTATTCTTAATATAGTTGAGTCTTACGATTATTCTAAACAATGATAAAAGTATTATTTATATAAATAATACCCTCAATAAAAAAATATAAATATAATTAGTTAACAATTATTAGATAGCAGCATTAATTATTCTATTAAGCAATAATTAATTTTAGTGCTTCATTAATTTGAGTTAAGTAATTAAAATATATTATTAATCCGCTTAACTCTTAATTAAATAGGCTTTTTACGGATCTACAAATATAAAGACTCACGTGTAAATACTGCCCCAGTATTTAAGATGATGCACAATAATTTCGTAGTAGCGTTTAAGTTTGATTTGCTCATATCAAACAAATAATTTTTAAGCTCAAAATTGTTCTATAGTAATCAACATTCAGTCTTACTGAATCATTTAGTTCAGTTAGTTTAAAACTTATTAAAGTGGTGGGCCCGACAGGATTCGAACCTGTGACAACACCGTTATGAGCGGCGCGTTCTGACCACTGAACTACGGGCCCCCTCGTTAATTGTATTAAAAACCCAAGCTTTATACAGTCATTATCCTGCGTAACTTAGCAAAATTTCTAACATGGAATTATTTGTAAATTTTTGTTCAATCTACAAGGTAGATAAGCTTAATAACAAATCAGCTCAACTGTCCTTCTTATAGATGAGGATTTTTTAAACAAAAAATTTTTTATAAATGCTTTATCATCTAGTCCTTACGGAGGATAATAGCGTTTAAGCATATTTTAAAATTAAAATATAGACTTACCGTGGTATACACCGCCTTAATGGCATTAATTATTAATCTTTTTAGCAAAGTGCTGTCTTCAGAGCAAAAGATTCAATTAATCGATATCTACGTTACGATTAGTAAATTTTTAAGATGACTTTACTAATAAAATAATATTTAATTCAATATACTAAACATCAAATTATTTTAAGTTTTTTTTGATAAAGATTACTTTGCGGCAGGTAGTAATTTTATAGAATAAATAAGTAATATTCCAAAGTGAAGGCTGGTTGCTAGATAGATTATATCTAGCCAGAGTTAACTGTAATTCTCTTAAAGCAAAAAACTTATAAAGTTACTAACACGCTATAAGGTGATCAAAAATCAGTATTAAGTTAAAAGTTTTGCTAAATTATAAAATAATAACGGATGTAAAACTATTTTTTAAATTGCGTAGATAATAAATGCAGATGGCAATCAATTATTTTATCGCTGAGTAAAAATAAAGTTTATCGTCTGCTTTTAGAATAGAGTACAACCACTATGTTAGCCAAATTTAAAGATAATAAATGCTAGCAAATCATCGAAATATGTTAGCTTTTACCAAGCTTTGTTCCGCCCTTACTGTAACATTACAGATAATATTTTTTACTACGTAGTTGTTCTATAGTAGTGGAAAGGTTAACCAATGTCCTACAGGGTTTTATTTTTTATTATCACTTTAATCGCCAGTACACTAATAGGAACTATTACAGCGGGATATCATATCTGGCAAGCAAAAGATGGCCAGATTAAAATAGGTGGGAATCTAAAATTAATTGATCATACTGGCAAACAAGTGTCGGAAAATAGCTATAAAGGTACTTGGCAGATAGTATTGTTCGGTTATACTTTCTGTCCGGATATTTGTCCAACTAATCTAATGGTAATTACGAAAGCGCTTAACAAGCTTGGTCCATTAAGTAATAAAATAACACCAATTTTTATTACAATCGATCCGCAACGCGATAATGTTAAACAATTAGCTAGTTATCACGATTATTTTCATCCTAGATTTGCAATGTTGACCGGAACGCCGGAACAAATCGCTAAGGTGGCCAAGGATTTCCGAGTATACTATAACAAAAACGATAATAAAGCTGGTTCAGACTATCTCATAGATCACTCATCTATGACTTATTTGCTTGATCCAAACAGCAATTATGTTACTTATTTTAATCACGGAACTAATCCAGATATGATGGCGGAAACTTTAAGAAAATATATCGATAAATGACCTAATTTATTATAATTCTAGAAAAATTTAGGATGGATTAGTTATTTAAATAATACAGTAATTTACCTTTACAATAGATAAATTTGAAAAGGAAATTTTTCAAAAATATAAACTTTATAGCACGATTGCTTGCTGTCAAATTGACAAAAATAGTTTTTGCTTTTCCATGCAATGCATAAAATTTATGTTGAAATTAAACATGACATACTGAAAAAAATTAACTATTGGCCATAATGTTTATCAGGAGTATTTTTTAAGCACTTCCTTTGAAGGACTTAATTTTGCTAAGGTTAAACTTAATTGGGTAAATAGTTTAATTTCGCTTAAAAGAAATTAATCCTTTATCTATGAATAAAAAAATTTTATCCAACGCAAGTGATATTCCTCAAGATAATTGGGTTGATCGTTGGCTGCCATGCTCCTGGAGAGCCTATGCAAGATTAGCCCGAATTGATCGACCTATCGGTACCTGGCTACTTTATTTGCCTTGTTTGTGGGGCATAGCTTTAGCCTGGCAGGAAATGGGGGCACCTTTCTCGGTAGCACCTTTGCTGGATATATTGCAAATCGTATTACTATTTGCAATTGGTGCATTTGTAATGCGAGGAGCTGGTTGTACGTTGAACGATCTTTGGGATCGTAAAATCGATTCACAGGTCGCACGCACCGCAAATAGACCTTTGGCTAGCGGTGCGGTAATGACTTTTGGCGCTATAATTTTTCTGGCTGCTCAGTTATCTGTTGGTCTTGTTATTTTGTTACAACTTAATCCAACTTCTTGGGTATTAGGATCATCAGTGTTGCCATTAGTTATTTTTTATCCAGGAGCTAAGCGATTAACTTATTGGCCACAAGCAGTGCTTGGCTTAACCTTTAATTGGGGCACCCTGCTTGGTTTTGTGGCAGTGAAGGAAACTATCTCGCCAGCCGCTTTGTTAGCTTATGCAGCGGGGTTCTTTTGGACACTAGGTTATGACACAATTTACGCTTATCAAGATAAGAAAGAAGATCGTATAGCTGGCGTTCGCTCTTTGGCTTTGCTTTTGGATGAGGAAGGAGCCAAACCAGTGCTCGGTATATTTTATGCTCTTACAGTATTTTTGCTTATTGCTAGTGTTTGGCACGCTGGTTTAGGACCAATAGCTTATATCGGAGTTTTTTTATCTGGTATTAATTTTGCATACCAGATATGGGATGTAGATCTCGACAATCCTCTTATATGTTTGCAGACTTTTTTAGCAAATAGAAACGCAGGTATGTTGATATTCTTGGCTATTACATTAGGCTAAAAACCAGCAATAACTGAATTAAGAAAATTATATTTGTAAATTGCAATATTATTGATTAATAAATAATTTATTTAACTTAAATTCTTCATTTTGATTTATTTGGTATTATAATTTATTACTTTATTAAATCGATTAGATATAGCATAAAAATTAGCGTATATCCTCTAATGTTTATCTTAATTATAGAAATTCACGAAAAATAAATTTTACGATGTAGCATCTACTAAGAACTAAAAGATAAAATAATCCATCGCATAATTGTATACAGCAATTTTTAAAAAATTGTTAGCAAGAAAATTTATTAGTAGTTTACCTTATAACACTACTAATAAAAACAATGTAAATTGGCTAAATAATAGCAATGATTATTACTTTTAAGAAGCCTATAACTTTATATCTATAAGACAATTGTACTTGTTGTTATTATGATAGTAGGATTCAAATAGTTAAGAGTAAAACTATCAATCGTGATTACTCATTGAATGCCTTAATCGATTGACTGCCTGCTCTACCATTAAATTTTTAATTGATAATCAATTATAGAAAATAAGGTAATTTCTTTTGGGGGTTTATATTGATCAATCTGTCTATTCTAATAGAATAATAATTTGTAACGTATTAGACTAATTTCCTCTATTCAGAAAAATATAACAATATGCCAATTGTTTTGTTGGCATATTGTTATATGGGTTTAATTATCAGCTAGGATGATGATAACATTAGACGTTAATGTATAATTATTAAAATAAATTATACTAATAATTTAAAACTAAAATAGTCCAAACTGATTTAATAACGATTAATTAAATTAAAAATCAAGAATCTTGATATCATTAGTTCAATATGATTCGATCAATTTTTAGCAAATTTTCCAATTTGATGTTTAAAAATATATATTTTTAACTATAGCAAATCGATTAATTGCATCAATTTTAAGAAGAATTTGTTAAACATTTTGGTTATTATATAGCTTATTAGAATTGTACTTGTTATCTCACGCTAAACGATATTTATATTAGTAAGGTACAAGCACGCACCCACCAACTTGGTGAGTAAAATGTCAGCATTTTTGCAGCAGCATTGGCACTACAGTAGTTTTCGAAGTAGCCTACTACAACAGATCCGCTCCCTGACATTCGAGCGACACGGCAACCGCTGCAATTTTGCAGCGCAAACATCGCTTGCCTAACAGCAGGAAGCAAACAACAAGATATACATTCTAGGTCATTACGTAAACTTGCAATAGCACTTAAAGGATCAGTAGCTAAACATTCAATTGCTCTTGCTGGTATATTACCATAATCATTGAACTTTCCGTATCTAAAAACAGATGCAGTAGAAAGGCTTGCTCCAGGCCAAACCATAACTACTGGCAATGGTTTGGCTAAAGTAATTGTAGTTAGCCGCTCACCTACCCCCTCTACCCGAGTGGGACAGCCAGCCAGGCAAACTGGTACATCACTCCCAAGCATTAGGGCTTTAGTATACAAACTATCTTTGTTTATATTAACATCCTCAAGTATTAAATGCATAACGGTAGCAGCATTGCTTGACCCACCACCTATACCAGCGCCTGAAGGTAAAAATTTCTCCACGGTCAAAGATCCAGATAGTAAAAAATTGCTAATCCTACCTGCAATTGACAAAGCCTGCCATGCTAAGTTAGCAGTGTTTTTGGGTATTGGTTTAGATCGATTAAAACAATCTTTTACTTCCAATAAACAAGCAGATCCGCCTGTTCGCCAAGTCACCCAGTCACCAAAATCAGCAAACGCTACAAGTGTATCAATAAAATGATATCCATCCGATCGTCTGCCAATCAAATGTAAAGCAAGGTTAACTTTTGCTGGCGAAAGACGAATTCGAGGGCAAGCATTAACCTTAGAAAGCACACCATTGTTAGAGCCGTTCATCTTAATTAATTATAATAACGAATCCAAAGAATATAAACTTCAGCTTATATTAGATTAATAAAAAATTAACAATCTCAGCAAGAATTTGCACAATTAGCTTTAAAATAAATTCAGTTTAATATTAGTGCAGTCAAATTTATTACTACAGCAAGTATCAGATTAAAAAAACAACCAATAGCGCTATTACCGTCCAAATGCACTATCATTTTATAAATCTTACATTTTAAACTTAAGTGGTTGTAAGCATAACACAAAGAAAAAATTACCAATCAGCTCTATTAGCATAAAAGTAAAACTTTTTAGTAATCGATGTAGTAAACAATATTAATTCGGGAATTTCATAGAAAAAGGCTTGATTAAGCAAATTATTTTACGCAATGCAGTTTAATCATAATATTAAATAACCAACTTGTTCCTCATATCTGAAGATAAAACAAAACTTGAGGGAAATAAATCAATGCTAGCATTGACTGAACAGTTATTTTGCTTTAAATAACACCATCCCTGATTAATTAGAAAAATAATCCTGTAAAACACATTACGGGGAAAATTATTTTTTATGATTAAAGAAACTTTTAACAAAAACTTATTCAAGATTAGTTTCTTAGCGCAAATATTTGTCTAAACAGACTTTTATACAAAAACATTATACCCTGCAAAACTCATTAAACATTAACTTCAGTAAAAGATTTTTATAGTAAAAAAAACAGCATACATAATTTGCATTATAGCAAACATTTTAAACGAACTAAAATATGATCGACAAAACAAACATATCATTGTGCAGGGTCTTGTCATTTTAATTAATTCAAAAACCTTATAAATAAAAACGACACGTTGACAGCTTATCGCATTATTTAGTCTATTCGAGCTAGAATAGCACGATAGCAACAATTACGCTTCTGCATACACAATGGTAACTAAAAAGTATTAATTTCAAATGCCAGCAGAACAACATTTTTATATAATAATAAATACTAATTTTTAGTAAAATTTATTTTTTTACATTCTATCTTATAAAAGCATTGTTAAATTAATTTTTAAAAAAGCTAAATAAAAGATATTTCTAATATAAAGGCACCATTTAACTATAAGATTATTAAGTTATTTTTTATTTAAGTAATATTATTTCCTTAAATAAGAAAATTACAATAAGAATTAAAATTTATTAGCGATAGAGTCTAAACGACAGCGTAATGTAAGCATATCATTCCATGCACTGGCTTTTTGGCTTGGAGTACGTAAAAGATAAGCAGGATGGTAAGTTGCTAAAGCAGGAATAGTTTCTTGGTAATTTGGGGACGTCCAATTCATAAAATTGCCGCGCAAGCGAGCAATTCCATCATGAATTTTCATCAATGCCCTAACTGATGTACCTCCAACAAGCATCAAAATTCTTGGTGCTGCTAATTCGATATGCCGCTCTACAAATGGGATACAAACGCTAATTTCATCAGATGTAGGCTGCCGATTTCCAGGTGGATGCCAAGGAATAATATTAGTTATATAAACTGATTTAAAACGCGAAAGGCCGATGCTATCTAGCATAGAATCAAGCAAACGACCACTAACCCCTACAAAAGGCTTACCTTGATGGTCCTCATCCGCCCCTGGCGCCTCACCAATAATCATAACCTCCGCACCAGGAATACCATCTGCAAAAACAGTATTGTTGGCCGTAAGTTTTAAATTACAATAATCAAATCTCTCCACAGCGACGTTTAATGCATCCAAAGATGCTGCACGATTAGCAGCTCTGCGAGCAGCTTCAACTGCCCCATTAAGGTCAAAATTTATCTCACCTGCTTTACTAGCAGGTTGCAACAAATCCCTAGTTAAACTATAACTGACTGCAGTATGCTTTTTTTCTGATCTTTGCGCTGAATTTACTGCTATTCTTGTTCGATTTATTGGTCTATTAAGTATTGTTTCATCTACTCCAGCTTCCACATACCAACCGAGAAGAGCTTTAAATACCGCATCAATGTAAATATCAGTTATTCTCATTTCTATATTACACACGCTGCTATGGATATTCGCCTACAAATACACAACTAGATTAAAATTGTAGACTAAACTGTTATCTATTACCACCTAATGAGAAAAATATACAATACAATTTCCTTTTTAATTAGGAATGAAGAATGAATCGAGAATTGATCAAATACGATGTAGTTATTGTCGGAGGCGGGCCATCAGGTCTGGCTGCAGCAATCAGAATAAGACAACAGTGTATTGAAAATGATGTGCAGCTCTCTGTTATTGTTTTGGAAAAAGGTGTTGAAATTGGTGCTCATATTTTATCTGGAGCTGTCATTGAGCCTCTTGCCTTAAATGAACTAATCCCTAATTGCAAAGACGAAGGAGCTCCACTAAATACACTAGCTACCGAAGATCATCTACTTTTCTTGACTAAAAATTCCTCAATTCGATTACCTACCCCACCAAATATGAACAATCATGGCAATTATATTGTAAGCCTAGCTAATTTAGTGCGTTGGCTTGGTCAGCAGGCCGAAAAATTAGGTATTGAGATATGTCAGGGCTTTGCCGCCTCTGAAGTACTTTACCACGAGGATGGTAGTGTAAAGGGTGTTGCTACTGGAGATTTTGGAATTAATAAACTTGGCAAAAAGACTACTAGATATCAGCCAGGTATAGAGTTGCACGCTAAAATCACGCTATTTGCAGAAGGCTGCCGTGGTTCGCTCACTGAAGAATTAATAGAGCACTTTAATTTACGTAAGAAATGCGATCCACAAACTTATGGTATAGGCATAAAAGAAATGTGGAGAATTGAGCCGCAAAAGCATAAAGCAGGCAAGATTATTCACACACTTGGATGGCCGATGAACAGTAATACCTATGGTGGATCATTCCTCTATCACCTGGAAGATAATCAGGTCACGATAGGCTTTATTATGGGGTTAGACTATAATAATCCCTTTCTCTCGCCGTTTGATGAATTTCAGCGACTTAAGCAACACTCTTCTATTCGACCAATTCTCGAAGGTGGACATCGCATCGGCTATGGTGCACGTGCATTAAACGAAGGCGGTTGGCAATCAATCCCCAAACTAACATTTCCAGGAGGAGCGCTTATTGGTTGTGCAGCTGGTTTTTTGAATGTACCTAAGATTAAGGGCAGCCATAACGCAATAAAATCTGGTATAATTGCTGCCGAAGCCATATTTGAATCTTTAAGCAGCGATAAAGTTCCGCACAATTTTGAGCCATCGGAATATATGAGTAGAATCAAGAAGAGTTGGGTATACGATGAGCTTTATAAAGCTCGCAACATACGTCCAGCTTTTCGTGCTGGATTGTTAGCTGGGATAGCTTATTCTGCGCTTGATACTTACCTACTTCGCGGCAAGGCTCCTTGGACTTTTCACCATGTTTCTGACCACACACGAATGATCCCAGCTTCACAAGCAAAACCAATCGCTTATCCTAAGCCAGATGGGGAAATTAGCTTCGATAAGCTCTCTTCTGTATTTTTATCTAATACTAGCCATGAGGATAATCAACCATCTCATCTTATACTGAAAGATCCATCAATAGCGGTGCGTTTTAATCTTAAAATCTATGACTCACCCGAACAACGCTATTGTCCAGCTGGTGTTTATGAAATTATCCGTGACAGCAATGGCAAAAATCCACGCTTACAGATCAACTTTCAAAATTGTGTCCATTGCAAAACCTGCGACATTAAAGATCCAAAGCAAAATATCAAATGGGTTGTACCGCAAGGAGGTGAAGGTCCGATATACCAAAATATGTAAAGTATTTTAATTCATCCTAAATTGTGCAACAAGTAATTTATATATTCAGACAATATATAATTCGCTCACTGGATTTTTTATCTAAAAAGTACTCTTGTACTTTATTTAAGATTTTGTTTTTATAACATTGAATTATTATTAATATATGGGTAAGGCTTAGATATTTTCTTATGTAATTAGAATACCTCTTACATCTGTATAGTTTACTATAAATTGACTTGTCAGTGTTATAATTGATGTAGAGCACACATCAATTATTCTTTTTTCACACAACAATATAGTAGTAAGCAAAATATTAAAATATTTTACTTTTTAAAAAATGTTATTGGATTTTTATTTTAAAAAAAAAACTTGCTGCATAAATAATACTAGCTCAAAATAATTATTGGCAATCTGTGGATATCTCAGGGTATACAAATGATGTTGGCTAAATTGAATCAATTTATAATTGTGGATTTTCTTTTACAATGCATCGTAATTGAATATTTAATTATGATGCATGATAGTCGATAACAATTTGCCGATAACTATGTAAGTCTGACTTCAGCTGAATTACTTTAATCATGCACTATTTAGTTTTTTTAAGATACGCGCTAGTATGATTATTTCTAAATAAAAATTTAATATAATTAAATATGTTTTGTCCATGATATATTGATTAGTTGTAGTCATATATACCAAATTTGTCGTTAATTGTTAAATATACTGAGCGTAGTTTCTACAAAGCAGCAAATACTCAATTGTAAATTATTCAAATACAACTTGCCTGTAAAATATATACATTAATCTAGTAATATTATGTAACACAATACTATAATCTCAATTGGTATTAGATATAAGTCGTTTTACTATAGCGATCTATAGTACGCAAATGCCTTCCTACATACATACTACTTATTGATTTTGGCGGATAGTATTAATCAAGTCAATTTAAAATTCATTGTATGATGTTGACTTATAAAATAATACCCTCTTGCATCTTTTTTAAAAAGCCGCTAAAATTCTCTGTTTTCGACAGCACAATTAATCTATTTTGCAGATAATATATTGACATAATTTAACCAAAGTTATGTCAGCATTCTTAATGCTAGAGATTAATAGTTGATTAGATCGAAATTAATTAGTATTAACATCAGCTAGCGTCTGTTATATCATCATTATGATTCTACCTAAAATCCAGATTACCAAGAATACATTACACCTAGCAGTATAATCAATGTTATTGATAATATTCTAAACATCTACTCATTCATCATTCAAAATAATCACAGCTTGCTATATGATTATAAAACTTAATAATTTATCTATAAACAACTCTAATATGAAAACAAGACTTGCATATTGCGATTAAATAGATAAGCATAACCTACCTATTGTAGGTGCCTAGAAGGCAATCTAATCGTCTAAATGGATATTGAAATATAAATTTGTTATTTACCTATGAAAAATATTAAAAATAAAAGCTTAATAGTTTAAAGGAAAAATGATTTTTAATCAGGAATTTAATCTAGAGTTAGAATATGGTGCTAATAAAGGAGGTACCGTATTTGGTGTAGATGAGGTTGGACGTGGAGCGCTAGCTGGCCCTATAATAGCAGGCGCCTGCTGGATCAATCTAAACCTTATTCCACAAGAAATATCTCATATGATTATTGACAGTAAGGCCTTGACAAAGAAACGTCGAACAAAAGTAATAATTGCGACGAGACCTTACACAGTAATTGAATTAGGTATAGCAGAGGTTAGTGAGATCAATGCAACAAACATTTTAGTCTCCACACTAAAAGCAATGGAGCGCGCCATAAAATCTCTTGTAAATAATATAAAGCGAGAGCCAGATAATGTGCTTATCGATGGCAATCATCTTCCTACTTGCCATTGGCCTACTGAGGCTATAGTAAAAGGCGATGAAATATCTAAATCAATCGCACTTGCATCTATTGTAGCTAAACAAAAGCGCGACTTTAGAATGTCAGTTCTAGCAAAAAGCCATCCAGGTTATGGCTGGGAACGCAACGCCGGCTATGGTACCGCAGAACATATGAAAGCATTAGTTGAATTAGGTATCACCCAGCATCATCGGCAAAACTTCGCACCTATCCGGGCATTACTGCCGTAATTATACTTTTCCTCTACAATCTCATCAAAATTCATTTCTCTAATGTTTAAAATTTTAATTGAAAAAATATTACCATCTTAATAAAGACTCAACTTTGAAAGATAAATAACTAGTAATAAATTATCTAAGCGTAAATGATAATTATCACTTCTATCAGTAATAGAAATCTTTGTCAATAGGCTATTCTATATATGTACGATATCCATTAGGCATCAATTATGGATAGAAAAAATCATTTCAATTATTATATTGACCTACATTCTATCATAAGAATAGATTAATATTAGTCTTCTGATTATTAAAAAGACTTTTTATCCTCATTAAATACAAAACAAAACGAGATGGTTAATTCTAATGACAAGAATGTCATCCTAAGTTTTGAAAAAGTTTTGCGATTAAACAAAAATAATCAAAATCAAGCTGAGCAATTAGTATACTTGCCCTTATTAACTAAAAATTTATTATTTATCGTAAACAATCAAAATGCTCGGATGAAAAAAATAACTTCTATTATTTATTATACTCATAGTTTAATTTGACTTATGATAATATCTAATGATTAATTTTCATGCGAATAGATTAGTACTAGATATTTATTGTAAGGTATGTAAATAAATATACTAATTTACCTTGCAGCTAATTCCTAAAAATTAGGGATTATTAGTAACGTATTGCTAGATGATTTTAATTAAGTTTTCTATCAATTAAAAATTGATACTACAATAATGAGTATTATACAATTAGAATGTTGTAATTATTTGACCACCGAATGCCTATAAAAACTAATTTAGTTTTATTATAAAATTGCATATTATATAGATGGTCTTTGTAAAATAGTGTTAGTAATTATCCAGCTTTTACAATAGTTAACTCCTAGTTTTTTTTAGATAGCACAAGATACATTAATAAAGATTAATATAGCTTACATTCATTTTTTTATCCAATAACAGCAAAAACAATCAAAAATCAAATAATTTTTTTTATGCAGCGCCTAACAAATGAGTTCAAATATATTAAAAAATTTAAATTCGCGCAATACTAATGCATATTATCAATATTACTACTTATATTATACCAAGACTGTAATTGTTCACTCAGTATCCAAACCAAATTGAGTTTAACTCAACACACAGCAAAATAATCTTGTATCATGCATTTTATTCAATAAGCATATATAGTAAAACGGTACTAATCATAATGCTGTATGCTAATTTAGTTTACTGGTTGATTATACGTTAATGTTAACAACTTTAGCTTAAGTGAATACTAATACTAAATACTTTTATCCGGATACAAATAGAAATACTCTTATAGCAAAAATTTTGTTATTAAACTTACTAAGCTTTCCTTAACATTATATAAGGCATATTGCTGCCCCAGTTGAAGATAATTTTTCAATAGATTAATAATATCAGCTATGATTTTAATTATTGTAATTAATTAGGTAGGAAATTTTTACTTCAAAAAATTAATGATTAACTGCAAATCTAATTAAAACTTAAACAATATTTTTGTAATGTAATCATCTACGCCGCTTACAGTAAATAAGCTAGTGAATTTAATTATTGCTTGTTTGAGAACTATAATAATTAAATATCTCGTTTTAGTTTAACTTCACTAATCAAAATTGACTAGAATACTATTTTTAGTATAAAAAATTAAATTTTTTTTAAAGCTAAACAAATCTGTATTTTGCATTATTTATACAATAAATGTAAATAAAAAACAACAATGTATTAAACTTTATAATTTTTATTATGCGTTTGTATGAATATATAAAATCATAAAATTATCCTAGTAATACCAAAAACTGGTCTTGGTATTATATTATAAAAGAGTACAACAGTGTTTTTGCCTAATTATTTATTTATTATAAAATTTAGCGTAGCGTACTTACTATATACGCTAGAGCACAGCTAAATTTAACTATAAAACACATCAATAAGCTTAGTAATTAAAAATTTTATGCAAATAATTTTTTACATAAAATCAATATTAAAAGTCAAATACAACATAATTATCGTAGGTATAAAACACACTAAATATATTAAGCAAATTTTGTAATTTCATATTTAACTTTACTCCAAGCCCAGTCAAGCCAAGGAAGAAGTGCATTAATGTCTTGAGTATCCACCGTAGCTCCACCCCAAATGCGTAAGCCTGGAGGAGCATCACGATGACTAGCAATATCATAACCAGCGCCTTCATCCTCGATTAGTTTAGCAATATTTTTAGCTACAATAGCTTGACGAAAATAAGACAGCGAACTAAATGTGGGATCCACTATTGATAGACAAATTGAAGTACAAGATCTGATCGATTTATCATTTGCAAGAAAACTTACCCAGTTAGATCTTGAAACCCAATACTCAATTGCTGCAAGGTTGGCTTCACAGCGATCAATCAAAGTAAACAAACCTCCTATCTTCTCAGCCCAAACCAACGTATCAATTGCATCTTCAACAGCTAACATAGAAGGAGTATTAATAGTTTCACCAACGAAGATACCTTTGTTAAGTTTACCTTCGTTAACCATTCGAAATAACTTAGGTATTGGCCATGGAGGTACATAGCTTACCAATCGATCAATTGCCCGAGGGCTTAGTGCCAGCATGCCATGAGCCGCTTCACCACCTAGAACTTTTTGCCACGACCAGGTGACTACATCCAACTTTTCCCAAGCAAGATCCATAGCAAATACTGCTGAAGTAGCGTCACAGATAGTCAACCCATCGCGCTTGGCTGGAATCCAATCTCCATTGGGAACGCGTACACCTGAAGTAGTGCCGTTCCAAGTAAAAACTACATCTCGAGAAAAATCCACCTCCGCTAGATTAACAATTTGACCATAAGGCGCTTTCATGATTTGGACATTGTTAAGTTTAAGTTGCTTAGTGACATCATTAACCCAACAGTTCCCAAAGCTCTCCCATGCTAACATGACAATGCCACGTGAACCAAGCATAGACCAAAGTACCATTTCCATAGCACCCGTATCAGAAGCAGGTACTATACCGATTCGATAGTTATCAGGAATGCCAAGAATATTGCGTGAGCGATTGATAACTTCACACAGTTTAGCTTTTCCTATTTTTGAGCGATGAGAACGACCAAGAGAAGCCTCTGAGAGTACCTCATTAGCCCATCCAGGACGTTTCGCGCATGGCCCAGAAGAGAATAATGGTACTGAAGGTAACTGCTGAGGTTTCATAACTATATATCTTTTAACTGGATAATTAGATAAAAACTAATTAACGGACTGTTATCTATTTTAAATATAATATTATTCTATTATTTCAGACATTAGTATAGTAAAATTTGTAATTAATTAAACGATAATTAATGCATTAATTTAGAAAACAAGATTAAAGAATAAAACTTATTAACTAGTTGATAAGTTTTCTGAAAAAGAATATTCATTGTTAAAAATTAAAAAAAACATTAATCAGTAATGAAATATACATCATGTAATTTTTTGTTATAAACATTGGCTGCTTTGACGTAAAAATTAATCGATTGATTAGTAATAAAATTACTTTATCTTAAACTGTGTATTCAATACTCTTGCTCACTATTCAATGTATTGATTTAAAAATGAGTAAAACTACCCACCTAATATATCAAACAAATAGGATATATTAAAAAGCATAAAAATTATTTTTATAATAAATTGTGTTTGAATATATAAGCAATTACTCCTCTGATATTTAACAGAATATATAATCAATCCTTATATTATTCTTAAACTTTATCGTCAAATACTGTTATTAAGCAACAGTATGGTTTAGTTGTTATATGATCTTATCATATTTCTTTACTTTTATTCATTGTTATAGTCAATTAAAAAAGTTATGATTCAATGCAAATTATAAATAAATACCATTTTCGCAGATGCAATATATACATTCCCATTTCTAATGGGAATGTATATATTCGACAAATGCTGGATTAATAATTTTCATAGCAAGTGATAATTATGTTTATTATTCCCCCACCCCTCCCCTTAAAAACTTAAAAGCATTTGCAATTGAAAATTTACATAATATTAAAAAATTCATATTAGGCAAAGAATATAAAAATTCGTTATATTTAAGCCCATTTCAACTGACTTAATTTTTAGTAAATTTTTTGAGTAAGTTTTAGTAGACAAATTTTATTATACTTGCTACGATTTTTCTTCTTATAAAGCCCAGGTAGCTCAGTTGGTAGAGCAGCGGATTGAAGTTCCGCGTGTCGGTGGTTCAAATCCTCCCCTGGGCACCGTCATAATTTTTCTAGCTTAGATGTAGTTAAAGTCAGTTTAATAGGATTTGCGTATTGTTTTACTAATGCTAACAAAAGCCCAAAAATTACCGATTCTGTGACCAACTTTCAACTATTTGTAATTTTGTTTTATTAGCTCATCTCTAGATAGTAGGTATACCACCAAGATAACTAGCGCACGTTATTTATTAGATATACTGTCTTTGGCAGTACAGCAAGCAATATAAAATATTTTAAATAACATTACTTATTAGTAATAATAAATTTAATAAAATCAAGTTTTTTTGATAATTATTGCTCTCTTTGTTATTAGTAGACAGGATTTATTATTAATCAAGACAATACTCATTAGCTGATTAAAATTATACTAGCACGAAAAATACTCTTAAAGATTTGGTTAGCGAACGGTTTATTTTTGACTACTGCGTTTATCATTCGAACAGCAAATGTTGCAAGGTTTAATAGCTTTTTAAGATTAAAAAGGTTTAAATCATCTTTTAATATATATAAAAAAACAATATCATTGATGATGTTTATATTTATTTAAAAAACACATACTCGTAATTTATAAAAATGCCTTATAGAATAACATAATTAACTACACTTACATTGAAGTGCGCAAATAAGCAAAACCAAGACCATTCAGCAGTGAGTAAGTTTTTGCTAAATCTAAACCTATCGCATTAAAATAAGAGCCGTTTAAAAAATTAACATAAGCGCCAGTTAACCCATTAATTGTGTATCCACCATCCTGATCAAACCACTCGCCAGAATTAAGATAAGCATCAATCTCAGCATCTGATAATCGTTTAAAGCCAACTCTTGTCTCTACCAAACGTTTATATCCCTTACCATGGGGATCGATTACGCAAATACCGCCGATTACTCTATGACGTCGACCAGATAACAACTTTAAACATTGCCTAGCCTCATTAATTCTATATGTTTTCGGTAGAATACGGCGACCGCAGGCCACTACTTTACTAACAGCTAGTACAAAACTATCCGGGTAACGATAAGCTACTAATTGTGCTTGAGATATGGCTATGCGCATTGCATAGATTCGAACAGGTTCAGTCGGAAATGGAGATTTATTAATTTTAGGATTGTCTACCAAGTCAGGGAAAAGTCCAATTTGTGCTAACAAATTCTTAAGTAAATTAGAACTAGATGCGAACACAAATTGAGCGCCCTGTGGAGCGCGTAATAATACCATTGGTGAGGTCATCGATAATGTCAGTCAAAAACGATTACTTAAATCTGAAAGTAATACGACCCTTGCTTAGATCGTAAGGAGTCATTTCGACATTTACTCGATCGCCAGCTAATACTCGAATACGATTTTTCCGCATTTTGCCGCTGGTATGTGCTAGCACTTCGTGGTCGTTATCAAGTCTAACACGAAACATCGCATTCGGTAGAAGTTCAGCGACAGTGCCCGAAAACTCAATCATGTCTTCTTTTGCCATCATTGCACCCTGCGCAGTTTAAGCCTGCCTTAAGTGCTAATGCTAATAGGAAAGGTCAAGTTGTTTTTACAAAAACAAATCACTAAAAATAACTTGCCACTATCAAACCGCCGAAAAGCACCCTGCAAATAATAAAAAACGCCAAAACATCTTGTCGCTGACTTAATTAGCTTCTATAAAATAGAAGAGAACACAACAAAGCAAGTATATTTTATATATTCGCTCTAAATCAATTCTAAGCAAAGCATTATAGCTTAAATTAGCATCATTAGTCAATTATTCTCCTACTTTTAAGCCTTGCCTCCTGGCAAAAAAAACTAAAATTAGTACTAACACATAACAACATTATCTAAAACAGTATGTATTAGAATGAGTTATTTTAAAAGTTATGCAACTAGAAAAGTACTAATAAATTTAATAAAGTAGGTTTAAAAGAATAATTAAAGAATTATTCAGGTATAATTGGCTTTATGAAGATAAAAATACTCTTTCTAAGTTCTATAACAAAATTCAACTATTCAATACTAAAAAATATTTACAGGCATCATTCACTGATTAATGTTAATTATATTTTACAATATAATTAACATTAATCAGATATAGGACTTACTAAAAAAATAGCTTAGTACAACCTTTTCAACAAAAATGGAAAATAATTTTATAGAATATCTCAATTTTTTTTTGATAATTTGCGATAATCCTAGATAAATTTGGTCGATAAAAAACGGCAGCTATTTAATAGCGCAACTAATACTGAGTAAATCATTAAAAAATGTTCTATAAATTATTTGCGATTATCGTTTCATAAAAAATAATTAACAATTATTACAATTAAAGTAATTAAATCATTTAGTCTATTGTTTAAACAATATAAAATCAAGTAATCACACAATATTGAAAATCAAACTCATAATGCATAATGCTTTTATCGATAAACTAATTATAAGCTATTCTAAGTATCTATTAAAATAGATACTTACTTGAAGTAATACAAGTTATCTCTGATTTATTCGTATTGCTAACGAACGCGCGTGTGCATTAAGACCTTCCATTTCAGCTAATTTAATCGTTGCTGGCCCCAAATATGCAAGTCCCTGTGGATCAGAAGCTACAGTTGTTGTATACTTCATGAAGTCAAACACACTAAGAGCAGAAGAAAATCGCGCTGTACCCGCTGTCGGCAATACATGGTTTGGGCCAGCTAAATAATCTCCTATTGCTACCGGTGTAAATCGACCTAAAAAAATTGCTCCCGCGTGGCGGATTTGTACAGCCATAGATTCGGGATCTGCTACAGCTAATTCCAAATGCTCAGGCGCTATCCTATTAACTATTTCAGGTATCTCTTCTATTGACTCGGTAACAATTATAGCACCATAAACACGCCAGCTTTTCTCAGCTATCTCAACGCGAGGTAAGGTAACAAGATGATCTTCTACAGCATCAGCTACAGCATTGGCAAAAGCGTTATCGTCGGTAATAAGAATAGCTTGCGCTAAAGGATCATGTTCTGCTTGACTTAATAAGTCAATTGCAATCCAATGCGGATTATTTTGAGAATCAGCAACTACTAAAATTTCAGATGGGCCAGCCAAACTATCTATACCTACTTTACCAAAAACATGCTGCTTAGCAGCGGCTACATAGGCATTACCAGGGCCGACAATTTTATCAACCCTAGTAATAGTTTGCGTACCGTATGCTAGTGCTGCAATAGCTTGAGCTCCTCCGATTCGCCAAATTTCATTAACACCAGCAATATGAGCAGCAGCCAGCACTAAATCATTAACCACCCCATCTGGAGTTGGGACCATCATAACTCTACGAGGTACACCAGCTATTTTAGCTGGTAGTGCGTTCATTAGCACTGAGGATGAATAAGTTGCAGTTCCACCAGGAACATAAAGTCCAACGGAATCTATCGCACTCCAGCGCATACCTATACGAATTCCAAGCCTTTCATTAATTTCAAAATCTTTAGGAAGCTGACGACGATGAAAATTTTCTATTCTCTCAGCAGCCAATTCTAGTGACTTTTGAGTATCAGAGTCAACGCGAGCAACTGCTGCATTAATCTCTGCATTGCCTATTGATAGGCCTGTCTTAATAGGGTCAAACAAGTCAAATCTGCGAGTGTACTCTACCAACGCTGAATCACCAGTATCAATGACAGCTGCAATAATCCTCGTAACTATTTCGTTTATATAATATTTGTTGATACTTTTGCGGTTAATTAAAACATCAAATGCACTAGCAAAGTTTGTGTCACTAGTCACCAGTCTACACGACATTGACAGCCTCTCGGAAACGTTCTATTAGATCACCAATCAGCCCAGGTCTAATCTTTAGCGCTGTGCGATTGACTGCAAGGCGGGCGCTTACATCTATGATTTTGTCGATTTCTACTAAACCGTTGGCTTTTAAAGTTGAACCAGTTTGCACTAGATCAACAATACGACGGCACAAGCCTAGATTTGGAGCCATTTCCAAAGCACCATTTAGTTTAATACACTCAGCTTGCACTCCATGCCGCGCAAAATAGTTACGAGTAAGATTTGGATACTTAGTAGCCACACGCACATGAGAGCAACGATAATAATCTTCTTTAGCAAACTGCTGTACAGGAGCAGCAACCGCTAAGTGACAAATACCAACATCCAGGTTTACTGGAGCATAAACTTCTGGATGGTTAAACTCCATCAAAATATCCGAACCAGCGATTGCTAAATGAGCGGCGCCAAAAGCTAGAAAAGTGACAACATCAAAATTACTCACTAACACAATGTCAATCTTTGGATCCGTAGTGGGAAATTGGAGCTGACGCTCACATCCTTCAGAAAATGTATCTTTTAAGTCGATCCCAGCGCGCAACATCAAAGGTGCAATCGCATTCAAGATACGCCCCCCCTTAGGTATAGCCATTACTAGCTTATCATCCGCGTTCATGCAATGCAATCCCGTAGCAAAGATTAAGCTAAACAAAATTATTATATTTATTGAAAATAAGTTATCGACTTCACTAGAGTAATAAAATCTATTATAAAAACATATTATTATTCAATAAGATACCATAATGTGTAGCTTAGGCTAAATTTTTATTTTAATGCTGTCTGATATAATAATGAGTATTTTAGTCTATCTGATGTAATGCTAAAGCACATTATTTACGAAAAAAACATCTAAAATAATGGAGTTTATAAAATTATTAGGCAAAGACGTAAATACATCTCAAATAAAAAATACTTATCCGTACTAGATATGCAGGAATTCACTAAAATTTTTTTTCTATCTATGCAGATAAGTTAATTGCATTAACGAAAGCAAAACTACTATTTTAATTTGCTAACACTAGCTATCTTAGACTATCAATATAGATTACCCAGAGACTATTTTAGTTACATCTGCACCGCAGGCAGATAGCTTACCAATCAAATCTTGATAGCCGCGATCTAGATGATAAATTCGGTTAATTATTGTCTCCCCTTCGGCAGCTAACCCAGCTAGCACTAGAGAAACAGAAGCCCGTAGATCCGTTGCCATAACCTGCGCACCTTTCAATTTCTCTACGCCACGTATAATAGCTGAAGCTTCGTGCACAGTGATATTAGCCCCCATACGTGACAACTCTTGTACGTGCATAAAGCGGTTATCAAAAATAGTCTCAGTGATTATAGACTCACCTCGAGATACGCTCATCAATGACATAAACTGTGCCTGCAAATCAGTTGGGAAACCAGGATATGGCCTGGTCATCATATCGACGCCAAGTACACGTTCATCACCTCTAGCAACACGAACACCACCGTCAACAGCCTCTAAAGTGACTCCTGCCTGTCTTAAAGTTTCAGCAGTCGAGTTAATCAGCACTAAATCAGTATTGGTCAGGATTACTTCACTACCTACAATGGCTACTGCCATAGCATAAGTTCCTGTCTCGATTCGATCTGCGACTACTCGGTGGCTAGCGCCACCTAGTTCTGCTTTACCTTGGATATAGATGGTGTCAGTACCAGCCCCCTCAATTTCAGCACCCATAGCAATGAGTAACTTAGCCAAATCGCTGATTTCTGGCTCTCGTGCTGAATTGATTAACACTGTCTCACCTTGTGCTAAAGATGCTGCCATCATAAGGTTCTCAGTTGCACCAACTGATACAAAGGGAAAAGTAAATCGTCCGCATTGCAAACCACCTTTCGGTGCCTTGGCCTCTATATAACCAGCTTCAATGGTTAACTCAGCACCAAGATCTGCTAGACCTTTCAAATGCAAATCAATTGGACGATTACCTATTGCACAACCACCAGGTAAAGATACTTGAGCCTGTCCAAATCGTGCCACAAGTGGTCCAAGTACCAGAACCGAAGCACGCATTTTTCTTACTAAATTATAAGGAGCGGTAGTACTCTCGACCTGAGCCGCATCCATTATCATATCTCCACCATCTCGCTCTATGTGTACTCCGTGTTGACGCAACAGATTAGTCATTGAGGCAATATCAGCCACATCTGGAACATTGGTTAAATTCAGCGGTTTACAGGACAGTAAACACGCTGCCATCAATGGTAAAGCAGCATTCTTAGCGCCGCTTATAGGAATGGTCCCGCGGAGAGGTCTCCCACCCCGCACACGAATCTGATGCATGTGTAACACACAAATATTTTTTATAAATGAGTCCAACCGATGAGTCTAGCAAGGCTAAAATGCAATGCATGATTTTATGCATTTTTCAATCCGGCGAAGGATTAGCAGCATGATTTTAATTTCTTGCCTGTTACTGGTGTATTTTTATTCGGAATGTTTTAATAATTAGTATAATTACACAAATTATTATGAGTTATTTGAGGTTCTATCACAATCTTTTTTATCTTCTATTTACCATAACTATATTTAATAATTCATTTGCTTAATTTCTTGGATGATTAGTAAACTGTACTATAACATTCTATAATAATTTTAATCTATCAATGTTAATGATACCAATCCACTTGCACCCTGTCATTTTCTCTGGCATTATACTACAAATTAGCTTTGTAGTATAATGCCATCATTTGCTAATTAATAGATGCTGCCGTAGCTCAGGGGTAGAGCACTCCCTTGGTAAGGGAGAGGTCGAGAGTTCAAATCTCTTCGGCAGCATGAATTAAGTAAAACATTCTCTCAATTTGCCTCGAGATAATTACTTAGTATTATTAAGTATAATGAAGCTTAAGTATACTATCCTATAGATAGTAATTCTAGAACGGAACGATTGATACAAATGATTTATAAACTCAAAAACTATGTGCAATCATAGTTCTGTTACTCTACTTGCCAAGTAAAACAATGTAAAAAATTCCTTTTCGTATATTATTATATCTAATTATCCTATACTTCTATTCTGATCGATAAATGGCAAAATATCAAGTTTATTTATAGCCTAGATTAAGGTATATTTTAAGATTAATTTCTGATTATAAGATGCAGCATTTGTATTGTATTACGCATACATCTTTTAAACTTGAAAAATTTATAGTCAGTTTTAAAAATAGAACTTGTAATCTTCAGTGTTTTTATTTATAAAATGTTTATGGTAGATTTGGTTCTTTTAAATATTATTATTTACTTTAGTAATATAAAAGAAAATTAACTTACGATGTAGTAATAGTTGACAAAATTTGTATAGCTAGCTTTAGCTATATCCTCAAAAATTTTTTTAAAAAAGAATAAATGAAATATTATACGCCAAAAATATAATCAATTAATTACTTAAATTAACGTTATAATAAAAATAGTCATTTAATAAATTAATGTTAATCAATTAATAAGAGAATTATATTTAAAACAGCTTTAAAAATTAATTAAAAAATTAAAAACATAGAACTATACAAACAATATCCAGCATAGTACTAATACCTCAAGGATAATTAATGAGGTATTTTTATTTCATTTTATAATAGGAAATGTTTGCAATTTATGCGAAAGTATTCACTATTTTAGATAAAAATTTCAATTAAACTATAAAATAATCTATAGGTAGCAAATAAAAATATAATTAAATAATAATAAATAAATACAATTAATAAATGAGTTTCTCTTTATTACGAATAATTCTTATCGCATCTATGCTTTTAGGTAATTCAGGCAAAAATATAATAATCTTAATATCTAATAAATAATACTCTAAAAAAACTATTGATCTTAGATCAATGGTCTAAATTACTCCTTAATTAACTTTCTCCGGCAAAGCAACCACACAACTTATTTTATAAATAATAATTAAATTTTTATAAATATCATCCAGTGGATATAGAGATATTAGCAAAATCAAAACCACGGCCAGGTGCAGCAGCAAACAGTGAGCGAGTATATTCATGCTGTGGATTATCAAATACTCTCGTGGCTTCACCATATTCGACTACTTCACCATGGTGCATTACAGCAATTGTATCGCAAACCTGAGCAGCTACACGCAAATCGTGTGTAATAAATAATATAGCTAAATTTAATCTGCAACGGATATCATTAAACAATTCCAGCACTTGAGATTGAACCGATACGTCTAGAGCAGAAACAGCTTCGTCGGCAATTATTAGCTGGGGTTCCATGGCTAAAGCACGAGCTATGCAGATGCGTTGACGTTGCCCTCCTGAAAATTGATGAGGATATCGATTAAGTGCATTTGGATCAATTCTAACTAGAGGCATCAATAAACAAGCACGCTTGTATGCTTCTTGCTTGCTCATACCGTAATTAATCAATCCTTCGATAATTGATGCTCCAACAGTACGTCGTGGATTAAGAGAGCGATATGGGTCCTGAAAGATTATCTGAACTCGACTACGTAAAGAGTGCAAACTACTCTGAGAAACTTGAGCAATATCGTAATTTTCCAAATATATGTGACCAGCAGTCGGATCAATCAAACGAGCAATACAGCGTGCAACTGTAGATTTACCGGAACCTGATTCACCAACGATGCCTAAAGTAGCCCCACGCCGGATCTCTAAATTAACTCTATGAACAGCTCGAATTTCGCGAGATTTTTGAAAAAATCCTCTTCCGCCATATGTTTTACAAAGATTTTTAGTCGCTAACACTATTGGTGTATTCTTTGCAAGCGATCGACAATGTGGGACAAAGTTTGGGACTGATCCGATCAACATCTTTGTATAAGGTGCATTGGGTTGTTTTAAAATTACTTTCGCTGGCCCCTGCTCAATCACTCTGCCTGCTTGCATAACAACTACGCGATCAGCAATCTCAGCTACCACACCAAAATCATGTGTGATAAAAAGCACAGCTGTTTCATGATTATGCTGGATTTCCTTAATCAACTTAAGGATCTGTTCTTGAGTAGTGACGTCGAGAGCAGTGGTAGGCTCGTCTGCAATCAGCAAAACTGGATCCAAGACTAGCGCCATTGCTATCATAATGCGTTGACGTTGCCCTCCAGATAACTGATGGGGATAACTATCAGCTATGCTCGATAAGTCAGTAAGTTGCATTTGTCCCAAGATATTGATAACTTTCTCTCTCCGCATTGCATGATTCATAGAAGTATGAGTGGTCAATACCTCATCTATTTGATCACCACAGGTCATAGTTGGATTTAAGGCAGTCATCGGCTCCTGAAAAATCATTGACATACGTGAACCACGTAATTCGCGTAAGCGTTTATTGCTTACTTGAAGTATGTTTTCCCCCATCAAATCAATAGTGCCGGCACTAGGAGTAAGTTGATCTTTAGGTAGTAAACCCATGACACTAAAAGCAGTTACCGATTTACCAGAACCAGATTCTCCTACGAGGCAAACTATTTCACAAGGACCAATATAAATAGAAATTTCCTCTATTGCATGAAGACGATCGCTACCATTCGGTAGATCAACCGTAAGATTTTTAATTTCCAATATTGGCTGAGTTTTAATTTCATCGGTCATGATCTATAATCGCTTGCGTATACGTGGATCAAGAATATCCCTCAATCCGTCACCTAGCATATTTACCGCCAACAGAGTAATTGCAAGGAAAATTCCAGGAAACAATATATTGTGTGGATAAATACGGAACATTAGCCGCCCCTCAGCCATAATATTACCCCATGTAGGAGTTTCTGGCGAAATGCCTACACCCAGAAAGCTTAGAATTGCTTCCACCAAAATCGCTGAAGCAAAAATATATGTACCCATAACAATCAAGGGCGCAACAATATTTGGCAACAAGTGACGAATAAGAATCATAGGCAATCTTGTACCAACAGATACTGCAGCCTCAACATAGGGTTCATCTCTTATCGACAACACAATTGAGCGAACTAGTCTAACTACTCGAGGAATCTCTGGAATGGCAATAGCCAAAATCAACGTTAGTAAGCTTGCATTAGCTAAAGAAACCATAGTGATAGCTAGCAATATGCCTGGAACAGCCATTAATCCATCCATTATTCGCAAAACAATAGCATCAAGCCAAAGAACATAGCCAGCAACAAGACCAATAATCAAGCCGATAGTAAGAGACAACATAGCTACCAGCGAACCAACAGCAAGTGAAACCTGTGCGCCATAGATTACCCGACTATAGGTATCACGACCTAAAGTGTCGGTACCCATGCGATAAGTCCATTCTCGCGTTGTCCCATCGGGAAGAATCTTGAAATGTCTTACTCCTGGTTTATTATTTCGCCAGGCTAGGTCAATAGCACTTGGATCCATAGTATCCAGAAAGGGAGCGCTAATCGCAATAAATACCACAAATCCAAGCACTATCGCGCCAAACATGATACTGGAATTGCGAATAAGCTGTTGCCAGATCGTTGACATGCGCATAACGACATAGTCTGAAGTGACGGAGCGTACTAATTTTTCTATGCCTTCAATCAATATCGGATCCTTGGGTCAAGTAAGCTATAAGTTAAATCAATTAGTAAGTTAACTATCACATAGAAAAAAGAAGACAATATAATAATTGCCTGAATTGTTGGATAATCACGTCCCAGAACTGCATCCACAATCAGTCGACCAATGCCAGGTATATTATAGATACTTTCAGTGACTATCACTCCACCTATTAGAAGAGCGACGCCAATACCGATAACGGTAACTATTGGCACCGCTGCGTTGCGTAGAGCGTGCTTAAAAAGCACGTTGTTAGGCGTTAGACCTTTTGCATAAGCGGTACGAATATAATCCTCACCTAAAACTTCAAGTATACTTGTCCGAGTTATGCGAGCGATCAGTGCAATATATATTGCACTGATCGTTAAGCTAGGAAGAATCAATTGATGCAAAAATGGCCAAAATCCTTCAGCAAGCGGCTTATATCCTTGAACAGGAAATAAATCGAGCTTCATAGCAAATAAATAGATTAATAGATAACCAAGAACGAAAGCGGGAATCGAAAAGCCGCCAACCGATAAAGCCATAATTATCCGATCAATCCATGTACCATGCTTGTAAGCTGCTATTACACCTATAGGAATCGCCACTAATATTGTTATAATAAGAGTAGTAATTGCTAAAGCGATAGTGGGCTCAACACGCAAAAGTATTAGTTCTGAAACCTGCTTTTTAAAAAAGTAAGATTTTCCAAAATCTCCCCTAACAACCCCAAGTATCCAAGTTCCAAACTGTACTAAAACTGGCTGATTAAGACCAAGTCCCTCACGGATTTCAATTATCTGTTGTGGTGATCCGTTATCCCCAGCCAATACTGCCGCTGGATCTCCAGGCGCTAAACGTAACAATAAAAATACAAATATCGTCACCATCACCATGACTGGTATTGTGGCAAGCAATCGATTGACGACAAAACCGAACATGCAGTCCCCACTTAATCAAAGGTGAGAGGCTATTTGGCCTTTGTTAAGTTCCAAAAAATTGGGAATGGGCCACCTATCACATCAGACAACTTATCGTTCCGCCAAGACGATGGCCTATAGTACTGGCCGCCGTGAGCATGAGTAACGATTTCCATCGCGCGAACTTGTAATTCTGTAGCGATGCTCTTCTGCGCTTCAAGGCTAGTTGCGCGAGCAAATTGATCGCGCAAACGCTCCACCCTAGCGTCGCAAGGCCAACCAAACCAGGCTTTGTCACAGCTTGCGTTAAGCCCAACCGATACGATTGGGTTCATAATGTCAGCCGTAGCCAAAGCGGTCATAAAAATGTTCCAGCCACCATCGGCTGGTTTATCTCTTTTTGCACGACGTGCCACAATAGTTTGCCAATCCATAGATTGAAGATCCACATTAAACCCGGCTGAGCGCAGCTTATCTGCAACTACTGGGCCCAAATTATTCAAAATATCTACATCAGTTGAATGCATTAATACTATCGGCCTGCCATCGTATCCAGACTCTGCTAACAACTTATTAGCTAGTTTAATGTCCGACTTCATCAAAATCTCAGTGCCTTTATCGGTTGCTAGTGCGCTACCACAAGAAAATATTGCGGGGCATTCCTTGTAATATTTCGGGTTGCCAATAGTTGCCTGTAAAAAACTAATCTGATCTATAGCTGCTAGCACTGCTCTACGTGCCTTTACATTATTAAAAGGCGGATGCAACCAGTTTAACCTCAAAATAAACTGGTTGCCAAGTTGGTCTAGAGTCCTAGTAGTAATATTATCTTCTCTTTCAAACAAAGGTAACAATTCGGTAGGAGGTGATTCAATATAGTCAACTTCTCCCTCAATGAGAGCGTTTACCGCAGTCTGGTGATCCTTAATTGAAAGCCATTCAACCCGATCTACGTTAACAACTTTACCACCAGATCCCCAGTCTGCAGGTTCGATACGTGGAACATAATCTTTAAACTTCTTGAAAACCGTCACATCACCTGGTTTCCACTCGTCAAATGCAAAAACAAATGGACCAGAACCAGTATAGTCAGTAATCTGCTCGCTAGCTGGAATATCAGCTACCCTTTTAGGCATAATAAAAGGAACGTTTGCAGTTGGCTTAGCAAGCGATGCCAATACCAGTCCGTAAGGTTCTTTAAGCTTGATCGCAAAGGTTTTGCTGTTAATTACATTAAATTTATCAATAAACTCCATCAATTTCTGACCCATAGAATCCTTGGATCCCCAACGCTTGATTGAAGCGATGCAATCATCAGAAGTTACCGATGCTCCATCATGCCATTTCAAACCTTCGCGCAAGGTAAAAGTGTATGTTAACTTGTCATCACTTACTTCATAATCTTGAACCATCTGAGGATGAACTGTATTTTTACTATCCATCGCAAATAAAGTGTCATAAACCATATATCCGTAGTAGCTTGACATATAGGCTGTAGTCCATATTGGGTCGATAATCTTCAGATCAGAATGCATAACCGCACGCAAAGTTATTGTAGCGTAGGCTTTTGATTGCATGCAAAAACACAGAGACAATGCGATGACTGCTGCGACAATGATCCTAGCTAGCGTTTTCGGAAAAATGCATCTCCAGTTCATTTCTACTCCCTACAATCATAAAATTTTTATGGAGTTTGTTATGCAGGACTAAGCTATTGGTATTTAATTATCAACTTCAGTCACTAGCTCATTAAAAACGCAATACAGATTCTTTAAAAGAAATAAATCTGTATCAGTCGTAAGCAATATGGTTTAAAGATTGCGAAACAGTTGGCTTCATCTTCTTTTAAGCGCATTAATGTCATGCGCCGCATCTATAAAATAGGACCTAAATTATTCTCGATGAAATTTTGATATTCCTAACGCGAGAAAGCAGCTGCAGATAAATTCGTCCCCTCCTCGAAAAATCAATATCTAAAAACAAAAACAAATTATTATCGATACTACAAACAAAGCTAAACACACATTTATGGTCGTCTGGTTTTCTAGAACTGTAGAATTGTTAGCACAATAGCTAAGCAAAACAAGATCGCCTCTTCTGCCGTTAACCGAAAGTTTTTTTACTTAAATGATTCAGAATAAACATTCATGGCTTCCATTCAATGGAAGCATTTATACCTAAGTTACAGCACAACATAATCTTGGCGTTACGCTACATTATCACGGGATACTTAATTAAGTAGCTTGTTTGGCAAGTTATACTTAATACCGATTAAATATTAAATTAATAAAAATATTGTCTTTTTAAAGAGCAGCTTCACGGAAGTGCACTTCTAACATACAGAGTATCAAAATTATAGTGAACTGTCTATTTAGTATTAGTAGGTCTTGAAAGACTGAGATTTAATTCCTGCTAAGTATATGATTGAGTCAGAAAATAGCTAATTTCAGCATAACTATTCTAATAAATTGTAGCAATTTACCGTATTGATCTTATGGCTTGAGTCAACTTTTATAAGCTAACTACCTATGTTGCACAATATTAACAAGTTATACCTTTGACAATAAAAAATGATTTAACTTGATTATTCACGATATCAGCACTGTGTATTGTGTATTAAGCTACCTATTAATAGGCACGGTCGATACAAAAATCAATTACTTCATTCATAGCTATACGGTGTGCGGTAGGTGCAAATAAGTTCAAATTACGATGTGCAGCATTTGCATAATCGCGAGCCTTTTTTAAGGTTTTTGATAAAGTACCGTGCTGTAGCATTAATGTTTGAGCATGAATCAAATCATCCTCATTCTGTCTCAGATCGCCGATTGTACGACGCCAAAATGCACGCTCTTCATCGTTGCCAGCAGCATAAGCTAATATCACGGGCAAAGTAATCTTGCCATCTCGAAAATCATCGCCGCATACTAGCTGCTCATCAGAATAGTCAAGTACGTCATCCGTAAGTTGAAATGCTACTCCTAGATTACGTCCGAATGCTTCCAGTGCTCGCTCTTCTGATTCCGGGCGTTCAGCAATTATTGCGCCTATCCGAGCTGCAGCGGCAAAAAGCACAGCAGTCTTGTTTTCGATAATTTGAAAATAAACATCCTCAGCAGTTTCAATGTCGTTCTTGGTTATTATTTGATGTACTTCACCTTCCGCAATCACTGCAGAAGCATCTGATAAAATCTTCAGAACCTTTAAAGAACCGTCCGCCACCATAATCTGAAAGGCACGACTGAACAAAAAGTCACCGACTAGCACGCTAGCCTGATTGCCCCAAACAGAGTTAGCAGTATCTTGGCCACGACGTAAATTGCTTTTGTCTACTACATCATCATGCAAAAGAGTGGCAGTATGAATAAACTCAACACAGGCAGCAAGATCTATATGTCGATTACCTTCGTAACCAACTAAACCAGCTGATGCTAACGTTAACATCGGGCGCAGTCTCTTTCCACCTGAAGTAATAATATGGCCGGCAATCTGGGGAATTAATTCTATTGGACTTTGCATTTTGCTAACTATCGTGTTGTTAACGCCCACGAGATCGTCCTGGACAAGGGCATGTAGAGCGTCAAAATTAGACCTACAATAAGGATTATATGGGCCAAAGTGGTGTGTTATGGGTGCAATAATGGACAAGTTTTCCTCATTCGACGTTACTTAAAAAAGCCCTTTTCTATTAAGTGTGCATAGAAAGAACGATAAGAAGTCAATCAAACACGATTAAATATTAAGGCTTACTACTACGTTAAACGTAATTTCAATGATTATGGTCATTTTATTGAGAAAGAGTTTAATGAGTGGAAATAGCTAACGACATTTACTATCTCTCAAATTAATGATAATGTTATCAATAGATAAAGGCACTGTAGTACGTTATGGAATACTAACTGATTGTTGCATGTAATACATTAAATCTTCTGTATTTTTATAAATTGTGAAGAAGAAAAATATTTTTCAATTATTTACTGTACTAAAAAATTAATATTCTACCTTTTGACTTTAGTAGACTGCACATTATTAATTTTTACGATTGGGATTGGATTTTCTTTGTAAGAGAAAGCTGATTAGCGCATATTAAGGAAGTAAATTTTAGGTGATCGATAACCCAAAGATCAAAACAATTGAAAATTTATTGCTTAACAAACGAGTGCGATTAGTTCAACCAAAAAATGGATATAGAGTTGCTATTGATTCAGTCTTGCTTGCTGCAGCAGTCCCTGCAAGAACAGGAGATAAAGTAGTCGATTTAGGTTGTGGTGCATGTGCAGTTTGCGCCTGTATAGCTAAACGCGTCAATGGCGTAGAATTGATTGGCGTAGAACGTGATCCAATAATGGCAGATATGGCGCGACAAAATATGTCGGCAAACGGTTTTACAGGACGTATCGAAACAAATGATTTAACTAACCTGCCATGCACCTGGGAAACAGGTCAGATTGATCATGTCGTTGCAAATCCACCATATATGCCAGCCAATCGTGCATATCTTTCACCAAACACCAAAAGATTGACATCATGTGTGGAGATTTGTGCAAGCTTAGCCGATTGGATTATAGTAGCACAACGTTGTCTGAGAAACAGAGGGACGATAACTTTAATAAATCGTGCAGATCGCCTTAATGAAATTTTGAGTACACTAAATCGCGGTTTTGGGTCAATTGTCGTATTTCCTCTATTTCCCAAAGCAGGTCGTGATGCTAGCCGAGTGCTCGTTCAAGCTGTTCGGAGTAGCCGGGCTCCCATGCGAATTACTTCAGGACTGCTTCTTCATGAAGCCAATGGCCATTACACCTCAAAAGCAGAAGCCATTTTACGCGGTGCACCTATTAATCTTTAGAAAAGAGCTAACCTAAAAAATAAAATATATCAATTTATGGTTGTTATGTTTGTTATGATTGATGTAATTCCCTTCGGTATAAGGTATATATTCCCAATATAATTCGGTCATGGAATCCATGCATATTTAGTTAATTTATCAAGCACTGAATTAACTCAACATACGATTGCTAATGATTATTTTATCGGCTAGTTTATATAGCTAGTAATGAAATAAACTTTAATCAGTATAAAGTAGAAAGGCTATAAATTTTTTACTTAGACAAAAGACTAAACAATGCTCTTTTTTAGATATGAATTCTTCCCTGGATAGTGCATAACCGTGCTCGCATCAATAATATTAAATAAATTTAGTGTGTTTATTGCCCTGATAAGATTTCGATCGAAAATATCACTTTATGGTCACTGTTGTTAACAATGCCTGTACAGGTTAGCTTGTACTTAGATTAAAATAGTTACTGCAATAGTATCAGTGATTATAACTAAAAACTAAACTAACATTTCTTTGCTTGTAGTACTAAATTATGTACTGAATTTCATATTCAGCTTTTTACTCTAGACTTGTATTATCCCAATGGCTAATATTAATGAACATAATTCCTGAGATATAGTACGCACTTAATTGCTGGTAGCATTAATTATATCGCTTGTTAGAATAATCTAACTTAAATCATCGCATGAAAATCAAACAATAGTTGTAATTAAGTACCAAGAGATTAACTCATTCATTAAACTGCAACAAAGTCTACGGTAAAGCTTAAGCAGAATCTGGAAGTTAAGTCTTAACTAAGCATCAAATAATCTACAACTAGAGATTCATCAATTTCTATGCATAGTCTTCTATACAGCAACAAAAATTATACTATCCCAGTAAAACTGCCGGTATTTGATATATACTTAGAATTAGGGGAGATGTAAGCAAACTAATTATTCATACATCAATTAAACGACAACTCTGACCAAAGTTACAATAGTAGCCCTTAATTGTGTGCTAGATTAGTTTTTAAGATATTTATTATCATGTTTTTTATTTTAAAATTTCTTAGTTTAGCAATTATAATTGGCATTACATCGGTCATATTTTGTGCGATATGGTGTGTTTGCTATACATTTAAAAATCGAATTTTAATGAAAAACATGAATAGCCGTACAGTTAGCAGAGACAATCAAAATGATACGGTTGAGCTAATATATGATAAACGTACTGGAGAATACGTAATCAGCAATCCCCACGATGAACAAAAATAAATCTTATATATACAGTTTGGTCAATCAAAACATCTTAAACATTGCTTAAGTTTATATAGAATAGCGAATCTTTGATTTTAAGGATATTATTACGAAGGTGAATAATTGTGGTGTGTTTTTAAAGTTCAATAAGCATAAAGCTGATTAAATCAACCACTAATCTTAGTTAGACGTAAATACAGATCGAATAGTTTGTATGATTAATTATATACAAATCAAGCTGGTTAAACGCATAACGCGAATACATGAATGATCGATGATTGTCTGCTAATAAAAAATATTTTTTGGTCGTACTTTAGTAACTATATGGATATTATCAATAGTCGATATTACTACTTCTAGCAAGATCATATCTCTAAAGGCAATACTTAGAATGTATAATAGAAGATAACTGTAGCATGTATATCTTGTGATTCTTAACTTAATAGCTTTAATTTGCAATGAACATGAGAACATTTTACATATGTACACAATATATCCGGATATAGTATGTTTTCCTTATTTACTGATATTTATAGTATTTATGTTGCCTTAAACTTGATATTTTTATCATATTACCTCATTAATGTAAAAATTTTTTCATATAATTTTTGATTAAGACCATTAATCGAAAAAGTATTATATAACTTTATAAATTAACGCGTATTGTTAGTTATTTTTATCAACCATTGGCTTTATTCGCACTCTATAAAATATTCACAAATTTAATAGACAACACTGAAACTAATGGTCAAAAAAAACACAGCTGCCAAACGATTGATGGCGGTATCTCGAAGGTATAAGCGTTATGTTCAACACGCCAAACGTTAGCTTTGAGTTCTTCCCACCAAAGGATGAAGAAGGCGAAGCCAATTTACTGCACACGGTATCTCGTCTGGAGCCATATCGTCCGTCATTTGCTTCAGTAACTTATGGAGCAGGCGGCAGCACACGCGAGCGTACTAACCGTATTGTTAAGCGTTTAGTAGAAGAGAGCACCCTAACTCCAGCTGCCCATCTTACCTGTGTCGGAGCCACCCGGGAAGAAATTAACAGCATTGTTCGTACCTGGCAAGCAGCAGGTATTAAGCACATAGTCGCTCTAAGAGGCGATGCTCCAGCAGGAGCTGAGAAATACGAACCGCATCCAAATGGATATGCAAATGCAGCAGAATTAACTGCTGGTTTGCGCAAAATGGGCGATTTTGAAATTTCTGTAGGTGCCTATCCAGACGTTCATCCGGATAGTCCAAGTGCTGCTGCCGATCTAGAAAACCTAAAACGTAAAATCGATGAAGGTGCAAATCGCGCTATTACACAATATTTTTTTGAGGCTGATACTTTCCTGCGGTTTCGTGATGTTTGCACCAAAGCTGGAATCAAGGTACCAATAGTGCCTGGTATATTGCCAGTCGTAAAATTTAAAACTGTGTTACATTTTTCTAAATCTTGTGGTGCTGTAATACCTCAATGGATGGCAGATCTATTTGACGGTTTAGACGAAGATCCAGAAATTAGTCAGCTTGTCGCTGCTGCTACTGCTACTGAATTATGTATGAAACTTATGACAGAAGGAGTAGAAGACTTTCATTTTTATACATTAAATCGTTCACAACTCACCAGTGCTATTTGTCGTCGTCTTGGGCGAAAACCAAATATGAAAGATACAACGTAATTATTGGCTATTCATCTGCACCATAAGCGATAAAAAATACTGCTTGATACCATTCTACTCACTGATTTGCAAGTTTTTATTCGTTTATGAGTTAATGTTGCTTTTAATGCGCTGATATAGATTTATAAAACTAATACTCTCATATTGTTATGATCTTTAACTTTGAGTGAATTTATTAATTGGCTGATTAACTTAATAATGTGTCAATATGAAGTTAATTACGATATTGAAATATGAAAAAAAAACAAAAGCTAATTTAGAATATTTTTATGTAACTTACTACTTATACTTGTGATATTGAAGCTGGTAGTTAAAATACAAAAGACTAAATTTAGCTTAAAACATTAGGTTATCGCAAATAATAAATTATTCTTAATAGGTTATTTTTATGATAAATAATAGCTTTTTATTCCTTTCGTACCTTCTTCACCAACAATAGATAGCCCTTATCAGTTGTGAATTTGCTAGAGTAAACTATGACTTTTTAATCTAATTGCTGAAACTCTAAACAGAGGTATGGAGGATTGCTTGTGCATTTTGATAAATTTGGAGAAACTTTATGACCGCAGGAGCATTGGAACTTTCGCATCTTGCTCAACAGAGGATCGTAATCCTAGACGGTGCTATGGGTACTATGATTCAAGAAATGAGCTTAACAGAGAATGATTTCCGCGGAGATCGCTTCACTGATGCGAGCCATACTCTGAAGGGAGACAATGATATCTTGAACTTATCTCAGCCAGAGAAAATTGAACATATACATCTTCAGTATTTTAATGCTGGCTCTGATATCATTCAAACTAATACTTTCAATGCTACTTCAATCAGCCAGGCGGATTATGGTCTTTCTCATTTAGCAAAAGAAATTAATGTAGAAGGTGCAAGAATAGCCCGCAGTGCTGCTGACAAAGTGCGCGCTGCAAAGGGGATAGCTACTTTCGTCGCTGGATCTCTTGGACCGACGAACCGTACCGCATCAATCTCACCAAACGTTTCTGATCCAGGGGCACGCAACGTCACGTTTGATAAACTTCGCGATGCTTATCTTGAAGCAACTTTAGGGCTGATCGAAGGCGGTGTTGATATAATTCTGGTTGAGACTATCTTCGATACACTTAATGCCAAAGCGGCTTTGTTTGCAATCGAACAAGCATTTGACAAATTAGATATTAAACTACCGATTATGATTAGTGGTACTATTACTGATCTTTCGGGTCGAACACTCTCTGGACAAACGCCAGAAGCGTTCTGGAATTCGCTACGTCACGCCAATCCTTTTAGCGTTGGCTTTAATTGTGCACTAGGAGCGAAAGATCTACGCCCGCACATAGCAGAGCTATCTCGAGTAGCTGATGTCAGAATCTCTGCATATCCTAATGCTGGATTACCAAACGAATTCGGCGGCTATGACGAGAAACCAGAACAGACCGCTTGTCATATTGCAGAATGGGCAAAAGAAGGGCTGGTGAATATAGTAGGCGGTTGTTGTGGGACAACTCCGGCGCATATAGCAGCAATTGCCAATAGTCTGAGTGGCATAGCCCCGCGCATTGTACCTCATCTATCAAGCCAACTACGATTATCCGGTCTTGAGCCATTTGATCTAAGGAGCGCATTGTGACAGAAAATACTGGTACATTTGTTAATATAGGAGAACGAACTAACGTTACTGGCTCAGTACGTTTCCGCAAGCTAATCTCCGAAAAGCAATATGATACTGCTCTTGAAATTGCCCGCCAGCAGGTAGATGGTGGTGCTCAAATCCTTGACGTGAACATGGACGAAGGCTTACTCAACAGCGAAGCTGAAATGTCTAGATACTTAAATTTGATCGCCAGTGAGCCAGACATTAGTCGTGTTCCTATCATGATAGATAGTTCTAAATGGTCAGTGATAGAAGCTGGTCTGAAATGCCTGCAGGGCAAAAGTATTGTCAATTCAATAAGCTTGAAAGAAGGCGAAGAGCAGTTTCTTAAGCAGGCTAGATTAGTACATCGCTATGGAGCAGCTATGGTAGTTATGGCTTTTGATGAAAAAGGCCAAGCTGAAACCGCTAAACGCAAATACGAGATTTGCAAGCGAGCATATGACATTCTGGTAAAAGAAATTGATTTTCCTCCCGAGGATATCATCTTTGACCCGAACATCTTTGCTGTGGCAACTGGTATCGATGAGCATAACGATTACGCACTAGCCTTCTTTGAAGGCACTAAATTGATTAAACAAAACCTACCACACGTTCATGTTTCAGGAGGCGTATCGAACGTTTCTTTTGCATTCCGCGGCAATAACATGGTGCGTGAAGCTATGCACACTTGCTTCCTGTACCATGCAATCAAAGCTGGACTGGATATGGCCATCGTTAATGCCGGATCTCTGCCAGGATATCAGGACATCCCTGAAGATTTGCGAGAACGAATTGAGGATGTTCTACTGAACCGATCTCAAAATGCTACTGACCGAATGCTAGAAATTGCCGAAAGGTATCGCGGTTCTACTGGAATTACTAAGATAATTGACAATACATGGCGTGAACAGACCGTAGATGAGCGCCTAGAGCATGCTTTAATACATGGCATTAGCGATTTTATTGAAATAGATGTAGAGGAAGCGCGACAAAAATACGACAAGCCAATTCAAGTTATTGAAATACCGCTAATGAACGGCATGAACCTAGTAGGTGACTTGTTTGGCGCTGGAAAGATGTTCTTACCTCAAGTAGTAAAATCAGCACGTGTTATGAAAAAAGCTGTCTCTATCCTGTTACCTTATATCGAAAAGCAAAAAAATGAGGATCACCATAGCAAAGGCAAGATCTTAATGGCTACTGTCAATGGCGATGTTCACGACATAGGCAAAAACATCGTTGGTGTTGTACTGCAGTGTAATAACTATCAGGTTATTGATCTGGGAGTTATGGTATCCTGCGCAAAAATATTAGAAGTTGCCGCTAAAGAAAAAGTAGATATTATTGGTCTTTCAGGTTTAATTACTCCAAGCTTAGATGAGATGGTATATGTCGGATCTGAAATGCAGCGTGCAAAATTAGAATTGCCATTGCTAATTGGTGGGGCGACAACTTCAAAGATGCATACAGCTGTAAAAATTGATCCAACATATAACGGACCTGTTGTCCATGTAACAGATGCTAGTCGTTCAGTAGGAGTAGTTCAGGCATTGCTATCGCGCGATAGACGCTCTGCCTATGCGAAAAGTATTCGCGCTGAATACCAAACTATGGCTAAGAAACGATACATTAGTCGCATCGATCGTAATCGTATTACCATAGGTGACGCTCGATCTAACCGATCGAAATTTGAATGGAGCAATTATCAACCGCCGAAGCCTACTTTTGAAGGTATTAAGGTATTTGATGGCTATCCACTACAAGAATTGATCAATAGAATCGATTGGCAACCCTTTTTCACTACTTGGGAGCTGCGCGGGCGTTTTCCTGATATTATCGATGATCCACTTGTTGGCAAAGCCGCTAGGTCATTGTGGAACGACGCTAAAGATATGTTAAAGCAAATAATAGATAATAAGTGGGCTAGGCCTCGTGCAGTGATAGGGTTTTGGGCGGCAAAATCTGATATGGACGACATCCGGTTAACAACCGATAATGGTGAGTTTGTTGTGCACACTTTACGTCAACAAATTCCGCCTAGATCAAATAGGGCAAATTTAGCTTTATCTGACTATATATCACCTAATGGTGATGATTGGCTAGGAGGATTTACTGTTACCGCTGGCAAAGAAATTCAAGAAAGGGCCAAAAATTTCGAGGAAATTGGAGATGTATACAATTCTATTCTCTTAAAAGCGCTGGCAGACCGTCTTGCAGAGGCTTTTGCTGAGCGTTTACACGAAAGAGTACGTCGCGAATTTTGGGGTTATGCAACTACTGAGGATCTATCTAACGATAGTCTCATCGCAGAAGATTACCAAGGAATTCGTCCAGCTCCTGGCTATCCAGCCTGTCCGGACCACACTGAAAAGAGAACTTTATTTGATTTGCTGGACGCCGAAAAGCAAGTAGGTGTTAATTTAACTAAATCATTTGCTATGTGGCCAGCTGCATCGGTTTCTGGTTGGTATTTCTCTCATCCATCTGCTCGTTATTTCGGACTTGGTAAAATTGATCGAGATCAAGTGGAAGATTATGCTCAGCGTAAGGGAATGTCAACAAAATTAATAGAGCGTTGGTTAGCTTCATCGCTTGCCTACGATACGGAGAAAAGCGAGATTAAATTCTAATTAAAAAGTTATAGCATTCTTAAGCATAGCTTTCAAACTACTCTAATAATCTTGATTGAAATGGTATAATCTTAACTTGCAACATGACATAATATAACATACTAAGTATTAGGGATAATACTCATGTTGTCAACAAGTCTATTAATCTAAATTTTTTAAACACTTCGATACTTTTTTTTAAGTGCAATTACACTGCTCGCTTGTTGTAAGTATAGCGTTTGTGCAGATAATCTGTGACCAAACGTACCATAATACGTAGTAATAAACTGTTAGAGAATCGTCCGAGAAAATGAATTATGAAAGCATTTGCCTAAATTTATCGCTTGCGGATATAAAGAATAGTAAAGAAAAATATTGCTAATATCGAATATTATAATTCAAAAGTTGATTAATTTTATATAAGCTAACGAAATTTCTTTCGTCAAGAAAGATTATAATTGAGTTATGTTCAAACGATTTAACATGTTAACTATTCAATAATAATTTAAATATATAAACAATATGCGTTATTCATATAATAAATATCGCGTTTAATATACTAAACAAGAATTTTTAAAGATGCTTTTATAATTAGCAAAAAAAATTTAGCGTTATATAGATAAATTATAGATATTTAACAATATAATCAATAAAGTCAAACTTGATAACTAATTTATTCGGGGAGTAGCTCAGCATGGTAGAGCACTGCCTTCGGGAGGCAGGGGCCGGAGGTTCAAATCCTCTCTCCCCGATTAAGATATCACGACATGATAATTTATTTAAAAAAAATCAATCAGCATTCAATTAACGTATTTATCTTTAGATTCCATAATTCTTTTTGTACCAAAAATAACGTGGAATAAAACTAGTTATTATTAAAATAAACATCATTGCAAATAAACTTATCTCAGCAATAATTTTTACTTTTTTAGCTATTTATCATTGTAGCAATATATAAAACTAACTAGTACTAATTAATCTGCTATCCAAATTTTTTATAAGCTAGCATTTTTCTAAATGCAAAAAAATATCTAATCGAATCAAACAATTTTTAATACCTCATCTAACCTAAACTGAGTAATCCTAATATTATTAAATTACATTATTTATATGCAAACGCTGTGTTAAGCATAGAAAGTTCCGAAAAAAAGAACAATCAATTCCTCTAAAAAATTAAAATAAAAAACAAAAATAAAGTGCAGTAACAGTTATTGATAGCAATCAACTGATATTTCTCAATACCATGCTAATGACATCGACAATAAAGTCAATTTGATTCTTTTCAATTATTAATGGAGGCGATAAAGCAATGGTATCACCGGTAGCGCGAACCAATAAACCTTTATTATAGCATTGCTTGAAAGCCTCAAGTGCACGAACGGTAGGTTTGTTATGAACACTTTCCAATTCAATTCCAGCAACCATGCCAAGATTACGAATATCAACAACATATCTGCTGCCTTTTAAGGAATGCACAGCTTCTTGAAAGTAATGTGCTAATTCAGCTGATCTCGTAAATAGTCCTTCATTTTGGTATAATTCAATAGTAGCAAGGCCTGCAGCGCAAGCGAGTGGATGACCAGAACATGTATATCCGTGAAATAACTCAATAGCACTTTCCGGCGCATCCATAAAAGCTTCATAAATACCATTGCGGCAAAATACTGCTCCCATAGGAACTGTACCATTCGTGATTCCTTTAGCTGTGGTAAAAATATCAGGTCTTACAGCAAAATAATCGCTAGCGAATGCCGTACCGAGACGTCCAAAACCAGTAATCACCTCATCAAAAATCAGTAGTATATCGTGTACATCACAGATCTCTCGTAAACGACTCAAGTATCCCTTCGGAGGGATAAGAACACCTGTAGATCCTGCTAATGGTTCCACAATAACAGCAGCTATAGTCGATGGGTCATGTAAAACAACCAACCGTTCTAAATCATCCGCTAAATGTATACCCCATTCCGGCTCACCTTTACTGTAAGCATTATGTTTGATATTATGGGTATCACATATATGGTAAACACCATTTAACAAGTTATTAAATTGCTTGCGATTAGCTGCAATTCCGCCGATCGAAATGCCTCCAAAATTAACCCCATGATAGCTTCGCTCGCGTGCAATAAACTTAGTACGTGTCCCACTGCCCCGGGAGTACTGATAAGCTAAAGCAATCTTCAATGCAGTATCAACAGACTCTGATCCAGAATTAGTAAAAAAAACGTGACTAAAACCCTCCTTCATATGAATTAAACGTTCAGCAAACTCGAATGATAAAGGAGATCCTATCTGGAATGATGGAGCAAAGTCAAGGATTGCTGACTGTTTTTTTATTGCATCAACAATTGATATACGACAATGTCCAGCATTCGAGCACCACAATCCTGAGGTACCATCTAGTATTTCTTGACCATCTGCAGTGGTATAATATACTCCTTCAGCTTTTACAAAAAGGCGAGGATTATGTTTAAAATCACGATTAGCAGTAAATGGCATCCAAAAAGATTCAAGATTATTCAATTTTATTGGGTTCACAAGATCCTCTTAAACTATATTATATACATGAAAAAACAAATTATTATAATAATGTCATGCCTGTTAAAAATTAATTAACTATATTAAAGGCTAACAGAAAAAATTTTGCCACAAGAAATCAATCAAAAATATACAATTCAAGAGAACTATTAGTATTCATTACCATAATTATGCAAATTTATAATTTTTACTAAAAACTATTTCTCAAGGCAAGTTTATAAAGTCAATAGTCCCTAAATCACCATAGTACATTAAAAATAATTAAACGAAGTACAATTGGTCTAATCATATGGACGTCAATTTACCTGTTAATCTACAGTATTTTTATCTAAGCATATACAAAATATGTTCTCGTAAGTACAATGAAAGCGCAGTATACAAATTACAAATTAACAATCGAGTTAGTTTTACTCGCTAACACACTATAATTAAGGTAACAAATGCTTAGCCATTACGTAGCTAATGCGGGGAAATGTATAATTGATAGTGAAAGCGAATGCAGCTAAGATCTAGTGATAACCCTTACGAAAGCTGAAAAACAACTTAATTGCTGCATTATGCAGTAAATGCTAAAAGTATAGCGCTAATTAATGATAAAAATTACTTAGTAACTTTATCTATAAATTTTGTAGAAGAATAAAATTATAGTTTTATTATTATCTAATAAAATTATATATTTTGGATATATTAGGAAATATTAATAAAAAATAATATTTTATATTCTTTAATCCAATGCAGTATATATATCTGCTGTAAAAATTATAAATAGTCAGATGCTTTAGATTATTTAATTAACTAATTATCTTGAATGAAGATAATATGATTAGAGACTTAATCATCTTTCTAAACTCCAATCACCCAGTCAAACTTCAGTCATTGATTAATGTGGAAAGAATAAGCAAAATTAACAATGCATATCTGTAAACCTACTGAGGATAAAACACTATAATTTAGAATAAATTGATTGATAAAAATAATTGTTCCTCAACTAAATATGCGCTATTTTATTCAATTTTTCTAATACTTGTGGTAAAAATATAGCTTAATTTCAACTTAACATTAGTTAAGCGACTATGCGCTAAAAGCATGCAAAATAATCATTTACCCTTCAAATAGAACATACGACATAAGCAGTACAGAAGATATTAAACAATAATTACAATCATTAATGACACTCATTACCATGCAGACTTTACAAAAGTACAGATCAACATTCCATAACAATTATTAAGATTAGTGTATTAAGTTTAAAAACAAGCATCGCAAAATGGTAGAAGAGAAGAGATTTGGAATAACAAAGCTTCGTCATAGCAGATTACGTCCCTTTTCTTGCTTTGCAGCAAAGTTAACTGATCCGCTATTTTACAAGCGTGGATTCGTAAAGGGAATAGTACCTAGAAGGTGGAGAGAAATCGTTGGCGTTAATCTAGCGCAATGCTGTGCTCCTGAATCTCTACATTTTCCGCATGGTGAAAGTTATGGAGCTATCTTAAAAATCATCTCCCTGCCTGGTACTGCCTTAGAAATCGAGTATTTATCTCCTCAAATCATTGATAAAGTAAATAGATACTTAGGCTTTGGCGCGGTAGCTAGAATACAAATTCGCCAAGGTATACTGGCAAAATCGCCAAAATTACAACGACAAATTTTTGTTAAACTAGAAGAAATGGAAAAAAAAGCTATCTATGATCAGGTCACTGGTGTACATGATATAAATTTACGAAATCATCTTCAAGCCTTAGGCGAAGCAATTATCCTACGCAACAAGTCAATGGATGCTGTTGAATAAGTATAGTATTTTAAACAATTGCAACAGACTTAAAAAAGATGAGCTTTTGAGGAAATAAACACTAAAATTTCTACTGTGTTATAGTTAAATGTATGCCAAACAAAATACATACTACACACAATTAAATTTATGATATTCTTTTATTCGGTTTGATATAGCAGGTGAGGAGGTAAATCATGTTCGTATTATGTTAATGATTAAGAAATACTCCAAAAACTATTACATTACTTACGTAAAAATTGCAATAAGTTAAATATTATTAATAACATACAAATTAGTAATCAAATTCAATACAGTATATAAGCTTAAGATATACACCATTAATATTTGCGAGATTATATATGTTAAAATATCGCATTATTGACTATTAGTCTAAATAATCAACTCAACCTAAGTTTTCTTGTTGAGTAGATCTCATCTACATTGTAGAACTTGAAAAATAACAACTGGCATTGGAAAATGCTAGCTTAGTTAAAGCTAATAAATAGCCATAAATTACACTGTAAGGAGAGATCTATTCTTGAGCGATTAGTATAGTATTAGGATTAATCTTTAGTAAGAAAAGTATTGATCAGAATAAAAATCAACAGTACCAATATACTATTAAGCTAAACGAGTCAGTGTATTAGGAACAATAATCTTGTTATTTAGTTAAACAGCAATGATTAAATATCATACATGATATTATCCAATCTCTGCCAATCACCAATCGTATTCATAAACTTAAAATATGTGTTATTTTTTAGTTAAAATATTATATCAATAGCCTGCTTATAAAAAACAAAAAAGTTAAAGTAATAATATAGCTGGCCTGACAATAGCCGAAACACAATTTATTTAAATCAATAAACGCGGCGATTAAAATTATAAAGGTTAACTTGAAACAAGAATATCTTCTTAGAAAGAGAAGAGGATACTAACTCATTTTTTTACCTCACATTATCTAAAAATTTAGCTAATTTGGGTATAGCCACAAGGGCGTTAATTGCACATGTTTCTAAGCTAATTTTTTAAATACTTGACTAACATTCCTAATCAAATGTTGCTGTAATTTTAGTTAAGTTTAATGATCATTAATTACATTTCTATACTCGTTAATTAAACTAATTAGCTAAACTATCAATAAAATTGATTTCATCATGAATTAAACATTATGAAATACTCAAATTTACCTACACCATCAACCACAAACATTCAATATCATTGAAGAAAATTCAGCATTATTAATGCAGCCGCAAATTACAATAAAAAAACTATGTTTAAATTTCTAGGATAAAAACTTAATCTACTAATTTTTATCATGTATTAAAATATCATTACACTATATGGTATCAACATGGAAACGATTACAGCAACACGGATCTAACCTAAAGAATGTTAATCAAGTAACAAGAATACATTTAAACTTTCTATATTTTCAATTATAGCTTTGCCTACACTTTGATTCAAAATAAAAGTGATGACTTAAAAATTAATATTGTTCTCAGCTTGCTGACGCCAACATCAAGTCTAGTGTTATAAAGCAATAATAAATTTTGTCTTTCTGAGAAAAAAGTTTTTCCTTAAATTTATTCGAACAGCAAAATCTTCTAAAATTAATCTTTTATAACATAAAACAGAAAAAATTACTCTCTAATAGAGTTGGCATTGATATGATTACTCTAAAGTAAATTAAGTAATATAGTAAATATATACACTGTTTGCTATACAATAAAACAATTTAATTCATTAGCCTTGTTTTTTTATCGTATAGCAAAAAATTTTTAAGTTATTTTTTACATAAAAAAGAAAGCTGGCAACTTATTCCGTAAGATTTTTCGTTTTTTTGTAAAGCAAATCCCTTTTTAAAATAAAATTTACCACTTGAATGCAGCAGAACATACACTAGCTTCTAATCTAGAAGCTGTAAAAATAGCTGTTACCGTAATAATTATTTTATAATGCATAAACAACAAATTATGCACCATGCTAAAGTCCGCCGTCAAACATAAAGATAATATTGTATGTAGGCAGATAATACAGTTAAGTTAATTTTACACAAACGTACAAGGCTTACTGTTTTTTTATTTAATAAGCTATCCATAAACTTTTAAAGAAAATAATGCAATCGCTTCCTTGACGCTGGAATTGTTCCGTGAATAATACTGATACCCAGTGAGTGATACCGTTACTGTAAAAAAAACTTAAGAAATAATGGTATATTATTCAAACTGTTACCAAAAAAATCTTAGAAAATTTAGTAGTTACACCAGCTACATTCATAGATTATTGACAACTTGTAAATAGCATTTTCGCTAAGAGCACTGCCCATTGCGTAGCAAAATTAATTGGTTAATAATCTGGAAATACCAATAAATGTTATCTTTATCTGTTAATACTGTAATTACATGTAAGCAAAATATTTAAAGATTAAAATGGATTAAATGCTGCTCCATCGAATAATGATCTTTACTGTTTTAATGATGCGGCTAAAATGAGAGAACTTTATTGACTGGCTTATTAATTTGTTATTTTTATAAGCTGCTGATCAAAATGCTTTTTCTTAAAGGTTTTCATTCAGTCAGTCAAAGCTAGCAAAATCTAAAACGAGAAAGGAGTTTTAGTTGGTATCTCCAGTTGCACAGTTTCAGATTAAGTCGATTGGTCCAGAACTTAATTTATTTGGCATCGATATATCCTTTAACAATTCAGCCCTATTCATGATTCTAGCTACCATTCTGACGTGCGTATTCTTTATGAAATCGATAAAGGCTAATTATATGGTCCCTAATCGTATTCAATCTCTCGCAGAGATGGCTTATGAATTTAGCATTAATATGTTATCAGAAAATGTCGGTCGAGAAGGGAGAGCATACTTCCCTTGGATCTTTTCATTATTTATGTTTATTCTATCAGGTAACTTATTGGGTATATTACCTTACTCTTATACCTTCACCAGTCAAATTATTGTGACCTTCTCTATATCGATAACAATCTTCTTATGCATAACTGTTGTTGCTTTTATCAAGCATGGTATAAAATTCTTTACTTTCTTTTTACCATCAGGAACGCCTATATATATGGCTCCTTTGCTGATTCCGATTGAAATTTTATCGTATCTTTCACGCCCGATAAGTCTATCAGTAAGATTGTTTGCTAATATGATGGCTGGACATACAATGATGAAGGTATTTGGTGGGTTTGTAGTCTCTCTTGGTGTCGCGGGCGCTGCACCGTTACTCGTCTTGGTAGCATTAACTGGTTTTGAAGTGCTTGTGGCAGTACTTCAGGCTTATGTGTTTACGATCCTTACCTGCATTTATTTATATGACGCTCTTTACTTGCACTAATTACCCCCTACAAAAAATATTAAAATTGCTTATAATATTACTGTTTAGAGAAGGAATAGGCTAATGGAACTTGAATCTGCTAAAATGATTGGTGCTGGTCTTGCTGTTGTTGCCCTAATGGGTGTGGGTATTGGCATTGGCAATATATTCTCCACATTAATTGCTTCTGTAGCCCGCAACCCAGCAGCTCGTGGAGAGGTATTTAGCATAGGTATTTTAGGATTTGCTCTGACAGAAGCTGTTGCATTGTTTGCGCTGTTAATTGCTTTTTTAATCCTATTCACTTAAAAAATATATTATTTTGGCAATTGCCTGAGTTATCTGAATACAACCTAGAAAGAATATTTTAAATATGATTCTCAGCAAAGCAATCTACTGTTTCCGTAATCTATACCTGATTCTTTTATCAGCTATTACGTACAAACTACCAGCTTGGGCAAACTCAGACAAACAATATAATAGCAGTGGTTTGCCACAATTTGATACAGATACATACTCAAGTCAAATTTTCTGGTTGATTGTAAGTTTTTTGCTGTTTTATTTTATTATGTCAACAAAAGTTATTCCGCGAATAGGTTTTATTCTCAGAGAACGGCAAAAGCGAATTGAAAATGATATAAATATTGCCAATAGACTACGAGAAGAAGCTGATGAAATGAAAATTAGATACGAGACATTTCTAGGTGAATCCAGATCGCAAGCTAATGAGATAATTTGTAACTCAATTAACCAAATTGATAATCAGCGGGCTTATGCTAAAAAAACACTAAAGTCATCAGAAAGAATTAAATCAGCCGCAGCTATTATTATCGAACAACGAACTAAAGCCCTTAAGAGTTTAGACTCCGTAGCTTGTGAAGCTGCTGCTGATGCGACAAAAAAATTGATCGGTGTATCGATAAGTAAGGGCAAAGTTGCAAAAGCTGTAATGGCCGTAACGCGCGAAAATACCCAAAATGTTACTTGATCCGACATTTTGGGTTGCAATTGCCTTTGCTATATTTTTAGTGATTGCTTATTGGAAGGCTTGGCCTTTCATTGTGGGTATTCTTGATGCAAGAAGTAAAAAAATTTATTCCTCTCTTGAGGAGGCTAAAGTACTGCGCAAAAATGCTCAAACTATTAATGATAGTTGCAGACGTCATCAGAGAAACGCACTCCATGAAGGTGAAATCATTATAAATCAAGCTAAATCTCAAGCTATAAAAATGCAAACCGATGCTGAGATAAGCTTGGCTAGCTACATAACTAATCAAGAAAATTTTGCTATGAAAATGGTTAAGATAGATGAAATTAAAGCTTTTCAAGAAGTTCAATCTCAAATGACCGATCTTACAATTTCTGCTACAACAGTGTTAATTGCAGAAAACATTAATAATACTACTCATAAAAAGCTTTTCTCTGAAACCATAGATGAAATTTTAGTTAGATTTTAAATAAGTAGATTATATAATAGAAATCTACATCAAATATATAACTAACTATATCGTTTTTGACTTAACTTTTTAAGTTAATGGCGTTTAATTTTAAGTTGAATGCTAATGTTTGATATTATTTGCGAAATGCACTGTAATTAAAAGATATGGCGAGTTTTAATTAAATTCTTTTATTTACTTGCTTAAATTAGTTTTTCTAATCTCTGTTCAACTAACAAAAATTATACAATTATATATGATTGATTGTAGCTAATAATAATGGTTATAATAAGGTATTATTATTTATGAGCATATTATTTATTAGGTAAAAATAAAAGCAATAGCCTTACCTTATTAAAAAATAACCCTATCAATCGCGATGCTTAAAAAAGCTGCTATTTAAATAAATGCTAGGATACTTCTATTTATTTATTCATTTAATCAATAAATTTTACATTTATTACGAGCATATAAAAAATATGGCTTATCGAATTCATCGCAGATGCAATATTATAAAATATAAATTATTTTCTACACTAATCATTTAAACAAACGAATCTAGCATTAGAGCAAAATTAAATAATAAAAAATTTTTTGTATTTTTATAAATTTAACCTAGTTTATTCTTTTATTCATGCTTTTCTGTGTTAACAGCTTCATCTTAAAAATTGTATTATTTTGCGATATTCAGCGTAAGCAAACTACTTAATAAAAATATAACAATTAAGCCAATTTCTTTTTATCGCTGATGTTAACTATCAATCACATGTGATCTGTCTTCTGATTTAATATTTTTATCGAAAAAAATTGACTAACTGGATAATACTTACTAAAGCAATTTTTAAGATAAATATAGAATTTAATCTACAATAAAGTAGATCTTTACTTAACTAGTAAATTATTAACACAAAATCACATACATCCACAATTAAAAATTGTGGTAAGTAAAAGTTAACTTATAATAACTTATAAACGGTACCAATCGCAGTATTTATTATTCACTAGATTTTTCGGTGAATAATATAACTACATTAATTTTTATTAAAAAACTTAATTATTTTTTAAATCCAATGCTTGTATAAAAAATAGTGCTATAAATTAATAAGTTTTAAAATCTTAATAGAGCAAATTATAGATTGATTTCAATAAATTATTGTAATAACGCGAATGAATACTATTAATACTAATTTAAAATAAATCCTAAATTGCACGTTCACAACAAAATACAAACTGTTATTGATGATGTTTAAAATAGATAGTAAGATTGCTAATTATAAAATTAAGGTATATAACTCCATGTATTATGGAGTTTGCAAAGTAGTTTAAATAGACTTTTCTTTCATTTGAAGAAAATACTAATAATGTCTATGTATATAGGAGCATGTATACAGGTATTAACACGGAAATATTTTAAATTAATGGCTAATAAGTGCTGTATTGGGAAAATTCAATTCAAAAATTGAATAAAATAAAAATTATTTATAGTATTAGTAGATTTTAGCGAAAAAAATTTTTTAGTTAGATTCAATTAATAACATAAGATATGTTTGTTATTTCTCTTCTTTACTTGAAAAAATATATTCCTTAACAGGTAGATCTAAAGATCAGTATCAGTACTTAATTTTTGAATATTATTTGTACGATGCTTTGTATTTCTAAGAGTTTATTAACAATCTTTCAGGCTATTTTTTTTAAATGTAACAGTAACAATAAAAGTTTTGCTTTACTTAGAATATCTAAGTTTATCATTTTTTATTTAAAGATTAATAGCTAGTGTATAATTAATTTAAAATGTAAGTTCGACTAACTTTAATAACTTCACTTCTCTCCACAAACATTCTAGCTAACTTAGCTGGCCAAAAGTAAATGATTCTTTATTATTCATTCGTATTCTCGTGTATGGTTTGATAAAGCATGAGAAAAATTCATAGGTGGGTAATAGTACATTAATACTGTAACTAAAAAAACATTATTAATTGTAGCAAGCAAAATTACTAATATTGGTCTTTCATAATTAATGAAGGATTAATTTTACTTTGCTGCAGCAAACATAAATATTATCAACTAATAAATTTTTAGCATAAAAAATTCTTTATTAGCAAAAAAACTTTTAAAAAAAAATTCCAACCAATTAAAATAACAATAAGTCAACAATAATCATTCAAGGAATATGGTATAATTTGCATAAATATTTCTTCTCTACGCTTATAACAATAATATTCTATCCATAGAGCAAAATTATATAATATATAATTTTGCTCTAACAATAAAACTAAATAGCAAAAGCGTATAAAAATTTAAAATTGCATTTATATTTTATAATAAATTAAAAAGTTTTTTTCTGTCTTTAGGTCATTTTTGTAAATGATATATAAATCAACAGCGTTAGTCGCTAGATTATCTTTGTTAATTCTACTTTAAACACTAAAGAATACTTATTTTTCTATTGAAATAAAATGAATATTATTTAATCAGGGTAGATTGTATGCTTAATTTTTTCATTATATTAGCATCTAATGTGACAAATAACAAGTACCTAATATTTATTAATAATAAGATGAATAAAGAAAATGGAATAAAGACACTATTAACAGAATAAGTAAGTAGTTTATAACGAATATCTGCAATTATTCTATGTCAAAGACAATGTCATGAATAATTTAACTACTTCATCACTCTAGCAATAGAGCAAGTTAACAAAACAAACACTAAAATAATGCAAACAATTAATATTAATTCAAACATTACAAATAATCTTTTATCCAATTAAATAATAACAAAAACTAATTAATGGGAAATTTAGTTAAAATAGATAGCTAATTAATTGCATATTAATTATCTTAAAAAGTAATATTTTTATTGTTTTAATAGAACAAAAACAAGTAAATACTGCATCTTTTATAGCCTATACTTAATATAGTATAATTTTTTACTTGCTATCGATTAAATATTTGCTTATTTAACAAATAATATCTAACCTGTTATTATAGAATAAAATATATAGATATATAAAACGCCTTCGGTAATAGATTACAATATACTTATAAAAATTATAAGGTAATAAAAAGTAAAAACATCAAACCGATAATTAAACATGCATTAAGAGAATTACCTAATCCTTAATTAGGTAATTCTAAGCAATTGAAATAGATATAATGTCAAATATCTTTGAGCCATTAGGTGTTGTCACTTCTACAGATTCACCAACTCGCTTACCGATCAAAGCGCGAGCAATGGGAGAAGCAGTAGATATAAAACTTCGAGAAATATCGACTTCATATGGACCAACAATCGTGTAGCTAGTCAGTTCTTCTGTCTCTTCATCAACGATCTCAACAGTTACTCCGAAAGTAACAGTTTCACCTTTTAACTTCTTCGTATCGATCACCTCACAACGACTAACTATATCTTCAAGTTCGGCAAGACGACCTTCTATGAAGCTTTGACGATCTCTTGCAGCGCAGTATTCAGCATTTTCAGATAAATCACCATGCTCTCTAGCTTCAGCGATCGCCTTAACTACCGCAGGACGTTCCACAAACTTTAAGTTTTTTAATTCATTTCTCAGACGAACATAACCTTCTGAGGTTATCGGCACCTTTTCCATTGACTTATCGACCTATTATAAACTAGCTTTATTACTCCTTACACAAGCAAAGCTTAAGAAAATTAAAAACACGATTATGTTATTATAATCTCTCTTCGCGAGATGATTAGAAAGATCTGGTGAGATAATTTTGAATCGGGTTTACCTCAAGATTCCCCTCTCGCATTGCAGTTATTGCACGAACAGCAGCACTCGCACCTTCCACAGTTGTATAATATGGAATATTGTACGTTAGAGCAGTATGACGCAAGCTAAAACTATCACGGATTGCCTGTGCACCTTCGGTAGTATTTATCACTAAATCCACATGACCAGAAAGCATTTTATCCACAATATGTGGTCTTCCTTCTAGGACTTTCCTTACGCAATAACTATCAATGCCAGCATTTTTTAGAGCGTAGGCTGTGCCTGTGGTTGCTATAATAGTAAAACCAAGATCCTTTAGAGAAGTAGATATTTGTAAAATTGCCGTTTTATCAGAATCTTTTACAGAAACAAATACCGTTCCGGTGGATGGCAAAATAATGCCAGCGGCTAGTTGCGACTTAGCAAAAGCACGATCAAAACTATTATCAATACCCATAACTTCACCGGTTGATTTCATTTCTGGCCCAAGAATAATGTCAGTATCTGGAAAACGTGAGAAAGGGAATACTGCTTCTTTTACAGCTACGTGTTTGTGATCCTTAGTCGGTAAAGTAAAAGCGCTTAACTTTTCACCAGCCATTACTCGACTAGCTATTTTAGCTATTGGTACACCAGTAGCCTTAGCAACGAATGGCACAGTTCGTGAAGCACGAGGGTTTACCTCCAAGATAAACACCTCTTCTTCACGCACAGCAAGCTGCACATTCATCAAGCCAACAACATTTAACCCCTTAGCCAGGATAGTAGCCTGACGCTTGACTTCTTTAATTACACTCTCTCTCAGAGAGACAGGCGGTAAAGAGCATGCACTATCTCCTGAATGAATTCCGGCTTCCTCAATATGCTCCATGACGCCAGCTATAAAAACGTCAGTGCCATCAGCAACAGCGTCAACGTCGATTTCAGTAGCGTTACGCAAAAAACTATCGATTAGCACCGGATTATTACCTGATGCCAATACAGCCTTAGTCATGTAACGACGTAAACCTTCTGCCTCATGCACAATCTCCATAGCTCTACCGCCCAGCACATAGGATGGTCGAATGACTAATCTATAACCAATCTGATCAGCAATCTTCTCTGCTTGTTCCGTAGAAGTAGCAATCCCGTTAGCTGGATGCCGTAAATCCAATCGACGTAGTAGTTTCTGAAAACGATCACGATCTTCAGCCAAATCAATCGCGTCTGGTGATGTACCTAAAATCGGTATCTGAGCCTTTTCCAATGCAGCGGCTAGCTTCAAAGGAGTCTGACCACCAAACTGAACAACACAGCCAATAACTTTTCCATTGGACTGCTCAACATTAACCAGCTCGATCACATCCTCCGCCGTTAAGGGTTCGAAATACAGTCGATCAGAAGTATCATAATCAGTAGAAACTGTTTCAGGATTGCAATTTACCATTATAGTTTCAAATCCAGCTTCTGACAAGGCATAAGCAGCATGAACGCAGCAATAGTCAAACTCAATACCCTGACCTATCCTATTGGGGCCGCCACCAAGAATAATAATTTTCTTAGAACAACTCGGGTTTGCTTCATTATTTGAAGCATCAAAGCCAGTATTAATTTCATAAGTAGAATACAAGTATGGAGTATACGATGAAATTTCGGCTGAACAAGTATCAATCCTTTTAAAAACTGGATGCACACCAAAGCTACGGCGCCTAGCAGAGATCACATCCTCTTCGTGCCCAGAAATCTGACCAATCCTTGCGTCAGAAAAACCCATTGATTTGATTTTTTGCCAGCCAGCAGCGTCGGAAGGTAATCCTTCACTTTCAATTGCACGTTCAGCAGCAATTATTTCAGCAATCCTGTCTAAAAACCATGGGTCGATGCAACAAGCTCGATGTACTTCATCTACTGATACTCCAACGCGTAATGCTTGGGCTACATTCAAAAGCCGATCAGCTGTCGCTCGAGACAATTCAGAAGTAATGGCTTGAGAATCAACTTTTTCTCCTGAAACTCCCTTCAGCTCTATCGGTTCAAGACCACTAAGACCTGTATCCAAGCTACGTAAAGCCTTTTGCAAACTTTCTTGAAAAGTTCGCCCTATAGCAACAACTTCTCCTACCGACTTCATAGAAGTTGTCAAATTAGAATCGCTACCTGGAAACTTTTCAAAAGTAAAACGTGGAATCTTAGTAACAACATAGTCAACAGTTGGCTCAAAACTAGCTGGAATATTCCCAATAATATCATTACTTAGTTCATCCAGAGTATAGCCAACAGCAAGCTTAGCAGCTATTTTAGCAATAGGAAAGCCGGTAGCTTTTGAAGCTAAAGCTGACGAACGCGATACACGTGGATTCATTTCAATGACAACTTGACGACCTGTTACTGGATCAACGGCAAATTGTACATTTGAACCGCCAGTATCTACCCCTATACAGCGTAGAACAGCAATAGAAGCATTACGCATACGCTGATATTCCTTATCACTTAGCGTTAATGCCGGAGCAACAGTGATACTATCGCCTGTATGCACTCCCATTGGGTCAACGTTTTCGATAGAGCATATAATCATGCAATTATCTGCTTTATCGCGAACCACCTCCATCTCAAACTCTTTCCAGCCCAATACACTTTCTTCAATCAACACTTCGTTAATAGGAGATAGACGAATGCCATTACGAACAATTTGCTCAAATTCCTCAAGATTATAAGCAATGCCACCACCCTGTCCACCTAACGTATAAGATGGCCGAATAATTACTGGTAGCCCTACATGCTCAATTGCCGCGGCTGCCTCGGCAAAGTCTTTTATTAGAGAGGAACGTGGTGTTTCCAACCCAATTCCAGTCATTGCCTCGCAAAATTGCTGTCGATTTTCTGCCTTTTCAATAGCTGCTAAGTCAGCACCAATCAGTTGAATACCGAATTTCTTCAGTATACCATCCTGAGATAAAGAGCGAGCAACATTCAAAGCAGTTTGACCGCCCATAGTTGGTAACAAAGCATCTGGGCGTTCACGCTCAATTACTTTAGCAACCACGTTTGGATTAATTGGCTCTATGTAAGTAGAGTCAGCTATACCAGGATCGGTCATAATAGTAGCTGGGTTTGAATTCACCAATACTACCCGATATCCTTCATTCTTTAGTGCTTTACAAGCTTGAGTACCAGAATAGTCAAACTCGCAAGCTTGACCAATAACAATCGGCCCAGCTCCAATAATTAAAATCGATGCAATATTTGTATTTTTTGGCATATTAGAAAATTTCTAAATTCTTTAGAAACTATTTATCTATTCATTGAAGTATACACGCCGCTTGTTAGCGAATCTTATTCGATTATACGTATTAATAAATTACTACCTCTAAAGGCAAAACATAGAATATATTTTACTTTATTGAAGTACTTTTGGTAAAATTAAAAATACAACAATAAAAATGTTCTATTATATTGTCAGTATAATTACAAACAGTAATGTGTGAAACAATTTTCAAATATTTATTTACAATAAATATTAAATTAGAATGCAGTAGCAATTGAAAATTTCAAGATCAGGGAATTATAATATTTTACGAATTTTACTTTTTCTAGAAGAAGAGCAACTTTGGTTAAAAATATTTAAAATTATCTTAAGCAGTTTAATGTAAATAACTAGTATCATCATTTACTATTAGAAATAGTAGGATATTCAACGATATAATCAATTTATAAATAAATATTACAAAAATAATATACCATTTCAATAATATTATTGACATTAGTTTTACTAAAAATTAATTTCTAATTACAAGAAAGTAAAGCATAAAAATAACTTACAATATACATTTATTACCTCTATCATTTAGCAAGCAAAGATTATAAAAATTATATTTTACCTTTTAGTGCAATAAAATACTTAAGAAACGCTAAGCATTACGATTTTATATACCGTTAAATGGATTAAAATTAATTTTTTTTAATTAAATTAAAGTTTCGTATTATTTTACCCGCTCATTGCTTTTAAAAACTTAGTAAATAGATAACGACTATCCGTTGGGCCTGGTGATGCTTCAGGATGATATTGCACACTAAAAATCGGCTTATTATCTACTTTAATTCCCTCTACAGAACGATCAAACAATGAGCAATGAGTAATAGTTACACCATGTGGCAAACCAGTCTCTGCGACAACAAAACCATGATTTTGAGTAGTAATCTCTACCTTACCTGTCTCTAAATCTTTAACAGGATGATTCGATCCCCGATGTCCAATGTGCATTCTTATAGTCTCAGCTCCTAGCGCTAATGCTAGAAGCTGATGCCCAAGACAAATCCCAAAGATCGGTTTATCGCTATCTATAAGTTTTTTTATTTCTGGTACCGCATAAATACTCGTAATTGTCGGATCGCCCGGGCCATTAGTTAAAAATATCCCATCTGGCCTATAATCAAAAATTTCCTCAGCTGTTGTATTAGCTGGTACCACTGTTACCCTACAACATATATCTGCAAGGTTACGCAACATATTACGTTTAGCGCCATAATCTATAGCGACTACGTGTTTCTTTGCTGCAGTCATTCTACCATAACCGTCTTCACGGCTATTTTTAGCAAAACTCCAAAGAGTAGTATCCCATGAATAAGTATTTTTGCATGTAACTTTTTTAACAAGATCAATACCTTTCAGGTCTGAGCATTCAATAGTTTGCTTTTGCAGAGAATCAACGTCAAATTTTCCGTCATAAGCAACGCATAAAGCGCCATATGTGATACCATCATCTCGAATACGTCGAGTTAACCATCGCGTGTCAACTCGAGAAATGCATGGTAAATCATGAAACTTTAACCAGTCGTTGAAAGTATGTTCAGCTCTGTAATTAGAAAAACCTGTGATGTCTGCACGGAGCACGCAACCAATGGCTGTCGGCGACGCAGTTTCATAATCGTTGACGTTAGTACCAACATTTCCCACATGTGGAAATGTAAAGATAATAATTTGCTCAGTATAAGATAGATCAGTAATTATCTCCTGGTATCCTGTTATCGATGTATTAAAAACAATTTGACCTACTCTCGTTACATTAGCTCCAAATCCACGACCAAAAATAGTCGTCCCATCTGCTAAAACTAGTACCGCCGTTGCTTCATACGGAATAGCGTTAGCCATACTCATCGATGCTCTCCTAAAATTCAGCTATTATTAAAATTAAACTCTATCTAATCTCAATAAAGCATAAATTCTTTTTAAGAATTATTGGGCTATAAAGTAAATTAAAGCTAATGATTTTTATTAAAAAATATTAAGCAAAATTTTTATAAGGTATTTCATGTAAAATTTAAATACTTATTCAAAGATGCTGTTTAAAGAAATAAATAAAAATTATCGTATTTACAGCGCATAGAATATAATTCTCTATATACGATTGTCTACCTACAAATTATTTATCAAACGTAATATATGTGCTATTATACGCATTAGGTAACAAATAAACATAGAAGCTTAATTAAATCAAAAACAACTCAAATAATTATTGCTAGACTTAATGACTCAAGATAAACAATATAAGTCACTTATATGCAACAGATAAAATTGTCCTACAAAACTCAAAATAATACTTATCTATAACCTTTGATAATATACTAAAGGGAATAAATTAACCAAAAGGTTAATAGTAGGAGTAAAAGCATTTAGTTATATTGCTAAAAATGATAGATTAAGATTATTATCACAGTTAAGCAATGCTTATATAAGGATTCTTTAAGCCATCAAACTAATTTATCGATTATTTATCAAGAATCTTAATATAAATTAAGAGCAATTGATTAATTTATATAAATTTATTTGTATTTTACGCGCTATAATATGGGTATATAACAATCCGTTATGCTTGTTTTACTATACAATCACAATAGAAATTATCTTTCTGCGATTACAATGTAAAAAGCTTACTTATAGTTGACTAATATATGATTTATTATCAATAATAAGGATTTAGTTAGCAATTAAACAAATCTAAATAACAACAATAAATTGCATTAACAAACGTAAAAATAACTTTTTCTCAAGAAGAGATTAGTAATTATACGTTTTTTACATATAAGAAAAATACATTGATCTGTTAATAAGCAAAGACAGCAATAACATTAAGCTTACACTTAATCAATAAATTATACCACTTTATTTTGCAAAGAAATTTAACTGACTCAATAGTCAATCTATTGAGATTATATAGTACATTTATTGTGTTAAAGATTCAAATTGAATACTTATAAATTATTTATACAATACTGTATTAATATATATTTAAAATTAAAATAATTTATCCTTATTCTTAAGTCAATGGATTACCACAAATCAAGTAAAGTAGTATTGTAAAAAGCCAAAGCAATTATTTTGCTTAATTAAAACAGTAAATTATTTAGCGAGCATGCATTTTTAAGAGAAAAAAATAATTAACTAAAATACATAATAGCAAATAATATCTCGTTTATGGTCAGTTAATTTGTCATATTTGCTTTGGCAATCTTAGTACCATGCGCAAAAAAACAAGAAATTTTTCCAACTACGCCATCAAGCCGTAGTAATAAAGTGTGCTAACTAATGATATTCGTAACTCTACAATTACATAATTGCCCTATATAATAGTTTTGATTAAAGATAAAATTGCTGTAAACCGTTGCTACTAGTCAAATGCTTAATTTGACAATAAAACTCATTCGTTTCCACCAGAAAGATATACTAAAGTAAATTACTTAAGTATATCTGCAAAAACCTATCACTTATGCAAGAGCAAAAATTTTTATTTTTCACCGAACCCAATATATGAGATGACAAAACTTATTAAATCATAAAAAATGCTATAAGCTTTATTTAGGCGAAAATAATTGTATAATGACTAAAATTATTCACATTTACTAATAAATCGATAAATTTATGCAAGTGACATAATTAATCTACTACCCTGCAATTACTTAAAAATGATCCTATACTGTAATTATCAAATTTACATTGATACTAGAGATCAAACACGAGTAGTATTTCTATTTTCTACCACTTCGAGAGCCAAACCGCTATCAGCTCTAACAACCTTACGATAAAAGCAACTCAAATATCCCAAGTGACAAGCTCCTGAACCAACTTGCTCAACTAGCAATAGTACTGTATCCTGGTCGCAATCAAGTCGGATTTCCTTCACTAATTGTATATGACCGCTGCTCTCGCCCTTTAGCCAAATCTTCTTGCGCGAACGCGAGTAGTAATGCGCATTACTAGTTAAGATAGTTAGAGATAATGCTCTGGTATCCATCCAAGCCATCATCAGCAACTTATTAGTTTTGACATCGAGTACAATCGCGGGAATTAGGCCATCCATCTTAAATTCTGGAGCAAATTTACTACTTTCTTTAGCCTTGTTATTGTCACGAGATTTAGCAAATTTAACCGTAAAATCATTCATTTTGGCAATTACCTAATTTTTCTATAGTAAAAACGTATAGCAAAAATTTTTCTTCTAAAAACACAAAAATTGTATTTTGTCGTTAAACCATAGATGAAATTATCTTCAAAGACTTAATCTAATTAAAATCTTCTATTTTCGTTAATATGTACTCATTGCTTAAAGTTGTTATTTTATTTTAATATACTCTGCATTGTTTCTTAACTTATAGGCAACGGAGAAAAATGTAATCAATAATTTTGATTATAATATCATTACTTAAAAGCTTGCATTATAATAATTTAATAACAGATGTTTTAGACAAAACGATCTAAACGAACCGCCAATCTCCGCAGATTACTATTCTAAATAGATTTGTACTCTAGATATGCCAATTAATCATAATAGCAGGAGATACAGAGATTTATATATTTCTCGTGACAATCAATTTATTGATATTGTGGCTATAATTGGCGCTTCATAGTTTTCTCTATTGATAGGCTTAACTTAAATTAAAAAACATAAAAATAACGTTAGCATTAACATTACAGTATAACTGTATCTTATGCAAATCTCTAGACTTAACTAAAAGCTTAGAAGTAGCATTATACAACATGGTAAATCTATATTATATAATACTATTATATAATTAATTTTGTCATTAAAATTCACTTTTTCATCTTGATTAAGGTTAACCTAAGCCCCTTTAGGGCAAACAATTGCCTATTTATTACAAGTAATAAACCGATGATTATTGCAAGAAGTTTAGAACAATTTGAGTCTGCGTTATTATTTTAATGACGTTAGAAGCTATTTAGTCATTGTGTCTCCGGGCTATATACCAACAAGCTGTAATTTTCGGTTAACTTATGTCTAATATATTAAGACGACTGCTAATTTTACTCATCTACAAATTACGCTCGAATAATGCTAATTATTCTATTAGACATTTTTCTCGAAGAGCTATCACTAATAAGGCTATTTTGTTTTTAGTATTAAAATTAAATTTTTCATTACCTAAACCTAAATACAGAGCATTTATGATTATACAGAAGGTATTATAAATTAATAAATTTTTAATTTTTCATTGACTTATGACTAATTTTTTTCTTAAACGAATTACATTGGTAATTTTTCAATTATTATATAAAGCAAAGTTAGTAAAAATAAAATATCATCATAATCAAACAGTTATAAAGCTTAATCTCATGATTAATTTATTTTTTTTTTTGGTAATAGATACTGGCGCCGATAGCTGAAGCGTTAATCAGTTTTTTTTTGTATACAAAAAAAAATAAAACAGTATTTTTGTTAAAATTTTATTAAAAAATCAGAGAAATAAATAACAATTTATTAAGCAAAGCAACTAAAAAAAACAAGTTAGCTAAGAATATTAACAAATATCAAAAAAATACAAGAAAATCCAACATTTTACAAACGGTAAAAGACGAAGCAAGGATTAAAAAATTAAACGATAAAACACGTACTAAATATTGCTTATTTCCTCAACTACCAAGAAGCCCACGCTAATATTAGCCGACGATTCGATGAAAAAAACTATGAAAATTTATTCATATAACAATAGGAGATAGTATACATTAAGAAAATGAATTAAACCGTAAGTGATACAAAATTTAGCTATAAAGAAAGATCAAATTAATTATATTGTAAGCACAATACTAAAATATTATACCAAGGAATTATTCTTACGTTAATTTAAACCGTGATTAAACTAAAACTTAATTATACTTTACAAAAAATATATTGTATTAAGAATGTCTAAGTAAAAATCAATAACAAAACAATAACAGATAGTTAACGAAAAAAAATAATATAGTAAACAACGCATTAACGTCAATTAGCGTTTATGTTGTACCCCTCCCTAGGGGGGGGACTTAACTACCCAGTATTTCAAATATAAAAATATTAAGAGAATTTAAAAATAAAGCAATAACTAACAGGCAAAAGACAAAAAATTATTAAAAACTACCAATTTTATCTATTTGTAATTAACTATAATCAAATGTTCTGTAAAACATTCTCAGCGCTGGAAAGTTGATAACTACCCATAGGATCAATAAAAAGATGAGATATTATACTATCACTAACCACCATTGCGTAACGCTGAGAACGCACTCCCAAGCCAAGATGGGTTAAGTCAAGCTCCATGCCAATCTTTTTAGTAAACTCACCTGATCCATCAGCAAGCATCATAATTTTTTCATCAACACACTGATTCTTTCCCCAAGCATACATCACAAATGGATCATTCACGGCTAAACAAGCTATTGTAGCTATGCCACAGGCCTTAAAGTTGTCAACATTTTGCACAAAGCTTGGTAAATGTTTATCTGAACAAGTGGGAGTAAAGGCACCAGGAACAGCAAATATAACCACTCTCTTGCTAGCAAAGAGAGCATCCTTGTCAACATTTACAATTCCATCTGCCGCCTTGTATTGTAGTTTAATATCTGGAAGCTTTTCACCAACGGCAATCGTCATGAGTCTCTCTCAATAATAATTTATTTCATCACAATAAACTTTGTTTAAATCCAACAACAACAGTAATATACACAAAGTCTAATCTGATTTCAACCCTGAAGCTTGATCGATCGCCTTCTTTATCGCTGACGCTGAAAGCAATTCAGGCAAAGGAATGCCACCAGGCGCTATTGAGCTATAAACGGCATTGAAAGGAATCCCGTAGCGACCAAAAGAAGCAAGATATTTGGCGATCTTAGGATTTGATTTGCTCCAATCTGCTTCCATAGCTATCACCTTACGACGAGTTAGCATGCTAAGTGCTGGATCAGCCTCAATAATGAGCGACTTATTAACCTTGCAAGTAAGACACCAGTCAGCGGTTACGTTGACAAAAACTAATAAGCCATCCTTCACTAGTCGGTCAATCTCAGATAAATCAAATGGTCTCCAATTAATTAAATTTTCACTACGTGTAGTGTTATCAAAACGTTCCCCTCCAATATTCCGTGGAGCAGGCAATACAAAGACTACCGCAGGTACGATTATTAACAAAATAATCCCAATCCAAATGGAGTGCCTAGAATAAAAAAAGTACCGTAGTAAAGCAAACACTAAGACAGCGATAATCAGCAAAGCACTAATCACTAATGTCCAGATCTGTCCAATATGTCCAGCTAGTACAGTTAATAACCATACGATAGTAACTAACAAACCTAACGCAAGAATGCGCTTAAAAACAATCAGCCATATTCCCGGACGTGGGAAAATATAACCAATCGATGGAATGGCAGCTACTAATAGATAAGGCAATGCTAGTCCAACCCCCATGAGTAAGAAAATCAATAAAATCTCCACTATTCTGCCCTGTGCTAAGGCAAAACCTATAGCAGTGCCTAGAAAGGGCGCTGAGCATGGAGTAGCTAATAAGGCAGCAAAAATGCCCGTAAAAAAATTTTCTACTAAGCTAATACGGCAATATATCTTTTGCTTCTCGACATTCTCAACTAGCTTTGCTAAAGCTCGCGGTAAAGTAAACTCAAACCATCCCAATAAATTAATTGCAAATAATAACAAAATACTTATCATACTAGCCAGAAACAATGGCTGCTGAAAATGGATACCCCAACCAACAGTCAATCCAATTATTTTTAACCAAGCCAGTAATGCTCCAAAGAGGATAAAGGAGATGATTATCCCCCCTGCTGAGGCTAAAAATCCAAGACGAATGTCTCTACGCTCAGCCCCTGAGCATTGCAACAGTGCAAATAATTTTAGAGAAATAACAGGTAACACGCATGGCATAAAATTCAGAAGCAACCCGCCAAGCAGTGCTGGAACTAACATACTCCAAAGCTTATTGGGTGTTGAACCAGAAGTGATAATTACATTCCGCTCCACAAGGCTATTCCCTTCCGCCATAGTTAGGCGAAGATTAGATCCTACTAACTGAGCATTGTCTCTAATTTTTACTGGAAATTGAACCGTAGCCGTTTTAGCGTTATGAGATAGTAAAATCTTTGGCTTACCGTAGGATACCCCATCCGGCCCTTCAGGAAAGATATCTAACTTTTTGATTGCTTCAATTGACTGAACTGTTATTGTCAATTTCGGATTTTTATTATCAGTAAAGCCTTGCGCCGATAAAACTTTTAAACAAGTGTTAGGTACAGCTTTTGGCACTCGTGCAAGCCAGCGATTAAGCAAATAAGTAAATGATGTTGAACTTGGTAATACGTTTGGCAAATTAAGAAAAAGCGTATTCTCAATAGGCATACATATCTTGCCGCAAATAAGTGCTGTAACATGTGCCTTCAATTTTAATGGCCTCATCTTATCCGTCAAACGGGCCATAATCGGGTATACCACATGATCTTTATAGCCAAAAGTTTCCAAACCAAAAGAATTAAAACGTTTTGGTATCGGATAAAGGATCTTGCTGCCAGCTAGATTATCAGAACCTTCCCAGGTTATTTTGGGTGGATAGCCTACCTCTCCCGGCGAACGCCAGTAAACTTTCCAATTAGGTGCAAGCCGAAACTCCAAACCAAGCATAATTTCCGATCGTCCTTGAGTTCCAGATAAGGAGGAAATTAAGCGAATATCAGCAAATTCATTATGCACCCATGGAGAAATAGGCTCGGCTGCTTTGCTCTCATAGGAGAGCATCAGAGAGGTAAATATAACAACTAGCTGAAAAAAATAAAATCTCATTCGAGGTATCTTGAGCTAATATCAAAATTATATGCTTATACCAAGCAATTAAATTTTCAAAACAGAATCTATAAAATTTGAGATATTTATTTGCTGACATTAAAGATAAATTTACTACGGATAACATATATATTGTTTAGCTGTATATTTTATGAGTCTAGAGACGGGATAACATGGGTATAATATAGCATACCTTTTTCTATAAAAATATCCCGTATTTTATTCTTAAATGTGGTAATTAACATATAAAATCAAAAACTTAATTCATATAAAATACTGATATTTACATGCTCTGAGGATATTTCATTTATAAACCTAAAAATACTCAAAAAGAGGCTTGTAGTTTTATAAGTTGTTTCTTTTATAAACTCATGGTCCTAATTATTATTCAATAATTATTTCGCATTTTATATCTAGCATTAGATTAACTAAATCAATCATCAAGAATCAATTGACTAAAATAATAAAGCTCCTAGTTAAGTAATATATAAAAAGCAGTAAGCTGTTCAATTTAACTAAAGGGAAAATTAGTGTCAATAATTTTGGTGTTACCAAAATGAGTTAACAGTTAACTAATATTTTATTTGTATTTTTACGCGGATAACATGAAAATGATAGCATACAATGGTAATAAAATCGCGCACGATTAATAAAATAATACCAATGCTCATTAGTTAATGAATTAACAAAACTAAATAAAAATATCTTTTATTGCTTTATTATAATAATAATATATAAAATTATATGCCATCCACATATAGCGCATTAGACATTAATCACTTAGCATAAATAAGAAAAATCTAGATAAACACTAAATTAATCAGATAATGCTTTAATCTTACTTGTAAGATAGACATCTTACTGAAAAACTTAACTAATTTTTAAATTATAAATAGATAAAGTAAAAGGTTTTAGGCAAAAAATAAACAGCTAAAGCTAAACATAGCAATTAAATTAATAAAATCTAAAATACTGATTACAATAAAAACTAAAATATAAACACGAGTGAAAGTTGACTGCAGCCAATAGCTGGCTATCACAGCCTAAACTGTGTTGCTATTTAGCACAATATTTTTTTATTGAATAATTAAATCAATCCCACCAATATTTCTAAAATACTCTTTAAGTTAATATTTAATTAAAAATTAATTGCCACACAAAAAAGATTAAGCTAAACATTTCAATTTACTGTCCCACCTACCAGTACTATCGTTTTCAAAGTAGGCTGTCCAACACCAACTGGAACACCTTGACCATACTTGCCGCAAGTACCGATGCCTTCATCAAATTTCATATCATTACCAATCATAGTAATCTTACCCATAACATCTGGCCCATTACCAATCAATGTTGCTCCCTTAACTGCATGACCAATTTTACCATTTTCTACTCGATAAGCTTCGTTCATTGAAAAAACAAACTTACCAGAAGTAATATCAACCGACCCACCAGCGAAATTTACAGCATAGATTCCATGCCTTACCGATTTTAATATTTCCTCTGGATATAGATGACCAGCAGCCATATAGGTATTAGTCATCCTCGGTATTGGTGGATAAGCATGCGATTGACGACGCCCATTTCCTGTAGTCGAAAGACCCATAAGCCGCGCGTTCTGGCGATCATGCATGTAACTAACCAGTATTCCTTTATCAATTAATACGTTACGTCTAGATGGAGTACCTTCATCATCCACTGCAATTGATCCACGCCTATCAGGTAGCGTACCATCGTCAATGACGGTTACACCCTTAGCCGCCACCTGCTGACCAAGCATACCAGAATAGGCTGATGTGAGTTTACGATTAAAGTCACCTTCTAGTCCGTGCCCAACCGCCTCGTGTAACATAACACCCGGCCAACCTGGACCAAGAACCACTTCCATATCACCGGCTGGAGCTTCAATAGCACTAAGATTAACCAATGCAACGCGTAAAGCTTCATTAGCAGCGTGTTTCCAACTATCTGGAGTAATATAGCGATCGAAGGTCATTCGCCCGCCACAACCGTAATATCCAGACTCCATCTTCTTTCCATCCCCTACCACCACCTGAACATTAATTCGTACTAAAGGACGAACATCGGCAATATGCTGACCGCCGATCCGTATAATTTGCACAGCTTGCCATGAGCCTACAAGACTAGCTGAAACCTGACACACACGCGGGTCTTGGGCTCGAGTATAAGCATCAATATCTTTTAAGATATTGATTTTTAGTTCAGTAGAAAAGCCATGTAATGGATTATCAGAAATATAAAACGCTTTATTACTAATAATGGGACTAAGATCCATGCTACCATTATGCCCAGCATGAACTGCATGCACAGCGTCAGCAGCACGCTTAATAGCACCTTCGGAAAGTTCAGCTGCATAAGCAAAACCTCTAGCTTCCCCAACTACAGCACGCAAACCAAACCCTTGATTAATGTCAAAATTAGCAACCTTCAGTCAACCATCATCGAAAGTAAGATTTTCAATCTCGCTATATTCTAAGAATAATTCACCATCATCAGCACCATTGAGTGCGTCATTCACCATATCCTGTATACGAACCTTATTTAGACCAACTTTGTTAAAAAATAGCTGATCAGTTAACACCATATTAGACACTACGCTGCTCCTAAAATAAAATGGATTTTTATCTAAATGTATCGACTAAAATAACATCTGCAATCTAAGATCTAGTATATTTTAGAAAATAATTGGGAGGGGTTACTTATTTGTTGCTACAGTATTTGCAGATATCTTTTGCGTATTATTAAAAGTATTGTACTTGGGTGTTTATGGATAAGAATAAAGATAATTTCATTATATTCCATATAATATCGATAAGATAAAAGACCAAGTTTATTTTTACTACTTTGTTTTCTTTAATAATTGTAACATGACATACAATCTTATTCATTTATAAAATAAAAATACTCGCCATACTAATATTTACGATGGATTTATTTTTGTTATTCTCGGCCTACAAATAGTTAATTAATTTATTAGAACTAATACAGCATATAACAAATAAATAGTTAGTAACTAATTTTGTTTACTAATGGCAAACAAAATTACAAAATAATAATAATATTAATTCTAACTATAGTTTACTAAATAATCGACGATGGGAATAATAAATTTAACTCAAATACTTATCTAAAATGGTTTAACGTCCAGCATTAGCTCTTGCTAACCCAACGGCTACCTCCTCTTGAACTTTGGAAGCTAAAGCTTTACGCGATCCAGCTTCAGTTGCTGTTAAAGGTTGATGAAAGTCAATAACTACAGTTAGCTTACCCATAGCAGCAACAGTCCATAAATGTGGCAAAAAATCCATGTCGCCATACCAAGCGAATAACGGTCGCAAACTTCGTCCAAGTGGTACTTCATTTAGCATAGTATAAGCTATCGATACAGGCTGGATAACAAGCGGCTGTCCGCAAGACCAATGTTCAGCGACAGCAAAGAAAGAGCTCTTAAAAGGCATGACACGAATCCCATCACCACTAGTTCCTTCTGGAAACAATATTAAGTTATCACCCGACTTTAAGCGATCTGCTATATCAGCATTATGCTTTATGACAGCAAAACGTTTGCGTACAATAAAAATAGTACGCTGCAGTTTTGCCAAAATGCCAAATAATGGCCAACAAGCGATTTCAGCTTTCGCTATAAAACAGCCATTCACAACAGAACCTAAAGCAGTAATATCTAAATAAGAAATATGGTTAGCAGCAAATAACACCGGTCGTTCACGTACTTGATTACCACGCACTACAACATTGATACCGAGAATGGACGCACACATACGATGGTAAAACTTTGGCAAAATCTTAGCTAATCGAATCCGCAGCAATACCGCGACAAGTTGAATTGGTATTATAGCCAATGTTAACAGAATATAAGTTATTAGTAGTATGATGCTCCTAGTCTCCGAACAAATAATGGCCATGTCCTTGCTCAAGTAGCAATTGCTTTTCTACCTAATGAATTAATAGTATTAGGAAATCGCAGTTAGTCAAATTCGCTTCTACCATAGAAATCATAAACTATGGGATTCACGTTCATAATGTTTGTAGTATTTATTCGTCACTGCACTGGTTTGAACAATGACACAAACATCGATAGTATTAAATTGGCGGTCTATTACTGCACCTTCTCCGACAAAACCGCCAAGGCGCAAGTAGCCCTTAATTAATGGCGGTAGCCTAGCAAGTGCCCGTTTATTGTCAATTCTATCGACCGGTACACGATTCATGTTAACATTAAGATGATCCAACGCTCGCACCCGTAACAAATCTGGAGCCAAATGATAGTGATAAAGATAACTCAGATCAGCACTCACAGCATCTGGTATAGTACCAGGAAGCGAAGCACAACCAAACATCAATCTGATGTTGTGCTTGAATACATAAGCTGCAATGCCACGCCACAAAAGCTGCATTGTTGGCCGATTGCGATGATCCAAATCAACACAAGAACGACCTAGCTCCATAATTTGCCCAGGATAAGATAAGATCTTAGAAATATCGTATTCACCTGCTGTGTAAAACTCGCGATCCGATGGAAGAAGAGAACGTCGAAGCAGCCTATAGGTACCAACAACCGCTTTGCCACCAGAACCCTTACCATGATCCAAAACTAGCAAGTGATCAGCAATCGAATCAAAAGCATCAAAATCACGCTTCAGGACGCCCATATCACCAATTGGCCTTGCAGAACGCTCCTCGTAAAAGACCCTATAGCGCAATGCTTGGGAAGCATCGATCTCTTCAACATCCTGAGCTAAGCGAACTTCAAGAGTACCTGAGCTGATTGCCAGAAAGGCAGCATCTAGATTAGGTGTAACAACCTCAGGGCGTTCTTTTGTGTCAATCATGTGTGTTATCAGACATCCACAGTGATGTTTGGCGCAAAGACGTTTCTTAATTCGCATCACTTAAAGATAGTGGATCAATTCTCGATACCGTAGATTTTGCATGTCGTCATGACAAGTACAAATTCCTAGCCACTAGTTACACAAAAATTCTAGATTATTTTTAATATATTATTAATCATAATCTTTATATTTAGATCAGTCAAATGCATATCAATAAAATATTATCGTTCACTAATAACCGCGATCTTATCGCACAAGCATAAAATATAAAGTTAAAAAAATAATAACTATTATCAGCCAATTATAAAAAATTAATCAAAATTTTTTTTTGCATAATTGCAGTAAAGAATCAACAACTATTAACAATATTTTTTTGGGTAACTCAAATCCATGAACATTGTAATTAACTTGACTCTTTCTCCGAAAAAACAATTTTGATAAGGAAAAATGAATGCGGTACATCTTGCTCAATCGTAAGTGATTATATAACAATCAATTTTTACTTCCTTGTACAAGGAAGCATCTTACTATTTAATTTTTCAATTAAGAAACATTCCATATTCTAAGATTATAGCAAAAGGCTGCACAAAATATACTAAAAACTACCAAACATCGCTATAACTAAAAAGCATACCAAAATTAATTCAAAGATACAGGAGGACGCAGGTAAACAGGACGTAAAGGACCATCCGCTCCGATCGCTAGTCGATCTGTAGCCAAAATAGCTATCGAACGGATATCAGGCACATCGCATCTTTCAACGATATATGCGGTTTTTTTGGCCTCGATAGCTGCCAAGATAATAGTTTCGCTGGCGTTTCCTGCTACTCTGAAAGAAATAGTTGGCGACAAAGATACTGCCTCAGCAGCGGTGCGTAAGCACAATTCCCCTATAGGTCTACCATTATTTGCAAACCATTGGCAGGCCAGATTGCCATTTTTATTATCTAAGGCTACCAACAGTGGAATATTACTGTTGCCAGCAGAGTGGGCTATAGCTGTTATCGAGTCTATCGGCACAGTGCGTGTCCCGATTGCTAAAGCGATCCCCTTAGCAGCCGCTAAACCAATTCTTATTCCGGTAAAACTGCCAGGACCAACCATAGCAGCAACTGCGTCAAGTTCAGTAAAGTTACAACCGGCATCAGCAAGCACTAGCTCAATCATAGTTATCACTATCTCGGCATGTCCCTGGCTTATACGCAATACCTTGACAGCCAATGTTTTACCGGATTTTGCTACTGCTACCGAACAAGCAGTAGTATAGCATGAAATGGCAAGAATAAGGCTCACGTAACACTTCCGATATTATTATTGACCAGTCTTCTCATTTTTATAAAGAAATGCCCAACGCCAAATTATAGCGCAATCGCTAGTTTGATCAAACTAAACTTAACGTATTAAGCTAAGGTATTAACGTTAAACCGTACACCTTCTTATCAAATACTGGTTATTGGATCAACCAAACTTCACTAACTTTTAGCCAACCAGCAATGAACAACATTAAACAGCCAGTTATGTGGAAAAATCAAAATTAATTTTTAAGTCGATATTACAGAAAGCTAACCAAAAAACCGTCTATAACTAAAATTATAAACAATAAACTAAAATGAACAGTTTAATATTCCTTAAAAAGCTTGATAAATAATTATTAAGCTGAATAAAAATATCCGATGATGAATTAAATTTTAATTAATATAATGCAAAGACAGTTTGAAAATAAATAACAAACATAATTTGAAAAAAGCTTATGTTATAGTTGCGGCACTATTAAAAACTTAACTATTTATTGCGAATTAGTGGACTAATTTAGTAATTTTTAAGGTTGTGTTAGGTTTAAAGCTATACAATAACCTATAAATGGACATAATTATTTATTAGGTTATATCAAAAAAACTTCTTTTTCTAAATTACTCATTCATTACAATAATAGATCCAAATGTAGTTATTGAATATCCTTAATCACATTAGTAATAATCAATTGCTTCATTAGCAGCTCGTACTTCTCGAACTTCCGGAATGTAGTGGCGTAGCATATTTTCTATGCCCATCTTCAGCGTCGCAGTCGAGCTCGGGCAGCCAGAACAGGCACCATGCATTGTCAAAGTAACCACGCCATTCTCGTATCCGTGAAAAATTATATCTCCACCATCCATCGAAACAGCAGGACGCACTCGGGCATCAAGCAATTCCTTAATATGAGAAACAATCTTTTGATCTTCAGATTTAATCTGGCCATTGACTGATTGACTGATTTCTTCAGAAATGATCGGCTTGTCTGTAACAAAATGCTCCATAATTACACCAAGCAAAACCGGCTTCATAACATACCACTTTTTATCTGCTCTTTTGCTAACACTGATGAAATCTCCAGCAAGAAAAACTGTAGTTACCCCATCAACTCCTAAAATCGCTACAGCAAGCGGCGAACTGCCAGTGGCTTCCTCCATTGACCTAAACTCAGCAGTTCCATGCGCCATAACAGTACGCCCTGGTAAAAACTTTAAAGTAGCCGGATTAGGGGTTTCTTCTGTCTGAATAAACATTCACGTTTCCTTCTATTTTTAGTATAGAATTAAGCCAATGTAATTTCTAAGAGGTTTGGTTAATTTTTTTGGTAAAATAATGCACAATTAAAATAACAAACGCCTGACCATCCAAACATCTCGAAAATTGTTGCTTGTAGTCTAAAGAGAGAGCATAATGATCTTATGAAGTAATCCGCATCAGCAGTTTTTATAACCAGAATAAAGCTGTAAAAATATATTGACTTAGGAAGATTATACAATATAAATTTTATAAATACAATAATAAAAACATAACAAAAGTCTTGAGGGGGTTTTTACTATTGTTGAAAATTAACAGTTATCTAACAAATATATCGTGATATTATAACATTAGGCACTGTAAAAACTCACTGAATATTCAGCAAACTTTGCCTTGTAATTTTCCTGAATTAATTAAAATATATTTAAATACTAGCTAATTTATGCTCGGTAATTATGAATTACCTAATGTATACAAAAATGAATTACCTAATGTATACAAAAATGCTATAAAATACTAAATTTTATAGTATATTTTCATTAATACTCAAGATCATTATATCGAAAATACTCAAGATCATTATATCGAAAAAACTACTTGTAAAAGTGATCAGTTGAAAAGTGATTTAATAAGTAAACTTTTCCCGAGTAATACTGAATACTTAATTTAAGATATAACTGCATCCTAATAACAATCAGTTTTTGCAATTTACAAATATTCTTAAATTTTTAAATAATATCTTGTTAAATTAAGTCAAATAATTTTTCCCACGTTGGGGTTTTATAATTTAATCCATAATGAGACTAAACATTCATATAGCACATAGGAATAATACCCGCAAACGATATCGTTGGACTGTTGAAGTTATTGCTTTGTTTTCCGGAGCAATTACTTCTTTATCATTAGCTCCTTTACATTTAATACCTTTATCATTTGGTCACGCTGCTATTCTAGTGTTAGTTGCTGAAGCTACTAGCGTGCGTTTAGCTGCTTGGAGAGCTTGGCTGTGGGCATTCGGCTACCAAGCCTCTGGTCTGCACTGGATTAGTAATGCAATGCTTATTAACGCTAAAGATGATGCTTGGTTAATACCGTTCGCCAACATAGGACTGCCAGGGATATTGGCTTTATATGCTGCAATTGCAGGTGCTTTAGCAAAGCTCTTCTTTAGTAATGGTTGGAAACTTTGGATTGGTTTATCTGCTATATACTCAAGTGCCGAATGGTTGCGTGGCCATGCATTAACCGGCTTTCCTTGGAACTTACCCTCAGCTACGATTGATGGATGGCTACCGCTATTACAATCTGCTTCCGTAATCGGAAGCTACGGATTAAGTTTACTCGTCCTATTGGTTACCATGTTGCCTGCGCTTTGGATGGATCGCACAACAGCCACTCAACAAAAAATACTTACAGCAAGCATTACCTGCTTGCTGCTCATATTAATAATAGGCTGGGGTATATTGCGAATAGCAACAATTCCCAAATTAACCGATCCCAAGGGGGCTGTACCTGGTGTAGTAATTAAAATTGTCCAGGGAAACGTACCTCAACGCGATAAGTGGAACCCACTTTTGAAACCAGAACACATAAAACGCTATCTAAGAATGAGCAAAAGAAGAAGAACAGATAATATTCGTGCTCTAGGTTTAACTTGTGACTATATGCCTACCGTGGTTGTCTGGCCGGAAACAGCAGTTGCTTATTTAATGAATGATACGTCAAATTTGATGAGGGAGCTTTCTCTAAGCACCCCACATAAAGGTAACCTAATTTTTGGCGCACCTTATATCACCAAAAAAGCTAATAAGTATAAGTTATATAATCGAATTTTTGCGCTCGATTCTCAGGCAAACGTTGTTTGGACTTTCGATAAAACTCATCTCGTTCCTTTTGGTGAATATATCCCTCTGAGCAGAAAACTCGCGATCAATCGAATAGTACAAAATAAGTTAGACTTTACACCGGGAATCGGCCCACTAACCATGAATTTGCGGAGCGCACCGCCAGTTTCTTTGTTAGTTTGCTACGAAGCAATCTTTCCTGGTGAGACAGTTGACCCGAAACATAGACCATCATGGCTACTGAACTTAACCAATGATGCTTGGTTTGGTTGTTGGAGTGGGCCATATCAACACTTAGCAATATCCCGTCTCCGAACTATTGAACAAAGGCTACCGATGATTCGTGTAGCTAATACCGGCGTTTCCGCAGTAATCGATGCGGCTGGTCGAATTGTAACCAGCATCTCAGTGGGGATAACCGCTAGTATTGATACGCCTCTACCTGCCGCGTTGCCAAAACCGATGTTTAGCAAAACTGGCGATATACCGTTCTTTATTATGGTTTTATCATTATTGTTGATTGGAAATTACCAGCGATTTAGAACAAGTCGCAGAAGATTCATAAGTTGATTTGTTGAATCTATAAAGCTCTATTTTGATATTATCACAGAGTGCAATTACTTTGGGTTAAGTATGATACAGAGCTACACTAAAAACTAAAGCTTGGAGGAAATTTTATCAACTCTTCGAAAAGAACTAGCAAAGTGATGCAAAGCAATCGCTGCGACAGCTGAAACGTTAAGTGATCTAATCGGTGCCTTAGTTGGTAAATAAGCTAGTTGATTGCAAGTTTCGCGAGTCAATCGGCGAAGACCAGCTTCTTCTGAACCTAAAATTAAGGCAACTTTTTCACACCAATGCAGATCTTCCAATTCTACCGATCCTTTTTCGTCGAATCCTACACAGTAAAAGCCAACTTCTTTAATTTTGCGCAATGCACGAGCCAAGTTATTGACTCGTACAAGCGGAATAACGTCGAGTGCACCAGACGCGATCTTGGCTACCAAGGCAGTTGCTTTAGCGGTGTAGCGATCCTGAACAATTACCGCATCAGCGCCGAATGCTGCCGAAGATCGTAGCACTGCTCCGAGATTTTGTGGATCAGTAACTTGGTCAAGTACTATTAACAACCTTTGTTTGCTCGAAGTGGTTAGGGCTTCATCAAGATTAACGCTACGTAGCGAGTCAACCCAAGCTACTATTCCCTGGTGTACGACGTGTTGCCCCACTATAGCAGAAATCTCTTTAATTGTACCTAGTTTAGGCTTAGGCAAAGTCTTATATCTTGAATCTGGCAATTTAGATAGTAAGATCAACAATTTCTCAGCCGTTTCAGGGGAGCATATCAGCGCGCGTATTCGACGTAGAGGATTTGCTAGAGCAGACATTACCGCATGGAAACCAAACAACCAGTAAGAATTATCCCTCTTCTCATCCTCAACACTCCGAGAGACTTTTAAAAATTTTTTTAAGCTTCCTAAAAATTCTAAATTAGAATTATTGATTTTTGGAGTTTTTGATAAGCAAGCAACGTATTTTTTTTTCATCGAAATATTGTACCAAACAACAGTCCTTGATCAAGAATCAAATTAGCTATGCATTCATTTACAATCATTTTCATTCGTAATTAGTCGTTGACAAACACTCAAAAACTAACATATGGAATTCTTCATGTCATAATAACTAATTTAATGGGGAATTTTGGAATGTCATGGGGCTTGCCAATAAAAGCAATTCTTGCGTTTGCTTAAATTTTTAGGTGGGGTGGCCGAGTGGTTAAAGGCAGCAGACTGTAAATCTGCCCGCGTGTGTGCGTCCGTAGGTTCGAATCCTACCCCCACTACCACTCATTAATGTCCACTTATCTATTATCAACTTGACAGATCCTTGGTATTAATGGATTTGTTTTTTTTTTGGGCATCTCCTTCTGGTGCCTTAATGATGCAAACGATTGGGAATGACTAGATGGCCAAGGAGAAATTTGAGCGGAAAAAGCCGCATTGTAACATCGGAACTATTGGTCACGTCGACCATGGTAAGACTACTTTGACGGCAGCGATCACAAAAACACTTGCTGAGATTGGCGGTGCCACGTTTATGGCCTATGATGCCATCGATAAAGCGCCAGAAGAAAAGGCGCGTGGCATTACTATCTCAACAGCACACGTAGAATATGAAACTGTCAACCGTCATTATGCACATGTGGACTGTCCTGGCCATGCTGATTACGTAAAAAATATGATTACAGGTGCAGCACAAATGGACGGTGCGATCCTGGTGGTTTCAGCGGCAGATGGCCCTATGCCTCAGACTAGAGAACATATTCTTTTAGCGCGCCAAGTTGGAGTTCCGGCGTTGGTTGTGCTAATGAATAAAGTAGATCAGGTAGACGATGATGAGCTTCTCGAATTAGTTGAATTGGAAATTAGGGAGCTATTGTCTTCTTATGAATTTCCTGGTGAAGAAATTCCAATCACAAGAGGCTCTGCTCTTGCCGCTTTGGAGGACGGTGGTAACGATAAATTTGGAAAGAATGCTATACTTGAACTAATGAGTACGGTAGATAATTACATTCCAACGCCCGAGAGGCCAAAGGATCAGCCATTCTTAATGCCAATTGAGGATGTTTTTTCCATCTCTGGTCGAGGTACTGTAGTCACTGGGCGTATAGAACGTGGTGTCGTAAGAATTGGTGATGAAATTGAAATTGTAGGTATTAAAACAACTACAAAAACCACTTGTACTGGAGTAGAAATGTTCCGCAAGCTACTTGATCAAGGTGAAGCAGGCGACAATGTTGGGGTTTTGTTGCGCGGCACTAAGCGCGAGGATGTTGAGCGAGGGCAAGTTCTTGCAAAACCTACTACGATCACACCACACACTAAATTCAAAGCTGAATCTTACATTTTAACTAAAGAAGAAGGTGGCCGTCATACACCTTTTTTTACTAATTACCGCCCACAGTTTTACTTCCGCACAACAGATGTTACTGGGACAGTTACTTTACCGGAGGGTACCGAGATGGTTATGCCGGGCGATAACGTTACGATGTCTGTTGAATTAATTGCACCGATTGCCATGGACGATGGTTTACGCTTTGCCGTTCGTGAAGGTGGCCGTACCGTCGGTGCTGGTTTAGTCTCTCAGATTACAGATTAAAATAAAATGCTTTTTACTATCAACTCTTTATTAAAAATTGCTTTTTTGAGATTGAGGAGTGTAGCTCAACTGGTAGAGCACCGGTCTCCAAAACCGGGGGCTGGGGGTTCGAAACCCTCCACTCCTGCCGTCTCTCGACTATTAAAAAAATTTAGTGAAGTTTTGATAGTTTCCATCTTAATGATACACCATTTGATCTTTTTGGTAGAATTTTTATATTAGTGCAGTGTTTTAATATTGTGTGATATAAAACTGGATGGTAGAGGATACGATTGATAATTAAACTAAGTCCATCCCAGTTTATACGTCAGGTTCGAAAGGAAGTGGCTATGGTTGCTTGGGCCGGTCGTAGAGAGGTTCTTCTAGCCACTTTGATGGTATTGGTTATGGTTTTTTTGTCCTCGGTGTTTCTCTTTGTTGTCGACCAGGTTATTTCTTGGGGTGTTCAAATAGTTTTGGGCCTCGGAAATTGACATGACACAGCGATGGTATGTGGTTCAAGTTTACTCTGGATTTGAGAAAAGAGTTGCTCAGTCTATTAATGAGCGAGTTGCGCGAAATAAGTTTGAGGATTTAATTACCGAAATTCTTGTGCCAACCGAAGAAGTTATTGAGGTACGTCGTGGCATAAAAGCGACAAAGGAGCGCAAGTTTTTTCCTGGTTATATATTGATTAAAATGGAGTTAACTGATGAGGTTTGGCATCTAGTCAGATCACAGTCAAAGGTTGCAGGTTTTGTTGGCGGCAAAAGTAAGCCTATACCAATCTCTCAAATCGAAGCTGATCGTTTGCTGAAACAAGTATCTGAAGGAATCGATCGACCACAGACTTCTATTAACTTTGAAATAGGAGAGCAAGTTCGTGTGTCTGACGGTCCATTTGCCACATTTAATGGCCTTGTCGAGGATGTAGATGACGAACGATCTCGTTTAAAAGTTGCCGTTTCAATATTTGGTAGATCAACGCCAGTTGATCTGGATTTTAATCAGGTTGAAAAAAATTGAGTTTTTTTGATTTGTGTTATTTCTAGTTGTTTGCTCGATGACTCGATAACGATTGTTCCATATTTATATGTCTTAATTGTGAATGTAAATTATTAATAAATCACTACTTAAATTCAAATTTAAGGTAAGCCGAAAATTGGTTACCAAGAATATTTAAAGTACAAAATCTCGGTATAAATATTGAAAAGGTTAACAATGGCTAAGAAGATAATCAGTTCTTTTAAGCTTGAAATACCAGCAGGGAGCGCTAAACCATCTCCTCCAGTTGGCCCTGCTCTTGGTCAACGCGGACTTAATATTATGGAATTCTGTAAGGCATTTAACACTCTTACTGAGAAAATGGAAAATGGAATGCCAGTACCAGTAGTGATCACTGCCTACGCTGATCGTACTTTTACTTTTGTTACTAAGACTCCACCTGTATCTTATTTTTTGAAGCGGGCATTAAGTTTAACAAAAGGTTCGCAAACACCTGGTCGATCTGCTTTTGCTGAAATATCTTTAACTCAGATCGAGGAGATCGCTGCAATTAAAATGCCCGACCTAAATGCAATTGACATAAGGGGAGCCGTTAAGATGATTAAGGGTTCTGCCCGTTCTATCGGCATAAAGGTTGTGGAGTAAGGCAGTCGTGACAAAAGCTGGTAAGCGTCTCAGAAACATCTATAACAATATAGATCGCGGTAAACTAAGTAGTGTTTCAGAAGCAATACAAATTATCAAGTTTAATTCTATGGTTAAATTCAATGAGACAGTTGAAATATCAATCAATTTAAACGTTAATCCTAAACGCTCTGAGCAGATGGTACGCGGAGTTGTATCTTTGCCATATGGCACTGGTAAATCTATTCGAGTAGCAGTTTTTGCCAAGAATGTTGAAGCGGATGAAGCTCGCTTGGCTGGAGCTGAGGTAGTTGGTGCTGAGGATTTAATGGAAGAGGTCAAAAACGGTCGTATTGACTTTAATAGATTGATTGCTACACCTGAAATGATGGTTATGGTTAGTAAGCTTGGCAAAGTGCTTGGTCCTCGTGGATTAATGCCGAACCCCAAGCTTAAAACAGTTACTCGGAATACCGCCGAAGCCGTTAAGCTTGCTAAAGCTGGTCAGTTGGAGTTTCGGGTTGAAAAAGCTGGTATAGTACATGCTGGGATCGGCAAGGTGAGCTTTCCCGAAAATCATTTGGTAGATAATGCGAAGGCTTTTATTAACGCCATTATCAATGCCAAACCTTTAGGCATAAAAGGTAGCTATATTAGGCGCGTATCAATTAGCTCAACTATGGGACCAAGTATTAAAGTTGATTCCGCTGTTTTGAATAGCGCATAGTTTTTGCTTTAAAAAGTTAAACTTGCGTAGATTATTAACTTTGCTACAAGCGCTATTTTGATTAATATTTTTAAGCGGAGAGTCATGTCGTTGTTATGACTTTAACTAGTCTATTGCTGTTTAAGGTTAGGCTGCTATTAAATTTCGCCCACACAGTATAAAGAAGCTCTGACGTTTGTAGGGGGGGGGGTTAAGCCTGCTGAGTTAAATTTCTAGATTAAGTTAACTATAAAAGAGTATTTCAATTTTCTATCTTTAAAATGCATCTAACCTAGAGAGTTGTCTCTAGGTCGGAACACCGGCACGACGATTTCAAATTGCGGAGAATAATTAGGTGAACCGAACCAAAAAGTCTGAATTAATCAAATCAATTCACTCGACTTTTAAATGTGCTGATGTCCTTGTTATTACACATCATGCTCATCTGACAGTGAAAGAAATCGAAGATTTGCGGGCAAAAATACGTGCGGTGGGAGGGTGTTACAAGGTAGTCAAAAATCGACTTGCTCGTCTTGCCTTGCTTGATACGCGCTACGCAAACTTAAGGCACTTATTAACTGGTCCAACTTCTTTGACAATATCGAAAAATCCTATCCCGGCGATAAAAGTGATTGTTGAGTTTGCCAATAAAAATGAGAAAATCACAATTATTGGTGGCGGATTAGGGGAACAAGTACTTGATACCAATGAAATTTATGTTCTTTCTACAACCCCATCAATCGAAGAGTCTCGCAATAACATTACAAGTGTTCTTCGGAATGTGCCTCGTAAGATAGTAACTATAATTGGAGCACCAGCAAGTAAAATAACGCGAGTACTTAGATTTCACAGCATCAGTGATAGTTAAGATTAAGAAAGCTGATCTCAATTAGGAAGTATTAATCTATTAACAATAGTATATAATGTATAATGTGGAGTTAATTAAAATGTCTGACCTTGCGAAGCTGGTTGATGATCTATCCAGTCTGACTATCCTTGAGGCAGCTGAACTGTCAAAGATTTTGGAAGAAAAGTGGCATGTATCTGCAGCTGCTCCAATCGGGATAACTGCTAGTGTTAGTGACAGCGCGCCTGCCACAACGGTTGAAGAAAAAAATGAGTTTGACGTTATACTTTCTACCGCTGGTACAAAAAAAATTAATGTTATTAAAGAGATCAGAGCTATTACCGGTCTTGGTCTTAAGGATGCAAAGGATCTTGTTGAAGGAGCTCCGCAGCTTATCAAAGATGCTGTTTCCAGGGAAGAAGCCCAAAAAATCAAAAACAAACTGGAGGAAACTGGAGCTGTAATTGAGATTAAATAGTCTAGATGAATTTTTAGAACAGATTTTTGATGGAATGGTCCGTTTAATCTCGTTTCTAGTTTAGTTTATTACCCTAAGCTAGTGTTCTCGATTCGTTCTGTATAGTTACAGGTTAATTAGAGAAAACTCTAATTTAAGGTTTAGGATTGCTTGTAGAAAAGATAAAAGCAACGTATCGCTTAAACTTTTGTTTTACGCTAGTTAGGTCGTGAAATAAATAAATCGCTTTACTCAACGAGTATTTATAATTTCTTTTGAGTCACACGTTAAGGTCGAGGTCGCAAGATGACAGTTTCCACAGTCGGATCTTTTACCGGTTGTAAGCGCGTTCGTCGAAACTTTGGTAGTATTCCCGAAGTAGCGCCGATGCCAAATCTCATAGAGGTTCAGAAAAGCTCTTATGAAGCTTTTCTCCAGATGAGCATTTCTGCGAAAAATCGAAGTGATATTGGGCTACAAGAAGTCTTCAAGTCAGTATTTCCAATTCGCAACTTTTCAGAACGCTCCATGCTCGAATTCGTACGTTATACTTTGGAGGATCCCAAATATGATGTTGAAGAATGTCAACAGCGCGGGCTAACCTTCTCTGCTCCACTAAAAGTAACCTTGCGGTTAGTGGTTTGGGATATAGACGAAGAAACTGGTTTCAAGTCGATTAAGGATATTAAAGAGCAAGACGTGTACATGGGTGATATGCCTTTAATGACAGATAATGGGACTTTTATAGTCAACGGTACGGAGCGCGTCATAGTCAGTCAAATGCATCGTTCTCCTGGTGTATTTTTTGACCACGATAAAGGTAAAACTCATAGCTCTGGTAAACATTTGTTTGCTGCGCGAGTAATTCCATACCGTGGTTCCTGGCTGGATTTCGAATTTGACGCAAAAGACATCGCCTATGTTCGTATTGATCGCCGCCGTAAATTACCCGCTACAACACTTTTGTTTGCTCTTTTGTCTGATGATAGTGAAGCCTATCTTAAGAATTGTCAGGCAACAGGCAGTGAGGTGCAGCGTGCAAAGGTTGTGGGTATGAGTGCTGAGGATATCCTTAGTATCTTCTACGATAAGATAAACTATGTTCGAGATGGTGATGGCTGGCGTTTGCCCTTTGAAGCTAGTCGCATGAAGGGCAAGAAGTTGACTGATGACTTAATTGATGCCGATACAGGTGAAGTAGTAGCTGAGGCCGGTGATAAAATCACCCTGAGGAGTATACGTAAGTTACTTGGAAATGGCTTGAAGAACATATTTGTTCCAAGTGAACAACTGATAGGTCAATATATTGGTGCTGATATGATTGATGAGAATTCCGGTCTAGTACATTGCGATGCCGGTGAAGAGATTACCAGCGATCTACTCGAGGTATTATATTCTGTTGGCGTTACTGAGCTAACAATCCTAGCAATCGATCATATGAATTTTGGCCCTTACATAAGAAATACTTTAGCTATTGACAAAAATACCACTCGCGAAGAAGCTTTGGTCGACATCTATAGAGTGATGCGCCCAGGTGAGCCACCAACGCTTGAAACTGCTGAAGCACTTTTTACTGGTCTATTTTTTGATGATGAACGTTATGATTTATCTGCGGTGGGTCGGGTAAAAATGAACGCTCGTCTCTTAATGGAGACTGATGATCAGCTTCGTGTGCTCCGTAAAGAAGATATATTAGCTATTCTTAAGGTATTGGTTGATTTAAAGAATGGTAAAGGAGAAATTGACGATATTGATCACCTTGGTAATCGCCGGGTCAGGTCAGTAGGTGAGCTTATGGAAAACCAATATCGTCTAGGATTGCTTCGCATGGAGCGTGCAATCCGCGAGCGAATGAGCTCATTAGATATCGATACTGTTATGCCACATGATCTAATTAATGCTAAACCAGCAGCAGCAGCAGTTCGTGAATTTTTTGGTTCATCGCAACTTTCTCAATTTATGGATCAGACCAACCCATTATCTGAAATTACTCACAAACGCCGCCTTTCGGCGCTTGGGCCTGGTGGGCTGACTCGTGAGCGTGCCGGCTTCGAAGTTCGTGATGTACACCCCACTCATTATGGAAGAATTTGTCCAATAGAGACCCCAGAAGGCCCGAATATTGGTCTAATAAATTCTTTAGCTACTTATGCAAAGATTAATCAATACGGCTTTATCGAAACTCCATACCGCAAGGTAAAAAACGCTTTGGTAACCAATGAGGTGTGCTACATTTCGGCTATGGAAGAAGGACGTTACACAATTGCTCAGGCAAACACCCCCATTGATGATGATGGCAAGCTTAAGGAGGAATTGGTGTCAGTTCGCCGTCGTGGTGACTTTGGTCTTGCTCGCCCAGAAGATATTGATATGCTTGATGTATCTCCAAAACAGCTTGTGTCTGTAGCTGCTGCGCTGATCCCTTTTTTAGAGAATGATGATGCTAATCGAGCGCTGATGGGATCAAACATGCAACGCCAAGCTGTTCCACTCCTTCAGGCTGAAGCACCGTATGTCGGCACTGGCATGGAAGCGATTGTAGCCCGCGACAGTGGTGTGGCTATTATAGCCAAAAGGTCTGGAATAATTGACCAGGTAGATGCCCAACGTATCGTTATACTAGCTAATGAAGATCTAGAAGGCACTGCATCAAATGTTGATATTTACCAGTTGCTAAAGTTTCAGCGTTCTAATCAGAGTACTTGTATAACTCAACGACCACTGGTATCAGTTGGCGACACCGTTAGTCGCGGTGACATAATAGCTGACGGACCATCTACTGAGTTGGGTGAACTTGCACTTGGTAAAAACGTACTTGTCGCCTTTATGCCGTGGAATGGATACAATTTTGAAGATTCCATTCTAATCTCCGAGCGCATTGTTCGAGATGATTTGTTTACCTCAATCCACATAGAGGAATTTGAGGTTATGGCTCGCGATACTAAACTAGGCCAGGAAGAAATTACCAGAGATATTCCAAACGTTGGTGAAGAAACTTTAAGAATTCTAGACGAGGCTGGCATAGTCTATATAGGCGCTGAAGTTAATCCAGGCGATATATTAGTCGGTAAAGTTACTCCAAAAGGTGAATCTCCAATAACACCTGAGGAAAAATTGCTTCGTGCAATATTTGGAGAAAAAGCCTCCGACGTACGTGATACTTCTCTAAAGGTACCCCCTGGAGTAAATGGCACAGTCGTTGAGGTTAGAGTATTTTCTCGTCGAGGTATCGAAAAAGATGAGCGTAGCCAAGCCATTGAGCGTTTAGAAATTGAATCTTTAGCTAAAGACCGTGACGACGAGCGTGCGATATTAGAACGTGGTTTTTTTGATCGTTTAAAGAAATTGCTAGCAGGTAAAACCGGAATTAGTGGTCCGAAAGGGTTTAAAACAGGTCCTCTAACCGAGGAAGTTTTTGCTAAATACACTCCTAGCCAATGGCGTCAGTTGGTTGTCGATGACAATCAACTTATGGACTATCTAGAGAGCATGAAAGAAAATTTTGATAAGTCAATTGAACAACTTAATAATATATTTGACAATAAAGCAAACAAATTACAAAGCGGTGACGAGCTTCCACCAGGCGTAATGAAAATGGTTAAGGTGTTCATTGCAGTTAAGCGCAAGCTACAGCCCGGCGATAAAATGGCTGGCCGTCATGGTAACAAAGGTGTCATTTCAAAAATTAATCCTATAGAGGACATGCCATACTTAGAAGATGGCACCGCTGTAGATATCGTGTTAAATCCACTAGGTGTTCCGTCTAGAATGAATGTTGGGCAAATATTAGAAACTCACCTTGGATGGGCTGCAGCTAATCTAGGGCGTCAGATTCGTGAAATGCTTGAAAAACTTGATCAAGATTTCGGAATATCTGCTCTACGCGATAAGCTTAAACAAATATACTCTAACAACGAATATAATCAAAAGATTTCTTGTTTAAACGACAAAGAAATTGTTGAAATGTCACGCAATCTTCAACGCGGAGTACCGATGGCGACTCCGGTTTTTGATGGTGCTCGTGAAGAAGATATCGTTAATATGCTACAAATTGCAGGCCTCGAGTCAAGTGGTCAAGTAGATTTATGGGATGGTCGCACCGGAGAGCACTTTGATCGAAGAGTAACAGTCGGCTATATTTATATGCTCAAGCTCCATCATCTAGTAGATGACAAAATTCATGCACGCTCCATAGGCCCATACAGCCTTGTTACCCAACAACCATTAGGCGGCAAAGCACAATTTGGTGGGCAGCGTTTTGGTGAAATGGAAGTATGGGCCCTTGAAGCTTACGGAGCAGCATATACCCTACAAGAGATGCTTACTGTTAAATCTGATGACGTATCTGGTCGTACTAAAGTATACGAGTCTATAGTTCGCGGGGAAGACAACTTTGAAGCAGGTATTCCGGAATCGTTTAACGTTTTGGTGAAAGAACTGCGTTCGCTTGGGCTTAATGTCCAGCTAAATCAAGGGAATCAGTAACGAAAATAGCAAGAATTTGGTATTTTTAGCCCGTTAGCCAATGCAGCTAAATATCATATAAAGAAACAGAGCAAATATTAAATCAACAACAATATGATCTGCAAACAACGCAATAGCGCGAGGAGTGCTTGGATTGAACGAGTTAGTGAACATTTTTGGTCGGCCAAGCGGACTACAAAGATTTGACACTATCCAAATCTCAATTGCTAGCCAAGATCGCATGAAATCATGGTCTTTTGGTGAAATCAAAAAACCGGAGACTATTAATTACCGAACTTTTAAACCTGAGCGCGACGGTTTGTTTTGCGCCCGAATATTTGGTCCTATCAAGGACTACGAGTGTTTGTGTGGTAAATATAAACGTATGAAGTATCGCGGTATCACCTGCGAGAAATGTGGTGTAGAGGTTACACTCTCCAGAGTACGTCGTGAACGAATGGGCCATATTGATTTAGCCTCACCGGTTGTTCATATTTGGTTTCTTAAATCACTACCTAGCCGTATCGGTCTTCTGCTTGACATGACTCTAAAAGATTTAGAGAGGGTTTTGTATTTTGAGAATTTTATCGTCACTGACCCTTTACTATCTCCATTGAAAGAAAAACAACTTCTTAGCGAAGAGGAATATTATCAAGCACAAGATGAATACGGGGATGGCGCTTTCGTCGCCCAAATTGGGGCTGAAGCTCTGAAAACTATTCTCTCTAGCCTAGATATGGAAGCTACGCATAATGCAATTAACGTAGAATTACGCGAAACTGGTTCTGAAGCCAAGCGTAAAAAATTAGTTAAGCGTTTAAAAATAATTGAAGCATTTCAAGAATCTAGTTCTCGCCCAGAATGGATGATCATGGATGTAATTCCAGTCATTCCGCCTGAATTGCGTCCTCTAGTGCCGTTGGATGGTGGGCGCTTTGCTACATCTGATCTAAACGACCTGTATCGCCGTGTAATTAATCGTAATAATCGTTTAAAGCGCTTGATAGAACTTCGTGCGCCAGATATAATTGTGCGCAATGAAAAGAGAATGCTGCAGGAAGCAGTTGATGCTTTGTTTGACAATGGCCGGCGTGGACGCGTTATTACGGGTGCCAATAAGCGTCCCTTAAAGTCACTTAGTGGCATGCTAAAAGGCAAACAAGGTCGTTTTCGTCAAAATTTACTAGGTAAGCGTGTCGACTATTCGGGGCGCTCAGTCATAGTAGTTGGTCCAGATCTACTCTTACATCAGTGTGGGCTACCAAAAAAAATGGCATTAGAGTTGTTTAAGCCATTTATTTATTCTAAGCTTGAACTTTACGGTATGGCAAGCACTATCAAGGCTGCAAAGCGCATGGTTGAAAAAGAGCGTCCTGAAGTTTGGGATATTTTGGAAGAGGTAATTCGTGAACATCCGGTTATGTTAAATCGGGCACCTACCTTGCACCGTCTTGGCATTCAAGCATTTGAGCCAAAGCTTGTTGAAGGTAAGGCAATCCAACTTCATCCACTGGTTTGTACAGCGTTCAATGCTGATTTTGACGGCGACCAAATGGCGGTTCATGTGCCATTATCTCTAGAAGCTCAACTTGAAGCTCGTGTGCTTATGATGTCAACCAACAACATTTTAAGTCCGGCCAACGGTAAGCCAATCATTGTACCATCACAAGATATTATCCTGGGACTATACCACCTAACTATGGAACGCGAAAATCAACCAGGTGAGGGCATGATATTTGCCGATCCTTACGAAGTAGATCACGCGATTGATAACGGCATAGTCACTTTGTATACAAAAGTACAAGCTCGCATAGCAACATATGACGAAAATGGCAACAAGGTAGTTAGGCGTATAAAAACCACGCCTGGGAGACTTAAATTATCTTTATTGCTCCCGGATAATCCAAAATTAGGATTCGAAATGATTAACTGTCTGATGACAAAAAAGGAAGTATCTAATATTATCGACATGGTGTATCGACACTGTGGACAAAAAGAGACAGTAATTTTTGCAGATCGTTTAATGAATTTAGGGTTTAGTCATGCTTGTCGTGCAAGCATTTCATTTGGTAAAGATGACTTAGTAATTCCGGATGCTAAACAAGGTTTAGTTGACGRTGCTAATGAGGAAGTGAAGCAACTTGAGCAGCAATATCTTGATGGTCTGATTACTCAAGGCGAAAAATATAACAAAGTAGTTGATGTATGGTCACGTTGCACAGATCAAGTCGCCGATAAAATGATGTCAGTAATTAAAGAAGATGACGGAATAAATCCTGTAAATGCCGTATGGATGATGGCACATTCCGGTGCACGTGGTTCTGCTAACCAAATTAAACAATTGGCTGGTATGCGTGGCCTAATGGCTAAACCATCAGGCGAAATCATTGAAACTCCTATTATCTCTAACTTTAAAGAAGGTTTGACTGTGCTTGAGTACTTTAACTCAACCCATGGTGCTCGTAAAGGACTAGCTGACACTGCGCTCAAAACAGCAAATTCGGGTTATTTAACCCGTCGTTTGGTTGACGTTGCTCAGGATTGTATTGTTACAGAAATTGATTGCGGTACTTCAAACGGAATAACAGTAAAACCCGTTATAGACGGAGGTGAAGTAATAGAACCTTTAGGAGACCGTATCCTTGGTCGTACTACAGTGAATGAAGTGCTAAACCCAGTTAATGGTGCAGTAATCATTAAAAAAGGCCAAACTATAGACGAAACCATGGTTGAAGAAATTGAGCGTGCAGATATTGATTCAGTTTTGATACGCTCAGTTCTAACATGTAAAACACATCCTGGTGTTTGTGCTACCTGTTATGGTCGTGATTTGGCTCGTGGTACACTGGTAAATATCGGCGAGGCTGTTGGTGTAATTGCTGCTCAATCGATCGGTGAGCCTGGTACACAGTTAACTATGAGAACATTCCACATAGGTGGTGCTGCTCAACGTGGTGCTGAACAATCTACTGTCGAGGCTACTTTTGGTACAATTGTACGGTTAAATAATCGTAATGTTGTTACTAACTCTGACGGTGTATTAGTAGTAATGAATCGTAACACTGAAATCATTTTGACCGATGAGCAAGGGCGTGAGCGGGCACGTCACCGCGTACCTTACGGAGCTAAATTATTTGTTGATAACGGTGTTGTTGTTGAATCTGGCTACAAGATGGCAGAGTGGGATCCTTATACCATTCCTATTATTACTGAGTGTGAAGGAGTTACCCACTACGTCGACTTGGTAGAAGGTTTATCCATGCGCGAAATAACAGATGAAGCTACTGGTATCTCTTCCCGGGTCGTGATTGACTGGAAACAGCAAGCTAGAGGCAACGAACTAAAGCCGCGCATAACTTTACGTAACAAATTAGGCGAGGTAATTCAACTTGCCAATAGTTTGGAAGCTCGCTATTTCATGTCAGTTGATGCTGTACTATCCGTTGATAATGGTTCCCAAGTGAAAGCCGGTGACGTTTTAGCACGTATTCCACGCGAGTCCTCGAAAACTCGTGACATTACTGGTGGTTTACCACGCGTGGCTGAACTATTCGAAGCTCGCCGTCCGAAGGACTTTGCTGTAATTACAGAAACTGACGGTAAAATAGAATTTGGTAAGGACTACAAGACCAAGCGTCGAGTTATAGTACGTCCAGAGGAAGAAAACGCCGTTCCTATAGAGTATATGATCCCAAAAGGTAAGCATTTAGCTGTCCAAGAAGGAGATTTCGTACAAAAAGGTGATATGTTGCTTGATGGAGCACGAGTTCCGCACGACATTCTAGGAATTATGGGTGTTGAAGCTCTGGCTGACTATCTTATTAATGAAATTCAAGAAGTTTATCGTTTGCAAGGAGTTAAGATTAATGATAAACATATCGAAGTAATTGTTCGCCAGATGTTGCAAAAAGTTGAAGTAATCAAAACTGGCGATACGACTTTACTTTTAGGTGAAAGCATTGACCGTGATGAATACAAGAAGGCTAATGACAAAGTCTTAGCGAATGATTTACGCCCAGCTGTAGCCAAACCGGTACTCCAGGGTATAACTAAAGCTTCGCTTCAAACAAAATCTTTTATTTCTGCAGCGTCTTTTCAGGAAACTACTCGTGTTTTAACTGAAGCTGCTGTATCCGGAAAGGAAGATGGTCTAGATGGACTAAAGGAAAATGTCATTGTCGGTCACCTTATACCTGCAGGCACGGGCAGCGTCATGCATCGTTTGCGAAGAATAGCTGCAGATCGTGATCAATTGCTCTCACTAACTGCTATTGACAGCAAACATTGATTAATCTACCATATAATTTGGGGAAAATTACTATGATGATTACGATTAGTTTGATGTTTTAATTATGTTGTTAATTATAATATCTGCAATCTGTAAAAATATGTCAGTTAATTTTTACCTTGCATATAATTGTCTTGACTATAGAGGAGAATGTTAATATTGTTGTCCTCGCTTTGCTAGTTTGTTGTATCTTTATTTTACTTGATTAACTGTGGCATATGAAAAATTGTTATCGTTTTAATGGCAATGTATAATTTGATGATAAATATTTTTAGTTATTTTATTATTTATCGTAATTTTTATTTTTCATGAGGTTGAGTATGCCGACTATTAATCAGCTAATACGCAATGGTCGTAAGGTGCCGCTTGCACGTAATAAAGTTCCTGCACTGCAGTCATGTCCGCAAAAGCGTGGTGTATGCACACGTGTGTATACAACTACACCAAAAAAGCCAAATTCCGCTTTACGTAAGGTGGCTCGCGTTCGTTTGACCAACGGATTTGAGGTTATCAGTTATATTCCAGGCGAAGGTCACAATCTTCAAGAGCATTCAGTTGTCATGATTCGCGGCGGTCGTGTAAAAGATCTTCCGGGCGTTCGCTATCATATTATTCGTGGCGCACTTGATGCGCAAGGTGTTAAAGATCGTCGTCAACGTCGTTCAAAGTACGGCGCTAAACGACCAAAGTAAGGAGTATTATATTGTGTCGCGTCGCCATCGCGCAATAAAGCGTAATATATTACCAGATGCTCATTTTGGTGACCCAGTTATTTCTAAATTTATGAGTTGTTTGATGTACGATGGTAAACGCTCAGTAGCTGAGGGTATAGTTTATGGTGCGTTTAATATTCTTGAAGGACGAGTCGGTGTTGCGCCGATTCGGACATTTCATGATGCCTTAGACAACGTAAAACCCCGTGTAGAGGTTCGTTCTCGTCGTGTGGGTGGAGCTACCTATCAAGTTCCTGTGGAGGTTCGTCCTGAACGTGCCCAGGCATTAGCAATTCGCTGGTTAATTAATGCTGCCCGCAAGCGTTCTGAAAAAACCATGGTGCACAGGTTATCTGGTGAATTACGAGATGCGGCTCAAAATCGTGGCTCAGCGGTTAAAAAACGTGAAGATACTCATCGAATGGCTGATGCTAATAAGGCTTTTTCTCATTACCGTTGGTAATTATTATATGGCAACTGAAACTAAAATTTATTATTTTTTCTTTAACGACCAAAACTTTAAACTGTAATTGCACACTCGATGTATCGAACTCATCCATTAGAAATGTATCGCAATATCGGCATCATGGCACACATTGACGCCGGCAAAACGACGACGACTGAAAGAATCCTGTACTACACTGGCCGTTCCTACAAGATCGGTGAAGTTCATGACGGGAATGCAACTATGGATTGGATGGCACAAGAACAGGAGCGCGGCATCACAATAACTTCCGCGGCAACTACCTGCTTTTGGCGCGAGTGTCGCATTAACCTTATTGATACTCCAGGTCATGTTGACTTTACAATTGAGGTAGAGCGCTCTTTGCGTGTCTTGGACGGCGCTATTGCTGTATTTGATAGTGTCGCTGGTGTAGAACCACAGTCTGAGACTGTTTGGCGACAAGCCGATAAATATAGCGTGCCGCGTATCTGTTTTGTAAACAAGATGGATCGTATAGGTGCTGACTTCTTTCGTTGCGTAAATATGATTGTAGAGCGTTTGGGTGCTACACCAATAATTATGCAGTTGCCGATTGGTATAGAATCTAATTTCGTCGGTATTGTTGATCTTGTCGCTATGAAATCTGTGCGCTGGCTGGATGAGTCGTTAGGCGCAAAGTTTGAGATTGGTGAAATACCAGTTCATTTAGCTAGTAAAGCTGCTGAATATCGTCAAAAGATGATCGAGTTAGCTATTGAAGCGGACGACGTTGCTATGGAAGCTTATCTTGATGGTAATGACCTGACAGAAAAACTGCTTCGCGCATGCATTCGTAAGGGAGTATTAAATGGTAGTTTCGTCCCTGTGTTTTTGGGTTCAGCTTTTAAAAATAAAGGCGTTCAGCCGCTGCTTGATGCTGTAATTGACTACCTACCATCTCCAATGGATGTTAGCGCTATAAAGGGGGTGGCCATCGACGGTAAAACCGAAATAATACGTAAATCCTCTGATGAAGAACCATTTGCTGCATTAGCATTTAAGATTATGAACGACCCTTTTGTTGGTTCACTAACCTTTGTCCGTATTTATTCTGGTGTTTTAACAACTGGTTGCTTAGTAATGAATACTATTAAGAATAAGCGTGAACGTGTCGGTCGTATGCTGCTTATGCACTCAAATAATCGTGAAGACATAAAAGAAGCACGCGCTGGTGATATAGTAGCTTTAGCAGGTATTAAGTATACGACTACTGGTGATACACTTTGTGATCAGTTAAAGCCGGTAATTTTAGAACGAATGGAATTCCCCAATCCAGTTATTGAAGTTGCGGTAGCACCAAAAACTAAGGGGGATCAGGAGAAGATGGGAGTTGCTCTTAGCCGTTTAGCCACAGAGGACCCTTCTTTTCGTGTTACTTCTAATCCTGAAACTGGGCAAACGGTTATTAAAGGCATGGGCGAACTTCATTTGGATATTTTAATAGATCGTATGCGTCGTGAATTTAAAGTTGAAGCTAATGTGGGCGCGCCACAAGTGGCTTATCGCGAATCAATTACAAAAACAGTTGATGTTGACTATACTCATAAAAAACAAACTGGTGGTGCTGGTCAGTTTGCTCGCGTTAAATTAACTTTTTCTCCACAAGAAAGAGGTCAAGGTTTTCTTTTCGAAAACGCCATATTTGGTGGATCAGTACCGCGTGAATACATACCAGGGGTTGAAAAAGGTCTAAATTCCTCTTTGAGCACTGGAGTGCTTGATGGTTTCCCTGTTGTTGATATAAAGATTACTCTCACAGACGGCGCTTATCACGATGTCGACTCCAGTGTATTGGCATTTGAAATAGCTTCTCGTGCTGCCTTCAACGAAGGAATGGCAAAAGCTGGTCCAATTTTATTAGAGCCCATTATGAAGGTTGAGATTGTCACTCCTGAGGATTATATGGGTGATATTATAGGCGATTTAAGTAGCCGTCGCGGCCATGTTAATGGCATGGGACAACGCAGCAATGCTCGCGTTATCGATGCCGTGGTGCCGTTGGCAAACATGTTTGGATACGTTAATACTCTTCGCTCTATGAGCCAAGGTCGAGCTCAGTATACCATGCAATTTGACCATTATGAGCCTGTTCCTAAAAAGATAACAAATGAAGTATGTAAAAAAATAGCATAAATCTTTTAATCTTTTTTATTTTCTACTGGAGAGATCAATAATCAAGCTTTTATTGAGGATTTGTTTTGTAGTTATGTTCTTGTAAGTATTTGAAGTATATCACTTAGTTTTAGAATAATTAAGCCTTTAATCAGATTATTCTTTTCATCGGTGTTAGAAATGAGTAGTCTCATTCTATGAATGTAAAATTGATACTTGACAACACTTTATCGGATCAATGATTTGCTTTAATACTCTGTGGATTAACTATGATTTGGTTAACTTTTAACTGATTGGATACCGTTTAGTGTTTTAGGGCAGCAATATTCCAAATAGCAACAAGAAAAGTGCTTTATAGCACTCTCACATTTTTTTTTGCGCGGTGACAACGTTTAGTTGGTCAACGCGATTGAAAGTAGCGGAAAGATGGACAGTCAAAACATCCGCATCCGTCTGAAGGCGTTTGATCACCGGGTCCTTGACCAGTCGACCTGTGAAATTGTAAACACAGCTAAGCGTACTGGCGCGCGTGTGCGCGGTCCTATTCCTCTCCCAACCCGTATCGAACGTTTTACTGTACTGCGAGGCCCACACATTGACAAAAAAAGTCGTGAGCAGTTTGAGATTAAAACTCACAAGAGGGTTCTTGATATAGTTGATCCAACTCCACAAACCGTAGATGCATTAATGAAGCTTGATTTAGCTTCTGGTGTGGATGTCGAGATTAAACTCTAAGGTAGTCAGTGCGATGCGTTCAGGATTAATTTCTCATAAACTTGGTATGACACGGGTATTTACTAAAGAAGGTGAGCACATTCCTGTTACTGTGTTAATAGTTGAGGATTGTAGAGTCATTGCTCAGCGAACTAAAGAAAAAGATGGCTACACCGCATTACAATTAGGAGTTGGATGTAGAAAGGTAAAGCGTACTCCCTTGCCAATGCGCGGCCACTTTTCCAAAGCAAAAGTTCAGCCTAAACGTAACTTAACTGAGTTTCGTATTTCTGATGACGCTCTTATAGACGTTGGTGTAGAACTATCTGCTGGACATTTCATTGTAGGACAAAAAGTTGATGTTATAGGTATTTCCATTGGTAAGGGTTTCGCTGGTGTAATGAAGAGGCATAATTTTGGTGGTTTGAGAGCTTCACACGGAGTTTCTTTATCACATCGTTCCCACGGTTCTACTGGCAACAATCAAGATCCTGGTCGAGTATTTCCTGGTAAAAAGATGGCTGGTCATATGGGTAACAAGCGTGTTACTATTCAAAACCTAACTATTGTTTCTATTGATACTCCTCGCGGTTTGATCCTTGTACGAGGCTCTGTGCCTGGTTCTAAGGGCAGCTATGTGTTGCTCCGTGACTCCGTAAAAATTGGTACACCAAAAAATGCTCCTTATCCAGCTGGGCTAAAGAATAGCCATGTACTTTTGTAGTAGTTCATTACTCATAAGCGATGAACATTTCTGTTGACAATTCCTTGAGTAAAATCTGTCACGGTGAAAAACGCTAAGGAGAATAGTTGAAGTCATGAAAATTGACGTCATCAATCTTGACGCAAAGAAGACCGATGAGATCTATCTTGATGAGTCGATATTTGGCCTTGAAACGCGTAAGGATATTTTAACCAGAGTAGTAAATTGGCAACTTGCCAAACGCCGTAGTGGTAATCATAAAATCAAGGGGATTTCAGAAATATCTGGAACAACTAAGAAGCCTTTCCGTCAAAAGGGTACTGGCCGTGCTCGTCAGGGCTCAATGAGAGCGACTCATTTTCGTGGTGGACAAACTGTTCATGGACCAGTTGTCCGTAGTCATAGACAACAACTTACTAAAAAATTTCGGAAACTTGGATTAAGAATTGCGCTGTCGACAAAATTTAAGGACGGACAACTGATTGTCATCGATGAGGCCACTGCCGATAGGCCTAAAACTAAACCATTAGCTGCAAAGTTTAAATTGCTTGGTTGGTTGTCGCTGCTAGTCATTGACGGAGAGGTATTGAATAAAAATTTTGCTTACGCAGTACGTAACATCCCCTTGGTAGATCTATTGCCACAACAAGGTGCCAACGTCTATGATATTCTCCGTCGTGAAACCTTAGTTTTAACCAAAGTTGCTGTCGAACAATTGGAGATTCGCTTGAAATGACTATCGGTCCATACAGACCAAAAATTAGTAATGTAAGCAATGAGCGAGCTTATGAATTACTTCGTCGTCCAATAGTAACTGAAAAGTCAACTGCTGGATCTAATTTTGGTCAAGTCACATTTGAGGTTCCTGTTAAATCAGCCAAACCAGAAATTAAGCAAGCTGTTGAAAGTTTATTTAATGTAGAAGTCAGTGCGATTAATACCCTACTAATTAAAGGTAAGATGAAACGTTACCGAGGACGATTAGGTCGTCGTTCTAACTACAAAAAGGCTATTGTTATTCTAGCCAGAGGGCATAACATTGATTTGATGTTAGGAATATAGATTTATGACTTTAAGGTCGTTTAATCCGACTACCCCGTCACAGCGCCAGCTAGTTGGTGTTGATCGCTCGGAGCTATGGTACGGTAAACCACTTAAGAAGCTAACTAGAGGTATTAGTAAAAAATCTGGTCGTAATAATACTGGTCGTATAACTGTTCGTCATCGGGGAGGAGGTCACAAGAGGACCTACAGAATAATTGATTTTAAGCGTTGCAAGTTAAATTTACTCGCTACCGTAGAGCGCATTGAGTACGATCCAAATCGCACAGCTTTTATTGCTCTTATCAATTACGAAGATGGAGAAAGGAGTTACATTTTAGCTCCACAGCGTTTGAATATTGGAGATAAAATTATTGCCGGCGAACGCGTAGATGTGAAACCAGGGAATTCTATGCAGTTAAGCAGCATACCGATCGGTACTATAGTCCACAATGTTGAATTAAAGCCTAAAAAAGGTGGTCAGCTCGCTCGCTCTGCTGGTACTTATGTCCAAATTGTTGGTCGTGATTCTGGTTACGCTCTACTTCGTTTAGCCTCAGGTGAGATTCGCATGGTGCGAGCCGAATGCATGGCTACTATAGGTGCGGTATCAAACCCTGACCAGCAAAACATTAAACTAGGTAAGGCTGGCCGAAATCGCTGGTTAGGAAGACGTCCAACTGTGCGCGGCGTCGCCATGAATCCTGTCGACCATCCGCACGGCGGTGGTGAAGGTAGGACCTCAGGTGGTCGTCATCCGGTTACTCCTTGGGGTAAATCAACTAAGGGCAAGAAGACGCGTAACAATAAGGCAACTGATAAGTTTATTGTTCGCCGGCGTCGAAAGTAAGGAGAAATTTTGGTGACTCGATCAGTTTGGAAAGGACCCTTCGTCGATGGCTATTTGCTAAAAAAGGCTGAAAAGTCGCGTAACTCCGGTCGCAATGAAGTTATCAAAACTTGGTCGCGACGTTCGACAATTATGCCACAGTTTGTTGGACTGACTTTTGGTGTGCACAATGGTCATAAATTTATTCCGGTTCTTGTTAGCGAAAACATGGTAGGGCATAAATTTGGTGAATTCTCGCCAACGCGTACTTATTACGGTCATACTGCCGACAAGAAATCACGTCGATAAGACTAAAAGGAGCGGGTAGTGGGTAAAAGAATGTTTGGGAGACGCATTGACAATAGAGATGCTAAGGCTATTCTGCGCAATGCACGTGTTAGTGTGCAGAAATTAAATTTGATTGCACAAATGATTCGTGGCCAGCGTGCAAACAATGCCTTAGCTACTTTAGCCTTTTCCAAGCGCCAAATTGCACGTGACGTGAGAAAGCTTTTGGAATCTGCTATTGCTAATGCTGAAAATAACCACCAACTTGATGTCGATAGGCTTTTTGTTAAGGAAGCTTTTGTAGGCAAGAGCATAACAATAAAGCGCTTTCGTCCTAGAGCACGTGGATTGTTAGGTCGAATTAAAAGGCCATTTAGTCACATGACTGTAATCTTAAGTGAGCGTAGGGAGCAAACTAATGGGTCATAAAGTTAATCCCATAGGATTACGTCTTGGCATTAATCGCACCTGGGATTCGCGCTGGTTTGCTAGTAAAGGTTATGCTGACTTGCTGCATCAAGACATCAAGCTCCGTCAATACTTAACGGAACGTTTACGTCAGTCTGGCGTTAGCCGCATTGTTATCGAACGTCCAGCTAAACGCGCTCGTATTACTATATACTCAGCTCGTCCAGGTGTAGTAATCGGCAAGAAAGGTACTGATATAGAAAAACTTCGTCAATACTTATCCAAGATAACTAATACAGATGTTGCATTGAATATAGTAGAGATACGTAAACCTGAAATCGAAGCTCATCTTGTTGCGGAAAATATTGCTCAGCAGCTTGAGCGGCGAGTCGCATTTCGTCGAGCAATGAAGAGAGCTGTCCAATCTGCCATGCGCCTTGGTGCAATGGGAATTCGAATCAATTGTAGTGGACGCCTGGGTGGAGCCGAAATCGCACGCACCGAGTGGTATCGCGAAGGAAGAGTATCCCTTCACACATTAAGAGCAGAAATCGATTATGGCGAAGCAACTGCTTACACTACTTACGGTAGTTGCGGTGTAAAGGTATGGGTATTTAAAGGTGAAGTGCTGGCTCATGATCCTATGGCGCAAGATAAACGCTTAGCTGAGCAGCATATAAATTCTGGTGGTGATCGCCGTTGATCGTTCAGTAAAAGGTGAAGACATATGCTGTTCCCAAAGCGCACAAAGTTCCGTAAAGCTCATAAGGGGCGCATTCATGGTCTAGCAAAGAGCGGTACAGTAATAAATTTTGGCACATATGGCCTTAAAGCTACTACACCAGCTCGTATAACAGCACGTCAGATAGAAGCTGCTCGTCGTGCAATAACGCGTCATATTCGTCGCACTGGTCGATTATGGATCAGAATTTTTCCGGACATACCGGTATCGAGTAAACCAGCTGAAGTGCGTATGGGTAAGGGTAAAGGTTCTCCTGAGTTTTGGGTCTGTCGTATAAAGCCTGGTAGGGTTATGTTTGAATTAGATGGTGTGTCAAAAGATCTAGCTCAGGAAGCATTTTGCCTTGCTTCTATGAAGCTCCCAGTTGATACTCGATTTGTAATCCGTTTAAACGAGTAAGTAGGAGCAAATTACATTATGGTTAATAGGGTTGTTAGCAATCTTAGAACAAAGTCGCCGGACCAATTAAAAGACCATCTTCTGCGATTGCGTAAAGAAGCGTTTAATCTACGTTTTCAGAGAGCAAATGGACAGATTAAAAACTTTAATCGTATACGCTTAGTTCGACGTGAGATTGCTCAGGTAAAGACAATTATTAGCGAAAAGGCTCGAGCAATGGCTTTAACTTAAGCATCGATAAAAGGTTTGGGAGACAGCAATGCCGAGGCGTATTCTTCAAGGTACCGTCGTAAACAATAAAAGCGATAAAACTATAATTGTAAATGTCCAGAGACGTGTTATGCATCCACTATATAAAAAGTTTATAACGCGCTCACATAGATTTTCTGCTCATGATCCTAAGAACTCCTTTAAACAAGGAGATGTAGTACGTATAATTGAGTGTGCTCCTATTTCAAAAAATAAAAAATTTGCAGTTTTATACGAGCGAGCTGTGGAGGACAGAAGTAAACCTCAACTCTTAAAGGACAACAGATCATGATTCAAATGCAGACGAATCTTCAAGTGGCGGATAATTCTGGCGCTCGATGCTTGCAATGTATTAAGGTGCTAGGGGGTTCAAAGCGTAAGTTTGCTTCGATTGCCGATGTTATCGTCGTATCTGTTAAGGAAGCAATTCCTTTGGGTCGCGTAAGAAAAGGTGATGTGCACCGTGCAGTCATCGTTCGAACCGCTAAAGAAATTCGTCGCAGTGATGGAACCGCTATCCGGTTTGACAAAAATGCTGCTGTGTTGATTAACAAACAAGGCGAGCCGATTGGCACTAGAATATTTGGTCCGGTAACTCGCGAACTGCGTGCTAAGAAATTTATGAAGATTATTTCCTTGGCTCCGGAGGTCTTGTGATGTCAGCACGTATCAGAAAAGGAGATTGGGTGATTGTTATCACCGGTCGCGATAGAGGTAAGATGGGTAAAGTATTACGAGTAATGCCATCAGATAATCGTTTGGTTATAGAGGGTGTGAATATAATAAAACGTCATACACGTCCGAACCAAAATTCACCGGGAGGTATTATTGAGCGCGAAGCTGCTATAGATATATCTAACGTTATGCATATAGATCCTGCGTCGAATAAGTCTACTCGTATTCGTTTCGAAGAAAGAGATGGCAATAAGGTTCGCGTTGCTAAACGATCTGGCCAGTTGATTAGTACACACTTGGTTGTAAGGTAAAGCTTGATGACTCGTTTGTACAAAGAATACATTGAACGTATACGCCCTAATTTACAGTCCACTTTTGGCTACAAAAATATACATCAGATACCTAAGGTACTTAAAGTCGTTTTAAATATGGGCGTTGGCGAAGCTGTTAGTGATAGCAAAAAAATTCAGTCGGCTATTAATGAGGTTGCTTTAATCACCGGACAGAAACCAGTAGTAACACGTGCTAAAAAGTCTATTGCTGGATTTAAGTTGCGTGCCAATATGCCAATTGGCGTAAAAGTAACATTACGTCGTGATAGAATGTATGAATTTCTAGATCGTTTAATAAACATTGCCCTACCCAGGGTGAGAGATTTTCGAGGACTAAACCCAAAAAGTTTTGATAGTCGTGGTAACTATTCTATGGGCATTAAAGAGCAGATTGTTTTTCCAGAAATTGATTATGACAAGGTTGACAACATTAAAGGCATGGATGTTGTAGTAGTTACCAATGCTAATACCGATAACGAAGCACGCGAATTACTTAAACATTTTCATTTTCCGTTCATTAATTGATCGAATCTAGAGGATTATATGGCTAAGAAAAGCGCTGTTGAAAGGAACAAATCTAATCGCAAGCTACATGTGCAGCAAGCGGCAAAGCGTGCGCGTTTGAAAGCAATTGCAATGAATCGCTCATTACCAATTGAAGAGCGTTTTGCTGCACAGCTTAAAATGCAAAAACTTCCTAAAAACGGTGCTAAAGAACGTATTCGTAATCGTTGTGAGCTTACTGGACGCCCAAGGGGAGTATATCGTAAGTTTAAGCTTTCACGGATTGCCCTACGTGCTCTGGGTTCTACTGGTCAAATTCCAGGCTTAGTCAAGTCAAGTTGGTAAAGGTAGGCGATAAATGTCAATGAGTGATCCTCTTGGTGATATGCTGACCAGGATTCGTAACGGTCAGAATGCACGTAAGTCAGTCGTTGTTACACCAGCTTCACGTTTGCGTAAGAATGTGCTAGCTGTTTTACAGCGTGAGGGATATATAAGCACTTATTCGCAAGAAAATATCAGCAATGGTATCACTAACATTGAAATAGAATTAAGGTATTTTGAAGGCGAGCCAGTAATAAAAAAAATTGTGCGAGTATCTACTCCAGGTCTTCGAGTTTACTCCAAAATAAGGAACTTGCAGCGCGTTTATAACGGTCTTGGAATTGCGATTTTATCGACACCCCGTGGTGTAATGTCTGATCATGAGGCTCGTGCATCTAATGTCGGTGGCGAGATCCTCTGTCGGGTATTCTGATTAGGAGTCTATCATGTCACGTGTCGGTAAATATCCAATAGCAATTCCAGCCAATGTAAACATTGAAATTACTAATAAAGAAGTTAAAGCAGTAGGCACTCTTGGAGCTTTATCAGCGCCAATATTACCACAAGTGAATGTTGTGCGAGAAGATAATCTTGTAAAGCTTACTCCAAAACGTAACACTAAGCGTGCGCGAGCTATGTGGGGTACTACCAGATCTTTGGTTAATAATATTATTGTTGGTGTCTCCACTGGTTATAACGTTGATCTTGAAATTAATGGTGTAGGCTATCGCGCCACAATTATGGATGCTAATCTTGAATTAGCACTGGGATTTAGTCATTCTGTACGATTGTTTATTCCTAAGGGAATCACAATAAGGTGTGAACGTGCGACCACAATTTCTATAAGTGGAGCAGACAAACAACTCGTTGGTCAATTTGCAGCAGAAATTCGAGCATGCCGTCCGCCTGAACCGTTTAAAGGTAAAGGTATCAAGTACGCTAATGAGGTTATCCTTATTAAGGAAGGTAAAAAGAAATAGGGAGTTTTCGATGCTTTCAGCTGGTGAAATGTTTAAGCGTCGTAAGATGCGAAATCGTGCGCGGATTAATCGCACTGCTGGCGGTCGGAAGCGATTGTCAGTATTCAGATCATCTAAGAATATTTACGCTCAAATCATTAATTTAGTCGATGGTAATACGATTGTATCGGCTTCTTCCATTGATAAAGAGCTAAAGGGCCGCCTGAAAACAGGTGCTGATAAAACTGCAGCTCAAGCGGTTGGTAGATTATTAGCCTTGCGTGGAATCGAAAAAGGTTTGCGTGACGTAGTGTTTGACCGCGGAGGATATATATATCACGGCCGTGTTAAATCGCTTGCTGATGCTGCGCGAAAATTTGGCCTTAAGTTTTAAGAAAGACTGATAGATGGCACGTCATGAAAGAAAAGACCGCAACAGAGATCGTGATCGACAAGAAAGCGATCTGACCGAAAAGTTAGTAGGTATCAACCGTGTAGCTAAGGTTGTCAAGGGGGGTCGTCGTTTTGGTTTTGCTGCTATTGTTATAGTAGGTGACAGGCGCGGCCGAGTCGGTCATGGCTCAGGTAAAGCGCGAGAAGTTCCTGAAGCCATTCGCAAAGCAGCAGAGCAAGCTAAACGATCAATGATTAGAGTCCCCTTACGTGAAGGGCGTACTCTACACCACGATATTACCGGCCGTTTTGGGGCAGGTCGTGTTGCATTACGTGCAGCACCAGCGGGGACTGGCATAATTGCAGGTGGGCCAATGCGAGCTATTTTTGAAATACTTGGCGTACAGGACGTTGTTGCGAAGTCAATTGGTACATCAAACCCGCACAATATTATTAAGGCAACGTTTGGTGCATTATGTAACATTCATGCACCAAGATTTGTCGCCGCCAGGAGAGGTAAAAAAGTGGCAGAAATTTTTCATCGCGATAGGCAGCAAAACACTACATTGCAATCCGCTAATGCGAAATAATAGAAAAGAACTTTAGCGATGACAAATAAAAATGTAATTACCGTGCGGCAAATTCGTAGTGGTTCAGGTCGTAAAAAAAATCAAATAGCGACTCTAAGAGGTCTTGGTCTGGGTAAACTAAGGCGTGAAAGCAGGCTTGATGATACTCCTGCAGTGCAAGGCATGATTAGCAAAGTTAAACACTTAATTGAAATTGTTCACAATGTTTGATTAACTAATTGACTAGCTTCTCTCGAAGCTAGTCAATTAGTGGTTATATAGATAATATCTAGAAGAGAATTGAATGGTGAAATTAAACGAGCTTAATGATAATAATGGATCGACCAGGCCACGTAAACGTATCGGTCGAGGTATTGGCTCTGGTATGGGTAAAACTTGCTGTAAAGGACATAAAGGTCAAAAAGCGCGTTGCGGCGTATCTATCAATGGTTTTGAAGGTGGCCAAATGCCGATTTATCGACGTTTACCGAAGCGTGGTTTCAATAATTATAACTTTACTAAAAATTTTAATTTGGTTAATCTAGGCAGTGTGCAATCTGCAATCGATAAAGGCAAAATCAATACTGAGGAAGAAATAGATGAGGCATTACTCAAAACTATTGGTCTTGCTAACTATTCTAGACATGGGGTACGGCTTTTAGCAAATGGTAGAATATTTTCCAAGGTTAATTTCAAAGTTACCGCCGCTTCTAAAGCTGCGATCAACGCCGTAGAGAAAATTGGCGGTTCAATTATCACAGATTTTACTATAAAATCAAAGTGTATGGGAGAGTAAATTGGCTTTTATATGCCATATTCTTCTGTTTCTATCCTATTTCTTTGGCGACTCTACTTAGGACAAGAAGAATGAAGTCATGGCCACTAATGTTGACCATATCACCTCGCAACTAAACTTTAGCGCCTTTTCAAAGGCAACTGAACTAAAGAAGCGTATCTGGTTTACTCTAGGTGCTCTGATAGTCTACAGGCTTGGTACATACATTCCTGTACCTGGAATCGATCCAGAAGTTTTAAAACAAATATTTCATAATACTCAAGGTGGCATACTGGATATATTTAACATGTTTTCTGGTGGTGCGCTTAGTCGTATGACGATTTTTGCACTTAATATCATGCCGTATATCTCAGCTGCTATCATTATGCAGCTTATGACTTCTGTTATTCCTGCTCTGGAATCCATAAAAAAAGAAGGTGAAGTTGGCCGTAAAACAATCAACCAATACACACGCTATTTAACCGTTATTTTAGCATCTTTTCAATCCTATGGAATTGCTGTTGGTCTTGAATCAATATATAGTTTCGGTGCATTGGGAGCTGTTTTAAATCCTGGTACATTTTTCCGCACGACTACAGTGATCACATTGGTTGGTGGTACTATTTTTTTAATGTGGCTTGGAGAACAGATTACTGCTCGCGGTATAGGCAATGGTGTATCACTCATAATATTTTCTGGCATTGTTGCGAATCTGCCCTCTGCTGTAGCTAACTTGTTTGAGCTAGGCCGCACAGGAGCACTGCCAGCTATCGGTATCCCAGTTCTTCTGATTATGGGTTGGGCTGTAATCGCTTTTATCTGTTTTATCGAACGTTCTCAGCGCAAAATTCTGGTGCAGTATCCAAAACGCCAACTTGGCAAGCGCATGACTAATACTGATAGCTCACATCTACCTTTAAAAATCAATGTATCTGGTGTAATACCACCGATTTTTGCCAGCTCTCTACTATTGATGCCAGTTACGATCGCGAGTTTATCATCAGGTAACAAAAATGCTACAGATAATTGGTTATCAAAAATCACTATTTTACTTGGCCACGGTAATCCTCTTTACATAGCAATTTATGTATGCTTAATTGTATTTTTTTCTTTTTTTTACACTTCAATTGTATTTAATCCACAAGAAACTGCCGAAAATTTGCGAAAATATGGTGGTTTTTTACCAGGTATTCGACCCGGTAAAAATACTTCCAACTACCTTGATTTTGTGTTAATGCGTTTGACTGTCATCGGTGCTGCTTATTTATCCTTTGTTTGTGTTCTACCAGAATTATTGATCAGTCAGCTTGCAGTACCGTTCTATTTTGGCGGTACTAGCCTACTTATCGTCGTTACTGTTACCATAGATACAGTCACCCAAATTCAGTCCCATTTATTAGCACATCAGTACGAGGGGCTGATTAAAAAATCAAGATTTAGTAAGGGTAAAAGCATATGAATCTAATTCTTTTGGGTCCACCTGGTGCAGGCAAAGGTACCCAAGCAAAACGACTTGAAAAAAGGTTGGGAGTAAAGCAATTGTCTACTGGCGACATGCTAAGAAGAACAATTTCTTCCGCTTCAGATATAGCTCATGAAATCAAAGCAGTGATAGATGCTGGCAATTTAGTATCAGATAATATAATTATGCAAATGATATCTGAGCGTATTGATGATCCTGATTGTTCAAAAGGCTTTATTCTAGATGGTTTTCCGCGTAACATCGCTCAAGCAAATGCTTTAGAATATATGTTGTCACAAAAAAGCCTTCGGATAGATCACGTGATAGAGTTTTGTGTGGACAAAGAACAGATGGTTAAGCGTATTCTTAAGCGTGCGACTGAAGAAAACCGTAGCGATGATAACGACGATACTATACGTAAGCGAATGAGTATCTATCATGAGCAAACTTCTTCTATAGTGCCATATTACCAAGGAAGATTCCTGTTAAATGTTATAGATGCTATGAAACCAATGGATGATGTTACTAGTCAAATAGAAAAAATCCTTGCTGTTTAAAACTTTAATGAATAGATCAGCTAAACTGATTGCGAGGATAGTAAATTAGGCATATTATGCTTTTCTCTATGGCAAGTTCTGGAATATTGACTTCAAAGTTTGCTTGATTATACTTGATATAGCTTAATTATTTTAATTAATTGTGTAAACTGATAACAATTAGGAGTTTTCCCCGCGGATATTTTTAGTGTTTTAATACCTCGAATTTTGAGTGAGGAGAGCAAAGGTGGCTCGCATAGCTGGTGTAAACATTCCTACGCAGAAACGTGTTGTTATTGCTTTAACCTATGTTCATGGAATTGGGCGTACAACTGCTCAAAAATTATGCACACAAGTGGGCATACCCATTAGGCGAAGGGTTCGGGATATGTCTGAGGATGAGCTATTACGATTACGAGGAATGATTGATAGTGATTTAGTAGTTGAAGGCGATTTACGTCGACTGACGTCGATAAGCATAAAGAGATTAATGGATCTAGGTTGCTATCGTGGATTGCGACACCGTAAGGGTCTTCCTGTTCGTGGCCAGCGAACGCATACAAATGCTCGAACTCGTAAGGGGCCAGCAAGGGCGATTGCCGGGAAAAAGAAGTAAAATTGATTCTTGCGTGATTTTTTTTCAGTCAAGTTAGCATATAAGGAGATAGGAAATTAATGATAAAGCAAACGCTTCAAGGAAGAGTTCGTCGACGAGAAAAGAAGAATATTACTTCTGGCGTTGCGCATGTAAATGCTTCTTTTAACAATACTATAATTACTATTACAGATGCCCAAGGAAATGCTATTTCTTGGTCATCTGCTGGTCAGATGGGGTTTAAGGGTTCGCGTAAATCTACTCCGTACGCTGCTCAAGTAGCCGCTGAGGGAGCTGGTCGCAAAGCAGTTGAACACGGTATGAAGGCATTAGATGTCGAAGTTACTGGCCCGGGATCAGGTCGTGAATCTGCCTTACGTGCCTTGCAGGCAGTTGGTTTTCAGGTTATGTCAATTCGAGATATGACACCAATCCCTCATAATGGCTGTCGTCCACGCAAACGTAGGCGAGTATGAAAAACAATATCAACATTCTGGCTAATTTTAATTTGGCTGAGTCTGTCACGTTAATTGGTCAGTGTGAATATACTGACATTAAAGGTTAAGTTGTGATACAAAAAAATTGGCTGACGTTAATTAAGCCCAAGAAGCTTGATTTCCAAGCGGGCTACGATGCTAAACGCAAAAAAACTATTGTTGCAGAGCCGTTGGAGCGTGGATTTGGTTTAACGCTTGGTAACGCTTTGCGTCGAGTGCTTCTTTCATCTTTGCAGGGAGCCGCAATAACTGCAGTTCAAATTGACGGTGTAGTTCAAGAGTTCTCCAGTATACCTGGTGTTCGTGAAGATGTAACTGATATAGTTTTAAATCTTAAAGCAGTTGCTATCCGCATGTATGGAGAAAGCCAAAAAAAAATGCGCCTAAAGGCTAAGGGACCAGGAGAAGTAAAGGCAGGTCATATTGATGCAATATCAGATATTGAGATTATGAATCCTGATCATACAATCTGCACTTTGGATCGTAATGCTTCTTTATCTATGGAATTAACTGTAGCGAATGGTAAAGGATATGTTCCGGCTTCAGCTAGTCGTCAGGAAGATACACAAATTGGTCTAATACCGATTGATGCTATTTTTAGCCCAGTACGTCAAGTAGCTTACAAAGTGGAAAATACTCGAGTAGGTCAAGTAACAGACTACGATAAGCTATCTATTACAGTTGAAACTGATGGTTCGTTAAATCCAGATGATTCTATAGCTTATGCTGCTCGTATTTTGCAAGACCAACTACAACTTTTTATAAACTTTGAAGAGCCAGTTCAACGTAGCAAAACGGAAGAAACTAACGATCTACCATTTAACAAAAACCTGCTACGTAAGGTAGAAGAATTAGAGCTTTCGGTCCGTTCGGCAAATTGCTTGAAAAATGATAATATCGTTTATATTGGTGAATTAGTTCAAACAACTGAGCCAGAACTGCTTCGTACTCCAAATTTTGGTCGTAAGTCTCTGAATGAGATTAAGGAAGTGCTAAATTCTTTAGGTCTTTCACTTGGTATGAAAATTACTGCTTGGCCTCCAGAAAATATAGATGAGCTGGCTAAGAGATTGGAAGAACCATTCTAATTGTCTTACGTTCTTAGAGCGTAATGTGTACACATAAGGAGATTGCTATTATGCGTCATAGCAATAATGGTCGCAAGCTTAACCGCACATCTTCCCATCGTAAATCTATGTTTAAAAACATGGCGGTAGCATTAATTAAGCATGAGCAAATCGTGACCACCTTACCTAAAGCAAAAGAATTACGCCCAATTGTTGAAAAGATGATTACTTTAGCAAAGCGCAGTGACCTACACTCTCGTCGACTCGTTACAAGTCGATTACAGGATGATACAATGACTCGCAAGCTATTTGATTGTATAGCTAATCGTTATAAAAAACGTAATGGTGGATACATACGTATACTAAAGGCCGGATTTCGTCATGGCGATGCTGCTCCGATGGCAGTGATAGAGTTGGTTGATCGTGACGAAGCTGCTCATGGACATGGATCTATTACTTGTTCATAAACATCGCTTGATAAAAATGTTAACGTTATGCTTAAATTCATAGATGCTTGTTATATAGGTTAATCATCTTAATAAATGATGCGTTATTTTTTTAGATAAGGAAGGATTTGTGTGATTGATTGTTATCAACATGTTATTGTCATAATTTACCTATAAAGGTTATTTTTTGTTAATATTTCGCATAGTTTTATATTGAATAATATTGATATTTATTTGATTTTTATCAAAATAACTGCTCTATTAATGTTCTATATATTTAAAATTAATTATAGTTCTTCACAAAGAATGGAACTAATGAATGCTTTTTTGATATAGTGGCTCTGTTTAACAAAAGTATACAGCATCAAGAGTAAAATCTATTGTAATATTACGCTTTTTATAAATCACTAGCTATTATAAGCCATTTTATCGCTGAATTTCCTTTTAATGAAATATCAAACACAGATACAATAATAAAATGCGATTTTTCCCTGAGATACAAATTTTTATATCTAAAAGTATATTTCAATAACATACAGTACAAGATAAAAATTTACTTATCTATTGATTAATTAGAGAATAATTATTATTAATTTAGTTAATTTTTATTGTTATCATGTCTTTAGTCTGCTAGCTATGTAATTTATTAGAAATTTTTACTTTACCTAGTAATTTAATTAGACTGAGCTTTAATACATTTTTAAAATATCTATCACTTAGATTATATTTTTAATTTACCTACAATAAAATATTGTTTGTTTTAATGTATTATATGTTAAGTAGTATACATTACTATTTGATCGCTTAAAAAAATTACTCCTATCTTAAGTTAATTATAAACTATTTTAATATCTTTACTTATCTAAATAGATAATTGTTTTTTTATAAAACATAAAAATTATACAGTTATCAAATATTTTTCTTTAATCTAGATTATCTCAAATATTATCGTTGCAAATTGCGTTTTATTTGTAGTACTATGATCAAAGGTTTTATTGTAGAGTATTGATATTTTTTTAATTGATTTTTTATTCTATTTTATCATAACTTGAAGGATCCTGCTGAGGATATAGTAGCTAATAATTTTGTTAGTTCTTGATAACACACTAATCGCATACATTATACTAAATGTATGATATAGTCTTGGGGATTATAAATTGTTCGCAGTTAACTTATAGATAACTATTATCTAGCAAGATAGTTTTCTTCGAGAAGAGAAATAATTATGCTTCTTTTTAGGTTTAAAAAATTATAAATTTAGTTATCTTTAGATTTTTATGAATACTACTCGATAAAGTCGTATTTTTCAAACTACCATAAGGTAGTTCATTATACCTGTAACATTAGCTGTAAATTAGTTATGTATTTTATTAAATGAGCCTCTCTTAGAGAGGCTAGTCTTGATTGTTTTATGACAATGCTATTGTCGATTAAGAGTAAGTAGTCAATTTGATATTATCGATATGTTAATTAACTGTATATATTTATGTTTTAACTTTTGTATTTCTCAAGGTGATTGTTACGATTTGTTTAGCCTTACCATAGAATAGTGATTTAGTAATGTCCAATATTTTACTATATTAATCGGACAGCCTATTTTTTCCATTTAACGTAATTATCGTCTCATAAATAGTTGATAAAGTTAGTAAAGATTAATTTTCGGAAAGGTGAAATATTTTAGCATAAAAATGGTAAAGCTTACTAATAGCTATACTCGTACTGGAGATTTAGGAAAAACCTCCTTAGGAGATGGCACACGCGTAGTTAAGCATGCTCTAAGACCAAATGCATACGGAACTGTGGATGAAACTAATGCAGCAATCGGCATAGCGCGACTAAACGCTATAGAAGATGGCGGGGAACAAGTTGACAATATGTTAGCCCGTATACAAAATGATTTATTTGACTTAGGCGCTGATCTATCTAATCCTGAGCAAAAAAATTTAAATTACACGCCGTTGCGAATAACTCCCAATCAGGTGCTTCGTTTGGAAACAGAAATTGATAAAATGAGCAACGATCTGCAGCCGATAAATTCTTTTGTCCTTCCAGGTGGAAGGATCACGACCGCATATCTTCAACTGGCTCGTACTATCGCACGTCGCGCTGAACGAGAAATTAGTTTAGTTGCTAGTGTTGAACCAGTAAGTAGCGAAGTTATAAAGTACATAAATAGGCTATCTGATCATCTGTTTGTATTAGCTCGTTGGATTAACGACAGAGGAGCATCTGATGTTCTCTGGATACCAGGAGCAAACCAATAATAAATAAAAGAACTAAATAATTTTTAATTGGTTAGTTGATATCCCTTCAATCTGTTAAAAATGTTATATTAACTTTTTCGGAAAAACGTTTACTAAGGGGCAAATATGAAGGTAATAGTCTCAGTTAAACGAGTAGTTAACCATAACGTTAAAATCTGTATTAAAGCTGATCAAAGCGGTGTCGATCTTACTAATGTTAAAATGTCAATGAATCCGTTTGACGAAATTGCCGTTGAAGAGGCGGTACGTCTAAAGGAAGCAGGTAAGGTGAGCGAAATTACAGCTGTTTCAATAGGTCCTATACAAGCTCAAGAAACTATCCGTACTGCACTTGCCATGGGCGCTGATAGCGGCATTCATGTAGTTAATGATATTGAAATCGAACCAATAACTGTTGCAAAGATTTTAAAAAGTATTGTAGAAAAAATAAATTCAACTATCTGTTTTCTTGGTAAACAAGCCATTGATGATGATTGCAACCAAACTGGTCAGATGCTCTCTGCATTATTAGGTTGGAGCCAAGCGACCTTTGCATCACGAGTAGAGATTAATGATGACGAGCTAACTGTTAATCGTGAAATTGATGGTGGTTTGGAAACTATCAAAGTTAAGACTCCGACTGTAATAACCACCGACTTGCGTCTAAACGAGCCACGCTTTGTCTCTTTGCCTAATATAATTAAAGCTAAAAAGAAAACGATTGCACAAATGGTAGCTTCTGATCTTGGTGTTAGTCTATCTTCACACCTAAGAACCATTAAAGTTGTAGACCCCCCAGAACGTGCAGGCGGTATTAAAGTAGCTAATGTATACGAGCTACTATCAAAGCTGAAAAGCGAGGCAAGAGTTATATGAACAATGAGCACACTTATATTCTTCGAACATAAAAACGATAATATTTCCATAGCTAGCCTTCATGCTGTTACTGCCGCAAAACAAATCGGAGGTGATCTGGTTGCTCTAATTGCTGGCTCTGGCTGTACAGCAGCTGCAGAAGCGGCGGCGAAAGTTCCCTACGTCTCTAAGGTTATTAAGGTTGATAGTGAAGAATATACTCATGTAATGCCTGAAAACTTGGCAAACTTAATTGCAAGGATAGCTGCTGACAGCTATACTCACGTGCTGGCAACAGCAACTAGTATGGGCAAGAATATTATGCCACGCGTAGCGGCACTGCTGGATGTCGCTCAAGTTTCAGATATAGTTGAAGTTGTAAATGAAAATACTTTTATACGCCCCATCTATGCTGGTAACGCTTTAGCTACAGTAAAATCTTTAGATGCGATTAAGGTAATTACCGTACGCAGTACTAATTTCGATCCGATTGCTAATATAGGTGGCTCTGCGAAAATAGAAGATAGCAAGGGCGAAGGCGACAGTGGATTATCTAAATTTATTAGTACACATCAGTCAAATCCAAATCGTCCTGACTTACTATCGGCTAAAGTTATTGTTTCTGGTGGTCGAGGAATGCAGAGCAGTGCAAACTTCAAAATGCTAGAAGAAATTGCTGATAAACTTGGTGGTGCCGTAGGCGCTACACGTGCTGCTGTCGATGCAGGTTTCATGCCCAACGAATACCAAATTGGTCAGACTGGTAAAGTAGTAGCTCCTGATCTATACATTGCTGTTGGCATTTCTGGTGCAATTCAACACTTAGCAGGTATGATGAATAGCAAGGTCATAGTGGCAATTAACAACGATGAAGATGCTCCAATCTTTAAGGTTGCTGATTATTGTCTTGTGGGGGATCTTTTTAAAATATTACCAGAGCTCAAAGCATCACTTGATCATCTCTGAACGAAGCGAGATATTTTTTACCTAAAATTCATTATTAGCGCTATAAGCAAGATTATTGTCAATTCTATTGATGATAGAGCAGGTATAATGCAATTGATTTTTTCATGCGATCAGTAAATTAATTTATTTAATGTCAGCTATGATTAGTCGGTCATGAATTGCTAAACATTTTTTGTTAAAAAATTTCCGATCATTAAGAATATCGCAAGCAAGTAACAAAATTAAGATTGATTTATTATAACCACATGTTCTTTTATGAAAAATCTAAAATTAGATACCATAATCCATCTGGATTAAGTTTATTAATTATCGCCCTATTTCTAGCAAAAAAATAACTCATTATATATCATTAGTCTATATTGTAGTTAACGTAATTTTAAATTATTAAATTTTATCAAAAAGATTTTGCCTTAAAATATAAGGTATAATTATCATTTTTATTAAAAAATCAAGATTAAAAATATCATTTAATTAAAAATGCTTTGACCAATACATTTTCTTACATAAAGTAAGACTTTACTATAACCAGTAAATTAACTAATTTACCATTAATTTTATTATTACAAAACTTGATTGTTCAATATATTCGTTCTATGAAATAGTATGGAGCTCTAAAAACAATATATTTTACAATAATTAGGTAAATTTACCTTGATTGTTAATTAATCAAACTATAACCGCTTATCATTACTTTGACTTCTTCGATTTAGCACTAATGCAAAAATTAATTAATACTACAAAATGTAATATTTAATAAGGATATGTTATATCATTAACTCTGACAAGAAAAAAATTATTAATAGAGTAAAATTAGTTAATTAAAACAATTCTCTTTATAAGCTAGATAATTTTACACAAAACCAAAAATACAATCCATTAAATTATCTATCTGTAATAGAATGCATCATATTTTATTTTTCTATAAAAACAAGGTATACAAGATTAACTTACGATAACACTTAGATCTATTTAAGATAATAATTTTTAGTATATATCATACAAATAAAATAAATATAAGCATGGCGTAATTTTTATAATATAATCTGAATTATCCTTAATTTTTTTTAATTAATAACTATGGATTTAATTTTTATTAAAACTTTTAGATTAAGATAAGAGATTACACTATCTTATAAAAAAATTAATATACGATATTGTATTTCATTACTTAATAAAATGCAATGCAAATTGCACAATCGAAATTATAAAAATAAATATTAATAATCATAACTTAGGTAAATTACTATTTACATCAATTTTTAATAAAAAATTTCTTCTGTAAAAAAATTGATGTTATCAATATATTAATAAAATTCAATAATTTGAACGCATCCAATCACTTTATATAAAAAAACTGTTTTAATAAAAAAATGTTGAATCATAGATATGATAATGTTCAAAAGTTAAATTTGAAAGTATACTTATCGTTAATATTGATAATTTTTATAAAGTATTAGTAGAAATTTTTATCCCATAAATTTAATAACCATCTTCAATACTAGGAGAATACATGAGCCTAATTACATTAAAGTCAATCTTTTAAATACTAAACTAACTACTACATGCTTAATTTGCCTTATTGTACTATGAATGGATTATCCTACTTAAAATTTTTTAATATTCATACATTATTAATTTTTTAGATTAAAAATAAATCATTTATTTGTACCATTAAAAACACATCTTTAGACTATGGCTAAACTTTGGGGAATAGCTTGGTTTTTTTTATACTAAACCGATCCATAACTTGTTCACTATATAGGCGGTTAATAAATTATCTTTTAAATTTTAACCACTATATTAATAAAACCTATTTTTGAATGTATTGCTCTCAGTACTTGATTTGTAACACTGTATAATAAAACTTTTAAAAAGTTTACTCACTCGTTCAAATTTAACGATTTTAATTAATATTATTTTTATAATTAAACTAATTAGATCTTCTTATGAACAAGATCATGCATTGCAATATTTATGTATAATAAATAGTAATTTACTACCTTCTAGCTATACTTGCTATATTAAATTATTTATACTAACTTGCATGTGTATAATCATTGCAAAATGTTAAATTATCAAAAATTTTTTAATTCAATATATTTTTCTGTAAACCTTAACAATTTCATGTAAAACTAAATTAATTTCCTAGCTGAAATTAAACTGTTATGATAATAAAGCTTATTGATATGATTGCTTTTTTTTGATAAAAGATTGGGTAAAAGTTCGTGAAACTTGACTATACAAGCCATAAACTAATAAAGTCTACACCTAGATTTCTCACTACGCCGGTTGATATTTGTCAGTTGCTAGTTACTCATCGACTGATTCTTTGTCAACTCATACGACGAGATATTTTATCGCGCTACCGCAAATCTTATTTGGGTATACTTTGGGCTTTACTAACACCAATGCTGACTTTTGTTGTCTATTCTTATGTATTTAGCAATATATTAAGAGTTCGCTTTGCCTCACCAGTACCCAATATTGAATACCCTTACGGTATAATTCTTTTTTCCGGAATAATGTTGCATTTATTTCTTACAGAAGTGTTAAACCGATCCCCCGTGCTAGTGCTAGAAAATGTCAATTTCGTCAAGAAAGTAGTATTCCCGTTAGAGATATTATCACTAGTGGCTATAGGCTCAGCCATGGTTCCCCTCAGCCTAAATTACATCATCCTAGTAGGAGCTATTTTCTTATTCAACGGAACTGTACAGCCAACCATTATGTTAGTACCGCTAGCTTGGATTCCATTTTTTGCTGTGGTCGTGGGCATTTCTTGGATATTATCGTCACTTGGTGTATTCTTGAGGGATATCGTTCATCTAATAGGCTTATTTTCTACATTACTTCTATTTGGTAGTACAATACTCTTTCCTACGCATAACATGCCAGATTTTTTAAAAACACTAATATTACTTAATCCACTCTCAATACCCGTTCATGCAACGCGTAATCTAGCACTTTGGGGAGTAATTCCTAACTTAAAGTATCTGGCAATCTATACTGGTTTTGCTGTAATGTTCTTATGGTTTAGTGCATTTTGGTTTACACGTACAAAAAAAGGATTTGCGGATGTCATCTAATGCATATACATCCGCGATCTTCAAACAAAATGACGACCAACCAGCTATTATCATCAATAATATATCAAAGTCTTTCTCGATCTTCAAACGTCCAGTAGATAGACTACTTCAGATGTTTTCGATTAGAAAAAAGCCTTATTGTGACATCTTTATAGCGCTAAATCACGTATCTCTAACCATAAACCGTTGTGAAACCGTAGGTATTGTTGGCTCTAACGGCTCTGGTAAATCTACTTTGTTGCAAATTATTGCGGGTCTGCTGCAGCCTAATAATGGATACGTAAAAGTAAATGGCCGCTCAGCTGCACTTTTAGAACTAGGTGCTGGATTCAATCCAGAGTTCACTGGAAGAGAAAATGTCTACCTAAACGCAGCAATACTCGGATTAACCGAACAAGAAATTAATGACCGTTTAGACCATATATTGGACTTTTCTGGCCTACACAATTTTATCGATCAAGCCGTAAACACTTATTCTAGTGGAATGTATGTTCGCCTAGCCTTCTCTATAGCACTTAGCGTTGATCCAGATATTTTAATTATAGACGAGGCATTAGCAGTAGGTGACAATGGATTTCAGCGCAAATGTATTTCTCGAATTGAAGAAATGCGTGATGCTGGAGTTACTATTCTTTTTGTTAGTCATGCTATTGATATGATCACTCAGCTTTGCGACAGAGCTGTATTGATGGATCGTGGTGAAATATTGCTTGACGGCAAACCTAAAGATATCGCTTCTAACTATTATCGCTTAACTCAAGCTACGATTATTGATCGTGAACATATTCGTGCCGAGATTTTAAGTATTGACAAGAATAAATCACAAAATACGCAATACTTGCAGCCTGCGTTAGATTGCACGTTTATTACAGAAAGTCGAGTAGAGTATGGCGGTAGTTCTGCAACAATTTCTAATCCACGGATTGAAACAAACAATGGCTGCCAAGTTAATTTGCTAATCCATGGCAAATCATATATCTTGCGCTACGAAGTTACTTTCCAAGTTGCTTGTCAAAAGGTTAGATTTGCTACTCTTTTTAAGACAAAATCTGGTTTTGAAATTGGCGGTCGTGCTACAAATCGCTTAAACGATAAGCTACCAAATTTTAATATGGGAGACCGTATATCAGTTTTATTTAACTTTACTTGTAGACTAATGCCAGGTGTATATTTTGCTAATACAGGTGTAAGTGGATTGGTAAATGGTGTTCGCAAACCTATTCATCGTATACTAGATGCGATGATGTTTCAAGTTTTACCAAACCACGATGATAGCATTTCAGGCATTGTTGACCTAAATATCAAACCATCTTATTATGCTTTAGCTAAAACATAGATTTGTTCTTTTAAACTGCAAAAAATTATTGAGTAAACGTAAAAGTTACATAGAGAAAGGTAATATTATCAAATGCTTTGTTTAGGCATCTTGCCGCTTAGTTGAATAGGAAAACTAATGAGCTATATAAGAAAAAAAATTAGGCACATAAACAAAATATATTTTTATTCATAACGAAAGTGTATTATACAGAATAGCACTTACAACTAAAATTTAATATTTATATTGTGTTGTAAGATTTATTGTAATTGTCCATTTAGAAAGTAGTCTTAATAAGAAAGCCTAGATATCAAAATTATTACTTATTGTATTTTGATTTTATATTAATCAAACAGATCAAAAGTTTTTATATTCATTTTTAATCTGTTAAATTATGTTTTGGTGTAGTACTTTTTTGTCTAAAAATTTAAAAAAGGCATTAAGGTAGTATAAGTCATAATAAAGGAGGCTTTTAAAAAAAATATGCTACTATTAATCGAAAAAGTTGGTGATTACACTTTGACAAAACATGTCAGAATCTATCTGCTGTAATGAAAGAACGAGAGAGTAAAAAACATACTATAATAAAAAATTGAAGATAGCTTTAAACAGATAATAATCAATGATTGATAAATTTTTTTCATTATCACATTAAATAAAAATTTATAAAAAACAGCTAATATTACTTACTAAACACAGAACAAAACATCTGGTTTAATATTAACCAATATTTTTTTTGCTTAAGCCAAAAAATCAATCAAGTCTGTAATCCATGATCACTATGTGTAATAGCTAATAGTATTATTCAAAAATAAATTAATCTAATAATACAAAAATCATTACAATACTATTCATTATTTATGAGTTGATATTTTAATCAACAGCGTAAATACTTACTCTCATTAACACACTATAGTAAACTATATGTTATTTCATGGATAGATTTACTTAAAATGGGATTTCATCTTCCAACTCGCTTATTCCACCTACATGTGATTCATTGCTAAGATCAAATGAATCACTACCATATCCAGTAGATAATCTTCCGTCAATGTTGTTTTCTATAGTACCATAATCACGACGATTACCATTACCTAGCATAGCTAACTGACCACGATAACGTTGCAATACTATATCGGTAGAATAGCGCTCATGCCCGTTCTGATCGGACCATTTTCTAGTTTGTAGTTGGCCTTCGATATAAACCAAACTGCCTTTACGCAAATACTGCTCAGCAAGTCGTGCAAGATTTTCGTTAAATATAACAACACGATGCCACTCAGTACGCTCCCGTTGATCACCTGAGTTTTTATCACGCCATCGATCAGACGTAGCGATAGCAAGATTAACGATTTTTATTCCATCCTGAGTAAATCTTACTTCCGGATCACGACCAAGATTACCAATTAAAATTGCTTTGTTAATACTACCCGCCATTACCTCTAGCTTTCTTTATTTAGGCTTACGTTTAGAACTAAATAAGTATTATAGGATATCTGACACTATTGCTATGAAAAGTAAAATGCAAAAGCTTGCCAAAAAATCGCTACTCCACTTTATTAGTTAAATACATTCGTCATATGATTTATAGTACAGTCAATCAATTGATAAATATGAGTGTAGTATAATTAAATATTCTAGTGTTAGGCAATTACTTTTTAACACTTTTATTATGCTCTTAATAACAATCCATTAAAAATAATATTACTTAATTATTGAAAAACTACAATGACAAAAAACTTAATAAGTTTAGTTATATAATTTTAGCTATTCTGATACTTTTTAAGTAAATCAAAATTTAATTGATTTTTATATTATATATCTTGAATATAATTGATTAGTAATTTCTTACAAATGAAATTGCATCGATATGGTTTTGCCCAGCAATAAATAAGCTATATTTGATTTTTATTTAGCTTAATTATTTCTTACGCAACGATCATTAACGCAAATCTAATTTAATTTTCATTAGCATTAACAATAATAAAATGGAAAACAGAATTGACTATAAAAAATATTTTATACCTTCCTCTCTCTCAAACAAGTATGTCAGCGATAGTAATCTTCAGGTAAGATAGAAACGATAATTTAAACATTACCTATTATCTACTGTAACTTAATCCGTAAAATACCTATTCACTTTTATTAAATTAAAAGGATTAACAGGGATTAAATTATTTTAATTTTGACTTAATAATAAGTAAAATTTATAATCAGAGTATGAACATGATAATATGATTAGGTGATTAATTAAACAACTAATTTAAACATAAAGTTAGCAAACTAAGTTATATTATTAATAAAGTCAATAATTGGCCTGAGTATTAAAGTTAAGTTAATCTGTTAGTCAGAAAAAAAATAATCGGCTTTTGAAATAAAATTATTCCTCGCGAATTCATGACCTTAGCTTAAAAAATTAGTAGTAATGCTACCGTATGTTTCATCACTTGCTTTTGCTTTGATTATCGATTGCTGTATATAAAGCAGTCTATTCCGCGATAAATAAAATAGTATAAATGTTTGGCGATATGAATAAAGCTGATTCTACCGCAACAATATATATGATATATATCAGCTCTTAATAAAAAAAATGGCTATTAAACCGTATTTTAACTATAATGCTACAGCAAAGTCGCGGGTTATTCGCGTCCGCGGAGCGCGTGAAAACAACTTAAGTAACCTAGATGTTGATCTGCCACGTAATAGTCTTATCGTAATAACAGGCATTAGTGGCTCTGGTAAATCATCACTAGCCTTTAACACGATATACGCAGAGGGGCAACGTCGCTATGTAGAAAGTTTATCTGCTTATGCACGCCAATTTCTAGAATTGATGAAAAAACCAGATGTAGACTTAGTGGATGGCCTATCACCAGCAATATCTATTAAACAAAAGATAACATCAAACAACCCGCGTTCGACAGTAGGCACAGTGACCGAAATTTATGATTATCTGCGTTTACTATTTGCACACCTCGGAATTCCTTACTCACCCACTACTGGGCTACCTATTCAGGCTCAAACAGTAAGTCAAATAGTTGATCAAATCTGTTCCATTAGTAATGGAACTCGTATATACCTTCTTGCACCAATCGCAAATAAGCCAAAAGACAATTGTCTTAATAGATTAATAGAAATACGTAAACGTGGCTTTCCGCGTGTGCTCATCGATGGGCATCTATATGAAACCAAAGATCTGCCAAATTTCGATAAAAAATGTCAATGTGATATTGAAGTATTAGTTGATCGAATTGTTGTGCGCGATGGGATCAAGAGCAGATTAACTGATTCAGTAGAAACTGCATTAGAATTGTCCTGCGGATCTATTTTTATAGATGATGCGAATAGCGGGCAGCGTTACCATACTTTTTCGACCAAATGTGCTTGCCCAGTCAGTGGTTTTACTGTGCAAGAGATTGAACCACGACTATTTTCCTTCAATAATCCTTTTGGTTCATGTCCAGCATGTAAAGGACTTGGGAATTATACATATTTCGATGAACAACTTATAGTGCCTAATTCAAAATTAAGCTTAAAAAACGGTGCAATCGCCCCTTTAGCAAAAAAATCTAAAAAATACTACGCTTTATTGCTCAATAGCTTATTAAAAAATTTTAAAAATTTCCAAGATCTTCCATTTGAAAAACTACCAGAAGCAATCCGCAATAATATTTTGTTTGGCGTTAATAATACTTCAACTACCGTATATTCAAGCGATTCCTCACACAGTGATAAGCCAAAAAAGCTATTCGATGGTATAATTCCGCACATGGAGCAGCAATGGAAGGAAACCAAAAGCTACTTAATGCGTCAAGATCTTAGTAGATTTCGATCTTTTTCTCCTTGTGAAGATTGTCAGGGTCGACGTTTAAGGCCGGCAGCCTTAGCAGTTAAAATTAATAAACTAAACATTAATGATGTAACTAATTTTTCCATAGATAAAGCAATAGACTGGATTGCAGATCTATCAAATAATATCACGAATAAACAAAAAAAAATTACCGATAGAATCCTAGAAGCAATTCAAGACCGACTTAGCCTTCTAAAAAATATCGGACTTAGTTATCTTACCTTATCGCGCTCGTCTAGCACATTATCAGCAGGCGAACAACAGCGTATTCGCCTAGCATCACAAATTGGCACCAGTTTAACAGGAGTCCTGTACGTAATGGACGAACCATCAGTTGGCCTGCATCAACGTGATAATGATCGTCTTTTCGCCACTATTCAGTATTTACGTGATGTTGGCAACACAGTAATTGTTGTTGAGCATGACGAAGACGCAATTAGAAAAGCTGACTACGTAGTAGATATGGGACCAGGCGCAGGGATAAACGGTGGCACTGTAATTTCCTCTGGCACACCAAGAGAGATAATGGCTAATTCATCTAGCATAACAGGCCAATATCTTACCGGCGCTAAGCAAATTAAAATTCCAGCTACACGGCGTAAAGTAAAGAATGACAAGCAAATAACTTTAATTGGTGCTAATGGCAACAATCTTAAAAATATAAATATAACTATTCCGCTAAGTACGTTCACTTGCATTTCTGGTGTATCCGGTAGTGGCAAATCTACTTTGATAATCGATACTCTATGGAAAGCGCTTGCCTCACGATTGCATAATAATTGCGAACGTGCTGCTCCTTTCAAACAATTAAAAGGAATAGAGAATATCGACAAAGTAATAGATGTCAATCAGTTACCAATAAGTAGTAACCCACGCTCAAATCCGGCTACCTATTCCGGTGTATTTGCGCCAATCCGAGATTGGTTCTCTAGCCTACCCGAAGCACAGGCTAGAGGATATACTTCCGATCGATTCTCCTTCAACTTGAGGGGTGGACGCTGCGAGGCCTGCGCCGGAGATGGCCTAATCAAGGTAGATATGCATTTTTTACCTCCAGTGGAGGTAGTTTGCGATATTTGTAAAGGTAAACGCTATAATCGAGAAGTACTAGAAATTAAATTTCGCAATCAGTCTATATCTGACGTTCTTGATATGACAGTGGAAGAATTAGCCATCTTTTTTAAGGCTGTTCCTTTAATCCGTAACAAACTAGAAGCTTTAAGGCAGGTTGGTCTTGGCTATATTAAAATCGGCCAACAAACCAATACTCTATCTGGTGGTGAAGCACAAAGAATAAAGCTAGCTAAAGAATTATCGCGTCGAGCAAGCGGGAAAACTGTCTATATTATGGATGAACCAACAACCGGTCTACATTTTGAAGACATACGTAAACTATTAGAAGTACTCCAATCTCTAGTTAATAAAGGCAACACTGTTATCGTTATTGAACATAACTTAGAAATTATTAAGACTGCAGATTACGTAATCGATCTTGGGCCAGAAGGCGGTGAAGCTGGTGGTGAAATCGTTGCACAAGGGACTCCGGAAGAAATAGTAAATGCAAAAAATAGCCATACTAGCTACTATTTAAAAGATTACCTGCCATGAATTTAGGAAAAGCCTCCCGATAGAAATTTTAAATAATTAACCACAATAAACAAATAGTTAGAGTGAATTATTCAAGTTAATTAAATTAGATAATCTTCCGTAAGGATTTTACTGGTTGATTTAATACAATTCCTGTAGAGTAAAATTATAATAATCAAATTTTGCATGAAAATCATATAAAAATTACGCGAGATTAATTATCAAAAGCTAAATAATAAAACATCTAAATTTTAATAAATTTTAGTAACGAGAGTAAAATATCTATAGTAAGAACTTTAAAAATTCTTATAATCTATTTCTTGCTATTTATAAAAGCAATCACTACCTTTAGCCTCTTTTTATAATAAGAAATTTACCTGTCAAAAGAAATAATTATAATATTACTAAATTCCTTTTAAAAATTAAAGAAATATGCAGAAATATATACTTTATCCCTATCGATTGTGATTAGAAAAATAATTTCTAGTTATATCTAATAAAAACGTATATATTTAATCTTAAATATATCTAATGCTAGGGAACACAATTATGCAAATTAAAAATAAAACGTTATCATATCTCCATGATAGAAAATGATCCTAATAATAAAATTACTTTTAATCTTAAAGATTAATGATATATCTGAGAATATGCTGATAAAAGCAACAGTTCACGAAGCAGACATATTTTAAGTTAGCTTACTCAGCTAGTTCTTCTTAGAGAATTATATATGATAGCGTTCTCTTCTTAGTGTAAGATAAGAAAGTACTTAATTAATTATCAATCCTAATAAGTAATTGATATATTATTATTTACTTATTTATGATTATCGCGTCTTCAGAATAAGAAGATATTGTAAGTAACGCATAAACCTATTCATTGGGAAAGTAATTTGCTCATAACTAAGCACCACTATAATAGCAACGCGATTTTCTGGGATATGCTCCGAGGAATTAGCGGTTTTATCATCACTGGTTTACCATTACTGATGATACCACTTGCAACTATTGTTGATGTCATATTCGGTAGCTTAGCAATATTGTTTGGAATTTACTTAATCCGTACTTGGTTACGCGCCTACCAAATTATCGAAATAGAAGACAAAGTAATCCGAAGCACTGGTCATATGGATATAGAGATTCCTTGGGACAAGCTTGATACCATGAAATTACGCTATTTTTCTACCAGACATAATAAAGAATGCGGCTCACTGGAACTAAAACTAGCTGGCAATGGTAAAGAGTTATATTTAGACAATTCTATAAATGACTTTAATATTCTTGTAAGTTATTGTAACTTAGTTGCATCTCGCAATAATATTTGCTTATCAAAAACCACCATCGCTAATCTAAAAGCTATTGGCTTAATAAAAATAACGCAAGATATCAAAGATAATTCAAAATAATCACTTTTGATATTTAATGGCATCATAGAATACTATGAATTACTTTCATTATAAGTAAGTATTACTTATAATGCGATCATTATTTTTATAAGCTAAAGTAAAAATATAACTAGCTATACCACCCTTCTATCTAATCTAATTTTTAACATTATTTATAGTTGCTAATATTAGATTAATATCAATTATTATTTAAATAAAATTTAAATAATAAAAAAGATTGTATAATTTAAAAGCATCTTGTTTAATTTTACATAAATTGTCATGCAGATTTAGATAAAACAAAGAAAAGTATATTTTATGATTTTACGGCCATGCATGCATATTAAGAGTTAACGACAATCGCACCAATAAGGAATCTTTTTTTTTGAAGATGTATAATGAATTAGATATAATCAATAGGTAAATTTATTGTGACCGCATTTCAAATAGCATAAATACAGTAAATGTATATAATCATGGATTATATACTCCTATTATATATTATAAAATAAGATACTTACTAACAATATCGGTTTAATCATAAAATGATATATTGTCATCGAAATTATTTTACCTTTGTGATTAATAAAAATTGTTTAATTTAACTTTTATTAATTATCTTAGAAATTATTATCTTGCTTTACATAAAAGTTTTAAATTATTTTTTATTTTAAATATTTTTGATTTTTTGCTAAAAACCCAATAAGCGATGATTTGGTAATGCATCACTTAAATAATTTATTATCCTAAAATCAGCGATATAAAACTTTTTAGTCAAAAATTTTATATCTAATTAAGGAGGGTTGTATTGGTAAAATAAAATTTCACAAACCACTATATCTTTAATTATTTATTAAATCAGACTAACAATTAGTACGCGTGTTTTATATGGCAGCTAATAAACTGCAAGGATTTATATCTGCATCATTTATAACATATTATATTGTACCGTAATGACGATCTAAATAATGTGGCAATTAAGAAACCGCTTTTCTAATTTTTAATCAACACCTATATGTTACCAAATAGGCTGCGCATGGAATGAAAAAAAACTTAAAAATTAATTAAGTAAGATTATGCAAAAAAAATATGAGATAATCATCTAGCAATTTTATTGCATACGTTAACGAAAAACAAAACGATCAAATATACACACAATCATCAAATAAAAATTAATTAAACGCTTTTTATTACAAAAAAGTATTTCTAATTTTTTTTATTGTAAAATACCTTAAAAAATATCTAAACTTATTTTAAGAAGTTAAACTCTACTTTAAATGTAATTCTTACAATCGAAAATTATTTAATTTTACTATGATTTTATAATTCATTCAAGTAAACCTATTAAGTATCATGGATTTGATTAAGATAAAAATTACGCGAAGTTTTTATCTAATCTATTAATATATAAATATAATTGATTTTTACTGTTAGATAATGTTTTTTTGATTAAAAAAGATACATTCATAATCCAGGCAGCAAATTAATCTTCTGTCCTGCCCATGCCACGACTTTAAAAAGGCTACCCATTTCGTTAGAATGAATCAAACGAACCATTGCGGCCTCAATGTTACGAGCTTGCTTATGATTAGATTCTTTCATTAAATTATAAGTTCGTTGAATAATTCCTAGAGATAACAAAAAATTACCTTGCGTTAGTGGGCCATAAACAATCGCCCCTGCCCTATTGACTACAGCAGACAAAGCAGCAAAATCAACATGTGCCGTTAGGTCTGATTCGCCTAAATTTTTTAATATATCAACAAATTTATGCTCTTTAATCGCTTGTAATGTATCGCCTACTGCACTATTGCAGTAACCGTAGTCAATGACTAAAGCTACCCCACCTTCGCTTACCAAGCGTCTAGCTAAAGCATCTGCTAGTGATAAAGAAACAGATGATACCTCAGCTATATCCTCTGGCTGTGCAGAATTCAATACTTTTGGATGGAGCAAATTAGCCAAGTGGCTAATTTCTGGCATTATGGTCCAAGTAGGCATATTAGTTTGTTGATCAAAGGATAAGCGTCTCTCGTGCCATCCTAATCTACTACGTACAAGCTGAGTGATAGGCATAGTATCAAAAAACTCATTCGCGATGATGATAGATGGTCCACAAGGTAAACCGTAGACATCATTATGCCACGTAGGAGCATATCTAGCTAATAAATTCTTTTGAATCTTACGCAAAGCTAAACTATTCTCAACTAGGTGTAAATCTAAAGCAACATGAAAGTCTGGTACCAACTGACTAGCTCGTAGTGCATCAGCCATCATGATGCCACTACCAGGTCCAAGCTCAATAAAATTAACCTTTCTAGGTGATCCAATTTGCTGCCAAATTACTGCAGCCCAAAGACCTATTAATTCACCAAATATTTGGCTAATTTCTGGCGCAGTGACAAAATCACCTAAGGAACCAAATGGATTACGTGTTGCGTAATAGCCAAAACACGGATGGGTTAAAGTATCTTTCATAACCTCAGACAAAGCGATTGGCCCATCAGCCTCCACTCTTTGTCTCATATAATCAAGTATAGTCACTTCTAGTGCAAAGGATCCTTACGTGAAAGCAAAAACATGATAATACCTCCAATTAATATCATCGGCAAGCTAAGAATTTGTCCCATAGATAGATGCGATATAACAAAGCCAATCTGCGCATCTGGTGCCCGAAAAAATTCACAAATAGTACGAACAATGCCGTAACCAATAACAAAAGAAGTCACGGCTATTCCAGGCCTTTGTGTTTTAATGCTCACTCGTCGAATGAAAATAAACAGCACTATCCCCTCCAAGAGGGCTTCGTATATTTGAGAAGGATGTCGTGGAATCTCGCCGCCGTTAGGAAAAATAATTGCCCACGGCAAATCAGGCGCTGCTCGACCAAATAACTCTCCATTTATGAAGTTAGCAATGCGACCAAAGAATAAACCAATTGGCGCAGCAGAAGCTACTAAATCACCAATAATAAAAATAGAAAGGTTGGCCTTGCGCGCAAAAAGTGCAATAGCTACGACAACACCAAGGAAACCACCATGAAAAGACATACCTCCTCGCCAAACCATAAACATCTCTTCTGGGTTAGAGAAGTAATAATTTAAATTATAAAATAAAACATAGCCAATCCTACCACCTAAAATAATGCCACAAGTAACATAGAGTAGAAGGCTATCAAACAGCTTATGGTCAAATAAAATAGGATAACTCTTGCTCAGATAGATGACATATTTCCAACCTACAATTATTCCAGCGATATATGCAAGTGCATACCAGCGTATGGATAATGGCCCCATAGCAATTGCTATAGGATCAATCATTGGAAATTCCAATACTAGAAAAAACATATAATTCTTCTTCTAATCAGTCTTACTTCTCCATAAGTGGAAGCATTGCTTAGATTACAGATAATACAAATAATCTTTTCTAATTTAATTTTTATGCGATATATTTTCTTAAGTAAATAACTAATTAGATCGTATATTTTCTTTATCACTTTAAAAGTGTATGGATAAATCGCTTCATAAACAACAAGTATCTTTCATCATAATGAAAGTAATATATGCAATAATCAATATATTATATAAGTTTTATATACTGATAACAATAGAAAACTAAATAATACCTATTATCATAATAAACTAACTGAATACAAGCAATGCTATAAATTAGCAAGTAATTTTATTAAACTTAAAATTGTTTTTAATGTAATTAAGTATGTTAACTGATTATTATAATTAATTGAGATTAATTAGACTAACTCACATTCTTTAGAAAAAGACCTATGATAAATTCATCCATATGAAATAGCTGTAAGTAAAAAATTATAGCTATTAGCTAAAAATAATATGAACATTTATTAAAAGTTAAATTTACTTTTGCAATATATATTCACTATAGTGTAATAAGTGAGTATATATTGCAACTTGCTAAGTTTACCTCACACTTTAGTTACAAAGTTACAATTACTTAATTAATACTAAAATCTAAACAAATGTAAATTATCCAAATAACTTAATAGAATTTTTACTGCAAAAAATCATAATAGTTAAGTTTATTTTTTTCATAGAAATTTTTAATTAAAAAAACAACAAATTTATCTATAGTAAAATATCTTCCTACATGTAATAAAAATTATGTTAAAATATTCTTTAGTCATAAGATTATCGCATAGTATAATAAACATTAAAAAAGACATGAACACAACATCGTTATCATAGCTTCAAGCATTAACAGCATAAATGAATATTATTCAAAATTCTTTCTGGTATGAACCACATACTATAATAGACTACAGAAGCAAATAATTTCTTAATAATATATTTAACCTAGTAGATTAAAGCTTTTCTAACGGCAAATAATCACTGAGACTATTAGTCAAATATATAGTCAGCTAGTATTATTTGTGTAATTATCTAATACTTGACCTTAATGTACGTTTTAAATAAAACTAACGGGTTAAAAACTCATTCGATATAGGAAATAAGAAAATGTTGTAGTGCATGATAAGTATTTTTATTAAGAAGCAATAACCATTACTTGTAATGGTTATAATAGTATATCCATTTTAAAAAAAAATTAATTAAAAGTCGTTACAAGTTAAATTTATTATTTTTCCTACATTGAGTCAATGTGTAGTCATTACATTAATCTTATATTTTGACAAGAATAAATGAATTTTATTTACATGTATTCATTGTGCTGAATACCTTTAGAAAATTAATTACACTATATTGCTGCGTAAAATCTTTTTACTTTCCACTAATTAAATCATCACCAATGATCTAACATTTAAAAAAAATTATTGCATTTTATACATTGAGAATTAAAACAGCCTAACTGCCTTATAGGCAATTAAGCTGCGAACGTTTTCCAAAAAAAACAATAATGATTATTAAAGTTTTATATTTTATGAGTCAAAATAAGTTTTTTGTTAAACTAAGAATATTTACATAGTAAGAGAATTTATCTAGCCCTGTCTGTAGACAGAGAGTATTTTTGGCTAATAATTATAAATATTATAGTTATCGTTTCTTAAAAAATAATTTTATTAGTAAATAATACCATTTGCTTAATGTATTTTAAAAATGTTTTAATGTAGTAAAATTTACTCTTTCTGTTAAACGAAATTCCTTTCAATGTCATAATTACTAGATATTTAATAATTTTTGAAGATAATAAACAAAAGAAGAATTTTTTGCATCTACTAATTTTGCTACATCTAATCTATATTTACTAATAACAGTTGTTCTATATAATCCAGATTGATGACGAAATACTATATTGATTTTTAATATACTGTAATTGCGATATAATTGTTATTACTGATAAAATTATACTTTTACTATAGTTAAGTAATTTATTTAATAATTAGATCTATAATGTATCTTATTAAGATAAATTAATTATTTAGAAAAATCATTCAAAGTACGATACATTTAATTTTTAAGCAAAAGATGTGTAGTTAGTTTATTCTTGTTATAAGCAATTCGCTCCTTCCAAAGTTATTTTAGATTTTACTGCAAAATGCTTAAAGATTTTATAATTTTCATCTATTGAATTAAATAGATTTTGAATTAAATATATTTTTTAAAAAAATTAATATTTATTAAAATAATTCTCTAAAAAATACCATTTGAGTTTTTTCGAGTTATTTATTCTTGAGCCAAACACAGAGAGATATTCTTATTAATTTTATGATTAATTACTTATAATTCAACTATATGTTTAAAGTAAAAATATTTACTATACAATCTAACAATAGATCTAACTAATTAAGATGTTAATTTTACAAAAAATCACTAGCCTTTTCAATTATTGCAATTAAATAGATAAGCTTTCTTAGTATTAAGGATTAGAATAAATCAATTTAAACCAATTCAATAATAGTAAATAAAAAAAAGATCAGATTTGATAATCAAGCTACTAAAACTTTCACACCAATTTATAATATAAGCAAACCACCAATTCTATAAAATTAGAACTACAATAAAGTTATTTATTCATTAATAGCCAAAAATTAAAAAAATTTTTACTTAATTGATAGCTAATGTATTAGTTTAATAATTTTAAAACATGTTATATTTAAGATTTAATGCAATTAATGATTAATTTATACTTACCATTAAATTTATCGTATTTATGTCAAAACGAATTTTATTTGCTCAATGTAAGTAATAGTATACACATAAAATCACACTTAGATTGGTTTGATAATGCTCCCAAGGTTTTTGCCAGCAAGCATATGTAAGTGAAAATGAAATACTTCTTGATTGGCATCAGAGCCGCTATTGGCCACAATACGATATCCCTTTTCCGCAAGATTAAATTTATAGATTATATTGCCAACAGCACGAATAAAGCCAATTATTTCTGAATTGCTTGCTTTCTGAGAAAAATCTGATAAAGAAACATAATCCCCCTTAGGTATAATTAAGACATGGAAGGGAGTACAAGGATTGATATCCTTAAATGCAAGAGTGTAATCGTCCTCGTAAATAGTATTACTTGGAATATCACCACGCAAAATCTTAGCAAAAGTATTATTGGCATCATAAAGCATTGAGCAATTTCCAATTAATTATTTTTTAGGCTCCAAGCTAACAGTAGTTTTATCGAATTTAGTTTAAATTTTCTCGCGTGCTTCTAGTTTAGCCCAAACTTTATGCGAGCTTACTCCCATGGAGACCCACAATACCAACAAGTGATATAATAGATCAGCACTTTCTGAAATCAAAGTATCAGTATTCCCTAACGTTGCCTCAATAGCTACTTCTACAGCTTCTTCTCCGACTTTCTGCGCAGATCTCACGGGACCACTTGACAGTAATCTAGCAGTATAACTTGTCTCTAAGTTATCCTCTCGGCGCGATGCTATCTTATTAATAAGTCGATCAAGAACATGATTATTATTCATAGTATCCTCAATTGCTCTGTCTAACAGCAATACCGGCAGCAAACATTGCTTTTTTTACCTCGCTAATACGATAAGTACCTGAATGAAAAATAGAAGCAGATAGGACTGCACTGGCATGACCAGCATGCACTCCTTCCACCAAATGATCCAGTGTACCAACTCCCCCCGAAGCAATAACTGGTACCTGTACAGAATCAGAAACAGTCCTAGTTAACGATATATTAAATCCTTGTTTGGTGCCATCGTGATCAATAGATGTCAACATAATCTCACCTGCACCATATTCAACCATTTGTTGTGCCCATACAACAGGATCTAAATCAGTAGCCTGGCGACCAGCATGTGTAAAAACATTAAATTTACCTCCACTCGTTTGCTTAACATCAACGGCAACTGTAATGCACTGACTGCCAAACTTATTGGCTGCTTGGCGAACAAATTCTGGATTGTTAACCGCTGCAGTATTAATGACCACTTTGTCGGCTCCAATGAGTAAAAGCTTGCGGATATCCTCAATGTTTCGCACCCCACCACCAACCATTAGGGGCATAAAGCACTGTTCTGCAACACGACTAATTACATCAAATATTATATACTGATCTTTCTGACTAGCAGCAATATCTAAAAAGCATAGTTCATCTGCTCCTTCGTCATTATAAAACTTAGCCTGTGCCACAGGATTGCCGGTATCAACCAAGTCGACGAAATTTACTCCTTTAACTAATCGATCACCCTTAACGTCTAGGCATGGAATAACGCGCACTTTTAACATCAAGTATTATCCCCGCCAAGTACACGCAGTGCATGATTCATATTAATTCGACCGTCATATATCGCTCTGCCAACAATAACTCCTTCTACCCCATCATTATTCAGTTTAGTTAATTGTAATAAATCATCAATCGATGACACTCCCCCTGAAGCGATAACAGGTATTGATAATGCTTGAGCTAATATTCTAGTTTCCTCCAAGTTAGGCCCCTGCATGGCACCATCTCGATCAATATCAGTAAAAATAATAGACGCAACTCCAACATCCTCAAATTTTAATGCCAGATCCCTAGCAGTTATTGTAGAAGTTTTAGTCCATCCCTCAACTGCAGGTTTACCGTTACGAACATCGATACTAACACTAATCATGCCAGGATAATCGCGACAAACAGCTGCTACCAAGTTTGGATTAAACAAAGCCACTGTACCTAATATAACACGACTAATGCCAGCGTTAATCCAATCATGAATATGGGTACGATTTCGAATACCACCCCCAAACTGCAGAGGAATATCTACGGTTGATAATATTGAACGCACCGCTGTCACGTTTACTACTTTACCAGCAAAAGCGCCTTCTAAATCCACTACGTGTATCCATTTACAACCAGCATTCTGAAAATGCTTAGCTTGGACAGCAGGATCAACACTGTATGTTATAGCGCTACTCTTTTCACCACGAAGCAAACGAACACACTGCCCATCATTTATGTCAATTGCAGGATAAAGAATCACAATAAAACATATTCTCCACTATTGATTAATAAAAATAAGCTATTAAGCAACTTAATTCTAAGTAAACAAAAAAATGCATTTATTCTCAGGACAAATATAATTTTTTCTAAAAAAAAACAGATGGCTCAGTATTGCTAAATAAAAAATTCCCAGGATTGTTTATCAAACAATCGAAAATCAATAAGAAACAATTCATATTACAAAAATCGTCATTACCTTACAAAAAGAATGCTCACAAATTTTAAGTTTACGAATAAGCCAAAATAGTTAGGAAACAAGTAGCGTTCTCCTGTAAAAATAAATTTCCCTCATTCGAGGGCAATATAATATAATATGAATTTTGATTAATTAATTATAACATTGTCATATTTCATTAAGGAAATAGTATTATAAACCATATAGTCTTCTTAAACAAAATCAATCACTTATCAAAAAGATAAGCTGTTAATTGTAAAATTAAACTGCAAGTAGTATTAATACAAATAAATCACACAAGAATTAATTTACATAAAATGTAAACTTTGTAATAAAACCAAAACTCTCCGAGAGAGAATTGATGGCAACTAATATTTTAAAGAGATAGAATTTTTTATCTTGAAACAAAACTTACTTTATTAAGTAGCGATAATTTTCTAAAAAATAGAACTTTATGATTTTTATCTACATGAATCCTAAAATTAGCTTAAGTATAACAACTAAGATTTTATTTATTACTTTTGTAAATACGGTGATTAAATCTCCAATTTAAGAAAATATGCAAGCACGAGATTAAAAAGCTGCTGTGATTAGGCCTTACTGCTTTAAATAATAAAGCCGATTTTTATAAAAAATTTAAATAAGCTATTCTATAAAATATCATAAAACTTTATTAATGAACTTAATATTACGTTAATAAGCAGAAAATTGAGAATAATCTGGAAGGACAGAGGAAAATAAATAATGCGCATCTTGATCGAAGACGGCCTAAAACCAGAGGCGAATTCTATGCTTCAGGCGCTATACAGCCGATCATCATCAAGTGTCATAGAACATCTTGCCAGTATCCAAGATCGTGGATTTGGCAAATTTATGGAAGAATATTATGTTGGTTATGGTCATGAATCAATAGGGGACTGTGGTTTCACAACAATCTTCATAGAAGAAGTTTCCATTCTAACCTGCAAAGCAGTGCAAAATACTCCATTGTATTTTGGCCAAGAGACATCTACTCGTTATATTAATTTTTCCACTAATGGATATAACGACCCTGTCGGTACATCACAGTCAAAAGCAATCATATCTGGATGGCTCGAGATTTATACCCAAGTTCATTCAGCTATCCTAGCAAAGTTGACTATCGCTTATCCCTGCCCAGATGGCGTTAAAATAGAAATATGGAAAAAAACCCTTGAAGCACGAGCATTTGATATTTCGCGAGGATTTCTTCCAGCTGGAGTCAAATCCCAACTTTCGTGGACAACTAATTTGCGCCAAGCAGCTGACCATTTACGCAATCTTTCTCTACATCCTTTGTCTGAAACCCGTGAAACAGCGGCAATGATTCTCACAGAACTAAAGAAAAAGTATCCCGTATCGTTTAGTCAGAAATATCGACCAGAACAATCTGCATATCGAGCAATGATATCTAAACTAAAAACTTATTATCTTAAACAAGAAGAAAATTATCCAAATTTTGACTATACATGTGAGGCTAATCGTACTGCTATTGATTTATTAGACCGAAAGATTTTTACCAATAGACCGAAATACGAACAACTACCAAGCATAGTTGGGTCATACGCATCATTCGAGTGCCGATTTTTACTCGATTTTGGATCTTTTCGTGATATTCAGCGTCATCGTAACGGTTATTGTGAAATGCCTTTACTAACTTGGTTTTACGGCTTTCATCCTTGGTATATAAATAATTTACCAGAATCTACCATGGCATCGGTCGCTCCACGCATAATAAATTTGCGGAAAGCTTCAGACAAGCTAGAGATTACCGAAGAAGAACGCCAAAACTATTTGCCACTTGGCTTGCTAGTTCCTTGTCGAATAGTTTATGATCTACGGCAGATGGTATACGTAGCAGAATTACGTTCAAGCAAAACCGTACACTCCAATCTTCGCTTCGTTGCTCACCATTTACACAAAGCAATCAAAACAGAGTTTCCATTCATCCAGCTACATTGCGATTTAGAAAAAAATACACTCGACGTTAAACGAGGTATGCAAAACATAATACACTTATAAATATGTTTAATATTTATAAGTGTATTATGAGTAATCATCTTTTCGACAAAATTCTACGAACGATAAAACAAATAACATTTTTTCTAAGAAAGAATTAGGCAAATTCACTTTAGAAAAGTGATAAGCCTAAACAGGTGAACTTTACAACGCACGATATAGAATAATTTAATTTAAAATATTTAAGAGTTATTTTATAATACAAAAAGACGTATTTAATCTAACTTGCAACAATAGAGTATTTTTAATAAAAAATCATCTCCACAGCAGAGATGTTTGTACAATAAAAAGCAAAAACTGTTACTTAATAACAAGCTACGATATTTTACAATTTAAACCCTATTTTAGGAAAAAAAGTTTAAAATAATCTATCTGCGAAAAAGTTAAATTTTCAAGCTGAAGCAAAAATCTTCTGCTAGGAAGAATTAATTTTAGCTGCAATCTAAATATTCTGTAGATGATTAAGCAATTAATATTAAGAAATATACTTAAATTAATTAATTCTTCACTCACTGGTAATAAGTTTATCATAATTAATCTAAAGCCTATTACCCATTAGCAAAGATTCGCTTCTCTTTTACTTAGCTGTTTAAATAAGAGAAAAAGCACTTAGAATCAGTACTGATAATTAATTTTAATACTTTCTTTAGTGAATCAATAAATTAATTTTACTTTAAACCAAGTTATTCGACGAAACCAGTCATTATATTTAATAATAACATAGCACGCTAAAAGTATAGATATGCAAAATCCTCTATTAGAGAGATTTCCAATTTTGAAGTGAACAAGCGATCCTTAAGATTCAATAAAAAGTTCAATCATAAATAAATATTGTACTATTCACAACTGAATACCTATGCTACTAGCATGAAGAGTATTTATCAAAATTAACTATAATAAAATTAGATATATGTTGTTGAATTAGTCCCAAAAATTATTTCTCTTCTAATCTTCTGCTACAGATAAATAAATATATCCTTAGCTACGTATCACTTAAGAACAAAGTTTGCTAATTGATCCAATCCATTATAAGATATGATTTCTGTCAATCATTTGCTTGTGGTACATGATTAAAAAAGGCACTTATATCAAAGTTATCTACAAAAATAGTTGACAAACTTATCAATAAAACTTCAAACAAAAAAATCAGGCTGATCCCTATCTATTAGATGCAAGAGCTATAAGTAAGATCACAATCAATTATTTTTTTGCGTAATTGTCTTAACAAGTAAGAGATCATTTTAAATAGCGTGAAAAGCTGTATTAACTGAAAACATAAAAAAAATACTCTAACAAAACAAAAAAAACATTTTATTTAATTAATAGCTATAAATCGTATCTTATTATATCGTATATCTTCTATTTTAATCTAAAAAATTATTAATTCTGAAATCTTAGTACAATTATCTTAAGCTCTGCAAAATCACATGATACAATACAAGCTCTATTTAATAATATGATTACCTTAATTTGTTGATAAAGCACAAGAATATATTATGTCAACATATCGCCTAATTGAAAACATTTTCTCGTGAAATTATCAGAAAGACATGAGATTTTATAAATTAGTGCAGTGCAAGAATTATTTGCAAAAATATAACCTATTTCAGTCAAAATTAGTTAAAAAATACGATACCTGGAGAAATGAAATTTTGTATTCATAGTTTTAACTATATAATTCAATGTATTACTGTAGTTTTAGTAAACTTTCCATCTCATTTTAAATAAAAAATAATAAGAATTTGTTAAACAGTTTATTCATAGCATTAATCTACATATCCAAAGCTATGAAAAGCATAATGCTATTAAAAATACTTAATCCACCTTACTGCTAAAAGTAATGATTTCAACCATCAAACTATTATTTAGCAAATTAACCTATCTGCAAACTGTATTAATTTGCGTTATCAGCCTAACCGCTCTACGACTGTATGCAAACGCATTTACTGATTTGGAACTTTATGAAGATGAAGCGCAATATTGGACTTGGGCACAAGATTTAGATCTTGGTTATTTCGCCAAACCACCATTAATTGCATGGCTTATTGCAGCTAGCACTAATACTTGTGGAAACGGTGAGGCATGCGTACGAGTATTATCCCCAATACTACACGCTGGTACTGCACTAGCACTCTTCTGGCTTGGAAAAGTGGTAGCAGATAATCGAGTCGCTATGTGGTCGACAATAATCTGGATCACACTACCATCTGTCGGATTTTCTAGCTTAATTTTTTCCACTGATGTACCTCTTTTGTTTTGTTGGACGTTAGCAATAATATTTTATCGTTATTTACTTAATAATCGAGCATGGGCTTTCGCAATCGCGACCGGTTGGTCGATAGGCATTGGTATGCTAGCCCAGTATGATATGGTATACATATTTTTTGGTATTGCTCTACAAATAATCCTAAGTCCACGCGACCGATGGATCTTGTTTAATTTACGCGGTCTAATGGTTATATTATTAACGTTATTAATAATATTTCCCAATATTTACTGGAATGCAACCAAACATTTTCCTATCATCGCCCATATTGGAGATGATGCAAACCTAAATAATACTCCTTCACAAAAATTCCACGTATCTTATTCGTTTCAATTTATAATTGAACAGATTGGTGTATTTGGTCCTATATCGTTTATAATATTTGCTTGGCGAATTATCCTATGCATTCGTGCAAGACTTACCCAAGAAGAGCAGTTCCTTCTATCTTTTGCTATACCACCACTAGTGATAAGTACGATACAAGCATTTCTATTTCAAGCTAACGCTAAATGGGCAATAACAACATATCCCACAGCCACGATTCTTGTTGCCCTTTGGCTAGTATCTTTATCAAGGCGCTGGGTTAATTACCTATTGATAATACCTCATCTATTTGTTAGCGTTGCTTTGTCAATAATTTTAGCCAGCTGGCCAAAAATACGTATTTCCTTTATAGATCAATATTTTTTGCGTCTGACTGGTTGGGAACAGATAGCAGAAACGTCTCGATTGGAGATTATTACTAATCCAGATTTACCCATTCTTATGACTGATCAGATCAGCATGTCATTACTTCTTTATTACATGCGTGATCAGCTTAGTATCAGCAAATCACACCCAGGTAAACGAGCAGTTTATATATGGGATTGGAATCAGCATCCAGATAATCAATATGAATTAATAGCATCGTATATTCCAACAGCAAAAAACCGAATGCTAATATTAAGCACTCAGGAAGACATTAGTTCTATACTAAACTATTTTGACATAAAAAAAAATATCCGGAGAATATCTATCACCAGATTTGGTTGCACTAAAAAGCTTAGGATTTGGTTTGTATCAAAAAATTAAAGGATAAAATCAATAAGAACGTCCTTAACTCTTGTTTTTTTATCAACCCTTGATAGACGATACGTTATCGTCTTGAAATACTCTATAGTGCAATTAAACTTTTATAAAATAAAGGCATTGGTATAATTATGTTCAGGTTATGAAACCTTTGTAAAATAATTTGAGATCAACGTAAAATCCTTTTGCTTAAAATGATGCTAAATTAGTTTTATATAGGCTTTCTACATGCAAAAAATAAAATCTACTTAGATATATAACCAATCATCGACTTTCAAAGACATAAAAACAAATCACCAGGTAATAACTGAAAACGTAATTGCTATTCCCGAATAGCAATTACGTTTAATCTAGGAATAATATATTAATAATAGATTCAACGATTCACTGAGCAATATTCGATAAATAAGCAGATGTTAAAGACCGCAATCGTAAATCATTACATCAGAAAAATCACCAAAATAGATTAAGTGACTGTTTATCTAGCTAATGCTAATACTAATAATTTTTTGATAGAAAACAAACGATGTTATATTATTATCCAAAGATGTAGCATTATTTTTATATTGAGATTATTTTGTTAATAATAGATATTTTCTTATCTATGACATAATAATAATTTAATGCTATAAACAAATCTCTTTCCTTCTTCGATAATAAAACTATGCTGTACTGCTGTTGGATTATCTATTTCTAGCATGCTGAGATACATGGCAAATCACTAATACACTCAATGAGTGATCGTGAATGGATGCAGATCAAATAAGCTTAAACTTCATTAAAAAACTGTAATACATTCAGTAATTGACTATCTACTGATTATCCTAATTGTTTTTTTCAACTTAGCAAACAAACTTCGCAATCACACATAATAAGTATGAAGATAAATTTATGATTTTTTCTCAAGATCTAATATGCACCTAGTTAAATACGCAGGTAGCATACCTTATTTTTGATAATCAAAAAGAATAGCAAAAGAGTAGTCTATCTTGTAATAATTTATGATCCACATACATGCCTTTATGCTATTTTAGTGTTAATAAAATTAAAAAAACTCAACAATGGACTAAATACTATCTTGATTTAGCATACACAATCAAGCAATTCTAAAAAGCTAAATTAAAGCGTACTATATTTTTAAATGACTACAACCTAACTAAAAGCCCATAACCATAAAAATTTTTTTTAAATTGATTATCCAAGCATTTAAAAATTTAACATCATTAATCTATTTACTAGAATATTAATGCTAACTAATTAAGTACTCAATATAATAAATTAATTACTCAATAATAATATATTACTAATCTTACGTCATAAGTAATTAGCACATAGTTTTGGATATCAGATGCCTAAAAAAAGTTATTATCTTGACGATAAAAAAGAAAATACAAATATTCGCCTACAATACGAACCACAGCGAACAGCTGTTATTATACTAGGAATGCACCGCAGTGGAACATCAGCACTCACCCGAGTTATCAATCTCCTTGGGGTTAACTTAGGTACGGACTTAATGGAAGCCGCTAAAGATAACAACGAGCGTGGTTTTTGGGAACATAGAAAAATAGTCGAGCGTCATGATAAACTATTGAATGATCTTGACATGCGCTGGGATGATATACGAAAAATGCCATCGGGTTGGCTTGAATATTCTGTTACTGATGATGCGCGCAACGACCTAGAATCAATTATATATAATGAGTTTAATACAACCAATTTATGGGGGATAAAAGATCCGCGCATGTGTCGCTTACTGCCCTTATGGCGCAAAATGTTAGCTACGCTCAAAACACGAATAACAGTTTTGCACATGCTTCGTCATCCCTTGGAAATTGCTTGCTCTCTTAAATGCCGCGACAAGATGCCATACGAACAAGCATTAATGCTATTATTGAGGTATCAGACTGAAGCATTATGTGCAAGCGATGGGATAAGACAATCTTGGACTAGTTTTGATCAAATGTTGGTTAATTGGCGTAATGAAATTAAGCGAATTGACAGCGAGTTGAATTTGGGTTTGATTTGCCAAATAGACAAAGCAACAGACAAAATAGAAACTTTTCTTGATAAAAAACTGCGTCATCACACTATGGATAATAAAAAATTTAATATCGAACTAAAATTAACTAATTGGATTGAAAAAGTATATAATACTATAAGGCTAATAAATAATAATAATAGCACTAGTTACTTAGCAAGTATTCAAAAAATCCAAGAGGAAATAAATTGTGCTACAGTAGTTTTTTAACAAAAAATTTATTCTTTTGTTAACTTTCAACAGTAAATATGATAACAGCTTAGTATTTAGAAATATAAATGTTTTCTTTACCCATTATACAATATAAGCTAAGTATCCAAAAGATCTTTGGTAATTTAATCATTAAATTTGTAAAATGCAATCATACTTTTCACATTGAAACAATAATTATGAGTGAATTCGATAAGAAAGTTTAAAAAATCTCAGAAAACAACAAATAACCAATGAGCATAATATAGCTTCGTAAAAGTTATACATTTAACTTTAGAAGTTATCTAAAAAACGATATGATTATGTTTATAAATTTCAGTACAGACTACTATAGGCTATAAAATAAATAATGCTACTAAGCAAGTATACTGTTGCACTTATCTTGCAAGAAGCGAAAATATTAATCAGCCAATTTGTATTTCAAACCACATACATTCTAACAGCAAAAAATAAGTGCAAAGGCAAATACGCATGTGGAGATGTATGTGAGTTAACAGATAATTCTCCAACGATAGTCTTGCGTTCCAACAAAAATCGAATGCCTGCTGGTTGGGTAAAACTAACTTATAACCTTGAAAATGAAAAAAATTTCTTTATTCAGTATCTAGTAGCGGACGATGGCTCTAGCATGACGAAAATTAATTGCAAAAATTTATTCGTGGACTGTAGTAAAACCTATGTTACATGCTTTGTACGCCTACCAGATAAAGTGCTAAACTTGTGTATTATTTCGCTTAACGGAAAAGATTATTTTTTAAAGACTGCAATTAGAGCACGTGAAATTAGCCGTATGGAACTTTTGCTAGTACTAGCGTACAGGGCCTATTCTTGTCATAGCATTCGAACAATAATTCAAAAACTACAACGAGGAAACATATTAGGATTAAAAAAATATCTGATAAAAAAACTGTTAACTCCTAACGTAACATATTCTGCTTGGCGTAGTACATTCTATAGTTTAACAAACTCCGAAAAAAATGCTATCCTTGCGCATATTTTGCGTATGAAAAATAAACCAATTTTTTCAATAATAATGCCAACATACGATACTCCTCCAGCTCTACTAAAAAAAGCGATTAACAGCGTAAAAGCACAACTTTATGAGACATGGGAACTTTGTATCGCTGACGATGCTTCTAAAAATCCAGAAATTAGATCGATATTAAAACAATATGCTGCTGGTGATAGACGTATTAAAATCACCTTTCGCGAGTTTAATGGCAATATATCAGTCGCAAGTAATTCCGCTTTAGCTTTAGCTACTGCCGAATGGATAGTTCTGCTCGATCATGATGACGAGCTAACTATTGATGCGCTATATCGTATAGCAGCCAGTCTAGAGGACGATTCAGAAGCTGATATCATATATTCAGATGAGGATAAGATCGATGAAAATGGGCAGGTATTTGATCCATACTTTAAGCCTGAATGGTCGCCTGAACTATTCCTCTCACAAAACATGATTAATCACTTAGTAGCTTATCGCCGATCATTGGTACAAAAAGCTGGACAATTTCGTAAAGGCTTCGAGGGTAGCCAAGACTACGACATGGCATTTAGAGTGTTAGAATTAACTAATCCAAATAGAATAAGACATATTCCAATAGTGTTATATCACTGGCGCGCAATTACAGGCAGCGTAGCACTAAATTGCTATGCAAAGCCACATCATTGTAAAGCGGCCCGGAAAGCGATAATGGAGCATATGGAGCGCTGTGGCATAAAAGCAAAAGTAATTCCCGGTATTGATGGCCTTAGTCATCGTGTAGTTCCGGCTTTACCTACCCAGAAACCACATATAAGCATCATTGTTCTGACTCGTGACAGGGTAGATATGATGCGCGTATTAATAGAAGGTCTGTTAAATAAAACTAGTTATAAAAATTGGGACTTAATTATTGTTAATAATAAGTCTAAGCAGGAAAGTACACTTAGATATTTAGCCGAGATAAAAAAAGATACGCGAATAACTATTCTTCAAAATGAAGAACCATTCAACTTCTCGCGTTTGAATAATCTTGCAGTAAGCAAATCAAGTGGCCCACTAATATTGCTGTTGAATAACGACGTTGAGCCAATAAATAAAGAATGGTTAGAAGAAATGATTAGACAGATTCAACTGCCTGACATTGGCGCAGTCGGAGCTAAACTTTACTATCCCGATGATACAATACAACATATCGGTGTAACTACTGGTATTGGTGGTGTAGCAGGACATTTTAATAAACATTTGCCACGCGCAGCTCCAGGCTATTTCAATAGAGCTCAGATAATCCACAATGTTACTGCCGTAACAGGAGCATGTCTATTAACGACTCATAGTATATATAAGCAAATCGGTGGAATGAATGAGAAAAATTTAAAAGTAGCGTTTAATGACGTGGATTTGTGTTTAAAAATTCGCGATGCTGGGTATCGCATCCTAGTTACTCCTTATGCTGAGCTATATCATCACGAATCTGCGTCACGTGGTTTTGAGGACAATATAAAAAAACAAAAACGTTTTTGTAGCGAAAAGCAATGGATGCAAAATCAATGGGGTAAGATACTTGATTATGATCCATATTTTAATCCTAATCTCAGCCTAGATAATGAAACTCCAACATGGGCATTTCCACCGCGGACTATCAAGCCTTGGATAGCAGTAGATAGGAAAAACAGTTAATGATTAATAGGTAAAATACTAAAAATAATATTGATTTTTTTTTAAAGCACTTTGTGCTGCATAGTCATTAAAAATGTTTTTAAAGACAGTTGCAAGCGTATTGCTTAAAAAGAAATAGCATATTTTCATAATACAAGTTATCTTATTTTAATTATACATTGTTAAATAATATTTTAATAGTTTAAATTCTTGAACGCTAAGTTGATTAGGCAATTTTCAACATTTTATGTTAAGTGTTGTGTTATTGAAGAAAAGTCATTATGTTAAATTTTATGCATCAACTTAGATTAGTTTTATGATTATAAATTATTTTAACTATTATTAAAGCACTGCCAATTATCTTTTGCTAATATATTTTTTTATTTATTGTTTATAAAATATAAGCCGATAAAAATGCAGCATATACAACTATCGAGCATTAATGCAGATTAAATCCTAATTTTAACAAAAAAATCTCAGTGATTTTTTAATATATCAATCTTAGATTTATTTAAGTCAGTTTTCATCTAAACTAGGTATAAGTTTTTCTTCTATAAGAAGTGTCAGATCTTACTAATTACACTAGAAAACAGCTAATTCGCAAGATGTTTAAAAAAGAATTAGTACCTTTATTTGATAAACACAAAATATTTTCAGCTGTAGAGTGCAGATACATAAATCGTAATTTAAGCTTATTGCGATAATGCTCAAAGAAAGGTTTATAGCGTATAATATCTAATAAATGATCTTAACCTTAAATAATAAACAGCAATTTATGTATTCTTATAATAAAAATGTTTAATTTATATCAACCAGTAACTAAACAATACTAGTTTTTATTATTATCAAATTAATCTTATCTTCAGTAGTACGGGGAAGTGAATTTACTACCCTTTATCTATAATACTGGAATAATAGCTAAAAATGGACAAGAAAATTAGATTATTTACAAAATAAATATAGCAAAAGCATTGACTTAATCTGCTATCATACTAACCTTACGCATGAGATATGCATTTGACTATAATCTAACTGAAAGAAGCAAATTAACCTTTATTTCATCTAGTAAAGCATTAAAAATTTTTTATAGAGATACCAATTTTACTTACAATTAAGGGATTATCTATTTGGCTCATTATACAAGCAGTTAACATAAAAATTAGTACAAGCAAATGCAAGTAGATTTTAATAAATAACTATTCTATATCATTTGCAACTACGATAGCAGTACCTGTACAAAGTATAATACTTTAGCAGTATCGTATTTTTAAACAATACTTGTAGTTTAATTTTATTATATTTGTAAGACTATTAGCGGAGGAGGGATTTGAACCCCCGCCACGCGAATTATGATTCCGCTGCTCTGACCAACTGAGCTACTCCGCCAAAAGTCACACAAGTACAAGATAAGCGATAGATTTGTCAAGTTTTATGATGCAACATTTAGAGTGTAAGTCTTAACTTAGTTTTTACTATTTTATATCTTTAAGATATCGCTATAAAAGATATAACTAATTGGATGCATAATAAAACAAAAGCTTATGCATTTTTACTATAAAGCTCAATTATTGTCAGGCTATATTGATAATATCAAATGTATAGTAATTGATTCTAGTCATAGATGAAATTTACTATAAATACTTATAGCATAAAATAGTAAATAAAGTTAAGTTAACTGATATAAATTTTTATATTATAGTAAAATTTATTATACCTTAGGATAATTGCCTTTGTTTTAAACTATAAATTATGATTTAGAATAATTGATAATTGTAATAATTTTATTTTATATATCCTATTATATTACTTAGTCAAATAACTATAAAGATTATTTTTTTTTGATAAAACACTTTTCGAGAAAAAAAGAAAAGGCAAATTAATTACCTATAATTTGCATCAATATTGAATGCTAATTATTTAGCTGGCCAATATCTAATTTTAGATAATCCATTGTATTGCGTTACTGCTAAAATATCTAAACTAATTACAGATAAAATGACACTAAACTTTAATTTAATGATGGTCTAATCAATCTAGAGTAATACTTCAGATAAAATAGGACAAAACGTAATCTTCTTATATATTAATTCTATTCTAAAATTATCAATTTTCGAAGATATGAAGATTATTACGAGAAATTAATACATTGTCTATACTAGACTTTTATAAATTTTTTTATTAAGATAGTATTGTGTCATAGTTTAAAAATATTAGTCTGTTTAAAAGATCACTCCGTAGCCTTGATTGTAAGGGTAATGGTAAATTATAAACATCAAAGGAAATCACCCTGACAAGAATTATCACAGATAATTCTTGTCAGGGTGATTAGCACGAATTTGATTAATCTTCTCACTCTAATAATCATTAAATTTATAATTATTATTATTCTTAATAATATTAAAAATTACTTGATTAATCAATCATATTACATACACAAATATATTCTGGTAAATTAATGCAAAATGATATAGAGGATATATATAATAATCCTATGTTATATAATGCATACCTATCGTGAATAGATACTTATTATAAGTTTATTATTGATCTAATTATTATTAATTTATCACCATAAATAATCATCGCTTTAATTTTTAGTAGATCATATTAAGATAATAATACTTAACATATTAAGAAAATCATTAATAATTATACAACAAATGATGTAAATAAAATAATCTTTTTTTAATGCTTTGATCCTATCATTCACATGGTGCACTAGTAATTATCTTTATTCTAGATTATTTATTCTAAGTGTATAAACTTCTACACTCTTTAGTTTGTTTAATTGAAGCACTTATATATTTTATAGAGTACTACTATAGTATGATAGCTTATATACTACTGCAATTAAACACAAAAATTATTTTAAATACTAAACCATAAGTATGCCAAACAGAGCGAAATTATATTTAAAATACCTTAAAGGAATTGCTTATGCCTAAGACAGTAAATAGTAAGAATAATTTACATTATTCTTACTATTTACGTTAAAAATAGCGTAAAGGAATCAAAACTTAAATAACCAAGCAATTAATTTGATGTCCAAGAATCATTTACATGTTACCCACTAAACTTTAGTTATTAAGTTTTGCTAGAAGTGAGGTCATTTACTATATTTTGCAAATCTAGAAGCTCTTTTGAACAAGTCCTAATTTACATTTTGATTCTAGATAGAAATATGTAAAATGCAATCACCAATCTAATAGCTAAATATAACTCTAATTAACTTCTCTAGTAAATACAATAAGCGTATGATCATAAGTAAGAGAATAAAGAAGATATAATAGCATTCAAAAATTTTTTCAGTAATATCATAATCAATGTTAATAATTTTAACTAATTGACTACAAAATACCCAAATAGATTAAAAATCTAATCTCGTAAAAAATACAGTCAAGCAACAGAATATTATAATATTCTATATGAAGATCTTAGTTTTATTATAAAAAATAAATTTATTATTTTACATAAATTGATGGTTTAAATAAAAAATATTAAAATTTAGTGACTTGTTAATGATAATGGGATCAACATAAAATAAATTAGCTAATAATATTTCGCTAACCTTTATCAAACTTATTTGTTAAACCGATTTTCTCTAATGTTTATCAAAACATAATGCAATGCATTATGTTTACTTTAAATAAACTACAAACAATATTATTGTTTATTAACACAATAATTTTTAACCATCTGTTAGTTGATTATAGTGAATATTATACCAAAAATCTAATTAGATAATATAAATTTAACGCTAATTCATTGTATATTATAACTACTAACATAATGTAGATTTGCTATATAATGCAGATTATCATTTATTCTTATTGGTTATAATTTTTCTATCATTGTGCAGTAATACGGTATTATCAATTTTATAGTTAACTATAAAATTATGTTTGTACCCATATTGTATGAATTACAATTCACTGCTCAATAAACTAAAAATGGCATCCTTGCACTAAAAAAGGTAAAAACCTAATAATTTTTAACTCAATCATTTAAGCAAAGCGAATAATAAGATTTTATCCTCTGAATGCCATGTCACCCTAAAATTCCTTGATTATGATAACATAAATAGCTTGTAGCTACCATAGCTCTATATAGCTAACATATAAATTACTAATTAAACTAATATAAATAGTGATTTATAAGAAAAGCTATAGATTGTTGTTTAACAAATCAATGATTTTTATTATAGAATTATTTATTAATCTATTTATTTCATTAGCAATTGGGATTTATGCATTTGCTTGCTTCTTCTCTCATCGAGAAATTGAGATTAATTGGGCGAAAAGCTATTTGGAAAATGCGCTAAACCATACGTATTGTGGAATTACAACGCAGATCGGCAAAGCTAGTCTCCGGATTAATATTAAGGACAGAAATATCGATTTAATTGTCAAAGATATAAAAATTATAGGATGTAATCATTTAGTAAGCGCACTAATCGAAAGTATTTCACTTCAACTTAGTTACGAATCATTATTGGCAGGAAAGATAGGGCCAAGATATATTAGCATAATTAACCCAACTATTGATATAGTAAAAAAAACTAATGGAAATGTTATGCTAACGAATAACACCATTCGTAGTTGTAAATCTATTACCTCATTGAATCTAAATAGTATGCTTAAGTTGATACTAGGAGAACGATCAAGTAAAGGAATGCTTTATTTTCTAAGAGAGGCTAGGTTTAGCGACGCTCGCATTCGTTTACTAAATAACGCACTTATACAAACCGATATGCTGGCTAAAATATCTGTTAATATTAAACTATTTTCTACTCATACGTACTTTCACATAAAAGGTTATGCTAAATGGTTTAATTCGACGACTACTCCAATTTTATTGTCTGGAAAATATCAACCTAAAAATAACTGTGTCAGCGCTCAAATGCAGTTCGCAACAGTATCAGCAGTAAACTTAACGGCATCTCACCCTCATCCAAGAGAAATATCCTGGATAGTTCTAGCAATTTCTGGCACAGTAACGGCTAATTCTACATTAGATAGCAAAACACCAGTGATCCATGCCAAGCTCAACTTTGGCGAAGGCAGGATAAATATTTCTAAAATAAATCCTGTTCCACTAGCTGTTTCTCGAGGTAATCTCAGTTTAAAAATCACGCCAAATGCAAAACAAATCTATGTTTATCTTTCTCTAGAGCTTAAAAAGGCATTACTGACAATCAAAACACACGCAATTCGTGATCCTGCTGGCTATGCAATAATTATAGATACAGCAATATCTAATTTTGCTGTTAACTTGATTAAAGATTTTTGGCCATTTCAACTATCTGACAAATCCCGTAAATGGATTACTAACAACCTAGTTAATGGTCAAATCACAAATGCTACTCTATTAGCTAAAGGACGAATTGACAGCACTAAGCCTATTTTGCATCCGCTCAACATCATCTATGGCACAATAAAATTCCAAGGCATAGATGCTTACTATTTTCGTCCATTACCACCCATCACTAAAACAAAAGGTTTAGTAAGATTCGATAACAGAAGCATAACAACTACTATTCAAAGCGGGCATTTGGGAGACTTATCAATCGAGTCCCTTAATATTGCTTTAGTTAATTTAGATCAAAACAAGAAAGAATATGCTCATGTTAATCTAAACATCCGGGGAAATACTCGAGAAGCTTTAAAAGTGATTGCGTTAGCTTACCCAAATAAAATTGCTAAAGATACACAAAAAATTGAAGGTATTTTTGGTGCTAAGGTTAAGCTAGATGTTCCTTTGATAAATAATTTCAATATAAATGATATCGGATTTAGTGTATCTGCTAACTTAAAGAAAGTTGTGATCCCAAATATTCTACACGACACACCTTTGACAAACGGCGATTTAGAATTAAAACTCAATAGATTTGGTATGTGCATTAAAGGAAAGGCAAAAATTGGTAAAATCCCAGTAATTCTGAAACATGATGAGCTGTTTCAATCAAATCGCCCATTTCGATCTCGTTCTTATGTCAGTGCTATTGCTGATGTATCCAATTTTACCACATTTGGTCTAGATCTGAGTGCTTATGCAAATGGCCCTATATCTCTTAATGCCTTAGTATTAAAGGATTTATCAGGCAATGTAACAGCAACAATTAAAGGTGATTTACAGTCAACTTCCATTGTTGCTTCTGAGCTAGGTTGGTCAAAGCCAATTGATGCCAAAGGCAGCTTTCAAGTATATATCACACACAATAAAAATAATATATTAACTATTCCTAGATTTGAGTTTCGTGCAAATAGTCTGTACGCTGCTGGCAAGGTTGCGTTTCATATCAATGGTGAAATAAACGCCGTATTATCAGCATTTTGCTTAGGTCGCACAAAAGCGACAGGTACTGTAAAACGCCAAGCAAATGGTAGTTTGCTAATTTTTCTCAAAGGTCCGAGCATTGACTTAGTACCAATCCTCACAATGAAACAACATAGCCAACATAATATGTTGGACTTTAATGGACAAAAAGTAGAAGCAAAGTTTGCTGCCGAGAGGATTTATTTAATTAGAGACATTAGATTAATGCCAGGAATACTGACAATAAAGCATAATGGCGTTAATGTAGATAATTTTAGCTTGATCGGACAGGTGAATGGTAATCCAATGCGCCTGCTAATACAAAAGGAACAGGGCAGCCAATTGTTGACAGCAGAAACTAATAATGTAGGTAGATTTTTGAATGCAATAGGCATTACTAAATCAATTAAAGGCGGCCGATTAAGAATTAATGGTATACTTATTACGCAAGGGCTAAATAATAATAAAATGGATCTGATTATGCGGATTGATAATTTTTATATTGTTGACCCACCATTCTTTGCCCACCTTTTATCGTTAATATCCTTCAGTGGCCTGCTTGATGCACTATCCGGAAATGGTATACGTTTTGCTGAAACCACAGCACATATATTGCTTACTTTAAACAAGATTAAAATCAAGAATGCCAGTGCTTATGGATCTGGCTTAAGGATCGAGATTAATGGAACAATTTTGTGGCCAAGCAAAATTGTAGATATAGTATGCCTGATAGCTCCATGCTATCCAATAGCAAAAATGACTAAAGAAATACCAATAGTCGGCAGCTTACTGTCAGTAGTCAATAGTATGCTACAAATAAAAATTGCTCTGAAAGGCAACCTGGAAAAGCCAAAAATAAAGATTAATACTTCTATTGCGCTAACTTCAAAATTTTTACTTAATATGCTAAGAATCTCAAAAAATCAGCTTATTGAATTCCTTCAGTTACTTCTGCTAGAAAGCTAAACTAAAAACTAAGTAGATATGCTATATTTTTTGATTATATAACCCGTAAGAGCGCGTGGCGCTTCTTGCCTATAGATATTTTAACAAAGCCCGCATCATTAATTTCTTTACCTGCTATGACGACTGATTCGTTTAAAATCGTTGAGTTATTCACACGAACGCCACCATCACGAATTAACCGACGAGCCGCACTCTTGGAACTAGCCAGTCCAACGTAAACTATAGCATTAACTGCAGATAAGCCTGCTTCTACCTTCCTACGGTCAATATCCACCTTCGGTAGTCCTTCACTAATACCTCCAAAATCAAAAGTACGTTGAGAGATTTCAGCAGCCGCGCTAGCAGCTGCCTTACCATGACACAGTTGAGTTACCTCATTAGCCAATATTTTTTTAGCTTCATTAATCTCTGTCCCACCCAAAACCGCTAATCTTGATACTTCATCGAGTGGTATTTCGGTAAAAAGCTTTAAAAAACGGATAACATCAATATCTTTTGTATTACGCCAATACTGCCAAAAATTATACACACTGAGCCGATCCTCGTTTAACCAAACAGCACCTTTTGTAGTCTTTCCCATTTTCACCCCAGAAGAACTGCTAATGAGAGGTGAGGTCAGTCCGTAAACCTTATTATTATCAACCCGACGAATCAACCTAACACCATGTACAATATTAGCCCACTGATCAGATCCTCCCATTTGTAACACACAATCATAACGTCTATGTAGTTCTAAGAAATCGTAAGCTTGTAAGATACTGTAGCTAAACTCAAGAAAACTTAGCGAATATTCACGATCTAGACGAAGCTTAACTGACTCAAATCCGAGCATTTGATTCACAGATATATGAGCTCCATAGTCGCGTAAAAACTTAATATATTCCAACTTATTAAGCCATTCTATATTATCAACCATCAGAACATCATGAGATACTTCCCCTAAGCTTAAACACTTATCAAGTATATTCTTTATATTGGATTTATTGTTGTATACTTCTTTTTCACTCAGCAACTTGCGTGCATCAAGCTTAAAAGATGGATCGCCTATTTTTGAAGTACCCCCTCCAATCAATACAATTGGCTCATTACCAGTTTTTCGCAGCCAACGTAGCATTATAATTTGTAGCAGTGAACCAATATGCAAGCTATTGGATGTGCAGTCAAAACCAATATAGGCTGTAATTTTATTGTTTGTTAGCTTTTGATCAAGCGCTTCCAGATTAGTGCACTGGTAAAGCAATCCACGTTCCATAAGCACATTTAAATAATCTGATTTAGGTATAAGCACAGCCAAATCCTCATTTTACATTAGTTTTTTAGGAAAAAAATCGCTGCACTATGCTAGTAATAGCTAGCATAGATTAGTGGCAATTTATTTCCATTAAAACCAATTTATACACTATAATGTGTGCTAATCATTCTAATCAAATTAGAATAATGTAATCAAATAGTTTTTTTTAAAACTTAATCTAACATTATGGAGTGCGGTCAGTTTAAGAAGAAGGGTAAAATAGTTAATCTATCTAAATAGAAATTTACTTATCTGTATTACAATAGCTGATTAATTATTCAATAATATATTTTTAATTAATTATTTTGCTATGGAAACAGTTCAGATGATAAATGTAATTTAAATGATAGCCTATAGTTTGATATATTAATTTATACTGATAATTACACAGACTGTAATGCTTTTATGGTTAAAAATTTCGATGAAATCTTAAGAATTACCTAGCTTGAGCCAAGCAAATTATAAAGGACTAATAGCAAAATAAGATCGATGTAATTAGCTGCACTACAATGCTTGGCTAAAGCAAACTAGTTATTTAAACATCTCAATTAATCTTCTAAAAAATAATTAGGTAAGATTATATTAGCTATTGTATAAAAATTAAGGTAATATATTCTGCCGAGATATAACAAAAAATCATTTTTAGAAGCGTCTTTATAATTATTGCTCAAAGTAGTAAATAAAAAAATTTTTTATCGGAAAACTTCATAATCAGTTTAGTTAGCAAACATTTTAAAGTTAAAGTACGAAGCATCTAGAACTATCTATTTGCTCGTGCTTTAACTTAGATAGCTTTCTGTGCGTTTAATATCGCTTTGGTTGTGTAAAGTGAAAGGATATTTAAATCAACAATCAACAAACGATAGTTAAATAATCTTATGTAGATATTCCTGTAACATTCATATCAAGATAAGCACCAACGGCCTGACTAAGATTAATTATCTGCTGGTCAAAAAGATGATTAGCATCTTTTATAACTTTATGAGTAATCCTGATGTCTTTTTGCGCCGAAAGCTTATCGACCAACTTCTTCACCAAATCAACGGAGACTATGTGGTCTTTGTCTCCGTTGATTACCAATCCAGATACTGGACACGAAGCAAGGAAGTTAAAGTCAAACAAACTGACAGGGGGGGAAATAATAACAAAACCGTTAATTTCCGGATGTCGCATCAATAGTTGCATTCCAATCCAAGCTCCAAATGAGAAGCCAGCAATCCAACAAAATCGAAAATTTGGATTATTGCTTTGTAGCCAATTTATCGCAGAAGCTGCATCCAACAATTCACCATCGCCGCCAGAATACGCACCATGTGATCGACCAACACCACGAAAATTGAATCTTAAAGTAGAAAATTCACGAGCAGCAAAAGTCTTATATAAGGAATATACTACCTTATTATTCATTGTGCCCCCATGCTGTGGATGCGGATGTAGAATCAAGGCAATTGGTGAATCTTTTTTCTCACAATGTAAATAACGCGCTTCGATCTGCCCTGCCAAGCCGTTGATCATGATCTCAGGCATTCTAATCACCTCTTTCGTAGTAAAGAGCTTAGATCAAAAGTACATAAAGTACTATTGATGTTTTATGGGGCATTGCATGTAATATTTTTTAAAAAAACATCATTTTTAAGTTAAGAAATTGATTAATTTCTTTTATATAATAAAGATGCACAATAATTTAAAATATATCTCTATCATAGTAACTATCTATAGTCCTAGATTTCTTATCTTGATCGTGTGATGTATTATATTACTTTTTATAAAAAATTATAATAAATTAAGATATTAAATTTATAAGTAATGTGTATTACTGTGCATATAAAATGCTTTCGTAATTATAATTTAATATTAAAGAAAAAACAAGTAATTAATTTATTTTTTAAATAACAAAGCAAAATTATTTAGATATTTCTTCTAATAAATTTTAGTTAATTATTATAAAGTTCTTAGCCAACAAGAAAGTCTAAAATATATTTCAAATAACCTATATTTTGCATTAAGCCGATAATTTAAAAATACTCTGTTAAAAAATAATTTAGTTATCCAAGATAGTTAACGAAAAAAACGCTTGTTGGCGAGTATAGTAAAAACTATCTTAAATAAACCTACAACCAAATAAATGTAATAGCGAGCTATTTTATTAAGATGAATAGAACCTGTTATCAATCTAGAAAATAAAGAAGTATTACTTGATCTTAATAAAATATTCGAAAGTAATTATTCGCTTCCTAAGCATGCGCTTAAAATTTCTACAGTTATCGATGGTACAAAGTTAAAGAAAAACAAGTTAATGTAAGATCAAATCATAATTTTTAAACTATCTATGTTTAATCGAATAATCTAAAACTAAAACAAAATACATGATACTTCTATATTTGAATTTTTTCAAAAAACAGTATTTACTTCATAAAAGTGAAAAATTCTAAAGTAGTTTATAGACAATAATGTTTTAAAATTATTTTTCGCTAGTGGATGTAGCACGATAAATGCCTTTTGTAAGTAATCTACTACTGGCGTAAACAATACCAATTGTTATAATTTTATTGATAAAAGCATCTAAACCGTGCACAATACTACTTTGTATTACAACAATCTAGTGCTATTTGGATAGCTATTATCCTTAACTAATAAATCAAATAAACTTACTCACTTTAAGTGCAAAAACCTAATTTAGATAGCTTTTCAAGCGCTAATTTTTTATTTAAATGTCACAAACTTCTTTATAATTTTTATTATCAATAGAATGTGATATTCTATTTTTATAACATACTTAACAATAAGCACTTTCGCTCTATCTAACAAGTAGATTCATCAATTTTATACTAATAATTTGATGAACGAAGTTTATAATACAAATCTTTTATCTCTGAATACATTAGTATTCGAGGCTTAAGTAAGTTATAATTAAATTATAGATTTGTTAAAATATTTAACATTTAATTAGATGATAATTAAAGAAAAGAAATATGCTTTTATTTGCATAAACAAATTATCTATACTGAGTATTTAATAAAAAAGATTATAGCAGACTAATTCAATTAGTTAGCATTAGATTAAAATCTTTACACTGCAGTATTAATAATAACTTTGATTAAAGTTATAAGTTAACTAAAATTAGGTCATGGTTTGTTATTTAGATTATAATGCTACTTCTCCCATACGTTCTTGCGTAATTGACGCTATGGTAAAAGCTGCATATGTTCATAGCAATCCATCTTCAGTGCATGCTGCAGGTCGAAAAGTTCGTAATCTTATAGAATCAGCTCGCAGCTCTATCGCTTCAATATTTGATAGAGCGAATGATAACATTATTTTTACATCCGGCGGAACTGAAGCTGATGCATTAGCGATTAGAGGTCTTAAACAAAACAATGTGTTGGTTTCGGCTATTGAGCACAATGCTGTGTTATCTGCTGCTTCGTACGCAAAACAAATACCCGTTACGAAAAACGGTGTTGTCAATATAACAGTCTTGGAAGATCTATTGGCTAATTGCAAGCCTGGTTTGCTCTGTGTAATGTGGGCTAATAACGAAACTGGCGTCGTGCAGCCAATAGCTGAAATTGCTCGCCTAGCTCATAATGCTGGTTGGTTGTTGCATGTGGATGCAGTTCAAGGTCTTGGTCGACTTGATCCATTGACTATCAAAGAAGCAGATTCTGTAGCGCTCTCTGCTCATAAGATTGGTGGTCCACCTGGCATTGGAGCCATTTTGATCAGAGATGGGTTAACTCTTTCCCCCCTTATCACCGGAGGTGGCCAAGAGCGTGGTTGGCGCGCAGGAACTGAAAACGATGTCGGTATTGCTGGTTTTGCTATGGCTATAACAGTAGCAGAAGCGGAAAGGAAAACAGAAAAGATTCGTCTAACGAACATGCGTAATCGAATTGTGACCGAACTGCTAAATCGCGCACCAGAAGTTCAATTGATAGGCATGCGAGCCGAATGTCTTTGCAACACTCTTTCTATTGCTTTGCCTGGAGTTGCTGCTGAAGATCAAGTAATAGCATTAGACCTAGATGGTATAGCTGTTAGCGCTGGATCGGCATGTTCTTCGGGCAAAGTAAAGCGATCACACGTTCTCGATGCTATGTATCCAAACGATTCGATTGCCGGTCAAGCAATTAGAGTCAGCCTTGGTTGGGCTAGCACTAGCGAAGATATTGATCAATTTTTGCAATTCTGGGGGGTAATGCGCGACCGTTATAGGATTAATCGATAGCATTGCACACAAATTTAGCAAATCATAAATTTCTATTTTTTCTAGATCAGTACCAAGTAATTAAAGGAATTTGTTATTTTTGTCCTATGATCAATTTCAATGTTTTGTTGTTTATTTGCTGATCGCATAAAAATTATATGTTGCATACACAGTTGTGATTTTTTTTCTTAATTTTTGTACTAATAAAAATTTATAAAGTAAATATCTTCAATTATAGATATTAGAAATAAATAATAGATCAATTTTATAATAACATTAAGACATGTAATTTGTTAGCTACTAATTATCCTAACATTAAGTATAGATAATTTAATTATTATTAATTATGATTTCTAAAAAATATTAATAATTAAGTGAATTATTCACAAGTTTAATTAACTTTTATTTTAACACTAAAATTAACGTAATCTTATTGATTAGTTATGTATTTAATCTAAGCACATTAAAATTCTACTAGAAGTAAGAGATACGATATTATTGTTAATTAATTTAACAAAATATTATAGTGAACTGAGAAATATTTTGCTCTTGATAGATCTCTTAAATCTAATTATAAATATTAATAATATTTAAATATACAGTAATTCTTAGTTAATTTATCATTATATTTATGAATAAGTTAATTTTGATATTAACTACAATAAGAGTAGATTTCTAGATTATCTACCGAATAAATTATTTGACTATAATATAATGTTTGTTTTCACTAAAGGCTATTAATTTCGGAACTAAATAAACATAAAGTTATACAGGTAGTGTATAACAAATAAATTATACGACGTCATATAATTTATTATTGGATATTTACTTGTAATCTTGTACCTTTATTAAAAATAAGATCATTAATAAATTCAAGTAATGCTTGATACTACATAAAATAATATTTGCTGGCGCAATCTATTAAATGTTGTCTTTTATTTTGTACATTTTATTCATCTCAATTTTAAGTAAATTTAACATGACTAATATTAATATATATATTTAAAAATTTTTTTAACAAAATAGGTAGTTGACATAATGCCTATTGTTGCTTAAAAAAGTACAGATAACTATTGTCAATGATATATAAATCAGGGAAGTAAATGAAAAATGCATTTTGCTGTAGTTGAATGGTTTGTTTTGTTAAATTGTAATTATCAGACTTAATTAATCTGTTTAAAAAAGCCTAATTAGCTAAAATTAGTTGTACTAGTACTCAGCTTATAAATTATTTGGCTTAAGGAATATTCTAAAATTAGTACTTTATATAAAAGTAAATAATCACCTTGGGTCATTTTATATCGCTGATAAATTTGTTGGTGAGGAATTGCAATTATTTTAATTAAAAAAACAAGATAAAAATTTATAACACTTTTGTTTTTTTTTTAGCCAAGCTCTTATTTTGATGTAGAGAAAATATATTTTATACTTATAGTATAAGCTAGTTAGTTATTAAAATATACTTAAGTGATTTTTTTCTAAGATTGTAATAATTTATCTTAGAATATAATTCTGTTCTATTTCTAAATAATTATTGATATCAATCGAAACTTAAGATCGGAATTTATTGGTTGTCTTACACAACTCCCGGTCCGCAACACATCGCTCCTGTCTCTATTGAAGACGAAATGTCACGCTCGTATCTTGATTATGCTATGAGCGTAATTGTTGCCCGGGCTTTACCAGATGTTCGCGACGGTCTAAAACCGGTACATCGACGTATTCTGTACACTATGAAACTAGGCGGATACGATTGGAATCATCACTACCGCAAATCAGCAAACATTGTGGGTGCGGTAATGGGACAATACCATCCTCATGGCGATAGTGCAATTTACGATGCTATGGTTCGTATGGTGCAAGAATTTTCCATGCGTCTGCCCTTAATTGACGGGCAAGGTAATTTTGGCTCAATGGACGGTGATCCACCAGCGGCTATGCGTTATACTGAAGTGCGGCTTGCAAAATCAGCCGAAGGCATGCTTCGCGATATTGATAAAGAGACTGTTAACTTTGTCGCTAATTATGATGATACCACAAAAGAGCCTTCGGTGCTTTCAGCAGAATTTCCAAACTTGCTAGTCAATGGTGCTGGTGGAATTGCTGTGGGTATGGCGACTAATATTCCCCCGCACAATCTAGGTGAAGTGATTGACGCATGCTTAGCGATGGTTGATAATCCCAATATCACCGTAGATGAACTTATGCTGCATCTACCTGGACCAGATTTTCCTACCGGTGGTTTGATTCTTGGTCAAGCTGGAATACGAGATGCGTATAATACCGGCCGAGGTTCAATAATATTGCGTGGAAAAGCAGAAATTGAAGAAATCCGCAAGGATTGTATGGCTATTGTCGTTACTGAAATCCAGTATCAAGTTAATAAAGCACGTATGATTGAGCGCATCCACGAAATAGTTCGAGAAAAAACAATTGAAGGAATTGCTGCTCTACGCGACGAGAGTGATCGCGAAGGAGTGCGTGTTGTCATCGAACTTAAACGTGACGCCATACCTGAGGTCGTTCTTAATCAGCTATATCGTTTCACTCCACTGCAAACAAGTTTTAATGTAAATATATTAGCCATAAATTCTGGCTGTCCAGAACAAATGAATCTTCGTGATGTTATCTGCACTTTCGTTCGGTTTCGCGAAGAAATGATTACCAGGCGAACCCGATTTCTATTGCGCAAAGCTAGGGATCGAGCGCATATTTTGGTTGGTTTAATGATCGCCATTACGAACCTAGATTCAATAATCGAGCTTATTCGCTTATCTTCCAATGCAAATGAAGTTCGTCGCCGTTTGTGTGAAAGACCTTGGCCAGCAGGCGATATCGCTCCCTTTATAAATTTAATTGATGATCCGAAACATAAAGTATTTGATGATGGAACATATATTTTATCAGACATTCAAGCACCTGCAATTCTTGAGCTACGTCTACAACGTTTAAGTATGCTCGAACGCAGCAAGATGATTAAAGAAGCAGAAGAAACATCTTCTAACATTAATGATTTTTTGAATATTTTAACGTCTCGTCCACGATTATTGGATTTGATGCGTGAAGAATTTATGCAATCTAAAAAAAACTTGTCTAATCCACGTCGAACTAAAATCGAAGAAAATGAATTCGAGCACGACATCGAAAATTTGATACCACGTGAGAAAATGGTAATTACCGTCAGTCATGCTGGCTACATAAAGCGTGTTCCGTTAATTACTTACCGAGCTCAAAAACGCGGAGGTAAGGGGCGATCTGGAATGTCAACTCGAGAAGAAGATGTCGTCAGCCAATTGTTTATAGCTAATTCACACGCACCAATCCTATTTTTTACATCCCGCGGTCAAGTATACCAGATTAAAGCATACCGCCTACCGGAAGGTACCCCACAATCCCGTGGTCGCCCTATGATTAATCTCTTGCCTCTAGCAGAGGGAGAGTGGATCCAGACCGTTATGCCAATGCCAACAGATAAAAAAAGTTGGAATAAGCTTCATATAATGTTTGCTACTGAAGCAGGCACCGTGCGTCGTAATACGCTCAATGATTTTACCAATATAAGCAAGAATGGAAAACTTGCTATGCGGCTGAACGGAAACGATCGCCTTATTGGAGCTATGCCTTGCACTGATGCCGATAACGTATTCTTAGCAACTAGCCATTGCAAAGCAATACGGTTTAGAGTAACGGATGTGCGACTATTTCACAGTCGCACATCCATAGGTGTACGCGGAATTAAATTGCTAGGTAAGGACAAAGTCGTATCTATGTCAATACTACCTGACTTTGATATTAGCGAAACTAACGGCACACAAAATGCTACAAAGACAGATAAAGTTTGCCGCAAACATATTCTGACAGTTACTACTAAGGGATTTGGTAAACGAACTATGATAAAGCACTACCGTCTCACCAATCGAGGTGGAATAGGAATTGCTAATATCACTCTTACGGATAAAAAAGGATTAGTCGCTGGTTCTTTTTCGGTGGGTGAAAACGATCAAATTATGGCAGTCACCGATAAGGGCCAAGTAATTCGCTGCACTATTAGAGATCTTCGCGAAACTACACGTCAAACTCAAGGAGTTTGCCTCTTCCGAGTAGCGAAAGAAGAAAATATTGTATCCGTCTCATTGGTTGGAGAGATTGGTGAAGAAGAAGTAGTGTAGGATGAGTTAAGTAATTAAAAGCATATTTATTTAATAAATAACGAAAATATTAAGTATTAGATAATATATCGCTGACATAAAATATAAATAAATAAAATAGGCGCTATAATGACTGCTAAAACAATTCGCGTGGGAATTTATCCTGGTACTTTTGATCCAATTACCAATGGCCATATCGATATCGTTCGACGTGCCAGCAAACTCGTAGATCACTTGTTGATTGCTGTTGCCCTAAATGCAGACAAGAGGCCTCTATTCAACTTACAAGAACGAGTCGAAATGGTACAAGAAGCAATTGATGAAATTATTTTGCTCAATCAAGCAGATGAATTTTATGGTAAAATTGAAGCAAAAACATTTGACTCATTACTAATACATTTTGCTCAATCTCGAGGAGCAAACGTAATAATACGTGGTTTGCGAGCAATCTCTGATTTTGAATCTGAATTTCAGATGGCTGGAATGAATGCTCGCCTTAATCCTAAGATCGAGACTACATTTTTAATGGCCTCGGATCGCCACCAATTTACCTCCTCACGTTTTGTTAAGGAGATAAGCAAATTAGGTGGAGAAATTTCGGAATTTGTTTCTGCTAGCGTTGCTAAAAGATTAATGCATAAGTTTAACAAAGAATTAGCTAGAATTATCTAAAAATAAATCGATAACGTATTATACTTTCTAATTTTTCTCTCTTTTACTTGATACAACTTGGAGTATTTCTAGAATTACTTGGTCTATGATGGGCGCGTAGCTCAGCTCGGTAGAGCATCTGACTTTTAATCAGACGGTCACAGGTTCAAATCCTGTCGCGCTCACCAAAGATATTGTATGGATGATTATTATTTTATAATAATGCATTGACTGCAATCGTATTGATTCAAATTATTATTTTTTAATCTTACATTAATGATTTTTTTTATGGTACTAACTGCTAGTAGCTTGTAAAGCTTAATTAGATTAAGGATATTATTAAATTATTAATAATAAGCAATATTTTTGTTAAAAAGAGCAAAATGCAATGAAACGCCGATCTTATTCATAGCTAAATACTTTCGTTTATACTGATTGTTAAAATTGGTTAAAGGATTAAAATAGCACGCTATACGCCAAAATAATTTTAGTTAGTATACAATACCTTAGTTGTAAAAAATTCAAAAAAAAAGATCTAAATATAAGACAAATACAAACTCCATTATATATAGAACAATAATTAGCCATAAAAATAATTTAATTAGTGCATGTTAAGCAAATAACGTGCACTAATTAATCGTCTGGTATTATCAGTAATACTGATTGTCCGATAACTATATAATACAAATTATACAAGCATCACTGCTGTTTAGAATATACTCTCTAATTAATAGAGAGTATATTCGCCGCTTACTTTTATGTTAATTATGTAGTAGCAGCATCTCTTATTATCTTTATTATATAAAGTTTTTATTTAAAACAGCTTATTATTCTACTTTTGATAATAAAAAGTATTAAGTAATTTATACAGATTTTTGCTACTATTGTAGTTAAATTATATATAGATTAGTTATTGCACACGGTATAAAAAAGTTAATTAATACTGAGCTAGTTTGCTAGTAAATAATCTATTTTTATCTACTATTACCACTACTGAACAAATATTGTTTAAAGAAAATAGCTAAATTGTTTAATATCTCTCAACGAGACTCAAACAGTTATGATACAGATAACTTCAGTTAATTATATTCTGAAAGCGTTACCATTAAAGATCCATACTAAGCAGTATATGCATTCTGATTGAGCAAAATCTTAGTATCATCGCGCATATCTTTCCGCGTTAAGGCAAAAGCTAGATTAGCTTCAATAAATCCTATTTTATTGCAACAATTAAACGCTTCCCATCAAACAACATTGCATTAAAATGCTGCAAACCATACCATGCGATAGTGCCAGTAAATTGAATTTCACCACCCACCATAGCTCTGCATATGGCCAAAATCATTAAAGATCTAAAGGCTACACTATATAATGGCCAATTACAGTGTATTTTGACAGCGCATCTTATGGCTGGCTGGCCTTAGCTTTGTGTTACAATTCCACACACTTCAACTAATTTACTGGTGATATTGCCAAGCCTAACAATACTATAACAGGAAACAGATTTGTCCGCAACTTGCAACAAAGCTACTACAATACCTGCGAGTTCATCATTAACATCAATCATCTGCTTTAAACACCCAGCATTCAATAAAATTAAATCTTCGGGAAGCAAAGAGCGATAGGTTCAGAACCAACAAAGTTGCGACCATACCACACAGCGTGCCTTAAACCAAGTGTTACCTAGTGAAGGTATAGTGAAGCAAAGAGATTGAAGCGTATTATTTTTTTTTGCCAAGAGATCAGCATTTCTTGAGGCTCATAAGAGATATCAAAATATTCCTCATCGCACTTTTGTCTCGTCCCGTAACAAATATTAGTTATTCAATACCAGCTTCTTCTAGAGCTTATTGAATTAAAGGATTATCAACAATAGCTAACATCTCTTAGGGCATAGATTTATTTGCAGGTAAAAATCTGCTACCAAAATCGCCAACAAGTAATATCGTCTTACGAAAATATATAGGCATTATCTACTCACTACTTATGCATCTTACTTTATTACCAGTATTATAGTGAAGTATGATTATTTTGCGCATCAAAAAAAGAAGCTGCACTAAATAGTCTGACTTTTAAAATCAAAGTAAGATATCATAATTGCTGTAAACTCCAATACTAAAATCGCTACTTAAAATATTACAGAGCTGTTCTATGTCTAAACATATCCCCAATTTCTTTAAAGGCGATAAGCTAATTTATGTCGCATAAAATTTGCAAGAATGTATATATCAAAAAAATAATTGCCTTTTAACTCCTTAAACAGATAAATATCTTACTGAACGTAATTAAAAATTGATCGGCTGTGATTTAGTAATTTACAATAGAAAGTCCAGGCATAGTACATGACATGGTTCAGCATTATTATCCCAAATAGAAGATGCATACAATAATTGCTAATAGTCTTTAGTTAAACATAGTAATTTACTGTGTTTAATGTAAATCTTATAAGTAAATAATCCATAGTAATATAACACTTAAAGGGTTGATATGTATTTATTTAAAAAAATAAATCATTAACTTATAGCTAAAAAGCAATTTTATACTAATATCTACATTTGTATTCGTATACAAATCTTTGACGTTGCTTATGCTGCAAATACCAAATAAAATAAACGAAGTAGGAAAATCAATAATAAATAAAAAATTAACTAGTACTTATATTTACTAGATTGATTGTAATAAGAAAGAGATTTTATTGTTAATTGCTATACTAACAAAAGGACCAAAATGAAGTGCATATTCAAAAAAATATATGTTAATAACTACCTAAAAAAAACAAGTTCCACTATCAATATACACATAATACTCATCTATATGAGTAAAATAACAAATTATTAAATAATCCAAAAAAAATCACAAAAATTAATTTACTAACTGCATTATTTGATGCACATAATCATGTAATTAAGATTTTAATAATCTTCCTTAAAGGAGGCCATTGTATGGTTTTGCGTTCAAGCAAAAATGCTAAAATTTACTTTAACAGAAGGAATCTTAGCCAAACTACTATCAATGGCGCTAATTTATTTGGATATTATTATTTTTAATAATATCCAAATAAATTAGTTTTAATATTAAATAAATAAAATCCTATTATTTACTGCAGTTTAAAAAAAAAGATGTACTATAATACAGTTGTTAGCAAAATCCAAATAAGTTGACAATCAATAATTAATGTCAATAATAGTATTGAATGAACAATATAATAATTTAAGTTAATATTAAATTATTATTAACTAATGTAGCCTTTAATAGGCTATTGAACTAGAATACTGCATAAATAGCATAATAAAAAACTTGTGGAATATAATACTATAAAGCAAAAAAAAATAAACCAAAAGATATCTAGGTGAAGGTTAGTATACTATTAATTATTAATATATGTTTAATGATATATGGTACTTTAGTATAATTAATTTAATATTAAATTATTTTTAATGCAATTTGATATGCTTGTCATCGATAATTGAGTTAGAATAGAACTAAATAGACATAGTTACAAACTATAAATAGCAATTATAGATAAGTTATGATTGATGTATTAACTATTCACTAGACTTTCTATTGGAAGATCGACTGCTTGATAGCAGTCTGTTAATGGCACTTTGCATAAAGTTTGCATATGAATATGCATTCAAGATTGTTAATATTCGCAATACGCTAATAATCCCAATAGAGATAAATAAATATCAAAAAATTATAATATTTGTATTCAAATATACACGTTGATTTATTTAACTAATAATATATATAAATAAAATATAATCATCATTTAGCCTATTAAAGTTCGCGTTAATTAAAATTTTTCAGCACAATTTATTGATCGACCACCATACAATAATTAAATCTTAATATAATTAAACTTATATTACCAAACATTACATACTATTATTTAGGATATTGATAATAGTTTAAGTAATCACTGGTGCTTCATATTTGAAATGAATATATCAATGAATTAACAAGTAAAAATAAAAAACTAGTCTACTCGTGCTGTTTTAATATCAATAAAATAACTAACGACGACGCTTAACCTTAGGTGGTTTAATCCAATGCTTGCATAAGAAATAAATTAACATCCCTATTCCACAAACCGCCATCAGGCCAAGTGAAAAAGGATAACCGTATCTCCAGCCTAACTCTGGCATGTTCCAAGCTGAAACAGATCGATCAAAATTCATACCGTAAAGACTCGCAATAAAGCTTAGAGGCATAAATATTGTAGCTATTAGAGTAGGTGTTTTCATGACATCGTTCATTCTAGCACTCATGAAGAAATGGCAAACTTCCAATAGACTTGAGGCAATTTCAAGCTCAGCATCAACAATGTCCACAAGCTGCGCTAAATGATCATAGCAATCACGCAAGAAAATCTTAGTATAATCAGTGATTAATCGACTATCATCATTGATTAATGATTTTACCATATCTCGTTGAGCATATATCGCTCGGCGTAGGTCAAGTAAATCACAACGCAACCGATAAATTTCATATATCTGTTCATCATTTGCATGTAGGATCACTGCCTCTTCCAATCTTTCCAAATCTTCACCAACAGCCTCAAGAATTGGAAAATAGCTATCAATAACTGTATCAATCAAAGTATATGCTAGATAATCTAATCCGTGCTGACGAAATTCTTCAATTTCCCAACGTATTCGATCTCGCACGAGATTCAAATATTCATCCACATCATCTCGAAAAGAGAGAAGGAAACCATTACCTAATAAGATAGATAACTGACGTAACTTTACACCACTAGCCATCGATGGAATACGAATTACAATAAAAATTTGATGATCATACGCCTCCATTTTAGGTCTCTGATGTGTGTTAATCACATCCTCTATAGCCAAACTATGCATCCCAAACTGAGCACCAATGTGCTGTATAATAGTAACATTTGCTAATCCTACTACTTCAATCCATAAGTTTTTTCCTCTACCTTTCAATACGCTAATTTCTTCTGCAGAAAGATCATTCTTCTCAAAAAACTGGCTAGTATCGTAGCTCACAAGATAAACAGTAGAAACTTGTGCTTTGGGATCCGCCACTAGGGTACCAGGTGAAGCGCCGACTTGTGTGCGTCTGCAATACCTTTTACGCAAATCTCTAGCCGCCACGATATGGCGCGGGTTAATCGCACCCATATTTGCCTGCCTTGACTTTTCCAGAATTTGCAGAAGGAATCTTGTAATAACTCCCTACTCAAAAAAAGTAACCAAGCTCTGTGCATGATAGGTTTTAATTGTATATACAATTAAAACCTAGTTAAATCTTACTTAATAATCATAAGTCTTTAACTTACGCGGAACAACAGAGCATTTCTCAGTTAATACAAGCTTACTGCTATATTTTGCATTTATAACATTAATTTTATAAAAAACGTATAAAGCTTGCAAAATTAAATATTTCCTAATTGAGGAAGTTAATATTTAGGACAATTAGAATACCTATCAATAGTATTGTTTAGCAGTCAAAATAATCCTTGCTAAGCTAATTTTACCTGTTTTGTCTATACTTTATTTTTTGCATCAGGTAAATTGTTATTTATTTATAATTCCATAACTTATCTATAAACGAGTATCTAACTACGACATACTTAAAATATTAAGTATGCTTGTGGGATGTGGTAACTTTAATAAACAATCCTTGCACAATCAACTTATTGTCAAGCTCTAAACTTACGTATTTAGGTATAAGCAAAAGTTAAAGAACTAAACCTACATATAATCCTATGAAGTATATAGATATTTTCATACTAGAACAGCAAGTATGATTAAATAATATTTTTAAGTTTATTTCTCATTTAATATCTTAAAGATAGTATATAATTTATCATTAATAATCTGCCGAATATATCTTATTCTATGCCGTTGTTACTTTGATACAAACTACTTGTTAATGCATTTCAATTATGCCGATAAATATAAACCAATTTAGTATAGTTGGTTTACTAAATGCTAAAAAAAACTTATTTTAATCAAGGCTTTTATCTTTTTCCTGTTGTTTATTATTAGTATAAATATCTATTTATTATATGTATTGGCTCTAATCAACTGACAAACGATGCGATTTTATCATAAGTGATACACAAAGCTCGAGCATTAAGAAATACTAAGAGTGATTTAATCAAAATTAAATTTTCTTAACTAATAAAAAGCAACATACGTATTAGCAAATATTTAATTATTTATATCAACAAGTTTAATTCTAAATAATATAAATATATACTTGCATATGTAAATTTATACATGTTGTTAACAAAGGATTTTTATTAAAATACTAACTATTAGTGAATAGCTAAAATTTACACGCTAAATTCTATAGTAGGCTATTTTTATCGATAAGCAATAGAATAATTAGAAAGCTTTCTTGGGTTAAAGTTAAAATTACAGTATCTTTTATCTACTATTTTTGAAAACTAAATAAAAAATTAAGAAACTTATATTCAAGTAAATTGCCAAATAACACTATGATTGGTATAACTTCCATTATTTATATAAATAATCCATATTTGATTATAAAATAAAAAAAAATTTATATAAACATAAACTAGCAAAATGGCTTAAAAGTACGACGAATTGAGTAAAATAACACTAGCTCAGTATTGTTACACAATAAAATGTAGTACAAGTATAATTTAATATCGGTTTAGTATCGTACGATCAATTCAGTTGCTTTTCACTCAAATCAACCTAATATTCGATTTAATCTTTCCAAGGATCTCTTATTTCCAGATAAATCATACAATAAAAGCATCAAACAATAACTAATCATGTATCAGCTAGTATGGAAAACTTGTTGGCGAATAATTACTATTACTTACCTGCGTCCACGACTTAAGCCTATTCCCTAAAATTTATCCCTTTCGATAAGTAAACAAAAAATGCATTTCCGTGCATTCATATATAATTATAAATTATACAACCATCTCAAAGTATAATAACGTCCATGAGACTATGGTTATACAAGTTAAAGATAATCATTCAAGATGAATGAATGACAGTATGCAATGACATTTAAATAGATTTTAAAGTAAATTAATAACTGCAATATCGCTAAAATTATAAAAAACTTTCTTCAGAGAATTGCTTTGTTAAAAAGTGTACCATCATCTTCCTCATCAAAAAAAACTGACTATGGAATAAAAGATAACACTCTAATAAACCTAATTTTTACAAATATAATCCGCTAAACTTTTATTATTATCCTTCACATCCTCACATGCAATGGTTGCTTGAGCTGCTGCTAACCGTGCTATGGGTATACGGAATGGAGAACAGCTTACATAATCAAGACCAACCTCTTCGCAGAATCTAATAGATGAAGGATCACCGCCATGCTCGCCGCAAATGCCAAGTTTAATATTGGGTCGTACAGAGCGACCGCGTTCAATAGCGATTTTCATCAATTCACCTACCCCTTGTTGATCTAAACTGACAAATGGATCATTCTTGATGATTCCTTTGTCTTCGTAACAATGGATAAGGCTATTAGTATCGTCACGCGATAATCCATAGGTAGTCTGAGTTAAATCATTAGTACCAAAACTAAAAAACTCAGCTTCCGCTGCAATCTTATCGGCTTGTAAAGCGGCACGCGGTAATTCGATCATGCTACCAACTAAATATTTTATTTTTATACCACTTTCCTGTGCCACCTCATCAGCTACTCGATTAACAATTGTTTTTATCAAACGAACCTCAACGTCAGTAGCGGCTAACGGAATCATAACTTCAGGAAACGGTGCTTGGTTACATTTAGCAACTTCAGTCGCTGCCTCAAATATTGAGCGCGCCTGCATCTCAGGGATTTCTGGATAGCTAATTGCTAAACGACAACCGCGATGGCCCAGCATTGGATTACTTTCCTTTAGTTCGGATGCTCGACGTTTCACCGTTTCTACGGACATTCCGGCTACCTTAGCAACCTCAAACATCTCTTCCTCTGTATGCGGCAGGAACTCATGAAGAGGCGGGTCAAGTAGACGAATAGTAACTGGTAATCCTTCCATAATATAAAATAGCTGAATAAAATCAGCACGTTGCATAGGTAGCAGTGTAGATAAAGCCTCCCGTCGGCCAGTTTCATTTGTAGAAACAATCATCTTACGCATAGCTACTATACGTTTACCTTCAAAAAACATATGCTCAGTACGACATAAACCTATACCTTCAGCACAAAAATCACGAGCAATCTGGGCATCAGAAAGAGTTTCTGCATTAGTGCGTATTCGCATACGACGCACAGAATCAGCCCATTTCATAATCCTAGAAAAACTATCTGAAAATTTTGGTTGAACAGTAGGAACCTCACCTAGCATCACTTCCCCCAAACTTCCATCAATAGTAATGCAATCACCCTCCTTTACTTCAGTATCATCAACAAAAAACTTCTTATTAACGTAATCTACACGAATATTATTAGCACCCGATACGCAAGGGCGTCCCATACCACGAGCAACGACCGCTGCATGGCTAGTCATTCCACCACGAGTCGTAAGGATACCATCAGCAACTTGCATCCCATTAATGTCATCAGGACTCGTATCAATACGTACCATGATTACTCGCTCACCCTTACGGGCCGCAACCTCCGCATGATCAGCAGAAAATACAACCTTACCAGAAGCTGCTCCGGGAGAAGCTGGTAACCCCTTAGCAATAATATTTCGTTGAGCCGAAGGATCAAGTGTTGGATGTAGAAGTTGAACAATCTCTTGTGGCTTGATACGCAAAACTGCTTCACGCTCTGAGATCAAACCTTCATCGCACATATCAACAGCAATCCGCAAAGCTGCTTGAACCGTGCGTTTTCCTTTGCGTGTTTGTAACACATACAATTTATTCTGTTGCACAGTAAACTCAATATCTTGCATATCGCAGTAATGCGACTCGAGCGTAAGACGTACATTGCTAAGCTGTTGGAATACTTCCGGCATAAGCTCTTCCATCGCTGGTAGATTAGAGGCATGTTTTCTTTTGCCTGCAAGAGTTAAACTCTGCGGAGTGCGAATGCCTGCAACTACATCCTCTCCCTGAGCATTTAGCAAAAACTCACCGTAGAATACGTTTTCTCCAGTTGATGGATCTCGAGTAAATGCAACCCCAGTAGCGCAATCTTGACCCATATTGCCAAACACCATGGATTGCACGTTAACAGCTGTACCCCAGCTTTCAGGAATACTATGCAATTTACGATAAACATTAGCGCGATGGTTTTTCCATGAACCAAACACCGCCGAAATAGCGCCCCAAAGCTGCTCATGAGGATCTTCAGGAAATGGCTTATTTAATTCTTCCTTCACTTTTGCCTTAAAACGGTAGACAAGTGTCTTCATATCTTCCGCACTAAGCTCAGCTTCAACAGAAATACCATTCTCCTCCTTAACCAAATCGAGCATCTCTTCGAAATATCCGCGATCAAGTCCCATAACGACATCAGCGTACATTTGAATAAAAATACGATAGCTATCATAGGCGAAACGCGCGTTATTAGTGCGCTTAATTAGTCCATTAACAGTTTTATCGTTTAGTCCAAGATTCAGCACAGTATCCATCATGCCAGGCATGGAAACTCTTGCTCCAGAGCGTACAGATAAAAGCAGCGGGTTATCAACATCGCCAAAAACCATTCCAACTTCATCTTCAATCTTCTTAATCGCTACTTCAATAGCACTTGAAAAATCATCGGGATAGACTTTACTATTCTCGTAATAATAAGCACAAACTTCTGTGGAAATTGTGAAGCCTGGAGGTACAGGAAGTCCAATAAAACTCATTTCTGCCAAATTAGCACCCTTGCTACCAAGCAAGTTGCGCATATACGCCCGACCATCTGCTTTACCTCCACCAAAAACATATACCAACTTTGTCATGTTTTTTCCCTTAATGATGTTTAGCATATCATCGATATAATGTGATTAAAAATTGTAAAATTACCTAAAATAATCGCGATGATTTTATAGCACGATAAGCTGAGATAAATATATTATATTTTAGTTTATTAATCTTAGATAGTCTTGTTTATCGTGTTATTGCTAATACAATTATTACTTGCTGCATTCACCATAAATAGTTGATAAAAGTATATTTTCTCAATAAGGAAGGAAATAGTTACTAGAGTCTGTATCTTATACAACGAGACGATAATCAATCATATGGAGGAAATCGACTTGTATTAGGGGTACATCCTATGGATACATATAAATTTAATTCACAATGAATGTACGTAGAGTCAATTTTTAAAGTAAAATCGCTTGTCTAATTAGCCTGATAATAGTGTAGTATTTAATTAAGTTATAGTTTGTACTATAGTTTTGCTGCAGTGCTTAAGTTAAGGTTAAGTTGACCAAAAGCCTTAATTCAAGGCAATTATCTTCCTTTTACTTTTAAGAAAAGAATAAACACTTTCAAATACTGCTTGATTCTTTTTGAATCAAGCATCAAGCATAAGTTTTATAACTTAACACCATATTAATATTAAATTTTGCAAATAACTAACAAATTCTAAATTTACAAAAAACTAAATAAGTTGACTAGCAAATATTATCTATTATTTATGATTTTTTTTAGATAGCTTATGTCAAGATTTGACTAAATCAAATTCAAATTCTTATTTAATCAATCATCTAAGCATAATTCTTCCATAGTTTACGTTAATAAAGAAATTAATTCCTTGAGGAATTAACCCCAAAAATAATAATCGGAATTAATCATCTAATTTTAATGTAACATGCAATACTATCATTACGTACTTTTGGCTAACAAACAACTCTCTGACCAGAGATAGTTGGCAATTAAGAATTTGTACTCAATATATAGCTACCATAAAATGCACACCTTTATTCTATAACTATACAATATATTCTAGATTGGTTGAAATAATTTTTTTTTAAAAATTAATCAACTAAACAAAAAACCAATAAAATTCATAAGATATCTATAGCCATAATTAAAAAGCTCTCTACCCTGCAGAGCTTTAGAAAAAGTTATATGATACAAGTATCAAGCCTTCGTTGTTAATAAAAATATCATTAAACCCAATCTATTATTAACACAACAAAAACATAAAGCCATCGAATGAATAAGATAGTTTATGGATTATTATACAAAATAATTCTTTAGTAGCAGTCAAAGCAAGTATCAATTAAGCTAATTAGCTAAAACATTATCTAAAAAGTAATAAAATACAGCACTATATACTACAAAATAGTACGCTTCTTGTTAAGAAGCAATAAGCGCTACAATGAATATTATTTCATTCTAGGGAGAGCTACTAGTTTTTATTAGCGAAAAATTAGCAATATTATCCATTACTTTTCTGATTGCATTGAGTAAGGACAGACGATTATTTCTCAATAGAGCATCATTTGCGTTAACCTTAACTCTATCAAAAAAAGCATTTATTGGCTCTATTAAAAGATACGCTGCAGCAGTAGCATTAATGAAATCATCGTTAGACAAATAAACTTTAATTTTAGTTGATATAGTCTGCAAAGCGTTATAAAGGTTAATTTCCTCAGTTTGGACTAAGTGCGAAAAATCGATCAATTCTGGTAGAACAAAATGAGAAGCACTGCATTGACGAATGTAATCTTTTTCCTCAGCGCGCAAAATATTAAACACCCGGCGGTAGCCGAATAACAACTTACTGCCATCCTTGGTGCTAAGAAAATCTCTTAGCACATCTACTCTAGTTAATAAACGCACTAAATCATCCTCTTTACCAGAATCGAATACAGCTGTAATTAGATCTTGAGGTATCCTATTTTTGCGCAAATAACCCTTCAATCGATCAATTAAAAATCTTAGCAACTTTTTATCAGTTTCCGCTACGCTGTCAACAATAGCAATTAAAGCACGAGCTTTTGCGAAGAGTGGAAGAAGTTTGATCCGTAGCCCGTTCTCAATAATAATCCGAATTATACCAAGAGCAGTGCGGCGTAACGCGAATGGATCTTTAGAGCCAGTTGGTATTTCGTTAATAATAAAAAACCCTATCAAAGTATCAACCTTATCTGCTATAGATAAGGCTAAGGAAATAGGAGAAGTCGGACATATGTCTCTAGGACCACGCGGATAGTAGTGTTCAGCAATAGCATCAGCTATATGTAAATCTTCGCCTGCATCCAATGCGTAGTAACGTCCTATTATGCCCTGTAAGTCCGGAAACTCGTTAACCATGCTGGTCGTTAAGTCAGCCTTGGCCAAAAGAGCAGCGTGATAAGCCTTATCAGCATTAGCACCAACCATTGGTGCAGTTGTGGCAGCTAGAATAGCAAACCGTTCTACCTTATCGGCCATAGTACCAAGCTTGCTATAAAACTGCACTTCACGTAGAGCCTTGCGCCGATCAAGCAAATTAATTGCTCGGTCTTTCTCCCAAAAGAATTTCGCATCACTTAGTCTTGCTCGTAAAACCTTCTCGTTACCAGCTACTATAGTCGCGTTACGAGTTATTTCACTAGACATGTTAGATACCATAACAAATCTATCTGCTAAAGTGCCATTTTTTTTATTGACTGCGAAACACTTTTGGTGTCTTCGCATTGAAGCAATTAGCACCTCCGGTGGCATAGACATAAATTCAGGGTCAATTCGACCCATCAAAGGCACTGGCCATTCGACCAGGCCACAAACCTCCTCTAAAAGTTCCGAGTCTTCGCGTAAAATTAAACCGTTGGAATCACACAAATAGCGTGCATCTTTCAGAATAATATCTTTGCGGTATTCTCGTTCAATAATAACAAAACTATTGAGTAATTCTGTACGATATTCCTTAAATGAGTTAACTACACGAACATTAGGTGCTAAAAAACGATGACCTCTAGTGCGATCGGTAAAAGTAAGTTCCGTCTTGCCTAAATCTAGAGTACCTTTTAATACTCTTCCATCAAACACAGCTAGAATATGGTGCAGCGGCCGTATCCAGCGAAAGTTATTTGTCCCCCAGCGCATGGATTTACTCCAAGGCATTTCTTGAATAGAAGACAAAATTATCTGTGGCAAAAGATCGGCTGTTATCTGACCGCTTTTCTCGATTGTTGCAAACCAAAACTCACCATTATTGGTGTTACGTCGCTCACATTGATCTAAAGTCACCCCGCTAAAAGTTAAAAAACCATTGATTGCTTTTTCCGATGCACCTACACGTGGTCCACGGCGTTCTTCTCTTATATTCGGCTGCCTACTTGGCAAGCCGTCAATCGCCAAAGTTAATCGACGTGGAGTTACATAAGAGTCAGCACGAGAAAAAATTAATCTAGTAGCGGAAAGCTTATTTATTAAAAGCAATTTTAGATCATTAGACGCTTGTACCTGCATGCTTGCAGGCATCTCTTCCGAGAATAACTCTAAAAGCAACTCAGCCATACTGGCTCCTAATTGCCTGATTAAACTTAATTTTTGCCAGCATTCTATGCTGTGCTATTCTCTACCCACTTTTCGCAGCAGGCCTTGGCTAATTTTCGTATACGACTAATATAAGCTTGACGTTCATTTACGCTAATTATACCACGTGCATCTATTAAATTGAATGCATGTACTGCTTTCAAACACTGATCATAGGCTGGTAGTGGAAGATTGACTTCCACTAGCTTGAGACAAGCAAACTCACAATCTACAAATCGTCGAAGCAGCTGATCAATATCAGCATATTTAAAATTATAAGCTGAAAACTCTAATTCCGCTTGTTTGTAAATATCGCCATAAGTTTTGCCACCCTCCTCAGTTGGAATACCATTCCAGTCAAGGTTGAATATAGTATCTTTCCCTTGAAGATACATTGCTATACGCTCCAATCCATAGGTTACCTCCAAACTAATTGGTGTACAGTCAATACCACCAATCTGTTGAAAATAAGTGTACTGAGATATCTCCATACCGTCACACCAAACCTCCCACCCAAGTCCCCAAGCGCCAAGAGTTAGGTTTTCCCAATCATCCTCAACAAAACGAATGTCGTGAAGGATTGGATTAAGTCCAATGGCAGAAAGAGATCCAAGATAAAGATCTTGACTGTCAAGTGGTGAAGGCTTTAAAATAACCTGTAACTGGTAGTAACGCTGTAGGCGATTGGGATTTTCTCCATATCGACCATCTGTAGGCCTACGAGAAGGTTGCACATAGACAGCGCGCCATATTTCATTCGGGTTAAGCGACCTTAAGGTTGTGTATGGGGCTAAGGTACCCGCCCCAACTTCCATGTCATAAGGCTGAAGAACTATACATCCCTTACTAGCCCAGTAGGATTGAAGCATCGAAATTATGGCTTGAAAATGGTTGTTTACCCGGTAAACACTGCTCTCCACGTTACCACTAGGCATATTTATCCTCTTGTTTCATTTAAGACATAATAGCTCATTTAAATACAAAGACTGTTTAAGCAAAAAACCGTAAAGATAGAAAATTAGCTGTTAATGCTATTAACTGCAAAATCAATCGAGTAAAAATCAATAAATTATACTGATAGCATCTTTATAAAGATCATTCGCTTGCTTAATCTGTATTTAAATTATGTACTACACTAACAATCACAAACACAAAATTTTGTAAAATGCCTATTTGTATTAATTGGGACTCGGCTCTTCCAAAGAGAAAGTTTATTATCTATAGTTTGATAAATATAAAAAAGTAGATACTGAATAAAGACTCTAAATTTATCAGATTGATTACACATATACCAGCTACAGAATACGCGCAGAAACATTCTATCTTATTGAATATTTTACATAATTTTATTTACTAATAAAGGATGCTATCGTTCTGCAAGATTTGTTAGAAAAAACATTGCAATTTAGCATGACATTTAAGTATAGCTTTCCTGGTGAATACTGAGGATAACATTCTTTTGATTTTGCAAAATATATTACTCATCAAGCATACTACCTAATTATTCTAAAAAATCTCTATTATTTGCAACCATACTTAATTTCTCATTTATAAAGTGCTATTTTTAATGGATTATTCAGTGAATACAAAATTAAGCTTTCTTAAGCTAAAGCACAGCTAATAGCATGATAAATATGATTTAGCTTAGTCAAAGATTACCTCATATTGTATAAATAGCTTATCTCAAGAGAGGACAAATACATATTTGATGTTATTTCCAGTAGAAATTAGACTTAAATAATTGCTAAAATTAGTTATAAGTAGCTTGAGCTTGTTAAACCGGTACATGAAAGAAAATGAAACAAATAACAATCTGGTCAATTAATATTTTAATGTTAATCTTAATTAAATTGTCAAAAATCAGCTATTCGATGATGGACTGCCTACATAATATTTGGCAAAAACCAAACACACAAGGATCGAATAGCTTTGAATTGATTTTTCCTAAAATTACAAGCAGATAAATCCTAGTAATGACCTATTAAAATAGCCTACATAGATTGTTTTAAGTCAATAACTTATGTTAGTTTTCCTAATAGCAACAAAATTAAATATCGGCCATCATTAGAACAAGCTCAATGGCTATACTTCAATGATCATATAGCTTCTAAATATATCCCACCCATCGAATTAATTATGAAACCACTTGCAAATCATCGAGGATCTTCACATTTTTTCCTGTTAATTTAAATCGGTGCTTGTCTTTTAGGATTTAATTAAATAAAAAATCCAACTAAATTATGGTTTACCAATAGCATACGAAAAATTTAAACCAAGAAGATAATCCAATTTGAATAAGTATACTTCACTATAACGGAAATATGTTAAATTTAAAAATCTCATTTCTAATAATACTTGCCTAATGAATGCTATTCAATAATGATAACCTGATTGCCTATCTCATCAAGCACCCGAGCAGATAATTCTTCCACACAAAAACAATACATCGTAATTATACTATTTATCGGTAAAAAGCTAACAAATACCCTCTCCGTAAGCATTAAACAATTGCCAATTCATGAATATTAATACAATTAGCTTAAAGCAAATTTAATTTTGATTAAATCACAAAAAATACTCAAGCAGATCTTTATAAAGTGCTTGGCAAAAACATACTCATTATTCATAAGATTTAATTAAGTTAATGGTGTCGAACAGCCAAATAGTTTTTTAATTATTTTAAGCTATTTAAAATTTGACAATATCTTTTAATATTAAAGATATTAAACGCCTAACCCTAAGATCAATTATAAAATTGAAATAGGTCGTTTTTTTTATTACCGCCCAAAAATTTAGTAAATAAAATATTAGAACATTATAATAGTAAACTCTATCTTCAATAGAATTGATCTATATTGGCTGAAGACAAAAACTCAAGATAAATTATATACTTTATATTATAATAATTTTTCAAAAAAAACTTTAATAATTTTACAATATATTTTAGTAATGAATCATTGTTATAATATAAATTGAGCTTAGAGTGCTATCTATGATTCACGATTCTATCATAAATCCTGAAAAAATAGTTACATTACCCATAGGATTTCGTGACATTTTATCTCCGCATGCCGATGCAGAAGCTAAAATGATCGATGTTATTATGTCAATCGCAATTAGCCACGGTTACATGAGAGTAAAGCCGACGCTAGTTGAGTTTGAAAACACTCTCTTCAATGGTCCTGGCCTCGCTATCTCTGAGCAAGTATTCCGACTGATTGATCCGATATCACAGCATATGATAGGGTTACGCGCTGATATGACAACGCAAGCAGCTCGCATTGCATCTACAATAATGATAGACGCTCCACGGCCAGTCAGACTTTGTTATGCAGGTGAGGTTTTGCTCACCACAACAAATCAGCTTAATCCAGAGCGTGAATTAGTGCAGATTGGTGCAGAACTAATTGGCAATTCAACCGCCGATGCAGATGCCGAAGTTATTTTATTGGCAATTGAATCATTACACACAGTTGGTGTGAAATCGATTTCACTTGACATAATGATTCCAGCTTTAGTACCACTGGTCTTAGCTGATATGCGATTACCTGCGGAAATTTTTTCAGCTGTTAGGCAGGCAATAAACCAAAAAGATATAGCTACAGTGGAGAGGCTTGCTAATAGCAAATCATCTGTATTAGTGGGTTTGCTTAAAGCTTTTGGTCCATGCGAAGAAGCAATGCGGGCTTTATCCGAGCTTGAATTACCTGATAAAGCTCGTGATTTTTTGGTTAGGCCAGCTGAAGTAATTAAATTAATCACAAACTTTGAGCCGAACTTGTCCATCACTGTAGACCCAGCAGAAAACAGGGGCTTTGAATACCATACTGGCATAGCTTTTAGTCTTTTTGCCCGTGGTGGAAGAAATGAAATAGGGCGTGGCGGACGCTATCAATCTGACAAAGATCCCAAAAGCACAGCAACAGGGTTTACTATATATTTAGAGCGCGTACTTCAAATCCTGCCTAAACATCAACAAACGCCAACTGTATACATACCTTACGGCACTCCCCGCGAGCAATCAATGGCTTTACGTACAAGAGGTCAAATTACGATAGCTGGATTAACGCCAGTCGTTGATAATTATGCTGAGGCTAAGCGTATGGGGTGTAAGTCTATTTTGCTTAACGGACAAACGATCGATCTGAGCCAATACTAAGCTTAATTTGCTAGGAATATTGAGTATTGAGCACTATAAGGAATAACGGTATGAGCAACATTGCAGTAATTGGAGTCCAATTGGGTGACGAGGGTAAAGGAAAAATAGTTGATAGACTGTCAGAAAATGCTGACGTTGTCGTACGTTTTCAAGGTGGCCATAATGCAGGTCATACCATAGTGATTAACAATCAAGTTTTTAAGCTTAGTCTTTTGCCCTCTGGGGTTGTTCGTAAAGGTAAGTTATCTGTTATAGGTAATGGAGTAGTGTTCGATCCTTGGGCTTTCGTCTATGAAAAAAAGAAAATCGAACAGCAAGGTATCACTTTAACACCAGAAAATTTGCAAATATCTGAAGTAGCATCCTTAATTCTGCCAGTTCACCGAATACTTGATCAAGCACGTGAGAAAAGTGCTCATGAGGGCAATAAGATTGGAACAACAGGGCGTGGAATCGGTCCAGCTTATGAAGACAAGGTTGGTCGCCGAGCAATACGTGTAGGTGACTTAGCTGAACCAGAAACTTTGAAGAGCAAGGTCGCATATCTTGCAGAATACTACAACCCTTATTTGCACTACTTAAATCAGCCAGATCTCGATACGAATAAGTTGGTATCAGACCTTATTGCAATTGCTCCAAAAATCTTACCTTATATATGCAGAATTTTTGAACAGCTAGCAAACGCCCAACGTGCTGGTAAACGCATCTTATTTGAAGGTGCTCAAGGGGTGATGCTTGATGTTGATCATGGTACTTATCCATTCGTTACTTCGTCTAATACTGTAGCTGGGCAAGCTGCTACCGGCTCTGGTATTGGTCCTACTTCAATCAAAAATGTGTTAGGAATTGCCAAAGCATATACTACCCGGGTTGGCGAAGGGCCATTGCCTACCGAGTTGACGGATGAAATAGGTAAATTACTGAGCGAACGGGGGCAAGAATTCGGAGTAGTTACTGGCCGTTCGCGTAGGCTGGGTTGGTTTGACGCTGTTATGGTACGGCAGGCGATACTCATAGGAGGTATAACCAGTATTGCTTTAACGAAACTTGACGTGCTCGACGGTATCGCCCATTTAAAAGTCTGCGTAGGATATAGAATAAACGGCAATGTAATTAAATATTTCCCTGCGGAAACAGCAAGACAAAGTAAGATAGAGCCAATTTACGAAACTATAAATGGCTGGACCAAAAGTACCAAAGGGGCTCGTTCTTTAAATCAACTTCCAACTGCTGCGATTAAATATATTAAAAGGGTAGAGGAGTTGGTAGATTCTCCTATCACGGTTCTATCTACATCCCCCGCACGCGAAGATACAATTATTATAAAAGATCCTTTTGCAGAATAATTGTGATTATAATCCACCACTCAATAATTATTTAATAAAAGATTATCTATATGAAACTCGTTATAGTCGCAAGTTCGGTGGTTGCTATTACTCTGCCTTATGCGTTAAGCAATATATAATTACTTTAACTAACATATTAGAACTATTCCATCAAGTTGATTAATAATCAAAGTTTATATTCCTGACCCAATTTTACAAGTGGTGAAATGCTAATTTCCGTATTCAGTAAACTAAATAAGCTACTTACAAGCGGTAAGCACAAAAAATAATATTCATTTCTGGCAAATAAGATCAGTATCTTAAGATCTTATTGATTGATCTATGAGTAAAATATATTGTTGCAATAATGCAAAATATTTTCAAAAAAAATCATATAGGCCAACTATAATTAAACGATTTATTCTACTACGATAGATTAATCGTTTAATTCACAAAGTAAAATATAACAATAGTTATTTATCTTTGGACACAAACAGCAATTTAATGTTAAGCAAAATTCGGATGGATATCTAGAGATAAGCATCATTAAGATTATCAAAACGATAAGCGTATTTTTATTGTAACAGATGCGTCTAATAGCATAGACAATCTCGGCCTAAATTACTTGAAAAAATAATTTTATTTTTTTTAATAAAACTAAAGCACAATAATTCAGTATAAATTAGTTTACTTAGTGTATAAATTTATTATTGAGTATCGAATAACGTAAGATTAGTAAATAATTAATATTAACAATACAATAAGCTTTTGTGCTAAAGAGATAATACTTATTTGAGTATTTTTCATATTAAAAATTAATTACTCAAATAATTGGCTGGTTAATCTAAACATTTAAAGTAATAAGTGAGTAACATAGTCAAGAAAAAGCTCAATTTATCATAATCAAAGCAATTAGTCTACTTACGAATTCAATTTTATATCAGCTATTGCTGAGGGTTCGTATACACTGATAAAAAATCACCGTCAATATACTCTAAAAATCAATCACAATTTTTAAACTCAATATTTCATATAAACTTAATACATATTAACGATAATATCAATTATAGAAATACTTATTATATATATCGTTAATAAAAACTTAACAATGATGAGTTTTTTTACTTTTGGTACAATAAATATGTGTTAATATCAAAACCAGTGTAAAATGATTGCTTTATTATATTAATAATAATACTCGCGAGAGATATTTGAATTGTTCTTAATTATCACAAAAATCTTTACTTTGAAGTAAATTAACTAAATGCTTTGTGCTATAATGAACAATTTATTTCTGACTGCTTAAAACTTAATTAGAGTATTAATAATCCTAGCAGCATTCTTTTGGCTAATTTTTTAATCATTACAATAATTTTTACACATTTTATACAATGATTATCTTTATAAGTAACTTAATAATTTGTATTTTTAAGTAAATAAAATCTCCTCTGGTACTACTTACACAAATCATTACAAATGAAAAAACATTTAAATCATGCTAGCTCGTACAAATTGTTAACTTTTTTACAAATTGTAATTCTATAAACTAGTTTACTTAATAAGAATACTATTAAATCTTCGTGCTTATTAGTCAAAATTAACATGTTATTTGACATAGCACTTACCCAATAACCTAACAAGCGCTATTAGCTCAGTCACCTGAATAAATATCCATAATGTAAAGCTATTTTTAGCAAAAACTAAATAAAAAATATTTATTCTTCTTGTTAGAACGATTGGTATACTGTAATAAGCAATATAGTTGACATGAATATAGCTTTAATCAAATTAATATCTTAAACAAATGTTCAACTGAAAAAATTCTAGTATAATATCACTTATCTTTATAAATCATGTTTTTTTATTTAAAATTTACAGATTAAAACAGAGATCAATTTATTGATCCGTAGAATACCTAATCATTCATAATCTTAAAAATAACTTATTTAGAGTGATTTATTCTCGCCAAAGAATAAAAACACTTTTTTATTCAAGCAAAGATATCTTTATTCAACTGTTACGCTTTTAGCTAGGTTGCGCGGCTGATCAACGTCAGTACCTTTTTCAACTGCGGTTAAATATGCTAATAGCTGTACTGGTATCGCGTACAAAATCGGCGAAACTTCTGGCTGTATGTCTGGCAGCACGACTAAATGATCAGCTGATATACCTAACTCTTCTGCACCTTTTGCGTCGGTTAGCAAAATTACTCTTCCACCACGCGCACGTACTTCAGCCATGTTGGAAGCAATCTTATCAAACAATCCATCACTTGGAGCTACTACAATTACCAGTGCATGTTCGTCAATTAAAGCAATTGGTCCATGTTTCATCTCTCCAGCTGCATAACCTTCAGCGTGAATATAAGTGATTTCCTTCAGCTTCAAAGCGCCTTCAAGGGCAATAGGATAGGATAAACCACGCCCTAAATAAAGCACATCTCGCACCCGTAATAAGTCATGAACAATCTTTTGATATTTACTAATATCCTTTAGTGCACTAGCTATTCTGCTTGGTACGCCCTCCAGAGCAGTTATTAAACGTAATGCATCACAATCTTTAATATTGCCTCTTGCCCAACCAAAAGCAATTGCAAGACCAAGAAATGCAGTAAGCTGAGCGGTAAAAGCCTTAGTCGAAGCAACTGCAAACTCTGGCCCCGCTCTCGTCAATAATACAGCATCAGATTCCCGTGCAATACTGCTTTCCGGTACGTTGACTAAAGCGAGTGTTTTTTGACAAAATCTCTTACCGTGCCGTAAAGCCAGCAAAGTATCAAGGCTTTCGCCTGACTGAGATACAGCGATGACAACACCCTTATCAGGTAAAACTGCTTTGCGATCTCTGAATTCAGAAGAGAGATCAACTTCGCAAGCTACGCCACCAATGCTCTCAAACCAATAACGCGCCGTTAAACCGGCATAAAAGCTAGTACCGGCTGCTAAAATAGTTATTTTGGATACTGCATTCACATTATCCAACGGAGCCGGCAAAGCCGCAACCCAAGTACCAGGATCGATTACTGCATGCAAAGTATGGGCAATTGCCTCTGGTTGGTCATAAATCTCCTTTTCCATAAAATGCCGAAAATTGCCCTTACCTATCATTCCCGTGGAAACAGTGGACACATATTCTGGTCGAGTTACTTTTACACCATAGCAATCAAAAACTGATATCCTAGAACGAAGCAGCTCAGCCCAATCACCATCGTCGAGATAAATAATGCGCCGAGTAAGTGGCGCTAATGCCACCGCATCAGAACCTACGTAGGCAACGCCTTCACCGATGCCGATAGCCAGTGGCGAAGCTTTTCTGGCAGCTAATAATAAATCTTCCTCCCCGGCAATCAATACAACAAAAGCAAATGCTCCAACTAACCTAGGCATTACCAGCGCCATAGCTTCGTGCGGTGTAGCACCAACAATTAGCTCACGGTTTAGTAAATGGGCTACCACTTCAGTGTCAGTAGCACTCTCAAAGGTAACACCGGCTGCTGATAATTCATCTCTAAGAATAGCATGATTTTCTATAATACCATTATGAACAACAGCAACTCTCCCAGCGACATGAGGATGAGAATTTTCTAGAGTTGGCGGGCCATGCGTTGCCCAACGAGTATGACCAATACCAGATAAGCCTTCTAATGGCTCGCGCTCTAGTAAGCTCTGTAAAGCACTAAGCTTACCAGCTGATCGGCGACGAGATAGCTTGCCGTCGAATACCGTCGCTATACCTACGGAGTCGTATCCCCTATATTCCAAACGACCTAAAGCATCTATAATCAAAGGTACAGCCGGATCAGCTGACAATACTCCAAAAATTCCACACATCTTTTTAGTCTTTCGTTTTCTTGTTAATAACATGTCGTTTGCGTAAGCGTTTTCCCCATCCAGGAATAGTCTTACTTTTACCGCGCACCACTAATAATTCATCGTTATTCACATTACTAGTTACAGCAGAGCCTGCCCCAATTACAGCTCCATCACCAATCATCAAGGGTGCTATCAGCACAGCATTTGAACCTATAAATGATTCAGCTCCAATATTGGTATATTGCTTATTGATCCCATCGTAATTACAAGTGATAGCGCCAGCCCCAATATTGGCAGCGCTGCCTACCCTAGCATCACCTATATAACTTAAATGATTAGCTTTAACTGATGACTCAATCTCAGCGTTTTTCACTTCTACAAAATTGCCTATATGTGCTGAAGCACCGATTCGCGTGCCGGATCGTAAGCGTGCATATGGCCCAATTGATGCACCAACGTTAACATGTGCATTCTCTAGATGACTGAAAGCATAGATTTGTGCACCTTGTTCTACCACTACTTTTAATCCAAATACCACATGTGGGCCAACGGTTACATCTTGTGCTAATTTGGTGTCATGGCTAAGAAAAACTGTGTCCGGTGCATTCATAGTTACACCGCCATCCATTGCTAATGCGCGCAATCTAACTTGCATCGCATTTTCTGCCCTAGCAAGACCAATACGAGAATCAACCCCTTGGGTTTCCACCGGATTGCAATTTACCACATCGCAATATCGTCCAGCAAGACGAGCAATACGAACTAAGTCAGTCAAGTAGAAATTATTTGTTTTGTCATTAATCTGTCGCAGCATGTCAAACATAACTGAAGCATCGATTGCCATCGCTCCACCGTTACATTTTTTAATTGATAGTACCCGAGGAGTTGCGTCTCGTACCTCAATTATTCGTTCTAATGTCCCATCTGGAGCGAATAAAAGCCGTCCGTAAAGTGCAGGATCCTCTGGTTCAAAACCTAAAACCACTACTGCTGGATTATCTATCTTTTTTCGTGCAATAATTAAATTAGACAAAGAGTGGGAACTGATCATTGGAGTATCCCCAAAACATACCAAAACAGTACCTCCACAGCTACACCAATCCTCTAGCTCATTAGCTGTAGACAGCACAGCATGTCCAGTCCCGAGAGGTGAATCTTGTACGGTAACAACAGCGCGTTTACTTGCAACCTCACGCACAAATTTATGAGCAGGAGAAGTTACTACTACAATTGGCTCGGCATTAATATCGACGACCGCATCCAACACCCATTCAAGCATAGACTTACCCGCTACTGGATGGAGTACTTTCGGTAAGGCTGATTTCATGCGCGTGCCCATGCCTGCTGCAAGGATTATTGCTGCAATTCGTTCGCTCATAACAATACCCTCCTTAGCTAGTATTTAAATAACACAATGCTTCTCTTACACCAAAGTCTCAATAAATTGTGAATACTAGCAGTGAAATACACTAACGCAGAAAAGATTGTGCAACGCGTTGCAATAAGGTAAGATTATTTAAATCAAAAATTATAGTTGCTAACTGATCAGTCAGAATAGTCTTTAAGCATACTTGAATATTCTTATTAGTACTAGATTGATCTATGCAATAGTCCAAACATCTCAGCAACACACAAAACATATCTTAATGTTATAGACTATAGCAGGACTATGATGATCAGAATTTGATAGTCTTGCGATTGATAGTATAAAATAATCCTAAGACTTCAATGCTAAATAGCTTACTTACTACAAGCTATCTTACAACTAAGTATCATTTAAGTATACAATACTATTCTAAATCAACCGTAGACTAAAGTAACAAGTAGATGTTAGTTGGTTGTTTCCGCAAAACCCGCTTCTTAATCTAACAATTTAAAGTCTATTATTAGTTAAAAAGTTAATAATAAAGCATTTTTTTGAATCTATAGGCTATCGCGCCGTGAACTAAAATTATAAAATTAAAACTAATTTATTGATGATTTAGCAATATTCTTCTGTAATCCAATTTGGTTGGGTTGTTTATAGATAGTATTTTTGATAACACAATTGATAGATGTAAATAAACCTGATCGTTAATTATTTTATGCCTAAATCTCTTAAACAATTTTATATTTAATTATTAATGCTAACTTAATCTTTATTACTATTTTTTGGCAAATTAATAAATAAATTAGGAATTTTATTACTGTATAATTCTTAATTAAAGATAATCATGCTAAAGTATTTCGTTTAGAAAAAAATTTTATCTATGGAATTTTTAGCTTGAAGCTATTTAAATAAAGCATGTCTACGTTGTAGACCAGGTACGGGCAGCTGGTGGGAGAATGATTAATTCTAATATTATGTTAATGCGATTTGCATTATTCTGATTGAGTTTTAATTAGTTATGAATTTATACCATAAATCTTGAAGTATGGTTTGTTATTGTTTATAATGTCAATACTTCATGCCTAAAGCTTTAAATTTCGATGAGTTTTAGGATTTTATCCTTATGGTGAAATAATCATGTTATTTATCGTTGCTATTTTATGTTGGTGGGTTTGTAATTTACCTGCTAATTGCTATATGTAGTCTCAATAATCTAAACTTAACAAATCCTAAAAGCTTTAAATTTCGATGAGTTTTAGGATTTTATCCTTATGGTGAAATAATCATGTTATTTATCGTTGCTATTTTATGTTGGTGGGTTTGTAATTTACCTGCTAATTGCTATATGTAGTCTCAATAATCTAAACTTAACAAATCCTAAAAGCTTTAAATTTCGATGAGTTTTAGGATTTTATTCATGGAGTGAATTATCATGGCTTGGTTACCTGATATTTTAGCGTTACCTTATATTTTGGAATGGTTGATAGATATCCTTTCTTAGACGTTGTGCTGGCTAATTATTTAGTCTCAATAACCTAAACTTAACAAATCCTAAAAGCTTTAAATTTCGATGAGTTTTAGGATTTTATCCATGGAGTAAATTATCATGGCTTGGTTACCTGATATTTTAGCGTTACCTTATATTTTGGAATGGTTGATAGATATCCTTTCTTAGACGTTGTGCTGGCTAATTATTTAGTCTCAATAACCTAAACTTAACAAATCCTAAAAGCTTTAAATTTCGATGAGTTTTAGGATTTTATCCATGGAGTAAATTATCATGATAGCTTGGTTCCTATTCTTTCTAAATGGTTTTTAGCGGTCCTTTCCTAACCGTTATGCTTTCAACACTGCTTTCTAATAAAGTAAGTTATGCACAGTTGTTCTATTAGCAGCTATTATAAATAGCTATTCATATGATTTCTTACTTCATTTAATGGATCTGTCTTAATAGCTGCTTTTTATTGTGTTAACTAAGGCTTGTTAGACCAAGTAGAATTATTTTTACTGCATTAAGATAATGATAGTTTAGCTGAAAATATTCAGTTAATGAATGAAAGCCATACAAACAACAATATATTAACTGCTTGTATGGCTTTTCTTTTGATAGGTCTTAATTTGCATTAAAAATAATTGATTCTCTTCTTTTTCCCTGCCTGGGGAAGACGATGTATCGCTAGGTAATTTTAGGAATTAAATGATTACTATGGAATTAATGTATAAGTTAGATAAGATAGGTAGGCTTCCTTTAATTGGAGTAATGCTTGCTGGCTTTGTTTTTTTATGGCCTATTGGATTGGTAATTTTTTGTTACATGGTTTGGAGTAAAAGAATGAATTGTTGTGATTTTATAAATCATCAATGGTCTAAGTTTAGACATTCCGATAATGGATCCAGTGGTAACAGCGCATTCGATGCATACAAAACAGAAACTCTTCGACAGCTTGAAGAAGAACAACGAGATTTTAAGTTGTTCCTCGAACAGCTTCGGCAATCAAAGGATCGTGCTGAATTTGAGCAATTCATGTCTCAACGTCGTTCTTCTTCAGTGAAGTAATTAACTTTTTAATATTGTTTTCTAATTATCTATTGAGCTTTGTTATAAAGCAGGGATTCTTAAAATAGATTTGATCTTTATTTATTTATAATGTTTTTATTTTGATAAACTTGCATTGTTCTTATCTTTTTATTATTTGATAAATTAATTTTTGTCTTATTCAACTTAATAAAATTTGCGATTTGTAAATATGTAAATGTTGCTTGCTTTTGTTTTGCATATTAAAGTTCTATAATTATAGAGCAATTTAATGAGATGAAATTTTAGACAACTGTTATATTACTAATAATTGACTATATAATTAGGTATTATAATATATAATACTTTTAAATAAAATCCGCAAAGTTAACATTTGACTTTTATCTCATACCAAAAACTTTGTCGAGTTCTACTCTTGGATGTTCATAAGAAATATCTTTTTAGCATAATTTCACATTTTTCATCCATAAGTTACTAACCTATTCGCGTAGGGAGTTTCAGATATGTGTTTATCAAAGTTTTTACACAAAATATATTCTTTAAATATTTATAAAAAAACACTACATACAATTAACTGTTCCTATAATAAAACTAAGAAGCTCTTTTTATAACAATACATAAGCATAACAAGTAAATTATACTATAGATAAATAATTTTACTTTAATTAAAAATAATGGTACAATTTTTTTTATTGATTACAACAATTTCCTCTAGGTTAGAATCATCTAATAAACATACCATCCGAACGGAGAATAGAATTAGCTTCCGTTAAGCAATTTAACGCCAAAAACCACTCTGCTATTTTTAGTAAAATGTTCAAAAAGCAAAGCGAGACGTGGCAGCGGTTTTTAGTCTTTTCTTAGAGAGCTAAAGATGTTACTTAGACCTTAGCATTGTAAACTTGATCATAACCTTTTTGTTAATTCATGCATAATCTTTTGGTTTATTTCGACAGTAGCATCGCGACCGGCGGACTGCATATTCAATCTAATTAATATCTCATCTATTAGATAGCCTATAACGTCTTTACTGAGCAAGCGTAATATAACACAATATCATACAGTTATTTACAAGAGTTAAGCTAAAAATTAAATTAATTGCTTATGTAATATAATCTTCTTTTTACGGTGAAACAAAGTTCTATTTTCTATTAGCAAAATTATTAACATCTGCATTAAACCTGCTCACCTCACTGATATTATCAAAAAAATTACTGATAATATCAGTGAGGTGAGCAGTGAAAATACCATAGACTATAAAATTTAACCACAAGCACAGATATAAATAAATTGCTGATTATAAAATATTAATTATGTAACCAATCAAAAAACCGGAATATTCTCCAAACCAACAGTACGGATAACGCGTACAACTTCGTTTTTAAGTAATTCGAGTGTATCTAAACTTTGAGCCTCACAACGTGCAACTAATACGTCCTGCGTATTAGAAGCGCGCAGTAGCCACCAACCATTTTTAGAGCTTACTCGCACTCCGTCAATATTGTTTACTGAGATATCATCACGACCGTCAAGCAATGACTTAACATTTTCAATTACAGGTAGTATTTGATTCTTAGCACAAGAAAATCGAATTTCCGGTGTACTTAGCATGTTTGGTAGATCCTGATTCCAATCAGAAAGTGAACGATATGATGTTGATAACAGCGATAGTATACGTAAAGCAGCATAGAGAGCGTCGTCAAAACCATAATAACAATCTTTAAAAAAGATATGCCCACTTCTTTCGCCGGCTAACAAAGCACCAGTTTTCATCATCTTATTCTTAATAAGCGAATGACCAGTACACCACATCAAGGGTAATCCTCCTAAATTAGTAACATGATCAAACAGCACTTGACTAGCCTTTACATCAGCTATGACAGCGGCGCCTGGATTTTTAGTAAGAATCTCAGTCGCATAAATAGCTAAAAGTTGATCACCACAAATTACTTGGCCACTTTCATCAATTAAGCCAATTCGATCACCATCACCATCAAAGGCTATGCCTAGATCTGCTTTAGAGGATAATACGGCACTTCGCAAACCCCCGAGTGTGTTTGGTAAAGTTGGATCTGGATAGTGATTGGGAAAAGTTCCATCTATTTCAGAATAAAGCACTGTATGAGTACCAGGCAACGCATCAACCATAGCGGTCACCACTGGCCCAGTTGTACCATTACCACAATCCCAAACTACTGAAAGTTCTCGGCCAAATCGATAATCCATTAGTAAGCGAGATATATAAGCATCCAAAACTGGTACACTTTTTACTTTTCCAAAACCTGATGTATAGCTACCTGTCCTAGCAATTTGGCTCATAATTTGTATATCAGATCCAAAGAATGGTGCAGTGCCCAACATCATCTTAAAGCCATTATAATCTGAAGGATTATGTGAAGCAGTAATCATGATACCGCCATCAACGCCTAAATGATGTACTCCAAAATACAATGCTGGACTTGGACAGACCCCTACATCTAATACATCTATTCCTGCAGTTATCAATCCCTTAATGGTATAGTGTGCTATCTCTGATGAAGAGACACGACCGTCACGCCCAACCACTACACGAACACCACCACGCGATATGACAATCGTCCCAAAAGACTTTCCAAGCGCATAAGCATCAGCCATTTGTAGTTCACTACCAACCAAACCACGCACATCATACTTGCGTAGAATAGCAGGATCAAATTGATGCATCTCAGTCAAAGCCTAAGCCTCACTAAAATTGTCACTTATATTACTCGAAGATTGTAAGTTACGACCAATACATATATAAGTGATGCCAACATCCTTCATTACTTGCGGGTCATATATATTACGCAAATCAATCATTACTGGTGTTTTTAACATAGACTTTATGCGAAAGACATCAAGCGCACGAAACTCGCTCCACTCAGTAATAATAGCAACAGCATCAGCTCCATCCATAGCCTCATAAGCATTTTGATAGTATTTTATTTCAGGTAGCAACTTAATCGCCTCATCTATACCTTCAGGGTCATATCCGTGCACAATAGCACCAGCTTTTACCAATTCCGGTACAATGTCAAGCGCAGGGCTGTTACGTAAGTCATCAGTATTTGATTTAAAAGTTAATCCTAGTAAAGTTATAGTTTTTCCAGCAACTGAACCACCAATCGCATCAACTATTCGAGCAGCCATTGCCTTTTTGCGTTTACTATTAATATCCACAACAGTTTCAATGATACGTAGCGGTGAGTCATAATGCTGCGCAGTCTTAATTAGCGCCATAGCATCCTTAGGAAGGCATGAGCCGCCATACCCAGGTCCTGGGTGCAAAAATTTATGCCCAATTCTATCGTCTAATCCAATGCCTAAAGCAACTTCATGCACATCAACCCCCATCCGCTCACACAGGTCAGCCATTTCGTTGATGAATGTAATCTTAGTTGCTAAAAAAGTGTTAGATGCATACTTAATCATCTCGCTTGTTTCTAGCTCAGTGAAAAAAATTGGAGTCTCAGTCAGTAACAGCGGTCGATAAATTTGACGCATAACCTCGCGCGAACGATCGTTACTAGCGCCAATCACTACCCGGTCAGGATGCATAAAGTCATCAATTGCCACTCCTTCACGTAAAAATTCTGGATTAGAACAAACATCAAAATCACAATTCGGACAGCGCTCACGAATAATATGTTCAACCTTACGACTAGTACCTACAGGTACAGTTGACTTAGTAATTATAACCGTATATTCAGCAATATTATCAGCAATTTCAGTAGCAGCAGAATAGACAAAGCTTAGATCAGCATGACCGTCGCTTAGTCTACTCGGCGGAGTACCAACAGCAATAAAAACGGCATCGCAACTGCTCACTCCTTCTGCAATATCAGTAGTAAAAAAAAGGCGCCAAGCCTTAACGTTATTGACAACCAAATCTTCTAGACCAGGTTCAAAGATTGAAATCTTGCCCTCTTGCAGCATGCGAATTTTTTCTACATCTTTATCAACGCAAACCACTTCCACGCCAAATTCAGAAAAACAAGCACCTGTGACCAGCCCGACATAACCTACGCCGATGATCGCAATTCGCATTAATCTACCTTTGTTGTAGAATCAATTATAAACGTTATAATTGATTATAGATATGCTAATGCCTAAATACAACAATAAAGCAAAACTATTATTTGCTGATCATAGTTATTTTACTTGTATAAAATTTAATTTCTTGCCTATAACAAAGAAATAGCGTGAATGTGAATTTTTTTTCATAATCTATTTGTTTAAATATAGTAAGCAAGTAATTAAATATACTTACCGATTAAATTAAGTCTAATTATTTTTACTGATGTAGTTAATTACGATTAATAAATAATTAATTTATTCTAATGCTTTTCCAGAATTAATTGTTTTGAATAATATATTATTATAATAAAATAAAGAGATTTTCAATGAAGCTTATATAGTTAACAAATAAATTTTACTTATTTCTATTAAATAATTTCTATATATTATTCATATGATAAACACTTAAGAATCACTTTAAAATTTACATTTTTGTCCAACTTTCTTTCAAGAATAATTAAACATAACTACGATAATCGCGTTCTAAAAATAAATCCATAATAATATTGATACAGCAAAACAAATTAAAATAGTAATACTAAATCTGCTTTTCTTCTTATCAAGAGTGATAAAATTCATTGATATCAATACTGTTAATGCCTATAGATAAAAAAATTGTAAACAATATCATTTGATAGCAAAGAAGAAAGCAATATAGCTATTAATAGCAAATCAGCAATCAATACAGCTAAACAGCCAAAGGGCGAAATTAGGATAAGGTTGTCAAACGATTTGTATCCTCACATCAACTATCATAACTGAAGTAATAGATACTTATTATACAAATAACAGCGAGTAACAGAAACATCATCCTCATCTTAAGGATCAAAATTAGCTTGTCGAATATTATTAAAGGAAAAAGTATTTTATACAGGTGGTCAGATTAATTAAGCTTTTGCTCAATGACTGGTACTTATATACTCAAAATCTAATCTATGAAATACAGCATATATTAGTACTAATTAGTGTTATAGTTGTAAATTTTCCTAGTAATAAAACCAACTTAACTAACCTTCAAAGCAGTAAAATGTTATATACTTATGTATATAAGCTGTGATATCTATATCGATATTTTCCAACCAGCATTTAGCCAAAATGGAATTACTTAACAGACGATAATCGTCAAACACTTTATTGTATAAGCATAAAGAAAAGATATTATGATTATGCATTGTATTATTTGTGAAATCTTCAAGAAAATATTCGGGGAGGTTTATCTCAGAAACTTATCCTTTATATGTCGCAAAAAACATTATCATTAATTAAATTAATTTAAGGCAAAATCTTACAATAAGTTTAAAATATCAGTAATTAAACTTAAAAATTTTATAAAATACTAAATAAAAACAAAATCTTAATGTTTTCTTATTTTTTTAAAAATTAAATTAAAAATAATTTCATGGATAATAATTTGTTCAGGTATTTTTTTGTCAAAAAAAACATATTCAATTGTAGATAACTACAAATATCTTATAACTGATACATTAAGCAGAATTGAATAAATACATTATTTTTGCTGTTTGCCTAGCTACTCCACAATATTATCATACTAATTTATACAGTACAACGTAATTTAATAGTATATCTCTGTCGCAAACAAAAGAACAGTTAATAAAATTGTGCCTTGCTTTCTAATTTTAAGATGCATCATGCAGTTAATATAAAGTTTATTCTTTATCACAAAGAATTTCAGAATTCTGATTAACAGCTACTAAGTTTTTAAAAAAAATAATATAAACAAGTTAACTGATAATAAATAGAGAAGGCATTGATTCTATCATTATAGAAAACCAAAAATATTCTCATAATATAAATCAGCAAACTATTGCTTTAAAAATAAATACTAATTTATAAAGTTAAATTTCTTTACTTCTGTGAATTGATTTAACTATATACAAAACACATTAGCAATGAGTAAATTACTATACTCTTGTATAACAAGAACTATAAAGCAACATGTATAATATTTATCCAAAATAGACCTAATAAGTAACGAATTCTTTAAAAATAGAATAACATACGATTATATAATTTTAATTGTATTAATATTAAGCCAAAATAACTTGTTGTTTCCTAGTTTTGGTATACAAGAGTGACCGTCAATAACATAATTTCTCGTGAGAACAATTTATCCGCTGATACTAATCACTAAATTATTCACCCCAAGAATAGAATTATAATTCCATATAACAATTCTTTCTCCAGAAAGTATTAACGAATTTAACAACAAACAATTATTAACAGCACATAATTAAGAACAAACGTAACTATAAAATGCGACTGCAAATAAATTATTATATAGCTAGAATTTAATTAAAAAAATATCAGCTAGTTTCTAACTATTTGGAATTAGTAAGGTAAATATTTTTCAAACATTGTTAAAATATAAACTGTGGATAGCTATCTATTTCTTAGTTTATTCAATTAATATAATAAATAGTAAAAGCATTTTTTAACAAAAATCTCATTATAGTACAAAGTAAATAATAAATTTTAATTATTACTTTTAATAAACTTACAATTAGCATCTAAACCATAAGCAGTATGAAGAGCTTGCAGAGCAAGCTTAAGATAACCAGAAGATATCAGCACACTAATTCTGATCTCTGACGTGCTAATTAATTGAATATTAATACCACACTCTGCGAGTGTACGAAACATTATTTTAGCTACACCTGGCTCGCTACGCATACCGACTCCAACCACCGAAATTTTGCAAACCATTGTGTTATAAACAATATCTATATATCCTAGATCTTTCTTTAAAACATTAAGGACATTACAAACAAGATTAATATTACTAGAACTAACGGTAAATGTAAGATCTACAAAATTGCCACTTTGGCTAACGCTTTGAACAATCATATCAACATTAATATCTGCGTCAGCTAGAGCTTCGAAAATTGTACCAACTACTCCAGGACAATCAGTTAGTCCGATTAACGTTACTTTAGCTTCATCAGTGCTGTAAGCAATAGCGGTGACAACCTGCTTTTCCACTAATTCTCCCTCTTCAACTATCGATGTGCCTGGCTTTTTATCTAAGCTAGAAAGAACTTGGATAGGCAAACCATGCAGAGCTGCCACGGCAACTGCTCGAGTATGAAGCACCTTTGCTCCTTGAGATGCCAGTTCTAGCATTTCCTCATGTGCAACAAAATCTATCTTGCGTGCTTTTGTAATAAAATGTGGATCAGTTGTGTAAACTCCTTCTACGTCAGTATATATGTCACATCGATCAGCTTCCAATGAAACAGCTAAAGCTACAGCAGATGTATCTGACCCTCCACGTCCAAGCGTGGTAATACTTTTATTGGGTGCAATGCCCTGAAAACCAGCAACGACAGCTACCTTGCCTTCGCCAAAATCCTTTCGTATAATACTAGTATCAATCCTGACAATACGAGCGTTACCGTGAACGCAGTCAGTATAAAAAGGAATCTGCCAAGCAAGCCAAGATTTAGCTTTTACACCTAAATTTTGTAACGCTAATGCTAGTAACCCAACAGTTATCTGCTCACCTGAAGCAACAACTACATCATATTCTCTGCTGCTGCCTTTCATTTGTGCAACAGCATTAGTCCAAACAACAAGCTGATCTGTAGTTCCAGACATAGCAGAAACTACTACCGCAACTTCGTTACCAAGATCAACTTCGGCTTTGACAAGACACGCGACATTCTTTATACGATCTGTGTTACTGACAGAAGTACCACCAAACTTCATAACGATGCGTGCCATCGTTTACTGACTCCGATTATTTTGGATATATTATGTATTTTTAGTGCTCTAATTAACACAGTTTTTGATAAACAAATTATTGCTGATAATATTAAAATCCACTTATAGTACTTAACATTAATTGAGTAGCAAATAGATTACTTGTATACTTTTACGGATAAATTCATCATGCTGAAATCTTTGTTCCGCCTAATAAACAAAGCCCAATCTAATCAAACCCAACAAGCATCGAACAATACTATTACGCATAATACATTCGACATAGGCGTAATCAATAATTTTGCAGAAATCGCCGAATACTGGTGGGATCCAGAGAAGCATTATTGGCTTTTGCACTGCTTAGTACCCGTGCGTATGCAATTGATTAAAGACTTTTTAGCCCCACTAGGAAAAAACACCAGCACACTTCAAGCACTAGCTGGTCTTAAAGTGCTTGATGTTGGATGTGGCGGCGGATTACTGTCGGAGCCAATGGCTAGACTAGGAGCAAAAGTAATTGGTATAGACGCTGATTCTGCAGGGATAGCTATCGCCATTGATCATGCGCTGAAGATGGGACTAAATATTGATTATCGAATTGCAGCACCCGAAGATCTAGTTGACAAAGATGATAATTTCGACGCGATAATAGCTAGCGAAGTTATTGAGCATGTGAATGAAAAATCACTATTTTTAAATGCTTTAGCATCACTGTTACAGCCAGGGGGAATTCTTATAATAACTACAATTAATCGAACTTTCTGCTCTTATATAAAAGCAATCGTAGGGGCAGAATACATCTTGCGCTGGGTTTCTCTGGGCACCCATAGATGGAATAATTTTTTGACACCGTCAGAGCTTACAGAAATGCTAAAGAAAATTAACTTCAACGTACATCCAGCTTTTGGATTCACATTTAAGCTAAACGAGAATACTTTTGCGCTATCTACAAATGTGCGAATAAATTATGCGGTAATAGCTCAAAAAAAAGTTTAATCATTTATTAAAATAACCCAATTCCTCAATAAAGAAAGATTTTTTTTACTAATGAGATTAAAGTTGTATCGTAAAACAATAACTTACAGCATTATTCTAGACCAATAAACAACTTTATCGTAATATTACAGGCTGTACTTGTTATTAAATATACTAACAAATACAGCTATTCACCTTATACAAATCCCACTAACAAATTAAACAACCTCAGTCATAACTAATTAGATTCTTGATGATTGTCAAGATTCATACTTTACTTCAAAGATATACTCCCAAATAGAATCAATATAATAATTAGGTAAAATATACTAAACACACAAAAGGAACATCGACTCACTAATTAATTTAGCAACAAATATTTACATTATTATTTTTATAAGTTATTTCTACATTAGAAAAAAAAAGATTAAAAGGCTCATAGGGAAATTAATTAATTAAAAATTTAATTAAATTAACAATTAATTATTATTAAGATAAGTAAAATTTGAATAGTTATTAAAATAATTTCGCGACGAGCATTTAAAATCCTCTACTCCACCGTAGGACAAAGATATTTGTCTAGATTTATTTCATAATGTTTATCAATAAGAGTTGAGTTTTGCTAAATTATCTTTTGAAATAACAAGACAATAACTGATAAAAACCTTTTTACATAATCTAAAAAAAAACAAGTATAATGTTTGGATAATTATGCCAACTAGCAGTAAACATTAACTAAAAATATCATCAAATCGATAATCAACTTATACTACAAATACAAGGACTGGAAAAATTAATATTATAAGTTCTATTCTTTTTTTATCTTTTTGATAAAAAAAGAATAGAACTTCGTACAAAAGCCCAAGAATTATACTTAACAAAACAATTTTATATCAATTACCTAACTAAGATAATAGAAAACATCAACTGGCAGATGGATAAAGTGAAAAAACATTTATTTTCAATTTAATAAAAATTTACTGATGTAACTAGATAAAATATTCTTCAGTTAAACAAGACAATAAAAAAACGTAAAAAAATGTTGAAAAATGTCTCTAATTTAAACCATAAATAAAATGGTTGCGGGGGCAGGATTTGAACCTGCGACTTTCAGGTTATGAGCCTGACGAGCTACCGGACTGCTCTACCCCGCGGATATAAAGCTTTTTATTTACAAACACATCAACATCATAAAATACAATCTACAGATTACAAGACCTGGCAGTGACCTACTCTCCCACGCCTTAAGACGCAGTACCATTGGCGCTGAAGGTTTTCACGGCCGAGTTCGGGATGGGATCGGGTGTAATGCCTTCGCTATAACCACCAGGTCATGAAATCTAACATAAAGGTCATTAATTAAAAAAGTAATTTAAGTATTAATGTAAATACTAAAATCATCTAGATGCTGTCCATATGCTGCCAGTTGCGCATTATTTTTATCACACGCTAGCCGTTGGAGGCAGACGGATTTAATCACAAAGTTAGTTGGGGTGTGATCGATCAAGCCAATCGAACGATTAGTACTGGTTAGCTTCACGTGTTAGCACGCTTCCACACCCAGCCTATCTACGTGGTAGTCTTCCACGGTTCTCAAGCGAGACCTAGTTTTGAGTGAGGCTTCCCGCTTAGATGCTTTCAGCGGTTATCCTTTCCACACATAGCTACCCGGCGATGCGGCTGGCGCCACAACCGGTCCACCAGAGGTGTGTCCATCCCGGTCCTCTCGTACTAGGGACAGCTCCTCTCAAGTCTCGAACACCCACGGCAGATAGGGACCGAACTGTCTCACGACGTTCTAAACCCAGCTCACGTACCACTTTAATCGGCGAACAGCCGAACCCTTGGGACCAGCTACAGCCCCAGGATGTGATGAGCCGACATCGAGGTGCCAAACACCCCCGTCGATGTGGACTCTTGGGGGGTATCAGCCTGTTATCCCCGGCGTACCTTTTATCCGTTGAGCGATGGCCCTTCCACGCGGTACCACCGGATCACTATGACCGACTTTCGTCTCTGCTCGGCCCGTCAGCCTCGCAGTCAGGCAGGCTTGTGCCATTGCACTCAACGGCTGATTTCTGACCAGCCTGAGCCTACCATCGCGCGCCTCCGTTACTCTTTAGGAGGCGACCGCCCCAGTCAAACTACCCACCATGCAGGATCCCGGATCCGGATAACGGATCTCGGTTAGAAATCAAAAAATTAAAGGGCGGTATTTCAAGGTCGGCTCCACACTAACTAGCGCCTGTGCTTCATAACCTCCCGCCTATCCTACACATTAATCTTCTAATTTCACTACAAAGTTGTAGTAAAGGTGCACGGGGTCTTTCCGTCTGACCGTGGGTACTCCGCATCTTCACGGAGAATTCAATTTCGCTGAGTCTATGTTGGAGACAGCGGGGAAGTCGTTACGCCATTCGTGCAGGTCGGAACTTACCCGACAAGGAATTTCGCTACCTTAGGACCGTTATAGTTACGGCCGCCGTTTACCGGGGCTTCAATTCAAAGCTTGCACCTCTCCTCTTAACCTTCCGGCACCGGGCAGGCGTTAGACCCTATACTTCGTCTGGAAGACTTAGCAGAGTCCTGTGTTTTTAGTAAACAGTCGCTACCCCCTAGTCTGTGCCACCCTCCACTGGTTGCCCAATAAAAGGTCCCCCTTATCCCTAAGTTACGAGGGCATTTTGCCGAGTTCCTTCAACATAGTTCTCTCAAGCGCCTCGGTATTCTCTACCAGTCTACCTGTGTCGGTTTTGGGTACGGTCTATTAAAGGTGGAGCTATTTCCTGGAACACTTAGACAGCTCTTTCAATCCAATAAGAAAAAACCATTTTCAGCATCCGTCACTACCACCAGGTTTAGGAATATTAACCTAATTCCCATCGATTACGGTTTTCACCCTCATCTTAGGGGCCGACTAACCCTGCGCGGATTAACCTTGCGCAGGAACCCTTAGACTTACGGCGAGAGTGTTTCTTACACTCTTTGTCGCTACTCATGTCAGCATTCTCACTTCCGATACCTCCAGGACTTTTTACAAAATCCCTTCGCAGGCTTACGGAACGCTCCGCTACCATTCAGTTCTTGTATCAACTGAATCCTCAGCTTCGGCGGGCCGCTTGAGCCCCGGTACATCTTCGGCGCAGGCGGGCTTATTTAGACCAGTGAGCTATTACGCTTTCTTTAAAGGATGGCTGCTTCTAAGCCAACTTCCTGGTTGTCTTGGCCTTCCCACATCCTTTCCCACTTAGCTGCCACTTAGGGGCCTTAGCTGGAGGTCTGGGCTGTTTCCCTCTCGTCCACGGACCTTAGCACCCATGGACTGTCTGCTGCATTATACTCGTCGGTATTCGGAGTTTGGTTAGGTTTGGTAAGGTTCGCACCCCCTAGCTTATCCAGTGCTCTACCCCCGACGGTAATCACGCAACGCGCTACCTAAATAGCTTTCGCGGAGAACCAGCTATTTCTGAGTTTGATTGGCCTTTCACCCCTAGCCACAGGTCATCCCCGCCTTTTTCAACAGACGTGGGTTCGGTCCTCCAGTGCGTGTTACCGCACCTTCAACCTGCCCATAGCTAGATCACTCAGTTTCGGGTCTAATCCAACGAACTTAACGCCCTAATTAAGACTCGCTTTCGCTACGCCTGCACCTAACGGCTTAAGCTTGCTCGTCAAATTAACTCGCTGACCCATTATACAAAAGGTACGCGGTCACCTCTTAAAGAGGCTCCCACTGCTTGTAGGCGTTCAGTTTCAGATCTATTTCACTTCCCTTATCGGGATATTTTTCACCTTTCCCTCACGGTACTAGTTCACTATCGGTCATCGAGGAGTACTTAGGCTTGGAGGGTGGTCCCCCCATATTCAATCAAGGTTTCACGTGCCTCGATCTACTCACGGGCAAAAACAAGCAATACCGGTACTGGGCTATCACCTACTATGGCCTAACTTTCCAGAAAGTTCCCGTTTTCTTGCAATTGCCACTGGCCTGGTCCGCGTTCGCTCGTCACTACTAACGGAGTCTCGGTTGATGTCCTTTCCTCCGGTTACTTAGATATTTCAGTTCACCGGGTTTGCTTCGTTGCTTTATGCATTTATACAACGATGACCCTAAAGGGTCGGGTTTTCCCATTCGGAAATCTCTGGATCAAAGCTTATTCGCAGCTCCCCAAAGCTTTTCGCAACGTATTACGTCCTTCATCGCCTCTCGATGCCAAGGCATCCACCAAACGCCCTTGAGACGCTTGACCGATCCCACCTCCAACGGACAACGCATGCATTGTATATTTTGTTAATGATTATAACAAAAACTAGAGTAAAAGCGGTGATATCCGTACTAAGACAATTAAAAATCTTAGCACTTATAAAACTACTAAAACTATTTATACAACTAACAAAAATGCCATTTAAGCAGAACCGCTCAGCATTACAGTCAGCACCAACCCAGTTTTGACAAATCTTAACAACTTTGCAGTTCTAAAAGATTTTTTAAAAAAAACTGGGTCAACACTCTATTAACCATGTCTAAAAAACAAAAAGCCTGCTATTACAGGCTACCCATACCGCAATACAGGTAACTTATGTGCTTCCATACGAGATCCAACTTTTAATAATTATGCTCTAATTATCCAACTTAATTATCTAGATTAGCAAGTAAAATGGTAGGCTAGGGAAGATTTGAACTTCCGACCCCACGCTTATCAAGCGTGTGCTCTAACCAACTGAGCTACTAGCCCAGATAAAGTAATAAAAACTTAATGCTGCTACGCACTAAGTTGCAATGGGTGGAGGCGGACGGAATTGAACCGACGACCTACGGCCTGCAAAGCCGCCGCTCTCCCAACTGAGCTACGCCCCCCCTTTTTTTTAATTTATTGGGTGCGTCAAAACATTTATAGGACAACGCTCAAAAATACGTGCAACAAAGTTTTTTTAGTTTAAGTCGACCCCAATGAAAGAGATGCGCTGGCGGCGGCTATTAAATTTAGCCAGTTTTTTTTAGAAAGGAGGTGATCCAGCCGCAGGTTCCCCTACGGCTACCTTGTTACGACTTCACCCCAGTCGCTGACCTTACCGTGATCGGCTGCCTCCTTACGGTTAGCTCACCGTTTTCGGGTAAAACCAACTCCCATGGTGTGACGGGCGGTGTGTACAAGGCCCGGGAACGTATTCACCGTGGCATTCTGATCCACGATTACTAGCGATTCCACCTTCATGCACTCGAGTTGCAGAGTGCAATCCGAACTGAGACGGCTTTTGGGGATTAGCTCTAGGTCACCCTTTTGCTGCCCATTGTCACCGCCATTGTAGGACGTGTGTAGCCCAGCTCATAAGGGCCATGAGGACTTGACGTCATCCCCACCTTCCTCCTGCTTTTCACAGGCAGTTCCGCCAGAGTGCCCGGCCTAACCGCTGGCAACTGGCAGTAAGGGTTGCGCTCGTTGCGGGACTTAACCCAACATCTCACGACACGAGCTGACGACAGCCATGCAGCACCTGTGTGAAGGCCAGCCGAACTGAAGGTTACTGTCTCCAATAACCACACCCTCCATGTCAAGAGCTGGTAAGGTTCTGCGCGTTGCTTCGAATTAAACCACATGCTCCACCGCTTGTGCGGGCCCCCGTCAATTCCTTTGAGTTTTAACCTTGCGGCCGTACTCCCCAGGCGGAGTGCTTAATGCGTTAGCGACGACACTGAAGGACGAAGCCTCCAACGTCTAGCACTCATCGTTTACAGCGTGGACTACCAGGGTATCTAATCCTGTTTGCTCCCCACGCTTTCGCGCCTTAGCGTCAGATATACGGGCCAGGTAGCCGCCTTCGCCACTGGCGTTCTTTCCAATATCTACGAATTTCACCTCTACACTGGAAATTCCACTACCCTCTCCCGCTCTCGAGCTATGCAGTATCGAAAGCAGTTCCTAGGTTGAGCCCAGGGATTTCACTTCCAACTTACATAACCGCCTACGCGCCCTTTACGCCCAGTAATTCCGAACAACGCTTGCCCCCTCCGTATTACCGCGACTGCTGGCACGGAGTTAGCCGGGACTTCTTATCCGACTACCGTCATCATCGTCATCGGCGAAAGTGCTTTACAACCCTAAGGCCTTCATCACACACGCGGCATTGCTGGATCAGGCTTTCGCCCATTGTCCAATATTCCTCACTGCTGCTTCCCGTAGGAATCTGGGCCGTGTCTCAGTCCCAGTGTGGCTGATCATCCTCTCAGACCAGCTACCGATCAAAGCCTTGGTGAGCCATTACCTCACCAACAAGCTAATCAGACGCGGGCCCCTCTTAAGGCGATAAATCTTTCCCCCTTAGGGATTATATGGTATTAGCGGCCGTTTCCAGCCGTTATTCCATACCTTAAGGCAGGTTCCCACGCGTTACTCACCCGTGCGCCACTACTCTATAAAGAGCCGTTCGACTTGCATGTGTTAGGCATGCCGCCAGCGTTCGTTCTGAGCCAGGATCAAACTCTCAGGTTGATTGCTTACTTTATTAGGTATCAAACTAATAAAGATAAACTTCAACAAGAGCCATCCATAACATTCAAAAATTAACATACCAATACTGTCTATAAATTTAAAACGAGCATAGGAAGGATGCTATGGAAGGCATAAATTTTTTGGCGATTTTTACAACTAAACAAAAGCCAAAAGGAAAACAATCAAGCTAGCAATTCGTCGCTTAATTTGATTGTAATCTGGTAAAACCAAACAAACCGCCGCCCACGCATCCCTTTCATCTTCACAAACAATGTCAAAAAGCAATTTAAAAATCATTAACTCACAAGTAACAATAAAGCTATATAAGCGATACTGCAGAATATTCAAACTATCTGTTGCTCATTCACTAAAAATGCTGCGTTAGCAGAAGAAGGATCGATATAGCTATACCATCTTCAGAAAACAAGTATTTTACGTAAAAAAAAGCTAGGTGATGCAATTATTTTAACTCACCAACAATTTATTGTACATTTCTCGTAAGGATCTTTGTTCAAGGTATTAACGTTACTTTGGGATATATGCAGAGCCATTTTGGAAAGTATAAAATATTGAAGAACTTATTGTGGAAGGGAAGTTTAAACAAACTTTTGCACAAAAAAAAAATTAATTCATTCTGTCATTTAACAATATATAACAAAATTACAAAAAAAATTTAAAACTATTTACAGTTTGCTACTGTTGCCGAATTAAGATTTAAATATCTCCAAAGACTAGATTATAGATATAACATTGAGAATAATTTTTATTACTTAATCAACCAATTTTAAATTAATTTTATAAGCTTAATATTAATGAATACGATTTTTGACCGTATTCATTAATAGATATATCTATATCTATATTAATAGATTAAATTTGATTACTACATTAATATTTTTTAATGTTAAAAATTTTAACATTAAAAAAATTATAGATAAATTTACTCAATATAACCAAAAAAAGTACAAGCTGTAACTTAATCAGAACTAAAATACAAAAAACATCTGTCACGCTTTATATTCTCATTCTGCACACATAACTGGCAAATAATCACATATTGTAAACTTGCCTTACTTAAAAGTAATCCTCTAAGAAATAAGTTTAATCAAACCAAATAATTCCTCTTCAGTTAATACTGTGATACCCATTCCCCTGGCCTGCATTGCCTTATAGCCTGGATCTACTCCAACTACAATATAATCTATTTTTTTTGACACAGATGTAACAACCTTAGCACCAAGCGATTCTACTAATGATTTAGCTTCATCGCGCCGAAAACTCTGCAGGGTACCTGTAAAAACCATGGTTTTGCCAGCAATGTAATTATCAGATACTTGAGGTGCCTTAAGTTCTTTAATTGTAATTTCTTTGATTAATTCATCAATCAATTTTCTGTTGTAAAAATTAGCGAAAAAATCAATTAATTCATTGACTAATGCATCTCCAACATGATTGATATTGATCAACTCAAGATAAGCATTACTTGTCATTTTAACTGCTTGCATTAGTGCACAGCGCATGGTATCTATAGCACCGTAATGATTAGCTAGTACCCCAGCCATACTTTTTCCTACTTGGCGAATTCCCAGGGAATAAATAAAACGCTCTAAGCTTATCACTCGTCTTCTCTCAATGGCTGTTAACAATTTATCAGTAGATAGTATCTTACTTTCTTTATCACCAATAAGCTTATTACGATGTTCCCTAAGTCGGAAAATGCTAGCTGGAGTATCAATTATTCCCCAATCATAATATTGTGATATCTGTTTTGCACCAAAGCCGTTAATGTCGAAAGCCTCACGACTAACAAAATGTTTTAATCGCGCAATCGCCTGAGCAGAGCAGTTTATGCTGTTGCTGCAGCGGCGCGTCGATTGATCATCTAGCCGGACTGTTTTAGAGCCGCAGCTTGGGCAATAATTGGGGAATATGTATTGCTGTGAATTATTTGGTCGTTTATCATTAATCACTCCAATCACTTGAGGAATTACATCACCTGCGCGATGAATCATTACAGTATCACCCACCCGGATGTCATTGCGGTAGATTTCATCCTCGTTATGCAAACTTGCGTTAGTAACAGTCACACCACCAACTTTTATCGGTTTCAATCGAGCGACTGGAGTTAAGCTACCAGTACGGCCGACCTGAATAACAATTTCGCGCAAAACAGTGCTGGCTTGCTCAGTTTTAAACTTGTGAGCAATAGCCCAACGCGGTGAGCGACTAATCACGCCAAGCCGATTTTGCCAATCAATTCTGTTAATCTTGTAAACCACTCCGTCAATTTCATAAGGTAAGTTGCAACGCTTTGCAGCAATCTTTGAGTAAACTTTAAGCACATCCTCCACATTGTCATGCAGTTCAGATAGTGGATTAATAGTAAAATTCCATTGTCGTAAATCCTTAAGACATTCTTCTTGGGTATCAGCGTAAAAATTACTAACCCCCCCCCAAGAATATGCAAAAAATCGCAAAGGTCTGGTTCGAGTAATTTGAGGATCTAGCTGCCGGAGAGAGCCAGCAGCAGCATTACGTGGGTTAGCGAAAAGCTTAGCACCAGCATTCGCTTGGCGTTTGTTTAAAGCAAGAAAATCATCCTTGTTAATATAAATTTCGCCGCGCACCTCGAGAACTTTTGGTACATTTTTTGGCAAAATTTTAGGAATTTCTTTAATACTTTCAAGATTACGCGTAACATTTTCACCTTCCATGCCATCGCCACGAGTTGCTCCTTGAACTAGTTTGCTATTTTCATAGCGCAAAGAAATTGATAAACCGTCAATTTTGGGCTCAACCATCATAGCAATAGGGGTGTCATTGGGAACCTTAAGGAGACGACGTACACGACATGTAAACTCTTTAACATCTTCATCGTCGAAAGCATTAGTTAACGACAACATTGGATGAGCGTGGCGAACTTTGGTAAAGCCTTTCGCTGGTCCAGGTGCTACGATCTCGCTTGGGCTATCATATCTTTTCGACTCTGGAAATCGTTGCTCAATTGCCTTGTTACGCAAGCGTAATTGATCATATTCCCAGTCATTCATACTAGGCGTATTTTTCTGATAATAAAGTACATCTGCTTTAGCGATGAGTTTAGCTAGGCGAGCTAGCTCTTCTTTCGCTTCCGATTCACTCAATTCTTCAATTGCTTTATATTTAATATAATCCATGAGAATGATTTACTTTAATAGTAGATATCTTACGTTTTAGCAAAGTCGCAAATTGTTTTGCCTCCCTTTATTATCTTCTAGAAATTCTCTTAATGTAGAGATAAAAATTATCAGCAAATTTAATATCTTTAAAAGATTTTAAAGCACAAAACTTTTTTGATTAGCTGAACGTTAAGCTCCTATTTATTCATTGAAATATTTAATAAGCATAATAACTGGCAATATATAGTTATTCATTTGAAGCTGCAGGTTGCTATGATAACCTTGAGAGGCTTTATTTAACACAACAATAAAATTTTAATTAAAATCACTTTGTTAAAAAAATAAAAAAATTAGAGCTTAAAATTCATTTATAACTTTATATTATCCTTTAAGGAAGGAGTATATTAGTTAATATTATTCAACTTCCTTTCCGGTAATCAATTAATCAAACTGTTAAATGCAATAATTAGCTTTTGTATAGATTAAGTTAGGCAACTTACATAAAGCACTACCAGTGTAAATCGTTAATTTTGCTTGTCCACTGAAAATTTTGATTTAAAATATCAATTTACTAAATTGAGCTGCTATGTTATCAAGTTTGATGCTAGCTGAAGCAACTAAGAAATCTTTATTGTAATCTATTAACGTGCAATCCTGCACTTAGTTTTACAGGACTTATCGTCTAGGTCTGCCGAAAGATAGAAATCCTTTTTTTAAGTTTAGTCCTGACAGAACTCATATTTCATTTATCAAGTAAAATAAAAAATACGCAAGTTATTTGTTAAAGGTTATTTAACTGTTAAGCAAATCTACTTAAGTTATTAGATTAGAAGCGAGCTATGATTGCAACAGAATTGCTATCACCGTCTAAAATTAGACCGTCTAGTCTAATGTAAAAAACATTATAAACATTTAATTTACTTCATCAATCAAAGGATTGCATGGCAAATAACTAAATCTAATTTAAACAAACAAAGCATAAATGCCTTGATACACTGTTTGAATTAGATTTACCCAAAACTCGACAAAAGTGTCATAGATTAATCAGTGATGTCATTATCAAAAAGTTTCTTTCTCTTTAGTTAAATCATTGCCTGTTGAACAACAGCGTACAATAAATAGTTAATTTACAATGCATTAAACGAATCGCGACATTGACTAGTATTTTACAATGGTCATTTTTGCTAATTGAAATATGCTGTATCGATTCTATCGATACTTTGATCGTGCTTAATCATTATTCAGCAATGAATAAGCATGTTCGTACCATTTCGATCCAAGATCATTATACCCAAGCACTGAAATAGTACGCTTAGCTTCCTCAACCAAACCTAGAGTCATGTAGCACTCTGCCATGCGCATCAACGCTTCAGGCAACTGTTCAGTGGTATCAAATTCTGTAATAACATGCTGAAAGCGATTAATAGCAGAAAGATATTGTCCTTGACGCATATACCAACGTCCAATATTCATTTCTTGACCAGCTAAATGATTAAGAGCTAAGTCAATCTTGAAATTAGCATCACGAGCATATTTTGAATTGGGAAAGCGTTTAACCAACTCTTCAAAGGAAGAAAGGGCCTCGCTAGTTAATTTCTGATCGCGTTCCACATCAACAATTTGTTCATAGTAACATAAACCTTTGAGATAAAGTGCGTAATCAACATTGTGATTACCTGGATTAAGCTGAATAAAACGATCCAGTGCTGCCAGCGCGTCATCATATTTGTTTGACTGATAAAGCGCATATGCAGACATTATCTGCGCCTGATTTGCCCAAACAGAATACGGATGCTGTCGTTCAACCTCATCGAATAAAGAAGCTGCTTTTTTAAAATTGCCCAAAAGTGCTGCATTATAAGCATTATTATACAATTCATCGACAGTTTGTTCAACATACTTTGGAGTATGTTTTGTGCTGCACGCCGACAAAATACTACCTAAAACAACAAAAAAAAATCTTAATGTAATAGCTGTTAATGATGCAATATTCGCTATACGTTCGACTAATAGCATTGTTGCGTACACATTCTTATTAACCCAGAAGCCAAGTAAATTAATAATTCAATCAAAGCAATTAAAAAACTCGCATATTCAAGTACAAAGATCAATTAATTATGTCTATTCAAACTACAAAATAGCAGTGCTTGCCATATGGCAAGCACTGCCAATGCGGAAGTATCAGCGCACAGTAAACGCTTTCCTAAACTAACATGTTTGGCAAAGGGTAGTTTGCTTAATAGTTCAAGTTCTAATTTAGCAAATCCACCTTCTGGCCCAATCAAAAATCCTACTTTTTTCATAGAAAAATCTACGTCCATAGATATCATTTCAGCAATTGGTGTGCCACCAGTTTCGTTAGCTACAATCATAGCACGATCAATTGGCCAAGAATCAATCAAGTTATTAAAATTATCTAATTCACAAACTTTTGGGATAGTAAGTCGATTACTCTGCTCTGATGCTTCAATAACGTTAGAACGCATGCGCTTAATATTAATTCGGTTAACTATGGTACGATGCGTTATCACCGGCCAGAGTAGCATAACGCCAAGCTCCGTTGCTTTTTGAACTGTAAAATTAATACGATTACGCTTGATTGGAGCGAAAGCGAGCCAAACATCTGGCTCATCGCTCTGCTCACGTGTTTGTTCTACGATACAAAGATCAGCTGACTGCCTAGCAACTTTGATAATCTTTGCTCTCCATTCACCATCATAACCGTTAAACAGTGCTACTTCATCGCCAAGGCCAAGTCTTAAAACGTTTTTTAAATAATGAACTTGCTTCTGTTTAAGAGAGAATATCTCAACTCCATTTAGTGAGGAGTTAACATACAAGCGTGTTTCAATTCCATTTTTCATTAAGCGCTATATAGCCAACCTTTATTGTAGTATTAGGTAAATATACTAGCTGTAAACCAGCTCTATTAAACGAAAGATGTAATTATATTTAAGTCATAAATTTTATTATTTGTAATTAATTTTTTTTCAAAAAAAAGAATTTTCATTCTTTATGCGACTACTGGAAATTTAGCTACAAAAAATTATTGATTAGAATTAATTTTCTATATTGCTATCATTTTAGATACTAAAATTAAAATTTAATCTAAACGATTGGTTTGTTTTTCCAAAAACTAACAATATTGCCAATAATTCTTTCAATTCATATTTACAACAAATGCATAAAGCTACAGCTTTTTATTAAAATTATTTATAGCATAATTTTTTACAATTTAAACATTAAGAAAAAAATAATTTACTTGTTGAATAATTACATCTTATTTTATAAGATCTATAATTTAAATCATTCTTTAGATAATATACTATTTTAGTGGTTTGGATTTAAAAAATCTTCTTTAAGAAAAACAAATAAGATTAGATAAAATGTTTTATAATTGATAAAACTACAATAGTACTTATAGTAAATGTAAAATTTATAATAATCCAAACATAGTAAAATATTTAATACATTAACTATTTTACTATGTTTGTCTAGTGGGCCGTGGAATAGCTACAGAATGAAAACCACCATCTACATGAACTACCTCACCAGTCACACCCGAAGACAAGTGTGATAATAAATACAATCCAGTCCGACCAACTTCTTCTAAAGCTGCATTACGCCCCAGCGGTGCTACGTTTTTAGAAAAACGGAAAGTATAACGCGCATCAGCGATAGCAGAACCTGCTAGAGTACGCATTGGACCAGCCGACAATGCATTCACGCGGATACCATTTGGGCCTAGATCAACGGCAAGATATCTCACACTCGCTTCAAGCGCTGCCTTAGCTACACCCATAACGTTATAGTTTGGTGTGCTACGCTCAGCTCCAAGGTATGATAATGTTAACAAACTGCCTCCATCTGTCATCAAAGGTGATAAACGTTGTGCTAAAGCTGTAAACGAAAAACACGATACATCCATAGTATTAATAAAATTTGATCGAGATGTTTCGTAATACTTTCCCTTAAGTTCTGCCTTGTCTGAATAAGCTACAGCGTGCAAAGAAAAGTCAATTTTACCCCACCTATCCTTAATCTGACTAACTACAGAATCAAGCGAATTATAATCAGTGACGTCGCATTGCAATACAATATCAGCGTGCACAGAATCAGCTAACGGTTTTACTCTCCGCTCAATGCTCTCGTTCTGATAGGTAAATGCAAGCTCCGCACCTTGCTCTGCTAGTACAGCAGCAATCCCCCAAGCGATCGATCTGTCATTAGCAACTCCGACAATAAGCCCGCGCTTACCGGCCATAATCGGCTGGGGAGAGGGCGAATTCGACATAGATCTCCTGTTTTTTCAATGTCTCGACAGTGCGACAGGTTCATTGAAATTTCTTGGTCTATTAAGCAAAAAACGTGCAAACCAGCTTCTCAGACGTCTCCTCGTCGAAAGGCAAGAACTGCATTTGTGCCACCAAACCCAAAACTATTTGATAACGCTATATTAACGTGTTGACCTAATATAGGCTCACGTACAATTGGCATAGCCTCCGCTTCTGGTTCGATTGCTTCAATATTAATCGAAGGAGCGATAAAATTACCGTTCATCATCAGTAATGTGTAAATCGCTTCATGCACTCCGGCTGCACCTTGACTATGCCCAGTCATTGATTTAGTAGAGCTAATTAATGGAATTTTATTTTGATTACGAAATGCCTCGGAGATTGAAATCAGCTCAACCATATCACCTACTGGTGTGGAAGTTCCATGAGTATTGATGTAGTCTACTGGATCGTGGACATTAGCCAGTGCTAATTGCATTGCACGTAACCCACCCTCGCCAGAAGGAGCTACCATATCAGATCCGTCTGAGGTAGCACCATAACCAATAACTTCACCGTAAATATTTGCTCCTCTGGCTTTAGCATGTGTAAATTCCTCAAGCACCACTACGCCACCCCCACCCGCAATCACAAATCCATCACGATTTGTATCATACGGTCGTGAAGCCTTCTCTGGTGAATGATTATATTTAGAAGACAACGCACCCATAGCATCAAACAAAACTGACAAGGTCCAATGTAACTCTTCGCCACCACCAGCTAAAATTATATCTTGTTTGCCATATTGGATTAGCTCTACACCATTACCAATACAATGAGAGCTTGTCGAACAAGCTGAGCTTATCGAATAACTTAGGCCATTTATTTTATAAATTGTTGATAAATTAGCAGAATTAGTCGAAGACATCACCCTTGGTACCATGTATGGCCCGATTCGTTTTGGAGTTTTTTCTCGCGCAGTGTCAAAAGCTTTCATCATATTACGAGTTGATGGACCTCCAGAGCCCATTACCAATCCCGTGCGTGGATTAGATATGTCGGCATTTTCTAATCCACTATCCGCGATAGCTTCTTCCATAGCAAGATAATTGTAACCAACGCCGTCTCCCATAAATCTTAAAAGTTTTCGATCAATTCGTTCATCAAGATTAAGTTTTAACGAACCATGTACATGGCTACGAAAACCTATCTCTTTATACTCGGGAGCAAAAGTGATTCCTGATCGACCTGTTTTTAGAGATTTAGTCACTTCTAACTTATCATTGCCAATAGGGGAAATGACACCGATACCGGTAACGACGACGCGTCGCATTTTGTTCTCCGTCAAGCTACGGCGGCCGCTATGTTAGCAAATAGACCAACGCGAATATCTTTAGCCTCAAAAACCCTAACATCATCACAGTTAACCCATCCATCGGCTATACCAAGAAATAGTTTACGGCTAATAATTCGTTTTAAGTCAAGATGATATCGCACTTTTTTTGCTGTAGGCACAATCTGACCACTAAATTTAACGTCACATGCTGAAATCGCTCGGCCAGCACCATGCCCACCAAGCCAACCAAGCATAAAGCCAAGCAATTGCCATAGAGCATCCATGCCTAGGCATCCTGGCATTACCGGATCATTCTCGAAATGGCATGGAAAAAACCAAAGGTCAGGCTTTATATCGAGCTCAGCCTCAACTTCACCCTTGTCGTTAGCACCGCCAACTTCAGCGATATGAGTAATGCGATCAAACATAAGCATAGGCGGTAGTGGAAGTCGAGCGTTACCAGGGCCAAATAAGCGTCCATGGGCGCATTCGAGAAGATCATTGTAGGAAAAGCTACTCCGCTTCTTTAGTTCCAAAGCCTGCCTCGCCGTTCGTGGGTCCGTCACTCTTATCGTAAACAAGGCATACATACTTGCAGTGCAATCAAAATGAGTCTCACTCTATATTCAATTAATCCCGAACAAACTACATTGAAACTTAATATCTATGAAGAATAAGCATTAGTAATTTGCAAAATTTCATAATAATGCTTTTATTTCAAAGAAAACTCTTTATAGATTGGGTTTTAAAAGTAAAATTACACAGCACAACAAAATACAATTTTTTAATTGTATTCATTAGAAACAAACAAAATATTGCAAACTGCATTAGCGCGAATAACTTTTTACCTTTATTTTATTACCTCAATTCTGCTTAACAGCATTATGTTAAATATGATGCTGATTAGCACAATCATCGCAGATTATAACAATAAAGATAGTCTCAGCGAGAGACCAGATACTTTTGCATAATTTGCAAACATTATAATATTTTACACAATCATGTGATAAAGTAATTTTTTTAACTTATTTTTAACACAATATCGATAACTGACTAGCATAAATTAGTTAAGCCTTGTCAATCTTAAAAGACTCTTTTGTATAAAGATAACGCAAAAACATTATAATATTTATAATCCATTAATTGATCAAAATATTGTTATTATTTTAGGTGATATCTTCCCAAGCTTTACGTTATACATTGCTTACCTAAAGCACAAAGCCAGAATGCATTACTTCTTCTCAATAATTGTTATTATCAATTATGACCCATAGTAAGATACCTTAAAAAGATTTTTCATAATCTTGCGAAATTTGCGCCTTACTTTTTTTGTTTTCATTTAATAATAGCCAATATTCAGATGCTATTCTAGAGTATGTTAATATATAATAAAGCAGTTATTTTTAATCTAAAATTACTAACAACTGTTAAATAAATTATACTAATTGGCAAACTAGTTAGAACAATCTTTGGCTGTTGTTATTCAATATCAATCTATAATAAAACAGTTTTTTGTATCATTTTAAATCCTACAAAATAACAAACACTGTCTTTTGTTTAAAGTCAATAAAAAATTATTTTGCATATTTTATTAGTGATAACACAAGCAAATATTTCTCCTGAGTTATTTTTAAATCAAGAGTAACATTTTAATTTTTATTAAAAAATAAAATCATGGATTTAAAGCAAATGTAGTATAAATAGCTGAAATACTGCTAAGTCTAAATTATTAAACTCTTGTTAGAAGAGAGACGCGTTAGTTCATTGGAGACTGATAAAACAACCTTTTCTAGTTAAACTATACCAAATTAATACAGAAAACATTAAGTAACTTAACGCCTAATTTTAAACAATAACAATACGGAATGTTCTAAAGATTATCAAGAGCAACATCAACGTAAATGTAGATTCATCTAACGATAAACTGTTACATAATATAAAAAATTAATCAATTGTCAATACAAAATATAAAAAAATTAGTTAAAATATAAACCACCTATATTTAGCATAGTTAATAAAAAAAATTAAATTTTAATCTAGTTGAAATAATGGCAGTAAAATTAATAATAACACATTTATTTAAAAAAAAGTATGTGAATTTTATGCATATCTGATATTATTTTAATATTAATTAAAAAATAATGAGAATATTTTCATTAATTAATATTAAAATTTTTTGCTATAAAAAATTTTTTCTACAGAATTCTTCTAGCCCATCCTAGTAGGGACAAATAATAGTCGGTTTTTTAGATAAATTTCACTTTTTTTTAAAGAGGAAATTCATTAACTTAATTTTTAAGTATTCATTGTTCGAATTTAATAAGCATTGCTTTATCTTAAATAAGATTAGCATAGCAACATAAATACTAATCTTCTGTGTAGTTTACAAATGATTTTAATAAAACATCGTTTACAGATTTAAACAAATTAAATTCATAGTAGCAAATTTAATAACTATGTAATTGCTCTTAAATTACAGAAGATACAAAAATTTTGTATGCTTTCTTGAAAAGAATTTTTCATTTTAGCGCACAAATTAACTAAGCTAACACAAGGAAACATGACTGAAAATATCTTCATAAATACTAATCAGTAAAAATCTACTTAAAGATAGACAGCTTATCTTTTGATTTGAATAATATTTTTTTTAAGCTTAATTATACATCGTTCATAAATTTAATATTTATTACTTAATAACAACAAAAATAGTAAGTTTAATCTTTATTAGCTGCAATCGGTATATTGCCCAGATCGCAATTTACTCAATGGTAAATTAATTAATCTTTATTTTACATAAAAGGAGCTTGTTAACAAATAAAACGTTGATTGAATTACTAGGACAAAATAAAAAAAACTACCGCCATAATTTAAAGGTCTTTATTCATTATAAAATATGCATTCATAATAATAAGGGATAAGTTAATCTAAACAATACTTAAGTAGTTTTGTTGTATAATCTTTTTTGTACAAAAAAGATTATATTTAAAATGTAATAGATATACCTAGTATCCTTAACTTACTATCTTGACGCAAATAGCCTCTTGATATCGTTAGAATTAAACACCATAAGCGTATTGATATATCTGCAAGAATGATGAATATATCAATACGACAAAGATCAGCGTTGATCTCCTTAAATATTCAATCTCTGAAGAGAACAAAGCGAGCTATAGATGTTATTTTATTACAAATATCAGCTAAGATGATCGTGCAAGGATAGTGGATAATGAGTATCCATAATGTCTTACACTAGGTTATGCAACAAACCAAAGATTATCTTGGAATTCAAAAAAAATAAGATTTACCTCACTTAATAATCACAGTTCCATTTACTGTTTTAGAAACAATACACTTACTGTATACATAGACCTGTAGCTATCTTCAGGTAAAGAATCATATCTTGCTCGATTGGTTTCATTTTTACTTTCCGATTTTTCTCAAAATCCAATTTTTCTAATTAACTGAAGCAAAGTATGCCTTTTCCATTTAGATTTTTCCAACAAGCTAAACTTGAGCTAACTCGCAAAAGATATACCGTGAGTTATTAATTGATTATGTAAAAATTCGATCTGAAATTTTTAAGATAGCAATTAAATGATCAACACCCACTTTTGTTTTATGATCGTTTTTTGAGGCGGAAAGCTTTTAAAGTATAATCTCCTAATATCACTAATCAAAATACAATTAGTCTGTTTTTAGGTTGCTTTAAAACATCAGCAAGCAAATTAAGTATCAATCTACCATCGCTAAATCATAATTCATTTTTAACTAGATAAACCTTTACATCCTAATTATCATTGAACTAGTATAAGAAAAATCGTCATTTAGATAAAAAACCTTAAGGTATAAAATCTATATAGCTATTGTATAGCAAAACAGGGACATCATTATCGCGCACAGACAACCACTAGAAATAAAACTATTTTGGCTAGATCTTTTACGTAAAGTAAAACAAGTTCACATTTTCAGTAAGAAGATAATTACATTCTTAGTATCGCATGATTAATTCTTTATCATTAAAAGCATAACTAATAATAGCAACTTAGTAAGGATTTATACAAATAATAATAACTTGATATAGAATTTTAGCCTGCTAATGGAAACAAATGGCCACTAACAATGTGTTGAATAGACGGCCACTAATTGCTGAATAATATCTATATTGATATGCTGATTATTGCGTGACGATTTCAAGACTTTAATCTAACTAGATTAGCAAAAATTAAGTTACTTAGCTATATCTTGTAACTTTTTTCAGTTCCATTAGCTTCAATTGCATAAAAATTGACCGCTATTTACCTCAATTTTTCAAAATCTCATCGTTATTAATTCTGGCTTAAGTAATTGACAATTGACTTACAAATCCGATCTATGAAATTTTTCCCCGCAAAAGTTCAAATTTATAAATATTAGCAATTACGATTTTAAGGAGCCTTAGAGATAAAGAAGCTTTCTAGCGAAATTGACAACAAACCAAACATCAGTGCAACTAGCGATCATCTAATTGTTAAGATTAAGGTAGGCCAGCATCTCGCAACACGAGCTGATTCGAATTGCATCAGAATTAGTCTCGTTATCAACTAATTTATTCAAGGTGGTAGCAATATGATAAAATAATTTTCCAGCAAAAATCTATTAACTATAGTGTCAGGCATACGTTCTTAAAGACAATATTGTATAAGAGATAACATACATCGCCCATTATATCCAAAATTAATTTTCCTCCTGTAAAAACTGACGGATCAATAACTTAGTTTCCTCGACCACAGGTTGATCAAAAGCGTTGATACGCATCATCTGAGCAGCAGCGATAGTCTCCAAAATAAACTGCATAATTAACCCACCCATGACTTCCTCATTTAAATTGCTAAAACGAATAAGACGAGTTGGGCAGCAGTTACTAATTAAACTGTCAATAGTTGCTTGCTGCTCTGCTGCCATTAAATCGCCCATAGTATGGCCGAGCAAATAATTAAGAGATTCAGCAGCACTACCAGCAAGTTCACCACGTATACGTCCACCTAAACCACGTGGATCACTGCATATCACGGTAAAAAATTTATCCCTTGGACCAGCAAGATAAAGCTGCATCTGACTATGTTGGTCAACTACGCCCATTGCATTAATTGGAGTAGTGCCATACCCTTCTTTTCCCAAGCTCTCGGCCCAAAGTTGGCGAAACCAGATAGACAATCGTTCAAGTCTTTCTACATAAGGCAAAAAAACGGTTTGATTAATTCCATGATCCCTGGCTAGTGCCACGTTAATTGCAGCTCCAGCTATAGCAGGATTGTCTAGCGGATTTTTAGCAAAAATAGTTGCATCCAACACAGCAGCCGCTCCGCGACGCACTCCTTCAACATTAATGCCAGCAATGGCAGCAGGAAGTAATCCGGCCGTCGATAAAGCAGAAAATCGGCCTATGACCTTAGGGTCATAGTCTAGACAAAGAAGACCATGTGTGGCAGCAATGCGACGCATTGGGTTATCAGTCGGTTCTGTAAGGCAAATTATTTGAGTGCTAAAATTTTTATTACCCAATCTATCAATTACGATTAAAAGTTTTGTTAAAGTCTCAGTCGTACTACCCGATTTAGATATAGCTAGAAAGCCTGTTTTTTCCTTATCAAAACTAGATAAGCGTGAATCAAAACTAATAGGGTCAATATTATCAAGAAAGTGTATTCGCGGGGCAGTAATAACACAGCCATCTACCAAAGCGCAAATAGTAGCACTGCCCAAAGTAGAACCACCAATGCCAAGAATTACTACATCGTCATAGAGTGACTGATATCGATCGACTATAGGTTTCCAAGAAACAATATCATCACGATGGTAAGGCAAGTTTAATATAGGAAGAGTACCGTCATTACAACGTGCTCGAATAAACTCTAAAGCGATACTCCCTAATTCTGCCATCTCCTTAAATTTTTTCAGCGAAAATCCACCATCAACTTTATGCATAAAACAAGCGTCAATATCGTTGGCGATGGGTAGTTTGTGAAACATTCAACTTATCCCAATATCATCAAAAAAGTACGCTTATCCCTTTAGCAAAGTTAGATCTTATAAAAACTATTTAGTAGATATTAAATTATTAAAAATATTAAAGGATATTAAATCTTCTCAAGAGAAAAAGCAACAGATACTATACAAGGTCTTTAAAGATGACTCAAGCATGACGCAACTCGAGCAAATTCGACACGAATGATATAAATTTTCTTCAACTATTTTGACTGCTTACCGTCATTTTAACTGATAGTACAAAATAAATAATGATAAACTTTATTGATTACAGTATAAAAAAACAATTATAATATATCAATTTGGCTGTTTTTATATATTTGCTATATATTAATAGCAAATATATCGTTTGTATTACCTCGGATAGTACAAATATCGTTTATTTTCTTATTAACTTATCTAGTAATTATTTTATCTATAATCTCGTTAATCATTGGCATCTAAAATCTATTGTAGTAATCATCTATCTTAATATTGCTTAATGATATATAATTTAATCGTTAATAAAAAGTGCTAATACTCATTGAGTAAAATTTTTATCTTAAAAAGAGAATATTTTTATGAAGGTTGAACATTTTATCATATTCTTATTTAGAAGAATTCTGATCATTATTCAATTGGGCTAATCTAATTTTCAACACTAGCGTTTTATCTGATATAAATACTGTTCTACCAAACAAGCTGTATTCTCCATAAGAGAAATACGTAAAAAATATAAAACTAAATATTCTAAATAAAGCACGGGTAAATTAGTATTTTTTCTAATAAGTCATTGCCTATAAATAATTAGCAATATAGTTTGATCATTTTAACTAATTCATCAAGGCTGAAATTGGCAGTATACAGTGAGAAAATCACATAATGAAACAGCTTAAGATTATAGAGTAAGTTAAAATATATTTGCTATTTATTATAATAAACAAAAGCCATATCATAAAACAAACTAAGCAATTTTGCATAATTGCTTTACGCTTTAAAAACGAAAAATTGCTTCTAGCAAGAAGCAAAATCACTGAAAATAAATATCTCTTAGTACATTTTATTGCTTGCACTATAATATCTTATAGTTAGAGTTTCTGACTATAAGATATTATAGTTGTAATAAATTCTTCTTTTTTTTAGAATTTAATTGCTTGATTGTTTATTAAGATTGAATATGAAATGGAAAACCTAATAATAGCGATATTTGACTCTACAATAGCACTAACATAAAAGCCTAAAACAAGATCTCGGAATGCATCTACCGTAGAAGATTAATGTTGCAGAGATAACCATCTGATTGACAACTCCTTTTAAAAAAAAATTAATTTTACTAGCATATAGGTTTAAACTATAAAAGCTAGAAAGCGCAGTACCTATTGTAAAAATAGTAGTACAATAACAATATTTAATTATTTGGAGCTAAATATAACTACAAAAACAAGCTAACCCTAATAGGATAATATTCTATGCTAGAATTTATTCTTATGTAATTAATGCCAAAGAAACCCAAAGATAGTCAATTATCTGCTAATAAGTACCGTTATTGATAGAATTAATAGAGTATCTGAAAAAAATAAATAAATCACAATAAAAGTAAATCGCTCTAAGCAATTTCTCATTAAATGCATGAAGAGTAAATATTTTTATACATTGTTAGCACTACAAAGTAATCTTAATTTAAAAATTAATGATCTTCAAAGAGATCTTACTATTTTAGCAAAGAGCATTAATCTTTATCAAAACGATCTAGTATATAAGTACTTTATTTATGATTATTTTTATAGGTTAATAATAATGGTTATAAAGTAATATACAGCTTAAGTAGATTTTTGCCTGGAAACAAAAGTATCGACGACTTTTTTATTTCCTTCACAGTCAAACAATACCTCAAGCTTACCTCTTTTATAAACTTTGATTACAGTTCCCATACCAAATTTTTTATGAAAAACCCTTTCTTCTACAGAAAATTTATCAGATCTAAAACTGTTATTCGTAGATAAATCACCCTTAATTTTTGGATTTTCTGTATGAATATTATCATACTTTTGGTAAATGTAGTCTGTATTGCGAATTATAGAATTATTTGCAGTCTTGCGACTGTCCAGAGCAGATACTCTGAATTTATTCTTTTGAATATACCTAACGTCATCAAAGTAGCAGTGACTGATATTAGTATTATAAGAGCTAAAATTTCCAATCATTGCTAAATGCTCTACTGGCATTTCAGAAATAAATCGTGAAGGAATTGCATTTTGCCAAAATCCCTGCAGATAGCGATTAGCAGCAAAAACTATTTCTACATGTTTTCGCGCTCTAGTTAAACCGACATAAGCAAGTCTTCGCTCCTCCTCCAAAGCATCAACACCTTTGTTATCAATAGCGTGCTGATTAGGGAAAATTCCCTCCTCCCAGCCAGGAAGAAAGACAACTTCAAACTCTAATCCCTTAGCAGCATGCAATGTCATTAGACTAACTTGCTCAAATTCTATAGCATCAACTCCTTCCATAACTAAGGAGATATGTTCTAAAAAATTATCAAGGCTACTAAACTTTTCTAAAGTAGTTAGTAACTCGCTTATATTATCCAAGCGATTCAGTGCTTCTTGCGAAGAATCCTTCTGCAAAAAAGCAATATAACCGCTTTCGTTTATCACCTTGGTAGTAAGTTTCGATAAGGAATCATTTTCTGATGCCTTGCGCCAGCGTGCAAAATTTTTCATTAGCAAGCTAATTGTTTGTCTTGCAGCAGGTTTTAATACATTATCCTGCACAATATGCTCCGCGGCTATTGTTAGAGGAATGTTGTTTATTCGAGCATAGTGGAATAAAATGCGTTCTGTCGACTTGCCAATACGGCGAGCGGGAACGTTAATTATTCTCTCAAAGGCTAAATCATTTTGTGGCTGGGATATTACTTGTAAATAGGAGATAACATCGCGTATCTCCTTACTGTCATAAAATCGTACAGCCGGAGTAGTCTTATAAGGCACACCAAGAGTAACTAGCTGCTCTTCGAAAGCACGAATCTGAAAACCATTGCGTACAAGCACAGCTATTTCGCGTAAAGGCACATTAGTCTTATGATAATGTTTAATTCGTTCGCAAATAACTCTTGTTTCCTCATAACCATCACGTACACAGCGCACAATGACTTGCTCGCCGTCATCTCCTCTCGTCCACAAAATCTTACCCAAACGACCTTTGTTATACGCAATCAAACTAGAAGCGACAGCTAGGATGCGAGAAGTAGAGCGATAATTTTGTTCTAACCTAACAACTTTAGCTCCAGGAAAGTCATTCTCAAAGTTAATAATATTAGCAATTTCCGCTCCACGCCAAGCGTAAATCGACTGATCATCATCACCTACACAACAAATGTTTTTATAATTTTGAGCCAGCAAACGCAGCCACAAATATTGAACTAAATTAGTGTCTTGATATTCATCCACCATTATATATCGGAATTGATTTTGATACTGCTGTAGTACATACATATTATTTTGGAATAAAGTAAGACAATGTAGAATAAGGTCACCAAAATCAACGGCATTCATGTTTATCAACCTATCTTGATAACGCTGATAGATTTGTTTTGGATTACTTACGAATATATTACCAAATTTAGTAGAATAAAGCTTATCTGGAGTCAAGCCACGATCTTTCCAACGCTGGAAAATACCTACTAATGCTCGAGCGGGACAATGCTTCTCTTCAATATTTTCATCTCGTAAAACTTGCTTTATTAAGCTGATTTGCTGATCAGTATCCAATATAGAAAAATTTGATTTAAGCCCTATAAGATCAGCATGCTGTCGTAAAATCTTAGAGCACAGCGCATGAAAGGTACCTAAACAGATTTGTTTTGTCGCAGAGCCAACAATTTTGCTGACTCGTTCTTTCATTTCATAGGCTGCTTTGTTTGTGAATGTAACAGCTAGAACATTCCTTGGATCAACTTTCTCCACAGTCAAGATGCGAGTAAGACGACTTGCCAACACCCGAGTTTTACCAGTACCAGCACCAGCTAATACCAATACAGGACCATCTAGTGCCTCTACTGCAACCAGTTGATCATCATTTAAACCAGCTAGATAATTATATTGTGGACACATCCCGACACAGAACAGGTACGTTTGCACAAAACTAGATCTAAATAAAGGCTTATACAATCAGTCAAATAAATTTATAATTGCCCCATACCCACACCACTCTTAAAAATTTTAAGATAAATTTATTATACAAAACCCCTCAATATATCTAAAAAATATACTAATTTTTGTATTCAAATATCTTATTTTGTAATGATAATAAAATTATATCGCTTTGATTTATTAGAACAATTTTCGCTAATTTGTTCTAGTCATTTGGATATCATTAATCAAGTAACTAAGCTATTGCACTTTATTATAGATATAGAATTTTAACTAATTCTACTCATTATTAAGACCATTTCTTGACATGTATAATCAGTTTAAGCATTTTTCTAGTTTTCATTATTGAAATAATAAATATGTTCAAGTATATGGGATTAATTTGTTAAATTAACTTCATATAAAAATTATTTTAATAATTTTTGCTCTATACTAAGCAATATTAAGTAAATTTATAAAAAAACTATCGTATTTTAAATCATCTAAAATTGTTAACTAAACAAATAAAATCATTAATTTACTTACAGTATAATTTAATTTATTCAACAATAAAAATTAACACTCGTAATAAAAAATTATCTAAAAAATGAATAAGCATTCGGTATATGAATAACAATTTGATTAAATAAAAACTTATTTGATCAACATTAGTAAACAGGTTTGATTATAAATCATTGTATCAAAAATCTATATAAACTTAAGATAGGTAATTTGACTTGCAAGTAAAATAAATAGACTGCAAAGTAACAAATACTGCAAGATTGATGCTAAAAAACAATAATATACAGTGCGTTATAACAACAACTTTACTAAGTACCTAAATTCTACCTTAGCAAGCTTAATAACAACCTATCTAACGCCCATCTTAACGTAGAGATACATAGGCTTACTTCGATTGCAAGATAATAAAAATATTTTATATCAAAGCAATAATTAATAAATTCAAACAATTATTTTATCAAAAATAAACATATTAATTTTAATAGCAAATTATTTATATTCGATAATTAAGATGAAAAAAAGTGCATATAAATATTGTATTATACAATAATAAAATTAATCTGTAATATTTCAATGCTATAAACACTAACAAATTTGTTATGAAAAAAAAATTTCTAATTACCTTAGCACAACTTAACCCTTGCGTCGGTAATATCGATGCGAATTTAAATAAATTACGCACAGTACGTGCCCAAGTTGCTAACGAAAACGCTGATTTAATCCTAACACCAGAACTTTACGCTTGTGGATATCCACCAGAGGATCTAGTGCTTAATCCGATGTTTATCGGTGAAATTCGTAACGCGGTGGAAAAATTGCTTATTGAAACTGCAGATGGGGGCCCGGCTATACTGCTGGGTGCGCCGTGGATAGAAGAAAACAAGCTGTACAATGCCATGTTGTTACTGGATAAAGGTAAATTACAGGCAGTCCGATATAAAGTAAACCTACCAAATTACGGTGTGTTTGACGAAAAAAGACTATTTAATAGTGGTCCCTTGCCTAAGCCGATAGAAGTACGCGGTTTGCGTCTTGGTGTTCCAATTTGTGAAGATATCTGGACCTCTGACGTAGTAGAAAACATTAAAGCTGGTGGTGGGGAGCTTTTATTAGTCCCTAACGGTTCTCCATTCGATAGTCAAAAAATGGAAAATCGTTTGCAAAATGCCATATCACGTGTAATTGAAAGCAGATTGCCAATGGTCTATTTAAACCAAGTTGGCGGCCAAGACGAAATGGTATTTGACGGTGCATCATTTGTCCTAAATGCTAACCAAACGTTGTCAACTTATCTTCCTGCTTGGGAAGAATCGGTAGTTACTACAACCTGGACGCGTGGATTAGAAGGTTGGTGTTGCGCGCAGACTAATACAATAGAACCAAAATACGGTCTGGTAGCGATATATCGTGCTATGGTAGTAGGATTGCGCGACTACGTAAACAAAAATAGTTTTTCTGGCATCATCTTAGGAATGTCTGGCGGTATTGACAGCGCACTGTCGGCGACATTAGCGGTTGATGCTTTAGGCGCAAAGAAAGTACGTTGTGTGATTATGCCATCTCCGTATACCAGCAATCATAGCGTAGAAGATGCGTTAGAAGTTGCTAAACGACTTGGAGTTAAGCACAGCAATATTAATATTGGCTCAGCTATGCTAACTTTCGAGAACATATTAACCAAGCATGTGGGCGTTATATCGCAGAATCGCATTGAAGAAAATCTCCAAGCACGTTTACGAGGTATCCTCTTAATGGCTCTGTCTAATAAGTTTGGGTACATGGTGCTATCTACCAGTAATAAATCAGAAATCTCTATTGGATACACGACTCTATACGGCGATATGTGCGGTGGTTATTCGGTATTAAAAGATGTATACAAGAGTACAATATTTAAGCTTTGTAGCTGGCGTAATTCTAATAAGCCACCAGATTGTTATGGACCAGATGATGAATGTATACCCCCACGCATTATTAGTAAGCCACCATCTGCTGAATTAAAGCCAGGACAAAAGGATATAGATACATTACCTGTATATTCAGTGCTGGATAAAATATTAATTCATTTAGTCGAAAAAGAAACACCGTTAACTGAGATCATAGCTAACGGGTATGATAAAGACACTGTGCTACAAGTCTGGCACATGTTTAATCGAGCAGAATATAAGCGTCGCCAAGCCCCTCCTGGAATTAAACTAACTTGTCGATCTTTCGGGAAAGAACGGCGATACCCAATCACTAATGCATTTGCTCATACGTATAAGTTGAAAGATATCTGACGAGCAAATACAAAGAAATTTACACTGTGAGACAATTAGGGGTTTTATGGCAGTATTTGTCCGTTTTGCGCCAAGCCCAACTGGGCTTCTACATGTTGGAAATACCCGTCAAGCGTTAATCAATTGGCTATTTGCTCGCGCCCATGGCGGTGATTTTATGCTACGTTCTGATGATACTGATGCTAAACGTAGTACAATTGAATTTGCAGAAAAGATAAAACGCGACCTAAATTGGCTTGGCCTTACTTGGGATGTATTTTCTCGACAATCTGACCGTTTAAACCGCTATGCTGCTGAAGCTGAAAGACTAAAACAAATGGGATGGCTTTACCCTTGCTATGAAAGTGCCGAAGAGCTAATACTAAAACGTAGAAAGCAACTATCTGCAGGCAAACCACCAATATATGATCGATCTGCACTTTCCTTAAGTTATGATGAAAAAGCAGCAAAAAAAGCCAAAGGCATATTACCGTACTGGCGCTTTAAGCTAAATCATGAAACAGTCACTTGGAATGATATAATTCTCGGTAGAAGTGAGCGAGACATGGCTTTGCAATCTGATCCAATCATGATACGTGCCGATGGCAGCCCAGCCTATTTTATGGCCTCAGTAGTCGATGATATTGACTTTTCTATTCTTTACATCATTCGTGGTGAGGACCATGTAACCAATTCCGCTACCCAGATACAAATTTTTCGCGCATTAGGAGCACAACCTCCAATGCTAGGACACACTTCGTTAATTGTAGCCGCTGATGGCTCTAGCTTATCCAAGCGCCTTGGAAGTATTAGCTTAGAGGAATTGAGAGAAACGCATAAGTTAGAAGCAATGGCGATTAATTCTCTTTTGTCTGGACTAGGTACCAACAAAATTGTACCTGCAACAGCAATGCAACAAATTGTCGAAAACTTCGATATAACCCGCTATAGTCGCGCAAATCCACATTTTCTTTTGGATAATCTAATACAAATTAATGCAAAAATCTTGCAAGAAACATCTTACATTGACGTTGCCGATCGTCTTTTAAATCTAGAAGTGAGTGGTGGAGAAAAATTCTGGAAAGCTGTACGTGGTAATATAACTAGACTATACGAAGTCAAAGAGTGGTGGATTGTGCTTAACACTCCAATCACACCTATGATTGCCGAAGAAGATACTGAATTCTGTACTACAGCTGCTGATTTGTTACCATTCGAAGAGCTTAACAAAAACACTTGGGATATGTGGATTACTGCGATAAAATTAAAAACTGCTCGAAATGGTAAATCATTATTTATGACTTTGCGCAAAGCTTTAACAGCAAAAGATTCTGGGCCACAACTTAAGGATATTTTGCCTATGATGAGTCGTCAAAAAATAATTGCTCGATTGCGCGGAGAAATTGCTTAACTAAAAGATTAAATTTTTCTTCTTTGCCCGCTTCTCTATTGTCATTCTATTTTTTTTTGGAATACAAAAATCTATCATTAATGATTGAGGGCGCCAACATATCCACCCGGAATCCAAGACATGAAGCTCAAGATTACCAATACGCTCATGCGCAAAAAGCAAGTATTTCACACAATAGATCCATTGAATGTGCGTGTATATGTCTGCGGACCGACAGTATATGATTATGCTCACGTAGGCAATGCGCGGCCTGCTGTAGTTTTTGACGTTTTAGTCCGTTTGTTGCGACATATTTATGGTGAAGCACATGTTACTTACGTTACTAACATAACCGATGTTGACGATAAAATTATTAATCGCTCTAAGGAGCTAGGAATAACAATGGAGGTACTAACTAGAGAAATAACAAATATATATAAAGCAGATATGGATGCGATTGGCGTTAACAAACCTAACGTACAACCACGTGCTACTGAGCATATAGGAGCGATGATCGCCCTTACACAACGATTAATTAACCTTAGACATGCTTATATTACTAATAATCATGTGTTATTCAATGTTCATTCTGCGGCTAATTACGGTCAACTTTCACGCCGTTACGAACAAGAGTTTATTGCTGAATCGCGAATTGATCTAGTCTCTTTTAAACGCAACCCATCTGATTTCGTCCTGTGGAAACCCACTGCAAATGACCAACAAGGATGGGATAGTCCATGGGGTCATGGGCGGCCAGGTTGGCACATAGAATGCTCAGCTATGGCTGCAAATAATTTAGGTGAAATATTTGATATACACGGTGGTGGAATTGATCTGATATTTCCACATCACGAAAACGAGATCGCCCAGAGTAGCTGTGCTTTTGGCCATGGAACTATGGCAAATTACTGGATGCATAACGGTTTCGTAACGGTAGAAGGTGAAGTAATGTCGAAATCGCTTCGTAACTTTTACACTGTCCACGATTTACTCTCTAGATGGCCTGGTGAAGCAATCCGTTTGTTGCTTCTTTCCGCTCACTATCGCCAACCACTAAATTTTTCTAAGTTTGGTCTGTATAAAGCTAAAATCCAGCTCGACAAGCTGTACGGTGCAATAAATCGAGCACAAGAATCTGGTTACACTCCTCAGTCTAGTCTAGTTCAAGATAATAATCTAGTCTTTTCTGCTTTGTGTGATGACCTAAATACGCCGTTAGCATTAACTGCCCTGCATCAAATCGCTCGAAAATTAAATATCGCGCTTACCAATAAATTTTGTACTTGGGAAATATCTAATCTGATGTATAAGTTGCTAAACTGGGGCAAATTATTAGGTTTGCTTCAAAGCGATGTTAAAGTTTGGTTCAAGGGAGAATATGGCAAAGAAGACACAGAAATCGAAGCATTAATTGCTGCACGCGGTGCTGCTCGCAAAGCGCATAACTTTAAAGAAGCTGATAAAATTAGAGATAAATTTAAAGCCCGAGGAATCAAACTAGAAGACGGAATTGGTAACACTACTTGGAAGAAAATGAAATAGGATAAATCTTCTGCGTTATTTTATCACAGTTTGGAAATTATCCTATCCTAATATTTATATTGTTTGATTATTAAAATACGTTTAACCGACAGTAGAATACAATTACTAAATAATAATCGTTAATTACATTATACATAATTCTATTACTCTACTATAAAAAACAAGTGATAGAAAACAAGTGATAGATATATCATGTTAGCTAGTATTTAATTACTAAACTAGATAATTTATATTGTCTCAATTAAAAAGTACAAATATCCTAATCTAACTTTACAGCAGTCAATTAATTAATTTTATTTAATGAATAACACAAAAAAATAATTGGCCTTTCTCAAAAAACAGCTTAAGTATTCTATTTTTTTCGATTAAATTGCAAGAATGTCATGCCTTTATAATTAGATAAGGTACCAATATAGGCAAATCTTTATATGCTATTCGTGCATAATATTTAACATTTTAATCAATTAAATCAGTTTAGCCGATTTAATTTTAGCTTTGTTATTAATTTACTTGACATAATAAGTAAACTTTTACAGTGTAAAATACAGCTAATAAAGAAAACTAGCGCTTTGGTTAATTTCTCACTATAAACATACAATAATTTCTTTCCCATCACTCTTACCCTAACATACAAACGTTACATACTTTATTAAAAAAACACTAATTAAGATTAGCCATAGCTATAAATCTATTAATTTTATTATAACTCTGTTAGTCTCAAATTCAATTTGAGATTGTATATCCCCATAATTGAACCAAAAAGCATATTACGAGTTAACTCAACCAGTCATTGCTTTATTAATCACAATTTTTTTACAAAAATTCTTACTATAGCAAAATTAGTTACATTATCGAATAAGCTTGCTGCAGTTGACAAATAAAAATATCGAAATGATAATAGACTTTAATACGTCATATTTTTACAAGATAACCAAGCTATTGACTCAGATAAAAAACAATGGTACATTAAAAACTTATGTAATAATTAATTAAATGTTTTGTAAAATTTTATTGAGGATAGATGTTTATAATGCTAAGAATGATTAGCCATGAGTAATTTTTTTAAACATATAATCTTGCTCTCTAGCTAAAATCAATTAAACATTAAAAACTGTTGTATACTGATGCCCATTCAGTTAAAAACTGGTTTAGTAAAATTATCATTCTATTTATTCAATAGTTCAAATAAAGCCAAATTAATTAAAAATAACGATCATATAAAACAAGGCTCAAATTTAACAATACAGCATAATGGTCAAAACTAAACTGATTAGAAAATTTTAATCTATACTAGCAATAAAAAGCAATAAATTTCTTTAATGCGCAATTAATCCCCAACAGAAATGTCTATCTTTATAACAAAAGTTAATTTTATGTAATAATTAAATTAGCTTTATCAGAGCCAAATAACGCCTAAAGATACAAACAAAAAAAATGATTCATTTCCACAAAAACAACAATGTAAAGTTAAATAACCATTGTTATAGAATATTAAAACAATTCTATAATTAATCTTTGGTACAGAAAGGAATCAGCAAATTATAGCCAATTCCTTTCTGCGCACAAAATTACTCACGATTACCAAAGAGTTGTAGTAAAAACAAAAATAGATTGATAAAATCGAGATACAAGGTTAACGCACCAATCATTGTCTTTTTACCAACAACACCAAAGCCATCTATTTCGCTATACATATCCTTTATGCGCTGAGTGTCGTAAGCAGTTAGGATTGAAAATACCAGTACACCAGCAACCGATATTGCAAATTGAAGAGCAGAAGATGTTAAGAATATATTCACAATGCTAGCCAGCATAACTCCAAACAACCCCATTACTGCAAAAGTACCAAGTCCTGAAAGAATTTTCCTTGTTGTGTATCCATATAGATTCAAACCTGCAAAAGCTGCCGAGGTGATAAAAAACACCCGAGCAATGCTTTCACCAGCGTAGACAAGGAATATCGAGGAAATAGACAATCCCATCAAAGAAGCAAAAATATAGAACAAGATCCGTGCAGATGAGAGCGACATGCTTGCAACTCGTGCGGAGATCAGGAGCACCATACCAATCGGTGCCAACATAACTACCCAGCGCAGTTCTGACATATAGACCGCTTCACCAAAAGAGGTCAAAGATCCGTCCTGGACTAACAACATAGCAGTGCTAGATGCAACAACGCCAGTTAAAATCAGGGCCGTAACCATGTGATTATAAACGCCGAGCATGTACTGGCGCAGACCAACATCGTATCGAGCGACATCAGCTTGTGACCGAGACATTGTTTGACGATCGTAATTCATATAATAACCTCATTAAATCTGCCCCGGCTCATGCCGGGTAACTCTAGCTTAAAATAAGATCAGCAAGCACTTGCTTCAACTATTTTTTTTGATCCCAAAGTTTACCAACAAAATTCCGCAAAAATTGATAGTTTTATGTTACTAAATGTTTGTTAATGTTTAATTAGATTGCTTTCTTTGCTTAAACTAAGAAAAACGAAGTATGTTATTTTAATAAAAGAACAATATAAAAAATAATCTATCCTAGCGTGTTTTTTTTTTGATTTCGAACTAATTTTCATCTATCATGCAGGTCATAGATTCGGTTATTAAACTAACAGATCCTACTATTCGTTATGTTTAAGAAAATGATTAATTACGCCAACGCGGCTAGTCTATAAAAATCCTAAAGTAAAACGTGTAATATTAATAAGGTATTTTATTTAGGCGTATTTTTAGATTATTAGAAACGCAAAACTATAAACAGTCTGATTTATTTCACCGCATTACTAGTATTAATAGCAAAGTTATTGTGTAATTATTTTTTTTCAAAATTATTCCTTAGCTTTACTTCATTAATGCATTATGAATTATCTGTCGCAATTACGACAATTTTATTTGGTGTTTACAAGAATAACATACAGAAAAAATAGCGAGTAAGCGAGCAAATGTATTTTAATGAATATCAAGATCAAGATGCTCTTGGACTAGCAAGGCTAATTCGTAAAGGTGAAGTTTCGGCCAGTGAAGTAGTCCTTGCTGCTCTAACACGGGCTGACGCTATCAATCCAAAAATTAACGCTATAGTTTCCCGGCGTGATGATGTCGCTCTTGCTCAAACATACGCTCCATTAATCAAGCAACCGTTTGGTGGTGTGCCTTTTGTGTTTAAGGATCTAGATTGTTGGCAAGAAGGATGGTTAGCAGAATCAGGCTCTAAGCTTTGGGAGGGATTTGTCGCTCCGATTGACTTTACGTACACTAAGCGGGTAAAAAAAGCTGGGTTTATTCCTATCGCTCGTACCGCGACATCAGAATTTGGACTTAGTATTTCTACCGATACTACACTTTGCGGCCTTACTCGCAACCCTTGGGGGCTGGAACACTCAGCAGGAGGGTCATCAGGAGGAACTGCAGCAGCAGTAGCTGCTGGTATTGTACCTATGGGACATGGCAGTGATGCTGGTGGTTCAATTCGTATTCCAGCCGCTACATGCGGACTCTTTGGATTAAAGCCAACGCGAGGACGTAACCCACTAGGACCATTATTAAGCGAGGGCTGGGCTGGACTGGCTACCCAGCACGTAATATCACGCACTGTACGCGATAGCGCTGCCATGTTAGATGCCACTCATGGTTTTGAATTAGGTGACCCATATTGCTGTCCCTCACCCACACGGCCTTTTCTTGCAGAAGTTACAGCTAAGCCAGATAAATTGCGTGTTGCCTATCACATGATAGGTCTTGGCGAACAGCAACTAGATCCAGTAAATAAAGCAGCTATACATGACGCTGTCAGTTTGTTGGAAGATATGGGACACACAGTAGAAGAAGCATTTCCAATGGTAAATACAGAGATATTAAGTAAAGCCATGCTCGCTATAGTCTCGACTAATCAAAAACAAATGCTTGATAATCGATATTTTCAGCTAGGGCGCGAAGCTGAGTATGGAGATGTAGAACCAATGACTATAGCTTTTGCCGAATACGCTGCAAAATTCTCAGCAATTGACTATGCAAACGCTATCTTTGCTTTTCATCAACTTGGTCGTCAATTTGGAGAATTCTTTGAGCGTTACGACATACTGGTATCTACCGTTCTCTCAGACCCTTTAATAGAAATCAAGACTACTCATACAGAATATGCTACAGCAAAAAGCGTTCTTGAAGAAAGCTGGCAAGCTATGCCAGTTACTCAATTTTTTAACATGACAGGTTGTCCTGCCATGTCAGTTCCGCTTTTCTGGCCCGCTCAAAACTTACCTATTGGTATACATATAGGTGCTGGTTTTGGTCGTGAAGATATGTTATTGCGTCTTGCATCTCAGCTTGAAAAGGCACGTCCGTGGTTTTTCAGGCGGCCAAGACTATTATGAAAAAAAACTTTTTTTTTAAATTAATGCCATAAAACTAATATTATTACTCTATGATGTTTATCGACATAATACCAGAAAGACTTTTAATGGTATCAGTGAGTAGGCAATTTTCTAAAGCAGAAATAAAGCTGGAATAAGTAATGCTGCTAGTCTCTGGATATTAGAAACACTAAAATAAATAAATTAGTTATACAATTCTTGGTAAGGTATCAGTAATAATATTATTCGTATATTAACTCTATAATACCCTTTATTTTCCCATTTTACATAACTTAGATTAATTTTTAAATCTTACTGTTGTGTATGACAACAAATGTCCCAATTTGGATTATTTTAGTATTGAATACGCTTAAATTATTAAGTCGATAACTGTTTCCTAAACACTCAAGTAAATGCCATAAATATTAACTTTCACATTAAAATAGGCATATAAAAATATGCTGATTAAAAAATTTTTCAAGAACAAACATGATGCCTTTAACTATTAAGTCTAAGTTAAATTGTATTTTAAAATGAAACTGATTTTTTCTAAATATATATACTAGCATAATAAATATTTTCTTACTGTAACAGTGTACAATATTATAAATCAGATACAAAGAAATAAATCGAATCAACAAGATCGACTAAGTTTTAACAAATGGCGTGCCCAGCAGGACTCGAACCTGCAACCTTTCGCTTAGAAGGCGGATGCTCTATCCAGTTGAGCTATGGGCACCCTTAAGCGTAGCTTAGAGCTATTAATGCTATTGAGCAGATTAATTCAGTGAGTCCATTGGCTACGTCGATTAAAGGCAAAATTATGTGCGTAAGACTTTGGGTTTAATCTGCGCTCACGCGAATCTTGCAAAGTGAAATCTAACCTATTCCTATTTGCAAATGCAATAGCTTCTTCTTTGCTGTCAAAAGTAATACAAATTTGACCGTTAGTATCTTTAGCAGATACCCATCCCATGAGCGGCTCAGGAATGCGACGAGATTCAGAACAGCATTCCAATATCCAAGATTTATTCTTGCTCCAAGAAAAGTTTAGTGTATTTTTATCATGTTTATAAATCCGAAAGATCATCAAAACTACCTCTTAACATCTTATGGATGCTAGACAAAATCAAATCTTCACAGCCATTGCTTTGATCGGGGTGGACGGATTCGAACCGCCGACTTCCTGCTCCCAAAGCAGATGCGCTACCAGACTGCGCTACACCCCGCAAAGAAACCACGCTAGCGCACAAGATTTAGTATCTACAGACTAGCACCGCTACAAGCGTAGACTACACACGATTAAGTATAAAATTTTAGTCTGCTTGTGTTTTTTTTGCCATTAATACAATACCCAGAATTATTACTCTAACGTGCGCAACAGAGCATTTATAATTTGCTGGAAATAAGCAATTTAATACTTAAAGAAAACACGAAGCTGTAATAATCAGCTATATCTACTTCAAAACTCATCTTCAGCGATCAATTCAAGATCATATGTTTGTATATGTCATTACGTAAAACTTTATCAAGCTCGTTGTTGAGTGAAACAGTACTAGTTGAAAATGACCAATTAATCTCTTGACGAAAACTTCGATTAACAACCTATTTATTAGAATACACGCGCATTAACTCCACAACTTTTAAATATTTTAAGTAAATTAATCTTATAACAATGCTACCTAACAAACATATTTTTTTATCTAGAAAAATTTTAGACACATCTAGCAAAACTAATTCATAATAAAATTCGCTGCAAATCAAACTTGATATATCGGAATAAAATATTAGTTTGAGCAATACCAGCTTTAATCAAAGCACTTTAATTTATTTAAACTGTTCGATTTAACAAACTTGCAGCATATTGCTAAACCGTATTCTTTTATTCAGTCATCTTTAACCATTCATCAGCATTAATTCTCAATTAAGAGAATATATTACTTATTATTATGCTATAATAATAAGTAATATAAAATTTATTCTTGGTTACTATAAAACTTCCAATATTTTACTAATTATCATATCTTAAAAAACTAAAAATGCAAATGATAGACTTCCTAATCCTAATGTTATAAAAGGAATATCTTTAGTATATTCGAATATATTTGAAATCATGCTGATTATTAATATTTTAAGTAAATTCAAGGGTATCTAACAGCTAATTCATCATTAGAACGACAGGCGAAAAATAGTTACTTTCTGACTGCTCATAATATAAGCGCTTTATTTGCTGAATTGACTTGTTATCCATCAAGAGCTGGCATGTGTTATCAACAGTACACACTTTATTCGCCTTAGCTATACCTTACGTAAGAAGGCTTATATAGGCGGCTGTAAGGAAAGAAGTATGCATCCACGTTAAAGTCAAAAAAACCATGAATGGCATCTAACATGTCAGCACTATCACGTACGATGCGTGATATTACATGCTGGGTCTGGGAGAGGTAGGCAGTCCAGCTCAGTCCTCGCTTAATAATGTCCTAGTTCATTGCTTTCTTACGTTGCCTGTAATCCGAAATAGTACGCAACTAAAATCATATCTCGATATTAAATTGTACTTATAGTAATATTAAGTTAAATATAATATAAAATCGTGCAAACGGATTAAGTGAACAGTGCTCAATAAGCGTATAAATCAACTTAAATACAAAATAGCTAGCACTTCATTAAATTCTCCGATGACAATAGCTCTTAATCTTGCCCAAATTGCGGCTGAATCCGGTGAAGTGCCAGTTGGTGCAGTAATAATTAACAAATCTGGCCAACTAATTGCTCGAGCACATAATCAGGTAGAAAGCCCTCCTGATCCCGTAGGTCATGCTGAGATTTTGGCATTAAGAGCAGCTGCTAAAATAATTGGCTCGCCTCGATTAATGCAATGCGATCTAATTGTTACATTAGAACCTTGTGCAATGTGCGCACAAGCAATCGCCCATGCGCGCATACGTCGACTAATTTTTGGAGCTTATAATCAAAATAATGGTGGTGTAGAACATGGAGCACGTATCTTTAACCAACTTTCCTGCCATCACCAACCAGAAGTTATTGGTGGCGTTGAAGAAACTGCTGCATCTTGTTTGCTTAAAGCATTTTTTATTACTAGAAGACAAAACAATAATTGATCGATTGTAAATAGCCGCCATGTATAATTAAGCAATAATCAATGAACAAGTTAATTAGTATTTAAGTTGTGGTTAATTAATAAACTAAGTTTAAATCTCTTAACTAAATATACTAAATACTAATAATAATTCATTTGTATTATTATTAAGGATATTTTTTTCTTCGAAATGACTATAAACTATAATAAGTAAAAATTATGATTAATAATTAAATTTTTCGCGCATAACAACAAAAACTAACTAATACGAATGTTTGCAATTTTGCTTTTTCCGATGAACTTTAATTATGTTGCACCAAATCGGACTATTGAAATCCAATCTGGTGATTGGTATGGTGGCTTATATTTTGTTTATATTTGATACGATTACAATGAATCAGAGTCATAGCATAATTATATGCTATGAGTTTTAATTGATTCAGCGGCTTGTTTTTTTGAATTGCTTTACCTATTAAAGCATTGTCTATTCATTAATATAAAGTGTCTTTTTAACTACAGCGGAGTCAACCCTTGGCGAAGCCTGAATGGGGAATCAAGCGAATATGTCAGTCCTGCGGGGTAAGGTATTACGACCTTAATCATTTACCCATTACCTGCCCTACATGCAATACTTCATATGACCCAGAAGCAATTTTGAAAAGTCGTCGCAGCAGAAGAATTATCGCAAGCGAGAAAACACAAAGCTTCTCGCTTCATGAAGCCAGCGATCTTGAAATTGAAAACGACAATGATCTTAATGAAGAGGGCAATGCTGATCTTCTTGATGATAATGTTCTCATACATACAGAAGATAACAATGATAGTAACAATAAGGAAGATCAAATCAATTCGATAACTGAAGACAATGTGTCACCAGATGAAGAAGAAGCAAGATAACTTTTTATATTATTAATTTATTGATTTATCGAAATTCGTAAAATAGATGCAAAATTTCTGCGTTTATTTGGTATCTAGCAGTCGGCAGTAGGGGCCATAGCTCAGATGGGAGAGCGCTACAATGGCATTGTAGAGGTCAGGAGTTCGAGGCTCCTTGGCTCCACCAAGATAATATCTTTTATCTATTAATCATCTTTAATTAAAGAGCTTTACAGTTTTAAAATTTTATTAAGCAATACTTAACTTAAAGTGCTTTTAATGGCGTAATATATTTCATCAATAAAATGGAGTAAAGTTTTAGCTCAATACGACTTAAATATAGGAAAGATCTTAGTCATTTTATAATAAAAATTACAATAGCTACTATTATCGTCTTTTGTATTAAGAATAACTAACCGATTTAAATTCTTAAAGATTATTTCTATTCTGCAAAACTAGATAATATTACTAGATAATATTTATCTAATCCTGGTGCTATCCGATTGAAGCAGAGTGGATTGACTAAGTAAAAATTGAAATTCTATTTTATCAATGTTAAAAGTTACAATAAATTACTATGGATTTAGCCTAATTTATTTTGACTCTCACTTATAAAAGTATGATCGGTCATTCTTGCATTAAAGCTATAGTTGAAGCAAGGAATGATTTTAAAAAAAATATTACCTTACTAGTTCCTAATATACAGGTAGCGAAAATTTTTTTCGTTTATCTAAACAATTTTTATAATCATAAATACCTCTAAGCTTTAATATTATCCAATTAACTTTACGTAATATAAACGTTTAATGTATTGGCGTGTAGCCTAAGCAAACTAATAATTAATTAGTAAATTAATTTCTCTTCATAATAAAAACAGCACTTAATGTGTTTACTATAAGGAAAATTGAAATTCTAATCAGAGAAATTGCTTTTTTGCGGCAAATTAAGAATACCCAGATTTAACTAAATTAATTATCGATATATCCTTCCGCTATTGATTATCTATTACAATAATAAACTACTACGTGATCTTAACTCAAATGTATATTTTAAATCGCAAGTGAAAAAAAATCATCGCAAAGTCGAAATGCTTTTTTTAGAACTACTATGGTCTGGTGGTGTAATGATACCTCCTGATACTACCATCTTTATCCCCTCTTCTACTGTCATGGAAAGTACATAGCAATCCCTGCGCGGCACAAATAGCAGAAAACCTGAAGTTGGATTAGGGGTAGTTGGTAAAAACACATTCACGACATCCGCTGTTGTTATATTCTGTACCTCGCCTACAGTATCACTAGTCAAAAATCCTATTGCCCAAATACCTCGGCGTGGATATTCAATCATTACAACCTGGCGAAAAGCCTTAGACTGTTGCGCAAGAACAGTTTCCAAAATCTGCTTTAAAGCACTATGAATATTGCGAATTAAAGGCATACGAGCCATTAATCGCTCAGAAAGGCTAACCAGCCAACGACCAACTAATCCTGCTGTAAAAGCACCGATAATTGTCAGTACAGCAACAGCAACTATAACTCCAAAACCAGGAATATCAAAAGGTAAATAAGTTTCTGGATTGTAACGAACAGGTATCAAAGGAGTTACCCGATCATCGATAATATTAATGATCAACCAGGCAATGTATAATGTAATGCCAATCGGTGCTGTAACAACCACTCCAGCCAAGAAATAAGTCCGCAGTCGTAAAAACATTACAGCCTTAAAACTAGACTTCATGTGATATTATATCCTTTGAGATAAGGAGGCAAATCAATAACTACTATCTAGACAGCAAGGTAAATTTCAACCTGCTGGGAAAATAAATAATCCGGTCATTGCGTACAATATTATTAATTAGCATTTTCGTAAATGTCAGCATAAAGCAGTGATGCTTTCAATTCATGCACAAAAAATCAATACATAAGCATAAGTCGATTCGTATTGGTTATTTAACAAAGAGTAATATTGCTTATTGTAAAACAATACATTTTAAAAAAAAGATTTAATCTAAACTATTCATCAAGATAGCGATTCTTGATATGTGATAAGAATGGTACAGTACTCAGATTTGCTCCTGTAGCCATATTAATGATTTCTTCTGTACTCTTAAAACTGGCTAAATCATGAATATTTCTGGCTAACCATTCTACTAAAGGTTTAAAATCTCCTCGCCCAATCGCTTCAGGAATACATCGCTCATCCCGAACTGCCGCTTGAAAAATTTGAGCTGCTGTTATCGCGCCCAAAGTATACATTGGAAAATACCCAAAAGCTCCGTCATACCAATGAATATCTTGCAAGCAACCCATAGCATCATTTGGGGGCGTTACACCGATTAACTCATTCATTTCCGCATTCCAAGTTGACGGTAAATAAGCAACTTGCAGATCACCTGATAGCATGGCCCGCTCAAGGCGAGTACGCACAATCACGTGTAACGGATAAGTTATTTCGTCCGCTTCCACGCGAATACAACCGCGTTTTACCTTAGTACATATCCGAAATAAATTTTTTGGCTCTAAACTTATACTAAATGCTGAGCACGCCCAATCTGACAATAAATCAAGAAAAGCTTCTGAGCGACAAGCTTGCATCTCCATAAGCAATGATTGACTTTCATGCATTATCATACCACGAGCAGATCCTACTGGTTGGGTACGCCAAGCAAGAGGTAAACCGCGTTCATATAATGCATGGCCAGTTTCATGGATAATACCCATAATAGCACTAATAAAACTGCTATCTTCGTAGCGAGTAGTAATGCGTACATCGTCTGGTACGCCACCGCAAAACGGGTGCAGAGCTTCGTCTAATCGGCCGTAATTAAAATTAAATCCAATTGCCTGCATTACCATTCGAGACAACGCACGTTGGATAGCGATGGGAAATGGTCCTTGCGGCTGCACTGGATCACTTCGAGTAGCTTGGTACTCTAGTACAGAATTAAGCAACGATGGCAACTGGTCTTCTAATTCGCCAAACAATTTTTCGATACTGTTGATCGAACATGCAGGCTCGTATCTTCTAAGCAAAGCTTCATAAGGACTAATTTTCATTATTTCAGCTTTAGCTGTAGCTTCCTCCTGAATCAAAGCAATTAGCTCAGCTAATGCTTTTAGTACAATAGAAAAATTAGCTTCAGCGCGAGCTTCACGCCACAGAATTTCACAACGCAAACTTGCACGAGACAAAGCATCAACTAGTTTTGAAGACAAAGCAATTTCATGAAAATATAAGCGACGCATTTCTAATAAATTAGCGGCTCGCCAACCTTCTAGCATTTCTTCCTCGGCGGTAGCGAGTTGTTCAGCAACATCTGGTGCAGTCAAAAGTTCGTGCCGCAAAACTGAGAGATTCGCAAGTTGTTCTGCTCTTGCTTCACATCCACCAGACGGCATTAATACAGATTGGTCCCAAATTAGTACGCTAGCAATTCCTGAAAGGGCAGATATACGGCGAAATCGAGCCTCCAAAGCCTCCGTAGCAGGAGTAGCTGTCATTTCTAAGCTCCCTTGATAATCAAATAGAAGGCTAGTTATCCTTTACTTCATTGTATAACTTTGCTATACAAAAACCAAAATTAAGTTATTTTTTCTAAAAAAGCATAGTTTTTGCGCTAGCTCTAGCTATAGAAAATAATGCACAGGACTAATTTTTGAAAAACTACAATAGTTAAATCGACTTTTCATTGTTTGTAAATGCACAAATTTATTATTGAAATTTTACAATTACTAGTCAATAAACATTGCACTTTAAAAGATATTTAAGTTGATTTAACATTTTAAGAATTCTTTTTAGGATTCAATATTTACTTGATGTATAAGATTAATCCTTAAAAATAATGTATAAGATCAATCCTTAAAAATAGTTAAATTGCAAATAATCTTTGATTTTTAACAAATACTGCTAATTATAGCATTTTAATGCTTAACTCACATTAAAAGAAGATATAGTGATACTATGAATGTACTACCTTATGAAAGAAAACAATTGACCGATTGAATAGCATAAAAATTTCAAAATAAAAACTTTTCACCAAAAGCCATACTATGAGGAATTCAAATAATCTAGGGTAAATTTCCCTTGTTGAGCACTAACTGGTGATACTCTTACTACAAAAATACTTGATCATCAAGATCTTTTTAAAAGAGCAATACATTTTAGTAAGCTAAATGCTTTAACAAGCATGTTTGTAATTGCACGAAAAAGTATTTTTTTGTTGATTCTTATCGTAATATTAAGATGGAAAGTTCTCCTGCTAATCATTAAAAGTGCATGAACTAAAAACTGAGTATATTACTCTTAGGGTTTTAAGCTACTTAACAAAGATTACCAAACATACTAACCCGTCTTTAATGTATATCATTTTTACTGAAATGCACTCAAATAACAATCAGCAATGTACTTGACGTTTGATCTAAAGAATTATCAGTATGTCAGTTTGTTCCATTGAATCAGCTACGCTAAATATCTACCTTAAAAATAATAATAAATCCTGTTTATCACGAGCAATAAACAGTAGAGCATTTAATTCTTACAAATACTGCTTATTCTTAATAAGTTAAATGAACAACTAAATACAGTTTAGTATACGTGCTTTCCTTATACTTAATAATCTGTACGCTTAAAATAAGCTATATCGATATAAAACTAACTTGAGATAAATATTTTATTTATTGTTAATAAACAGAGTGAGTACAATATTATTTAAGTTATTGATTTTGAGGATAAGTAAAGTATTAATTTTGAGCATTAGGTTAACCTTTAACTAGTACAGAGTAGTTAGAATTTCAGCGTTTGAAATCGGTAATAAGTTTTTTTGCACGAATACAATGTCTACTATTAAGTGGATATTTTACCTAAGCAGTAGATAAAATATTATGAATAAAAAAAATTATCCTACAAAGGATGACAATTTTACTCGATCAAATATCTATTTGTCAGGAATGAGTTCTAATATTACAGTTCACATATCGATTGCATCTCCAGAATGGAATGTTGCTATCCCTAATGTATCTAAAATTGCAAAACAAGCTGTTTCCATGACTCTTATTGATGCTCAGAATAAAGAAGATTTAGAAATTTCACTATTGCTAACTAGTGATAAAGAACAGCGTATACTTAACCGCAAGTATCGCGGTCACAATAATACAACCAACGTTTTATCCTTTCCAACTACTTTTTTTCCAAGCATAAGACCAAAGCCCATTGGGGATATCTCTTTAGCATTTGAGAGAACAATCCAAGAAGCAAGAGAACAAAATAAGGCATTTATTCACCATACCAGCCATTTACTAGTTCACGGCACTCTCCACTTACTCGGTTATGATCACCAAGACAAGACCGCAGCTAAGCAAATGGAATTTCGAGAAAAAAAGATCTTAAATGAGCTCGGAATAGCCAATCCCTATGTCTGTGATGAACACGATATAGTTCCATGAGTGAAAACACCGTATGCGACAATAACAGCAACTCATATCGCGGCCTACTTGCAGAAGTATGGTTTACTCTTATGCGCTCAATTGGCCTTGGACATAATGAAATCTCGGCCGTTAGCTCCTCGTCGGAGGAGCTAATCTCATTAATTAGCGAAAGCGCATCAGGACTCAACTCGAACGAAGTAAACATTATCCGCAATCTGATCAACATGCGCGACATTACTGCTCAAGATCTTATGATACCGCGTGCTGATATTTTAGCTGTTAGTCAAAACACTAATTTATCAGTTATGCTACAGCAAATGATTGATAGTGATCATAGTAGCATTCCAGTTTATCGAGATTCTCTAGATGATGTCATAGGTATGGCACATATAAAAGACGTACTGGCCAATATAAACAAAGGGTGTGATGTATCTGTAGGAGCATTAGTTCGTGATATTATGATTGTAGCTCCTTCTTCACGTGCACTAGAGTTGTTACAAGAAATGCGCATAACCCAAAGATACATGGCTCTAGTAGTTGACGAGTATGGTGGTATTGATGGACTAATTGCAGTCGAAGATCTGATAAGAAAACTTCTTGACGATAAAAACAGCACAACTCAAAAACAAGGCTCACTAGAACAATCTAAATAACATATATTGCCTAAAGACCTTAGAAGAAATCAACTTTGCTAATTCCAACATAATATCAGCCAAAATCCCTCATTACAGTAAATCGATTCGTTTGATTTTTAGTTATAAATCTAGTAAAGGTAGGAATCGCAGCAATTGAATTGATTTGACAAGTTATCGTGATAGGAAGTAATAACACGTTTTACTAATCTTTTTATAGACCTCCTTTTTAAGATATTTTAAATAGGATTTAAGATGCTTAAAGTTAAAATAGGAAGTTAGACAATTAGTGTGTATGTGGTTTATTTTTAACGGAAAAATAGTTTTGAGTATATCATAGAAAGCAGGCTAAGGCAATAAAATTTTATTGCCGGTGAGCATTTTTTGTAAAATTCTGCTATTACGATTTCTGGACAAAATAAGAATTTTGTCTTGACATGTAGAGAATATAGTTTACTAGAGATTCTGTATTGAAATTACTATCTTTTGGTATAGTGCTACGCTAAGTTATTGTACAACATTATTCGAAAGAATTATAGATTATTAGCTGGAGGGTGTATTGACTAAGGATAGATATCTATTCACAAGCGAGTCTGTCTCAGATGGGCACCCTGATAAGGTATGTGATCGGATATCCGACACAGTGGTTGATCTTTATCTAAAAGCTGACCCATGCAGTCGAGTTGCTTGCGAAACTATGGCGACTACAAACAGGATTGTACTAGCTGGTGAAGTGCGTGGACCAACAAGCGTCACTCATAAAGTGATTGAAGATGCTGTACGCGCTGCGGTAAAAGATATAGGTTATGAGCAGGACGGTTTTCATTGGAAAACCGCTAGATTAGATAATATATTGCACGAGCAATCTATCGACATCGCTTTAGGGGTCGATGGAGACAATAATAAAAATGAAGGTGCTGGCGACCAGGGTATTATGTTTGGTTATGCTTGTACTGAAACCGAAGTATTGATGCCTGCCCCGATCCATTTTAGTCACGAAATATTACACAAAATGGCTATCGCTCGAAAAAACGGCTTCATAAACGGCCTTGGCCCAGATAGTAAAAGCCAAGTCACACTACAATACGAAAATGGTAAACCTGTGCATTGCACCTCAATCGTTGTTTCGACTCAACACGATCCTGACCTTTCCCAAGATGATGTGAGCAATTTGGTTTTACCTTTTGTGAAAGAAGTTATGCCAGATAAATGGATTGATGACAAAACATCATACTATATAAATCCAACTGGACGTTTTGTTATTGGTGGGCCGGATGGCGATTGTGGTATTACTGGGCGGAAGATTATAGTTGACACATACGGCGGTGCGGCACCGCATGGTGGTGGTGCCTTCTCCGGTAAAGATCCCACTAAGGTAGATCGTTCAGCTGCTTATGCAGCGCGTTGGGTAGCGAAAAATGTTGTTGCTGCTGGACTAGCAGAGAGATGCGTCCTACAAGCATCTTATGCAATCGGAGTATCGCATCCGCTATCACTTTTCATCGATACATACGGTACTAATAATGTCGATGAAAATAAGTTAGCTAAAGTTATCAGCGAAATAGTCGATTTATCTCCACGAGGAATCAGAGAACGATTGGCTTTGAATAATCCTATTTACGCACCAAGTGCTGCATATGGACATTTTGGTCGTAATCCTGATGATGATGGTCACTTTACCTGGGAAAGACTTGATTTGGTTGACGAACTCAAAAGAGCTTTCTAAAAAGAAGGAAATTTTTGTACTGTTAGTTAGAGTTAGGCTATTTGTTATACTGCAAGCCTAACAGTATGCGAGTTGAGTTTTGTGTATAAAAGAAGGCATCAGTTATTTGGCAGACGTAAAGGTCGTAGTTTGAGCGCAAATATGAAGCGTTTAATTGATGAAGAATTGCCGTGTCGCTTGATTCCAATTTTTACATCAGCCATTTCCGTGACTGACCCCAGTATATGGTTTCCCAAAAAACCTAACGCGGTCTGGTTAGAGATTGGTTTTGGAGGCGGTGAACACCTGGCTTGGCAAGTACAGAATAATCCTTCTGTAGCTTTGATTGGCTGTGAACCTTTTATGAACGGAGTTGCTTCCTTGCTCCGCTATCTTAGCAAGATGGAAGGTGATAGAGTGCGTATCTATCCTGATGATGCCCGTAATATTCTTGACTTACTACCAAATCAATGCTTGGAGCGTATTTTTATTCTCCACTCAGATCCATGGCCAAAGCGGCGTCATCACTATCGTCGTATCATACAACATAAAACTATTAATCAATTATACGATGTGCTAAAACCTGGTGGTATTTTGCGCATGTCTACCGATGAACCAGAGTATGCTATTTGGATTTTAGCTCGTATAACTGCTCATATAAATTTTCGTTGGACTGGAAATTCTATAGCTGATTTTATTAAAACCAGAAAAGACTGGCCGGAAACTCGCTACGAAGCAAAAGGCCGTAAAGAAGAGCGTGTTCCTACTTATATCGAATTTTGTAAACCAGTTGAAGCAAATTAAATAAATCACTAGCTTGTATGTGCAATTTCACGCGAATCTTGTAACTTAGCTAAATTGGGTATACATTAAGCACTGTAGTAATCTATATGATTGAGTCTATTCAGGTGAAACTAAATATTCAGCGCATAGAAGAGATTATAACGCCTTGTATCAATACCATGGGCTTTGATGTCATACAGGTAGCTATTATCGGCGGTAACTTACCGACTTTACAAATTATGGTAGATCATAACGACGGTAGAGCAATTTCAGTCGATGACTGTACTAGAATTATTCGCACATTGTCTCTTGTTCTTGATGTGGAAGATCCACTTACCGAAAAGTATCGGTTAGAAGTTTCTTCACCCGGTATTGATCGACCGCTGATTAAGCTCAAAGATTTTCGAGACTGGATTGGGTTTGATGCTTGTATTGATTTGGCTATGGCGATCGAAGGACGTAGACAATTTAACGGCCGTATAAAGAGTGTAAATGAGTATAATCAGGTACAAGTTGAATTGAAAGATAATGCTCGCATGGTAGATTTACCGTTCGAAGAAATTTTACAAGCTAAGCTTGTTTTGACGGATGAGCTCATAGAATCACGCTGCCCATCTAAGCAAAACTAAAGTTTTATCGTATGAGATTATAGTGTGTATATTGAGTTAATCTAAATATACTAATTATCTCATAGGTTGGCAAAGGATTGACAAGCTGATGGATATCGCTACGACACCAAAGCTGGAGCTAATTCAGGTCGCCGATGTAGTTGCCAGAGATAAGGGAATTGATCGTGAAGAAGTGCTAATCGCCATGGAGCAAGCAACCCAAAAAGCTGGTAGATCGAAATATGGACCTGATCACGATATTCGTGCAACTATAGACCGACGTACTGGAGATATCAGCTTGAAGCGCTGTACTACTGTCGTAGACGGGGTTGAAGATGAATCAGCTGAGATCACACTAGATCAAGCTAAAAAGATTGATCCTGAATTAAAAATTGGCTCAGTGATTGAAGAACCGCTACCACCAATTGATTTTGGTCGTATAGCAGCTCAAACTGCTAAACAAGTTATTGTCCAGAAGGTTCGTGAGTTTGAGCGTAAGCGCCAATTTGAGGAGTATAATAGTCGAGCTGGTGAAATTATAAACGGAGTTGTTAAACGTGTAGAATACGGCAACGTCACAGTTGAAATACCACGTGCTGAAGCTGTGGTTCGCCGTGATAGGCTATTACCGAGGGAAACCTTTCGTCAAGGTGATCGGATACGTGCTTATATTGAAAATGTAAGAGAAGAGCAAAGAGGCCCACAGATATTCTTGTCTCGTACCCATCCGGAGTTTATGCGTAAGCTATTTCGTCAAGAAGTGCCAGAAGTTTACGATGGTATTATTGAAATCAAGGCGGTAGCACGAGATCCTGGTTCTCGTGCTAAGATTGCAGTGCAATCTTATGATGCTTCAATTGATCCAGTTGGCGCTTGTGTAGGGATGCGTGGTTCCCGCGTTCAAGCAGTGGTAGGGGAGCTACATGGTGAAAAAATTGATATTATTCCATTTTCTGAAGATCCCGCAACATTTGTAGTAAATGCTTTAGCGCCAGCGGAAGTATCTAAAGTTGTCCTTGATGAAGATCAAGGCCGTATCGAGGTTGTAGTACCAAATGAACAACTCTCTTTAGCCATTGGTCGTCGAGGCCAAAACGTTCGTCTTGCATTTATGCTAACTGGCTGGGATATTGATATCCTCACTGACCAAGAAGAATCTGATCGGCGTCGCGAAGAATTTCGTCAACGCTCGGAGGCTTTCGTTAACGCTCTAGATGTTGATGAAGTTATTGCCAATTTGCTTGTTACTGAAGGGTTTAGTTCAGTAGAAGAAATTGCTTTTACTGAAGTAAAAAATCTTACAGAAATAGAAGGATTTGAAGCAGATATTGCTAAAGAACTGCATAATCGTGCATTTAATTTTGTCGAGGCTGAGCGTCGTCGCCATGACGAGCGTCGCCGTGAGTTGGGTGTAACTGATCAACTTGTAGAATTGAATGCCTTTACCCCGACTATGTTAGTAGTTTTAGGTGAAAATGGGATAAAAACACTGGATGATGTTGGTGATTTAGCGAGTGACGAATTACGTGAAATTCTACCAAATGCAGGATTTGATGAAAAAGCAGCTAATCAAATTATAATGGCCGCTCGGGCTCATTGGTTTTATGAAGACAATGACATTGATACGCCTGCATAAATATGTTGCAGTTATAGCCGAGGATAATAACTCTGATTCAAGAACTTAAATCCAAAAGACAGAAAAATGACAATAAGCGTCTTTGTTTTGTTAGCCGTAAATGTCAAGCGCGCAATGCAATGGTTCGCTTTGTCGTGGGAAACGATAACTTTATATTACCGGACATTGAAGAAAGGCTGCCGGGCCGAGGTCTATGGATTTTTGCTGATCGTGAGACGATTAGTTGTGCTGTAGAAAAAAGGCTTTTTACTTGGGCTGCTAAACAACCAGTTAAAGTAGATAGCAAACTAATAGATATAGTTGAATCTTTGCTTAAACGGCGTTGCTTAGATACTTTATCACTTGCTAGGCGGCTTAGCCTAACTATCACTGATAACATTAAAGTGCGCCATATTATGGAAACTGGAGCGCCGGGTTTGTTGTTAGAAGCAGTGGAGAGTACAGAATGTGCTAAAGCACATCTAAGATCTATAGTTGGTTCACGTTCGGTAATTTCTTGCTTAACGAAAGCAGATTTTATTAAAATATTTGGAAGACAGGATGTGCTATATACTTTCGTGAAATCAACTTCACCAATAAATTGTTTAGCAAATAAATTACTCCGAGATGCTACAAGACTTAACGGTGTTTGTTTAAAAAAAGTTTAAGTAATATTTTAACTTTGTCTAAGAAAAAATTATTACAAGACTTTTATTCAGGTCTCTTAGATAATGATAGACTACTCGTTCATGGATGGATAATGTGCGAAAAGACAATATGTCAAGCACCAACGAACAAGATCGCAAGAAGCTTAGTCTTGGTTCTAACAAGGATACGCTATCTCTTGGCAAGTCGGTGGAAACTGCTCAGGTTAAGCAGAGCTTCTCTCATGGCCGTTCTAAGACTGTACAAGTTGAGGTACGTCGGCGCCGAATGTTTAATACACCTTCTGGATCAACTAATAAGACTAAATCTAGAGGGAGTAAACAGAGCGGGCGTGAATTAACCGCCGAAGAGCGAGAGGTTAGATCTCGTGTCCTTGAACAAGCTGTAACAAAACGTCCAAAAAATCAACTAGATGTAGTTAATAGAGTCACATTATTGACAGACTCAAACGTAAATGTCCTAACTGATCCATTGAAAATTGGAACACCACAGTCAGGTCTTGCCCCGGTAAATCGCCGTCAGGCTGAAATGGATGAATTACGTAAGATTGAAGACGCTGAAGCTGAAATAAAAGCCATCGAAGCTGCTCGTATTGCAGAAGGTGAAGCTAATCGCCAAGCTAAGGCAGCAGCTGAACGCGCAACTGCCCGTCTAGACCGAGAAAATACAGCAGGGATCGATATAAATGATGAGGGAAGGCGTAAACGTGGCGGTAGTACTAAAGAGTCATCTCTCAAGCGTCCTTCACCTCGAACACGTAGCAGTAGTGGCGAACAATCGCGAAGACGCCAAGGCAAGCTTACTATAAGTGACGCATTAAGCGATGATAGTTGGCGTATGCGCTCGCTTGCTTCAGTACGCCGTGCTCGTGAACGTGAGCGTCAACGTGGACGTGGTAATCAAGGAGAAACGATAAGACAGTCACGTGATGTAATCGTGCCAGAAACAATCACAGTACAGGAACTGGCTAACCGTATGGCTGAGCGCGGAGGTGAAGTAATCAAAACGCTTATGAAAATGGGCTTTTTAGCAACTATTAACCAGATGATTGATGCCGATACTGCGGAACTAGTAGCTCAGGCATTGGGACATAAGGTACGCCGAGTGGCAGAATCTGACGTAGAGCTTGGCATGACTGGTGAAGAAGATAGTTACGCAGATCTGCAACCGCGCCCACCAGTAGTAACTGTTATGGGTCATGTTGATCACGGCAAAACTTCTTTGTTGGATGCTATTCGTCAAGCAGATGTAGCCTCTAGCGAGGCTGGAGGCATCACTCAGCATATTGGCGCTCATCAAATTGAACTGCCCTCCAGAGATAAAATTACCCTCATAGATACGCCAGGACATGAATCTTTTACTGAAATGCGAGCCCGTGGTGCTAATGTAACTGACATTGTTTTGCTCGTAGTAGCAGCTGATGACGGCATTATGGCTCAAACAATCGAGGCGATACATCATGCTAAAGCTGCTAATGTTCCCATTATCGTTGCAGTTAATAAAATTGATAAACCAGAAGCTAACCCACAACGTGTACGTACTGATCTGTTACAACACGCAATTGTGGTTGAGGATATGGGAGGTGAGGTTCAAGCGATTGATGTTTCAGCACAGACAAAGCATGGACTAAGCCTATTATTAGAAGCTATAGTTGTTCAAGCAGAAATACTCGAACTAAAAGCTAATCCAAATCGAGCTGCGGCTGGTATAGTAATTGAAGCTAAAGTAGAACGCGGCCGCGGTTCCGTCGCTACTGTACTAGTTCAACGCGGTACATTACGCACTGGGAATGTTTTTGTAGCAGGTGCAGAATGGGGTCGTGTTCGTGCCTTAGTGAACGATCGTGGTAAAAGTGCAGAGATTGCCAGTCCGAGCGATCCTATTGAAGTTTTAGGACTACAAGGGACACCAATAGCTGGTGATGATTTTGTTGTGGTCGAGAACGAAAATCGCGCTCGCGAGATTGCTGATTATCGTCAACGCCGACTACGTGAGAAAAGTGCTACAATTGGTAATCGTAGTACAGTAGAGCAAATGTTATCAGCAATTAAATCAAGTGAAGCTGCGGAATTGCCGCTGGTGATTAAAACTGATGTACACGGTTCACTAGAAGCCATCCGGGCAAGTATAGAAAAACTGGAAAACCGTTTGGTCAAGCCAAGAATTCTGCATGCTGCTGTTGGGGGTATTAGCGAGTCTGACGTATCTTTAGCTAGTGCTTCAGGGGGAATTGTAGTAGGCTTTAACGTCCGCGCTAATCCTCAAGCACGAGAGATGGCACGTCGTGATGGGATGGAGCTACGCTACTACTCTATTATTTATGATTTGATTGACGATATGAAAACCCTATTAACTGGCATGTTGGCACCAGAATTAAATGAAGAGTTTTTAGGGTATGCTGAGATTCGCCAAATCTTTAATATTAGCAAAGTCGGCAAGGTGGCAGGCTGTATGGTTATGGAAGGTATAGTGAAACGAAGCTGCAAAGTAGTTCGTCTGCTACGTGATAACGTCGTGATTCACGAGGGATCTATGAAAACGCTGAAGCGGTTTAAGGAAGAAGTTCGTGAGGTTCGTGAAGGCTATGAGTGTGGGATAGCTTTTGAAAATTACGATGATATTCGCGAGGGTGATCAGATCGAATGTCTTAATCTGAAAGAGGTTGCCCGAACACTTGAGCAGGTTCAACAGCAAGCATCTGCTTGATCATGCTTTGGCTTAGAATATATACCGGAGAGTAGTGTGCTCAATAATTATAATGGCCAGAGCTACCGACAATTGCGTGTTGGTGAGCGTATTCGTAGAATTCTTTCAGGTATTTTAAGAAACAATAAATTATATGATCCAATTTTGTTCAACTTGCCCCCTATCACACTTTCTGAAGTGTGTGTTTCATCTGATATGCGCAATGCGACGGTTTGGGTGATACCATCAGTCAATGAACATATGGAAGAAATTTTATCTGTACTTAAGAGAGCATCTGGACGACTTTCTAGTCAAGTAGCTCGTGAAGTACACATGAAATTCACTCCAAGTTTAACCTTTAAACGCGATACGGCATTTGACTCATTTCAGCGTATGACAGAGATCCTACAAGATCCACTAATTCAACAAGATATAAAGAATGGTACTAAATGAAATAACGGGTAAAAAACTATGGCATGTAAGAAACGGGATGGAACAGTTCATGGTTGGTTAGTGCTTGATAAACCTATGCACATCACTTCTGCTAAGGCAGTATTTGCAGTGCGTGAAATATTCAATGCGACTAAAGCAGGCCATGCTGGAACTCTTGATCCTCTAGCAACGGGTGTTTTGCCAATAGCTTTAGGGGAAGCAACCAAAACTGTGCCCTACGCAATGAATAGTACCAAAGATTACAACTTAACCGTTCGCTGGGGTGAAGCAACCACCACGGATGATGCTGATGGCGAAGTTATAGAAACTAGCGAATTACGACCAAATATTCCAGATATATTGGAAATTATAGACCGTTTTATTGGTATCATAGAGCAAGTGCCGCCAAACTTTTCTGCTATCAGAATAAATGGCGAACGTGCATATAAACTCGCTCGTTCCGGCAAAAAGGTTAATCTAAAACGCCGATTAATCAATATTATCAACCTAATTTTAGTAAACGTACCTAATCGTGACGAGGCTAATTTTCAAGTCACTTCAGGCAGTGGCGCTTATATGCGTTCGCTTGCTCGTAATTTAGCTCAATCTCTTGGAACAGTTGGACATGTGCGCAATCTGCGTAGACTACGCGTAGGGCCGTTTTGCATAAATAATGCGATTACTCTGAATAAAATAGACAATCCAATGAAAAACATTCAACCTTCCAATTATTTATTACCAATTGAAACTGCCTTAAAAAATATGCCGTCAATTGCCTTACAAAAATCTCAAGCTGCAATATTACGCAATGGCCAAGCTATTCCGATTCATACTTTGATGGATAATTTAAGATTATATAATTTACATGAAAACGATCTAATTTACGTTACCAATAACAGAATACCGGTAGCCATAACAAGAATTAAAAACGGAGATATTCATCCATTGAAAGTACTAAATTTTAGCGATACATTAAAAACAATAAAGCAGTAGTGTAATTTTCTGCATACAACTTTAAAGCAAAATTAACTCTAATAACTCAGCAATAATTGTCATTGAAATTCACTAAAAAGCACAACTAGGATTTCGTATTGTTACATTTTTAATATTGAAAACGGACGGTTGCATCAAGATAGCTGTATAATTAAAATCCAATTTTGTTTAATAAACTACTTGGTAAATAGCTACAAATATCTATATCACAAAACATGTTTAAGATATAATTGACTAAACATTGCACTATAAATATAGCTTAGTAGTAAAAATACAAGTTTTCTCGGAAAATCTTTAAACGAAATTTGAAGTATTTATCATATAGAAGAGGATGCGATTTATATTGCTAAGCATTGATTAAAATCGTATTCTTAGTAATACTTATACAATGTAGGATGAATTTATTGTTAAAGCTTAACCATACACATAATAGATTAACTATTGCTTTAGACGTATTGATTTTAAATTTTTATTCGAAATAACATAAATTACATTTAGTTAATTTTATTATTACTTTAGGACTTAGTGTATTAAGATATATCACTTGTTACTTTGCTATTTATAGTCAGTATTAATGTTTTCATAAAATGAGTTTTTCTATATCAATAACCATTCCATAAATTAAGTTGGCAGTTAATGAATAAATTAAAATTTAATTAGCTAATTAAATACTAAAGTTATAGTTAACTACCGATAAATATAACATATTTCATCTCGATCTAGATAAGAAATTTATAAAACCCACTAGATAGTCAGGAGCGAGAATGTCAATTACTGCTGAGCGTAAGGCTGAATTGATCAAACAATATGCACAAAAGGAAGGTGATAGTGGATCACCGGAAGTACAAGTGGCTATTCTAAGTGAGCGCATTCCTAATCTTACTGAACATATAAAAATACACAAACACGATTTTCACTCACGTCGTGGGTTGATGATGATGGTAGGTAAGCGCCGCCGACTGCTGAATTATCTAAAAGAGAAATCTAATAATCGTTACTTAACATTAATCAATGCCTTAGGATTAAGACGCTAATAGAATATAAGGATATGTCAAGATGGTAAATTGTCAGAAGCACAGTAAAAGTAATATTTAGGTTAACATAAATAATTATAGAAAATTTATGTTTGGCTGTCTAGCATCTATTGACTAAATTGACATCCTTTTCAAAAGTACGCATGCAGAAACTAAAAAATATAATATCTTACAAGCTGCAATTTCTACATTATGGCGTAAGAGGATTCTATCTTTTTTTGCTTTATCGCAAATTTATTCTCAAATCTCCTTTAGCTATGTTATGCGTAGCATGGAGTTGAGTTTTCTTGGCTACTTTGCTTACTAGCATTCATCCGACACGGTTTTTTCTAGCAAGAAACGCGAAGAGCGGTAAAATGTTGTATATGCAGATTTGAAACTAAAGGATGACAAGTATGTTTGAAGTATATCGTAAGGAAATCGAATGGGGCGGTCGAACGTTTTCCTTTGAGACAGGCAAAATTGCACGCCAAGCCGATGGTGCAGTCATTGCTCGCTATGGAGATACTGCAGTTCTATGTACTGTGGTCATAAATAAAACCCAACGCTCTGATGTAGATTTTTTCCCGTTATCAGTGCATTATCAAGAAAAGACTTATGCTGCTGGTAAAATTCCCGGGGGCTTCTTCAAGCGAGAATCACGCCCAAACGAGAAAGAAATACTCACATCACGCCTAATTGACCGACCAATACGTCCATTATTTGTTAATGGATTCAAGAATGAAGTGCAAGTTATCTGTACAGTTCTTGCTCATGATCTAGAAAATGATCCAGATATTGTTGCAATAATCGGCACCTCTGCCGCTTTGTGTCTATCAGGTGCGCCTTTTTTAGGTCCAATTGGGGCAGCTCGTGTCGGATACAATGATGGTCAATATATTTTAAACCCAACGATAAATACCGCTAAGGAAAGTGAACTTGATTTAGTGGTTGCCGGCACTCAAGAAGGGGTGCTCATGGTAGAATCTATGGCATATGAATTGTCTGAGGAAGTAATGCTTAATGCTGTCAATTTTGGCCATAAAAGTTTTCAGCCAGTGATCAGCGCAATAATAGAACTTGCGGAAGCCTGTGCAAAAGATCCTATGGATATACCGGAAATCACGCTAGACATCAAAGCAATACGGAGAAAACTGGAAGCTTCCGGCAAGACCGTAATGGAAACTGCCTACGAAGAACCTAACAAGATTAAACGACAAAATAAAATTGCAGCCGCTAAGAAAAAAGCCATTGAATCAATTGATGATTTGCTAGAACAGGAAATAGCAAATAGTTTATTGAAAGATCTAGAAGCTGATATCGTACGCAGTCGCATATTAAATACCGGCAAGCGTATCGATGAGCGTAATACAACCACTGTACGCCCAATAGCAGCTGAAATTGGATTGTTTCCACCACTTCACGGATCCGCTCTGTTCACTCGTGGCGAAACGCAAGCTATGGTAGTTACCACCTTGGGTACTGGTCAAGATGAACAGATAGTCGACTCCTTAGAAGGAGAATATCGAGAGCACTTTTTACTTCATTATAATTTCTCACCGTTTTCAGTCAACGAAGCAGGACGCATTGGTGCTCCTGGGCGTCGTGAAATTGGTCACGGTAAATTAGCTTGGCGCTCTCTAAAACCTTTACTGCCTAACAAAGAACGTTTTCCATATACCTTGCGAGTTGTATCTGAAATTACTGAAGCAAATGGCTCATCTTCTATGGCAACTGTTTGCGGTACATCGTTATCTCTCATGGATGCTGGTGTGCCCTTAGAACGTCCTGTAGCTGGGATAGCCATGGGTCTAATAAAAGAGGGTAACGAATTTGCTGTTTTATCTGACATATTAGGCGACGAAGATCAATTGGGTGATATGGATTTTAAAGTTGCCGGTACTGACCAAGGCATAACTGCCCTACAAATGGACATCAAAATTACCTCAATAACAATAGAGATAATCAAGATTGCACTAGAGCAGGCAAAAAAAGGTAGGTTATACATTCTCAACGAGATGAATAAGGTGCTATCGGTTGCTCGTGAGCATATAGCTCAAACTGCACCAAAAATGATATCAATTAAAATTCCAGTAAATAAAATACGCGACGTCATTGGTTCACGCGGCAAAGTGATACGCGAAATTTGCGATACTACCGGTGCTAAAATCGATGTTGAAGACGATGGTAGTGTTAAAATTGTTGCTGTAGATAAGGAGGCACTTGAGTCTGCGCATAACTGGATCTATTCACTTATCTCTGAGCCAGAGATAGGTAAAATCTATGATGGTAAAGTAGTTAAAACACTTGATTTTGGTGCTTTTGTAAACTTTTTTGGTTCAAAGGATGGTCTTGTTCATATCAGCCAGCTAACGCGAGGAAAACGTCCTGAAACTGTTTCCGAAGTAGTTAAAGAAGGTGACAAAGTTAAGGTTAAGGTTATTGGCTTTGACGATCGCGGCAAAGTTAAACTATCAATGAAAGTTATAGACCAGGATACTGGTAATGATTTAGGGGCTATTATTAAATAATCATTTATAATCTAAGCAGGAAATAAACGCGCAGCACTGAAATAATATATAATGCTGCGCCATGGCGGCATATTTATCTGTACAAAAAACTATTATAGTTTATAATCATAATTTTATTTTGCAGTTTATAGTTTGATTCATTGGTAAATGCGCTACAAGAAGAAAGTACTCAAAGAGTAAATTTTATCCAATTTCTATCTATATAGAAAATATACACATGTTATTAATCTATGTTTTTAGTTGAACCCTAAGGTCTATCTTCTATTATCTTAGGTATTGTGCTGGCCTACAATCATAAAGTAACGTATTTTTATGTTTTTCTATAAAATAACATTAGAAATTGATATTTTTATTTAGTGGATTTTTTAACAAAAATACTGTTCTTTGATTAAAGTATAAGAATCAACACAGTTGATTAACTATTTGTACTGATATTATAAATCAATGATTTGTTGACTTACACTATGCTGAATAATAGTTCGAAATTAATTTTAAACATTATTATACTTATTTAATACAAAATAAAAAATTAATGTACGAAATATTGTGAACTATAGCTATTAATACTATTCTTAGACTATTATGAGTAACTTTGACTAGTTAAATCTTGATTTATTTTGGAGAATGAACTATGGATATATCGCAGATTCCTATTGGTACAAACCCACCTCACGATATAAACGTATTAATTGAGATCTCTCTTGGCTCCTACCCTGTAAAATATGAGTTTAATAAAGAAAGCGGCGCTTTATTCGTTGATCGCTTCCTACATACAGCAATGAACTATCCATGTAATTATGGTTTTGTACCACATACTTTATCTAATGATAAAGATCCTATAGATGTAATGGTAGTAACTAATAGCCCAATTATACCAAAAGCAATAATCAATGTTCGTCCGATTGGTCTATTAATCATGGAAGATCAAGAAGGTATGGATGAAAAAATCCTAGCTGTACCGACGGATAAATTATATCCATATTACAAAGATGTAACCTCATGGACAGACTTGCCAATGATTTTAACGGGCCAAATCAAGCATTTTTTTACCCACTACAAAGACCTTGAGCCTGGCAAGTGGGTAAGGATGGATCGCTGGGAAGGAGTGGAAGAAGCTTTTACATTGATAATGGATGGGATTAAATTAGCTAGCCGTAAAAATTATTCATAGATAGTGAGATTATTTTAGGAAAATCGATGTAATAATACGTAAAATTATATCTATTAGTAGTATCAAATACTCTTGAATAATACAAGTTATAGTGTTGCTAATATAATTAATAGCAATAATAAAATTAGTTTATATGAAACATGTAAATTGCTAATTTACTAATATTCTTCGTTAGACAAAAGTCTACATTTTGTTTAACTATCTGTTATTGAATAAAGAAATCAATAATTTTTAAATTATTATAACTTCTATAAAACAATCTTAATTCAAAATTCCATCATAAAATCACTTATCCAGTGATATATTGTTGTATTCTTTGTTGTATCAAACTATTAACTAATTAAATATCAGTTGCTTTGATATTTAATTAGTTAATAAAACACAATTTATCAATTAAGTATAATTAACAATTCTAAATTAAAGCTATAACAGTTATTTAATTAATTGAATAATAATCAATCTTAAAATAGTAAATTATATTCTATTATATTAATAACATAGATATATAGCAAACTTGCTAAGTATGCAAAAAAAAATAATTTTTATTGTTAAAATGCATTAAAATAGCGTTAACAAAGTTAATTTATTTAAGATATATCAATTAAGCTATATAATTAAATCAAGTAGATGATAAAATCAATTGTTATTATTAGTTAATGTATTTAACATTATACTAGTAACTTCTTTTTAAAATTTAATACAGGCTTTATTAAGCAATAAAAGCTGTATAACTTATTTATAAATAATTAAAATTATTTATAAAACAATTGTATTGATAATACATAACAAGTTGAATAATTTTCAACAACTTATTAAGGAGATAATGTATAAAAATATGCTATATATAGCTATTACTAATACTTTTTAAGTAAAGGGGCCAATAATTTCTTAAAAAAATTAATTAATATTAATCGCAACATAAAATTTATTTTGCTTAAAATATTTATTTTACTAACAAACGCTAAATATTACATAAATAAGTAACATTTTCTATATTTAATGTAGATAATACTAAATTATCTTTTAGTCACAATGGCTATATTCTCTAACGTCAAATTTGTACCTATTCAATAATTTTAAAAATACTTTTTATTATCACTTCTGATCAATTAGCAGAAGTAATTGATTTAATTAAAACTTTTAGTGGATTTTAATTGGACATTATCTTAATTTTGCATTTCAAAGTAAGTTGCTTGTAGGTTGTAAAGTATTAATTAATATAACGGTAAACTTTCTCCTGATCGACATAGGCTATTATACTATCCACATCGCATAGACCAATCAATGAGTTAATTAAACATCGCTATTATTTTATCACAACACTTATAAATTAAAAAAAACTGCGACAATAAATCTTTTTGGCTCAATAATTTAATTTTATTAATCAGACTATACATAAAATATAGTTAATTATTAGTATTTATAAAAAGTTGATTATATGTTTATAGTTAATATAAAAATTATTATTAATTAATATTAATGCTAATATTTTTTTAATAAAAAACCAGTATAACGATGTTTTTATATGTAATTAATTTTTTTTAATTTAATTTGTTTAGGATTTTAACGTATACAACCTATATGTAGGTATACTAATTAACTAAAATCAAAAATTTGACTACTAATTTTTTACAAGCGAAGAATTGAAATAATGTATTATGTATTTATTGCAAAAATCTTTTAAAGTAACATAACATTTTTTAGATTTTCATTAATTTAACAAAATAATTCTTGTGCTGTATTATTTGCTTTAATAAACAATATTTTTACGTTTACAATTCTAAAACGCATATAATAATAAAATTATTTTCCCTTCGTTCCGGCATCAGGATGCAAAAAAAATATAATCAAAAAATTAATACTCCTTGCGCAAGGCTGCTCGTGGATATAATAAAGGAAACAAAATGAGTTATAGAATTGCTGTTGTAGGTGCTACGGGCGCTGTGGGTCGTGAAATGCTAAGCACACTAGCTAGACGCAATTTTCCTACCCAAGAAGTTATCGCCCTTGCTTCAGACTATTCTGCTGGAAATCTAGTATCTTATGGAGATAATAAAACTTTAGTTGTAAAAAAATTGGCAAAATTTGACTTTTCTAAAATAGATATTGCGTTATTCTCTACAGGCAAGCAAATTGCACTTGAATATGTACCAAAGGCTAGTCGATCTGGTTGTGTTGTAATTGACAACAGCTCTGCATTTCGAATGGACCCAGAAGTACCATTGATAGTACCAGAAGTAAATCTTGCTGCAATGACTGCTTACGAAAAGAAGAACATAATAGCTAATCCGAATTGCTCTACAGCTCAAATGGTCGTAGCATTAAAACCACTACACGACTCTTTTTGTATAAAAAGGGTAACTGTTGCTACTTACCAATCAGTATCAGGTGCTGGTAATGATGGAATAGATGAATTATTTAAACAATCTCACTCAATTTATGTAGATAAGCCAATTAAGTGTAAAACTTTCACCAAAAAAATTGCTTTTAATGTCATTCCTCACATCGATAATTTTATGGATAACGGATTCACTAAAGAAGAATGGAAAATGACGTTTGAGACCAAAAAAATCCTTGATCAAGATATTGAAGTTGTTGCTCACTGCGTTCGTGTTCCGGTTTTTATTGGCCATTCCGAAGCTATTTTCATCGAAACTAAAAAACCAATTACTGCTCAATTAGCTCGTCAAGCTATGCAATCTTTTCCTGGTTTAGTAGTAGTTGATGACCCAGCAAAAGAAAGCTATTCTACTCCGTTAGACATTGCAGGCGAGGATGCAGTTTATGTCAGTCGTTTGCGCCGCGATCCCACTGTAAATAATGGACTAGTGCTTTGGTGTGTTAGTGATAATCTCCGAAAGGGTGCTGCACTAAACGCTGTACAGATTGCTGAAAATCTGATAGCTAACTTTTTTAAAAAAATTGCTTAATTTGCTTTAGTTTAGTTTCTGTTAAGCGAAATTCATAATAATTAAAGGATATAATTAATAACCGCATTAGTATTCGCAGAATCTTTATCGATATAAAATTATAAAAATTAATCTACGAAAACAAAAGAACAGGTATTTATAATACTAACTAGAAAAACTTTTAAAAGTGCTTAACTATTATGTAGATATTACAAATATAATTGTCAGTTTTCTTCTAAAGAAATATGAATAAATAATTTAATATTATTATATCGGCTAAGCCAATTGCAACTAATTGTCTAAATAGAAAAATACGCAAATTATTATGCATTATTAACAATATACACAATTACTTTTCTGTGCTAATATCTTTAGTTATAATTATCATATAATAAAATTATTTTTAAAAATTATAGTCAAAAAAGACATAAAAATCCCTAAGGTAAATTTAAACACATAAACACTAATTACAGTAGAAATTGCCAATTATTCTGGCTTTTTAATAAGAGATATATACATATAGTTATGTTATAACATAACTATATGTATATATCAAAAAAAACAAATTATTCAATAGATCAACATAGATAACAATCATCAATTGATATCATATACGAAAATACACATGTAAGAATTTTCGATGGTAATCGATAAAAGGTCGATTATATATAACAGTGAAAATCAACATTAAGTCTGTGATTTGTTTATTAAACAATGGTGTTCGATCTGTTGGAACAACTGACAGATATAGTTTTTTTAATGTATTTTCTGGTAATTAACTTTCGCGCAATTGCTTTTTATCTTTTTTCCTAAGGCGTTAGGTCGCAGAATGTAATTTAATAATCTTTATTACGCAGACGATGTATTTTAACTGTTTACTTGAGCCAATAAAATTTTTTTATTATTACATACTACTTTTATTATTAATATGATAAAGTACTTCTTTTTTATTATCTATTATTACGATGTAACTGATATTTGCTACTTTACTAGCACATAGTTAAATACTATGTGTAATGTTGTTAGGTTTTTCATTAAAACAGGAATTAATAATAAATGCTGCTTAATAGCAGCATTTATTGCTTGTTTATTGTTTATGCTTTTGTTTATAAATATAAAGAAGATTTATTGTAGAATATTATAGTATATTTTAATTAAATGTAACAATTATGTCAGATATGTTAATTGTTGTGTAGATACAATTAACATATCTGACATTTGATTGCACTTAAGTAGTCATAATTGTTTTGAACAGCTGTTTATCGCATAATGATTTGTTTTTTATGTGCTAGCATAAATAGGATTGTGCATATGATAGATTTTTTTGATCATTTATTGCAAACTTGCAAATATTATATAGTAAAGATTATTGATTTTCTCTTTAATTAAGTTAAACTTATTGCGTTTAGTGTTAATTGTTAAATGATAAATTTATTATTGATTCTTGACTTAAACAATTAACTGAGGGGCGGTATTGTAGCAATCGATGCTAATAACCATTAATGCTACAGTATATTTTGTATATACTAATACTAATTTACATTTTGTGATTCATTAATTTAATTAACTAGTATAACAGCAGGTATTAACTATAAATACTCTAAATTATTATGTGATAATTTTGATTGATTGAACTATATTCTGTTCTTCTTTTCTATAAGATATTATGCTAACAAAACGTAGTTCTATGCAGAATACATCCTCATACGAGAATGTATTCTGCATTTATTGTTCGCAGTATATTCTCTTATCTAATTAAAAATTTGTGTGATGTGTAAACTTTTATATTTAATCTAGTATAACGGGTATTCTAATAGCTTTAAGACACTCGTTAGTTTAATGCAATGATTAATTGATTAAGTTGATTGTGATATATCCGTTAGAAAAATTAATTCTTCTTTCTAATTATCCAATACTATAATTCTTATTTTATATGTTTGATAATCAATTTAAAGAAGATGTTAATTTGCATAATTTCTCTAATATTTACTTACAAAGTTATAAGCTCTTCGTAAATGTATTCGGTATTTTGAATTTGTATAATGAAATATCATGTGAATTGTACGCTTTGATGTAAATTAGTTATTTTTCACTTGTATATGTGCGATAAGTTTGATGAATAGGCTAAAAGATAGGTGAATATATTTACTTATTAAACCAAGCGTGATATTAATCGTATGCCACTTGTAATGATAATTACATCGTATAATTAGTGCATTTAAAATCTTGGTTGGATCTTGTGCCTTGATGTGTCAATTGAGTGGTGAGAAGGATAGCAATTTGAAAAAACTTTCGTTATCTAACATTCATCTAACTACACTTGATAACAAGCTGACTGTAGCTAGTGATGCTATGGTATCCGTAGATACTGCGTCTGTCGGTTTATGGATTGGTGTAGGGACGCGTCATGAAAAATTATCTGAAAATGGCTTAGCTCATTTGATTGAGCATATGTTATTTAAGGGTACAGTCAAGCGCGATGCGATTACTATTGCGCGTGAGATTGAAAATGTAGGCGGTCATATGAACGCTTATACTGCGCGCGAACAAACTGCTTACTATGCAAAAGTGCTATCCGATGATTTGCCGTTAGCGATCGAGCTATTGGCTGATATAGTACAAAATTCTGTTTTTGACACATCAGAGCTTGACTGCGAGCGATCAGTTATCGTACGGGAAATAGCTCAGATTAACGATACGCCTGACGATGTTATTTTCGATTATTTTCAGGCAGCAGCATTCCCTAATCAAACTTTGGGACGTTCTGTACTTGGTAATGTAGAAGTAGTACGTTCAATAGAACGCCAGTCTCTAGTAAATTATATAACGCGGATGTATCAGGCGGAATCTTGTGTTTTAGCAGTAGCCGGTCTAGTAGATCATGAACAATTGGTTAATATAGTAGCCAAGCGCTTTAATACCTTGCCGAAAGGCACTATGAAAGAAGTGGACTTTTGCCATTATGTTGGCGGCGAAATAAGAGTCGAACGTGAATTAGAGCAGCTTCACATTATCCTTGGATTTAGAGGAACTTCTTTTTTTGATCCAGATTTTTATACTATTCAAGTTTTATCAGTAATTTACGGCGGTGGTATGTCTTCTCGTTTGTTTCAAGAAGTACGAGAGAAAAGAGGTCTTGCCTATTCTATTTATTCTTTTACTTCTGCGTATTTAGACGATGGTTTATTTGGTGTCTATCTAGGCACCGGTGTTAAAGAAGTGGTTGATGCAATTCCAATTGTTTGTGAGCAGCTTATGTTAATTCCAGATACTTTAAATGAAAGCGAGCTTGCTAGGGCTAAGGTTCAGATTAAGTCATCATTGCTAATGAGCCGAGAAAGTACTAGCTCACGTAGTGAGCATTTGGCAAATCATTTTATTATACATGGTAAAGTTCCTAATTTAACAAAAATTATTGATAACGTTGAGGCGGTAGATCAATCTTCAATACGTCGAATGGTAGGAAGATTGCTTAAAAATCCCCCAACCCTTACTTCAATTGGTTTTACAAAAACACTTGAAGATTACGATAAGATTTGTGCTCGACTGAGTTAGTTTTTATTTCTGACATATTTTTATTATTAATTTAAACTAGTGTAATCAGTAGAAGGATGATTAATTTTGCTGTTTAATACATTAAATATTTTTATATAAATTAATCTAAAATATCTAGTAGATTGACTTTTTAAGTAGTGATATTGTATTAACGATAAATTATTCAGTTGTTTGGCAACTGAATGAACAATACTATCTAATATAACTTTAGATGTCTTCAGCAATTCGACAATTGTAGTAAATATAGTTTAATATTTCTTTCCGACTAAAAGGTAAGTTCTCTATAGAGAATAATATTATTTATTAACAGTTTTCAAATCTTTTTTCTTAATTTTTATCTATCCTAGCCAAGAGAATATTATAACGCTAGTATTCTCTTGGCTAGGATAGATAAAAATTACTAATAGAAAAATATTTCTTCAAAAATCAAAATAGTAAAATAATATATCGCTAATCGACTAATAATTAATCGTTTATATTATGTAATTATTCTTATTTGTAAAATCTTACAAAAAGACTTCAGACAAAATATCAGCTAAAGGTTGAATTGATGATTTCTGAGGATTTTATCGCATAGTACGCTATGTTTGTTGTATTAATTCAGTGCTAATACTATAGAACTTTACACCTTATATCCTAAATCAAATTGTATAAATTTTACTCAAGCTATTATATAGCTATTTAGATATAATTATTCATATCTATTGTAGTTGATACCTTTTAAGGAAATAACTGCTACAAAATAATATACTCCCATACCGATTTTATATCGGTAAATAAGTCGATGAAAATAGCAAAATAATTTCTTTATTATAAGATTAATTATTTTAACTTAGCTAATGTGCTATGTATTAAAAATACTAAGTATACACCACTAATGTTAAAAATAATTTCGTTATAATTTGTTAAAATTAAACAACAAATACTATTTTTTAAGTTAATTTGATGATACGAAAACATATGAAATACTATGAATATTATTTTAATGAATTTTTAAAATTAATTCTAATGATCTAGTTAGTTTATACAACACTTGATTAAACTACAAAAAATAATGCAATGAGTTTCATTTAGACCAATTTTATTTAATAAAGTAAACTAAAAATAATTTTACTGCGTTGTTTTATCGTTCGGCCTTGAACTATATTCAGATATAATGGAGTAATACTATGCTTAAAATTAACATTTAACATTCATTAATCTTTCAAAATATTAAATAAAAAATTAAAAAAATAATAATTGTCAATACATCATTATCGTACAATAATAAGTTTATTTGCTAGCGTTCTAGCGCACCAAATTTTTGACCAAAGTCTTTCGGACGCCAAAGCTTAGAAGGAAATTTTAGATCAAAGACGGGATTAAGCAAAACCACTTTAACTTCTGAGCCGTTATTATCAATTATACTCCATTGCGTTAATGATAACGGATTATCTTGGAAAGCAAGTATTATCTTACCTTGAGTCGGATCGTCACGTTGATAAAGTTGTACAAGCAACATTTCACAACTTTTGTTCAAGGTTTGTACCACCAAATCGTCCGTAAAGCTAATATATTTAGAAAGTAACACAGAAAATGGTGAACTTATTAACGGAATCTGAGTGGTTTGTTTTAGCTCATTATCTTGATAAGTTAACCAAATACCGTCAGAGGTAAGCAAAACTGAAGATGGCGGAGCATATTCAAAACGCATTTTACCTGGCCGCTCAATCCACATCACGCCACGAGAAATTAAACCAGCAGAATTAATCTGTAAAAAATCTGAGTGTATAGTAATAATTTGATTGAAATAATCTTCAATACGCTGAATATCATCCTTTTGTATGACCTTCAATACATGGCCAAAAGCAGAAATAGGATTTCCTGTAACTACAATAAAAAAAATAGCAAAAAAACAATAAAATCTGCTTGACATAAAAATTAAATAATTTTTATGTCAAGCAGATAATAAATAAGAATAATCATAATAAAATTACCATTTCAAGATAGAACATATACTGTCAATATCTTTAATTGTTAATAAAGTAAGGATTTATCAACTAAGACCTGACGCTTGCCTACATGATTAGCTTCGCTGACTACTCCTTTATACTCCATGCATTTGATAAGCGCAGTGGCTCGTCGGTACCCAATGTTTAGCTGGCGTTGTATTAAGCTATTGGATACTTTGCCATCGCGTAAAACAATATCAACAGCCTGACTGTACAATTTATCTTCCAAAGAACAATTAGCTTCTCTATCTTCAAATAATTCTGATCCATTCGATAATAAATTATATTCGTTGATAATAGTTTTTTCGTATTTAGGACTGCCAACATTGCGTTTTATTTGACGGACTATATCTTTTACTTCTTTATCGGAACAAAATGGACTATGCACTCGAGTAATTCGTCCTCCACATGACATATAAAGCATATCACCCATTCCCAAAAGCTGTTCAGCACCAGATTCACCTAAAATGGTGCGGCTATCAATTTTTGAAGCAACACGAAATGAAATACGAGCAGGAAAATTAGCCTTTATAATACCAGTAATGACATCAACCGATGGGCGCTGGGTTGCCATAATAACGTGAATACCAGCAGCACGCGCCATCTGAGCAAGACGCTGAACAGCACCCTCAATTGCTTTACCAGCAATCATCATTAAATCGGCAACTTCGTCAATGACTACAACAATATACGGAAGCGCTACTAAATCGGAGATTTCTTTCTCAAATAATGGATTATTTCTATCTATCACCAATCTTGCTTGTGACGAAGGCTTTAATGAGTAATCTTTTTTTATCGCATCAGCAATTAAGGCATTATAACCTTCGATATTCCTTACACCAAGCTTGGACATAATGACATAGCGATTTTCCATTTCTCGAATGGTCCATTTTAATGCGACAATCGCTTTATTAGACTCCGTAACCACCGGTGATAAAAGATGAGGTATGCCGTCATAGACTAATAATTCTAGCATTTTTGGATCAATCATGATCAAACGACAACGCTCAGGAGATAAACGGTAAAGTAATGACAATATCATTGTACGAATTGCCATAGATTTTCCTGATCCAGTAGTCCCAGCAATCAAAAGATGTGGCATACTAGCAAGATCAACTACGATTGGTGCGCCTCCTATATCCTTACCAAGTGCAATAGCTAACTTGTGTGCCGAGGACTTCATAGCACTGGATTCTATAACATCGCGAAAATATACAGTTTTACGTTGAGGATTTGGTATTTCAATGCCGATCACATTGCGGCCTGTGATTACAGCAACGCGAACTGAAACCGCGCTCATATAGCGAGCAATATCATCAGATAGTCTTATAACACGTGATAGCTTTGTACCAGGAGCAGGCTCGAATTCGTATAGATTGACAAATGGTCCATAGCGCACTTTACTAATAGTACCTTTTATACCGAAATCACTCAACACAGACTCTAGCAAGCGTATACTATTTGTTAGACTATTCTCTTCTTCTTTTTTGATAAATTTTGATCTATCATTTAACAAGCTTGTCTGAGGAGAGACATTTTCTTTATGTATATTGCCAGAAAATTGGCGTTGTTTTAGCTTATAAATACTAAAAATATTTAACATTTTTTTAAATCGAGGAAAGTATTTATGGTTAGATTTAGAAATATGATCCATCCTACGTGGTAACTCAAACTCTCCTCTTTCTTCTTTGCAGAAGGAACCATTATCTTTGTTAAGATAATCATCTACTTTACTTGTAAACCGCTTCTTATGATGTATCTCTAAGCATGGGTCAGTATTTTTTCTCCTAGTTATTGCTCTAAAAATAGTAAGAAAGGTATAGCTAAACAAATAGATTATTCTACGTTTAGCTTTTAAAAAGTTTATACCAATCGAAGAAATGCCAAAAAATAAAGCCAACAAACTGTACACAACAACAATAGGTAACAATTCGTCAATTGGTGTAAAATAGCTAATTAATACTATAGAAGATGACAAAACAATTAGCCCTAATCTTCCACCTAATCCATAGTGCAGTAACCAAGCCTTGGGCGGAGTGATTGCAGCACAGGCTGCAGCAGTAAAAAGTATGGATAAAAATAGGAAAACAATACGCAGAATGTAACTGCTAATCTGCTTGTGCTGAAAGATGCGACAACCCCAGATTAAGGGGATAATTATAAGGCCAGCACTCGCTACCCCTAACGACTGAAGCAGAAGATCTGCAATCAAGGCACTGGCATAATCAAAATGCTGATAAATCTTATTATTTCGATTATTGTTGTTGAGTAATGAACTAGCATTATTATATCCTCCTATAATAATTGCCAATATCCCAGCAACTACAATCAACGTCAAACCGCACGCTTCTTCTCCACGTCGTCGCAAGTACCTGACTAACTTAACACGCAAAATCGTGCTTTTCTGATGGCTGCAAGACGCGCGTGCCATGCATTATAACCCTCCCTTAAGGTTATTATACATATATTAAGGAAAATGTATATAAAAATAAGCTGTTGATAATTAAGTATAAAAAAATATTAAAAGCTACTGGTGAAGATAGAAAAATATTCAGTAGTATATTTTATAAATACAAAAATACAAAATTTATGACTAACAATTTTAATCTGATTTAAATACAGCAATATTATTACTGTAAGATCAATCTACCTAGAAATCAAAAAAACTAATCTGCAGCACTAAGCTTGTTATTAAAATATTTCGAAGATTAATATTAACGAAAAATAAATAAAAAATAATTACTTATTTCTCAGTTAATTTTATATTAATTAATATAATTTCTAATATAAAATTAACAAATAATCAAACTTTAAATATATGGTATATTGTAGAAAAGCACATACAAACGGTCATGTTAGAACATAAAAATATTAATCTCTGTAGTATAGTTATTCAAGTACGAATAATAAAAAATCTTTGCTTTTTGAGTATTGTGCCAAGGATAATTTATATACAAAATCGAAGTTAATCATAATCTACTAAAATTTATAATCTACATTTAAACTACATAATATTACATAATAGTAAATCTGCTAAGTTACTATAACATAACAATTTGGATAATTTTTGCACATATTACAAAATATGCGAGCGTAGCGCTTATATATCGATTATTGAAACTGTGAACGCAAACAAAACCAAACTGATCTCATGACATGGCGCCAAATAAGGCCTGTAGGAATCTCGGCGATAGGGAAACTTCGCGGATTATAGTAGGCACTTTCAATGTTGCGCGATATATCATCTGTTCGTGCCGCCAACAGCCACATTACATGGGCTGATTTCTGCATTAGTGCAGAACCTGACAAAGCGGCATCCAAACGAATTCTACTAAGTTCAATGATTGGCTTACATAGCGAAATAAAATTGAATGAAAAAGGATGATCTATTAAGCTAGATGCTTTAATGCCGCTTTTATCAAGGATCGACTCTGGTATCATGAATTTTCTTCTTTTATTTATTACTGGCAGCGTGCGCACTAAATTAATAAGTGACCAAGCCGTGCCAAGCTCTCTGGAATTTTTCAATTGCGCACCAAGAATATGCGCCATAGAGTTAGTTATCAATCCTTCCGTCATAGCAGCATAATTTTCAAGTGATTCTAAATCTGGCAATAATCTATCTGAGAAATCTGCTTCATGCGCATTGACAACTCTACGCAAATCGTCCAAAACTGCCGGATGGCGTTCAGCTAGTCTAGCTAATGACAAAACTACCTCATAAGAACTAGGAGTGCCTAATTCAATTGCATCAAATGATTCTTGCCACCACTGCAGACGAACAAAGCCAATTAATGGATCGCTTACTACATCAACAATTTTAGTGATCTCATGATTAACAGCGAGTACAGTAAATAAATCTTCACACATCTCCGGTTGTGCGAAAAGAGATACAAGATATCGCTCGCGATCATAGCGTCGCACAATTCTTGCACATTCTGTAATATCTCTCATGATAAAATCGTCAATTTTTAATCTACTAAATCAACTTAATATTAAGTATCGATGACAAAATGCCTAGCAAGAGCTATTTTTTGACCTTGATAATTAGAGTTTACTGCTGCACCATAAATAATGTCAGTTTGACCGCTAGCAATACGAAGATAATGTAACCAGCCAACGATTTGTCCATGCTCTAAGACAAAAGGAGCACCATAAGATCGCACCTCAAGTACAGCTCGACTTCCTTGAGCTTGACCATTAACCCAACCAAAACCAGGATCAAAAAAGCCAGCGTAATGCACTCGAAACTCTCCAGATTGATTGTTGAAAGGAAGCATTTCAGCAGCTAGATCAGGTGGTACAGCTAATTCTTCACGCGTACCGAGAATATAAAACTCATCCTTTTCCAATATCAATTGCCCATGATCCCAATAAAGCTGCTCCCAAAATTCACTAACGGGATAAGTGTATTTACGCTCGATATCAATTTTACACGTATTTTTTTTAGCTTTATATCCTACTATCGTTCCTTTTCCTGATCCTTGCAAGTCGATCGAGCATGGTAATAGCGTACCGCGCGGCGATATTAGTATATCACCATCAGCAACCTTGGCAAAATGACCAAGAGCGTGGCGTTTGCGCATCTCCTTAGAAGAAATCTTACTTTCGCCACGTTGAAAACGTAGCTGATTTAAGCTAGATCTATAACTAACAACTACATTGAATGATAATGATACTATCTCCAGAAATAGTCTACCTTTATAGCCTTTATCAATCCGATCAAAAGCTGTACATCCATCAGTAATCAAGCGTGTCAATATGTCAAGGCGGCCAATCGAGCTTTTCGTATTAGCTAACGCTTCGACATCATGTGGCAAATTAAGAGTTTCTAATATTTCAATAATATACACACAACCACGTTCTAGTAAGGCGCCATTAAGTAAATCCAATACTAGATCTCCGTCTAGTTGATCGATCTTATCCATAACCGCACTGCTTAAACCAGGCAAAAAGCTTGCACGCATTTGATAGGCTAATCTACCAAGACGCAAATCTAAGCTAGCTGGCTGAATTTGCGAAGAATCAACAGCGGTAGCACACCTGATTTGACCTTCTTCAATCATTCGCTTTATCTCCTGATATGGCATAATACCGCTTATTGAGTTGTTCCAATAGGAGTGAGTGTTATAATGATACTTGGTCAATTTTCCTAGCGCGTAAAATGTGTTGGGTGAAATGATGATTCACTAAGGTCATATGAAAGTAATATACACAAGAAAGACTGCAAAAGGATAATTTTCCAAAATTGTAATTATTATTCTAGAGAATAATAGCTGATTATTGAGTTGAATAAATTGGTCAGTGAATTAAAAATAATCTAGCCATAAATAAAATAGCAATGAATTTAAATGGTTAAGCCTCTATCAACCAACCAATCGGCAACAAAGCTGCTGCTACCCGTCGCCCTTCGGCCAGTAATAATGAAAAAGTACGACAAGCCGCTGCAGTGCTCATAACTTCGACAACAGGACCTTGCTCTCGAATGCGCAAGCGCAGAGAAGGTGGAAAAAAAATCTGCCTACTGCCACTACCGATGAGAAGAATGTCATATTTCTGTTTAGCCTCAAAAATTGGTTCTAAAGTTAAAAGATCAAACTTTGACCATAAAACATTACTCTCTATATCCCAGTGCCGAATATTCTCCTGATCTACTAGAATAGGGCCAGTATAATTAATGTCTTTAATAGTAAACCTACTTTTATCATAGCATTGAATAACTTGCATGTTATCAGTTAGCATAGGAGTGACATTAACCATTGTCTTCTTTCTTTTTACTTTCAAGTATCTAGCTAGTGAGTATTCTTTTATCCCGCACACCAGTGTATAAAAGTAGTGGCACAGCTATGAAGATGGATGAATAAGTACCAACCAATATCCCCCAAATCATTGCAAGCGCGAAATCTGTTAATCCAGCACCTCCAAAAAAATACACCCCTGCCAGTGCTAATAATGTAGTAAGTGAAGTTATAGTAGTTCGTGATAATGTTTCATTAATAGATAATTCTAGCAATTTAGTTAATAACATATTTTTATATCGCTGTAGATTTTCTCGGACTCGGTCATAAATCACTACAGTATCATTGACAGAGGAACCAGCTATCGCCAATAATGCTGCAACAGTTGCTGTATTAAATTCGTGTTCAATCAAAGAAAACAGACCTATAGTCAAAATTATATCATGAATCAATGCCAAAATAGCGCATAGACCGAATTGCCATTCAAAGCAAAACCATATATAAATCATGATTGATAACAAAGCCAAAACTATCGCCAATACAGCAGCATTAATCATCTCTTTACCGACAGTTGGACCCACAAACTCAGTTCGTCGAAATTTAATATTAGATGGAATAACCTGACGTATTTCTTTGATAATATTTATCTGTTTATTTTGATCGTTTTCTTGACAACCCACGCGAATTAATATCGCGCTGTCTTCGCTGAACTCCTGCAAAATAACTTCACCTAATCCAAGTTTATTCAAGTCTGAACGAAGCCGAGCGATATCGGTTGAAGCGTTAGTTTGTACTTCGATTACCACTCCACCCTTGAAGTCGATGCCAAAACTCAGCCCAATGCTAAATATAGCAAAAATTGAGCCAATTAGCATCAAAGCCGAAAATAAAAAAGTAATTAAATGGTATTTAATAAATGGAATATTGGAGTTCGGAGGGACGAGATGAAGTAATTTCATTTACAGTCAAATAGGTAACCTAGTAGGCTTATAATATCGCAGCCAACAAACAACAAACATTCGGGTAATCATAATAGCTGTAAACATCGATGTAACGATACCGATAGTTAAAGTCACGGCGAATCCTCTTATTGTACCTGATCCAAGTACAAAGAGAAACAAAGCAGCCAACAAAGTTGTTACATTGCTGTCTACAATGGTTTTTAAAGCACGCCTGTAGCCAGCATCCAAAGCTTGGAGCAGTTGCCGACCAGCTTTGTATTCATCGCGCATTCGTTCAAAAATAAGCACATTAGCATCCACTGCCATGCCAATAGTCAGCACGATACCTACTATACCAGGCAGCGTTAGAGTAGCTTGTAAAGCTGACAACGCACCTAAGATTAAAATAATATTAACAAATAGGGCAGCATTGGCAAATAATCCAAATAAACCATAAAAAGCTATCATAAAACTGATAATTAAAATTAAACTAATTACAGCGGCCATACAACCTGCATTAACTGAATCCTTACCCAACCCAGGTCCAATTGAGCGCTCTTCTAGTACTTTCAGTGGTGCAGGCAACGCGCCCGAGCGTAATAATAGCGCAAGATCATTTGCTTCCTGAACTGTAAAACGACCACTGATTTGGGCAGAACCACCAAGAATCGGCTCGCGTATCACAGGTGCGGAGATCACTTTCCGATCTAGTACTATAGCAAATGACTTTCCTACATTTTCTGTCGTCGCCCGAGCAAAATTATAACTACCAAGAGTATCAAAACGTATAGTAACAGCCGATTGATGATTTTCATCAAAAGAAGTCCGAGCATCTAATAAATTTTCACCGCTAACCAAAGATCGACGATCTATTGAGATACTACCGCCTTCTAACATTGGAAGAGTAAGCACATTTGAAAATTGCTGATTAATTTCAGGGGCGTTAGTAACTAAATGAAAAGTTAGCTTAGCTGTCTTACCGATTAAGTTCTTGATTCTTTGTGGATCATTTATACCAGGCACTTGAATAAGTATTCTATTAACACCCTGACGCTGAATCAAAGGCTCGCGCGTGCCTGTTTCATCTATTCGACGACGTAAAATTTCAATGGCATTCTGAGTCGCGTTAGTCTTAATTTGGCGAATTGCTTTCTCCTGTATCGATAATAAAATGATATTACTATTCCTATCGATTACCAATTCACTACCGAAACTACTCACAATTTTTTCCACAATTGTTTTATCTATCTGACTAAGCAAAGTAAAACTAACAACATCACCACGTATTCCCAAACCAACATAACCAACTTTTGCTTCACGCAAAGCTTTACGAACAGATCCCAGGACAGATTCTAATCGCTCTTGAATGAGAACATTAGCATCAACTTCCAGTAGTAAGTGTGCTCCCCCTCGAAGATCAAGTCCAAGACTAATCTGCTTGCCTGGAAAACCTATCGGCCACTCATCAGCAATTGTTTTATCTAAAACGTTAGGAATTGCGTAAACAATTCCAATCAGACAAACAAATATATTAATGATCGCATTCCAAGTTTTGAACTGCATCATGGGAAAATTCTACAATAATCTTTTAATGATGTATGACATCAGGCAAATTATTAAATTTTATTTCCATCAATCATCGGTGGAAGTACATCAGCTTCATTTACTTTTGCTGTAGCTTTAGCATTAATTGCATCTTTGTCAGTATGGCTATTCGCTAAATTATTTTTTCCTCGCACTTCTGCAAGCATTGAACGTAAAATCTGTACACGCACACCATGGGCAATTTCGACGGTTAGCATATCGCTTTTAACATGAACCTTAGTAATTATACCAATAAGACCACCATTGCTAACCACCTGATCTCCGCGATGCACATTTTCAACCATTTCCTTGTGCTGTTTAATACGTTTTTGCTGCGGGCGAATCAATAAAAAATAAAATATCGCAAAAATAACAATTAGAGGTAGAATTTGGATAACATATGAAACACTACCATCGAAAGAATGTGCGTAAGCTATCGAGATAAGCATATAGAGATTCTCCTCAAACTGCATTCTTCCCGTCTATTCCAGCACATAACAAGACGGGAATAAAATTGCTGAAATTAAGTTGTAGCGACATAAAAAAATAACGATGCAATAGTTTGAAACGATTTAATTCTCAGTAACAAATACGCCTAATGATGAGTTGTTCTGTGAAATATATATATTCATTATTCATAGACTATGGTTAACTAACAAATTATATTTTTGTGTTGTATTAACAAATTAACTATTTTTTAGACTTAACAATAATCATCCCATTTATATTGATATCCTGCAGCGATTAAATCTAAATTTAACTTTTAAAGCAACAACTTGATACTTAGGAAGCTTGCATTAAACCTGTGAGTGTTTTTTCCTTACAGCACACATGAAATAGACTATTAAAATTCATAAACTTAAATCTGTATTTTACTATAAAAATTAAGTATCCAAATGATTTTACCCTAGCAAGGCTACAAAGTAGCTCTACTAGTTAGTATAAAGTTTTAAATATAATCGAAAGTATTGATGCTATAATTGAAAATCATTTCGTATAGCACATATTTAGACGATTATTAGTTATGTATTTACGGTAAGATATTATGTGATTTAATTGTATTAATCAATTTTAATTATCGATGTCAATTCCCTGGTTTAGTTTCGTCATGTTTTAGTAACTTTATCAATGAGATGCATGTAAAAATAAGTTTATTAGTAGTAAACTAGGTGTTTTTTGGCATTATATTTTATCCTTTATAATAAATTATTAGGAATAAGTAGGATTTATTTACTTTTATAAAGTAGCATCTTCGTTGATGTTAACTATTTTACATTATTGTCAATATAGATTTTAGACTAGCCTGAGATTATAGAATGCGTAATAGAAATAATCTTACTGATTAACTAGAATATTCGTAATGTCAAGATTTTTTTATTAGGAAATAGCTACGATTAAAACAAGCGCATTCGAGCATAGCTATCTAAAATAAGTGCTAGTAAAATAAAACTATAATGTTGTCAACTATAATGTTGTCGAAGAATATTAGTTTTCATTAATAAATTCTAATTAGTTGATTGTAGCGCTTAGCACATCCAATATGTATAAAAAAATCAATATATAAGCAACTTAATAAAAATAATTTTGCCGTGATTTCTTCAAAAGGCGAGTATTTCTGCTAATGAATAGCACAGTATTTAGCTTATTAAATAAAGATTATATTGTGCTGCCGTCAATAAATAATAAATTAAAATTTTTTTGATAACAGTAAACTAACAATAAATTACCTTTCCAATAGACAATTAGCTACTCCGTGCTATAACTGATTTCTGCTATCTTCGTGGTAATCAACTAAATTGTTTAATAAATTATTTTTACTTTCATGTTATCAAATAACATGCGCTAAATAATAGAAAAACGCAGTATAGATTATGCTAGGAAAAACAAACATGATTTTTTACGAACCGGGACAACACAAAGAACATGGATTTAGTCAAGATCCATTTAAAGCTTTTTGCAGCCCGCGACCAATCGGGTGGATTGGTTCGATCGACAATCATCATCGTACAAATCTTGCCCCATACAGCTTTTTTAATGCTATGGCTTCAAATCCTCCCCAAATAATATTTGGTAGTGGTAGTCGACCGGATGGCAGCAAAAAAGATAGCCAACGCAATATAGAAGATACAGGTCAGTTCACACTCAGTATTGTTGGCCATGCACTTAAAGAAGAAATGAATGCTACTTCTATTGCCTTGGCTCATGGCGAAAGCGAGTTTGAATCGGTCGGGATCGAGGGTGCAGCTTCGTACCTTATAAACCCGCTTTGGGTTGCTAAAGCACCGATCGCATTTGAATGCGTCTATCGCCAAACAATCGACTTGGAAAGTTGGGATAGTGCACAAAGAAACTACGCGCTAATTGGTACAGTCGTCGGTATTCATGTTTCCGAAAAGGTAATCGTCAACGGCAAAGCAGATGTAACTTTATGGCAACCAGTTTCACGGCTAGGTTATTATGACTATGCTACAATTACTGAAGTATTTGAAATGCTTCGTCAATAAAGGAGAAATGCTAGATAAAATAAAAAAACATATATGATTTATCCATAACAATTTTTTAACCTTGATTAGCTTTAATCTCACAACCACTAGTAGAAACTTTTATTGCTAGTTATGTAATCTCATTCGTTTGGGCAATGCCTAAAATATAATGTTATTAAGGTGACCTCAGTTCTCACTAACAACCATATTCAGTAACATAGCACTATCTAAAATGTAACTACTAAGGATTTTAATTTTAAAAAATTTAGTTAGTGCGGCAAACAAATATAGTTCATAATATGCGGAAATTTACTATGTACTGTTACACTCTAACAAAAAAAACAAACCAGCACATTGAACAACAATAATCATCTTTACATTATACATTATTTATCTTTGTTATTATATAATACTAAAATTAATTAATTTGCTGTTTGTATTTATCCATTAGCATTGTGATGCTTATGTAGGCAATAAAGCATTTACTGTTATTTTCGATTGCAGCATTCTTTTTTCTAGAAAAGTGATAAAAATCAACACTATCCCTTCAGTTGTCGATTAAATTAGTAATGGTCACAATTAGTAACAAAAATTACTTATTATTTTAATTTATAAAATTTAATTACTGCTACAAAGCAGTATGAAGTAATGTAATTTCGTTAGTGGAAAGTTAGTCATTGTAGTAATTTTACTATTACTTTTTTAAGTAATCATGTGTATTTAAACTACAAAGCAAATTAATCTAAAGTAAATAAAACATGTGCAAATTCAAGCATTCTTTTAAATTTACAACTATTGGCTTAAAGCGATATTGACAAGAAATTAAAATAAATTTCATGATACTTGTTAAATAAATAAATAATTGATTTCATATCCTATTTAACGTAATGCTAATGTATTTATACTATGTACCTTTTAATACAAGTTTAGCATTGTAAGCCCATACAGCCTCTTCTAGACCCATCCATAATGCTTCACCAATAAAATGGTGGCCTATAGAAACTTCATCTATCCATGGTATTGACTTTACTAAAGTAGGCAAATTTTTTAGTGTTAAATCATGTCCCGCATTAATACCAAGACCAAAATTACGTGCAGCTTTGGCAGTATCGGCAATTTTCTTAAGAACTAATGCATTTTGCGGTGTATCGAATGTATTAAAATAATAACCAGTATAAATTTCGATCCGATCGGAACCTATCTTAGCTATTTCCTCAATAAAATCTGGCTCAGCGTCAGAAAATAGTGAAACCCGGCAGCCTATACTTTTTAGTTCAGCTACTATAGGAAAGAGAAAGCTATTTTGATCTAGTAAATTCCAACCATGGTCTGATGTTAATTGACTAGGCGTATCAGGTACCAAAGTGACTTGATTTGGTTTAATTCGTTTAACAAGAGCTAAAAAACGCGCATCTGGATATCCCTCTATGTTAAACTCCCTTTTACTGTATGATGGTTCTTTCATTAATTCAGCCAAATCTAGCACATCTTCCTCAAGAATGTGGCGTGCATCAGGCCGTGGATGGATAGTAATCCCAGCGGCTCCCGCATCTAGAACTGTACGAGCCGCACGCACTACGGATGGGTAATTATATGTGCGAGTATTACGAAGGGTAGCTACCTTGTTAAGGTTAACACTAAGTGCAATCATGTTAGCTCCACGAATATAAATTTTTATTTTGTTAATTATATCAAGAACAAAAAACTTAAATTAGTTATTCACTAATTTAAGTTTTTTTACAAAGTAACCGATCTAAATTGTAATAATTTATACAGCCCTTTACCAAAGAAAAAACAAAGGTATTATTAAATTCCTAGTTTTAATATTCGCTCAGATGATCATTGATTAATGATCACAGTCTCTACTAATCTAGATAAACAAAATCTATTCATTTACTAGCACAACAATACGTCCGATCCTTTGTTGTCATTTTCTATTAAGTCAAATAAATAACACCTTCATACACTAATTAAAATAACTAATTGTATTAATTAATTAGTGTAAGAATATTTTTACCCAATGTTGCTAAAATTAACTTATATGATCAAAAAACCTGAATGGTAATTCATACCTCTCTGGTTTTACCCCAAAAAAGCGAAAAGACTTAATCATATGATCTCTCAAAGGAGCAGTTACTTCTAAATCATCTCCGCTATAACTTGGAATACGAATAGCACAGGCATGCAAATGCATATTTTTACTCACCAATTGACCTTTCAAGAAAGCTTTTACACCTCCATACTTACTGTCTCCAAGAATTGGTGTACCTATGCCTGCCATATGCACTCTAAGCTGATGGGTACGACCTGTGACAGGAAAAAGAGCAACAAGAGTTATATGGCAACTTAATTTTTCTAAAGTAGAATAACGAGTAAGGGCGTGTTTTCCATTTTCGTAATCTACCATCATCTTCTCACTCACTTTGTTTGCTACTTTAGCAATAGGTAAATTAATTTGACCAATTGCAGGCTTGGGTTCTCCGATCACTAAGGCTAAATAAATTTTTACCGCTGATTTAGCACGAAAAGCATTGATTAATCTTCTAGCGGAGCTTTGTTGACGAGCCAAGATAAGCACACCTGAGGTGTGCTTATCTAAACGATGAACTAGCCGTGGCCTTTCGCTTGCTTCGAAACGAAGACTATCAAGTGCTCCATCTACATGCTTAGTTAGTCCTGAGCCACCCTGTACTGCAAGCCCGGCTGGTTTATTGATTACAATTATTTCTTTATCACGATACAAGATCGATTTAATTAGTTTATTTCCAGTTTTAGTATCCTGTTGATATGATTTAATAAAATTATTTTTGTATATTAAATTATTACATAATGGTGGTACACGTATTGTTTGGCCCAATATCAAACGACAGTTTATTTTAACGCGCTTACCATCAACACGAACTTGACCTGTACGTAATAGTTTAGAAATTTGACCATGTCTAATAGCAGGGAAATGCTTATTAAACCAATGATCTAATCGCTGACCGACTTCATCAATAGCTACTATACGACTTTTTACATACCCACTCATAAAAATAATTTGCTTTGTGATGATTAACTTAAAAAGTAAATTTATCAAAGGTGTAAAAAGGGATCATACATTATACCAAACTCCTTACCAAAAAATGCTTATTGTTATAGACAATCACACATAAAGTTATAATAACTAAAATAGATTATTTACTGCTAGTGAATAATCTATTTTAGTTATTATAAGCACAAGTAATTTTACTTATCTTGTTTGTTAATATACAATAACACTTTACCGTAATTACCTAAAATATCATCTTATATTTATTTTACATAACTTAACGCTTTAAGAATAACTGGTGCTGGAATAATATCATGTAGTATTAAAAATTTAACGAGGATAGCTAACTTATTTGAAGAAATCAAAACACTAAATTTTAATTAATCGGAAAAAACAATTAATCTATAAAGTTAATCAGAAAACTTAAATATATAATAGAGCATTGACAGAGACCTATTTCCCCTAAAAGCGCTAAACAATTTTAAGATCAACCATTATTTGTAAACTTATCTTGCGCTAATGCTTTGCTCGCTGCTAAAATTCAAGTCTTAATTAACCTATTGTGGAAAACTCCTCTAAGGTCAGGCAATAGTTTTATAGTTATTTGTTTAAATTAACATGGTCTTAAGTTCGCTCGTTCCGACGCTTGCAACGCAGGCTATCAAAATAAGCTAGTCTATTACTAATCTCTAGCTCAAAGCCAACTTTTACGGGATTATAGAAACGCTGGCGAACCATTCTATCTGGAAAGAAATTTTGACCAGAAAAGGAATTATCTATTTCATCATGATAAGAATAATCTAATCCATACGATAATTTTTCCATTGACCTGGTAGGTGAATTAAGAAGATGGTTTGGAGGCATTAGCGAATGTGTTTTTTTTGCCAAATGCTTAGCAGCTTCGTGAGCTTTATACGTAGCATTTGATTTATTTGCGGTCGCAAGATGTATAACAAGATAACTAATCACTAAGTCTCCTTCTGGAGAGCCAAGTCGCTTATACGCTTCCCAACAAGCAATAGCAGTGGTAATAGCTGTAGGATCAGCCATACCGACATCCTCCACAGCGAAGCGAGTAAGTCTACGTAAAATATATGTTGGATCCTTACCGCTATTAAGCATACGTGCTAACCAATACAATGCCGCATCTGGATCTGATCCACGCATTGACTTATGCAACGCGCTGATTAAATTGTACTTTTCTTCTCGATTTTTTTTATAATTAGTTGCAGCATGAGATTGCATTCTTGATATAATTCCAGAGGAATCTAGGGGTTGATTCGGAGAAAGATCAAATACTTCCTCGGCCATCTTCAATAAACAACGTCCATCACCATCAGCGATCTCTCGTAAAGTAGCTTTACCATCCTCAGTTACAGGTAGTTCCCTTCCCTCCTTTTCAATAGCACGGCTGAGCAGTAGATCTAAAGCTGTGTCATCAAGTCGACGAAGTACAAAAATTTGAACACGAGAAAGAAGCGATGCACTAAGTTCAAAACTAGGGTTTTCTGTTGTAGCCCCAACTAGGATCACTCTACCATCTTCTATTACGGGAAGTAAAGAGTCCTGCTGAACTCTATTAAAGCGATGAATTTCATCAATAAATAGTAAAATGCCTTTGTTGCCAACAGCATGCAATACTCGAGACTTCGCAAACACTTTCTTTATGTCGGAAATACCAGAAAACACAGCTGATAGTGACATAAATTCCAATCCAACTTTTTTCGAAAGTAACAAACCAATTGTCGTTTTTCCACATCCTGGCGGCCCCCACATAATCATTGATGCCAACCGCCTTTTAGCTAACATGCTGCTAATTAGACCTGATTGACCCAGTAGATGATCCTGACCAACCACTTCATCTAGTTGTTTTGGCCGCAATCGATCAGCAAGCGAACAAATAAATTGATTTTTAAAGAGGTCCATAAAGAAGATTTTATCTTAATGTTAAAATAGCCATCAGTTTAAAATGCAATTATGGCTTACAGCTAACTAGCAATAATCTTACTGCTATGCGATGACTAAATTGCTGTTCATTATTATCTATTGAAACAAGACTACATGCACAATGTTATGGAAAAATCATTGGCATCAATATTCAATATAATAATTTTTACATTATAAACCAGTTAATAATTTTTTCCTAATTTCTTTCTTCTGTTCATGCACAATCTGAAATCACACCTTTAACGCCATAGTAGAAGTTAATTAAGCTTATGAGCTTATTCCAATTAAATCATTGTCTTAGCTATAAATAACTAACTCATCTTAAACTACTAATTATAATTAAAGCATTATTGCTTAAAGTATTAAGCAATAATTGAAACTACTAGTTCATTCGAAATATTAAAACCGCATGATACAAGAAATAATTTATTGAGCCTAAATCAATACTTTATATTAACATTCATCTTTAAATAATTTTACGATCTTTTTTTTTATTGAAACACAGGCGCTATCGTTTTTTTGTCAAAAATCAGAGTTAAATCAACTGAGGATTTTTTTTGACTACATTACATTAAGATTTAGAAATTTTTCTCATTTGTAATATCATTGACTCTTTTCTTAAAAAAGAATAAATCAGCAATTTATTCTAAAAAAAATGGATTGTTAATCTGATATAAAAGAATTATAATTCTTTATCTGTAAGGTTTTATCTTGATACTAAATTTATAATTTTATTAATTAAACTATCTATACAGTTTAGCGTAGAAATTACGCATCTTATGAAATAATAATAAAACAGGAGTCGATAGTCAAATTTATTAATTTTAATCAAATTAAACTCATACTTCATATATTTATTACTCAATATATATTCAGTTTGTCACATAACAGTTTCATCCATGTATTCACTAAATAAAATATTTAATCCATTATTGCTCATTGGCTGTGGCAAAATAGGAAAAGCATTGGTGATTGGTTGGCTAGAAAATGGTTTAGAAGCTGACAGTATTCATATTGTTGATCCTAATATTCAGAATACGAAGGCTATATCTCAGCAGTATGGCGTAAAAATTTATGATCAAGTTGAAGCAATGCCTCAACATCTTGTCCCCATTATTGTGGTCATAGCTGTGAAACCACAAATGATGAATAAAGCAATCGTATCAGTGTCTAGGTTTAGTCATTTCGGAACCTGTTTTCTTTCCATAGCAGCCAGTAGCACTATTAGTTATTTCGAAAACAAGCTTGGCAATACTGTACCGATTGTGCGTGCCATGCCAAATATTGCTTCTGCTGTTGGGCATGGAATAACAGCTTATTTTGCTAATTGTAATGTGGTAGGTGATCAAAAAATTCACATTCACCAATTACTTGAAACCATTGGTGAAGCGATCGAAGTTGATAACGAAGAGCAGATTAATGCTGTCACTGCTCTGTCAGGCGGTGGACCGGCCTATGTCTTTTTGTTAATCGAAACCCTTGCAAAAGCTGGTATAAAATCAGGTTTACCAGAAAAAGTAGCTATGAAATTAGCACGCACGACAGTTATTGGTTCTTGTGAGCTATTAACACGATATCCATCTCAAGAAGTTTCACAACTTCGTCTTAACGTCACTAGTCAAGGCGGCACGACAGCAGAGGCGTTAAAAGTACTAATGGACGATCATACTGGTATTCAGCCAATATTTAATGCTGCTCTTGCTGCAGCTACTGAACGTTCAAAAGCTCTTACTTGTTAGTATAGTTTTTTATATTAAAAATTTTAGCAAACAAAAAATTCTTCTTTTTGCGAAAAGAAAATTTGATTTTCTGCAAGAAAGATTAGCAATGATTTTGTCTATCGTATTATTTGGGGAAAATGACAAATAATAAGGTAATCTATTATAGGAATAAATTAGATCTAAATTATTGATGCATGCAGTCAAACTATTAGTCATTACACTGGATATTATTTATTACAAAATTTAATATGCCGGTAGTGCTAAGTTCTATATTAGCGCTGATATATTGAGCTATTTAAATTAAACTAACATATAACTATACCTTCACAAGTGAAAGAAATTTATGCTTACTTTAAAATATTAAATAAAAACTTTTTTGTTAATTGAGGAATGTTTAGCAATATGGGAATTAATGGTATTTTAGCTCTAGCATTTGAAAATTTTGGATACCTGGATACAGCAGACTAAAAACTAATAGTAAGCATAATTCGTAAATATTAGCAGCATTATATTTAAAATAAAGATTATGAATAAAGCCAATATAATCTTAAATAAATTAAGAGCTAGTTTAGTAGTAATAAAGTATTGTGTTAAAATTTCTAATTTAAAATAATAAAAAATTATTACATACTACTATTTTAGCTAGATTTTATCTTTTTATTATTTTTTTTGGGTGATTTTATGTCCAAATCTTCTATAAAAATATTATCCTGCAACTCTAATCTACCATTGGCTGAAGCAATTTCTGTTTATTTAAATTTACCTTTGACTAAAGCCAACATATTACGCTTCTCCGATATGGAAGTTTTTGTTGAAATTCAAGAAAATATACGCGGTAAAGATGTTTTTGTAGTACAATCTACTAGCTATCCAGCTAATGATAACTTAATGGAATTGTTAGTTACTTTAGACGCTCTGCGCCGTAGCTCAGCTCGCCGTATCACTTCAGTGATTCCTTATTACGGTTATGCCCGTCAAGATCGAAAGTCTGGTTCTCGCACACCGATCTCCGCTAAACTAGTTGCCAATCTTATTACTAAAGCAGGTTCTGATCGGATCCTAACTATCGACCTACATGCTGGACAAATACAGGGCTTCTTTGATATCCCAACAGACAATTTATTCGCGGCTCCGGTATTTATCGATAAAATTAAGAAACGCTACGAAAAGGATGATCCTTTAATCGTCATATCTCCAGATATTGGCGGTGTAGTACGTGCACGCGCAATCGCTAAACAAATCCATGCAGATCTTGCTATTATAGATAAGCGCCGCGATCGCGCTGGCGTATCTGAGGTGGTGCAGATTATAGGAAAAGTGAATAGTCGCCGTTGTTTGCTGGTTGATGACATCGTCGATAGCGGTTGTACACTTTGCAAAGCAGCTGAAGCGCTGATAGATGAAGGTGCAATTTCCGTTGACGCGTACGTTACTCATGGTGTTCTGTCTGGTGATGCTATAGCGCGCGTAACATCATCACCACTAAAATCTCTTCTGACCACAGATTCTATACAAGCCACTGAAGCTATTCGAGTAGCGCACAACATCCAGCAGTTGACAATTGCCCCACTACTTGGTGAAGCGATCCATCGTATTAGCGAAGAACGCTCAGTATCCAGTCTATTTATCTGAACTTAATCGTTAACCAGCTTATGTTATAAGACATTATATAAATAATTTTTTAGAGATTTAATCGTAATCTTTACGATTCCTTCATTTGGAAAATACATTATTTTATCTAGAGGAAGAGCAAATGAGCAAAGTTGCTATTTTAAATGCCAGCGTACGAGAAAGATTAGGTAAAGGATCAGCTCGCGCAGCACGTCGTCAAGGTTTTGTGCCGGCTATTATTTATGGTGAAAAAAAAACTCCAATTGCAGTCCAAGTGCTTCGGCGAGAACTTGATAAAATTTTGAATAGGCCTGGTTTTTTTTCACGCTTGATTTTCTTAAAAGTTGGTACAGAAAATTATCGTGTTTTGCCGCGTGATCTGCAAAGACATCCAGTTAGCGATTTACCATGGAATATAGATTTCTTACGCGTTTCAGCTTCTGCTGTTCTAACGGTTGCAGTTCCCATAGAATTTATCAATAAAAATATATCTCCAGGCGTAAAAAGTGGTGGAGTTTTAAACGTTATGCGTCATTCAATTGAGGTTTATTGTCAAGTAGAAAATATTCCAGATAAGCTTACCATTGATTTAAGTGATGCTAAACTCGGTGAATCTATATATGTTTCTTCAATTTCTTTGCCCAATAATGTAAAGCATACGATTAACGATCGCTACTTTACTATTGCGACCATTGTTCCACCAATCTTACTTACTGATATTAATGTAGAAGAATCTCAAGGAGAAAGTGAAAAATTCTAAATTAGAATATCCTAGTAACATCAAAATTTGAAGATGTATGGCGTAATCATCAATGATCGACAAAAATATTTAGTTTATCGCATCATTTGCTATATATTTATAATATGGTATTAATAATGAAACTATTTGTAGGTTTAGGCAATCCTGGTTTACAATTCAAATACAATCGCCATAACATTGGCTTTATGGTAATTGACAAGATTCTCGATCGCTATAATTTTGGTTCATGGAAAACTCATTGCAAAAGTATTACCAGTGAAGGTATAATTGCTGGTGAACAGATAATAATTTTAAAACCAATGACATTTATGAATCGGAGTGGTTGCTCGGTTGGTGAAGCAGTTAGGTTATTTAAATTACCTTCAGAGAACATTTCAGTTTTTTATGACGAATTAGATTTATCCCCGGGCAAAATACGACTAAAACGCGGAGGTAGTAGCGGCGGCCATAACGGTATAAATAATATCAATCGGCACATCAAAAACAACTATCGCCGAATTCGGCTTGGTATTGGCCACCCTGGTGATAAGAGCAAAGTTAACAATTATGTGCTGTCAAACTTTTCCAAAGCAGAAAAAAATGCTTGGTTAACTACTCTTATTGATACCGTGGCTAATGAACTAGAGATGCTTATACATGACGAAGACATTAACTTTATGAGTAAAGTTTCCAATGCAGTATTTCCTCGACTACTGAATCTATCTGATCTTAGACTTACAGTAAGTTAGTGATTAATCCAAAAAAAAAGACATTTGAGTCAATAAATTGAGCATAAAACGATGGGATTTAGCTGCGGCATAATTGGATTACCAAATGTGGGTAAATCAACACTTTTTAATGCGCTAACCGCTACTGCTAACGCAGAAGTAGCAAATTATCCATTCTGTACGATCAAACCTAACACAGCTAGCATAGCTATGACTGATCCGCGTTTGGATATCTTAGCTAAGATCGCTAATTCTTCTAAAATTTTACCCACCAGAATTGAATTTATCGATATAGCTGGCCTAGTCAAAGGTGCTTTCCGCGGTGAAGGTCTTGGCAATCAGTTTCTTGCCAATATTCGTGATACTAACGCGATTATTCACGTGCTTAGATGCTTTGAAGGTCAAATTACTCATGTTGATGGATCCGTTGATCCTATTCGGGATGCAGAAACAGTGGATACTGAGCTAATATTAGCCGATCTAAACAACTTGGAAAAACGCATTTCGATACTTGATTCTACTATCCGAAGACAAGATAAGAATAGTATTCACATGATGGCACTTATGAAAAAAATACTTAGTTTCATCCGTGAAGGTAAACCCGTTAGGATAATGCTTCCCACATTAACCAGTGAAGAAACCATCCTGCTAAAACAATTGCAGCTCCTTACTGCTAAGCCAATGCTTTACTTATGTAATGTGGAAGAAGAGAATGCTGTATCTGGTAATCTACTATCCGCCAGGGTGGCAGATAAGGCTGCAGATGAAGATGCTAAGACTCTCGTAATTTCGGCTGCTATTGAAGCGGAGATCGCACAAATTTCTAATGCAGAGGAAAAAAAAGAATTTTTATATAGTTTAAATCTTGATGAATTTCGTCTAACTAAGCTAATTAGCAGTTGCTACAAACTGTTAAATTTACTGACATTCTTTACAGTTGGATCTAAAGAAACACGCGCGTGGACTTTACGCCACGGTACTAAGGTAGTAGAAGCAGCTGGCAAAATTCATAGCGATTTCCAGCGTGGTTTTATCCGTGCAGAAACCATATCTTTCGCTGACTTCGCAGAGGCAGGTGGAGAACAAGCAGCTAAAGAAGCAGGAAAAATGCGAATCGAAGGTGCTGAATATATTGTACAAGAAGGTGATATATTTTATTTTCGTTTTAATATATGAATAACATAATTCTTTACTAAAAAGAACAGAGAAAAAATATAAAGTAATAGTATAAAATATTTTCTTCATATTTTTTAATCTTGAGATTGAGAAAATAGCTTTTAGTTATTTAAAATAAATCAAGAACAATTTCTTAAGCGACATAATATGCTGCACTAAAATACTCACTGACGTACGAATCAATTGTTATCGATAAGATAAACTTTTATTAATCACCTACTGTTATAATATTTTTACTGTAAGTAATTATATTACATTGTTTCTATTCTTTATTAATTATTTGATTTTTTTACCGTAATAATAAATCTAATTTACTATTATTGGCTTATGTTAAACTTATAAAAATCCCAAAATCAAACCAAAAAATTTATTAATATACGAACTGCTATAAAAAAATGGCGGAGGGGATGGGATTCGAACCCACGTTAGGAGTTAACCCTAAAACGGTTTAGCAAACCGTCGCCTTCAGCCTCTCGGCCACCCCTCCGCCGAGGGCGGAATATACCTGACAAGCATATTAATATGCTTGTCAGGTATATTTAATATAAATTAAATATCTTCTAGAAAAACAATTTTGCTAAATTTTATTACTTAATAATTATTAATATTATTTATTAGTTTACGTAGACTGCAGATGTAATTTAATTTCAAATTAACATTTGAATCTAAGAAAGCAATGCTACTCACATTTATAGCATAAATTTTTCATTACAAGTTAGTTAAAAAAACTAAAAATACGTGTAACAAAAGCAAAAAAATTTTTACTTATTAAGAATAAATCACGTACATAAAAATCCTTTATCCGTTTTCTAATTTTTTCTTAGATAACCCATAAATTGCAGCATAATCGATACTACTTCTTAATATAAGAACACTAAAATAACAAAAGTACAAGAATAAATTGATTTATAAAAGCATAATGATTAGCCAGTAATCTACTAAAAATTTAATAATAATAAATCAATAGGTAATCAGAAAATCCCTATTCTTTTATTACTCTAAAACAAGAATATGTATCTTTTTTATCTTGCATAAAAAAATGATTGCTTAAAGGTTTACAGCTTACAAGGCAAAGTTAAACTATAACCATATAATATCAATTGGGATCAAAATCTGTTAGGCAATCATAGTTAAAAATAAATTTTTACCCTAATACAAAACATATTTTTATTAATATACTCTAAATATGCTACTAGCATTAATTAAAATTACTGTTACAATTTTTCATGTGAATTTCATGTAAAGCATACCTTCACGAGTTACCAATATAGCAAATTAATATATTAATTAAAATATTTTGGAGTACAGTAAGTTATTTTACGGTGACCATTTGATAAAGTTATAGATAAGACGCAAGCCAATTGCCTGGCTTTTTTCCGGATGAAACTGCGTACCGATCATGTTGTTTCGACCAACTATTGCGCATATCGAACCACCATAATCAGTAATTGCAAGCTGCTGATCGGTATCGTGAACGCGTATAGCATAAGAGTTGAGAAAATATACATGGTCTCCATCTTGTAAACCTAATAGTACTGGATGATAGTTAGTGCAAAATTTAAGCATACTCCAGCCTATAAGCGGTACTTTGTAAATTTGCCTTTTTTCTTTATCTTTCGGAATTATCCGGTGTACTTCCCCGTCGATCCATGAAAACCCCTTAGTAGTCATATGTTCAAATCCAACTTTAGCCATCAGTTGCATGCCTACACAAATACCAAGAAATGGTATTGAATCGTGAATTACTCTCCTCTCCAAGACATCATACAATCCATGCACTCGATCAACCCAGGACCGACAGTCCGGAAAAGCTCCCACACCAGGAAAAACAATGCGATCAGCTTTAGCGATGATCCCAATATCACTAGTCACTTTAATATTAACTAATATGCCATAATCTCGAGAAGATCGTTCAAAAGCTTTCGCTACTGAACGTAAATTACCAGCACCATAATCAATAATAGCAATAGTGTTCATTAATCCTTTAACCTATCTGTAAACTACCCTTGGTCGATGGCACAGAATTAGACTTACGTAAATCAATTTCTACAGCAGCACGTATGGCGTAAGCAAGACCTTTAAAACAAGTTTCCATTATATGATGGCTATTTTCGCCTTTAAGATTATCTATGTGTAGACTAGCGCCAACATTTTGTGTAAACGCTCGAAACCACTCTTTAAACATTTCGGTATCTAAAGCACCAATTTTTTGTGTTGGGAACCTAACACTCCAAGATAAGAAAGGTCTACCTGATAAATCGATAGCCACACGAGTGAGCGCATCGTCCATTGGTAATACGCAATAACCATAACGTGTAATACCGTGTCGTTCACCAAGTGCTTGAGCAACAGCAGAACCAATTGCATAGCCAGAATCCTCAATCGTATGATGATCATCAACATGTAAATCACCATATCCATTAACAATCAAATCAATCAAAGAATGGCAAGATAGCTGTTCTAGCATATGATCAAGTAATCCAATGCCTGTTGAAACATCATAAGACCCAGAACCTTCTAAATTTACAGATACAAAAATACTCGTTTCATTAGTAATACGTTTAACTTGAGCAGTTCTTGCCATTGAAGATCATTAATAATTGAAACAATAAAAACAAAGACAATAATAGCTATTATAAGCTAATTAGAAAGCTTGTTTTAAAAAAACAAGCTTAACAGATAAATTTAACATTTAGTAATAATTAAGATAAGGAGATTGTGCTTCGTAACACGCAATCAAAATAATAATAACAGTAGCTTAATAATAATTAAGGCCACAAGGATATCTAAAGCTAAACTAAAACTTTTATATTAATGTTTAAATAATTTTTTAAAATATTAGTTAATAACTCCTAATGTTTCTCCCTAGTAGGATACATTAATAATATTGTATGCTTATTGGAAAAATTGTATAATAATTTACCCTTCTTAAGAGAGATTTGTTATAATCTTTAACGATATATAGCGCCTAATAATCAGTGCTACATGGTGAATGACAAGGATAATCTTTATATCTTAAATAAGGATAAAATAAATTTAGCACATAAAAATAACACTCATAGCAATTGGATAATGGTATAAATTGGTATCTCTTAAGCAATTTTAATTATTCACTGTTCAGAAAGTAATTTCAAATCTATTATTTTTCTTATTATATTAGTACGCCATATTTTAATAATATACTTAAGTATCGAGTAAAATACACGTCATTTTTTTTAAAATTGGTATACATTAAAATTAGTTTTTACACATAAAAACTAGATTATGTTATACGTCATTAGGTTTTTTTACTTAAAATTCCTAATGCCTACTAATGAGCAATCTTTAAGTCTTTAATGACAAAATATCTATTAGTTTTAACTAGAATAAAAAAACATTTCATTAGTATAACTATTTTTGCAGTAAACATTAAAAATACGAATATCAAAACTAACAAGTCATGTTATTACCTACCATAGTAGCAAAATTTGAATACACATACACTATATAGCTCATAAAATAATTATATTATTTATACAATTATTTTCTTATATCAATAAAAATAATTAGTCAGTAGACTAGCAGTTTTCCTAGGGAAATATAACGTATCTACTGCATAATTAAACATTAATTTATTCAAAACACAAACAAGATTATAATCCAAAATTGTCTGCTTAAAAAGTTACAATCGCTATTATTAATACTTCAATATTATTCATTAACAGTGGCTTAATGAGCATTTTATTGGATTTCTATTAATTGAATAAGCCAAACAACTATAAATTTTAACTTTATTATAAATTATATGATCGATACTTAACATTTACTCCACCAGCCGCATAATTCATTAATAATGAGAGTTTCTAACATATTGATTGCAGCGTCACTATAGTTAACACAAGGAACAATAGAAAAATGAGTGCCGCCAGCTTTTTTAAAAGTTTCACAGCCCTGCATACCAATCTCCTCTAAAGTCTCTACACAATCAGCGATAAAACCTGGCATCACTACGACAAGACGTTTAAATCCATCATTTTGCGATAAAGCAGCAATAACCTCATCGGTATAAGGTTGTAGCCATTCTTCTTTGCCAAACCTGGACTGAAATGCCAGACGGAATGTATTTGTGTTTAATCTTAAGCGCTCTCGCAACAAGCGTGCAGTCTTTAAACAATGGCAATGATACGGATCACCAGATAGCAGATACCTTTTAGGTAATCCATGAAATGAAGCTAAAATTACCTCAGGTTGCCATTTTAAAGTGGATAAATGTTTTTCAACACAAGTAGCAACTGCTTCGATATAAGCTGGATCGTCATAAAAAGCAGGATGAATACGAATTGCTGGTTGCCATCGCATGGTTAGCAACTCACGAGCAACTTCATCAATAACTGTTCCAGTTGTGGAAGCAGCATACTGCGGATAAAGCGGTACAATCAACATTCGATCACAGCCTTCTTTCTGCAACGCACGCATACGATCCCCGATAGAAGGTCTTCCATAACGCATAGCCCAATCAACAATTAATGTTGTTTCTGTCGGATCAAGTCTTTGTTTTAACTTAACTGCCTCTTCGCGAGTATAATGGCGTAAAGGAGATTCTTTGCTTTCCTTCATCCAAATAGCGCGGTAAGCTTTAGACGTTTTCTGTGGTCTTGTGCGAAGAATAAAACAATGCAAAATCAGCTTCCATAAAATCGGATTAAATTCAATCACACGACGATCTGACAAAAACTGAGCTAGATAACGCCGCACATCGGGGATATCAGTTGAATCTGGAGTGCCAAGGTTAACCAATAGAACCCCGATAAGACCTATTTTGAGAGTAGGATGATTAGGTACATCAGAAGTCGGACAAACAGTGCGATAAATCATTGTTCTTATTTCTTAAATAAGTGAGCAACAGCATTATAAATTGTTGATTTTTATAAAAAATTAAATAATGTCGACTATTTCCGACAATATATAAAGCCTAGATTTATAAGATGCAGCGATTCTTATTTTATACCAAACATCTATAAGCCGTAAGGCAAAGTAAATCTCAATAGGTATCGTCTCATCCTGTTCTCCGCTAATAATTACAAACTGGTATTAGATAGATAATCTACGATTGTATCTTAATTGAGCATTAGTAGAACAAGTTTATATGTTGAAAAAATAAACGCGGGGTTGTAAGATAAATTATTTACTAAAGTTTGTATGAAAGATATTTTTTCATCAAGTCTTATATTTGGAAACCAGTCAAATTAGATAAGCAAAAATAAAATTGATCTGAGGATCAGATATAGGCAATAAAAATTCACATATATAGAGTAAAAAATGTGACATTCTAATACTAATATTGATATTAATAGTTTAATATTATTTTATATCTTATTAAGTAAGATCAATTCTAGAAATTAGTGATGTGAGTAACTTCACTAATTAGTTTAGTTGAATTTCCTAATTCTAAAAAAAAATAAAAAGCCTAATTTGATATTATTCCGCAATGCTGTGTAAGGGTATTAATATAGGATAATTAAAACTTAAATGTATTAAGCTAATAAGTTTTTTTATTACTTAAGATTAAATTAATCAACATATAATTCACCATTAGATATCATTAAATCAAAAATAATATTCTAACCTTCAATATACTACAAATTATTGATTAAATCATAATTAAGTTATCATATATAACATTTTATATCTTATAGATAATTAGTTTATTTTATTATATTAATAATGTTGCATTTCATACAATCATCTACTATAGAGGCATTAGATATAACATTATTTCTTGAAAATAATCAATAAAGCGCGCCTATCCTTAAGCTTTGTTAATAGCAATTAATAAAGTAAAAAAATAAAAAATTTTGCTAAACAGCCAAATCATTTCTATAAATAAAAAATTATTGATTGAATTATCATTTATAATCACTAGCTAATTCATTCTAATGTCCACAGTTTACCATATATTGCTCAATATATGCAGCGAATGCTAAAATAATCTTGTTTTTTATAAACGAATCCGGAGATAATATTACAATATTTATAATCAATAATACGTTTATATATGAAAAGTAACATCTTCATTAATGTTACTTTAAAAGATTCCTAAAAGTCTTGGCTGTAATATAAAAAAAACCTACCAATTAATTTTAATAAACGGCTCATCGAATAATGAATAGCCAAAGAATTTTTTACATATACCCTGATATCGTCAGATACTCACAAATTAAAACACGCAAATAAAACATTTAAATACTTCTATCAAAAGATAGAAATAAAAGGGTAAAATGAGTAAATATACTTACCTATTATTTAACAGTGCTGGATAAGTTGTATAAATAAAAAATAACTAAAGATCTATGATTAATAGGAATTAATAAGCTAATTCACATCAACAAAGTCCTAGTAAATAAATCGACCTAATGTATAAAAACAAAAAATTAAAATTTTCCCCTGTTCACAAACATAAATTTATCGAGTGAAGGAAGCTTCATCAATTATAGAAGAAGTCCGACGCACCTGCAAAGTTATACCAATCACTGAGACCACCTCAACTAATGATCCAACTTCAAGATTCTCTTCACAAGCAATTTGCCAACGTAAATCACTTACTTTGGCGGCACCAAAACCATTAATCACTGCCTCACTTACACTCACACGATGGCCAATGAGGGAATAGGCACGTTGATTAAGATCTGCAGCCGCGGCCCAATCATTAGACTGTTGGTGATCAGTAGTAAAAAACCTTATTGGCCAATAAGAAAGCAAAGCAAATAAGCTAAATAGCGCAATTTGGTAAGAAAAAGTCACATCAATTAAGAGGAGGAAAAAACCTAGTACGACACCTGAAAAACCAAACCATAAAAGTAAACTACCCGGTAGCACAATTTCCAAAGCCATTAATAATAAGCCTAAGGCAGTCCAATGCCAAGCTTCTGGATTTATCCTCAAGGATACATACTCCAAAGATTAACTACTCATTTTGGGTGGAGTTTGTTGGATGTTAGGAGGAGGAGATGATAATTCAGCTCCAGCCGAAACCGTATTTAGCAATTCCTTAATTCCGCCAATAGAGCCAATGATTGAAGACATCTCCATTGGAATAAAGATAGTTTTTTGATTTGGTGATTTGGCAAAATCCGATAAAGCCTCAATATATTTCTGAGCGACAAAATATTTTACAGCATTATTGCCAGTCGAGCCAATTGCTTCAGCCAAAAACTTAGTAGCATCGGCTTCAGCTCTAGCTAATCGCTCTCTGGCTTCTGCTTGTCTCTGAGCAGCAACTAGCTCACCTTCAGCATTTAGAATGTCAGACTGCTTTTTACCCTCAGCACGCTGAATAGCAGCAGCTCTATAGCCCTCCGCATCTAAGATCTGTGCTCTTTTCCCACGTTCTGCTTTCATTTGGCTAGCCATTGCATCTAGCAAATCCTTAGGTGGAGTAATATCTTTAATTTCTACGCGTGTGATTTTTGTACCCCAAGGATCAGTAGCCGCGTCCATCACCTTCAAGATATGATTATTCATCTCATCGCGCGAAGATAGAGCTATATCAAGATCAGTGCTTCCAAGCACCGATCGGATGTTAGTTAGAGCTAAATTTACCAAAGCCGATTTTAAATGCCTAACCTCATAAACCGCCCTACGTGCCTCTATTACTTGATAAAACACAATAGCATCAACCCGACAAGGTGCGTTGTCTTGAGTAATAACATCCTGTTCAGGAATATCAAGTACATTTTCCATCATATTAACTTTATTACCGATTCGACTAAATAATGGATTGATTAAGCTCAACCCTGGTTCTAAAGTATATACGTACCGACCAAACCTCTCCACTGTCCACTGCTCACCTTGTGGTACAGTTCTAATCCCTTTAATGACTAAGATGATGAGAACGATTGCAAAAAAGATAATTGTAATCTCTCCTCCGGAGAGGAGATTTAACATATAGTTCATAAAAAACCTCGCATACCTAACTCATACATAAGCTAATTTTAATAAGTCAATAATCCGTTTTACTGGCCAAAGCAAAAACTATGAATTACAAATATCATAAACTCCGTTAAACGGTAACTAAGCTATGTTTATAATCATCATTAATATAAATATAAATTTTTTAAAAAATTAACGCATCGGCCATTATGCTGTTTATCCAATAATAAAAAAGTATTAAATAAATAATAAATCTTATATAAATGCTAATTTAATTTAGATGTTATCTACATTATTAACTATTTAAACATTCTTTTTAAGCAAAGATTTTATTAAATAAATCAAACTATCTGTTTCATAACATCAAAGCATTTTATTAAGATAAATTTGAATTATTTCAAACCATTGAAATAGCAACTCACTCATTATAAAGTATCAATAATAATGTACGTATTTAAAATATACACAGCATTAAGCTACAGCTATTAACTGCGATAAGTTAATGTTTTATTGCTAACATATAAGTGATTTTATTCTAGCTTTCATTTGTAAAAATTTTATCAAACTACTATTAATAGTTTTTTAAATTACTCACCATACAAGCAAACTCTCACTTATCTGATTAATGAAAGAAATTATGATATAGCATATAAATTTTTAGACTAAGAATTTAACTAGATAAAAATACATGTTTGTTATTCAATCAATAAAAGTAAAAATAACTAATATTCATGGATATTAGCAATAATTGCTTTTTCATTTAGTTTAATAGGTAAATATACAACATGTTATTCTTTTAAGATAGAATCCTAGAAGTGGTTTTTTGCTTACGCTCGTATAACAAAGCATAATTAAAGAATTTTTTAAAAAAAAACTGTAATTTTTTTACAAACGATAGCGTTTTATTAAACGCCAATTGAATAAAATTCATATAGATTAAAGATTATATTGAATATATAAACATTAAGCAAGCAAAGCTTAATTTGCATAACAAATGCCTATGATATTTAAGTATCAAATGAATAGATTAAATCGATTCAATATAAAGCTAAGTAAATAATATAAAATAAATTTTATCTAATACTAATCCGAATAATTAAATCACGAATAAACTATAGCAGAATATAGATATAAGCAAAGCTATAGATTAGTTAAAGACCATACTTTATCACAGTTGATCACTGTGCTGTAATATTCTAGATTTATTTATAATTTTCCTATGTTCCAAGCGCAAAACCACACTTGCACGACCGCCATCGACTATCTGATGTAATATTCAACAAGACGATACAAGTTTAGATCACTCAGCATGCTAAGATTTTGTTCGACAGATCAATATACATTGCTTTTTTGATAAAACATTTAATTGTAATCTGAAATAGAAATAGCGCTTGCAAGCTCTGCTATCATAAAACAGCTTATTTAACAATAACTAGCAAAAATAAACCAAGCTTTACTCAGATTTATAGTTCACTTAACTTATCTAACCAATTTAGTAATCATCTATAAAAATGATCAATATACGTTGATATAATCTAAGTTAAATAGATAAGGTTTATGTAGATAAGAAACCAATAGTATCATAAACTTCCTTAACAATTGGCTTGGAAAGTGCGCTAGCCCGTGCACTACCTTTTTTAAGCACATTATCGATATACTTAATATCGGACATAAGCCTATGTACCTCCATGCGTATTGGCCTTATTACCTCTATTGCTAATTCAGCTAGGTCTCGCTTAAGTCGGCCAAAACCACAGCCACCATATTCTAATAAAGCTACCTCTACACTTTTGTTTGATAAAGCAGCATAGATAGTAATCAAGTTTTGCGCTTCAGCTCTTCCAACTAAACCACCTGTTTCGCTTGGCAAAGAATATGAATCAGTCTTAGCCTTTTTAATTTTATGAGCAATAGTATCAGCATTATCAGTTATGTTAATGCGTGACATATCAGAGGAATCTGATTTGCTCATTTTCTTTTTTCCATCACACAAGCTCATTATACGAAATGATTTACTTAAAATTTGTGCTTGCGGTAAAGGAAAAAACTCAACGCCGAACGCAAAGTTATAGGAACGAGCTATATCTCTGGCAAGCTCTATATGCTGTTTCTGATCATCGCCGACTGGCACATGTGTGCCTTTATAGGCCAAAATATCAGCGGCCATCATAACTGGATACCACCACAAACCAGCGCTTGCATTATCCTTATCTTGATTAGCCTTATCTTTGAACTGAATCATGCGATTCAACCAACCAACCCTCGTCAAGCATCCAAGAACCCAAGCAAGTTTCATATGTTCTTCAACTTGTGACTGGTTGAACAATATGCTATTCACTGGGTCGATACCAGCTGATATCAAGCAAGCTGCTGTCTCCTGGGTTGATCGTTTTAACGCACCTATATTCTTTTGAACGGTAATTGCATGCTGATCAACTACACAAAAAATACAGTCGCATGATGCTTCATTTTGTAGTGCCACCCAGTTCTTAATAGCTCCGAGATAATTGCCCAAAGTTACATTGCCAGTCGGCTGAATACCAGAGAATATACGTTTCATAAATCAAAAAGGACTAGGTGCTAATATTCAATTATATTATTCAATAAATACATTTGAGAATCATCGACAATTAAATTGTCACAATATGCTAATATTTAAATTTACTATTTTGAAAAGATATATCTACAGTACAACAATAAAAAAAGAAAAGCTGCAGTTAATCTAATAAAACCTGTGCCTAAAACTTAAAATCTATCAGATTTTATACTAGTTAATTAAGTATTTAAGGCATTTTGACATTAATATATTACTTCTTATCAAACTTTATTTCCCCTCTTCTAATGAAGAAGCCTATAATCATAAAAAGAAAGATACTATATCTTCAATCTACAGCTCCATAAAGTGTAGGTTGGCTTTACGAAACTAAATAAAACTGTCTAAGGCATACTAAAATTATCTATTACCCGATAGCATTTTTAGCTAGGAAATAACTACTAAAATCACTTATAAAAAAAACAAACAGATAAAATCCTAAACCATGCTCTATAATAAAGAAAGCAAAAACATCTATTTAAATTTTAATAGAAAAAGCAATAGACACTAGGTAATACAGAACGTTTAGAATATAAATACTAAAAAACACTATTTACAATAATGTTTTTTTTAAAAACTAATACAACAGTCAAGCAAAATAACTTTGATAGTCAATTAAACAATTTTAGTCTAGGGCATAATTAGCTTTACCTAACTTATCCAATGTAAGTTTACATTTTATTACACTAAATAATAAATTACCTACTTTTATTACAAATAATAACAGCTATAAAAGCAACATTTTAGTTATGGATGTCAGGTAAAGCAACTAAAACTATACTGAGCTGAAAATTCACCCATGTGGTTTAGTAGCTATGTTAGCTGATTACTGGATAAAAAGTAACCCCATAGCCGAAGAGAAAATACCTAGTTAACATTCTATTCTCAAGATGAACCAAAATTAACCACTGAGACTTCACTTATTTTAAAGTTTAAAGAGAATTTTTAACGATCATTAATAAAACTAAAAATTATCTGTAATTGCGCCACACGATGGCATAATTTCTTAGATAGATTATTTTCATCATTAAGCAAGCGATAATGTATAGTACGGTACCGCATACAGATAAACAGAGAACAGCTATAGCTTGCTCAAACTTATCGCCAATAAGCCAATGATTAATTTTATTCATCAAAAAACTAACTCCAGAAGCCATCGCTGTGGCTGATAGAAATATTTTCAGCGTCATAATAAACAAGCGCTTATCTATCATAATATGTCTACGTCTATAAAGCAGGGTAGCGAGCATAACCGCGTTTAGCCAGGAAGATATTACACTCGCAACAGCAATGCTGATTTGATCAAATATAGGTAAAAACATAATGCTACAAAAAACATTAACAATCACAATCACAATTGCAATCTTAACAGGAGTAGATGTGTCTTGACGAGCAAAAAAACCTGGCTGCAGTATTTTGATTAGGACGAAAGCAGGTAAACCAGCTGCATAAGTAGCAAGAATGCTAGCAGTTTTTTCGCTATCTATAACTGAAAAAGCACCACGTTGAAATAGCAAAGCTATTAGTGGATCAGCGAGCAAGTAGAAAAGTATAGCAATAGGAACAGTCAAAAATAATCCAATTTCCATAGCTTTATGTTGGGTTAGCAAGGCTGTTTCAGCTTCCTTAGCACGTATTTGGCGAGCCAGCATAGGCAATATAGCGGTACCAATCGCTACACCAACAACACCCAATGGCAGTTGAATAATTCGATCAGCATAATAGATGTAGGAAATAGATCCAGTTGGTAGCAATGAAGCTAACCAGATGCCAATAAAAGCGTTTAATTGAATTACACCAGCTCCAAGAGCAGCTGGGCTAATTAATACTAGTAATCGCTTTACTTCAGGCGTCAAGTGTGGAAAAACCAATGGGGGTAATATGCCTTCTTGATGACAGGCTACAGCTAAAAAAAATGCTTGGACAATACCAGCAACAGTAACAGACCAAGCCAATGCGTGGCTTGGAGTTTCTAAAATTCCAGGAGTGATTAGCAGGGAAGCTATCATAATTAAATTTAACAGTATAGGTGCTGCTGCCATCGCCGAAAATTTGCCTATACTGTTCAGCATACCACCCCACAACGCCACAAGTGAAATCAGTACTAAATAAGGAAAAATGATTTTAGTTAATTCAATGGCAATGCTGCAGCGATTATCATCTCCAATAAAACCAGGAGCGAATAACATGATTAAATTAGGCGTGGCAAACTCAGCTAAGGCTAACAAAATTAGCAGAAATAGTAGCAATATAGATTGCACTTGACCTGCAAAGGTAATAGCTAAATAGTTGTTTCGAGACTCAATCATTTCTGCAAACATTGGAACAAAAGCAACTGTTAACGCACCTTCACCTGTCAAGCGACGAAAAAAATTTGGAATTTGAAAAGCTACAAAAAATGCATCCGCAGTCGGCCCAGCACCTCCAATCGAAGCTATCAGCATGTCGCGCAAAAAACCTGTTGCTCTACTTATCATGGTATAGCCGCCAACGGCGGCAATAGTGCGTACAAAATTCATAACCAATTGATTAATATGATGATCAACGATATGATTTTCCTAAAATATTAAAATAAAGATAATTGTATCTTTTTAATAAAACCATTTATACTTAACTCGTTAAATATGCTGAAGTTAGGCGTAAAAATTAGATTTGGGGCAATTCAAGTTAATTAAAAACTTTTACATCGCACTGATTGTGTTAAATAAAAAGATGATTTTTAGTATTCTAAAATACCTTTAGTTAATTAAACTTAGAAAAGTATCTCATAACATCGGAAAGATTTGTTTTTATTAATATTATGAAGCGATATTTGACAAGATAAATATACTTTGCTATTAATCGCTTTGATGAACAGCAAGAATACAGTTGGGCATAAGTCTACTTAAAATAAAATTTGTGTTCTTATTGCACCAAGAATAACTGTAATTGTATAGCAATCTACTTGAAAGCAACCAAAGATAATATAAGCTAAAAAGCAGCTCACTGAAATATTTTTAAAATTATTTTTTAGATTAAGTAATGGCCAATAAAAAAACGATCATTGTATTAAACTTTAAATTATTGCACTAGTTGATATCTATCAACATTTCTCAGCGATGGTTGTTCTTATCTAAGTTTAACATTATTTGGCGTATATTGTTAAGGGGCAACATTTATGAACAACTCCGATGTTCCAGTATTAGTCAAACAATACGATACCATAGAACTTGATCATAGGCTATTAAAAATTCTTGTATGCCCCGTCACAAAGCAAGCTTTAGTATATGATAAAGTAAAGCAAGAACTTATCAGCGAACATGCAGGACTTGCTTTTCCAATTCGGAATGGTATTCCGATCATGTTAGTAGAAGATGCAAGAAATATTGTGTGATATAAAAACTACGAAGATGATCTGCTACTATCAAAAAAATAATCAGGTACTAATTTGCTATGAATTGTATTAAAAAATATAATATACATTGAGGATATTAACTGACTAATATCACAAATAAATTGCTTGTATGCTAATATTATGTCGTTATTAATATCAAAAATACATAATAAAGTGTATTTAGAGGGCTAAATTACTTACTAGTTAAGTTAAAATCGGAACAACATTTAGCTATTGTTTTAATTTTATAAAATTAATATTTTATAATAAAAACTATGATTTGGTATTCAATCAGAACGGATTAAGCAGCTATGGATGTAACTATTGTTGGAGCTGGTTTGTCTGGACTAACATTAGCTTTAGCCTTAGCTAAAGCCGGATTACCTAGTCTTCTAGTCGACAAAATTAGTCCACATGCAGCCGTAGCAAAAAAAAACGATATACGTACCACAGCTATATCCTTATCCTCACGACGCTTATTCACTGTACTGGGCGTATGGCAAAAGATCGCTGATAACGCTTATCCTATACATGATATATTGGTTTCTGAAGCTGGCTCGGAGAGCATTCTACATTACGATTCCCGAACTATCGGCCAAGAACCAATGGGGCATATTATTAATAATAATGCCCTAAAAAAATCTTTATTAAGTCAATTAGAAAAATACTCAGATTTTGTTAGTTTTATTGACAACCGATCAGTTATAGCTTTAGAGATCAGAAAAGAACAAGCTTTACTGACTCTTGATGATGGAAAAGTGATTGTATCCAAACTTGTAATTGCTGCCGATGGACGTGATTCCCGCATAAGAACTCTAGCTGATATCCAGCATACCACTCTAGATTATCACCAGAGCGCCATCGTTGATACCATTCAACATTCAAAAAGACATCATAATTTAGCACATGAGCGCTTCCTTCCAGGTGGTCCTCTAGCCTTACTGCCATTACAAGAAAATCACTCTGCTATGGTTTGGTCTGAGCGAACTGCCGTAGCCAAAAGAATTGCTAATCTAGATGACGAATTTTTTTCTACAGCACTAAAAGAACGATTTGGTGATTCCAGAGGTATCCTAAAGTCAATAGGACCAAGGGCAGTATATCGTTTAGCAATAACTGTAGCGCAGTCAGGAATTTCCAAGAGAGTAGCGCTGATTGGTGATTCATTTCATTGTTTACATCCTATAGCAGGCCAAGGCTTTAACATAAGTGTACGAGATATTGCTGTGCTCGCAGAGCTAATTGTGGATGCAGGAAGGCTAGGATTAGACATTGGCAGTACTCCAGTTCTGAAAAAATATCAGCGTCAGCGAAGATTCGACATTATGACTATGGGAGCTGCTACTGATATGCTAACCCGGCTATTCTCTAATGATTTTATTACATTAAAAACAATTCGTTGTTTTGGATTGTTCGCCATGAATAATATTAAACCACTAAAAAATATTACTATGTTACATGCCATGGGGATGCTTGGTATCCTGCCCAAGCTGTTAAATGGAAAGACAATATAAAAATATATTACACAATATTTAAAACAGAAATGCTATAAAACACCTGTCATTATAATTGCCGAATCAATTGTCAGAAAAAATCTAGATTAAAATTAAATTTATTAAAACAATTTTTAACGATGCATTATAAATAACCTTATATAACTAACGGTTGTCATTCTTGTAATTTTAGCAAGATTGTAAAGATTCTAAACACATATAATCCCAAATTTTATTATTAATCGAGTTCATATATTCCAAATACAAAACAATTCATGTTATCTTCTCTAAAAGAGAAGCATTGAAAATGCTAGTAACTAATATAAAAATACAATAAATAAATGCAATTTAGCTATGAAAATTATTACCTAACTTGTAAAATACGATTGATTTGGATTATTTACTTAACTATTTTATCATTATCAATATTTACTTGATGCATTTTGCTAGCTAGTTTTTATCTCATCGAGGTTCAAAGTAATAAAATAATTAATTATCTAACAATAAAATATATTACAATCTCTTTAGAGAAGGTTACAACTTTATATTATCAAATAATCTAAAGCAAAATTATCATAAGTAAAATAATTATATTCCAATTCTTTTGAATAACTTCAGCCTAATCAATCAAACTTTCAAAAATATTTAGCAACATCTTTCAAAATTTACTTTTGTACTTGAATAAATTGATATATACAACAGTACAATATTTAGATCAAATATTAAAAAAATTTACTCTATCCACTAAACAATGCGAGAAATAAATTTAAGTGACATAAATAGCAAGTTCTCCAGACTTTGGTTTAAAGATTATCTTTAACTTATATCCTTTATAGCTGCGCGAGCGAGCTCATCACAACGTTCGTTTTCAGTACAACCAGTATGCCCCTTAACCCAATGCCATTCTACAACATGACGATGAACAGCAAGATCAAGGATTTCCCAAAGATCACGATTTTTTACAGGTCTCTGATTGACTGTTTTCCAACCACCAAGCTTCCAAAGAGTTATCCATTTAGTAATTCCATTACGTACATAGGTGCTGTCTGTAGTTAGATCGACTGCCATGCACCTATTCAATGCTGTTAGAGCAGAGATTACTGCCATCAACTCCATGCGATTATTAGTAGTTTTAACTTCATACCCAGATAACTCTTTTACCTTTCCGCGCCAACGTAAAATAGCAGCCCAGCCTCCTGGCCCAGGGTTGCCAATGCAAGCGCCATCCGTAAACATTTCAACTTTATTCTCCATTCACTACAGCCCCTAACGAGCAGAATATCTAAAATCCTAATAAAAGCAAACCTCATTATTATCTACTAAAATTGTTTGGATAATTATTGAATATTCATTCAGAATAACTTAAGTCAATTATACTAAACATATAGTATAAATATCACTCTGCTAATGCTATAATTGGGAAAATTGTGTTTCTTATAACCAAAAGAGCAATTTATTTTAGTATTTCTAAAGTTATTAATTTTTTAGTTAACCTGAAACAACATAATATAAAAACAAGTCTAATTTTTAAGATAAAAACTAAGCTTGTCTTATAATTAAATCTTAGCTTTAAAAGCTGAGAACATTGATGAATTAATTTAAAATAAAAAATAAACAACAACACATTTAAATTTTAAGATTGCATCAATTTAACTAGATTATTTTCAGAATAGAAATATCGCTATTCTTCATGTTTTTTATAAATTAGAAAACTCATGATTGACGAGAAAAAAATGAAATTAATTTTTTATAAAAAGTTAAAGTTAGTGAATGTTAATTAGATTCATTTGTTGAAAACAAACTCACTATCAAATTATTATAATAACTATAAGTTAGAATAAAGTGCTATTTTTATCATAATTTTATGCGATTAAAGGTGGTAGTTTAAAACGAATATCTTCTTGAACAACCTCTACCTCCTCCAAAGTTACTGTATAATGCAAACGACAAAAAGCAATCAACTGCTCTACCAGATGCTCTGGTGCAGAAGCACCAGCAGTAATACCAAGCCGATGTACTCCAATCAACCATGCTATATCTAAATCTGATGCTCTCTGAATCAACCGAGATTTTTCACAACCACAGGCTTTAGCAACTTCAACTAAACGTCTAGAATTAGATGAGTTTTGCGCGCCGATTACTAAGATCGCATCACAATTTGATGCTATAGCTTTTACAGCATTCTGTCGGTTGGTGGTTGCATAGCAGATATCTTCATTCTTAGGGGCAAAAATTGCTGGAAAACGTCGTTGCAATATCGCAACAAGGCGAGCGGTATGGTCTATCGAAAGAGTAGTTTGGGTGATTAAGGCGAGACTCTTACTCGACTCTGGTTGGGTAAACTTTTCTGCTTGTGTTTCGTCTTCTACTAAACTAACTGCTCCGTCAGGCAGTTGACCAATGGTTCCTATTACCTCCGGGTGGCCAGCATGTCCAATTAGAATTACGTGACTACCTAAGCGATAATAGCGCTTAGCTTTCAGATGCACTTTGCTAACTAGTGGACAAGTAGCGTCAATATACGTAATCTGGCGTCGCTCTGCTTCAGAAATTACCGATTGTGGCACACCATGAGCACTAAACATAACTGGTCGATCAACAGGGCACTGATCAAGCTCTTTGACAAAGACAGCTCCTTGAGCTTCAAGATTTTCTACAACACATTGGTTATGTACAATCCAATGACGAACATAAATCGGAGCACCCCATTTGCTTAATGCCTGTTGAACAATATTAATCGCGCGCTGAACACCAGCACAAAAACCCCTGGGAGAAGCAAGCAGCACAGTTATTGGTTGCTTTTGGCATAATGCAATCATATCTGAATCTTCCTTTGTAGCAAAATCGAATTTTCTAAAATGAAATTAGTAACAATAGTATTCTTAGCCGTCATAAAAGACATCTGTCGGAATAAACGAAAAAAGTTTATTTAAAAACTGCAATCATTAATTAGGATCGTAAAATTTCTGCCTTACTTCTGAATATTAAAAAATTACTTAAATATTGTACTATAGCTATAAAATATGTGGATTTTGAACACAATAAGTATTTTATAATATTAATTTTTAATGTTTAGCTTGCTTCACATTAGATTTTTGTATTCAGAATGACAGTCAATACTATAACTAACGAAATTAATGTTAAGTAAAAAAGATCCAAATGTAGTTAACGATTTATAATTTTATTGGATGTAAAAAAAAACTAATTTATTTAATAAATACTGGGCACTTAATTCAAATAAGAAATTTTATTTTTTGAATTAACCTGTTCGTAAAAAAAATTTAGTATGCAGAGTAATAAGGAGAATAAGAGTTAAAGTGCAGTTTATGAATATAAAGATTTTTATAAATACCAATACTTATTATCTCACTAAGTATATATTTAAATTGATAAAAATTACATTTAGCGAATCGCTACTCTATAACACCATTTTTATAAGATATTAGTTTAGGCATACTAATAGTTTGCCTACTCTAATTTGTTCAGGTATTCTATGAATCTTAAAAATATTAGGTAACAAACTAAAATTTGTCTTCGTCCTGGAAGTGATGGTAATTACTTTCGCTATAGATCGAAAAAAAAATAACATTATATTAAGTTAGTATTTTAATATTGAGGCACCAAATTAGGTTAAGTCTAAATCTCTAGACGTACACGTAATCCATTACGGAATATCGATGAGCGATGCTAAGCTAAAAACTACCCCCCTTAATCATCTTCACCGAGAGCTTGGCGCCACAATGGTGGCGTTTGTCGATTATGATATGCCTATGCAATTTCCTCTGGGAGTGCTTAAAGAGCACAGACATACACGTGCTAAAGCCGGATTGTTTGATGTATCTCATATGGGACAAGTACAAATCTATGGAAAAGATCGGGCAAAAATTTTTGAAACATTAGTGCCAGGTAATATCAGGGGATTAAATAGGGGATGTATGCGTTATACGCAGTTTACTAACAGTAATGGAGGCATTCTTGATGACTTGATAATAACCAATGCAGTTGATCATCTATTCGTTGTGGTTAATGCAGCCTGTAAAGAACAGGATATTGCAATTATGGAATCCGCTTTCGGCGAAGGACTAAAAATACTAGATAATCGCGCGTTATTAGCCCTCCAAGGGCCTATAGCGGTTAATGTGCTTGTTAACTTAGCGCCAAAAGCTGCTAATCTAACATTCATGACCGGTGCATCAATGGATGTAGGGGGATTTCATTGCTTTGTAACCCGTTCAGGCTATACTGGAGAGGATGGATATGAAATCTCAGTCCCAGCAGAGAATGCAGAATGCTTGGCACGCGAATTATTAAATTATACTGAAGTAGAGGCTATCGGGCTGGGCGCTCGTGATTCCTTGCGGTTGGAAGCAGGATTATGTCTGTATGGCCAAGATATCGACATTAGTACCTCACCAGTAGAAGCATCTTTGCTTTGGTCTATCGGTAAACACCGTCGTAAAAATGCTGATTTTCCTGGAGCAAGTCGTATCCAGAAAGAAATTATCGAAGGTACTTTGCGCCAAAGAGTAGGTATAAAAACGAAAGGTCCCGCCTTAGCTCGTCGAGGTTGCAAAATTCTTGATGAAAATGGCAATATTATAGGGAAAATAACTAGCGGCTGCTTTGGCCCAAGCGTCCAAAGCCCTGTCGCCATGGGTTATGTTGTTAGAGAATATGCCGCAGCAAATACAGTCGTATTCTTAATGATACGCGATAACTTAGTACCGGCGAATATAGTTAAACTGCCTTTTATCACTCCTGGGTATAAACGCTAAAACAAATTACTTTAGGAAAGTATTATGTTTGTAAAATATACTAAAGACCACGAGTGGATTTCTATCAATAATGACATTGGTACTATTGGCATTACTGATCATGCCCAAAAACATTTGGGGGATATCGTGTTCGTAGAACTACCTAATTTATATAAGATAATTGCCAAGGGCGATGAAGCTTGTGTGATTGAATCTGTAAAGGTAGCTAGTGAAATCTATGCTCCAGTTAGTGGTGAGATCATTGAGATCAATGAAATATTAGGCAATACACCAAGCATAATTAACATGGATCCATTATACGAAGGTTGGATATTTAAGATTAAGATGTCAAATACAGAAGAAATCAACACTCTAATGGACGAAATTGCTTATAGAAATTTTACAAGCTAATTTGCTTCCATCAATCCCCGCTACCGCAGAGAGCAAATTATGACCGATTACAGAAAAAAGATTGACCATTTGTATGAGCAAAGTGCATTCATTAGACGGCATATTGGCCTTAGCAAAAAAGAAATCTCTCAGATGTTATCATTCCTAGGATATGATAGTCTGGACTCATTGATTACTGCTGCTCTACCTCAATCAATACATTTAACAGAATCCCTCGACCTTGATTCTCCTAAGGGAGAATATGAAACTATTAACGAATTGGCTGAAATAGCATCACTTAACAAAATCGCAACCTCATTAATCGGAATGGGATACTACAATACGATTACCCCTGAAGTGATTAAGAGAAATGTATTAGAAAATCCATCTTGGTATACTGCATATACCCCATACCAAGCAGAAATTAGTCAAGGCCGACTTGAGGCATTGCTAAATTTTCAAACCATGATAACCGACCTAACTGGTATGGATATTGCGAATGCTTCTCTGCTCGACGAAGGTACGGCAGCAGCAGAAGCCATGGTGCTTGCATATAAATTAGCAGCAGAATCTCATAGCACAGTATTTTTTGTCTCTAGTGGAGTTCATCCACAAACTATTGCCGTACTTCGCAATCGAGCTGAGCCAATCGGAATAGATATAGAAGTTGGAAATGAATTCGCTGAATTACCTGCCAAAGCATTTGGTTATTTACTGCAATATCCGACAACCCGTGGGGCGATAGAGGACTACCGAGAATTTGTCCAACAAGTTCATGATCAAAAAGCTATCGTAGTAGTTGCTTCCGATCTTTTGGCTTTGACTTTAATCACTCCACCAGGAGAATGGAATGCCGACATAGCCATTGGTACTACTCAGCGCTTTGGAGTACCAATGTTTTTTGGCGGCCCACATGCTGCTTATTTTGCTACTCGTGATATATATAAACGTAAAATACCTGGACGTCTCGTTGGAGTATCAATCGATGCCAATGGTCGCCCTGCATACCGCCTCACACTACAAACTCGTGAACAACATATTCGTCGCGAAAAGGCAACCTCTAACATATGCACTTCTCAAGTGTTGTTAGCAATTATTTCATCTATGTACGCAGTTTATCATGGCGCTGAGGGTCTAACTCGAATTGCTAAAAGAATAAATCGACTTGCTACAATCTTAGTCGCAGGACTTAAACAGCTCGACTGCAAACTAGACAGTAATACCCTATTTGACACTATAACAGTTAATGCGACGGAGCATCATGCTATTACTATCTGGGAAAAGGCTAGATCTGAGGCTTTAAACCTACGCTTATTGAAAAATGCCGTTGGAATTAGCTTAGACGAAACCTCAGACCAAAACGCAGTTGAACGTATATGGTCTTGTTTTTGTCAAAATTACAAAGCCAAATTTACCTTTGATCAGATCGATGCAATTAGCAATGATACTATTCCCGTTGAATTACGCCGCAAATCAGAGTTCTTAACACATTCTATATTTAAGCAGCATAGGTCTGAAACCGATATGCTACGCTATTTGCGCCGACTATCAGATAAAGATATTGCGCTTGATCGTTCAATGATTCCTCTTGGATCATGCACCATGAAGCTAAATGCTAGCACAGAAATGACAGCGATTACTTGGCCAAAATTTGCTAATATTCATCCTTTTGCCCCCACCGATCAAACGCAAGGATATTTGCGTTTGATCGGTGAGCTTGAACAAATGCTTGCAAATGCAACTGGATATTCAACTGTCTCCGTTCAGCCTAATTCCGGCGCTCAAGGAGAATATGCTGGCATGTTAGTAATTCGTGCTTATCATCGTTCGCGAGGTGAAGCACATCGTAATATATGTTTAATACCTTCCTCAGCTCACGGTACCAACCCAGCTTCAGCCGCAATGGCAGGCATGAGTGTGGTTGTAGTTAGATGTGATGATAAAGGTAATGTCGACATTAATGACCTGAAAAATAAAGCAGAAACATATTCCAACAATTTAGCTGCTTTAATGATAACATACCCATCTACTCATGGTGTATTTGAAATTAAGATTAAGGAAATTTGCCAAATTATTCACGAAAATGGCGGTCAAGTTTATACCGATGGTGCTAATCTAAACGCCCTCCTCGGCCTATGCAAGCCACATGAATTTGGCTCTGATATTAGCCACATGAACCTACACAAAACTTTCTGTATTCCGCATGGTGGAGGAGGGCCTGGGGTCGGACCAATTGGTGTAGCTCAACATCTAATCAAATTTTTGCCTACTACAGAAAAATACAAACGTAATGATCAATCTATCGGTGCTGTTTCATCTGCTCCTTATGGTAGCGCCGGTATTCTTCCGATCAGCTGGACATATATACGTATGATGGGAGCTTACGGTTTAAAAAAAGCAACTCAAGTCGCTATTCTAAACGCGAATTATATAGCAAAATTGCTATCTGATTACTACAAAATACTTTATTCAGGGCCAAACGGGCTTGTAGCCCATGAATGTATTATAGACTTGCGTCCTTTTAAGGATAGCTGCGGCGTTAGCGTTGACGACGTTGCTAAAAGATTAATTGATTATGGATTTCATGCTCCAACTATAGAATTTCCGGTAGAAGGAACTTTAATGATAGAACCAACTGAAAGCGAAAGCCAAACAGAAATTGATCGTTTCTGTGATTCGATGATCTCAATACGTAAAGAAATTCAAGCAATTGAGGAAGGTATCATGGATCTCGAATCCTCAGCTTTACGCCATGCACCACATACTAGTTATAACTTGATGGAAAATATTTGGGATAAACCGTATAGTCGTCGCCAAGCAGCCTTTCCGCTAAAAGGAATGGAAATGTCTAAATATTGGCCTTCAGTATCGCGCATTGATAACGTATATGGTGATCGTAACGTTTATTGTTGCTGTCCTACGATTGAAAGTTATCAAAATAAAGATAAAGAATAGTATGTTTATTTTTTTTAATTACTTTTACGTGAGTATTAATTGTTTTTTTTTTGACAACAAGTAGCATATATCTAGTGTATAAAAGCCGCAAAATAGCAATTGAATAAATTTATTTTTAAATAAATACCTATTTAGTAATAGTTACATGCTCTGTTAAAAAAAATAATAATCTAGCTTTAACATTGTAAAGAAAATTATCGTATAATATTAGTTATTGTACTAGATAGTTACTAAATTTTATACTAAAAGATAAGTCGGGATAATTAGTTCTCTAACAAATGATCATCATTTTCAAGAGATAACATCTCTTTAATAGTTTGTCGTCTCCTAACAAGACGAATATCCGAACCATCGACAATAACTTCAGGAATTAATGGTCGGGAATTATAGTTAGAGGACATCGTTGAGCCATAAGCGCCAGCATCAGCAAAGATGCAAAAATCACCAATCTTAGGCAACGGTAAATTTTTAAATTCAATTGTACCGTCTTTATTTTGAGTAAAGACATCACCAGCTTCACACAGTGGACCAGCAACTGCTACCTGATGCAAGGCACCAATAACTAGATTAGCAGCAGGATCGATGAAGCAAATGTGATGATAACTGCCGTACATAGCGGGACGAACTAAATCATTAAATCCAGCGTCTACGATAACAAAATACCTCTCTGCTACCTTTTTAACGGCTCGTACTTCAGCAATCAAATATCCTGCCTCAGCAACTAAAAATCGACCAGGCTCAATCTCAATTTGCACCGGTATTGTTTGACTGTCCTGAATTTTCAAACGAGCAACATTCCATTGCTGGGCATAGTAATCTATAGCAACATTCTTACAATCGCTGTGATAAGGAATTGACAAGCCTCCTCCAGCAGATACTGCTCTAATTTGCATTCCAAGTTTCATATAAGCCTCTATCATAGCATTACACACTTTTCCCAAATGTTTATAGTCTACGTCAGACCCAATATGCATATGTAATCCAACTAAATTAAGTTTACTTGATTTAATTTTACGACCAAGTTCTGAAAGTTGTTCGTGCCAAATACCATGCTTAGATAATGGTCCGCCAGTATTAGTTTTCTTACTATGTCCATGGCCAAAACCAGGATTAATTCTTAACCATATTTGATGACCGGGACTAAGCATAGCAAGCTGATCTATCATGTCAGTTGAACCGCAATTAACTGGAATGCACAGCTCTACTACTTGCTTTAAAGTTGTTTGATCAAATACATCAGATACAAATACAAGATCATTACTTCCAGCTCGATAACCAGCAGCTAAAGCGCGAGCAATTTCCCCATTAGAGACAGCATCAATTTTTACTCCATTGCGACGGATAATTTTTAGCAAATTAATATTACCATTAGCCTTTTGAGCATAACGAATAATATCAAATCCTTGCAAACGCTTAATCTGCCGTCTTACTATAGATGCATCGTAAAGCCAAAATGGTGTACCTAATTTTATTGCCAGAGTTGTCATCAATAGACCTTTGTTAGGGCTAACTGCTGAAGTAATAAAATCTGAAACATCTAGCATCTACTCTCCTTAAAGTGATTCCACTTGAATTTCATAACGATAACAAATTAATACATAAGAAAAAAATCTACAAAAGATTAAAATCCAGCTATTTATGAATTACTAATTAAACCCAAAATTAAATTGATTTAAATTAATAAAACGTAAAAATTTATTTTATTTTATTTTTGCTTTTGAAAAAAATATTAACAATATAACCTCGTACTTAATAATAAAAACTATAAAAGTTAATGTGGCTTAGTTAAAATTACCGAAAATGATTTCATCATATATTAATAATTACAATAAAATACTTACGAAGCTAATATTCTGTAATATACTCAGAGGAATATTTTAATCCAATATATTATTGCCTAAAATAAACATAACTTTTTAGGTTAAAACTAAAACACTTAAATAATTGTTTTTTTATATCAAAATTTAGACTAAATTATTAATAAATAATAAGTATAGTAAGATTACAATAATATGATTTATCATTATTTAATAATTTAAAAGAAATATTTTTCTAACCTATTCTAGTTTGCAAAAATAGATATCTCTAACTTTTCTAATTTAGACCTTTAGAAATATTTGATCATGTATTGTTTACTAAAGCTACTGAATAAACATAATAATTAATAAAATTATTTTATAAAATCTTTTTTCAGGATCTTCTATAGAAGATAATTACATTGTCGTTATTAAATAAAATTTACTTAACACTCTTAAGTATAATTTAATTTAATAAAATTTTAACAACAATAATAATAATGTATGCATACTACATACTACCCTTTTAAGAGAAAAATTTTTTTTATAAAAGTATAAATGTAAAAAACTACTAAATTAAATTAGTAAACTAAAAGATATTAATTATCAAGCAAGTATTAGGATTATTAATTGAATACTAATACCCATTAAATAGTTAATTACTTCTTAAAAAATTTTATTACATAAAACAATTTTAAAAAAAAAAGATTTTATGTATACTTTTGTATCATATACATACTTTTTAAGTCTGGAATAAGAAGACTATAATGTTTTATAAAAATTATTCCTACTATTGTTACAGCATGCTTGCCATAAGTAAAACTTACTTACATTGTAGTTAATGCATAGTTAAATAAAATAATAAATATACTACATCATATAAAATATCAAATACATCAGAAGATGGTATAATTTATACACTAGTAATCTTACAATTGTAAATCATTATTATATAAAACGTTTTAATAATTTATTAATTAACTAATTATTAAATTATTCCAAGTAAATTCATAGTAAAAATTTTGCTAAAATTATAATATTTACTATCTAATAATCATTAAACAAATAAGTTATTAAAATTAGCAATATCTGTACAATTACTTTTAATAAAAGGGATTTTTTAATGTATGAATCATTCATCCCCCCTAATCAAGTAATGCAATTGCATATTATTGCACAATACATTAAGGACTTTTCTTTTGAAAATCCCCACGCACCTACTAGTTTAAGGTTGGAAACCTTGCAGCCAAGTATTAAAGTGAATATTGATGTGGAGGCTAGTAAGGTTTACAATAATGAAGAGACATTTGAAGTTATCTTAAAAATAAGAGCTACTGCTAAAACATCCAAAAATTCTCTATTTTTAGCTGATTTATCTTATGCTGGGCTATTTAAACTTCAAAAAATTGATAAAAGATATACTAAAACCATTCTTTTGATAGAATGCCCACGTTTATTATTCCCATTTGCGAGAGAAATACTAGCTAGTACTACCAGTAATGGAGGCTTTCCGCCATTGGTGATACAGCCAATAGATTTTGCTACAATATATCGGCAAAAAAAAGCACAAGCGATCGATATATCAATTCCCTCTCCCTAAAATCAACAATATTAATTTGTCCAAATAGGGTTTTTGATTCGCTGTAAAAATGCATTATGCGCTGTTATCTCATCACCACTTGGAATATGAGGACGAGGATTTCGATGAACAACGTTATTTTTTTCAATAAGTTCTGGAGTATTAGAAGTTGTAGATAAATTACTAGATTTATTAGATAAGTTTGCAATCAAATCTGGCTGACTTCCACCAATCAATTCTAAATAAACAGAAGCTAAAAGATTTGCATCAATTAAAGCGCCATGATAATCACGGTTTGAATTGTCAATGTCAAAACGACGACACAAAGCATCTAAGCTAACATGAGCACCAGGATATTTTCTCCTAGCCATAGCACAAGTATCCAGCGCTCGACTTATCGGTATTTGTGGAATACCCACAAGCCGCAATTCATTGTTTAAAAATTTCATGTCAAAACTTGCATTATGCATAATCAATATTGCATCACCTAAAAAATCTAGAATTTTATCAGCTAATTTCGCAAAAACTGGATATTCGACTAAAAAGTCAGAAGACAAACCATGAACGCGAAACGTTTCCTCTGGAATATCGCGTTCTGGATTAAAGTAATAATGTAGGGTATGCCCGCTAGGAATATGATTAATCAGCTCTAAACAACCTATCTCAACGATTCGATCCCCATTTTCTGGGTTTAACCCCGTTGTTTCGGTATCAAGTACAATTTCTCGCATTTACTTCTCTTATAATTTTTAATCTTTCTTTTACACTTATTTCGCCAAATCTTAACCAACTTTTGCTTAACTAAGCGCATAGTATAACTTTTACCAAGCCCAGTATAAATAATTTGATCAGACAATTGACGCTTTTTGTAATCCGATATTTGTTTCGATAAAATTTTTACCAAAAGCTCTTGTGTAATTTCTGGACGTGCCAGCACACGCTGCTGTTGGATAAAGTTAGGTGCACTAACTACTACAACCAAGTCACAAATGTAGTGAAAATTTGTTTCTAACAATAGCGGAATATCCAACATAACAATCGGACAACGAAGAAGCTGACAGTTTCTTAGAAAGAGAGTAATTTGATTAGCAACCAGTGGATGAACTATAGATTCAAGCAAAAGTAAAGCTTCAGGATTTTTAAAAACCAAGGAGCTTAAAACATTGCGATTAACAACACCATGCTTCACCACCCCAGGAAATGCTCTATCAATACAAGCTACCGCTTCACCGCCTTGACACATCATTCCATGAACTGCGATATCGGAATCATATAGCGGAATGCCAAGTCGACGAAACATTCTAGCTGTTGTAGTCTTTCCCATGCCGATGGAGCCAGTTAAACCAACAACGATCATCTTACTAAAACACCATGAATACGTAAAAACTCCAATACTTGAAACAAAGGCAAACCAAGTGCCGTAAAATAGTCACCATCCAATTTAGTAAAAAGTTGACTACCATAACTTTCAAGCTGATATGCGCCAACTGAAGTATAAATTTCATCGCCGACAGCATCTAAGTATCGATCGATAAATGATTCTGACATTGCTCGCATTGATATAGTAACAACATCAATCGTCTGCCAAATTTTCTCTCCCGCCTTAGCAGCAACAACAGCTGTAACTAAACGATGGGATTTACCCGATAAATATCTTAACGTTAGCTCTGCATTAACTCTATCCACTGGTTTAGTAAGCCAGGAACCAACGCAATCCAATATCTGGTCGGATCCAATAACCAGAGCATTCGGATATTTATGCGAAACATAGATAGCCTTTAGTTCTGCTAAAAATATAGCAGCTTCCTCTGTTTTCGTCTGTTTTTTCTGCAGAGATTGTAGCAAAGATTTTTCAGCAATATTAGGTACTTTTATAATAAAAGGCACACCAGCATTACGTAACAGTCGTGCACGCGAATGGCTATTAGACGCTAAAATCACGGATCTTGAGCAATTGTCATTAGCCAAAGGATAAATAGCTCTAGTGTTAAACATGATTATGTTTCCAAGCATCTAAATGCTGCAATACAGCTGCAGAAGTCTCCTCTATCGAACGGCAAGTAATATCTATAATAGGCCAATTGTTCCGTGCTAAAATTTGTCGAACTGTAGCAACCTCTTTACGAACTTCCTCCATTGATACATAGTCAATTTCCTTATACTGCTTCATTGTTAAAATACGATTGCGACGTATTTCAACTAAACGAATTGGATCAGCAGTAAAAGCAACTACAAAAGGTCGTTTCAAACGAAACAATTCATCTGGTGGGGAAACGTTAGGAATAATAGGTATATTTGCAATTTTATAACCACGGTTAGCGAGGTACAATGAAGTTGGAGTTTTAGAAGTTCGCGACACACCAATAATTACTATATCTGCATTATCAAGATCGTAAATATTTCTACCATCATCATGAGCTAATGTGTAATTGATAGCTTCCATACGATTAAAATATGCAGCATCAGTTTTATGCTGAAGACCAGGTCGAGGATGAAAATCTCTACCGATATATTTAGCTAAAGCGGTAACCGTTGGGTCAAGCACTGGCAAGCAGGGTATATTAACTTTTTGACAAACTGCTTCTAGTCGTTCTCGCAAACAAGAATCCACTAAAGTGAATAAGACAGGACCTGGTTTTGCTTTAATTGTAGCAATTACTTTCTCAAGATGACTACGAGTACGCACAAGTGACCAAACATATTCTTTTACTTTGACATCTTCAAACTGGACTAAACAAGATCTGGCTATTTGATAATTAGTTTCTCCAGTAGCGTCAGATACCAAATGTAGGCAAAGAGCATCAGACACAGTTATTCACAGAACTCTTGTGGAAATTCTTTTAAATACGGGCATAAGTCAGGCATATTCAATATTAATTAGACCTTGTATAAAATTTTACTCTATTCACTGTACAAATCTATCTTAGTGTGGATAATAATTGTCCACACTATAGAATAACATTAATTATTTTCTACATAGAAATGCTATCCACCTAATTAACATAATTCAATTCATAAATTGACAATTTTTTTAAAATACATACAATTTTTATTATAAACTTATTTCACATTAATACGATAAAAATTTATGTTGTTAATAACTGCATTAGTAAGTAGTGGATAAAATTTAATCCCCAGCTTTCATCGAGAAAACAACATCTACAATTAACAATTGATCTAGTAGTACTAATAAAGAATATAAAAAATTG